>NZ_CP195158.1:0-1292500 GCF_051200825.1 Formosa sp. A9 | reverse complement strand
TAGCCCAGGACGTAAGGGCCGTGATGATTTGACGTCATCCCCACCTTCCTCACGGTTTGCACCGGCAGTCTTGTTAGAGTTCCCGACATCACTCGCTGGCAACTAACAACAGGGGTTGCGCTCGTTATAGGACTTAACCTGACACCTCACGGCACGAGCTGACGACAACCATGCAGCACCTTGTAAAGTGTCCGAAGAAAAGTCTGTCTCTAGACCTGTCACTCTACATTTAAGCCCTGGTAAGGTTCCTCGCGTATCATCGAATTAAACCACATGCTCCACCGCTTGTGCGGGCCCCCGTCAATTCCTTTGAGTTTCATTCTTGCGAACGTACTCCCCAGGTGGGTTACTTATCACTTTCGCTTAGCCACTCAGTCTTGCGACCGAACAGCTAGTAACCATCGTTTACGGCGTGGACTACCAGGGTATCTAATCCTGTTCGCTACCCACGCTTTCGTCCATCAGTGTCAGTATATTATTAGTGATCTGCCTTCGCAATTGGTATTCTATGTAATATCTATGCATTTCACCGCTACACTACATATTCTAACCACTTCATAATAACTCAAGACAACCAGTATCAAAGGCAATTTTACAGTTGAGCTGCAAGATTTCACCTCTGACTTAATCGTCCACCTACGGACCCTTTAAACCCAATGATTCCGGATAACGCTTGGATCCTCCGTATTACCGCGGCTGCTGGCACGGAGTTAGCCGATCCTTATTCTTACGGTACCGTCAAATTCCCTCACGAGGGAGTGTTTCTTCCCGTATAAAAGCAGTTTACAACCCATAGGGCAGTCTTCCTGCACGCGGCATGGCTGGATCAGGCTCCCGCCCATTGTCCAATATTCCTCACTGCTGCCTCCCGTAGGAGTCTGGTCCGTGTCTCAGTACCAGTGTGGGGGATCTCCCTCTCAGGACCCCTATCTATCGTTGCCATGGTATGCCGTTACCACACCATCTAGCTAATAGAACGCATGCCCATCTTTTACCGATAAATCTTTAATTATCAAATGATGCCATCCAATAATACTATGGGATATTAATCCAAATTTCTCTGGGCTATCCCCCTGTAAAAGGTAGGTTGCATACGCGTTACGCACCCGTGCGCCGGTCGTCGGCGGTGCAAGCACCCCGTTACCCCTCGACTTGCATGTGTTAGGCCTGCCGCTAGCGTTCATCCTGAGCCAGGATCAAACTCTTCATCGTTAAATTTTTAAGTGTTTCCACTATTATCTTTAACAACTAATGGAATTTTCCAGTACTCAAAATGGCTTATTCTCTTCTTATTGACAACAACCGTTTCCAGTTGTTATCTACGCTGTCAATTCAATATGTTAATGAACTTTTATTCTTCTTTACTTTCTCTTTCAAAACTTCCGTCTGAAAGCGGGTGCAAATATAAAACCCTTTTTCATTCCTTGCAATGTTTTTTTGATTTTTTTTGAAAGTTTTTTTTCAAACCTTTCAACCAACAAAACACAACTTACAATGAACTTTTCTTTCTAAAAACGTTGCCGTTTTTAGCGGCTGCAAATGTACAACCTTTTTTAAATCTACAAAGCTTTTTTTGATATTTTTTAAATTTAATTTTAAACCCTATCGCTTGCCTGCAAATGAACGTTTGCTTACTCCTTTTCTTATATCCCTCTTGCCGTAAGCGGGTGCAAATATACACCCCTTTTCTTTTCTCAAACAAACTTTTTGAGGTGTTTTTTTGAATTATTTTTTAATACACTGGAATTATGCGAGTTGAGACTTCACAATATTCAATTTCGGATACTTCAAATCATTTCATATCTACAAAACCAGATAAGCATTCAGCTTTTATAGGCATCTAACTCCTTTAATTGACTTATAACTTTTATGGCCCACTTCTCGCTTGCAGCCTTATCGAACCCATGTATAGTAGCGCCATCATAGATCTTTTGATACTCTCTACACGCTTGCCAGATGTTTTTATAAACTCCATAATATATTTCAAACCTGGTCTCTCCCTTCATTTTTAGATATTCAAACTGTTTTCTGATTTTTCTAGCATACAGTTCAGCTATATCAAAATGTAATTGTTCGTGAACCAACAAGTCTTCGGAATCTACCACTTGTTTAAACCAAGACGCTTTTTTATAGAATTGTGCTTTTACTGTAAGACTTCTATAATTTTTAATATTATCATTTTCATCTACAAGTACATTTCTAGGGTAGATCTCTATTTTATATGACGTCTTAGCATCACCTAACGCATCTACATCTAAATTTCCTTCAAAATCTTGCACACGCAATTTATTGTTGTACTCCCAAACTATAATATTACCTTCCATTTACTGAGCAACATCATGAAAACTTACAGCAAAAATCATTATACAGATTATTTTAGGCACTGCTTCAACCATCAAATCAAAATATAAACTTATTGTTTGTCGTTTTTTTACCTTCACTTTTTTAAATAACAAACCTAATACAATACCTCAAATATTAAAACACAATTTATAGTATATATATTAAGGTATCGTGCTAAACACTTTTTACAGGCACTTAACATCTAAATTTACGACTATATATTGTATCTCTATTGAGATACTCTTATCTTTGCTTCTTCAATTTTAATATATAATATGATACAGATCACATTACCGGATGGTAGTATAAAATCGTTTGAGGAGAATTCTACTCCTATGGATGTCGCTAAAAGCATTAGCGAAGGGTTAGCAAGAAATGTAATTTCTGCAAGTTTTAATGGTACAACCGTAGAAACCACAACCCCATTAACCACCGACGGTTCGTTAATATTATATACATGGAATAATGATGAAGGTAAAAAAGCATTCTGGCATTCTTCGGCCCACGTGCTTGCGCAGGCTTTAGAAGAATTATACCCAGGAAGCAAATTAACTATTGGACCAGCTATTGAAAATGGTTTTTATTACGATGTCGATTTTGGCGATCATGTGATTTCCGACAAAGACTTTAAAACTATAGAAACTAAAATGCTTGACATTGCCCGTGGTAAACACGATTTTAATATGAGAGCCATTTCTAAAGCCGAAGCCTTAGAAACCTATAAAGACAACGCATACAAAACCGAATTAATAGAGAATTTAGAAGATGGTACAATAACATTCTGCGATCATTCTACATTCACCGATTTATGTCGTGGTGGACACATTCCTAATACTGGTATTATAAAAGCCGTTAAAATACTTTCGGTTGCTGGTGCCTATTGGAGAGGAGATGAAAACAACAAACAATTAACTCGTGTTTACGGTATTTCGTTCCCAAAACAAAAGGAACTTACAGAATATTTACACTTATTAGAAGAAGCAAAAAAACGCGATCACAGAAAATTAGGTAAAGAATTAGAATTATTCACCTTTTCTTCTAAAGTAGGTCAAGGTTTACCTTTATGGTTGCCAAAAGGGGCAGCTTTAAGAGAACGTCTAGAAAACTTCCTTAAAAAAGCGCAAAAGAAAGCGGGTTACGAAATGGTAGTTACTCCACACATTGGCCAAAAAGAACTGTATGTTACCTCTGGACATTATGCAAAATATGGCGAAGACAGCTTTCAACCCATACACACGCCTAAAGAAGGTGAAGAATTTTTATTAAAACCAATGAACTGTCCGCACCATTGCGAAATTTACAACAGCAGCCAATGGTCTTATAAAGATTTACCAAAACGTTTCGCTGAATTTGGAACGGTTTACCGTTACGAACAAAGTGGCGAATTGCACGGTTTAACACGAGTACGAGGTTTTACTCAAGACGACGCCCATATTTTCTGTACACCAGAACAACTCGATCAAGAATTTAAAAATGTAATCGATTTAGTGCTTTATGTTTTCGGTTCTTTAGGTTTCGAAAACTTTACCGCCCAAGTTTCTGTAAGAGATTTAGATAATCCAGATAAATATATAGGTAAGGCAGAAAACTGGGAAAAAGCAGAACAAGCCATAATTAATGCCGCTAAAGACAAAGGTTTAAACTATGTTATAGAATCTGGTGAAGCAGCCTTCTACGGTCCAAAATTAGACTTTATGGTGAAGGATGCTCTGGGCAGACAATGGCAATTAGGAACCATACAAGTAGATTACAACTTACCAGAGCGTTTCGATTTATCGTACAAAGGCAGCGATAACGAATCTCACAGACCAGTAATGATACACCGTGCGCCGTTTGGAAGTATGGAGCGCTTTATAGCCATTTTATTAGAACATACTGGCGGAAATTTCCCGTTATGGCTAGTTCCTGAGCAAGTTATCATCTTATCAATTAGCGAGAAATATGAAAAATACGCCGAAAAAGTTTTAAATTTGCTAGAAAATCACGAAATTCGCGCCCTCGTAGACCATAGAAATGAGACCATTGGGAAGAAAATTAGGGAGGCCGAAATGAAAAAAATCCCATATATGGTAATCATTGGGGAAAACGAAGAGCAAGAAAACAAAATATCTGTGCGTCAACATGGTGGAGACGATTTAGGAGCAATTACAATAGAAGAATTTGCTAAAATTGTAGATACCGAGATTCACAAAACATTAAAACAATTTTAAAAAAGTTAAGTTTAACTAAAATTTTATAGCCATAGCAATACGTAGAAAAAAACAAGCCCCGAGACGGGTAGAAAAAGAAGATCAGCATAGAATCAATTCTAAGATTAGAGTTGATGAAGTTAGATTAGTAGGTGACAATGTAGATATAGGTATATATCCCATAAAACAAGCCTTAGCCATTGCCGAAGAGCAAGAGTTAGATCTTGTTGAAATTTCGCCTAAAGCAGTGCCTCCTGTTTGTAAAGTTATGGATTATAAAAAGTTTCTTTACGAACAAAAGAAACGTGATAAAGCTTTAAAATCGAAGGCGACTAAAGTAATTGTAAAAGAGATTCGTTTTGGGCCACAAACCGATGATCACGATTACGAGTTTAAAAAGAAACATGCAGAAAAGTTCTTAAAAGAAGGCGCAAAACTAAAAGCGTTTGTGTTTTTTAAAGGACGTTCTATTGTGTTTAAAGAGCAAGGGCAAATATTGTTATTACGTTTAGCTCAAGACCTTGAAGAATTTGGTAAAGTAGAACAAATGCCAAAATTGGAAGGAAAACGTATGACGATGTTTATTGCTCCTAAAAAAACAAAATAAACCCTGATTTTTTTCAGGTTTAAAATAATAAGCGAAAGAATTTAAAACTAGGAGAACAAGATGCCTAAAATGAAAACAAAATCTAGTGCCAAAAAACGTTTTAAGTTAACCGGTACTGGTAAGATTAAAAGAAAGCACGCTTTTAAAAGTCACATCTTAACAAAGAAGTCTAAAAAGCGTAAGCTAGCGTTAACTCACAGTGGACTAGTTCACGATAACGATGTTAACAGCATAAAAGAACAATTGCGTTTAAAATAAAACGTAGTTCTGGTTTAAATAATTTTATAACCCTGGAGTTAGGCCAATTTAAAGCATTCAAAAAAACATTTAGAATCGCCTACTACAAAAAACACATTTAAGAAATGCCAAGATCAGTAAACTCAGTAGCTAAAAGAGCCAGAAGAAAAAAGGTTCTTAAGCAAGCAAAAGGTTATTTCGGACGTCGTAAAAACGTTTGGACAGTAGCCAAAAACGCGGTTGATAAAGCGATGCAATACTCGTACAGAGACCGTAGAAACAAAAAGAGAACTTTCCGTGCTTTATGGATTACGCGTATTAACGCTGGAGCTAGACTACACGGATTATCTTATTCTCAATTCATGGGTAAATTAAAAGCTAACAATATCGAATTAAACCGTAAGGTTTTAGCCGATTTAGCAATGAACAACCCTGAAGCTTTTGAAGCAATAGTAAACAAAGTAAAATAAGGCGTTAGCCTAATTGTATAACAATTTCGCTTATAAATAAAAACCGACTCGTTTAAGAGTCGGTTTTTTTATGCTTGAATTACTCTTTCCTCTTTTTATAAAACACTTTTAATGGCTTCTACCATTTTGGCTGCTCTTTGCTTAGTCTCTGCTTCAGACCAAGAGAGTTTTATAAGACAAGAAATATTTCTTCCTATAAAATGATCTGATTGTTTAAATTCCTTTGTTTTTAATTCGGCTAGAGCTTCTTTTATATGTGGTGCTATAGGATACAAACTTTTTGCTTCCTTTAAATGCTCCCAACGTCTTACATAATGCCAATTGTTGTTATAATAATGAAAGCACCCGTCTATACCAACTTCCTTAAACTTTAGCATCGCTTTGTTTGCTGTATTTAAATCTGGTAAAAAGAAACTTAAAAACGAATAGTTTTCTTCTCCGCCATCGGGAACCGTTCTAAACACAATTTCTGGAATGGCTTTAAGTGCTTCCTTAATTATTGTATAATGCTTTTTCTGTAAAGCTATAAAATCTTTTAATCGTCTTAATTGGGCTAAACCAACTGCAGCATGTAATTCTGATATTCTAAAATTATAGCCTAAATAAGGGTGACTTTCTGCTCCTCGATCTGAACCAACATGATCGTGACCATGATCACTAAACTGATCGGCCCATGTGGCATATTCGTCGTTATTTGTAATTATGGCTCCGCCTTCGCCAGCAGTTATCGTTTTTACAAAATCGAAAGAGAAACACCCTATATCACCATAACTTCCTAAAAATTCACCTTTATATGTACCTCCTATCGCCTGACAGGCATCTTCTATCAATTTTATATTATGTGAATTACACAACGCCTTTAACCCCGCTAAATCTGCCATACTACCGCACATATGCACGGGCATAATAGCCTTGGTTTTTGAAGTAATCGCCTGTTTTACTGCCTGAACATCTAAGGTTAAAGTATCGTCTATATCCACTAAAACAGGTATAGCACCTAACATTAAAACGGCTTCAAAACTAGCAACAAAAGTAAAAGTGGGTAAAATCACCTCGTCTCCTGCTCCAACTCCCGCAATTGCTAATGCAACAGAAACTGCTGCAGTACCACTAGATACAAGCTGTGCATGTTTAACTTTAAACTCGTTTTGTAATTCAGTTTCTAAAGCCTTGGCTTTCCAATGTCCATTACGCATGGCATCAAAACCATAGCGCATTAATATTCCGTTATCTAATACATCATTAACTTCCTTACGTTCCGAAGGACCAAAAAGTTCAAATCCTGGCATGTTTTTATTTTAAAATTAAGGCCAAATGTACAATTAAAGCCATACATAAAAAACTACTTTTAGTTTCAATATGCAGGACAAACAATTACTATTGATCAAAAATGAATTACAGCATCGGCTATAGGTTTACGCACTTTTTTTAATGCCGAAAAGAGGTCGTCTGTTGCACGATACCCTATAGGAAGTACTAAAACAGATTTTAAACCTCTGTCTGCTAATTGCAAAAACTCGTCGTATTTCTGTGGTTCAAACCCTTCCATAGGACAGGCGTCAATGCCTTCAATGGCACATACGGTAAGTAAATTTCCCATCGTTAAATAAGCTTGCTTAGTCGCCCAGTCTTCGATTTTAGATTGCTCCATTTTTTCAAAATCATCGACTAAAAACTCCTTAAACGGTAACAAGACCTCTTTAGGTGTATTTCTTAAAGTTTCTACACGGGAAAAGTAATTCTCTACAAAAACTTTATCTATTGCTGTTTCTATACAAAATATCAAGACATGCGATGCTTGCTTTATTTGCTGCTGGTTCATAGAAAACTCTACTAATTGCTCTTGCATGATTTTATTCTTAAGGATTATCAACTTAACAGGTTGCAAACCATAAGAAGTTGCCGTTAAATTAAAAGCCTGTTTTAGAATTTGTATTTTTGAGTCGTCGATTACCCTAGTTGCATCGAATTTCTTAGTCGCATAACGCCACTTTAATTGTTTTATAATATCCATAAATTAAAAAAATAGTGCCTAAAAATAAGGCTTAAAATTGAAGTTACGGTCTTAAATCTCCAACTTTTAACTTTCAAGTTCATAATTCTGATTTTTCATTTTCCGATAACTCACTATACAACAAAAACTTACATCAGCTTCCGAAAAAAAGTTTCATTTTTCAATAAAAAAATTTGAAAGAATCGAAAAAGGGTGTTATATTTGCACCCGCATTCAAGGAATACTTGATGAGGCACTCAGGAGAAATGGCAGAGTGGTCGAATGCGGCAGTCTTGAAAACTGTTGAGGGTCACACCTCCGGGGGTTCGAATCCCTCTTTCTCCGCTTGGTAAACACCAAATTAAAACAAAACCCCGTAAACTTCAATGTTTACGGGGTTTTTTAATTCTTCAAATTTCATATAACACCATATAATATCATATTAAAAGGGGCTAATTCGGTGTCACCTAAAATATTTTAATAAGTGACACCGAATCAATTACAATAACCTGAAAAACAACAAGATACAAGGGTAGGTTTTAAAATATTTTTTTGTAATTTCAAAGAAAAAAGGAGGAAATCATGACCTATAATTTATCACTTTTATACTATATTAAAAAAAGTAAAGCCGATTCCACTGGTTACGCAAACATATATTTACGAATTACAGTAAATGGAAAAAGAGCCGAATTGAGTATTAATAAGAAGGTACACATCTCTAAATGGAATGCCCAAGCCAATGTAGTAATGGGCTTTTCAGAAAAAGTTAAGACTCTTAATAGTTACCTAAATCACATAAAAATTAAATTATACAAACTAGAACAAGAATTTATTTTAGCAGAGAAAGAAATCACGGCAAAAAATTTACGTGATGCCTATTTGGGAAAAAATGAAGATATCAAAATGATATTGGAAATATTTGCTGATCACAATGCTATGGTTGATAGCTTAGTTGGAAAAGACTATGCTGAAGGAACCGCCGAACGATATAGGACAGCTAAAAAACATTTAGGAGATTACATAACTACCTCCTTAAAAAAAACAGACTATCCCGTTACCAAAATAAATCTGGAATTTATAAATGGATTTGAATACTATTTAAAATCCAAACGGAATTGCAGTCATAATACCGCTGTAAAATATATTACTAATTTTAAAAAAATTATAAGAATAGCCTATGCTAATGGATGGATTAAAAGCGATCCCTTCTATTATTGGAAATCACGTCTTAAAATTGTAAATCGAGAATTTCTTACAGAAACTGAATTACAAAAAATAATCGATAAAAGAATAAAAATTCCTAGACTGGAACAAGTCAAGGATATCTTCATTTTTTGCTGTTTTACAGGGTTAGCTTATATTGATGTTAAACAATTGAGTGCTAAAGATATTATTATAGGCATAGATGGTGATAGATGGATTAAAATCTTCAGAACAAAAACGTCAACCAAGAGCAATATCCCACTACTCCCTACCGCTGAAGCTATTTTACAGAAATATGAAGAACATCCCGATATAAAAGATACAGACTTAGTTTTACCTGTCTTAAGCAATCAAAAAATGAATGCCTATTTGAAAGAGATAGCAGATTTATGCCATATCAACAAAAATCTTACTTTTCATTTAGCTCGGCACACCTTTGCCACTACAATAACCTTAACCAATGGTGTACCTATTGAATCGGTAAGTAAAATGTTAGGCCATACATCATTAAAAACAACCCAGCATTACGCTAAAATCTTGGATAGAAAAGTAAGTGAAGACATGCAAATCCTTAAGTCAAAACTAGCATAAACAACATCTGTATTAAAATAAAAACAACAGACCACAGTTAAAAATAAATTAAATCTACGGTTTGATGTTTTTATGTAAACTAGCATTATTGCATTTATTTAAACATACTAGGAGAATAAAAGCTCTGCAACTAAATCAGCTTTTTTTCTTGTCGAATTAATTTGCACTCGAACTATTAATACCTTGTAATAAAACCTTGTTAGCTTCAATAAAAGTTGCGACCTGAGAAGATACCTTTTCAACTATTTCGTTTAACTTTTTTTCATCATTTAAAGATTGAAGAAATTTAAAATCTGATAGATAAATCTTCTTTTCATCAAAAGTAAGTTCAGTAAAATGAGGCCAACAACCGGTTAGTTTATTAAAATCTTTATCTAAATTTAATACTTCATTCTTATCATAAATCCCTATAAATAACACACCGTCTTTATGTCCAATCCCACTAAAACCTTCAATTCCGAAACAAAGACGCTCTTTATGAAGATTTTCTTTACGTAACATTAAAGCTGCCGATCTTTGGTCTACGTTTCTTTTATCTGTTATTTTATAATCCTTTAATTTACTTTTAAGGTTAGCTGCTAATTGATCTCTGAATCTTTTTTTTAATTTGTTAATTAGTTTGTTGTAATTATTCGCGATATGAGCAGCTTCTTCAAGATTTTTAATGATAACATCATTTAACTCATTTTCTAATTTATTTCCCAAAGTATTAGTGATTTGTTGAATTAGTATTTTATATTGTTTTATGCTTTCCCTAAGAATAGGTTGATCTGACGCTATGGCTTGACAATCTTCCAACCAATTTAAAATTTCATTATTGTAAGCTATTATGTGATAATCTTCACCAGCAATAAGATTACCTATACTTTCTTCACTTGGTTCATCTCCATATTTAGACAAATAAAGCACCTTGTTTTTCGGCTTATTATAATTACAATAACGTTCTATTTGTCCTAATTGATCTCCTGCATCTATTTTATTTTCAATTGAGATTGAATTACCTGCTGCATCCGATAAATAAATATCTATTCGACCTCCAGATCTACAGCCAATATCTTTTAAATTATCAACCACATCGATATAATGTTCGATTTTTAAAGTGGCACTATCACAATTAAAATCGTTATACACCTCAGTAGGCAAAATTTTAAAAAAAGCCTTAAGAAATGCATCTTTCATTAGATGCGTACCATCAGGATTAAGTAACTCTCCTAAAAAAGCCGAATGGGTACGAACTTCATCAGTTTTGAGGTTTAAAATATTATAGATGTTAAACAATTCACCTTTTGCATAAGCCAATTCCTCGTTGTGTTGGATTATTTTTCTTGTATTATCTAAAACATTTATAATTTTTTCCTTTGTATTTCTCTCCATAAAATTTATTGTTTGTAATGAAACAGGAATTAAAAAAGCATAGCTCTATTCCTACAAATTAAGTCATACTATTGTTAAAAGACAAGTCATTCTATTTTTTCGATATTTAAATATAATTACACAATTTTGTATTTTACTTTTAGCTATAATTTCATCCAAACATTTCATCCCACTTTTTAAAATACTCATCTATAGGAAGAAAATTTGCTTTATCTGGATTGTCTAATAAGTATTGCGCTTGCTCGTATGATTTCATCAGTCGAGCAAAAGAATTATTAATGTCTTTTTCATCAAAAGATATAAAGGTCATTTCGCACAAACAATGGACTATAATTTCAAAGGCCGAGAAATTTTCTAGATTCTCTTTTGCAATTGGCTTACCAAGCCATTCTGCCCAAGACGCAAACTCCATAGCAAAAGGCTCGTCTTCCTCCTCAGATATGGGACAAAATATTTCAACATAAGTCTCGTCGGCATCAGGCAACGAATCATCTTTAAGCTCCTTTAAAATCAATGGGGTTTTACTGGGTATAGGAATTAAATGTTGTAGTTTTTTATAAACTTGTTTGTAATCTTCCAGTTGATTTTGCTCTTCGGGGTACAATTCTAGTAAAATGATTTCGACGCTAGCCCATGAGTTTGTTAATATTAAATCGTATAAAGTCATAATCTTAATTTAAATGAGATATTCGTTTTCAATAAAGGGATAATAAAATTACTACTACACCCGAAACACATATACCTCCAAACCGCGCAATTGGGCTAAATCGATAATATGTTTTGTTCCAGAACTTTCACCATCCCAGAAGGCAATAAGCATATCGCTATATTCTACCATAGCAGCATTGCGAACAAATCCTGCTGCGTTTTGAAATGTTTTCCAGTCTGGCGGCACAACTACCAGCTCGTATTGGTATTCCTTAGCAAATTGTATAGCTAAAGCATCGGTTCCTTTGGCGCCACCACAAATAATTTGTACATGTTTAAGCTTTTCTAGCAACTTTTCACATTGGTGTTTTAAGGTTTGGTAATCTTCAAACGTTCTACTGCCAGCAATAATACACCTAGTATATTTATGTTTCATGCTAAAGGGTTTTGGAGCTAATCCTGTTCAGATTCAACCGCCGTAAGCGTGCGCATTGGTTGATCAAAGGTCATAGAAATAAAGTCATTAATAGCATTACTACTATCTAACTTAATACCTTGATTAGCTTCCAGAATTGCGGTATTTCCTGCTGACTTTATCGTGCGATATTCTAATGGATGATGCAATACCCCTATAGGTTGTTGAAGCGCCTTAGCAAATTTAAAGGTATGCATGGTTCCTCCTTCTATTTCCGATTCTATAATGATAACTCCATCACTTAAAGCACTTTGCAGTCTATTGCGTTGGATAAAATAGTTTTTTTGAACGGCTGTACCTGGAGGATATTCTGATAATAATACCCCATCCTGTTCTAAAATTTGTTGTGCTAATGTTCTATTTTGTTTCGGAAAAATTTTATCAAGGCCACATGGTAAAACCGCAATAGTTTTCCCATTATTTTCCAGAGCACAAGTGTGCGCCATAGTATCACAACCCTGAGCCAAGCCACTAACAATTACAGCGCCTTGTTTTAAACAGTGTTTTGTAATATTATAACCTGCTTCCAAACCAAATTTTGAAGGTTCACGAGCCCCTATGACCGCCAAAAGGCGTTTCTGTTTTAAGGTATTTAAGTTTCCCTGAACATATATAACCACAGGTGGATTTAATATTTCAAGAAACTGTTTCGGGTAATTCTCATCATAAATAGAGATTACGTGTATGTCTAAGTGTTTTGCTTTTAAAGAAATATCCTCAGCATTCCTAACAGCTTCATCTATAACTTCTTTAGAAAATTCAGGAATGCGTTTTAAACGAGATTGTGCCGCTATAAGTGCGCTATTCAAATCTTCTGAAGAGCGTATTTGAAAAGGTATTGATTTAATAATTTTGTTTGCTAACACAGGCCCTATTTTAGGTAGTTGCAACAAAGCGATAATATAAGTGTTTTTCATTGTGTTTAAGAATTAGGGCTACTACAAATATAAATGCCTTAGCCATTAAAAAAAGTATTTCGATTGGTTTTTAAGTTGCCAAAGTTATCTTGGTAGCACTACGATTAAGATCCCTTCCTGCCTTTGTAATTTGCATTTCATCTGCCGTAATTGACCTGACCTTAGATTGCAAAGTTTCTAGATAATAAAATTTAGTTTTATCGGTTTCAAAATCGATTTTAGATACTCCGTATTGTATAATCATCGCTT
Organism: Formosa sp. A9; assembly: GCF_051200825.1. Lineage (GTDB taxonomy): Bacteria > Bacteroidota > Bacteroidia > Flavobacteriales > Flavobacteriaceae > Formosa. Next base: position 1,279,204 of record NZ_CP195158.1, on the reverse strand, counting down.
TTAAGTCCTCCTTTTCTATTTGAGGATGTTTACATAAGTAATCGGCCAACACTAACAATAGTTTCATTTCTCTGTTTAGTGTTGTCTTAGCTAGTTCTAAAGCCTTTTCAACGGTTTCTTTTATTTGCTTTTCAACCGTTATAACATTGTGATACGCATTATTTCTTACATCGGAACTATCATAACGTAACGGAGAATCACCCAGACCACTTAATTTGTACATATTGGTTAAGAAACTTGTTGCATTGCTTATGTCTTTGGTGGAACCCGATGTCACGTAGTCCTTACCAAACACAAGTTCTTCGGCTGCCATCCCTCCCAAATACATGGCTACGCGATTGAATATTTCCTTTTTGTAATGGAAATCGCATTCCGGTAAGGAAAGTACAAAACCAGGAAACTCATCGGCACTTTTAGAATGTACGTGTTCTGGAATTTCATTTAGCAGAAAAGTAGAAATTATTGCATGACCGCTTTCATGAACTGCGACGACAGCCTGTATGTCGTCAAAGGTGTTTACGCGTAAATTCTCCAAAACCAGATGCACATCAAATGATTTTGTGCTAACAATTTTAGCTCCATGTTTGTAATGAGCTACAAGCTTAGAGTTTTCGACTTTTAAGTCAATGTTATGGATTGCTATATCGAGTTTAAGAACTTCAGATATGATATTAGGGATCTGTGATTTTAATATGGTATTTACCGTAGTAAAAATGGGACGCGCTCCTTGAGACGGAAAAACTCCTTCTTTATAAATTAAATGCTCTAAGGAATCATCCAAATGAAATTGTATACCAGAGTACAAAACTAATTTATTGGTGATTTGTTTTAGTTCTTTGGCAATTATTTGTTTATAAGCAACTGAAGATAAAGCAGGGTAAATAATATGATTATTGCCTAGTCTAGAAATTTGTTCATTTCTGAATAAATTGGCCAAGGCCTTTTTAATTTTAGGAAGGGTTATTTTTAAAGACAAAGCATGAAAATAATCAGCGTGAATCTCGGAATTTAAGTTATCAACCATTTGGTAAGCGCCATCTAGATTTCCAATTACAAAGATGATGGCCTTAGAGAGGTTTAAGGTTTTGTCTTCATTCTTATCTTCTTTTAATTTTGAAATGATGCCTGTATCTAAAAGTTCCCAAATTAATCGTGTTTCAGGGGTTTCAGACTCCCAACGTTTTTCATCTAAAGTTCTTGCATGCTGAAATTCATCCAGAATAATAGCTACTCTTGGCGATTTAGAATCTTCACTTTCAATTACTTTTTGAATATTTAAAATGTTAGTATCACTTTCGTCTTGCGTATTTCCCATATCGAAATGATAGACTGAATCATTCAAGTCCAAAAGTTCCATAATGCGTTTCACCAAACTGGTTTTTCCCACACCTGTTAGTCCCCAAAGATTGACCACAATAGGGCGTTCTTGAAAATCGGCTAAGATATACCAAGTACGAATGTTTGCGCAAACTTGATCGATAGCGGCATCTATTCCGAAAAATTCTGTTTTTAATATGGTATTGGCTTTTTCTAGGCGCTGTTGTTTGTATTCTAATTGGGCTTTAATATGGTCTAGTTTAGTGGTCATAACTTCTATAATTTGATTACGAGTCAAAAAAACAACCATAGACCGACAACATGTGTCGGTTTAAAATATTATTTTTAAATTGTAAAACAAAACCACTGTATTTAAAACACTATCAAATGTCAAATCCATCATTATCAAAACGGACGATTCTTCTTTTAAATTTTATAAAAAACAAACATTATCCTTCCAAATCCGAAGTTATGGAATACTTAAAGGATCAAGATATTGTAGTTTCAGAACGAACAATAGAACGAGAACTAAAGAGTATAAGAAACGATTTTGGAATCGAGATCTCTCATTGTAGAAAATACAGGGGCTATTATATAAATGAAGAAGAAAGTGTGGACATAATCTCTTTTTTCAAATATTTGGAATTGGTAAGTATAAGTGAAATTTTTTCCGAAGGTTTAATGAGCGACAACAAACTCAAGGAGTACATACTTTTTGAAAACACACCTGTTTTAAATGGTATAGAAAACCTCTCTCCTATTTTAATCGCTATAAAACAAGGTTGTAAATTATCGTTCGAGCATTATAATTATTATAAGGACACGAAGAAGCAGTATACCATTTCACCTTTAATGATTAAAGAATATTTAAACCGGTGGTACGTTATAGGCGTTGTTGATGGTTTGAACACTATACGTATTTTCGGGATAGACAGACTGAGTGATTTAAAACAAGGTGACCTTATGACTGTAATAAGAAAGGATTTTGAAGAAGATTTAAACAAATTCAGTAACATTGTTGGGGTACGTGTAAATGAAGCTTCATTGGAAAATATTGTTTTAAAAACCCATGAAAAACACATGCGATATCTTAAAAGTTTACCGCTTCATCAATCCCAATACATTTTACCCGATACTGAATCTGGATATTATAAAGTGGGTTATAATATTATTCCTAATTATGAATTTGACATCCAGATATTGAAAATGAGTATGGAAGTTGAAGTGTTAAAGCCAGAGTGGTACAGGAACCATATAAAAGCAGAAATAGAAAAAATTTACAACAAATATAAAGACTAATCCAATCCACTATGAGCAAGGAACGTTATCTCACCAAATCCAGATTTAAACTGGGTTTAGAGTGTCCTACAAAATTATTTTATACACGTAAATCTGAATATGTAAACCAACAACTCTCCAATCCGTTTTTAGAAGCCTTGGCAGAAGGTGGATTTCAGGTCGAAGAACTAGCGCGAATGCAATACCCTGATGGAGTTGCGATTTTAGGTGATGATTGGAATTACGATCTATTGGTACAGAAAACAGAAAAGCTATTACAACAAGATAATGTGGTTATTTTTGAAGCGGCCTTTCTGTACGACGGGTTATTTATACGGGTGGATATTTTAGAAAAAAAAGGTAATCATATAAATCTTTTTGAAGTTAAGGCAAAATCGATAAGTGCAAATAACCATGAATCTTTCATAGGAAAACGCGGGGGGTTAACCGGTGGGTGGTCTGCTTACCTTTATGATGTTGCATTTCAAGAATATGTAATACAAAAATGCCATCCAGATTGGAAAATTAAACCCTATTTAAAACTGGTAAATAAAGATGCTGTTGCTACGGTTGATGGTATAAATCAGAGTTTTAAAATTTCAAAATCATCCGAATTAAGAACAGGAATACTAAAAAAGGAAGGCCTGGAATTAGATGATCTTGGAGAGAATTTATTGGCTGATATTAGTATAGAACAAGAGCTTGAATTTATTTACAGAACTAACCCTTTAAATGAAGGTGTAAGTTTTGAAGCATTGCTTTTTATGTTTCGAGATCATTACGCTCAGGATAAGAAATTAATCGAGCCTATTGGAAGCCAGTGCAAGAGTTGTGAATTTTATACAGAAACACCGACTCTAGAGGCTAAAAGTGGGTATCACGATTGCTGGACCTCTCAATTACAAATTTCAAAACAAGCGGCAAACCAACCTAAGGTTTATGATGTCTGGAATTTCAGAGGTGCAAAGCAATTAATCGAGTCTGGTAAATACTTTATATCTGAATTATCAGAGTCGGATATAAAGCCTATACCTGAAGCCTATAAAATTTCTAATTCAGAAAGACGTTGGATTCAAGTGGAAAAACAGCAAGAGAAGGACACTACTCCGTTTATAGAATTAGATGGCTTAAAGCAGGAAATGTCAACTTGGGTTTATCCTTTAAATTTTATTGATTTTGAAACCTCTATGGTGGCTTTGCCTTTTACCTCAGGCAGACACCCTTACGAACAAACGGCGTTTCAGTTTTCCCATCATATCGTGCATGAAGACGATCGTGTAGAACATGCTACAGAATATTTAAATGCAGCTGTTGGTGAATTTCCTAATTTCGAATTTGTAAGAGCATTAAAACAAGCATTGGAAAAAAATGAGGGAAGTATATTCAGATATCATAATCATGAAAATACAGTTTTAAACCAAATACATGATCAGTTAGCGGATTCCAATGAACCAGATAAAACCGAGCTTCAGGCATTTATAGAACGTATTACACACTCCACAGGAAGTCGCACTAAAACATGGCAAGGCGAACGTGATATGATAGATCTGTACCGTGTAGTAAAGGATTATTATTATCACCCTATGACCAATGGATCGATATCCATTAAAGCTATTTTGCCAGCAGTATTAAATTCGAGTGTGTTTTTAAAAGAAAAATATGCTAACCCTATAGAAGATATACAAGTAACTAGTAAGAATTTTAATGAAGATCATGTCTTTATCAATATAAAAGAAGGTGTGGTTATTAGTCCTTACAAAACACTTCCCGCTTTATTTGAAGATTGGTCTGAAGACCAATTGGAAGTACTGGTTTCGGAAATGAACCTTATTGCGGATGGTGGCGCTGCATTAACGGCATATAGCAAATTACAGTTTGAGACGATGCAGGAAAGAGAACGTTTGGAAATAGCAAAAGGCCTTTTAAAATATTGCGAACTAGATACTTTGGCGATGGTTATGATTTACGAATATTTTAAATCATTGTAATTAAAATTTACACCGACATGTTTTGACGGGTAGACAATATACATTTGTTGAATAACATTACTTTACTTGATAGAATTATGAGTAGATCCATAAAGAAAACAAAAATTCACGGCATTACATCTGCAACATCAGAAAAGGCATGTAAGCGATTCGCAAACAGAAAATTTAGGAGAATTATCAAACAAAAAATTACAACTGACGACCTCGATTTACCAAAAGTTCGGGAGATTTCGAATGTGTGGTTCTTTGAAAAGGATGGAAAAAAATACAATTCCGAAATGACACCCAAAGCATTAAGAAAATAATTATACTACTGCTGTAGCTTCATAAAAGCTTGCTGTGAAACATACTTAAATGACTATTAGAACAATTGAATAAATTATGAACATACTATATATTCACGGCTTAAATGGAAGTTTAAGTGCAGAAAAAAGAACAATTTTAGAACACTTCGGTTCCGTATATGCTCCAGCAATTGATTTTGAAAACACACCCGACAGTATTGCCCAAATTATATCAAGTTATAAAGAAATAGATATCAATGTTGTTATTGGTAGTAGTATGGGAGGATTTGCAGGGTATTATGTTTCTAATGCATTGCAACGCCCGGCTTTGCTTTTTAATCCTGCATTGGCACAACGATCTGTATTGCAAAATATCCCTGAATTGCCTTATCAAAAAAGTATACTGAAACATATTATTTTAGGTACGGCAGATGACGTTGTAAACCCGAAAGAAACTATCCTTTTTCTTGCAAACACGATAGTTGAGCATCCAGAGTATGATATTCATTTACGAAACGATTTGGCCCACCGTATCCCTATAGACATATTTGAAGAAGAGGCGGAAGATTTTTTCAGTAAACTTTGTTATTAAGTATGAAAAAGAAGCTCTTTTTAGATGATTTAAGAACTGTCGATATGGTATACGCGAAATCTAAAGTTTCAGATTTTGATGTGGTAAGATGTTATGAGGGCTTTGTAAAATACATCGAACTAAATGGCCTTCCTGAATTTATAAGTTTCGATAATGATCTGGGTTTAGATGAGAGCGGAAAAGTAGCACCAGATGGTTTGGCTGCTGCAAAATGGCTGGTTTACGAATCGGGATTAGATTTAAGTCATTTAAAGTTTCGCGTGCATTCTGCAAATCCCGTTGCTGCAGAACAAATTCGAGGACTTCTTAGTAATTATATTAATTTTTTAAATAAAAGTAATGACAGTTCTAAAATTGTGGAGGATGATGAAGAGGATAATAATGATCTGGAACGTATTAGTGATAAGTAAAAACATATGAATACAGACAACACTTTACAGCAAGTTATTGAGTATAAAAATAAGATATTAAAAATTCCAAATTCAGAATCTTTGGACGATATCAAAGAAATGGAAAGCTACGATTATGATATTGTATCGTTAATTTATGACTATTGTGTTTCTAAAAACTATAATATTGATGGGTTTCCCGATAAATATTCAGAATTTATAGCGAATGATGATGACGATTTTTATGACTTTTTAAGTTTTAAAGTACAATACTATTACGGGCTTAAAAATGCGTTGCTACACAAAGAGGTTTTATTATACTTTAAAACGTATTATTACTATCCAGAAGCCGCAGAATATACAGACGAGGCCTGTAAAGAAGATATTCTATTGGAGATTAGTTTATTAAAAGATGAAGGGGTAAATCTGGACTTTAATAAAGAGGACTATTGATATGCTACATTAGCAATCAAATTATTTTTAATCAATTTCATTATACCTAATAAATAAACTATGGCCAGAAATAATAGAAGAGGAGTTGATATCCCGAAACAAATTATGAAAACTATGAAAAAAGTAAAAAGAAAGCGCATGCGTCAGATTCCAATACATACGCCTATTAAGGAACAACAATACAACGATGCGCGATTGGAGCTGTAATTGTTAATTAGATTACAGAAACCAAATCGGAGAACTTACCCTTATTTCGGGATAGTGTCAAACGATGATTTTTGTCTAGAATTGCTGATAACCCAAACCGACCAGCACAACTCATAATTACAGAGTTTACTCAGTAACTAATGCATTTTAATCCATTTTAGCACAAAAATATTTTCTTGTTTTATCCCTTACATGAAGTATGTCAAACAAAAGCAAAGTTTAGATAAACCGAGTTAGTAAATATTAAAACCGCCCCTTGAATGAATAGAACATTTTTTGAATATTTAGGAATTGCTGATATGGAAAAAATTCATTCCCAAATATTACAATGGATATTATCAAATGATAATAAAAGTTTAACTTCTGATCAAAAAAACGATTTTATTTCTGACTTTCTTAATATTCAAAACTTTCAAGTTTTAGAAACAATTACGGAATACGAAAAAATAGACATATTAATAAAGTCTGAAAACAGAATAATTTGTATTGAAAATAAACTTAAATCTTCGCAACATTCTAACCAACTGGATAGATATACAAGATCTATTAAAAAAAAATATGGGGAAATAAAGACCTGTTTTTTCTTTTTAACTTTTATAGAAGAAGATTCAAATGATTCTAATTGGAAAAATGTCAGTTATAATAAATTACTGAATGCATTGCAAAAACTCAAAATTGAAAAAAATACTGACGGATTAATTCTAATAGAATACATTAGAACTCTTGAAAATTTCTCTACCATAATAAATGAATTTTTAGAAAAACCTTCAGATTTCATTAATGTTTTTTACGATGGAAGTAAAACTAAACATCAAAAGAAAAAAGAACATAAAAATAGTAAACAACAATTTATAAGTGAAAACCAGTTAGAAACAATTTTTCAAAAATTGTATTTAAAAAAGGTTGCAGACCTTTTAAAATTACCTGATTATTATATTATAGAAACTCACGGAAATGCAATTTTAGGAGTACCTATCATTAAAAATTTTGATATTGACGGCATAAATTTCAATTTTGGTTTTGATTATCAAAAAGGAACATTTAAGACCTTCTGCACAGCTACTGAGTATAAAAATTCAGTGTGTTCTCAAATACCTGAAAAAATTCCAATTTTACTAAAAAAAGCATTGTCCAAAAAAGAACAGTATGGATATAAGCGTATTAATAAACCAAGAACAAAAGCACAATATTCAATAACAAAAGGCAACAAAAAAAATATTGGTATTGATATTGAAACATTTTCCGAATTATTTAACTCTGAATTAAATTTATCAAAGACAATAATTTACGAAGAAATAATTAAAAACATTTGCTAGGATAGCTATAAGTGCCTTGCTTGTTCTCGCCTACTTCCGAAAATCCTCGCGGATTTTCAGTTTGGTGTGTACTTGCAAAGTTAACCGCTAAACCACTCAACTACTCATACCTGCCGAGGCCGTTGTGCGTCATTATAATACACTAGCGAAACCAGTTACCTATACGTCTAAAAATATTTTGCTTAACAATAACAACTTCTCCTAATAATTCTTCTGCCATAATAAGTTCAACATGCAACGGGGTATCAATATCTGTAAGAGATAACTCTTGTGTTTCAAAACCCAGAAATGAAAAAACTAAAAACCCACTAGTTTCCAACGCTAATTTCTGAAAAGTAATCGAAAACTGGCCATCAAAATCCGTCACAACTCCATTAGAACACCCCTTTAAAACAACATTAACACCCGGCATGGGCACATCACCATCACTTACAACTCCGGTTATCGTAATAGAATCCTTAGCCAGTTTTCGGGGTAACTCAGCAGATGCGGTCTTGCCCTGAGGTGAAACCGTCGTCGGGAAAGGCGGAGTGGGCTGACTGTAAACAGCTGGAGCTAATTAAAATAATGAAGACACCCCTAAATACATTCCTAGTTTACCATACCAGCGAGGCGTTTCACAAGGAAGGGGAACAGCCAATTGTTTTGGTGTAAATCGCCCACAAATCTTACCCTGTTTCAAAATAACACGGGTTAATTCCAAAGGAGAAGATTGTGTAAAATCAATAACATCCCTTTGGCAAGCTGTACAAAACGCACCCTTTTCAGTGGGTGTCATCGTTTCCCAACGTTCATGGCAAGGCTTCGGAATCTGTATCTGATACTGCATAATTTCAATTAGTAATATCTTAAATGTAATTAAATTTAAAGAAACACCTTAGGTTTTCATTCATTTTGAGTTATTTTAGTAACATAAAAATAGCTTGGTTTAACCCTTACATAAAGACTGTCAAACAAAAGTTTTGTTTAGATAATCCGAGTTGTAGGTAATTTTAGCGCACCAAGAAACTGAATGGAAAATTTGATAGGAAATATTGTCTTTTTAATAGTTGGAGGCGGATTTTTATATGCTGGATTCTATATTAGAAATACAAATCGTAGAATACTGACAAATGGAATTAAAACTAAAGCGCAAATAATTGACTTTAAAAAAGAGCGGATTAAAGATGCGGATGGAGAATCTTTTGAATATCATTTTCCAATAATAAGTTTTACCGACCGAAATGGAATTGAAATGACTCAAAAGTTAGACTCAAGTGAAAATCCAAAACGGATTAATGAGCTGATTGACATTATTTACCTCAAAAGAGAAAATGAATACGAAATTGTAAAAGACAATGATTGGTGGGAAAAGAATCTAACAATGATTTTATTAATCGGTGGGTTTCTATTTTCTGGAATCGGAATTATATTGTTGATAAACAAAATATGAATAAAAAACTACCTACAACAACGTTTATAAAAAATTGCTATTTTTAACCTAAACGGAACATTGTTGCAAATTTACCAACTTCTGATTTTCCTACGGAAAATCCTCGTTGTCAAATTCGCAACTTTTCATAAACAAAACCGTTATGTGCAAGGCGAATAAAAATCTGAACAAATAAAAATATGAGTTTTTTAAAATCAATATTTAGTACAAAAGAGGAACCAATAAACTCTTACTCTGATTTTTGGAAATGGTTTGAACAAAACGAAAAAAAGTTTCATAAAGTCCTAAAAGACCAAGGCAATATTCACAAAGTGTTTTTTGACAAACTTGCACCAAAACTAAATGAATTGAAAGATGGGTTTTGGTTTCTTGCAGGAATGTATGATGACACTACAGCTGAATTGATTTTAACAGCAGATGGAGTTATTAAAAATATTGTTTTTGTTGAGGAATTGGTAGACTCTGCACCAAAAATGAATAATTGGAAAATTACAGCTCTCAAACAACCATCTGACTTAAAGCAATTTGGAATTAAAATGGATGGTTATAAATTTGATGAGAATAAAATGAGTTTTTTTTCAACCGACCATAAACAAATGCCAGACGAAATTGATATCACAATTTCTCACAAAGATTTTAACGAGGAAAATAGAGCCATAATGACGAACGGAATTTACCTCGCTTTGGACAATTCTCTAGGCGAATTAAATTCTGTTACCACAATTGACAATGTAAATATCATTAACCCAAAAGATGCAACATCTGAATTAATTCCATTAGAAAAACTCAAGGACTTTTTGATTTGGAGAGAAAAAGAGTTCGTTGAAAAATATAAAGGCTTCCGACACGACACTGAGAATGACAATTACTCTGGACTTGAAGCTACTATGAAAAACGGACTTCCCTTACTTGCAGTTGTTAATACGGATTTACTGAATTGGGATAGTAAAGCTTCTCATCCTTGGATTGCTGTAATGGAAATAAAGTATGATGGAAAAGACAACAATGGAATGCCTAATGAATCAATTTATCAACTACTAAACGAAATTGAGGATAAAATTATGGCTGAATTAAAAGATTCTGATGGGTATTTAAACATTGGAAGACAAACAGCAGATTCTGTTCGAGAAGTATATTTCGCTTGTGTCGAATTTAGAAGACCATCAAAAGTATTACACGAAATAAAAAAAGAATATATAAATAAAATCGAGTTGGACTTTGACATTTATAAAGACAAATATTGGCAATCATTTAACCGATTTAATCCGAATTGAAAAAAGCCCAACACATAACAAGTTGGCTATAAGTGATTGCTTGTTCTCGCCTACTTCTGAAAATCCTTGCCGATTTTCAGTTTGGTTTGTACTTGCAAAATTAACCGCTAAACCACACAACTACTCATACGAGCCGAGACCGTTGTAAGTAATATTGAAAAACTGAAATCGAATGAAAATTATCAATTATAAAACGATATTTCTAATTTTAATTTCAACTTTCACTTATTCCCAAAATACTGAGAAAAAAATGAATAAAAATGTCCCAAATAGTGTTGAAATAGTTGACAACCATTTAGACCAATTCTTTGATATAGATGCCGATATCAAAGTTTTCGACGAAATAGAATCTGAAATAATTCATCGCGATATTTACTTAATAAAAGCTACAGAGGACAGACCATATCATATTTTGTTAAGTTGTGGAATGAGTGCTTTACCAATGACAATTCCCGAAGATATTGATTCATCGGAGTTTGTTGAAATTATGATTTTACTTCCAAAAGAATGGAATTTAGAATATGAATCCTTTAGCGACGAAAAAAATTATTGGCCTTTAAGAGCTATGAAAGGAATAATGATAACTCCACACGAGGACAATACTTGGTTTGGATTTGGACACACCTATGCCTATGAAGGTAATGATGAGTTTGCCGAGGGCATTGGATTTAATTCATTAATGTTAGCACATTCAATGGAATTATCCGATGACTTTACACAAATTGAATTGGCTAATGACAAAGTAATTGATATTTATACATTAATTCCTCTTTATAAAGAAGAATTAAAGTTTAAGAAAAAAAATGGCACAAGCGCTTTACTCGAACTATTTGACGAATTTGGGATTGAGGAAATAGTACAAATTGGCAGAAAAAATGTGTGTAAATAAAAATACTACTGGCAAGCCGGCTATAGTTCATTGCTTCTGACTTTCCTCACGGAAAGTCCTCGCACTTTTACTATCTTTGGTTTACTGCGGAAAATCCTCGCGGATTTTCACGCAACGAAACCATAGCCAAAACCATTATGCGTAAGTTGGAAAATCTGAACTTCAAAAGAAAGTGCTGATTGAAACACAGAATGAAAATATTACTCAAACGGAATTAAAACTTAAAAGAATAAAGATCTAAATGGCTAAAATAAAAGCGAATAAGAAAACTCTAATCCGGTGGAAAGTATACATAGACAGAGCACGAATGTATATTGGTTATGTTCAATTTCTAATGATTGGATTTGTTTTTTTGGAAGCTTATAAAGAAACCTCAATCGGAATTTTAATTTTTGAAAATTTAGTATTATCAATTCCAATATTGTTTATGATCTTTATCATATTGTCGTTGCTAATAGGTAGACTTGATACTGTTTTCGGATTGAGAGAAGAAGAATTAAGAAATTCATCGACTTCAAATCCCGTAATGAGAGAAGTTCTAGCTAACATGGAGGAAATAAAAGCTGAATTAAAAGAACTGAAAAAGAAAAATGAAAAATAAAACCTACGCACAACAAAGATGGCTATAAATAATTGCTTGTTCTCGCCTACTTCTGAAAATCCGCAAAGATTTTCAGTTTGGTGAACACTTGCAAAGTTTAACGCTAAACCACGCAACTACTCATACCTGCCGAGGCCGTTGTGCGTCATTATAACACCTAGCGAAACCAGTTCGCAATACGTCTAAAGATATTTTGCTTAACAATCACAATTTCTCCTAATAATTCTTCTGCCATAATAAGTTCAACATGCAACGGAGTATCAAAATCTGTAAGAGAAAATTCCTGCGTTTCAAAACCCAGAAATGAAAAAACTAAAAACCCACTAGTTTCCATAGCTGATTTCGGAACAGTAATCGAAAACTGGCCATCAAAATCGGTCAAAACTACATTAGAACGCCCCTTTAAAACTACATTGACGCCTGGCAATGGCACATCACCATCACTTACAACTCCAGTTATCGTAATAGAATCCTTAGCCAGTTTTCGGGGTAACTCAGCAGATGCCTTCTTGCGCTGAGGTGAAACCGTCGTTGGGAAAGGGGGAGTGGGCTGACTGTAAACAGCTGGAGCCAATAAAAATAATGAAGACACCCCTAAATACATTCCAAGTTTGCTATACCAGCGAGGCGTTTCTCTTGGAAGGGTAACTCCTATTTGTTTTGGTGTAAACCGCCCACAAATCTTACCCTGTTTCGAAATAACACGGGTTAACTCCAAAGGAGAAGAATGTGTAAAATCAATAACATCCCTTTGGCAAGCAGCACAAAACGCACCCTTTTCGGTGGGTGTCATCCTGTACCAACGTTCATGGCAAGGCTTAGGAATCTGTATCTGATACGGCATAATTTCAAATAGTAATACCTTAAATGTAATTAAATTTAAAGAAACACTTTAGGTTTTCATTCATTTTCATCTATTTTAGTACCGTATAAATAGCTTGGTTTAATCCCTCCATTACTATTAGCAATCAAAAGTTTTGTTTGGGTAAACCGAGTTGTGTAGCATTAAAGATCAAACCACAAATGAAAAAAATAATTGGAATTCTAATTTTATCTTTAGTAATGTTTTCATTCACTCAAATAAAAATGGATGGATACATAAGTCTTTTTGACAATTCAAGTAGCGCCAAATACTATAAATATGGGAAAAGCTATTATTTTGAGTTTTTTGATAATGATAAAGAAATTATTGCTGACAAAGAATATTATGTGAAATACAGAAAATATGGGTGGGGCGATGTTGACACGACTTATTACAGAAAAGGAACTAAAAACTATTATCACATTGACAAAAAAACATTAAAAGAATCAATTGTTCTACCTGTAAACCCAAAACTTGGAGACAAATGGACGGAAAATGACGACAGTTGGAGTTATGAAGTAATATCGGAGGAGCAAACGTTTAAAACACCGGCTAAAAAATATAAAAACTGTATGAAAGTTAATTGCAAACAATTAACTAATAAAGACAATGAAAAAAGTAAAGAATATTTCCTCTATTACTCGCCTGAATATGGATATGTCGGAAATGTGGACTCAAACGGAAAAATATTGAGTTATTTAAGTGAAATCAAATTAAATGCAAAAGAAGGAGAAAAAATAGGTACAAAAAAATAACACTAAACAACATTGGTTCCTATAAACCACAAAAACGAATGAAAAACATCAAATTAAATTACGTATTATTACTATTAGCTTTGTGCACTTTATCTTGCGAAGAATCGGAAAATGTAAGTACAGATGAACCAAACAACGAAATTATTGAAGATTATAAACTATTGGCTGTATCCGACCTTGGAGAAGTATTTGAAATCGGAAATAATACCGGAGATTTAGAAAACGTTGGACAAATAAATAAAGAAAATAATAGTAGTTTCTTGCCAACATCCTGTTTAATATCATCAGAGGAGAAAATTTATGCTATTGAGTACGTCTATAATCCATCACCAACTAATAATCTTTTGATATTTGATAGGCAAAATGGGACTACTCAAATAATACCTTTAAAACTACCTTCTACAATAAATGGATATGAAAAAGGAATTATAGCTCTAGCGTGGGACAACAATAATTTGATAGGGGTTTTAGCCGAAAACGTTTTCGTTTATAACTCTACAAAGCACTTAATAAATATTGACCTTCAAAATAATTCCATTATTGAACTTGGTATTACCTTCCATGAAGATAAAATTAGCTCGATGAAAAAAATCAATTCAAAATTGTACATCTCAACTTGGGGAGACGGCTTATTAGAAGTTGACTTAATCAATAATTCAGTAAACAACTTTAGTTCTATTAAAGCTAGTAGAATTGCGATGATAAATAATTCTGAATTAGCAATAATGCAATCAGTTTCTGGCTCTATTGGTGGAGCTAAACCAGGAATAATTGATTTAACAACCCAAAGTGTTTCTGACTATTCAAATGGAGAAACTTTTGGTCTTGCAACGGTTTTTGGTAATACAATCTATAAAGATGAAGTTTACTTAAACATAGTGAGTTCTAATAGTCTGAATTTATATTTAGGTATTTTGAAAACTAATTTTGTAACCAATGAGAATTCTATGGTAGAAATTAACTCTACTACCGTGAACAGGAATTTGATAATTTTAGATACTACTAACTAAAAATTACGGTTAAAAATAATAGCTATAAGTAATTGCTTGTTCTCACCTACTTCTGAAAATCCTCGCGTATTTTGAGTTTAGTGTATACTTGGAGAGTCTACCGCTAAGCCACGCAACTATGAGCCGAGACCGTTAGCAAACGTTTAAATCAACTTTTTATAAAATTAAGAATAATGAAATATAATTACTTTGCTTTATTCCTCTTTATCACTCACATAATGAATGCCCAATTAACTGATGTAATTTTTGGATTGAATGCTCATGGGTTAGCTCTTAATGGAAATGACTTATATATTGCTGATGCTGCTGGGAATAAAATTTCGAAAATTGATATTACAGATTCGCCTCCTTCTTTAATTGATGTAGTCACTGGGTTGAATGTTCCATATGGATTAGCCTTAGATGGTAATGAACTTTACATTGCGGAAAGTGGAGGGAATAAAATTTCCAAAATTAATATTACACATACCTCCCCAACAACAACTGATGTCATTTCAGGCTTAAAGAATCCGACTAGGCTTTTAATTAATAATAATGATTTATTCATTTCCGAATATCAAGGGAACAAAGTTTCAAAAATTGACATTACACATTCATCTCCTTCATTAATTGATGTAGTTACAGGATTAACTTCTCCAGTTGGAATAGCTTTAATTGGAAATGAACTTTACATTGCGGAAAGTGGAGGGGGTAAAATTTCCAAAATTAATATTACACATACCTCCCCAACAACAACTGATGTCATTACGAACCTAAACGCGCCATTTGGCCTAATTCTAAATAACAATATTTTATTCATTACGGAATTTAATGGAGATAACATTTCAAAAATAGACACCACAGACCCTTCACCTTCACCAATTGATGTTGTTACAGGTTTAAATAGGCCATCTGACATATTAATTAGTAATAATGATTTATTTATCTCAGAAAGTTTTGGGAACAAGGTTTCGAAACTTACCAATGGAACTCTTTCTATTGAAGAACGTATATTAAAACATAATGTTCAACTATATCCCAACCCCTCTTCTGAATTTATAATTGTCAAGGGGTTAACTCGAGCTGAAAATTACAAGATTTATAATATTCTAGGAATGGAAGTTCTTAATGGAATTGCTTTTAATGGGGAGAAAATTCAAATTAAACAATTACCTAATGAATTGTATTTTTTGAAATTTAATAATGGTAAATCACTAAGATTTGTAAAAAACTAAAAACGTTTGTTAACAAAGAACGTATATCTTCATTGCTAGTGAAAGTCTACATAAGAATATCTTAGCGGATTTTCTGTTCAATTTTATTTGCTAAATTTAGTGTTTACTAGCATACACTATTGTACTAAATATAACAACCAATTGAAAAATTAAGTGAACCTGCCAGAAATTAAAATCAATAAGAAAACAGGAAAAGAACAGTTTATTAATAATAATATTGCTCAAAACTTTATCCTATCAGACTTTTGGAGCTGGAACCAATCTGACTTGATTGAAAACAGAACTCGTGGAATTTTAGCAGAATTCATAGTAAAAAGAGCTCTCGAAATAAAATCTGACCGAAGAATTGAATGGGACAATTTTGATCTAATTACAAACAAAGGAAAAAAATTAGAAATAAAATCAGCAGCCTATATTCAAAGTTGGGAACAGAAAAAATATTCAGCAATTAAATTTAGTATTTCGCCAACAGTTGGAACAAAAGACAGTCCAAATTATGATGGCATAAAAAGAAGGTGGACAGATTTTTATGTGTTCTGCCTATTAATCCATAAAAATCAAGAAACTATTAATCCTTTGAATTTAAGTCAATGGACTTTTTACGTAATTGAAACAAAGGTTTTAAACGAAAAAGTACCTAAACAAAAAACAATCGGACTAAATGCACTTTTGGAGTTAAAACCAATTAAATGTGGCTATACGGAATTGAAAAATATAATTGAATAAGAAATATCCTGAGCATCAATATAACATCAATAACGGCGGATTCGACTAGACCCAAATCCAATTAGGATTAAAGCCTTAGCTACACCGAAAAAACGCTAATTTTACCCGTAAAAGACAGTTATACTAACCTATTCTACTTTATAGAAAAAACAATAATAAGGGGAAGACTGAAAACCTATTTAGAGTAAGTCAACTAATCGAAACAATATGAATAAATTTTTAGCTCTAGCATTAATTACAATTTCAACATTAACTTCCTTTGGACAGAACTTTGAGGGGAAAATAACCTACTCTAACAGCTATGAAAGTAAAAACTTGCAAATAACCAACCAACAATGGTTATCAATGATGGGAAATAAACAAGAATTTTACATTAAAAATGGTGATTATAAATCTGTTACTAATGGAACATTAATGCAGTGGCAATTGTATGTGAATGCAGATAATAAAATTTACAGTAAAATGTCAAATTCTGAAACTGTATTTTGGAATGATGGATTATCAAATCCAGATTCAATAGTTAATGTTCAGTTAAATAAGAATGTGATTGAAATACTTGGCTATAATTGTGATGAATTGATATTAACTTGTAAAAGCGGAACTCAAAAGTATTATTTCAATTCAGCATTAATGGTTAATGTTAAATTGTTTGAAAACCATTTATTTGGCAATTGGTATGACTTTTTAAAGGAGTCAAAAGCGCTTCCGTTGAAAATTATAATAGATAACTCCCAATTTACAATGGAAAACATTGCTACTGGGGTCGAGAAAATAAAATTAAGCAAAAAGGACTTCCAATTGCCCGAGAATGTAAAAACAGCAAAAAGTCCGTACTAAAATTAAATACGAACATACACGAATAACTCCTATAAGTAATTGCTTTATCTTACCCTACCCAGTTAGTTTGTTAGTAAGTTTGTGGACCAAACTCACAACTTTATTTATATAAACCTTTAACAAAAATTTTAAACTAATTATAAAAATGAAATCGATTTACTTTTTACTTGTATTATATTTTTTAAATGTCAAGTATGTAAGTTCTCAAACACCTAATGTTATAGCAGAAGTAAGTTCTCCATATGCGCTCAGATTAAATAACAATAACCTATATGTTAGTGATTTTTTTGGAGGTAAGATTTTAAAAATA
The DNA here is from genome assembly GCF_051200825.1 of Formosa sp. A9. Lineage (GTDB taxonomy): Bacteria > Bacteroidota > Bacteroidia > Flavobacteriales > Flavobacteriaceae > Formosa. The sequence continues at coordinate 1,261,470 of NZ_CP195158.1, read as the reverse complement.
GATATTTCAAATCCTACATCAACGGCAACAACCATTGTTTCGGGGTTATATTATCCCTCAGGTATAGAACTAATCGGTAACGAGTTGTTTATTGCAGAATCAGATGGTAAAATATCAAAAATTGACATTACCGCTCAATCACCTTCTCTTGTAACTATAGTTTCAGGATTACTTAGTCCTGAAGGGTTAGTATTAAATGGTAACGACCTCTACATTGCCGAACCAACTGAAATTGTAAAAATTGATATTACAGAAGATTCGCCTGATGTTGTTAGCGTTGTGGCAGGTTTAAATGACGCTGAAGGATTGGCTCTAAAAGGTAATGATCTATATATTTCAGATAATGGTGGAAGTAAGATTTTTAAAATAGACATTACAGAACCTAATCCAATTTTAAACACTGTAATTCCTTATATAACTTTTCCCACTGGTCTCGCAATTAGTGGTAACGAAATGTATATAGGACAAGATGCAAATTCAATATCAAAAATAGATATAACAGAATCTTCTCCATCAGCAACACCTGTTCTTACTAATATTTTTGCAGCTCAGGGTCTTGCAGTAAAGGATAATAATCTGTTTATAGCAGAGTTTTTAGGTAACAAGGTTTGGGGGTTAAACACTACTACTCTTTCAGTTAATGATATTTTATTTAACGGTGTTGTTCGTTTATATCCAAACCCTTCTTGCGATTATATTTATATATCTAATCTAAATAAAGAGCAAGGTTATACCATAATCAATGGATTAGGACAAGAAATTTTAAAAAACAAAATATCTAATAATGATAAAATTGACGTTAGCAATTTAGTAAATGGATTATACCTTCTAAAATTAGAAAATGGTATTATTCTTCGATTTATAAAGGAATAGTTTAAAAATAACTAATCATGATAGTTATAAGTAATTTTTGATCACCTCTTATATTTCACGTGAACAAAAAAAAACTAAAGTTAAACAAACTATCCAATACAAAATTAGACGAAATACTTAATGAAACTATGCAATAAACAGAATGACAATTAGTTTCTAGAGTGAATAATCAAAAAAGGACAAAGGAATTACCAAGAAAATGATGTAATATCCTAAATTGATATAAAAAAGATTTACGCCATTAATTAATAACCTAAAATTTACCAATTTGGAAATAATAAGTACAACCAGAATTTCGTACGAAATTGAAAAACTTTTAATAGAAGCCAGCGAATATTTAATTTTAGTTACCCCCTATTTAAAACTTAATCAACGATTAAAAGTTAAGCTTAGCGACACTTTAAATCGTGTACCATTTACATACATCGTGTACCGAGAAAACTCACTACAACCAGGAGATTTAGATTGGTTACAATCGTTTAAAAATGTTAGACTTTTTTCCATTAAAAATTTACATTCTAAAATTTATTTAAATGAAAACTTTGGAATAATTGCATCCATGAATCTGTATGAGTATTCACAAATTAACAATCATGAAATTGGAGTCATTTTTGATAATTATCAGGATAACTTACATAAATCCACATTACATGAAATTAGAATGATCTTGGAAACAGAATACGATAATAAATTCCACGGATTTGAAGAAGTCTTTGAAAAAAGTGGATTCTACAAAATGGGAAATCTATTTTTAGAGTTAAAAGAAAATCACTATTGGGGCGTTAGAGGTGGTACTCAAAAGTTATATGAGCACATTTCAAATTTAGCGAGAAGTATTGTCGATTTTAGCGATGATGAGTTATATCAAGATAAAACAGCTATTTTAAGGGATACTGAATTAGGAAAAGAGCGTTATAGCCTACTAAAAACTAAATTAGAAGAACTAGCAGGATAAATCTTAAATATGAGTTCTAAAACAATTAAAAGTGAATTTTACAAGTATCCAAGCCTAGAAGAAGGGAAAATTCAGACCAAATTCATACCGAACTATGACAGTTTTCTGTTTAAAAAAATTAACAGTGTCACCAGTGTTTTAAACGGTGACTTAGAAACCAAAGAAGTACATCGCAGAAACAACCTTCACAATTGGAATCGTGTTTTAACCAATAAACTATTTAAATTACACGAAACCGAGTTATTTTTAAGAGTACATTTTGAAAGAGGAATTCAGGATAATATTATAAAAAGTAATGAAAGGGAATTAGTAGACGGGATCCAATTTCAATATTTTGTTGAAATCTATTACTATTTTTACTTTTCTTCCCTTGATATTTTAGCACATATTTTAAATTGTTTTTATAATTTAAAATTTGAAGATCATCAGGTTAGTTTTAATAAACAATTACTTAATAAGATATTTAATAATGACATTAAAGATCTTCTAATTGAATTTAATTCCAGCATAAAAAAGACAAGAGAATACAGAAACCATTTTACACATAAATTTCCTAAAAACGAAAATGATTTACGCACAAAATTAAGTCATTCTGACGGAAGGAACATGATTCATATTAGCTTGGGAAAGCGTGTAAAACACGAAGCGTTTTTAAAAAACATAGAAGAATCATCTAAATCCCTTAAAATCTTACTCGATGAATTGAAACTGGAATTTGATGAAGACTTAGCTGAATCTTAAGCTTATTCCACTCCCTGAAAAAATTGAATCGCAAAATTACAAAAATCAATTATAATATCTTTATCTAGTTCAAACTCCTTTCGGCTTCCTAAGTAATTTCTTGATGATGGAGAAATTTCCTTTCCCTCTTCAAGTTCTTTAACAGAAATGCATTTAATATGCTTTTTACTAACTAAAATTATAAAAGCGTTACTATAAGGATAATCTTTTGGTAAGTGTTTTGGCAAAAACTCTCCGCTCTTTCTAAATTTAACTTCAATAAAGAATACTTCATTTGTTTTAGGATTCTGAATAACGAAGTCAGGCATACGTCTAATTTCATTAGCAACATCAGATCTAACACCTTTAAGCAACTCCATTATACCTGGAATGGTATTCTCCATACCATAATGAAACACATTATATCCTAATGATAAAAAAAGTTCCTGAATAAGGGTTTCGGCTATTCTTCCCTTAATCATATTATAACGATAATTTTTATCTTTTGCAGATAAACCTACCTCTACAGTTTTATTTTGAGTTTCAGACTCTTCCTCTAAAACTGCCACTTCTACCTCATTTTGTTGGTTATTTTTTTTAAAACATTTAAAACAAAGACCACCATTAAATTTTGTAAAGCCTCCGCAGTTTGTACATTCTGCCATATTGATTAATATTATTGAATAATATTTTTTTTAACAATATATCAAACAATTATATATAAACAGCATGTTTTTTATATTAAACAATTCTTATTTCTTCCTGTTTACTATATTTCACGGTTAACATATTTAAAATCAAATTTTTATTAAAATGACAAAATTGAAATTATTTTAGCTTGACTAAAGAAATTACTTCAGCCATACCTCCTTTGTAGTGACAAACAATAATCTAGAAATCTCTGTTTAACCTCTCGGATCCCCAATCACCTCCAACTTCCGACTCCAAATAATATCCAAACTACAGAAATCGAAATCTGAGGTTACGGTGCCGTAACACGCATACACGCCTATACCGTGGATTGGATATTGGTGTACAACTTTGGTAAAATGTACCGTATCGAAGTAGTGCCCATCCTGGTCGGTGAACGTACAAAAGCGGATGCGTTTGCCCTGTGTTGTTTTATGGAATCGGGTGTTGACCAGCACCCCATAAAGTAACACCTTTTTATTGATGTGCTGTTTTAGCTCTTTGGCTTTTATATGAGGCTGTAAGGTTTCGTTAATCAGGTCGAAATACGAACATAAGGGAAAGCCCAATAGTTCCATTTGGTCGTAGGCATCCTCAATGGTTGAGGTCTGTAAATGTGGTAACGCAAATGTTTTTTGTTGCGGTTTAAACAATTTAGCTTGTGGTGGATAGAACGGGAACCTAAACCATAAATAGCGGAAATAATGATCCAGTCTGCTACTAGATATGAAGTGTTATTAAATTGGGGGTTATCTCAAATTTAGGTATGCTCAGTTTTTTCCGCTGTAGATGGTTCACTATAGTCGTTTTTTGCATTTAATAGTAATTACACAAATTAAAACCTGTATTTATACCCCACACGAATCACTTGTGTTTCATAATAGTCCTGAGATGTGTAATTAAATGTTTCTCCATTCACTTCTTTTTTAATTACCAAGGTATTGAACAAGTCGGTAGCATTAAGAAATACTTCTCCTTTATTGTTCTGAATTGGTTTTTTAATACCAAAATCTATCGAAAAACGAGACTTGATTTTACCTTGAGGAATAATATCTGGAGCCAAATAAACTGAGGTTAACTGCGCTTCAATTTCTTTAGGAAGTTTCGCTAAAACATTCAGTTTGATGTTTCCTGAATATGCTGTTTGCCCTGGTATTGAAATTGTGTCTTCTACTGGATATTTATTAAGGACAGAAAAGGCATCAATTTTATTGTAATAACCGTTCATATTCAGATTAGCTGACCATACCTCGGACAGTTTTTTATCTACAACAACTTCTATTCCAGTATTAAAACTTCTCCCTGCATTGTGCGACACATTATAAATTAAGTTAGAATCATCTACTGTAGTTGCTATTCTTGTAATAGTCCCATCAGTAATTCTATGATATAAAGCTGTATACAAATACCCCTTATCCCATTGGTTTTTATATCCTAGCTCAAATGAATTTGTAAATTGTGGGTTTAGAGCCGGATTTCCTACTTTAATGATTTCGGCATCGTCATACTTTGGAAAAATTCGGATATCTACTTCATCAGGTCTATCTACTCGTCTATTATAGAAAGTAGAAATTCTATTTTTATCATTGATTTTATAACTTATCCTTGCATTTGGGAAGGGTTGAAAATAGTTATATCCATCACTTTGGTATGTATTATGATTTGGGTCTACTTGGTAATCTAAATTCACATATTCTACGCGTAAACCTGCTTCTGCTTCCCAATTTTCGGTTTCAAAAGTGTAGTTGACATAAACCGCAGGAATAATTTCTTTATATTCGGCTTTACCATCTGCACCTGTATCTAATACAGAATTTTCATTTGATGGATTGAATTGCATATCGGTTGGAATCACTCTATTTCTAAACTTAAAACCTGTTTCCAACAAACCTTGCTTTAAAGGTTTAGTGTAATCTAACGCTACATCGACCACTTTTTGGTCTGCTATTAGAAAAAAGGATTCTTCCGTAATAAAAGAAGGGGTTGTATTCGTGAAGAAATATTTTTCATCCTCTCTATCAAAAGTGTAATTGAATGATGCGTTCAATTTATGACCAGGTTGCGAAAATTTATGCTCAAAATTGGCTGAAAACATAGCAGCTGTTAAAACTTCATCTTCTAAAAATTGCCATAACCTTAACTGTTCTGTAATTTCCTGATTATAGAACGGTTGGTCTCCATAATCTTTAATACTTTCTTGACTAAACAGTCCTGATATAGTTAGCGTATTATTGTTGTTTATAAACCAATCTAAGCCTGCTTTAGATGAAAAGAAATTGGTGTTACGGTTACGTTTTAGTTGTTGTTTTATAACCGTACCATCATCGTAATAACGAGTAGTGTACTCGTTTTTATTTAGAGTTTCTGTATACAAATTATCTGCCTGTAAAAAGAAATTTATTTTTTCTTTTCTGTAATTAAGAGCAACAGATGGATTTATTTTAGGCGTCATTTTAAATTGTGGTCTTATCCCTGGAAGATTTTCCTTTCGCTCCCATAAAGCTCCCAAACCTGTTGTTATACCAAGTGTTCCATTGAAACCGTTTTGACTTTCTTTTTTAAGTATGATGTTTATAATACCTGCATTGCCATTAGCATCATATTTTGAAGAGGGGTTGTTTAAAATCTCAATCCTTTCAATAGCAGATGCAGGAATATTATCTAATCCGTTTTGATTGCCAAAACCCGTAATAGCCGTTTGTTTACCATCTATAAGCACTAATACCTTGTCACTACCACGCAATTGCACTTTACCTTCTTGAGTAGTAATACCAGGAAGGTTTTTTAAAGATTGTAATACCGAACCACCATTTTGTGAAATATTAGCGCTAACAGCATACGTTTTTTTATCCATTTTACTATTTACAGCATCTTTTTTTGAAGTAATAACCACTTCATCTAACTGTGATACATCTTCTTCTAAACTTATCGTACCCAAATCTAAATATTCGGAATTTGCACCAACATAAATAGTATATGTATGAGTTTTGTAACCTATAAATGATACTTCCAAATAGTAATTTCCCGAACTCACACTTTCAAGAGTAAACACCCCTTCTTCATTGGTAATTACACCCGCCACAAACTCGTTGGTAGTATTGCTGTTTTTTAATACCACATTCACATAAGCCAAAGGTTCTTTTAAATTAGCATCTATAATTTTTCCTGATAAGTTTGTATTACTGGTCTGTCCCCAAGACCATATAGAACAAAAGCCAAATAACAAGGTAATTGCATTTTTAATTTTCATATTTTTTTAGTGTGATTTATTTTAATCTAACATTTTTCTTTTTTTCATAATTTTCAAAACCAAATAGAGTACGGTTGCTGTTATTGCTGCATAAAACCAAAAACCGTATTCTATAACAAGCTTTTTTTTCTCTACAAGTTCTCCAACAATTTCAAAGATCCAGAACAACAAAAAGATTGCTGCTAGTCCATTTTTTTCTTTTTTAAGTATTTTTTTAAGATTGAAAGGATGGATATTTCTTTGATAATTCTTGAAGTTTGGCATAAAAGCAGGTACATTTTTAGCCCAATCGAGATAAACATTACCAAATTTTTTACGCAAAAAGCTTTCTTCGGCATACATAATACGTTCGTAATAAAACGCATAAAACAACACGAAAGCAATGATAAACCACAAATTCTCTGTTAACATCGCTACTCCTAACCACATAAAAAAGTTCCCTACATAAAGTGGATGCCTTACTAAAGAATACATTCCTGAAGTGTTTAACACATCCGCTATTTGGCCTTGTTTGGTATTTCTGCCTGAGGTGTTTTTTGGCGTATGGCCAACAGTAATGATTCGTATAAACAACCCCAAAAGACAAATAAATAAACATATAATCTCATAAGATTCTTCAAACCAACTTTCTGATCCTTCGATCTCGTAATATTCTGTTTGCATAAATACTCCCAACCCTATTGTTAAAATAATAAGGGGTAAATAACTTCTGTGTTTAAATAAAAAATCACCTTGTGTTTTAAATTCTTCTTGTAGTGCCATAATTCTAAGATTTGTTTTTTAATAATTATTGATTAATCCCGAATAAGCTAATGGCTCTTTTTCTTTTATTATTGACATAGAATGACTCTAAACACAACCAATATCCTGAATCATTTTTTTAGTTTTATAACTTCCCAAAAATTCATTCTGAGAATTTAAAACTTGAAAAAAACATATAAAAAAGAGTAACCTATAATTAGAAATTAGGCTAAAATTCTTTTGCTTTCGGGTCTAATTTTGACCCAAAGAACGTAGTTATTTTAAGAGGAATTATTGAGAAGAAGTACAGACCAATTATCTAGGACTAATTTCTAATTTAACTCTAAAGATTTTTTAAACTCAGAAGGCGTTAAACCTTTGATTTTCTTAAACGTAGCATTAAATGTAGATTTAGAATTAAAGCCCACTTCATTAGCAATCGCCAAGAGTGTGAAATGAGCATATTGGACGTTTTGAACCCTTTCTACAAAGTCTTTAACACGATATTCGTTAACAAAATCCAGAAAGGTTTTATTTAAGTGAAGATTTAAAACTTCTGAAATATATTGACGTGGAATATTCAATTCTTCCGACACTTTATGAATAGACAATTTGGGATCTGTGTAAAGTTTATCCTTTTCCATTGCCTTAATTAAGGCTGTGGAATATTCTTCAATTAAGGATATATTTAGATTAGACGTTTGATATTTTTTCTGCTTTTCCTTAGGAAGAAATTCATTTGGTTTTGTTGTATAACAAAAAGTTATAAAATAAAACAGAAATGCTATTATTACCAAAAGATAACTCGCGTAATCCTTATCATTAGAAATGAGTAAAGGATTAATATTAAACATTAACAAGACTTCGTTAAAATATGATAAGCCTAGTATTAATATAATTGGGAATGTTATATACAACACCCAAAAGTTGCTTTTGTTTTTTATTAAATCAACGAAGACATATATTAAATACCCTAAAAATATTAACTCTATTAAGAGTTCTGGAATTTCGACTATCAAATAATCTTGTGGTAGATTTATCTCAATAACTTCAATAAGAGCATAAAATAAATTAGGTATGAAGAATAATAAATCCTTTTTCTGGAATTTTTCTTTACCAGACTTATAATACTTGAAAAACAAGAATAAAAAGGTAACAAACAACGTTGTGTCAAATAAATACCAATCAGAATTAGCTTGAAATAAATTATCATCATCGTCGCCAATAATGAATAATAAAATTGATACTACACTTAAAGAAAACAGCCAGAACGTTACATTTTTATATTTTGTTCTATTCTTAAATAATATAAATAACAAAAACACTCCCTGAATTAGTGCTATTATTTGAATGGTTTTTAACATAAATAAAGCGCAAGATACTATTTCCATTTCATATTTTGAAGTCTAACAGCATTTAGAATTGCCAATAAGGCGACACCAACATCTGCAAAAACAGCTTCCCACATTGTAGCTAAACCACCTGCTCCCAAAATCAGTACAATTACTTTAGTGCCAAAAGCCAAAATGATATTCTGCCATACAATTTTTCGTGTGGAACTGCCTATTTTAATGGCTCTCAATACTTTTGAAGGTTGGTCGGTTTGAATGATAACATCGGCTGTTTCTATGGCTACATCGCTACCTAAACCGCCCATTGCTATACCTACATCACTTGCTGCCAAAACAGGTGCATCATTTATACCATCACCAATGAAGGCTACTTTATTTTCTGGATTTTTCTTTAATGCTTCAACTTCATTTAATTTATCCTCTGGCAATAAACCTCCCTTAGCTTTTTCTATTTTTAAATCTTTTGCCACTTGTTGAGTTATGGAATCTTTATCACCTGAAAGCATCATTATTTTTTTAATACCTACTTTGTGTAAATCTGTAATTGTTTCTTTAGCATCCTCCTTTAATTCATCTGCTATTACTGCATAACCTGCAAAAACAGTATCAATAGCTACCAAGACAATAGATTCCACGATGGATTCAGTTTCATTAGGTACTTCTATATTATTAGCGTCCATTAACGCTTTATTTCCAACCAAAACTTCTTTACCATTTACCATACCTTTCAATCCTTTACCTGCAACTTCAGAAACCTTATTTGCTTCAAAATTGTTGGTTCCTTTCTGGTATTCCATAATAGCTTTGGCAATGGGATGTGTGGATTGCTCTTCCATTGCCATTAAATAGTTCATAAACTCTTTTTCATCCCAATCAAACGTCTTTATGTTTTTGATTTTGAAAACTCCTTTGGTAACTGTCCCTGTTTTGTCCATTACCAAGGTGTTTATCTTGGTCATAGCATCCAAAAAGGAAGCTCCTTTGAACAGAATGCCATTCTTTGAAGCGGCACCCAATCCACCAAAATAGCCTAAAGGAATAGAGATTACCAACGCACAAGGACAGGATATTACCAAGAAAATCAATGCTCTGTACAACCAATCTCTAAACACATAATCATCAACAAAGAAGTATGGTAGAAATGTAACTCCTATTGCTAAAAACACTACAATTGGTGTATAAATACGTGCAAATTTCCTTATAAACAGTTCAGTTTTGGACTTTCTTGCTGTGGCATTTTGTACCAAATCCAATATTCTTGCAATGGAACTGTCTTCAAACTTGCTGATAACTTCAACTTCAATCACACTTTCCAGATTGATGCTACCTGCATATACTTTTGACTTTTTATTTATTGTGTCAGGTTTACTTTCGCCTGTTAAAGCTGCGGTATTTAAAGACGCTTTTTCGGATAGCAGAATACCATCCAATGGAATTTTTTCACCTACACGGATTTGGATTTTTTCACCTATTTCAACATTTTCAGGTGACACACTTTTATAATCACCATTGCGAAAAACATTGGCTTCTTTAGGCCTTACATCCAATAAGGTCTTAATGTTTCCTTTGGCTCTATTAACTGCTGCATTTTGAAAAAGTTCGCCTACTGCATAAAATAACATCACCGCAACGCCTTCGGGATATTCGCCTATTATGAACGCACCAATAGTTGCTAAAGACATTAAAAAGAACTCTGTAAACACATCGCCTTTTTTGATGCTTTCCCAACCTTCTTTTACAACAGGAAATCCTACAGGCAAATAGGCAATACTATACCAAATAATGCGAATCCAATCCTTAAAAAAGGTAACATCAAAATAATCTAAACCAATTCCAATGATAAGCATTGTAAAACTTATAATGGCAAGAATGTATGCTTTAAGATTGTTGATGCTATTGTGTGAGTGATTATGCCCATCATCTTGACTATGTTCGTTCTTTGAATTAGCTTTTAAGTCCTGTAGATTTATTTTCTTTTTTTTCATTTTTAAGTTGTCTTAAATTCAAAGTTCCATAAAAATAGGATGCAACAGAAGTGCATTTATTACCCACTACACTTATCACAAATACCTTTTACCACCAAGTTTACATTTTCGGAAACAAAACCTTCGGGAACCTTGATTTGAGGTATTTTATGGTCGGTTAAACAAATGGTTTCTTCACAATTATTACAATGAAAATGTAAGTGTAAATCGGTTTTAATATCACAACTGCAACCTTGTTCGCAAAGGGCGTATTTGGTAATACCTGTACCATCGTCTATTTGATGTACAATATCCTTTTCTTCAAAGGTCTTTATTGTTCTGTACAACGTTGTTCTATCTGCTTTTTCAAACGCATTTTCAATATCACTTAATGTTACTGCAACATTCTTTTCCGCAAGAAATTTATAAATAAGCAACCGCATTGCTGTAACGCGAATATCTTTTGACTCTAATAATTGTTCTATTCTTTCCATAATTAATGAGTGTGTTCTGCTTCTCCTTTTTTCATTTCTGCTATAAGGTAATATGCATTATTATATGCAAACTTGGTATTAACGGGTATTTCTTCTGAAAAAGTAACTGCTATCCAATTATCGTTTTTTTCTCCAGTTATTACTTCTACAGGCTTAAAAGCCCAAGTTTTACCTTCTTTTTCTACTGTAAAAACAAAATATCTATCGCCATCTTTTACAATGGCAGTTTCGGGCAATGCTTTTGTTGATGCACTATCGGTTTGTATTCTTCCTTGAATATACATTCCAGGAATGAGATTACCTGATTTATTTTCGATTTCGGCGTGAACGTGTACAGCTTTTGGGTTGTCTTCAAAGGTTTTGCTTACCGAGTAAATTTCAGCCATAAGTTCTGATTCTGGTATGGATTGCACACTAAAAGTTACTTTTTGCCCTTGTTTTACTTTATGTACATCTTTTTCAAACACCATCAAATCTGCGTGAACGTGGTGTGTGTTTACAATCTCGAACAGTTCAGTTTGTGGTTCTACATATTGTCCTGTCTTAACCTCGACTTTTTGCACAAAACCTTCAATGGGGCTTCGTAGCGGAATTTGTTGAGCGATACTCCCATTACGAACTGATGCTGTATTGATATTCAAAATTTTCAGTTGAGCTGCCAAACCATTTACTAATGCCGTTGAACCTTTGTATTCTGCTTCTGCCTTTTGGAAATTAGCACCAGATCCTACTCCTGCATCATATAATTTTTTTTGGCGTTCGAAATTTTTCTTTAAAAGTTCGCTATTGCTATAAGCGTTTAGGTAATCGGTTTGTAGAGCGATGATATTTGGATGTGACAAATAAGCCACCACCTGACCTTTTTCAACTTTATCGCCTTCAATTACTTTTATGGATGTTACATTTGCTCCTATAACAGAAGTAACAGCAGCTTCATTTTGGGGTGGTACTTCCAATGTGCCGTTTGCCTCAACATAGCCACTCATATTGCGTAAGCCCAAGGTGTCTATTTTCATTTTTAAGGCATCAAACTGTGGCTGATTAATCGTTACTTCGCCTTCTTCGTGGTGTTCTTCATTTTCACTGGTTTGTTCTGTTTTATCGTGAGAATGTCCATCATTTTCTGAATGGTCTTTTTTATTGCCACAAGACACCGTAAAAAGTGCTGCAAAAATGACTGCGATGTATTTATATGCTGTTTTTTTCATAATGTTATTGATTGAAATATTGTAATTGAAATGCACTTTCTAAATAATTGATTAAAGCATTTTGAGCTTCCAGTTCTGACTGTACGGCTTCTTTTACCAATTGTGTAAATGTGGTATAATCAATTTCGCCTTCTTTGTACGCCAACAACGCTCCTGATTTCTGGTCTTTGGTTAACGGTAACACTTGTGTTTCGTAAAATGCCCAAGACAGTTTCCATTTTAAATAATTTTCTTTTGCTTGTGCATATTGTGATTGTAATTCTTGTTTTTTGAATAACAAATTACTTTCTGCAATAGCATTGTCAATTTTTGCTGATTTAATCCGGGCTTTGTTTGAACCTGACAGGAATGGAATGGAAATTCCTGCTTGATAGGTATAAAAACCTGAATTACCATTAACTTTTTGTAAACCACCCTGAAGGTTCAATTTCGGTAAATTATCGGCTTTTGCCGCCCTCAATTCTGCTTCGGCGACATTCAATTGATTTTCTGAGACAGTAACCATTGGATGTTCATTTGTTGATAAGCTATCAGTTTCAATCGTTGCAATGTTTTCCAATTCTTCTGATACAGTATAAATTTCGTCTTCAAATAACCAAAGATTTAACTGTTGTATGGCTATGAGGTAATCTCTGTATGCCTGTACTTTTTTATTTTGAATTTGAAACACTTGATTTTTTGCCGCTGAATACTCCAATTTAGAAATGGCTTCCACTTCAAAGTTCAGCGTAACTGCTTGTTCAAAATTACCATAGATGGAATCAAGCTCTTTGTACAACTGAAAGTTTCTCATAGACTGATAACATTTTGCCCACGCTTTTTTCACTTCCAGTTCTACCTCCAATTCAGATAATTGCAATGCTTTTTGAGACAACTCAATGCGTTGTTGTTGCAGTTTTCGTTTTGCTCCGATTCCAAACACATCCATATTTGATTGTCCAACACCAACCGTTGTGTAGATTCCTGTTCCATCTTTGATTTCTTCACCACCTGTAAAGATTTGAGTAGAACCAAAATCGTATGCCGTAGATTTTTTAAGGTTTTCCTGTTTGGTAACTTCCAATTGTTTTTGCTTTAATAGTGGATAGTTCTTTTTAGATAAGGCAACAGCTTCGTTCAACGAAATTTTAGGCAATGTATCCGTGATTTGTTGTGCATTACTTCGAGTTGAAAACACAAACATTAAAACCAGTACTGCGGTTGCACTCACTACTTTTTTGTTCGGCTCCAACCTAAACGATTTATTCTCAACCCAATGATATAAAATAGGCAATACAAATAAAGTGAGTAATGTAGAAGTCAATAATCCACCAATAACTACCGTTGCCAACGGACGCTGTACTTCTGCACCTGCCGAAGCTGAAACAGCCATTGGTAAAAAGCCCAACACATCTGTAAATGCTGTTAGCATAATAGGGCGTATTCTTCGCTTTGTGCCTTCCAAAATCCGTTCTTTTAAATTGGTAACACCTTCTTCTTTCAATTCATTTAAGCCACTTATCATTACCAAGCCGTTTAGTACGGCCACGCCAAACAATACAATAAAACCAACACCTGCCGAAATGCTAAAGGGCATATCTCGTAGCCACAACGCTACTATACCACCAATGGTAGCCATTGGAATAGCAATGTATATCATTAAGGTTTGTGGTACCGATTTTAAAGCAAAGTATATCAGTACGAAAATAAGTAGTAAGGCAATAGGTACTACGGTTTGCAAGCGGGTACTGGCTCGTTCCAAATTTTCAAAAGCACCGCCATAGCGTACAAAATAACCAGAGGGTAATTCTAATTGTGCATCTAATTTGGTTTTAATTTCTTCTACCAATGATTTTACATCACGCCCTCTTACATTTATACCTACATAGGTTCTTCTGTTGGTATTGTCCCTACTTATTTGCATAGGTCCCGCTTTATAAGATATATCAGCTATTTCACGAAGTGGAATTTGTACTCCTGAAGGCAAATTCACAAATAAATTTTGAATATCGGATATGTCTTTTCGGTTTTGCTGTTTTAAACGAACTACCAAATCAAACCGCTTTTCGCCTTCAAAAATAACGCCTGCAATTCCTCCGGCAAATGCCGATTGCACCATTTTGTTAAGTGTGTTGATTTGCAGTCCGTATTGCGCCAACTTATCTCTATTGTAGGTTATGGTCATTTGAGGCAGACCTGTTGTGGCTTCGGCTTTCATATCACCAATACCCTCAGTACCTGCAATTATTTTGGTAATTTCTTCAGCCTTTTGCGATAAGATATCAACATCTTCACCATATAGTTTAATGGCAATATCTTCCCGCACCCCTTCAAGTAACTCATTAAAACGCATTTCTATGGGTTGGGTAAATTCATAATTGACTCCAGGAATCATTTCAACAGCTTCTTTTATTGCTTCAATAAGCTCATCTTTTGTCTCTACCGTGGCCCATTCATTTTTAGGCTTCAGTATAACGAATACATCGGCAATATCCATAGGCATTGGGTCAGTAGGTATTTCGGCTACACCAATACGACTCACTATTTTTTCTACCTCGGGAAATTTCACCTTAACAATCTGTTCTATTTTGGTAGTGGTTTCTATGGTTTCAGACAGTGAACTGCCCGGTTTTAAAATGGCGTGGAATGCTATATCACCTTCATCGAGTTGTGGGATAAACTCACCTCCCATTCGGGTAAACATAAAGATTGCTACGGCAAATAGTGCCACTGAAATCCCAACAATCCATTTTCCTTTTAAAAGGGCTTTTTCCAATAAAGGTTTGTACTTATTTTCAACCCAATACACAAATTTATCCCCATAAGATAATTTGTTGTTCTTTGGCGGTCTCAATATTAAAGCAGACATCATTGGGACATAGGTAAGACACAATACCATAGCTCCCAACATAGCGAAAATGAAGGTCAATGCCATTGGTTTGAACATTTTCCCTTCAATACCTTGTAAGGCTAAAATGGGAAGAAACACAATAAGTATAATCAACTGACCGAAAAAGGCTGCATTCATCATTTTTTTGGAAGCCGATGCTGCAACCTGATCACGCTCTTTGGCTGTAATTTTTTTCTTTTTAAGTACTTGGGAAGCGATAAGAAATACCGTAGACTCCACAATAATCACTGCACCATCTACAATAATACCGAAATCTATAGCTCCTAAACTCATCAGGTTTGCCCATACGTTGAATACATTCATTAAAATAAATGCAAACAGTAACGATAGTGGAATAGTTGAAGCTACAATTAAACCACCTCTCCAATTACCCAACAAGAAAATGAGGACGAAAATAACGATTAAAGCCCCTTCAATAAGGTTTGTAGCAACTGTTGATGTCGTTTCTCCAATTAACTTACTTCTGTCTAAAAGAGGTTCAATAACAACGCCTTCTGGCAGCGACTTTTGTATTTCAACCATTCGCTCTTTAACATTGGCAATCACATCATTTGAATTTGCACCTTTAAGCATCATTACCAAGCCACCGACAACTTCGCCTTCGCCGTCTTGTGTTAATGCTCCGTAGCGAATGGCTGAACCAAATTGAACTGTTGCTATATCGCCAATGGTAATAGGCACATTATTGATGGTTTTAACCGTAGTTTTTTTAATATCGTCTAAACTTCTTGCCAATCCTTCCCCTCGTATAAAATTAGCCTGATGGTTTTTTTCGATATAAGCACCACCCGTATTTTGGTTATTAGCTTCAAGGGCTTCAAATACATCTGTAATGGTTATCTCAATAGATTTAAGCTCGTTAGGGTCTACAGCAACTTCATATTGTTTTATTTTACCGCCAATAGCATTGACCTCGACAACACCAGGAACCATTGCCATTTGGCGTTGTACAATCCAGTCTTGCATTGTACGCACATCTGAAATGGAATATTTATCTTTATATTCTGGTTTTACTTTTAATGTGTATTGGTATATCTCTCCCAAACCTGAGGATATAGGTCCCATTGTAGGTTCGCCAAAACCCGCAGGAATTTGTTCTTTTACTTCGTTGAGTTTTTCAGCAACCAATTGTCTCGGAAGATATGTACCCATATCATCATCAAATACAATGGTGACAACTGACAGACCAAAGCGTGAAATTGAGCGAATTTCTTCCACATTGGGCAAATTGCTCATTGCCACCTCAACAGGATAGGTAACTATTTGCTCAATATCTTCTGTTCCTAAATTTGGGGATTGCGTTATTACCTGAACTTGGTTGTTGGTAATATCCGGAACGGCATCTATGGGTACTTTGGTCATACTCCAGATACCTGCTCCAATAATGGTAAGCGTTAGCAAACCAATAATGAATTTATTATTGATTGAAAAATCAATGATTTTATTAATCATAGTAAGGGTTATAATGAATTTATAAATAGAGATAGGCAACCTATTTCAAAATGGGTTACTTGAATTTATAAGATACCTGCATAACAGGGATTCATTAAACCTGTGGTGGCTGTAAAAGATTAGTATTGAAGTCTTTTTCAAGACCTTCAAAATAATAGAATAATTGTGTTGAAATAATAGTATTAGATAAACTGTAATCTACAACATTAAAATGTGTAACGTGAATATGACAACAATGGCACTGGCAAAATGGTGAGCATAAATCTGCTCCTTGATGTTGATGGTCGTTGTCTAACGATTGAGAGATTTCAGTTTTAACCTCATTATCAGGAATAGCATTATCTTCACAAGGCACTAAATTGAGTGCAAAGATATAAATAGATAATATAAGTGCTAAAACTTTCATTGAGACAAAGATAAAAATATTTTAATGCAATGGTTGTGCAAAACACTTAGTAAAATAATTATCTGTAACACATCTTTTGAAAAATCAAACGACATTTTCAAAACTAAACGCTGCCCCTTGGATCTCCAATCACCTCCAATTTCCGACTCCAAATAATATCCAAACTACAGAAATCGAAATCTGAGGTTACGGTGCCGTAACAAGCATACACGCCAATACCGTGGATTGGGTATTGGTGTACAACTTTGGTAAAATGTACCGTATCGAAGTAGTGCCCGTCCTGATCGGTGAAGGTACAAAAGCGGATGCGTTTGCCCTGTGACGTTTTATGGAATCGGGTATTGACCAGTACGCCGTACAGTAATACCTTTTTATTGATGTACTGTTTTAGCTCTTTGGCTTTTATATGGGGCTGCAAGCTTTCGTTAATCAGGTCGAAGTAGGAACATAAGGGAAAACCCAGCAGTTCCATTTGGTCGTGGGCGTCTTCTATGTTTGAAGTTTTTAAACTAGGTAATACAAACGTTTTTTGTTGCGGTTTAAACAATTTGGCCTGTGGCGTTTTGGCTTTATTGGCATTGCATTTAAAAATGGCTTGCCAGAGCAATTCGGTTTTAGGCTGTCCTGTAAACCTTAGGGCATCAATCCGAATAAGAATGGTTAATTGCTCGATGCTTATCGTAACACGGTCTATCACATCGGCTAAAGAGGTGAATTCGCCATTGAAATTCCGTTCGGTAAGTAGCCGCTTTACCACTAGGCTTTCCAGACTTTTTAGATAGCCTAAGCCTAAATAAATGGTTTTGCCTTTAATGATGTTGTAATGTTCGCTGGTATTGATGCAGGGGGCTTGCACCTCAGCCCCCCACATTGTGGCTTCGTGTATGTAATGTTCGGCGCTGTAAAACCCACCGCCATTATTGAGCACCGCCACCATAAACTCTAAGGGATAGTAACATTTTAAAAACAGGCTTTGGTAACTCTCCACCGCATAGGATGCCGAATGTCCTTTGGCAAAGGCATAGCCCGCGAAGCTTTTAATCTGGTTCCATACCGTCATGGTAAGCTCGTCTGTATAGCCTTTGGCTTTGCAGTTGTTGATGAATTTTTCTTCAACCGCTACAAATTCTGCTCGGGATCGAAACTTACCACTCATGCCACGGCGCAGCACATCGGCTTCGCCCAAGGTTAAATCGGCAAATTGGTTGGCGACTTTTAGCACATCTTCTTGATAGACCATAATACCATAGGTTTCCGGCATAATCTCTAGTAGTTTTGGATTGGCTTGTTTTCGGGTTTCGGGGAAGCGTTGGCGTTTGATGTATTCCTGTTTCATGCCCGAACTGGACACACCTGGACGGATGATGGAACTCGCTGCTACGAGTCCGATATAATCCTGTGTTTGCAGCTTTTGCATGAGGCCACGCATGGCTGGCGATTCCACATAATACGCACCAATGGCACGTCCGCTTTTTAAGAGCGCATTGATATTGGGGTCTTTTTTGAATTGTTCCACTTGGGTGATATCAATGGGCGGTGCTTCGGTACGGTTGTATTGGATGATTTCAATGGCTTCCTTAATTTTTGCTAGTCCGCGTTGCCCAAGGATATCGAATTTAAAGATGCCAGTATCTTCAGCAATAATCATATCGAATTGTACCGTTGGAAAACCTTTCGGAGGTAAATCGGTTGCCGAATAATAATGAATCGGTTCTTGCAAAATGAGAATCCCACAAGAATGCACGCTTAAATGATTGGGAAAGCCCTGAATGAGCTTGCTGTATTTTATTACCAGACTGGACATCTCGTCTAAGGTTTGTGTTTGGTATTTATCGGCTGCCAGCTTATCAATTTCCTCTTTGGGTAAACCGAATACTTTCCCTAGTTCGCGCACCACGGCACGATATTTAAAGGTATTGTAAGTCGCCAATAAAACCACGTTGTTGAAACGTTTGAAAATATACTGTGTGATATCCTCACGGTCTTTCCACGAGAAATCGATATCGAAATCTGGTGGCGATGCTCGAAAGGGATTGATAAAACGCTCGAAATACAAATCGAGTTCGATGGGGTCCACATCGGTAATCCCGATAATATAGGCCACAATGCTATTGGCGCCGCTCCCCCGCCCTACATGAATATATCCTTGGGATTTGGCATAGCTGATGATGTCGTAATTAATGAGAAAATACGACACAAAATCCATAGCCTTTATGGTTTGTAGTTCGGTTTGTAATCGGGTTTTTACTTTTGCGCTAGGCTGGCTGTAACGTTTGGATAGTTTCTCTTTACAGAGTTTTTCCAGATACTCGAAATCTTCCGCTTTGGTGTCTAAGTACGTTTGTTGGTTTTGAGAAATGCGATTGGCTCCAAAAGTGAAATGGATGTGGCATTGCTCCAAAATTTGCTTGGTGTTTTCAATAATAAACGGAAATGCTGCGAACGCTTGTTCTAAGTCCGAAAGCGGTAACATAACATCGTCAGGGTTGCATTCTTCCGTTTTTTGCAATTTGCTCAACAAAGTATTATTATCGATAGCCCTTAGCAAACGGTGAGCATTAAAATCGCGTTTGTTGCGAACGGTGACTTGCTGTTGTACAACCAGTTTATCGGTGTACTGAATGTATTTGGTAAACGGGAGTTTCCTAAGTTCTGCTACCGAAACACCGATAAACTCATGGGATTTGAAATCCGTTTTATCCTGTTCTAAAACCGCTTCAAAGGGATAAATAATGTAAACGTCCTTTAGTTCTGGGGCTTGGTTAGGAATCGTTTGTTTGTTATGGCTGTAGCTTGACGAAAGGGCATTCAACTCCTGAAACCCCGAATTGTTTTTGGCAATCCCCACAAATTGCTGTTTTGCTCCATTTCTAAAATCGATACCAACGATGGGTTTGATATTATAATCTGATGCTTTTCGAATAAAATTTAAACATGCCGATGTGTTATTGATATCGGTTAGCACCAAAGTCTGCACACCTTGCCCTTGGGCAAGTTCTAACAGTTCTGTTTCAGAAAAGGTTCCGAAACGTAGCGAATAGTATGTGTGGCAATTGAGGTACATTGCTGTTGGTGTTGACTGTTATTTTAATTGATTACTATTGTGTACGGTGCGCCAAAACGATGGGTGGTTCGCCATTAAATGGATTCTGAGTGCCACCGATGGCTTTTGCTCCTAGCGCTGATGCTTTTTGGATGCTGTGTTCACCAAAGCGGTTTCTAATTTTATCCATGGCATTGTACAGGTTGAGCATTTCTTCGGTATCATCAAATAAATTGATTTGATAGTTCCCTGTTACCAGGTTACTCAATTTTACACCCACCAAGCGGATTAACAAACGACGCTGATAAAGGTTTTCAAACAGTTCCAATACTCTGGGGATAATGACATGGTCGGCACTGGAATACGGGATTTGCATTTGTTTGGAATAGGTGTTGAAATCGGAGTAGCGAATTTTCACACTTACACAAGCTGCCAGTTTGTTGCCTTTTCGAAGTTGATATGCCAAACTTTCGGCCATAGCAAAAATGGTGGTTCGGAGTTTATGCATATCGATTGTGTCTTTTCCAAAAGTACGTTCCATAGATATGGATTTGCGCTCGTGAAACGGAATGAGCGGTGGGTTATCAATCCCCAAAGCACGTTTCCAAATGGTACGCCCGTTAACGCCCAATACACTGGTGAGCATTTCAACAGGCATTTGTTGAATGACACTGATTTTATCGATGCCCAGATTCCGAAGTGTCTGATAGGTTTTATTACCTACTGACGGAATCTTTTTAATGGACAGCGGTGCTAAAAAAGCCTTCTCAAAACCTTGATCGATACGCAATTTGTTATTGGGTTTGGCTTCTCCAGTAGCCACTTTAGATACGATTTTGTTGGCTGAGAGTCCGAATGAAATGGGTAAGCCTGTTTCCTTTATAATGGTGGTTCGTATTTCCGATGCGTATTTGTAGCAGCCAAAAAATTTATCCATCCCTGTTAAATCGGCATAAAATTCATCGATGCTGGCTTTTTCAAATACGGGTACTTTTTCTTTGATAATATCGGTAACCTGATGTGAATATTTAGAATATACCGAAGCATTCCCACGAATCACCACTGCTTCGGGACAGAGCCGTCGTGCCACTTTCATGGACATGCCCGAATGCACACCGAACTTTCGGGTTTCGTAGCTACAAGCTGATACAACACCGCGATCGCCTGTACCACCAACCAAAATTGGGCGTTTTTGTAAACGACTATCGATAAGACGTTCGCATGAAACGAAAAAAGTGTCCAGATCCAGATGTAGTATATTTTTATTCATACCACAAATTTAACTACAAATACAACCAAGTATTACTGAAATTTGTAGCAAAGTAAATTTTTAACATCTAAAATGCATCATTTTACGATAAACTATTTGTTATAAATAAAGAACCTACTGGAAGCAAATGGCTGTGCGGTGGGGTTACTATTACCCTATCAAGTTTTGCATTATTTCAACGCTTTGTGAAAGTTCACTTTCTGTTGATGAAGCAAAACCTAATCTGATTGCATTTTTATTGTATGTAGAACTATTATGCAATATTCCATCAGAAATGTATAAGCCTTCTTGATAAGCTTTTTTAGATAGTTCTGGAAGGTTAACTGACTTATCAAATTCTGTCCATACTGTCATACCTCCATCTGGAATTTTAAATTTAATATGTGGTTTTAATTCTGACTCCAGAAGTTCGCAAAAGAAATCTCTTCGTTTTTTGTAAATTGATAGTGTTCTGCGTAAGTATCTTGATATTGTACCTTCATTCAATAGTTCTGCCATTGCATTATCTAAAATATGGTCTCCTTGTCTATCTAAAAGCATTCTAATATTTGCAAGATGTTTTATCACATTCTCAGAAGCCACAATATAACCCATACGAAATGCAGGAGAAAAACTTTTACTAAAAGAACCACAATAGATAACCATACCATTTTCATCAGCACTTGCAAGGGGTAAAAGTGGACTATTGTTATAATGAAAAGTAAAGTCATAGTCATCTTCAAAAATAATGAAGCCAAATTCGTTAGCAAGGTTAAGAAGTTCTAAACGTCTGTCAATCCTAAGAGAAACAGTTGTAGGATAATGATGGTGAGGGGTAACATAAACCATACGTACCTTAGTTTTATTACATATGGCTCTAAGTTCATCCACAACAATTCCAAATTCATCTACAGAAATCCCTATATGTTTTGCCTTAGAGTGTAAAAAATTATGTTCCGCCCTTTGCCATCCAGGGACTCCAGAAACAATTACATCCCCTGGCTGTATTAAAGCATTGCATACGAGATTTAACCCCATTAAAGTACCTCTAACTGATAAAATATTGTCTGGAGTTGTTTTTAAACCTCTGGTATTGTTTAAATATTTGGAAAGTGCTTCTCTATAATACATTGAGCCGTCTGGTTGGCTATATGCACCAAATTTTGAGTATAATGAACTTTCTCTTATGAGCTGAGACCTATAAGCTCTATATAATTCCTTTAAAGGGGCTAATTTAGGGTCTGGATAACCATCATCTAAATGCAAAGGTACACTTGAAATAAAGTAAGGATTATTTAGATAATTATTTGACCGAATTTCGAAACCTGATTGTTTAAGAGGTTGTTTGTTATTTTGAGTTTCTAACTTGGTTGGAGACAACTCTGGAATATGGAAGGAAACGAACGTACCTTTACCTACATAACTTTCAATCCATCCTTGTAACTGCAATTCTTCTAAAGCTTTGGTAACAGTTACCCGATTAATATTTAACGTTTCAGCTATTTTACGTGAACTGGGTAATTTTTGACCTGATTTTAACTTACCACTTCTTATTAAATCTAACATTTCGTCTGCTAACTGTAAATAAACAGGACGTTCTGTTGAATGTGTCAAAGTAATTGCAGTAAAGAGAGTTTGCGACATTGGACTATTCGTTTTTCACTAAATGGACTACAAAGGTAATCCAATTTAGCAATAACTTTGTGACTTAATAAAATTAAACATTGAATAATGAACTATAGTATTAGAATATGTGAAGAAAAAGATATTGACAAGCTATTAGATTTATGCCGACAACACGCAGAATTTGAGAAGAGCGCATATCTGCCTGATAATAAGAAAGAAAAATTATTGGAAGCTATCTTTTCAGAAGAAAAACTATTGAATTGTTTGGTTGTGAAAGTACAAGGTGAAGTTATTGGATATACTACATACACCTTTGATTTCTCAACCTGGGACGCCCAAAGGTTTATTTACTTGGATTGTTTGTATATAGAGGAAAACTATAGAAGTTTTGGAATAGGTAATGTCTTAATGGATAAAATTCAGGAAATCGGGAAAGAGCATAATTGCATCAATATGCAATGGCAAACACCAGAATTTAATGAAAGAGCTATTAAATTTTATAAGCGCATTGGTGGCATTGGAAAGGAAAAAGTGAGGTTTACTTTACCGTTAAATTAAGTAAAAATATGAATTGGATAATCTTAATTATAGGAGGTCTGTTTGAAGTTGCATTTGCTTATTGTTTAGGAAAGGCAAAAGAAAGTGCGACATATGAAATGTATTTATGGTATGTTGGATTTGTAGCTACACTAATCATAAGTATGAGTTTATTAATAAAAGCTACGCAAACTTTACCACTTGGAACTTCATATGCGGTATGGACAGGTATAGGGGCGGTAGGTACTGTAATAGTGGGGATTTTTGTATTTAAAGAACCTGCAACATTTTGGAGACTATTTTTTATAAGCACTTTAATCGCTTCGATTGTAGGGTTAAAAGTAGTTTCACATTAAATAAAAAACGAAAATAACTTTATTAAAATAATTGAAAAATGAATACAAACACATTAAAAAAAGCAACGCTAAATGATATTGAAATTCTACAGTTTATAGGGAGAAAAACTTTTTACGAAACCTTCATAACTGGAAATACAGAAGATGATATGAAAAAATATTTAGATGAAAGGTTTTCAACTGAAAAACTTACAAATGAATTGAATGAAAAAGACTCAGAATTTTATGTTGCGTTTGACAATGAAACTGTAATTGGGTATTTAAAAACCAATACAGGCAAAGCACAAACCGAAGCACAAAATGAAAATGCTTTAGAAGTAGAAAGAATATATGTAGCAAAAGAGTATCACGGTAAGAAAGTTGGACAATTGTTTTATGATAAAGCATTAGAAATTGCTATCAGTATTAATGCTCCTTATCTATGGCTTGGCGTATGGGAAGAAAATCCAAGGGCAATAAACTTTTATAAGAAAAATGGTTTTGAAGAATTCGATAAGCACATTTTTAAATTAGGGAATGATGAACAGACAGACATTATGATGAAGAAAAATCTCAGTTTCCAATAAAAGATAATTAATTAAAAAAAATAATATCAAAAATTTACTGTAAAATGGATATACCAAATCATTTCAAATTCGATGCTAAAGAAGATGTTTTAGCTTTTATAAAGCAATTTAGTTTTGCAACGCTTATTAATATTAAGGAAGGAAAACCCATTGCCACGCAACTACCATTTGTGATTAAAGAGAAGGATGAAAAATTAATTATTAGTTCACATTTTGGAAAAGGGAACGAACACTATAATTATATTGAAAGTAGCCCTTGTTTAGTAATTTTTACAGAACCTCACGCTTATATTTCACCTAAACTTTATACAAGTAAAAATAACGTTCCTACCTGGGATTACATAACTGTTCAAGTATATGGAACAGGTAAAATAATTGATTCAATAGAATTGAAAGAAAGTATTTTAAAAGAGATGATTGTTTTTTATGAAGAGGAGTACTCAGAACAATGGGATAGTCTTAACGACTCATATAAGAAAAGAATGATGAATGGTATTGTTGCTTTTGAAATTGAGATTGAACAAATATTAGGAAAAAAGAAATTGAGTCAAAATAAAAGTAAAATAGAGCAAATTAATATTATGGAACATTTAAGCAAAAGTGAAGATACAGCTGCTCAAAAGTTATCAGAATATATGAAAATTGACTTACAAAAAGAATAAACACACCTATAACTATGTGTAATTCAGTTGATAAGAAACGATTGTTTTTGATTTTACTTATTATAGGAACAGTTTTCTGGGGTGTATCCTTTCCTGTAACAAAGCTGAGTATGGGAAACTATTCACAAACAACCTTTCTGTTTTACAGGTTTTTAATTGCAACTATACTACTAAGTTTAATTTTTAGAAAACACCTAAAAAGAGTAAATCTAAGGGTATTTAAAACCAGTATATCTTTTGCGTTACCCTTAGTTTTTGGAATATTTTTTCAAACATTGGGCGTAAAACACGGTGATGCAAATCAATGTGCTTTTATTGCAGGAATGTGCGTGGTAATAATACCATTGCTAAAGACGGTCTTTTACAAGCAGAATATAGCATTTAGAATTTGGGTGGCTGCTTTTTTGGCCTTGATTGGATTAGGAGTTATATCAATTACGGAAAGACTATCAGTGAACATTGGAGACATTTATACTATGATAGGAGCTTTTGGCTTCTCTGTATATTTAATAAAAATAGAGCGTTACAGTAAAAAGGAAAATGTTTTACCTACAATCAGTCCTATGTTTATGGTTTGTACGCTAATTACATTTATACTATCATTATTTGATACAAATGCTAACTGGATGCCTCAAAACCAAACGTTTTGGATGGGAATAGCTTTTTGTGCTATGCTACCTACTGCTTATATGTATGGATGGGGCGGACAAAGTGAGCCACCCTCGGCGGGTCAAACTGAGCATAGTAAACTAAGTGCTCAAAATCGATTCATTTGTGTTTAAATTTAGTGTTATTTTTTTAATTTTTTACGCATAGATTCTCCTTTAATATCAATACGATGAGCTGTGTGTACAAGCCTGTCTAAAATGGCATCTGCAATGGTGTGTTCTCCTATCAGTTCATGCCAGGCTTCCACAGGTAATTGCGAGGCAATAATGGTACTGTGTTTACCATGGCGGTCTTCAATAATTTCCATTAATGCATGACGGTTCATATTATCCAGAGCTCTAAGACCAAAGTCGTCTAAAATTAAAAGATCTTGTTTTTCTAGTTTACTAATCTGTTTTAAATAGGAACCATCTGCCTTAGCGGTTTTTAATAAGGTAAACAGTTTATTGGTATTATAATACACAACCTTGTAGCCTAGAGAACACGCTTGATGTCCTATAGCAGAGGCCATATAGCTTTTACCGGCACCAGTACTTCCAGTTATAAGGATATTTTGTTTATTTTTAATAAAATCACAACAAGAAAAACGTTGGATCTGGTTTTTATCGAGTGCTCTTGACGGATCATAGTCTATAGCTTCCATGACGGCACTGTACCTAAAGTAAGCCGATTTTGTTAAGCGTTCTATTTTACGGTTTTGACGATCGTCCCATTCAGATTGGGTAAGATATGCTACGAGTTCGTCGCTGGTGTAGTTAATGCTCTCGGGCGTTAAACTATTTTCAAAGGCTCTATGCATACCAAAGAGCCTTAGTTGCTTCATTTGTTCTAATGTTTTTGTATTCATAATCTAATTTTATTTATAATAGTGACTGCCTCTAATGTTATTATGGTTGGGGATATCAACGGGTTCCTCTATGGTTTCATCTAGTTTGTCCCATCCTTTTTTTAGTATGTTTTCTATCATATTATAATTATAAGAGTCATAATCCAAAGCACGTCTACAAGCATTATCTAAGCGCTGTTTTCCCACTTTTTTGGCTAAGTGAAGTATACCTAAACAGGATTTATAGGACTGTTCTGGATGTTGTTTTTTGTTCAGGATTTTAATAATCATGGTTTGGCAATGTACTCCTATGTGGCCTGCCCAATCGATAAATTTTTCACTGCTCCATTCACTAACAAAGCGATGGTGTGAGGGCATATGTTCCTTGGTGGTCGTATACCCGTATTTCTTAGGCGCCCTTGCATGAAAGGTCAACAGTTCATTTTGATGGTAGATCTCAATGACACTCTCAGAGTATATAACTTTAACACGTTTGCCAATATGTTGGTAAGGCACACTATAATAGTGTTTGTCTTTACCAAAGTATATATGGCTATTTTTATGAACGGTAGCTCTGGACTGCCTCTTAATTTCATAGCGCTTTTCTGGTAAGGGTTTCAAGGCTTGTTTTTCGATTTCTTCAAACAAAGAATATCTGGAGTACTCGCGCCCTCTAAAAGACATAGCATTATGCTTTTTAAGCTGCTCTAATATGGCCTTGTTAAGCTCTGATTTACTATGAAAGGTTTGATGGCGGAGCGGTGCAAATACACGGGTATATATGATGCGAACGGCATTCTCTACAATGGCCTTATCACGAGGTTTGTAGGCTCTTGTAGGTAATACTGCAGTGTCGTAATGTTCTGCAAAATCTGCAAAATCTGCATTAACTCTAGGTTCATAGCGACTACTTTTATTAACAGCTGCCCGAAGGTTATCGGGCACTAGAGCCTGTGGTACGCCTCCATAAAACCAAAGTGCATTTTCTACACAAGCCATAAAGTCTTCTTTCTTCTGGCTCTCACAGGCTTCTACATAAGTATATTGGCTACTGCCCAAAACACACACAAAAACCTCTAAATCCTGGATTTCTCCTGTGTGCCTGTCCACTATGGTGAGTTTCTTTCCTGTAAAATCTATAAATAATTTATCGCCGGCTTTGTGTGTAAAATGCATTACAGGCGACACTTCCTTGCTCCATTCTCGATACCAGTATCTGAACTGGGATAGTTTATAGCCATTAGGATGCTTGGCATAATATTCCTGCCATAAAAGTTCTTTGGTAACGCCCGTTTTGCGAAGCTCCTTATCAAAATAAGGAAAGTACTTTTCTAATATAACAAGCTGTTCGGGTTTGGTTTTTTGGTCCGATTTAAAAAGTCTGTCCAACTCTTCTAAGGTCATGGCTGACACTTCATAGCCTGTTAACCCATATCGTTTGAAGAAATCGATGTACTTATCGATGGTATTACGTGAAATGTCAAGTTGGAGGCTTATTTTTCGCTTGCTGACACCCTCACTGTAAAGCTTAAATATCTGTTTTATTTTACGCATATCTATTTGTTTATTGGCCATGATCTTTTTAGGTAAAAGATCGAAAATGCCGTACAAATAGAATCGATTTTTTTAGTGGCTCAGTTTCATCCGCTGTGGGTGGCTCAATTTCATCCGCCGCACTATGCTCACTTTAATCCGCTGCAGGTGGCTCACTATGGCCGTTTTTTGCAATATGTATACCGTATCAAATATATCGCAACAATTCATAAGTGCTGAAAAGGTTGGAATTATCTATTTGTTTGAACCTGTTTTTGCTGCTTTAGCTTCATATAT
This sequence comes from Formosa sp. A9, assembly GCF_051200825.1. Lineage (GTDB taxonomy): Bacteria > Bacteroidota > Bacteroidia > Flavobacteriales > Flavobacteriaceae > Formosa. Next base: position 1,233,111 of record NZ_CP195158.1, on the reverse strand, counting down.
GATATTAAATGAAAGTTTATCCTGGAGACTTTTATTTGGTGGCACATTAATATTAATTGCTACAATAATTTCAGAATTAAATTTCAATCAAAAAGGTGTTCCATTACTGATTAAGAGTAAAGCCAAAATGAAATTGTAAACAACCTATTTTTCTATAAAGAACTTACAAAAACCAAAGGTTATCTTTTCCAAATTCGGGTATTTAGTTGCCGTAAAATTAAGATTTAAATATTATTAATGTTACAAAATTAGCTACATTTACAATCTTTTGTTACTTATATTTGTAGCAAAGAATATTTTTAACATCTAAAACGCATCATTTTATAATAAACTATTTGTTATGAGTATGATATCTAAAAACCTAAAACACTTACGCCATTTGAAGCGTTTAACGCAGGAAGTCCTTGCAGAGGATTTGAAGGTGACACGCTCACGGATTGGCTCTTACGAAGAAGGGCGCTCAGCGCCTACTATCGAGTTTTTAATTGCGGTATCGGACTATTTTAAATTACCGATAGATATTTTGTTGCGCAACGATTTAACCAAGGGGCACGATGCCTCGTTTATAGAAGTCGGCAATCAACGGGTTTTATTTCCTATTACTGTGGATAGTAATAATGAGGATTTAATTGAGGTGGTGCCTGTTAAAGCCAGTGCTGGATATCTGGCAGGTTATGATGATCCCGAATATATCGAGCAATTACAGAAAATCAAGCTGCCGTTTTTGCCTACGGGTAAACATCGTGCGTTTCCGATTAAAGGGGATTCCATGCTGCCAATGAAACCAGGGGCTTATGTGATTGGGCGCTTTGTGGATAGCAGACGGGATATTATAAGTGGCCGTACCTATGTACTCATCACCCAAAATGAAGGCATGGTCTATAAAAGGGTTTATAACCATATTGACACGAATAATACCTTGCGCTTGGTATCGGACAACAGCGCATACGAACCTTATGATGTTGTGATTGATGAGGTATTGGAACTTTGGGAATTCACTTGCAGCATCAACACCCAAGAATACGACGAGCAGGAACTAAAAATTAGTAGCATCATCCAGATGTTTACAACACTTGGGGTGGAATTAAAAGCTTTAGAGCGATTGATGTAGTGATTGGGGAATTAGAGTTTTTTAATTCCATCTTACTTGATATGGATATCTTTCATAAACAGCATTGTCCTCATTAAAAGAAAACCCTAATTTCCCATTATTTTCGGCTATTCTCATTAATTCTTTTGCTTCTTCAATTTTTCCAATTTTTCCTAAACATAAAGCTTTGTAATATTGTACATCTGAAAATTGAGTATGAATTTTAAGGGCTAAATCGAATAAGTCTATTGCTTCTTGATATTTTCCTTGTTCATATTTGCTAATACCATAATAGAATAAATCAACAGGATGTAACCAATCTTCTCCGTGTTCTGAAAGTTGTTTTTCGTAATCTATTTTAAAAATTTGTTCTGCTTTTTTAAATTCATTCAGTTGTAAATAAGAAAGTCCAATATGAAAATCATAGGTGTGATCCATAACATAGCCATATCCAAAACGTTTTTTACAATCTTCAAAATCTTTTATGGCTTCTCTATACGTTTTCGCAAATATACATTTTATGAATGCTCTATAGTCTTGCCAACGCTGTCTGTCATATTTTACAGCTTTATCGATATATTCCATTCCTATTTCATACTTTCCTTGTTTAAAAAGTGGCATTGCTTTTTGCTGCCACATATAAGCAATTGTAGAATCTTTAGCTAATCCTTTGTCAATCTCAGATTGCCATTCTGAAGAGTAATAAGAGTATTTCCATGCACCATTTTTTAAATGTACATCAATAAGTGAATCCTGTCTTTTCCTAATGATTTTTAATTGAGAGTCCGATTTCTCTATTTCATTTTTTTCTAAATTAAGGTCTTTTTTGCAATTAGTAAAGAACACTAAAATTACTAAAACATAAAGTAAATGATTATTTAATTTCATGGTCAAAATGTATTACAACGGTTTGGCTATGAGTAGTTGCGCGGGTTAGCACATAATTTAGCAAATAAAAACCGAATAGAAAATCTGCGAGGATTTTCGTAAGTAGGCTCGAACTAGCCATTAATTATACACCGCTTGGGCGACGTTATTTTTATTCAAGTTCAGTTCTTAAATGTCTCAACATCCCTTGAAGCCATTTAACAATCTTTTGAACATTATCAATTCTATGTATATGATTTTCATCATTTTGCCAATTTCCATTCATAGCAAAATGTATTCTTTTTATATCTATTATCTTTTGCTTTTGTTCTTCCAAAAGCGCTATAAAATCACCATTATCAAAATGATTTGAATATTCTTCAAATGTTTTTTCTAAAGCCTGATTTGAAGTAATATGCCAATGAGGTTGTGAATGTTTTTCATTTGGGTTGTTAAAGTCATCCCATTCTGCTCTGAATAATTGAAATTTATCATCATCTTCATCTTCTCCTTGAAATATAGACAACGATATATAAGTGTGAATATCTTTGACAGTTTTTCTTTTGACTTTGTATTCTTTGGATATAAATTTTATTTCTAAAAATATCCAAAATTCACCAAACCAATCTAAAACTTTAACAGGCTCAAAAGGACTTTCAAATCTGTTTAATCCATTTGAATTACCTTCTATTCTATAAGTGGAAATATTATAATGGCCAGAAAAAGGTTTTAGATTGAAGTTGTTGTAAAATAGATTTTTACACTCATTATTAATGGAATCAATTAATTTTTGAGGATTTATCATTCTTTTTTAATTATTTGGATAAAAATAATTTGTTAAAACATCATCGATTACTTGTTTTACGGATGAATTACCACTTTCTAGTTCTTTACCTAATTCTACAAGTTTAACATAAGCATCTGAATTTTTTGTATGTGTTAAATTAGTATTTGGAATTGGAATATCTTTAATTTGAATTTTACCTAAATCATAACCAGACATTATTGGTTTTGAAAAAATTGAGAGAAGTTTTTCAAATGTTTTACTTGTAAAACACGATAAATAAAAATAATAATCTTCATTATCAAATTGTTTTTTTGGGATAAATGCGTTTCCTTCTTCAATAACACAGTTTCCTTTTGAATCAAAAGCAAATGAATTTGAATTTCCAAAACGGTTTGAATATAGTTTAGGTTTTTTCTCAAACTGCCAGTTTCTAGGCCTTGTTAAAGCCCACCATTTATTTACACTTGACCTTTTTAACAATCGGTCTTTGTGTGGTAGTAAGTTTTCTTGAGCAAATGTAATTGATTCTAATTCCGACTCAAGATTTATGACTAAACCATCTTTGTTATACGGATACCAAACATATTCACTAATAGTTAATTTTCCTGTTTTTATGGAATCATTAGTGATTACAGGTCTAAAGAATTTTTTTTCTGATGAAGGGAGAGAATCAAATTGATTAAGTGAAATTTTGAAAATGTTTTTAAGACCTAATAAAGCCCCTTGTTTTATATTGAATATATCCCCAACCGGAGTTAAATTTCCATCAATTACAAATCTTTTAATATCTTTAATTAACTGGTTTTCTTCAAGTGAAATTACTTTCCAGCTATCTTTAATCATAGGGAAATTGTATGGTGTATAAATACTATAAGCTTTTTCATTGATTGATTGCTCATTATTTGTATTTAATTTTCTTAATTCTCTTAAGGCATCTTGTACATTTCCTTTTTCATTTTTTGTCCAAATTAATTTAGGTATAATTAAAGATCTTGGTCTTTTACCTATAAAAAAACTAACATCAGTTAAGGCGTCTTCAAACACAAAGTTTCCAAGTTTAGCAATTAAATTTAACGACAAACTTTCTTGTATTTCGTTTCTTAATTTACTGTAAGAATCAAAAGTGAAAATGGAGGAGGGTAGTACGCATCCTATTATTCCTCCCTCGTTTAAAGATTTAGTAGCTTTATAAAAAAATGCACTTGCCTGATTTGGTCTTCCTATTTTGACTGAAGAGCCTAAAGTTTCAAGAATTGCATCGCGGCTACTTTTATCTTTTAATAATTCCCAAGAAACAAAAGGAGGGTTCATAAGAATTAAATCATTATCATTTCCCCAATCTTTTAAGAGAGAATCATTAACTAGTTTAATTTCAATATCAAGTTTCCCATCCCATTGAGTTCTATTTTCATATTTCAATAAAAATTCGGAAGTACTTACGGCACTTTCTGATGTATCCCAACCTCTAATTTTTACATTACCTTGAAAGCCTGAATTTTTTAATTGTTTTAAAACTTCAATTAAAAATTCAGACGAACCGCAAGAAGGGTCGAGAATTTTTAAATCATTTTTAGTTAAATCAATTTCTTTAAGACAGTTCTCAACAATGGAACGAGCTAAATATTGTGGCGTATAATGTATGCTAGAGTATGAGTCATTTTTTGTGATTAAATCACTTGAAACACCTCCAAATAAGTCTCTTTGAGGATTAAAATATATAACTTCCCTGTGAGCTTCTTGAAATAATGTTCCTGAAGAATGTCTTAAAATTAAATCTAAATTTGGTTTAATTGATTTAACACCTTGTCTTATTATATCTGAAAAATATTCAAATCTATCAGGAATTTGGGTTTCTAACAAACCCCATTTTTGAAAATCTATAGTATCATCGTTTTCTTCAATGTTTACTAATAACCTAAAAAGCAGATTAAGAGCTTCAACAGGCTTTTCTTTTTCAAAAGTTAAGTTTCTTAATTTTCTAAAAATGTCTAATACAAATGGGATTACATCACTTTGTGTTCTATATGATTTTGAAACTAGATATTTATAAAACTTATCAATATTTGAATAGACTTTTTCTCGTGATATCTCTTCTGTTTTAGTGTCAAACCAATTATTTATTTTAACTTTATCCTCACCAACGACTAAATAGTTTTTTGTATTTGTTGACCAAGAATATTCGAAAAGTAAGTCTCTATCTTCTTCTTTATTGAATGTTTGTAAGCAAAAATCACCGCTACCACCATTTAACATAAGAAATCTTTCCTCATGTAATTTAGGGTTAAGGTGTATCGGAAGTAATCCAAAATCTTTTTTCCAATAATCTATGTCTGATAAATTGCTCATTTAGCAAAAATATAAAATCTAACTTCGTTTATCTTTTAAAGATGATATTTATTTTCATAATGACGCCCAACGGTTTTGTATATGGTTTCGTTGCGTGAAAATCCGCGAGGATTTTCCGCAGTAAACCAAAGATAGTAAAAGTGCGAGGACTTTCCGTGAGGAAAGTCAGAAGCAATGAACTATACACGTCTTTGTTGTGTAAAGTTTTTTTTACCAATTCAACTGATAATATCCTTCTATCATTTTATGATTATATTCAATTTCGCTTTTACAATCTTCCGCTCTCAAAACATACATTGTTTTCTGGCTTTCTATATATTTCGGTTTAATATTTATCTTTAATTCTCCTTCATCGTTAAAATCTCTCGCTAAAAGTGTCCATTTAATTTTAATTTCTCCTTCTTTGGCTAACTTTGGTGTTACTATTATTTTCTTACTAATACTAGTATCTTTTTGAATTATGAAATTTTTTGAAGGTTCAAATAAACCAAATCTATCATTAATCCAAGTAGTAGCGTTGTAAGTCTTTAATTCATTAATTCTCGGTGGGTTAACTTGTACATTTTCAAAATCTCCTACTATTTGAAATGATAGTTTAAAATCATCTATTACAGAACGACCGTCATTTTTGATTTTGATTTTAAAACTAAATTCTTGCTCATCTTTTATTAAATTATTAAGAAATTTCGGAACTATGTTTGTGTCTAATTTTTGCTTTGGATAAGTACTTTCAATATATTCTTGACTTTTTATGTCGACTCCATTAATTAAAATTTTGTCACTTGTTAAAATTTTGTCAGATATTTTATTTGAGAAGTTAAAGATTCTATTAATAAAACTTAATTTACTTTCGCTCTGAAATTCCTTATATGCTTTTTGAAAAGCAGTTTTTTCTTCAAGTTTCTCATCTTCTGTTTGTAAACGATAAGTCACATTGTTTTTGATAAATTCGGGCGAAATATTTTTTTCTATTTTGTCGTTTTCAAAACTTACATATACAGATTTTTGGCTCACAAAATTTTGATTGTTAAGATACCAATTTTCAATATTATCGAATTCTTGAATTTTTCTTGAAAAGTATTCCCAAAAACATATTTGTACTCGAAAAATACCACTTTTAATATGTTTCAAGTTTATCTCTCGCACGTATTCTTCCAATTCTCCATCTTTGGTGAAACTTGTAGCAATAACTAATTGCTCTAATTTAGGTTTAAATTCTTTAGCCTTTTCTATTTCTTCATCAATAGTTGCTTTGGTTAATTTTTGAATTTTACCATATTTACAGAAAAGTTTTGTGTTTTTACATTGAATTCCAAAATATTCTTTTTCGTTTTTTGGAACACAACAAATATCTACACCTTTTTGTTTTGAGCCACTTTCAGAATTAAATTCGATTTCGTTTGGAACATTCCATATTTCTCCCCAAAGTTTTAATGTCAAAAGCTCGAAACTTTGCCAGTTTTGTGGTGGATAGATTCTTTTTGGTGAAATCATTTTCTATAGTTCGAATGCTGTTCTCAAATTGTACACAACGGTTATGGCTATGGTTTCGTTGCGTGAAAATCCGTGCGGATTTTCCGCCGTGCACCGAAGATAGCAAATTTGCGAGGACTTTCCGCGAGGAAAGTCAGAAGCAATGAACTATAGCCGGTGTTACCCAAAGTTATTTTTGTTTTCTTGCAATATCGATTGATTTAATAACATCATAATTCCAAAATCCTTCTTTTACTCCCATATATGCATTTCTAATTGTTATATTTTTTGAGTCTACTGGACTTAAAGTGAAATTTTTATTTGTTCCTTTAAAATCAATTGAAATAATAGGTTTCATTGGACTTGTTCTACTACCTCTAGAGGTAATACCATGAACAAATCTTACATCAGTTATTCGGTAATTGTTATATACTATTGGTTTTGAAGATAATAAATCATTACTTTTTAAAAACAAGAAAGCAAAAATTAATCCAATACCAATATTATGAAAGAATGACCAATAAAAACCCAAATTGTTTTTATAAAATTTTTTAAACCAAAAAGTTATTATGGCACTTACGATTATAGTAATAGAAATAATTAATTTAATTGGTATCCAATTTCTTTCTAATCCGAGATAAGTAAACCATCCCAATATAAGTCCAACAATTAAAATATTTTGATATGGAATATTTCCTGCGTATCTAACTTTTAAAAATTGAAAGAAGTCTATGGTTTTTAATATTGAACTCAATTGTATAAAATGATGGTTTTAATTTTGGCTAACGCCTTTTAAACTTTATCAACATAAGTTTCCCCCTTAAGATATTATCCTTAGAGTTACTTTACTGATAAATATAGAACTAAAATAGAAGAAAAACAGCGAATTTTAATGCTTAATATAAAGTAAAGGACTGCTAAATGAAATTTAAGCCCAATTACAAATTTTGTGCAAACACTTTAGATTTTTACACCATCATATTCAACATTTTCCAAGATACTGGGAATGTTACTATCTACCTTAGGACTAAACAGGTCTTTGCTAACCGTATAGGCTAGTAATTCCTTATTAGGATAATTATACTTGGTGATTTCGGTTATTTGTCTGTCTGTAAGATTAGGATCTAACCAATCCTTTGTAAGTTCAAGGTCTAATATTAAAGGTTGACGCTTTTTCACATTATGCACTTTAGCCAGTTGTGGTGAAGCATCTTTTGTGAGGATAGAAAAGGTAATATACGTATCTATTACCGTGTAGATCCCGGCTAAAGCCAAGGGTTCCTTCTCAATACCCTGAACTAGAAATGGACATTTCTCTTTTTTCTTCCCGTGCGATTTTTTATACTCGTGCGGTTCATAAAAACCCGATACAGGAATAATGCAGCGCTGTTCATGTATTACGCTATTATAGATAAAATGGTTAAACAATTTTTCGGAGCGCGCATTGAGACCTCCACCATATTTGACGGCTTCTTTAAAGTAGGGCAAGATTTCGTCTTTTGATTTATCATCTGGCACAATTCCCCAAACTCCAGGAACCAACACCTCGCGCTTTTGTTGTGGAATGACGAGCATATTGGGATGCGAAAATCCATTAAGATGATATTGCGGCTTATCAAAAATTGGACGAAGTACTTCCTCATTTAATTTCACATTAAAATACTGTTCTAGCTTTTTAGTTTTCGTGATTGTAGAGGTATGGAAGCACATGCTGTTAAAATTGGTATTTTAAAGATAATGAATAATCTCCATTTTTTTGTAAACGTACTCAGTAACATAAATCACAAAATTAACTTTTAAATAACTCTAGGCTTTACTGTATCTTAAACTCTATAATGCTGGGATAAAATACTTCAGCTTAAAAGTCAATTAAATCCTTAGCTTTTATATTGAGACCCTTTGCTAATTCAATAAGTGTGGTTATTTGAATATTAATTAGACCTTTTTCTATTTTACTTATTTGGCTATGATCTACATCACATAATTGAGCCAATTCTCTATAACTCAATCCTTGACTTTCTCTCTCTATTTTCAAATTACCTCCAATTGTTTCTAAATATTGTTTCTTAGCTTTATTATCCATTCCTAACCTGATATATTAGAAATATCAATGAAATTGAAATATTTTTTGTAGTATCATAGCACCACAGTTGATTTTTTTTATTATATTAGCCTCAGTATTAACCAATTTGCAATCCATATTTAGGTAAACAATTGTAAAACCAGTACTATTTCTCGTATCTTAAAACTGGTACTTTTATTACGAGAATCTAAAATGAAGCTCACGTTCCCTTAACGTGGGCTCATTTAAGTAATAGTTTACAATTTGGTCACCATCAGATTTGAGGATCTGCAAAATTGTTTTTTAGCTATAAAGAAGAGAATGAAACAAATTTTTTGTGTTCCATGCACACCTTTAATTTTACTAAGCTCAAGCTCTCACGAGTTGAGCGTATTTGACATTCTTTTTAAGAAAAAGCCAAAAAACCCTGTGTAAATACATTTTTATGGGACTTAAGACACACTAGATTTCGGAATTACGACACACGACAATCCCATAACACTTTTCTACATTTTATGCATCCGAACATAGCGCAACCTAATTAAGGCAGGATACCTACATTCCTAACTTAACCCTCATAAAACACAGTATTAACCTTAAAAACCAATTGCTTATGATTTAAACACCAACAAAAAACCTCCTAACAACTTTGCACGGTCTTTAGGAGGTTGCGATTACACTTTATATAAAATTATAACCTAAACCAAAATTATGAAAAATAACTACATTCTTCATGAAAAAGCACGTTCTTTTAATCGGCTTTTCTCATTGTTCCTCTTTCTAACCTTTAGCTCACTCTGTAATAACACCTTAGCTCTACCCAAGTATAAAATAGATTTACAACATTTAGTTTCTGGTAAGGTTACAGACAGTCATGGCACACCTTTGCCAGGGGTACAGATACAAATAGAAGGCACACAACAGGGTACTATTACGTCAATAAATGGTACTTTTTCCATTACTTCGCATCCTTATGCTGAGTTAATCATATCTAGTCTTGGATTTATACCCCAACAAGTTTCAATAAATAATAGGGATCATATAACTATTATCCTTGAGGAAGATATTACACAATTAAATGAAATAACCATTAATGCTGGTTACTATTCCGTAAAAGAGCGGGAACAAACGGGTAATATCATCCAAATAAACAAAGACGCTATAGAAGAGCAAGATCTCCCCAACCCATTGGCCGCCATTCAAGGTAGAGCTGCTGGGGTTGAAATCATCCAAACATCTGGGATACCCGGTGCTGCATTTGACATAAAAATACGTGGACAAAACAGTATCCGATCCAATGGTAACGACCCATTATTCGTTGTGGATGGGGTTCCATTTCCAACATCTACCCTTGGCAATGCCCAAACCTCTTCTTTAATCATTCCTGGTTTAGGTGTCAGCCCTCTAAACAATCTGAATTCCAACGATATTGAAACCATAGAAATTTTAAAAGATGCTGATGCTACAGCCATTTATGGTTCTCGTGGAGCGAATGGCGTTGTGCTAATTACTACTAAAAAGGGGAAATCAGGTAAGACATCATTTATCGTCAACCTTTCATCTGGTCTTGGTGAAGTGGCCAACCCTGTTGATGTATTAAACACATCGGAATACATTAGCATGCGACAAGAAGCCTATGCTAATGATGGAGTGACACAAATTCCGTTCAATGCTTATGATATTAATGGTACTTGGGATCCAACCAAATATACCAACTGGCAAAAAGAACTTTTTGGGAACACCTCGTTTCTTACCAATGCGGAAGCGCAATTTTCAGGAGGGGGTGAATACACCCAATTTTTAGTAAGTGGAAATTACAACAAACAGACTACAGTATTTCCAGGGGACTTTAAAAATGAAAAAGTTTCCATATTAAGTTCGCTACATCACAAAACAAAAAATGACAAATTAAACTTACAGTTTTCTGTAAATTATACAACAGATACCAACAACCTGCCTGCCACCAGTATCGTCCGAGAAGCCTTACTCCTTTCCCCTAATGCACCTGATTTATACAACACTGATGGCAGTTTAAATTGGGAAAATTCAACTTGGAACAATCCGTTACGGAATTTTGAAGGTAGTTATTTGGCAAAAAGCACGAATTTAATAAGCAATGCCGTTTTAAAATACACACTTTTAAATGGGCTAGACTTCAACACCAGTTTTGGATTTACCCAAAGCCAACTTAATGAAATCAAGACGACTCCAAACACCATACTAAATCCAGCCTTCGGTATTGGTAGCGAGGCCTCGTCGGCATTTCATAATAATGCCAATAGAACTTCATGGATTATCGAACCCCAATTAAATTGGAAAACGCAATTCAAAAATTCAACTCTCGAAGCTTTATTTGGAATGACCTTTCAAGATGAAATAACAAATACTACCTCTATTTTCGCCAATGGATTTACCAGTAATGCCTTCATAGAAAATTTAGCAGCAGCCCAGAATGTATCTATTAATGAAAACAGTGAGAAAGAATACAAATATCAGGCTTTCTTTGCACGACTAAATATTAACCACAAAGGGAAATATTTTGTAAACCTAACAGGACGGCGAGATGGATCCAGTCGATTTGGTTCTGAAAATAAATTTGCAAACTTTGGCGCTGTTGGAGCTGCATGGATATTCTCTAGAGAAGGCTTTAGCAAATCGCATTTAAACTTTTTGAGCTTCGGAAAAATAAGAGCAAGTTATGGATCTACCGGAAGCGACCAAATTGGAGATTATCAATATTTTGACACCTTTGCGTTTTCTAACTCTGTTTACCAAAACACAATAGGTTTAAGACCTAGCAGACTATATAACCCTAATTTTAGTTGGGAAAAAAACATAAAATTCGAGGCAGGCCTAGAACTCGGCTTTTTAAATGACCGCATTAACTTTAGTTCGAGTTATTATCAGAATACATCCTCAAATCAACTGGTTGGGATTCCTCTTCCTAGAACCACAGGTTTTAGCTCCATAAATGCCAACTTAAATGCAACTGTTGAAAACACAGGATGGGAATTTGAGTTACAAACCGTTAATATCCAATCCGACCAATTTAAATGGTCAACAAATTTTAATATTACCATTCCGACAAATAGGCTGGTAAGTTTTCCAAATTTGGAAGGATCTACCTATTCCAATCAATTAGTTTTAGGAGAACCATTGAACATCCTAAAATTATATCAATCCCAAGGGGTTAACCCAGACCATGGATTTTTTGAGTTCACAGACTTTGATGGTAATGGTATTATTTCCAGACCGCAGGACAATCAAATTATTAAAGATCTAAATCCTAGTTACTACGGCGGTATATCAAACACATTCACCTACGGACGGTTTAACTTAGATATCCTGTTTAACTTCACTAAACAATTAGGCATGGATTATGTGGCAACTACGCACATCCCTGGCACCATGAACAATCAATCCAGAGATGTACTCCATAGATGGCAAAATGCCGGTGATCAAACAGATGTCCAAAAATACACTAGCGGATTAAATTATAACGGAACCCTCGCATTTTCTAATTATGCACAAAGTGATGCAGCTATTATAGATGCTTCCTATCTCCGTCTAAAGACCCTTTCCTTGACCTACACATTAACCAATGTACAAAACATGGGCATTGGTTGTAAATTTTTCCTTAGAGGACAAAATTTATGGACGCTAACCAATTACAATGGTCTTGATCCTGAAACACGCTCGAACACCACCATTCCTCCCCTTCGATTTATCACTTTAGGAACCACACTTACCTTTTAAAAAACAATTATGAAAACAATTTATAAGTATTTCAATTATCATTCACTGGTCATTATGATATCAATATTAAGTCTATCCTGTGAAGATTTCGTAACCGTTGATGCGCCAAATTACGAAATTACTGGCGAGCTATTATTTACAGATGCATCAAGTGTCGATGCTGCGTTAACCGACATCTACAGTCAACTTCGGGACAACATTTTAACCACCGGAAATATATTAGGCGTGGGATATCTCATGGGACTGTATACAGATGAACTAGTTAATTATAATCCAAACGCTGCTGCTTTACTTTTTTATGAAAACACAGTCTTACCTAACAATAATTCTGTTCTAAACTTTTGGTCAGGCGGCTACAATCTTATTTACGCTACTAATTCTATAATAGAAGGTGTAACCGCATCCCATGCGTTCAGCATTGAAGAAAAAAACACCTATCTTGGTGAAGCTTACTTTTTAAGGGGATTCATCCATTTCTATTTGGTTAATCTTTTCGGTGACATCCCATACATCAGAACAACAGATTATGAGAAGAACCAGAGCATTCCAAAACTAAACCAAGATGTTGTGTATTCTGAAATCATCTTAGATCTACAAGAATCTAAATCCTTCTTAGAAGAATTACCTATGGGCGATTCTAATTTCAGAATCAATCAATTGGTTTCAAGCGCCTTCTTATCCCGTGTTTACCTCTACCAGCATCTCTGGGAAGAAGCTTTAAATGAAGCTGATTATGTTATAAATAGTGGGCACTATCAACTCCAATCAGACATTGACCAAGTATTTTCTAATTTGAGTCCCGAAACTATTTGGCAGTTTGACACTGGAAGAGCTGGCGCTAATACATTAGACGCCCAGACTTATGTTTTCGTTAGTGGCCCTCCTCCAAACAGTGCACTCTCCGAAGCCTTTATTTCCAAAATGGAGCCTCAAGACTTTAGATTTACCCAATGGATTGGACAGGTAACTAATGGATCTGAAACTTGGTTCTTTCCAAATAAATATAAATTTAACAGTCTTACAGACACCACCCAAGAGTGCTCCATCATTTTTCGCTTGGCAGAATTGTATTTAATCAGAGCTGAAGCTTATGCACAATTAGGGCAAATACCTAATGCTCTTAATGATTTAAACCGTATTCGAGACCGCGCCCATTTATCCCCGATAACATCAATAGATTCAGACACGGTTCTCAATGCCATATACGAAGAACGTAGATTTGAATTATTCACAGAAATGGGGCATCGATTTTTAGATTTAAAACGAACAGGATTAATACACAATACTCTTGAAAACGTAAAACCAAATTGGAAACCAACCATGGATAGATTACCCATACCTGATTCTGAATTGATTTTAAATCCCAGTTTGAATCCTCAGAACGACGGCTATTAAACCTGAAATTCATTGCCTTTATAATACATAGTGCATTTTATGTTTATTATGTTTTAGTCTCCTGCTCTCTTTAAGGGAGCAGGATTTTGGCAATTTACTAGGGCATTACACATTTCAATCAATTTTAAATATCATTTATACCGATGATTAGCAAAACCAATAAACATTTTTTGGAAGCTCATTTTCAAATAAAAGTGATTCCAACAGTTTTACTTTTACTAATGTTGCTAGTAAAAAGCAATTCATATTACGCGCAACAACAGGGTAATCTGGTGGTTACCGAGAATGACTATCGACTTTGGGGATTACTCACACAAGAACATTTATCTAAAAATGGTGACTATGTTTCTTATTACATGACCTATCCATCAGGCAAGGATACCTTGTATGTACAAAACACAACAACTCTTAATCGAATAGGGTTCCCAAAGGGGCACCATGGTGCTTTTAGCTTTGATAATTCTTGGTTTATTTTTAAAAACAGTGTTCAAGGGGTAGGTATTCACAATCTAAGTACCCAAGAAACAAATTATATTAAAGATGGGAGAGCTTACCAACTAGCCAACACCCAAAATCATGTAGCAGTATATAATAGCCAAAACAAAAAACTAACCTTATTGGACTTAAAAAAAAACAAACAGACTAGTTTTAATAATATTATAGAGTATCAATTTAACAGCACAGGTAAAACTCTAGCGATTATTTCCAAAACAAAAGACAACTATAGGCTACAACTGATCAACCCTTCTAATACCGCGGTTTCAAAAACCATTTTAAGCTCCCAAAAGGAAATTTCATTTTTAAAATGGCATGACACCCAAGATGAACTGATTTTCTATGAAGCGCAAAGCCTTTCCTCAAATCCTGAGTCAGGCTACATACTCCATCATTTCAATAAAACACTTAACAGCCTTGACCCCCACACTATGTCTGGTTTCCCCAAGGATTATCGTATCACAAAAACGACCATTTCCCAAATGACACAATATTTCATTGCTCATAATGGCTCACAAGTATTTTTTCCAATTTCTAAACATTCTATAAAAAATGAGGAATCCAAAAACGCTATAGGCTCCGAAGTAGAAATTTGGCATTACCAAGCTCCTGAAGTCTTTCCTAAACTTCAGGCCTACCATTCCTATAAAAATTCCGACTTACAAGGGTTTTGGGATATTAAAAAAGGATCTTTCCAAAGTATCACTTCAGGAGAACATCCCTTTAGTTTAATTAATGAGGATCATCAAACGGCATTAGTTTATGGTCAGACTGCATATTTGCCTCTTTACAAATATCAAGGCCATTTTACAGATTATCATCTGATAGATTTAAAAACAAATTCAAAATCAGTAATCTTAAAAAAACACCCTACACGTACTGTTGGCACCTCACCTTCGGGTAGCTACTACAGTTATTTTAAGGACAAAAAGTGGTGGCTCTATGATGTTAAACATAGTCAACACATAAACATTTCTAAAAACATACCTGAAGCATTGCATAAAACCATTACCTATTCCAAAACTCTCCCACCTATTAGCCATCCGGTATGGAATACCCAAGAGACACACCTATACCTAAGCGGACAACATGACGTTTGGCAAATTGATTTACCGTCTTTGAAAACAACTAAACTCACCGATGGAAAAGCCTCTCAATTAAGCTTTAGTGTTTATAAAGGGTCTAACACAAACCCTAAATCCAGAAACCATCTAAATGGAAAAAGTTTAACCGTTCCGTCTCAAGATAATCTTATTTTTCATGCCATAGATTCCACAACTAGGCACATGGGGTATTATCACTATACCCCGAAATCCTTAAAGCCTATTATTTTTGGTGATGCTTTTTCTGATGAAGTTTTTAGCACACCAGATGCTTCCAGATTAACCTTTAGAACCCAAAGATTTAATACGCCCTATACCCTAATGACCTATGCGGATCAACATAAATCAGTATTATACCGCAGTAATCCGCACCATAAAAACTACTATTGGGGAGATTCTAAAATCATTCAATATACCAATTCCAATCAGGATTCCCTCCAAGGCATACTGTATTATCCTGCTCAATTTGATGATACAAAACAATATCCATTAATTGTTCTTCCCTATGAACAGCAAACCAAATACTACAATCAATTTATATTACCATCTCCATTTGCACAAGACATAGCCTTGGTGACTAATTTTACTTTAAATGGTTATTTTGTGTTGTTTCCAGATATTAAATTTCGCTTAAGAAACCTTGGCATGTCCGCTGCTGATTGCATAATTGCAGCGACGGAAACAGCATTAAGAAACCCCTATATCGACAAAAATGCACTCGGATTAATTGGGCATTCACTTGGAGGTTATGAAACCAACTTTACGATTACCCAAACCCAATTGTTTAAAGCTGCTATTTCTGGATCTGGATTTTCTGAATTGTTCAGCAGCGCATTAAGTATTATGCCTGGTTTTGGAAACCAACCAGAATTAAACTATTATGAATTTGGAAGACTACGCATGGACAAGCCTTTTTTTGAAATTCAAGAGAATTATTTAGCCAATTCCCCCATACATCAAATTGATAAGGTAGATACCCCGTTGCTCATTTGGTTTGGAAATGACGATGACCGTGTGAATTGGGAACAAGGCCTGTACATGCACCTAGCTTTACGGCGTATGGACAAAGAAAATATCCTCTTAATTTATCCCAATGAAAAACATGTCCTGGTAGAACAAAAAAACCAACTAGACCTTACCTGTAAAATTATGGATTGGTTTGACTATCATCTAAAACAACAAGCTCCCAAGCCTTGGATATTGAATTCCCATCCCTATAAATCGAAAAGGAGCCGTTAAAGCTCCTTTTCTTTCATCAATAACAAATCCAGTTATGGTTGGTACACCACACGAGGACAGGTCGTATCACTAGGGTTATGTTTCCCGAATACTTGGGCTCCGAACATGCCATTAGTACAAACAGGTCCAGGTGTTAAAGAACAATTTATCGCCTGTTGACAAGGTTCTGGCGCATCGATATACCCAGAAATGGCATTTACTTCACTTACAGAAGATCCTGATGCTGTTGCAAAGGCACTACTGATGGCAAAAGCAACAGCTAGCACAGGAACTATGAATTTAAATTTAAGTGTTTTCATAATAATATATTTAAATGATGATCTACTCTATTTCATACAGGTTTTCGATCTTCCCCCTGATACTGGCCAGTATATCTTAATGTTAAATTTTATTATTGACTTCCGCTTCTCTTAAATCCCTCACTTAAAAACAGAAGATTTAATCTGATTGACCGACAGTTTTTCTCCACTCAATGCAACTAGATAGCTTTCAAACACTTTCAATTCCTTCAATTTTCCTGTATCGAAATGGTAGAGATAAAAGCTAAACTCATAGCGTTCCTTCTCCCAATTATACACATCTATAATGAAAGCATCCTCTAGCATTTCAGATTGCTCATATTTCCCCAATCGATTAGAATGGATCAACATAAAAGCATCAAATTGAGCTGCGGTTCTATTAATTATCAAGGGGGGACTTGTCATCTTCACTTCTCCAGTTTTGGATATTTTGGATAAGGTAATTTGCGCCATGCTTACTGTATCTATCGTTTTCATCCTTTGAATACTTTTTAGATCGGCATCCAAAATCATAAACTCGTTTCTATAATAATAGGAATACCCAAGACTTTTAAAGTCTGGAGACATAGTCAACAAGCCATCAACATCAAAAATCCCATCCATTTGCTTTTCCAAGAGTTCTGGATACAAGTAAGTATTAAAGCCATTCGAATACTGTAACAGTCCCAGTATAGCCTGACGATTGCTGCTACTTATAGTTTTTATAAAAATGCTCACAGAATCCACAGCTTTGGCATTGGTAAAATATACCTCCCCTTTCATCCAATCTCTAGCTTCCCAATCACGCGTATATCCTCTTAAAATACAAGGAACAGTTCCATCCATTACAAAAAAATATGGAGGTACAACATTAACTGTTATAGATTGAAAGGGAATATCTTTGGATTCAAGCCCTATTTTAATGTGTGTTGTATCCTTGGTTTTTAAATTTACTTCCAGTAGGTGCAATGGTGCCGTATGGTTCCCCAGATACAGCCTATCATTTTCAAAACCTGCCAAATAATAAGAGTTATACCCAAGATTAAAATCAAATAATTTTTTAATAGGATGATGGGGATACCGTCTAATAAAAGCATTGTTATGATGCATTTCTTGCTCCGAAGTAACAAATAACAAAACCATTAGCAGTATTCCTGCTACTCCAAAACCCAATAATCTCCATATGAAACTTTTAACTCTCATAGTATAATTGATTGTTTATTAGTATCCATGTAGTCTAAACACCAAAGACCAATTATCGCTATGATTATAAAAACTAGGTTAAAAACAATATGCTCAGTCCAGCCCAATTTTTCTAAAACACCACCACATGAGCAAGGGATGTAATCACTAAAATTCAGTATAAGGATAATATAGGTCGTGAACATCACCATTAAACTATAACTTACATAAAGCACCTGTCTTTTAAACTTATGGCTAAAAATGGTAAACCCCAAAACCAGTTCCCCTAAAGGAAGTGCATACATTATATAATCGGCATATGTGGTTAGGATTGGAGATTGCCCCAATTGAATTCTAAATTGTTCGACTTCTATTAGTTTTTGTATAGCAGCATAAATAAACAGTACACTATATGCAAGGGTTACAATGGCAACTAGTTTGGCAGGTATATTTATAGATACTTTCATAACAATTAATTTGTTATGGTAAAGATCCTAACTATTGTTTATTTGAGAAGGATTAAAACTTATCCCTAAAGGAATTATGATCGATTCCCTTTAAGTTTAGGCTGTTCATTGGCCATTCTTCTCATTTCACTTGGATTATAACCAAAGTGCTGTTTGAAAGTTTTGGAAAAATGAGGAAAACTTTTAAATCCTGTCCGACTAGCAACAACTTTTAGCGGCATATCGCTAAATTGTACGAACATCTTAGCTTGTCGTAACCGTTCTTGAATTAAATACCGATACACACTAATGCCATAAAGTTCCTTAAATCCATACTTTAATTTGAATTCGTTGGTTCCTAATTGTAATGCAAATTCTTTTAAAGATGGAAATTTATCACCTATATTATTAAGTATGTAATCATGGCCGCGTTTAATTATTTTAATATCTTCAAACGTCAGTTTTTTTCTCTTTTTAGAATTATCCACAATGGGTTTAACGGGCTCACTTTTATAAATATGAGTTACAATTTTTTGTTTAATTTCTGCTTCAAATTCATCATGTTGGCTCTTTTGATGCACAGTGGTTATTAAAATTTCTTCAGGACTAAAATTCTTATCCCTCAAATAGGAAACAATGCAGTTCTTTGGAATTAAAAGCCCCTTTTTGTCTTTAAAGACCAATTCCAGATCGAAATCCAAATGGTCTTTCATTTCAACTTGATGCAACCATTGTATCCATTCCCCTTTTGAAGATGAATCCAATAATTCTACGAAAGGTCGATTTATTATATCGCAATAATCCATACTCAAAATAGTACAGCTTTGTTGATTCACCATACGGACAAAGCCATGGCGATTCACCAAAAACCCCATTTGAACAAGGGATCTTTGCACATTATTATCAACAGCAAAACCCTGATGGTACATGACGGCCTGAATTTCCTCAGCCAACATATTAAGCGTAACCAACAAGCCTTCCAAAGTATCGTTACGTTTAGTCCGTCCCAAACGAAAATGGAAATTACCCGAGGCCATCTCTAATATCATCTGATTTATCAGATCAAATCTATGTTTATGTTTACCTTCCATATTGTTTCTTTTTGAACTGAATTAACCTTTTAAGCCATAGCTTAAAAAGCGCTATCTTTAAATTTGTTCAAGAACAATAAAGCGTCCTGTTCATCATCAAACACTTGGGAAGGTACTAAGGGCTTGCTAGTCCTGACATAGAATTTGGTCATCATTTTAGAAACAGGAGTGTCTATTAGAAACGCTACAGCATGTATCAATGATGAGCCTTCAACCGCCAAATAAGCTCTAGCAGGTTTATCAATTTCCTTAATCCCACGGATATCGCACAGTACAGCCAGCCATTGTCCCTCCTGTAATTGTAACCTATCCCGTACAACCTTTACCGCCGTGCCGTATTTTACGGTAACCCCTTCGTGGTACGTCACTTTTAATATGCCATTACTAAACCGGTAACTGGCATATTCATTCTCGTAATACTTTATCATAGCAAATGAAAAAACTGGTCCTTTATTAAACTTACAAAATAATCAACAGACGCGCACCAAAAACAAAAACAAATCACTGAAACACAAGCTATTAATTATCTAAAACGGATTATAATTTATCTGAGAGGGATTTAAAAAATGTTAAATATTTCAATTTATATCAAATCACAGTAAATTTTATGGACTAAACTGAACAACTAAATTTCATCCCTATGAACTACACTAAAATCGTTACCAATTTGGACACCCAATTGGCGGCCATTGAAAGTCGGCCATTGGATATTTTACAGAAATCTGAACAAGGCATTTCATACACTGAACAGCTTATGAAACAATTAAGGTCTAATGTAATTAAGAAAGGTTTTGCCACAGCTAAAGAGGAAATCTTCTTTTTTAAACATATTAAACCCAAGGTATATAGCAGATTGATTTATTATGTTAAACTTTACCGCATTGAAAGTAAGCGTCCTAGAGGCAGTTCTAAATTTCAAATCAAATACTTAAATCAAAATATTCACAGGTTACAGGCCTACTTTCATGACAATCACGAATTCTATCGTTATTTCCGTCGTGGCGCCACCGTATTGGATGATTTATATTTTATGCGCGGCAGATTAGACCTCAGAATTCCATCGGAATCCTATGCTGTCCTAATCGATGATAAATTTTCGACCTGTCAAGACAATGCCGTGGCTCGCATTTTAGCTTTTGACCTACTTATTCACTATCTACAGAAGGAAATTAAAAAACTCGAAAACCTAAAATTTACTACAGATTCGGATGATGACTCATCAACCTTTTTACATTGGACAGGAAGTAAAACCGAACTTATTGAACTAATCTATGCTCTGAATTGCAGCCGAGTGATTAATAGTGGCACTGCTGACATTAAGGAAATCGCCTCCTTTTTCGAAAAGTATTTTAACATCGAACTTGGAAATTATTACCACACTTTTATTGAAATCAGAGCGCGCAAATCCAGTAACACCAAATTTCTTAATCGACTTACAGAAAGTCTCAAAGCCAAATTAATCGAGTCCGACCAATAAATCCCAAGTTATCCCAACTTGGGGTTTTACAATATGATTTGTTTTGAGTTTTATGGACGTTACCGAATAGGTCTAAAAATCAAATTTATCATAATGAACAGCGTTCAAATGATCTCCAAGAGATTAAAAAAAATTTCTCCCAACTAGGGAACAACTATTGATTTTTAACCAACACCTTTCTTCAACTTTGCCCATAAATCCAAACTTCTTTGGATCTCATTTTTTTTTAACCTTAAAAATCAAACACTATGGGAGCGACAATACTTACTGTAGAAGACTTGGAAGCATTTAAACTGGAACTCTTAGCATCCATCAAACAACTATTTATAGAACATGATCGGATACAATTAAAAAAACAATTGCGCTCCTCGGATCTTATGAAACAATTAAACATAAGTTCTGGCGCCCTCCAAAACTTAAGGATCAATGGAACATTCCCATATTCCAAAGTCGGAGGTCTTATTTTCTATCAAGCTGAGGATATCCAACGTATAATTAATGAAAACCGAATTGATGAGCACCAAATATCTTAGTTATGAATTACATCAAACACCTCAATGAAGTTTTTAAAATCTTTCAAAAAGATTCCAGATTAAATGCATCGCATATAAGTCTATATATGGCCTTGTTTCAATTTTGGAACTACGCAAACTTTAAAAACCCTTTTTTCTTTGCTAGGGCAGAGATTATGGCCATGGCCAAATTAGGCGCTTCCAAAACGTACTATCGCTGTCTAAAAAATCTTCACGATTGGCAATACATTCAATATTTCCCTTCCCATAACCCCTATAAGGGCAGCAGAGTCAAGATGTATCTTTTTGACCCAACTAAGAAACAAGTTGGAAACCACAGGGAGACCAGTAGGCCACTAGCAGTAGCACCTATACTAAACACTATTAAACATAATAAAAACATAAATAAACCTACAGAACTAAAGGAAGTTTTAGAATTTTTCAGTTCCAAAGGTTGGCCAGTTCAGGAAGCAAAAAAATATTATGAGTACAATGAAAACAAAGGCTGGAACATTCCAGTTGAATCTGTGATAAACGATTGGCAGGCACTTGCAAGGCAATGGATGCTGAAAACAATCAGTCCAAACACCACAACTGTACAGTTACCAACAAAAACAACATTAAAAAACTATGAGCACCCCCTATAATATCACAGAAGGCCATCACGTATTTACGCTCGGGCAGGTCCAAGGAAACACCATCCATTATAACTTCGACCAGGTCTGGATCTATTTGCAACACAAAGGTCAATTACTGTTTGGCAAGCGTTTTAAATTGCACGAGACCGATCGCGAAATCATTCTAAAACTTTGCTGTTACTATATCCAAGACCAAGAATTTTGCCATGCGCATAATATCGATTTAAAAAAGGGCATTTTATTATCAGGCCCCGAGGGATGTGGTAAGGCAAGTTTAATGAAACTACTGCGGCATGTTATCCTAAAACCTAAACTCTACAAAGTGGTACATTCCAGAAACATCGTGTTTCAATTCAATCAAACAGGCACAAAGGCCATCGAGGCCTATGGCAACAGATATGCCTACTGCTTTTTGGGCTTAGGTCTTGAACCACAGGGTAAGTTTTACAGTAACAATTGTAACGTCATGCGCGAAATCATCTATTCCCGTCACGATCTATTTTTAAAAACAGGCATTAAAACCTATGGTACTACCCAACTCAATGCCTTGGAAATTGAATCGAATTATGGCACTAGAGTCCGTTCCATGATGCGGCAACTATTCAATTTAATGACCTTTTCAACACATAGCAAAAACAAATACACTTAAACCAGAAACCTATGAAACTAGCAACATTTAATATTGAAAATCTATTCCACAGAGACCGTAAACTTATGGAAAGCGCCTTAGATTCCAGTCGCAAACAATGGATTCAGGAAATGGACGAATTAATGATTAAAACACCTAAAACGGTAGGAGCTATCGCACGTATTCGAGAACTAGCCTATCTATTAGGGTTTGAAAACATTACAAATAAACCCTATGCCCTATTAAGTAATAAAGATGGGATTTTATTTTTTAAGGGCTGCGATTACTCCGAAAGGATAAAGGCCACCTTGATCAACAATTGGAATGGCTGGTTGCAGCTTCAGACCCAGGCGATCCCTGTTGTTGCCACCTCCAACAAAGCTAGGGTCATATCGGAAATAAACCCAGACATTCTTGTATTACAAGAAGTTGAGGATAGAATCTCTCTAGAACAGTTCAATAAAGAACTGCTCCCAAAATTCCAATGCGCCCCTTACAAGGACATTCAGATCATTCAAAACAATATCGACCACGGTTTGGAAACTGCACTTTTACTACGAGAAGGGTATGAACTGTTGCACATCAAAACCCATTACCAAAATCCTTTAATTGAATTTAAAATTTTAATGCCCGACACTAGCGTATTGCATCTCTTGGCTATTAACTTTAAAAAAACTACTAATGAAAATGACGTATTGGATGAAAAGCGGGCCTTTTTCTCTTTGTATTTAGCCAAACGTTATGAAGCCTTAATAGCCGAAGGCAATCAACATATCGTCATTGCTGGTTCCTTGGGTGCCCCCTCCTATTGCTATTCCGTAGCGCCTCTAATTCAAAAAACCTCACTAAAAGATATTACCCGCCACCTCTCCTTCGAGGTCATTTTAGATCAAGGTGTCGATGAAAAATACCATCGTTTGGGAGCCTATCGCAAAGGGGTCAACATTAAGCAAACGGATTATATGTTGTTATCCCCAAGGCTCTTTGAGGTCCTGGTAGATAGTGGCCTGAACAGAAAAGGGATGTGGCCAAAACACCGCCCACAATTCCACCATTACAAGAGCATCAAAAATAGCACACAAGCGGCAAGTTCCCATCCTTTGGTCTGGGGCAAACTAAAATTTCACTAGCCTGGTATTACACTTTTAATGGACAATTAAAAATTTTTAATTAAAAAATTTCATCCGATATTGGCATCATCAAAACGCTAACAACCAAATTATCAACATAGTAAGACACTCCTTCTTAATGTGTTTCCACAAAACAGAAGCAGCTGTACCTCTATGAATATCTGTTAACCACATGCAATTAATCAAACTAAAAACCAGAGTGGAACGTCTAGCTTTTAAAATAGATGCCCCGACACATTTGCTACCCACTTACCACATCCCAAGAGGTGATGCATTACCACATATAGAATATGATACGACTGGCCAGTTTCATTTTGTGGTTTCAGAACGTGGACAAGAGTTAAAACGAAAAACTACCACCGAGGAAAATGAAATCCTGTATTGGATATTTTCCTCCATTACCTACTATATGGCTACTGCTTATGAGTTAAAGCACCGAAATAGAAATCAGGATTGCAAACGCATGATTTATTCCAAACAGGAGGTTTTACTTAGCCTTATCGACCCTAAATGGGGACAACGTATACATTTGGAACATCAATATCACATCGAGCAGCACCCTTTTGATGATTTTATGTTTTTAAGAATGGATTATACCGATCAATTAAAGGAACAAGGATATACCGAATTGGAAATTCGGAATCTGGTGGCTAAAAAATATCCTAAGAAGTCTCCAAAAACATTAAGGTATCGATCTACTACAACCTTACCTGAACGATCGTAGCCAGGCACCTAAAGCCTTCAACAGCTCGTTGCACCAGGTCAGTAAAGCATGATAAAACGTATTCATAATTTTGAGTATTGGTTTAACATATAATATAAGCCTTGAGCAATATCACGAATAGTTTCAGGTTTAGCTAATAGGATACCCTCTTCGGGATGGGATAAAAATCCCAATTCCACTAATACGCTTGGCACGGTTTTATCAAGATCACGAAGCACCTTAAAATTCGCAAACTTTACACCTCTACTTGGCCAATCCAAGTGGCGGGACATGCCCTGTACCAAACCAAAGGCATATAAAATTGATATCTTGCCAACTTTCGATGGACTCCAATACGTAAAGACTTCAATGCCCTGAGCGTTTTTACTAGCCGCATAATTACAATGAATTGACATAAAAAAGTCCACGTTCTGGTCGATAGCCATTTGGCTACGAACGCCTAGTTTCAACAAGGTATCCTCTTGTCGGGTAGTTAATAATTCCAAGGACGATGACGGGTAGTCACGCTGGATATTAAGCATTTGGTTGACAACTTGCAGTACGATGTCCTTTTCCATTGTTCCTGTCAAGGAGCAGGCTCCAGAATCCGATCCCCCATGCCCTGGATCCAATAGCACTACAAATTTTTGATCTATGAGCTGTTGACTATACCCATTACAGAGTCCTAAAACCGAAAGGAATACCGCTAAATTCAAATACTGATTGATCGCTTTCATCTTGTTTTTTTATTGCACAAAATGCAACCAATTCCAAATTCACATGTTAAGTATTTAAATTTTAACGCTTTAGAACGTTAATATTTTTGCATTTCCCATAAAAAGAGGAGGTTCAAAATACATTCATAAATGATCAGAATAACAACCGCCTTAACGGCCTAAACCTAATCATTATGAAAACATCTGTGTACGTATTTTTGGCTTTGATTTTTACATCTATGCCTGCCTTTGCCCAAATAGGAGGCATAGAAGACTCTGTTAACGATATTTCCAACACCATTAGGTCTATTTTCCCCATCATTCTCGGGGTGATTTTCCTTGTTGGTTTTTTATTTAATGCTGGGCATTTCTTTGGTGAAAATGCCGATTTAAAAAAGGGCATCACCCGGGTACTCGTATTTGTATTAATAGCAGGTGCTGTAGTTGGAATCTTCACTTACCTTATAGGTATCGTAGTGTAATGAAACGCTTTACCATCTACAGAAACATTAGAAAGCAGGCATTGATCTATGGGCTACCATTACCTTTTTTTGCCTTGATGATGATGGCGATACTCGCCTCCCTTTTGATCATAATCTTTTCTTTTGGCGCTTTGTTGATCTTGGGGTGTCTGCTTTGTAATGTTAGTCTTTATATCTGTTTACTGAGGTTGTCTAACCGCCCCGCCGCCCTTACTTATAAACGGTCATTTCCAAAACTCATTTCTAACAAAAAACCATCTATAGGCCATGGCTTCTAAACTAAATTTATTCTCCATTTACCCCATAGTAGACATTCAAGACCATTTGGTCCTGGCCAACAACGGCAATGCCTTGTTAGCCTATCGTTTAGAGCTTCCTGAAATTTACACGCTTTCGGAAAAAGATTATGAAGAATTACATGGTGCATGGTTCCAAGCCCTCAAGACCCTGCCTGCTGGTACTATCGTCCATAAGCAGGACCTCTATCGCAAACGGGTATATGAGGCCGAGAATCTAAAACATGACACGTTTTTAGAACAAGCCACTTACGCCCATTTTAAAGGGCGCGAATATCTATCCCATGACTGTTATGTGTTTTTCATTTTACCCAAACTCAATACCATGAGCCAGTCCCAATTCATTAATCCGTTTAAAACTGTAGCAAACATCCAGGTCAAACAGCTGGATGATAAGCTGCAACAGTTCATTAAAACGGTCTCAGAAAGTGTCGCTGGTCTAAACGCCCATAAAAAATTAAACTTTATACCGTTAAAGGCTCCAGAGATCCACACCTTGACAATCGACTTTTTCAATGGTTATAATAGCCATGTTGATACGGATTTAATCTTGGATCAAGGCCACGCGCAGATTGGTGACCATTTTTTTGATGTATTGGCCATTAACAGTGAGCTTTGTTTTGACGATGCTGTGCAGACCAGTAAGCAAAATCCCCTATTTACTTCTGACGAGTTCACTTTTCATCAAGGGTTCATAGAAGGTATAGGCCTGCAACTCCATGGCAACCATATGATCAACCAAATGTTCTACCTGGATGATAGACAAGTCTGGCGTAAACATTTAGATAAGAAAGTCGAGGAATTGCAAAAGAGTGCCAACTTTGGTTCTCAGAATAAGGTCATTTTAGAAAAAATTCAGGAAATCCTCCATCAGATCAACGCCGACGATCAAGCCCGCATCATTCGAGGACAACTAAACGTCGTGTATTGGGACAAATCCCTGAGTGATTTGGACCGATTGGGGACACAGATTAAAACAGAATTTAAGGAATTGGAAATGACTCCCTATTACCCCAAAGGTGAAGCGCGTAAAAATTACCTTTTAAATAGCTATTGTTGTTTTGCCTCCAATTTTTCCAACACCGACCTTTATGTCACCGATTTAAAACACGCCCTTTGTCTTTTAATTCAAACCAGCAACTACCGATCAGATCCTCAAGGCATCCTATTTAATGAACGTTGCCATAACCTACCCGTTTTCAAAGATGTGTGGGATGAGTCCAAGAAGCGCATCAAGGCTCGAAACTTTGCTGTTTTCGCTCCTACAGGTGAGGGCAAATCCTTTTTGGCCAATAATATTTTAAGACAGTATTTTGAATCTGGAGTACGCTTGGTTATCATTGATCTTGGGGGTTCCTACACCAAATTTGCGAAGCTCTACCCTAACGACCACACCATTTTACGGTATGAAACCGGGCGCAACCTCGGTATCAATCCCTTCTACATCAGCAAGGACAGTGACTTGGGACCTGAACGATTGGAGGATCTTTCCATTTTCCTTTCCGAGCTCTTTGCCGCCAATGCTGCACCTAATAAGGCAGAAACCGTTGCCCTCAAAAAAATACTGGCCTTTTACTATCAAAACGTGGCTCAGGAACATTCTTTAGAATCCCTCTATCACTTTATCGAAAGCCAACAAAAAGATTTATTAAAACACCTAAAAATCCATGAGGACTATTTCAACATCACTAATTTCCTCCATATTATCTCGGAATACGTTGGAGATGGCCTGTACAGTTTTCTGTTTAAGGTAACCGAAGACCAAACCTATAAATTGGAGGATAAGCGCCTGATTGTATTTGAACTGGATGAAGTGAAAAACAATAAGGAAATACTCTCGGTGATGCTCAAGCTCATCAAATCGGCCATCCAGCGTACTATTTGGAAAAACCGTTCGGAACGAGGCATCATACTTTTTGATGAATTTGCAAAACAGTTAAAATTCGACAATGTTTTAGAAAGTGTCGAGTTCTATTATCAAGCCATTCGCAAGCAAAATGGTGCTATTGGCATCATACTACAATCCATCAACCAATTACCCAATACGGCAACTTCGGCCAGCATTCTAGAGAACACACAGATCATATATAGCTTGAACAATGAAAAGGGCTATGATGACCTTCAGCAGCGCTTAAAACTATCACAACACGACCTGAACCAACTCAAGTCAATTAAGAACAATTTATCGGGTCCTTTAAAATACACCGAAATGTTCATTAAAATTGGACGTGAGAGCAATGTGTTCCGCTTGGAAGTACCGGCTTCAGTGTACGCCGCATATCTGACGGATGGCCCAGAGAACGATGCCATCATGGCCTTATATGAAAATTACGGCTGTATGGAAAAAGCCATCACTGCCTATACCAACAAAAACCAACGCCTATGAAACCTTTACTCTTAACTTTAGTACTTGTGCTTA
Source organism: Formosa sp. A9 (assembly GCF_051200825.1). Classification (GTDB taxonomy): domain Bacteria; phylum Bacteroidota; class Bacteroidia; order Flavobacteriales; family Flavobacteriaceae; genus Formosa. Next base: position 1,204,500 of record NZ_CP195158.1, on the reverse strand, counting down.
ACATACAGCACCATTGCTTTGCCCAGGGCATGCCCGTGTACGACAACACCAACTTCATCAGTCTAGCAAAGTCCTTAATCGAGTCTGCGAAACAAACCTCCCAGCTCATCCAAACGGTCAATTTTTTAAAAGACCAAAAGGAAAACATCGAAAAGGTCAATGCTATTGTAAAACAGCTCAAGGCGGTAAAAGCCCTGACTGAAAACAACCAGCGCCTGTTCAATATGGTACGTGATGATCTCCGGAATATCCTGGACTCGCCGTATGTAAAACCTGAAGAGGTGGAACGTATCAGTCAATCCTTTAATGCCATTTTAGACCAAGCCTTGGATGATCTGGACTTTATAGACCAAATCCTATCCAGCGACCTTCTTAAGATGACCGATGGCGAACGCACGGCTATTTTAAAGGAGCGGGAAAAGGCCTCTAAAGCTATGGTCTCTGATTTACAGTTAAAAACAGAACGTTACCGCGACATTATTGCATTTCGGAAAATGCAGGATCTCGTAAACCATCGTGATACCAACTATTAAACCGTAAAATCATGATACTATTAGGAATTGGATTGGAATACGTGGATGCCATCTTTGAAACCATTAAAGGCAGTGATTTTTCGCAATACACCATTACAGGTATGAAAACTTTGGCCGTGGTATTCTTTTTGGTCAATATTATAAAAAAATACAGTGAGGGCGCTACGAACCAAGATGGTGTTTCTTGGGGTTTGACCCCTACAGATTTGATCAAAAATTTTGTAGTGGTACTGCTAGTTATCTTTTCTTCGCAATTATTATCGGTGTTTGACGGTATTCTGGTAGCCATAGAAACCCAATACCGAGATACGGCTCCTGCTCTGCTGCCCCTACAGCTACAGGAACTGCCAATGGAAGAAGATGTTAATGTGGTCGAGGCTGCCAGCCGAGCCCTTTCGGTTCTCTATGAGGCACTGGTAACTCCGCTGTATGGCTGGAAAATTTTCGCTTTTATATTGAGTCTTAGTCTCTGGATTTTGGATTTATTCCTCTATCCCTTGTTTTTAGCAGAGCGCTATTTCTTACTGGCCATTATGCAGGCTTTCTTTCCCCTGGTCATTAGTTTAGCAGTATTTGAGAAATTCCGCACTTTGGCCTATACCTTTTTTAAATTATATGCTGCGGTTTACATGCTTGTTCCCGCATTTTTTATGGTCAATATTTTCATCAATGCCATTTATACCGAACTGAACGCCTCGTTTTGGAGCAATCTTTTCGGCACTGACGTTGGTCACCGAGTGTTTGCTCCAGTGGTGGAATTGGGCAGTATTGCTTTCATCATTTTATTAAAATTCAAATTATACCGTCGCGCTACTTCATTCACCTTTAGACTTTTTACTTAAATGGAAACTCCTATTAAAAATATATATACCGTTCTCAGACTGAATCGCATCATTGTTTTGGCCGTCATAGGGTTTGCACTTATAAGCACGCTTAGTGCAGCTTGGGTCGTTTACGATATGCATCAAAAATCCCTGAACAATGCTTTCGCCATTAGTACAGATGGCAGTGTGATTCCTTTAAAATGGGTCTCTCAAAGAGAGAATTTAGAGGTTGAAGTGCTAGCCCACCTAGATTTGTTCCATCGTTATTTTTATAATATTGATGCCAGTAACTTCGAAAACCACCTTGAAAAGGCACTCTGGCTGGGCAATAGTTCGGTGGATGATCTGTACCGCCAAAAACGCGCTGACGGCGTCTATAACCGTCTGATTCAATATTCCTTGGTGCAACACGTGGTAAGCATCGAATCCCAGGTGGATCTTACGCAAGACCCCTACCGTTTTACGACTACAACGGTTTTTGAAATTAACCGAGGAACCGTAGTAGATACTTACGAATTACAATCTACAGGACAATTGATACACGTCGATCGCCATTTTCCCCACAATACCCATGGCCTATTGATTACCAATTATTTTGAACAACAACTTCGTAAAGTGGCATCAGACACACCAAAAAATTAATTATTATGACAGCATCCAAACCCAAACTCGTATTTATAACCATTATCATCTTGGTTCTTCTGTTTATTGGTGCTTATGCGTGGCAGGTTCTTCAGGAAGCACCAGAGGACACTCCACAATTACTGCAACCTGAACTGCCACAATTAGAAAAGGAACAAGAAACCTTTTCATCAAAATTGGAAGCCATTAACCAATTAAAAGAAGTCAAACAGACCAATGCCCCAAGTATATACGATGAAAAGCTATTGGATTCCTTTGGTTTTTTCGATAATGAATTATTGGACAAAAACAAAGACCATATTATTGATAGTATATTCCGTTTGGGCGCTTTGGATTATGATAAACAATCCTATAGGACACCAGAAATAGCAACCAAAATTTCCACTACCGATACTTTAGCTGTTAACCCAGATGCTAAAGCTGTGGTTGATTTCCTATTAGTAGCCCAACAACAAAGCTTGGAGCACCAACTTTTTTTCGCTTCAAACCCCGAGACTTTACCTGTTTACAAGACTAAGGACAGCTCCATCATTGTTGTCGTCGATGGAAACCAAACCCTAAAGGCCAACCAACGCTTACGTATGCGTTTGGCGCAACCTGTACATTTTAATAATCAGGTCTTCCCCAAAAACACACCGGTATATGGTTTTGTGAGCTTTAAACCCAATCGGGCCTTATTGAATATTTTCAATATCAATCACCAGCCTGTACGATTAAAAGCATTCGACTTAACCGATGGTAATGAAGGCATTTATGTAGAGCACAGTTTTCGTGCTGAAGCGCAATCTGAAGTTCTTGGTGACATTGTAGACGACATTAATATCGCTGGAATCCCACAGGTAAGTGGCCTTAAAACCGTATTTCAACGCACCAATCGCAATCTTAAAATTAAGATTGTAAACAACTACAAATTGATTTTAAAACCGAATTAATAACGCTAAACATAAATCTCATGAAACGTAGCTATATCCTTATCCTTGCCCTAAGCTTTTACTCTATGCTTCAAGCACAGCACCCCAAACCTTTGGATACTATTTTTGCAAACGATTACCAGACCGTAGGACTATTTTTTCAACATCCCATAAAGCAAGGCATTACGGGATCTAAACATTTTGTTTTCAGTTACAATCGAGAGCAGAGCGAATATTTTGGTTTACTACAAGCGAGCCCAGGTAAGGATAGCAACCTTCTATTGATCAGTCAATCAGGAGAGGTCTACGCTTACTATTTAAAATACTGTAAGGAATTGAAGGTCTATAATTACTTCATTTCTGGGACATCGGCCATAGGGTATGCCTACCCAAAAACAGATCCCATACCAAAAGACAGCCTTCGCCCCTTATCGGTTCCTATCTATGACGTGATTTGTCAAGAACTAATAAACACCTTATCCCAAGCCCCAATAAAAACCAGAAAAAAATACGATGTCTCCATGAGCCTTCAAAACATAGTATACCGTCAAGGGGTGCTTTACTTTGTTTTGGATCTACATAATGCATCAACATTAGACTATACCATTAATTATTTAGAAGTAGCCATTACCATTAAAAAACGTGGGCAACACAGTTCCATGCAAAAATCCATATTAAAACCCGTATATACCTACCAACTCCCGAAAATGTTAAAGCAACATAAAAAAGCAAGGGTAGTCTATGCAGTTCCTAAATTCTCGATATCCAAAGCCCGTGAGATACTTATCACTCTAAATGAGGCCCATGGAGAACGCCATCTTACTTTGGCATTAAATCACAAAATCATCAATCAGCCTCATTAGCAGTACTCCACTATTTACACCAACAACAACTAAAAACATATTAAAACACATTTGAGGTAGAATCAAATGTATTCTTGAGTTCGCACTGTTTACAAATATTCCTAAAAGATGACGTTCTCTTAAAACTTGGTAAATGGTTTTTCCTGTTTTGTGGCTTTATGTTTTCATGCAAATTTGTTTCTGAATTTTATGTTAGACTTAAACTTTATAATGTTATTAATATTCTCCATCAAATCGCCCTTCCCTAATTTGCACAACATTACCCTTGCTATCAATGGCATCAAACCAAAACGTGCCACTAATAATGGCCTTATCGAAATCATGATGGGTGATAGTCAATTCTCCAGTAATAGTAGAAGTTGTTTCAAAAAAATTTTCTCTAGGAGGAGGGGTGGCACCAATGGAATATGAAGCATATTTACCGTTTGCTTCATGTTGACTTAGCTGATAAGTTTGCCCCTCTTGAAGATTTTCGTTCAAAGAAGCTATATTGATTATTCTGTCAACATTTGCTTTCTCATTACCTATACCCAATCCAAAATTTAAACCGTCGGTATAGAATAAATGAAAAATTAGCCCTGATCCCTTCGGAAATATGGCTTCACCATCCACCAAACAACCAGCAGTATTGGCTCCCGTTTGGGTGGCAGGGGGTAATTGGTCTATAGGGGTTTCGGGTTGATCGTCGTCGTTACAACAGGCTGTTAAGGATAAACTCAACAATAGGTATAAAATATAATGCTTCATAATTTTGTTTGAGATTAAATAATTGTGAGATATTGTTTAATTTGAATTCCTGAATTCGCACTGTTTACGAATATTCCTAAGTGATGAAGTTTTCTTAAAACTTGGTAAATGGTCTTTCCTGTTTTGTGACTTTATGTTATCATGGGAAATTTGTTTCTGAATTTCCTGTTAGACTTAACCTTTATAATGTTATCAATACTCTCCATCAAATCGCCCTTCCCTAATTTGCACAACATTACCCTTGCTATCAATGGCATCAAACCAAAACGTGCCACTAATAATGGCATTGTCAAAATCGTGATGGGTGATAATTAATTCTCCTGTAACAATTGAAGTTGTTTGATATTCTTTATTTGTAAAATCTGGATATTGAATAACATACTCCCCAAATTTTGAATCTATACCATAACCAACAAGTTGGTAAACTTGACCTACTTCCATAGACTCATTATATGACGCTACATGAATAACCCTGTCTATATTATTTTTCTCATTACTTACTAAAAGACCAAAATCTTCTCCATCATTATAAAATAATTGAAATGTTAAATTTCGTCCTTTTGAGTATATAGCTTCACCATCCACCAAACAACCAGCAGTATTGGCTCCAGTTTGGGTGGCAGGAGGTAATTGGTCTATAGGGGTTTCGGGTTGGTCGTCGTCGTTACAACAGGCTGTAAAGGATAAACTCAACAATAGGTATAAAATATAATGCTTCATAATTTTGTTTGAGAATAAATAATTGTGAGATATTGTTTAATTTGAATTCTTGAAAAGACTGTTTACCTAGTAAATAGTCTTTTCTGCTTTGCGCTTTATCATAGGGAATTTGTTTTTGAATTTTAGGTTTTATATATTCTTTAATATTCCATGTCGAAACGACCCTCTCTGACTTTAATAATTTTGTTCTCATTAACTTCTCCATTATAATATTCAGAACTATTAAATTGAGCATCAAACCAAAAGGTACCACTCAATATGGCCTTATCAAAATCGTGATGTGTAATAACTAATTCGCCTATTATTGTTGATTTTGTTTTATAATTAAACGTATATAAATCAGGAAGTGGATATTGAATATAGTACCATCCAAATTTTGAGGTTCCATCTATCTCCTCCCGAAGTTCATAAGTTTGACCAACTTCTAATTGTGTGTCTCCTATATATATGTAGATTTTATATGTGATTCCATCAATTTTTCTTGATATCACAATCGAAAAATCTTTTCCATCAAGGTAGTTACAAATTAATGGTTGCATACTCTTGTTATTAGGTAAAAAAACTTCACCATCCACCAAACAGCCAGCAGTGTTGGCTCCAGTTTGCGTTGCTGGTGGGAGTTGGTCTAATGGGTTTTCGGGTTGGTCGTCGTCGTTACAACAGCCTGCTAAGCTCAAACCCAACAATAGGTATAAAATATAATGCTTCATAAAAGTTTAATTGGTATAATTCATATCGAAACGGCCATCGGTAATATTGATTTCGTTGCCGTCATCATCTAAAACTGTAAACTCAAACGTTCCTGAAATAATAAAGTTCTTTGGGTCGAAGTTTGTTATGGTTAATGTGCCTGGGAGTTCCTCGGATGAAGTTCCACTATAAGTGATTCCTCCTCCTATATTATATTTACCATAATATTTCCCTTCACTTTCCTCGTATAAAGCATAAGTGGTTTCTTCTATTATAAAAGGAGTATCAATAGCACCAATGGAAATTGATTGCAAAGTAGAACCTCCTCCATTGCTACCACTAATATTCAAGGTATAAGCCCCATCTACAAATTGATAAAACGCCTTAGGCGCATTACGACCAAATATTGGTGGCACAAATGGTTCGCCATTAATTAAGCAACCAAAAGTTTGTTCGCCGGTTTGCGTAGCAGGTGGTAATTGTTCTTTAGGGTTTTCGGGTTGGTCGTCGTCGTTACAACAGCCTGCTAAGCTCAAACCCAACAATAGGTATAAAATATAATGCTTCATAATAGTTTAGTTGGTATAGTTAAGATCGAATCGACCTTCCGAAACTTGAATTATTTCTCCTGTATTAATTTCTTCTGCTTCAAATTCAAATGTTCCAGATATAATAAAATTATCTTCATCGAATTTTGATATATTAATTATGCCACTATGAACTATTGTAGTTGTATATTCCGCATTTATCCCTCCACCTAAAAGATATCTAGCATAAAAGGCTGGATTATCCTTATCCTCCTGCGTGAATGTATAAGACATATTCTCCTTGATTGAAATTGCATCAGCACCAATACCTAAACTTTTTAATGGACTGGAATTAATTGATGCAGAAATTCCTAAAAAATAAGCACCATCTACAAGCTGATAAAACGCCTTTGGCGCATTACGACCAAATACTGGAGGCACAAATGGTTCACCATTAATTAAGCAACCAAAAGTTTGTTCGCCTGTTTGGGTGACAGGAGGTAATTGGTCGATAGGATTTGTTGGTTGATCATCATCTTCACTACACGAGTATAATGTTGTTAAGACTGTTAAAATTAATAATAATTTTTTCATAGCTTGGTTTACTTTTTTAATGATTTCTTAAAAAATTAGATAAGTTAAGATTCTATAATTGTTTACCATCTGTCGGTCTTTTTCAATTCACTTATTGACTTTTTTAAAATTAAATCTAAAGTTGTTCTATCTGAATACCTATTTTTATAAAAAATCCCGTAGATGTTCTTTAGCGAAGACAAGTTCATTATTGGGTTTTCATTTAGAATCAACAAACTTGCTTCTTTACCTATATCGACTGATCCTGTTTTATCAAATATATTTAAACACTTTGCAGAATTTACCGTTGCTGTTTTTAATATTTGAAAAGGAGATAACCCTGCATCTTCTAGACGATTAAGCTCATCATACAGACCAAAGCCTGGTACAATATAGATGTTAGAGTCACCGCCAGCTATAATAAGCTCTGGGGCTACGGCATTTATATTCTCTACTGCTTTTATTCTATTGGTATAATCTGTCACATTTTTATTTTTTGAAATATATCGTTCTTTCCAAATTTCAAGAATATTATTTGGTATAAATCTACTATACTCTTCTTTATTTAAAATTTGATTTTCCTCTATAATTTTATCCGAAATATAATACCAATTTAAGGTAGGGCACATATATATATTTCTAGTTATAAATTCCTTTAATGAAGATAAATCCAAAGAATCATTGTGTATAAATCCACCCAAATGTTCAACTGTTTTATAATTAGCCTTATAAAACAAACTCTTAGGAATATTAGGGAGATAATGTCCTGCTAATTCTATATTATACTTTTCAGCAGACGTAACTATATTTTTAAATACTGTAGAATCTTTAACACTTAGTATTTTTGTGAAATCATAACCATCTATCGCATATTTTGAAAAGAGAGAATCTACTTCCTCGCTATCAAAGTCCAATTTTCTGCTTATTGTAGGTGATGAAAAATAAATACTTGGATAGTAATATTTATCTGAAAGCCCCTCTTTAATTTTTGAATAACTATCCACTGCCCGCATTGATCTAACCAAGCTTATACCATTTGCAAAATACATTGGTAAAATTGTTTTGCTTAAACCATCAGGAATATGCACATGCATATCTATAAGAGAAGGCATTACAAATTTACCTTCTGCATTAATTTTTTCTTTTATGGTATAAGCATTATAACTTTTTTTATGATTACTAATACCGAAGATCTTCCCTTCTTTGATTAAAATATCTTTATTCTCTTCAATAGCTTCATTCTCAACAGAAATTATGCTAGTGTTACTAATTAATAAATCAATCGTCTCCTTCTCTTTACAAGAAACTGCTGCAAACATAGCTGATAGAAGCAATAATATTACGCCTATATTTTTCATTGGCTTTAATAAATTTATATATAGAGAGACGCTTCATTACATGTGTTTCCTATTAAAACATCATTTTTACCGTCTTCCAAAAATTTCTTACCTATAGCAGGATTACTTAAATTTTCAAATGTTTTACCCATCCGGAATTTCAAAGGGTTTCTATAGTTTTAATATGCACCCCATGGAAACAATCATCTTGACAATCATTAAAATAATATCCACAAGCTGAAATCATCCCATCGTTATCACTTTTAAAAACCGAATTTGCATTATCCCTCTTTATTAACCATTCGTATTCAGCTTTGATATATATAGCATCTAAGGTTACAGCGGTAAATGCGCTTGTATGCTCATGCTCGAGACTGTTGATTTCATTTTCATTTTCAGTCCATTCCAATTGGTCTACTGGAATAAAATCTTCTGCCCCATTTGTGTATCTAAAAGCACGTCCAATTATTACGCCTTTAGACACTGTAATAGTAGTCTCCCAACCATAAGTAGTAAAAACTGAACCTCCATTTACGGTATATTTATATGAATTATTTGATGATGATTTAAAATTCAACCAAGCATTTCGGCTATTTTCAAAATCACTTTGATAATTAAAACCATCATCTGAAGAACAAGATGAAATTATGCTACTTAATAACAATAAACTAATAATAAGAATTCTGCTTTTCATGTTTTTAATATTTTATAAACCTATTTTCTTAGTTTGGTAACATTTAAAATTGACGATAATGGTTTCGGTAAGACATCGGTGCGGTAAGACTCTAAATAAGCATAGAATTTCAATAAGGAATTCAGCTGCGATCAGCTAGATACATCATTCTCATAAGCCATTTTTTATTCGTTTATAAGTGCTATTTTTTCGTTCACTTTATCAATAAAAATATGTAAATAATCAGGAACATTATCTTTGACTTGGTCAATTCTCCAACGTTTTAAATTCCCATTTTCTGAATATTGAATAAATAATCCTCCTCCGTCAGTACAATCTGGACAACCAAAAACTGTTTCATTCTGATTGAGAAGTTGATTAGGGAAAAAATCCGTTATGTTTTTAACTTGTTTAAACAAATCATGTTCTAATTCAACAAATTCGGCATTCTCTCCGTTGTAGTCGTCAACTGTATCTTCAAAAAGCGATGTATCGGTTAGTTTAAATGTTTCTACACATTTTTCTCCAAAACATTCTCCATAAAAATGCCCAAAAACAAGAAAATTTTGTTCGTTGGTATTGAATTCGTTATCATCATCACTACTGCAAGACAACAAAATGCCAATTGTCAAAAACCCTAAAATTATTTTTTTCATAAGTACTATTTATTTGTAGATAATAGAAGTTCTATTTGGTTGCGTTATATTGGCTACAACCTATTTTAAATGGGTTCGTAGATAACTTGCCTTCCTACCCAACCCAATTTTGAATTTTATCTTGTAAAAAAGGATATAAATTGAAAACGCAAAGACAACGAATTTGTTTAATCTAAGACTATTAGTTTTGATTAAACAAAATTTCCTTATTACTCGATTTTGGTATTTTTACAACTATAAAAGGCTGGTTAATGACATCGTACCCCTGGTTAGTTGTTGTCTTCTTATAGTTTACAATAACTTTGGTTGATGTTTCTTGAATTGTAGTCATTGTAAAAGTATAAAATGTTCTTGCCCTTATACTGTCAAAAATAGCCAGAACCATATCAGAACTAAAATCGATATCATTATCGAATGTATTTGTTATCTTACTATAAGAATCCATTTTTGTAGTAAGTGCACTCCACGAAGCTGAATCTTGTATTATTAAGTTCGATGGTTCAATTTCCTCCTGTCCATTTCCATATAATTCACCTTCTCCAATTATGGAATAGTTGACTTCATCGGTTATGTCATCATCTTCATTGCTACAAGATACTAGTACAAGAGTCAAAAAAAGTAAGTATATCCAATTTCTCATAATGTTATTTATTTATAAGATGCTTAATTTCGGTTTTGGTTGCGTCAAAATTATACACAACAAATTTCACCTATGAATTGTTTACTTATACCTTTTTCTGATTAGTGCTAAGAAAATTTTTCAATTCTTCGACAGAAAAATTTTTTAATAAAATTTTTCCATTGTTATCTAATAAAAAATTTGCAGGAACAGCATTAATCATAAGTTTTTTAGAAAAATCTCCATTTTCATCAAGAAACTGATTCCACGTTAATGTTTTATCCTGTATAATCCTCTCCCAATTTTCAGCAGTTCGTTCTGAATCTGTGGAAATTGCAATAATGTCAAAATAATTTCGATCTGTTGTTTCATACAATTCCTTCAAAGCAGGAAATTGTTTTATGCAAGGTTCACAATTACTTGCCCAGAAATCGACAAGAGTGTACCGCGAAGGAAGTTCTTTAAATGAAATTGACTTACTAACACCTTGATATTCTTTAAGAAATGCATCTGGTAATATTCCATGTATTGAAGTAATACTAGCTATTTTCAATTTGGATTCTAATGCTTTACCACAATAAGTCTCTTTTAAATTAAAGGATAAGTGACTATATGCAGTATGGTATATTTCTTTAAATCCGTATATAGTAAAGTTTCTTGCAATTAACCACATGGCAACTACTGAGGAAGGGTACTCTTTTACGTAATTCAGTAGGACTTCATCTTTTTTTTCTCTAATTTTTCTTCTTCCGTTTCGAATCTGTTCTTTTTTTAAATCTGAAATTGAATCATTCCATTGGCTTTTTAATATTTCATCTCTTTCTGTTAACTTTTCCGTACGTGGCAAATATTTATATAAATATTCATCGTTAGTTTTAGAATTAATAACTTTTGGGGTTATATTCATACTTAACGTATCGATCAATAAAGTCTGCTCTACTTCATCAAGAAAAAAGAGGCCAGAGATACCTCCTGTGTTGGTGATGAAATAAAAGGCATGGGGCACATTCATTTCCCCTTCTATTTCAAACCTTTTGTTATAAACTTTAGTAACCTCTTTATTAAATTTATAATCATAGAAATCACCTGAGATAAATCCACTTGCCAATGCTAAGTCTTTAACACCTTCAACTGTAATCGTACCGTTTAGACTGAATTTTTCTTCTAAATTTTTACAAGAAAAAATATTAAGAAAAATTATAATACTTATAAATTTATTTTTTGACATAAAATATTTTTCAAATTAATCATTACTATTTTAGTAGGAAAATCTAGTACACTACAACTTATAACCTATTAAAAAGCCAAATTGAAGGAATTATTAATGTTCCTATTAGCATTAATTCTTATTTTTTTTTGATACGCCATATTCATGACACACTTATCATATTTAGAAATTTTACTTTCATACGACTAAATATCATTGTCAGATAAATGAACTTAAGAATAACATGAGCATTATCAAAAAAAAAAAAAATCATATATCTCAACAACTGTCATTTTAACATCTATGACCATTTAATTTCAATTTATAGTTCATGAATATATTAATGAACGGATCAAATTTATTCTGAGAGCGAAATAAGATTAAAAAAAATGAAAATCGAAAGCTATTAAGTCTAGATTCATGAATGTAGAGTGGTATATTTATGAAAACAAGGTATAGATAAATGCTCCTGTCTTTGCAGTCAATAAAACAGCTAAACACATTTAACCCTCGATATTTAAACTTTACACACTTAGTGAGATACTTCCTTTTTATTCATTTAAAATCCAATCCATGATAAATTTGCATAATTATAAAGTGTCATTCCTTTAGTAAATTTGATATCCCATATTAGATTAGATAACCTTCAAAACCAATAAAGGGTTAAACGCAAGAATAATTGCTAAAGGTTTAGAGAAAAACTGTAAAAGTATTACATCTGTTAGAGATAAATTCCTTATTAAAAATTATGATGTTAAAGTTGAATTTATAGCTTCAGCACTATATCTTGCGACGGCAATTAAAACTTAGTTATCAAGTTATATACATAAATCGATAAACAGAATATTTCAAACGATAGATTGATGAAGTGCGCCCTGATTATTACCCTATTCCTTTATTCTACTCTTTTAAACCTTCTTTTTGGACAAATTCAAGATATTCAACTATCAGAGGAATATGATTATAATATCTTAAAAGAAAAGATTAAAAATTGTAAATCGGATACCACATGTCTTCTTCAGAATATAAAAGCATATGTAAAAAAAGCTAAAAGCCATAATGATACTTTTAATCTGATATCAGGATACAAATATTATATAAAACACACGAAAAGAACACAGTATAAGGACAGCGTAGTAAACCTATTAAAAGAATCCAAAAACAAGAAGCAGTTTTTATCAGAATTATCCGAAGTATATTATGTTTTAGGAGGTATTTATTACGATAGCAGAGAATACGATAATGCATTGACTTATTATTTAAAATCCAAAGCGCTTTCAGATAACACAGATGTAGACTTCAATATTGCATTAATTAAATCGAGATTAGGGTATTACCAAGAAGCTCTAACGATTTTTAAACATGCTAAAAATGAATTTATAGAAAAAGAAAATTATAATGACTATCTAATTTCCCTATACGCCATAAGTGATGCTTACAGACATTTGCAAGCATTAGATTCTGCAATTTTATACAATAATTTGGGCTTAAAAGAATCCGTTCATTATGACAAACAAGAACTTATCCCCTATTTTAAACTGAATGAAGCCTGTATTAATTACGACAATTTTGCTTATCAAAAGAGTTACGATAGTCTCAAAAAAGTAAGGCCTAAATTTATAAATAATAAAGACCTATCTAATTTAGCGATGTGCTATTATTTTATGGGTATGAGTGCAAAGCAATTAAATCAAACAAAAGATTTTGTAAATTCCTTTGTAAAACTAGATTCCATAACATACCTCATTAATGATTTAGAACCTGAATTTCGAAACGGATATGAAGCCTTAATAGATCATTTCCATAAAAATGAAGATGTCGCTAATGAATTAAAGTATGTTAGACGCTTACTTGAAATAGATAATGTACTTAACAAACGTTATAAAAATTTAACACAACGACTTAATAAAGAATACAACACCCCAATTCTATTAAAAGATAGAGATCGACTAGTTTTAAGTTTACAAAAAGAAAAAAAGTCATATTTATTTTTTATTTTCTTTTGCGCATCACTCATTTTGTTACTCTTAATTTGGATACTATATAAGAGACGCCACTATAGAAAAAAATTACAGGAACTTTTAGAAGAAGACACAACGACTCCTAAAAAAGACATCGTTAACACAAAATCAGATTCTAAATCCTTAAATATAAAAGAAGAAATAGTCCTAGAAGTTATAACCAAACTAAATGATTTTGAAAAGAACAAGGGCTTTTTAAATTCTCAAATAAAGATTAATAGCCTTGCTAATGAATTAAATACGAATGCTAACTATTTATCCAAAATCATCAATCACCATAAAGGGAAAAGCTTTTCAAATTATCTTAACGACTTACGGATAACCCATTGTATTTCCCGATTGAAATCGGATCCTGTTTTCAGAAAATATACCGTAAAAGCAATTGCGGAAGAGTCTGGATTTAACTCTGCTGAATCATTCTCGAAATCATTTACTAAAATAACAGAAATAAAACCTTCTCTTTTTATTAAAGAACTGGAAAAAAGGGAGTAAATTACTAACTATATATAACACAAAGAGCTTTTCAAAAAATGATATTATCCCTTAATATTTTAACTAACAACTACCGAAAAATATATTCCGAAAGAATTTCTATTTTTAAATAATTAATTGTGATAAGACATATCTAAAATTAAACTTACTGCATTTTTAATTCTCCGCATCCCTTCGGGTTCGTTAATATCAATTTCACAGAAAGTTGTGTCGGTCGATTTAGCATGTAATACCATATAATAGATACCAGCAACCAATAAAGCAGATATGGCGCGTATATCTGTTTTATTGTCTTGTAGCTCTTTATCTATTAATTCAAATACTTGACTGCCTAACTGTTCTCTCTCATCACATACTTCATACATGATTTTTGATTTTTTACTTATTTCCCATAAAACAAGTTTTTGCATCTCTGGGCTATTATAAAAAAAATCTAACTGATTTTGTAATAGATTATTTAACAACTCCTTCGTTTCTTCACCCTTGTTTTCTGAGATCATTTCTTTCGTTATCCCCGAGGCTTCAATCCAATAATCTTTACTTCTAACATAAGTTTCAACTAATTCATCTACAGATTCAAAATACGTGGTTATAAGACGACGGCTTAATCCAGCGGCGTTGGCAATATTGGTTGCAGTCAATCCTATATAGCCTTTCGTTTTAAGCACCTTTCCAACTGCGCTTATAAGCTTTTGTTTTGAACGCTCTTTATTATTAATTTCTCCTTGATATGTTTTTCTCACCCTATTCATCGTTTGTTTTAATCCTCATGAAAATAAAAAATATTCTTATAAAAGATAAAGGCTACATCAAATAAATTCTTCAACCAAACCTGTAAAGTTAAAAACAATCATTTTTTAGTAGAAATATTCAACTCCTGATTGACATATTCAAAACCGTTTAGTGCTTTATCCAAATGTTCTATAGTGTGGGTTACCATAAGACTAAAGAAAAGCTGATAACAATGATGAAAAGAAACATCTATGTTTTCGGTTAGTGAATGTTATATCATATCGTTGATATACAATCTCTAATATAATTTTCAACAATTTACCTGTAAAATTATCCCATTAACGGGAAAATTTTATATAATTGCATAAATAAAGAACTTAAAAAAGAAAATAAAAATTTCACTTAATGTCTTTAGTATGGCTAGAGTGATATGGTAAATCTACTGTTTTTAAAATTTGGCCTATTTATTTTTAAGCACTTAATATTGTTAATGTAGATTTTATTATAACCATAATGAAACCAAAATATATTGAAATGAGAAAGATGCATTTTTTACTATTTTTTATAGTGGCTTCTATAATTTGCAGTTGTCAAAATGATGATGACGTAACCGATGAAGTCAACTATTCCATAATTGGAGAAGGTGAATTATATGGAAATGGACAGGAGGAAATTGAGCCATCTGCCTTAATAATAAAAGATTCATCCACTTGGATTGAACTTACTACCAAAATGGATTCTTATCATAAGGTAACAAATACATTTAATGATGACATAGATTTTGAATCCGAAACAGTTCTTGCCATTTTTGACAGCATAAGAGCAAGAACACACTATGCTGTCACAATTACTACCATCCAGGAGACATCTAACAAAGTTATTGTTAATTACAAAAAAACATCCACTAGCGAGGGGTACGATGTCATTAACCAGCCCTTTATTATCATAAAAATACCAAAATCAGATAATAAGGACATTATGATTAAGAAGTAAAGTAAAATAAATTGAAATGAAAACAAACTCCCCCAAAAAAATGGCAAATTACCTTTTCCTACTAGCGTTTACAGTATTATTATGTAGTAGTTGCAATAGTGACGACGGTACTCCTGAAAATTGTGGTTGTGATGCCGAAACACAATATACCTTACCAAACGAAGAATTCGAAGAAATATATGGGATTACTCCCGAAAAGCAAACGACAGGACTATTGTACTACAAGCATACCGAAATTGTGGATGGTTATGCAGACCACGTTGAAGAATTTAGGAACAAGTTTTGGATTTTTCAAGGAACGGAAGGCTGTGGAAATTGCCGAAGGGTGTTTATTGTGTGCAATGATGACTTAGTTGGAGAAGAATTTACTTATTTGAAAAAGGAAGGTGTATATGATTCAATTGCGGTAAAGTTTTTTGGAGATGTTAAGTCTGATAGCGAATGTGTAGAACCTTTTATCGCTCTTGCCGATATGTACTATGCAACAATAAAATTAAATAGAATAGAATTAAAATAGAAAACTTATGAAAAATTTTTTACTATTTTTTATGACGGCTTCTATAATTTGCAGTTGTCAAAATGATGACGATGTAACTGATGAAGTACAACACGCCACCAAAGACCTTTACGACAAACCTCTGCCCGTAATTAAGGCTAACCTAAAGGGTAAATGGCAACTACACTATGGTAAAGGTGGATTTATTGCTAATTTAATTCATGATTGGGGAAATAATGACTATTGGGAGTTTGATTTTTCAAGCAATGAAGATAGGATAATGGCTTATCTAGAGCCTCTAGAAGCTGACACAAAAATTACATGGATAAAAGGACAAGACAATTATGCTGGAGAAACTTATATTATGGAATTTTATGATAAAAAAGGAAATCCAAAACATTTTGTTATTGATGGTATCTATAATGATACTTTGACAATACATTATAATTCTCCAGATGCAATGTTTTTATATTTTACAAAACCATGATGTCATAATAAAATAAGAAGTCTTGTAAAATAAATATTTACTGAGGTGATTTGACACCATAAACAAATACATAATTAAAGTAGACGTTCATGATTTTAGAAATCAGTCACTATAATGGTATTGCATAAAATATTCGTTATTTCTTTTGAAAAAATATAAGTAAAACCAGCTCGCCTCGAAAAAAGGCACCATACGTGCGTCCCTATATTTAGGGGCGCACAAAAATCAAATATTTAAATAACACACAATAAAACCCTAATAACATCTATAAATGAAACTTAAAATTATTCTTATTCTTTTAGTATTTGTTTCTAAAAGTTATAGTCAAAAAGGTATTGTTTATTATGGACAAATAAAAAGTCCTGGGATGAGGAGTGCTGCTGGTCCAGATTTAAACTCATACCTGATATTTAATAAACATCAAGCGTATTATGTGACGGCAAAAGACTCTCTCGAAAAAGACTCTTATAACAACAGATCATTATATAAAGGTGATGGCGAGAAAGTTGCTGCATATAATGGCAATAAAACATATAGGTACGGAGAGCAGGTATTATACAACAGAGAAAAAGACAGTTTATGGTGGAGTCAACGTTTCGGTGGCAATATTTATATTGCTGAGAAAAAACCTGCTATTGATTGGAAGCTACTACCAGAAACAAAAAAAATAGGTAAGTTCAGTGTGAATAAAGCTAGTTGTGAATTTCGGGGTAGAACTTACACCGTATGGTATACTCTGGAAGTTCCATTGCCATATGGCCCATGGAAATTACAAGGCTTACCTGGTTTAATCCTAGAGGCTCGCGATGAACGTGATGAAATGGTTATCTATTTTAAAAGTTTAGAATACCCTACAACGAATAAAACAACCATATCCGAAGTGAAAAGGTTAGAAACTGATTCAAAAGATTGGCAGACTATAGAAGATTTTGAAAATATGCTGAGAAATAGTATAACTAAAGCTTATAACGGAATGATACTTAGAGCGGAAAAAAATGGTTCTAAAAAACCTGAAAAGCCAAAATTTAGTGATATTTATATTGAGTCTTTTTAATAATGACAACGGATACAAGAAAAGAGCTATTTTTAACCAGTTTAATATTTTTATTTTTCACATGTTTCATCTATGCCCAAACTACTATAGCAGGAAAAATTTTAAGTGTTGATGGACTCACAATCCAAGATGCAAGTGTGGTATTACTAGATTCTGAAAATAATAGTATTATTAAATATACCTATTCAAATGCAGATGGAACATTTAAATTCGAATTAGAGTCTAAAAATGAACAAACAGTATACCTTCTAAGAGTTAACCTATTGGGGTATGAGCAAGTCACAGAGACGATAACTATCGATAAGGTAAATAATAATTATAACTTGAGTTTACGGTTAAAACAGAAACTAGAAAAGTTAAATGAAATATTATTGAAACCAGGAGAAAAAATATCAAATGAAGGCAATACTACGACAATAAAGGTTACTCCATTTTTAAATCAATCCGAACAAACTGTTGAAGATGTACTTAAAAAGTTACCAGGCATCGAGGTAACTAAAGATGGAAACATCAAAGCCCATGGTAAATTTATTAAGAAATTAATGATTGACGGGGATGATATGTTTGCTGATGGTTATAAAATGTTGACTAAAAATCTAGATGCTAAAACTATCGATGCCGTACAAATTTTAGATGAATTCCAGGATAACCCTGTACTAGCAAAAGTATTGGATTCAGATGATGTAGCTTTAAATTTAAAGTTAAAAGATAAATTTAAAAATATTTGGTTTGGAAATTCGTCTTTAGGTTTGGGTACGGAAGAGAGAAATAATGTAGCGGCTAACATTGGGCTTTTAAAAAAGAAAATTAAGTTTTTTTATTTGGCAAATTATAACAACCTAGGAAATAAAGCATCCGATCAAGTAAATAGTACACCAGGGTCATTTAATTTTTCTTCTGTATATAAGGAAATAACTATAGAACCCAAAATAACACCTGTCTATGCTATTAATAAAAATGAAAATCAAATTTTAAAAAGTGACCAGAGTATTTTTAATAAAGCATTAATGAATTCATTAGGGGTGGTTACTAAATTAAAACCAAATCTTGAATTAAGATTAACAAGTTCATTCTCGAGAGATGATCAAGAACAACCTTTCTTTTCTAGATCCATTTTTAATGTGGAAGAAGATCCTATTGAGTATACAGAGAGCAGTAAGACTTTTCATAAAAACAATATAGGAACAGGTGAGTTAGAAATAAAGTATACAGGAGGTAATCGCTCTTATTTAAGAAATGTATTGTCCTACAACAATCAACCTGAAAATTTAAACAATAAATTAATTTTTAATGGTGAAGATGAAATATCCCAAAGTTTAAATAAAAAGGAATATTCGATATATAACCATTTAAATTACAGTTATGCGGTTAGTAAAAAAAGTGTATTACACAACTATTTATATGTTGGTAAAAACAATATATCCCAAGATGTATTAATCAATTCACCTATACTTAATGATATTTTCTCCTTACAGGAAGATTCAGATATTCAACAGAACACCAAGGATCTTTTAAAAGTGGTTGGAATCAATTCTAATTTGTTTTCTGACTATGGAGACTTAACAAGTAGAATTGAATTCGGGTATGAATCAGTTGAAGAGGTAAGGGAATTTAATATTGAACCTATTCAGGAAACTGACTCCTACCAGATAGATAGCTTAAAGAATAGTTTTGACTATAGGAGTAATAAATTTACAATACTAACAAAATTGAACTATAAGCTTTCCGATAGGGTGAAGTTAAGAGGGGGTATAGCATTAGATTATGTTACGTTATATGCAAATTTTCATGAAGTAGAAGAATGGATTTTTAAACCTCAATTAGAACTAGATTTAAGCAAACTTAAGATAGGTAGGTTCATTTTTGGATATGAAAAAGGTTATTCTATTCCAGACTCCTATTTGTTTTTACCCAATTTCATGTTAAATAATTATAATTCATTTGTGAGAGGCACAAATAATTTAGATATAATAAAGAGAGAGGAATACAGGTTTTATTATAAATGGGCCAATGATTTAGAATCACAAGCTTTCAGCTTAAGAATAAAATATGAGGATTTTGAAGGAGAATATTCTTCAATCAATGAAATTGGAGAAAATATTAAGTTCTCAATGTATCAATTTGTGAAAGGATCAGAGAAATTATCGGCTAGCGCGAATTTCACTTCCTTTTTCGACGATTTAAATTTTTCTACAAATTTTAGTTCTTCACAAAATTGGACAAGACAACCCATTTTGGCAAATTCGGAAGGTTTTAAAATGTTAAATGGCTATTCGGCAACCTATTTATTTTCTGCGACAACCTATTTTAAAATGCCCTTTAACTTTAAAGTTAAGGCTAATTTAAATTACAGCAAGTCTAATTTTAATAATGTAACATCTAAAGTTGATTGGACTAACTTAGCTTTAAATGTCAATTATAATATATCAAAAGAATGGCATGCTGAAATCATTAACGACTATTATAAGATGACTAATAATTCATACTATTTTATAAAGTCCATGATTAGCTATCAACCAGAATTATCTTCATTCTCTTATAGCCTCATGCTTAATAATTTAACTAATGAACAAAGTTTTGAAAATGAGTTCATAGACCAATTTACAACTTATCAATCTCAAATACAGTTGCTTCCAAGGTATTTTTTTGTTAGTGTAAAATATAGGTTTTAAATAATAATTGAATTCAACCGTATCATAATCGGTTTAGTCTACAATAAAATTGTTGTTTTGAGCTATTGAGCACATGACGTTTTATTCAGATTACATGTATAAATTTTTCTTATAGACCCAGGCCAATTAAAGTAGAACTCCCCTATTTTTATAATCTACACCCTATATTCATAAATAGCCTCTCTACATTCATGAATCTAGACTTGTTTAACTTTAAATCATTCTTTTTTTAAACTTATTTAGCCTGAAAAAATGTTACAACTTGTTTCAGGTCTAAGACAAATATTAAGAATTACTATTTCATAAAAACGCAACACGAACTTATAAGTATAGATTTACCAAAATTTAACCAAATTAATTAGTCTCTAAAACATTAAAATGAAACCTAAAAATTCGATAGTTTAAACTATCAACAGTCCTCCTTTTACAAAGGAAACCTAATTAACATAATACATTTAATAATTAAATTAATACAATGAAAACATTTTTTTTCCTAATCATTTTTACAATTTCTTCAAGTTTATTTAGTCAAATTACCAAAGGTAATTGGCTTGTGGGAGGCACAGGTGATTTCCAAAAATCTAAAATAAAAAATACAACTTCAAATGGAAACATTCAGGAATTTGAATCCATGCATTTTACAATTTCACCAGATATAGGTTATTTTTTAGCAGATAAATTTGCTGCGGGGCTTGTTTTAAATTTCACTGTCAACAACCCCTCTGGAAGTAACAATAGTAGCTGGGGATACCAAATAGGGCCTTTCGCAAGATACTACTTCCTCAATACAGATAAAATTATTAATGTATTTGGAGAGCTTAATTGTTCTTTTGGAAAAGGAATTAGCAACCAAAATTCAGATTCTAATTCTAATAACTATGAAGTAAAGGCAGGAACAGCTCTATTTTTCAACAATAGTGTAGCCTTAGAATTGTCATTGAATTACAATTTAAATCAATTGAACACCAATTCAAGCGATTTAGACACAAAATCATTGACATTAGGAATTGGTTTTCAGATACATTTAGAAAAATAGAAAACATGAATTTAAAAATAAAAACTTGCTCTTTTCTCTTAATATTCTTCCTCGGGATCGTTTTTAATTTACATTCTCAGGAAACCACTTCTACAAAAGTTTGGAGAATTAATATTCTAAATCCCTCAGTAGAATTAGAATTACCTACAGGTCGTTATTCTACTTTTTCCGCAGGAGTAGGCATTGGATATGGAGGAGCTTACCCAAACTTAAGTTATAGCAATAATGGATTTGTATATATGATAGCTCCTTTTATAGATGTACAAGAAAAATGGTTTTATAATTTTGAAAAACGTCATATCAAAGAAAAGAATACAAGCAATAATTCAGGAAATTTCATTTCAGCCAGATTTCTTACAAGGGGAAATTCAATAGCCGATAATTTTTCTAGAACATCTAATTTCGACTTTTCAGTAGGACCTACTTGGGGACTTCAAAGAAGCTATAACAATAAGATTCACTTCTTATTTGACATGGGACCTATAATTTATTTTGACACTAAAGGTAATAGTGGGTTTTACCCAATTATGTTACAATTAAATTTTGGATTTGACATATAAATGACTTTAAAAAGCCCAAACTATCGAGGGTTTAGCCTTAATTTTAGCTAAACCCTCTTTACCTTCATTTTTATTAAATAGCCTACACAAGCCACTTAAGGCACTATTGATTTAAGTTTGCACTTTATTTTTTAAAAGGTCAAAACATAGAGATTTTATATTCATTTAATCACTTCCCATTATTTATTATTGTTATTTTCAAGCTATTAGAGTAAGTTGAAACTTTAGGCAAAAGCATCGAGTAGTAATTTGTTATTACACTAATAAAGGTTAAACAATATCAAAACCTGTCAATTTTCTTTAAATAAGGTTTTGACTTCCTGAAATACCCGATCAAAATTAGCTTGTAAATCCTGAGGCGTATAGTTTTTTTCTGGTGTTGGCAAGCGCTTTTCCAAGGGCTGCCAAGGGAATTGCACCTGCTGTTCCTGTCCATCTGTAAAGACGACGAAACCTCCAGGCTTTAACTTAAAAAATACTTCAGCACGAATTTTGGCGACCTCCCGTTCCCCGGTAGTCACTCTAGTATCAAAATTCAAATTAAACCCTCGACTGATACTGGTTGTTTTCCGTTTAACCAGTTCAAAAAAGCGCTCATAATATTTAGCGGTATCTGGATCGTTTACCTTCCCAAAAAATTGATAAGACAAATTACCCAAAATAGCCCGACTGGCCTTTTCCCCATACATGATATCGTTTTGTACTTTATCCTGCAAAACGTAGACCGTACTGATGCCATAACTTCTCAGGGTGGCGGGAATCCGGTGCATATTCAATAATCGAATGGTGGGCGCCTCTTCCATGAGCAAAAAAGAAGGTTTGGCTCCACGTACGCTCATCTGTTTGGTCATGGTATGTATGATGGTCGCAATTACAGGAGCATAAGCTGTTTCATATTTCGGGTTATTCACTACGGCCACAACAGTATCAGATTTTGCAATATTGACGTTAAGGTCTACCGCATCCTCAGTCAGCACCATAAAAATACTTTGGGTACTCATTTTCTTTAGCGCATTGGCCAAGGTACTCCGCACCCCTGCGGTTTGTCGTTCGGAATCCCGACCACTGATAAAGGCATCTGCCATGACTCTGGAAATACTGTTACTACTTAAAAAAGCGATCAAGCTCTGGGTATCCAAATATTGATATAGGGCTATAAGGTGTGGCAGGGTACAATATTTTGGATAAGAACATTTTAATTTCCAAATGAGCCCAGCCATCAGACCCTCAGCGGCATCAATAAAAAATTTAGAGCTGCCTGTACTCCCGGCCTCCTTCTGTTCCAAAAGGTTTTCAATTAAAACACGTGCCACCTCATTAACATTCTCTTCTTTTTGTAAATATCTCGGTGCGATAGGATTTACCCGATCAAAAATCTGATCAAAGGCAATTATCCTAAAATCTACCCCTTGTTTTTCAAATAGTGGATAGGCTATTTCGGTAAGTTCAAAGTGTTTATAATCATGAATGATCCCACAAAATTGCTGTTGGCTAAAATGTTGCATCAAACGGAATACGACACTTTCGGTCTTACCACTTCCGGCAGCACCAATAATTGAAACCCCACGTCTGATATCTTCCAGGATTAAATGTCCCTTTTTCAATTTAAAAAGCACGCGGTATCGTGTTGCCCCATTAGCTTCTGTTGGTCGATGCAAAAACATTAGACCCAAAATATTTACTAGTATTAATGGACAGATGCTATAGAGAATGAGTTCTGGAAATTCAGCAACTCCAGAAATATATCCACCCAACAAGAGGCAAAAAACCAGCAATAGATTTACCCAAAACGCATGTTTTGTCCAGCAATATATACCAAAAAACATCCCTAACATTAGGCCATTCGAAATAAGATAGACGTATATTATGCTCATGATTGTTAATTTAATATTCAATACTTCCAGATTTCATAGCCATGCCTAGACCCCGTTTTAATTGTTGCAGGACCTGAGTTGCCAGCTGGACTTTGGAAGTCGGAATGGCAGGGATACGCATGCCTGCCCGATTGAGCAGTTTCATGGCCAATGCCCGTTCGGAAGTTGGCAGACCTAATAAGGTGGCATAAAATAACTTTGGGTTTAACAGGGCGGTTTTCCTTCCGGAATAGGATTCCACATAATTGCGTTGATAGTTTGCCATGGCATCAAAACGTTGTTCCGCCAATTGAAAAAACTGATCCCGATCAAATCCCCGCTTTACCAATTTACCATCGATCTCTACTTCTGAACCTTTATTTTTACTGCCAGGAGACAAACTGAACCTATTGGAGGCATCTTTACGACTAACAATAATATGGACGTGGCTTTGCCGACCAGTTTTCAACATTCCTGGAACGATACGCTGCCCTTCCTGTTTGTGTGGTGCCTGCTGCTCCAACTTTAGAATTAGCTTCTGATAATCATTAACCTTACCGATTTTTAATCAGTTCTCTATCTTTCGGATTTCATTTTTACATTCCAAAATTTTCGAGGCATATACTTGATTCTCCCGCACCTCCTTGTCGGTCGGTTTAAAACGTCTGTGTTGTTCGATCTTGGCAAAATAGAGGATGTCCTGAATTTGTGGTGGTCTATTATCGATCTCGCGATTGAAACACTTGACATATTCCTCCATGAGCCCTTTCGTGTATTGTTTCAGATCCATGTCCCCTCGCTCCAAGGCCCGGAGTTCACGTTGACTGGGATTGACGGTAATGCTATAAAATTTAGGTTCTTTGGTTTTCAGTTTGGCTGTATTTCCATCAATGGCCTTAACCACGTCCCGAGCTGTGATTTCCTCGCCCTGATGGTTAAAGAAATGTGCCTCCTCTTCTGGAGCAACCTCTTTATTTTCCTTCTCCAGGTAGTTCACAAAATCTGCTACACTTTTGGCATACTGGCCGCCTATTTTTTGAGGACTAATGGTAATGTACATGATGCTATTCCCTTTCGTTAATTATGCGTTCTTGAAATTTAGGTGCTGACGTATTTTCTTTACGTTCTACCCGCATTGGGGATTGAGGGTTTGTTGCTGCCGATTCAAAAAGCGCTTGTAACATGGCCGCTGTGGGTTTGGTCTGATGCTTCTCAATATCCTTGATAATGGCAATCATGGCATTAAGCCTGCGTTTAATCGCAAGTTCTAAAGTTTGCATATTTGGCCCAAGCTGTTCTTCTGGGGACAGGCCGCTTCGGTCGAAGAATTCCAGCATCAACAATAAGGAGATCGAGTGAGATTTCCCTAAACGTTTGCTGTAAGACTTAAATTGCTTGGCTACAGACTGTTTTATTTTCAGGGTTACAAATCCCTCTTTTTCAAAACCTTTATCCATCTTTTTTAGTAAAAAATCCTTTGATTTTATTGGGCTGGAAACGTTTTTTAGTAAAAAACAAGGAGCTGATTTCAGTTCAAAACTCCACACACAATCGTAACTTACTAACAATCAGTGTGTTGCATTATTTAAAATCACTGTAACCACGCCGTTGCGGGTTACCCTCTTGCTCCTCCATTTCGTCCCGCGCGAGCGGGACAAAATTCCGACCAGCCGTATCTTAAGATAGTACAGGTCTGCTTCGGAATCACTATTCCTTAACATTTTAAGAGTACGAAACAAACGCTTTAAAATATTAGCGATCCAAAGGCATATTTCTTTGCAAATTGCGCAAAATAAAAGGAGCTTTTTAGTGGTTTAAAAAACTCCTTTATCGCTATTAATCGCTCCCCGGTTTAATATTCCCGAGGTAACATCAGCATTTCATTTACAAAATACATACGCAACGAGTCCATGGGAAAGTCCGTGATTTTATAGGGTTGCGTTTCCAATACATTTGCATTGCCATCACTATAGTTTACTTGAGCCTCATAACCTCGACCCTGTTGTTCCTGTTGGGTCAGGCGTTTAAAATCTATTACTATAAAGGGGCATTTGTGTTGAAGCCCTTTACACATAATTAAGGCGTCGTTAACAAACCAATGACAGTGGCCATGTTCAGCCAAATAGGCAATACCCTCAGTAATTTTAAGATTAATTAAAGGGATACGATAAAATACCGACGACCCAATAAACTGTTGTAGGGCGGTTTCCAAAGTGTTACTATTAGAATTCATTGTTAAAAGAATTAAGGTGAATTAATAAAGAGGGAGTTTAGGGTTTGCTCCCTCTTGAAATACTTGGGGATTAGTCCTTATCGGGCTTAGCTCCCATCAGTAGAATATCATCTACTACGACCTCTATCACATACTGTGTTTGTCCGTCCTTGGTTTCATAGCTACGGGATTTCAATTTCCCTACAACTCCAACCTCTTTACCTTTGGATGTATATTTCTCAATAATATCCGCAGTACGCCCCCAGGCCACAATGGTGTGCCAACTGGTTTCGGTCTGTTTTTCGCCCTTAGCATTTTTGTAATGCTCATTGGTAGCCAAAGAAAATCGTGCTACTTTCTTGCCGCTCTCTAGCGTGGTTATAATTGGATCCTGTCCAATGTTTCCAATTAACTGTACATGGTTTTTAATAGTTCCCATAATGAAAAGATTTAAAAATTAATATTAAATTGATTTACTTATTATATCCAGAACGTTTTCCTTTTGTTTTGTTTTTAACTGTTGTTCTGTTGCCGTTTTATTGATGCTGTATGATTTCATAATAGTTGCTTTTGATTTACTTCCCATAGAGCCGTCACTGTCACCTTTTTTTGTTGCTGGATATTTCACAATATTTTTCATGGTTAAGACTTATAAAAGGGAGCGGTACGCGACCGGTTATGCAGTCGTACCATGAAAAATGTTGTTATTTTGCTGACCAAAAAAGAGTACAGGGTGGCTCTGGAAGTAGACGAAATGCACGTATTGAAATACAGCATTGATGGCAACAGAACAAACATGTTCAAAACCGAAAATACTAGGCGAACTGCCCTTTGGGGCGGCTCCTGAATACTGTGTCTTGCCCCATGTGGCAAGGTAACGGTATGAAGGAGTGTAGCGCCATAGGGCTGTTCAAGACCTTTTCATGAAGCTCTTGATCCGACATGCAGCCGAGCGGAATGTCGTGGTCATGTGCTTCATGAACCCAAACGCAGCGGGGTACCGCTACCGCTTAAAAAGCGAACGTCTCTTTACATTCTTAATTATTTGAAGGCTAATGCTATGTAAGACCTCATTTCATGATTACAAACTTTAAAACGAAATAAGAGAGGTTCAAGACCTTAGCCAACACGTCCTATACCGGGGGATACAGTGCATACGGCATCCCATGGTCTTGGTCTTGTTGGCCTTTGCCTATTATCCCGTAAATCTCCAGTTTAAGGTACTGGAGCAACCTTGGTTATGACTATGTTGCCATGTTCAATACCGTATCAAAGAGTCTTCTATCCAGACGTTCCTGTTGGGAAAAACTACGTTTTAAGGTATTATGAAGCACCTCATTAAACGCATTATAACCTAACCAGAGGTTTGGAGATTCTTGAAGCAGTAGTGACTCATGGTCTATAATATCGATAACCATCCGCGAACGCTTGGATGGATTATCATTGGTATCACTACATTCATAGCGAAACAATTTATGCTCTTCCAATACAGCCTTTACAAAAGCTTCGGTATCCATAATCTTAACGGATTTCATGCGGTTAAACTTATCGACTATGCTATAAAACTCATTATCCAAGAACTTTTGGAACAGGTGATTTAATTTCGGAAGTATTAAGGTCGTATTGTTCTTATTGTGCTTAATAGCAAAGTCGATTTCCGATTGTGCAACATGTAGTCCATTGTTACAGATTTTTCTATAAAATCCAAAGTGTCCCGAAGTCCTTTCACTTCCGTCATACGAGTTTTTAAAACGCAACATAGGTAGTATGGCATCTGCTTCATGCTTTACGGTAAACTGATTGGCGTCCTTGATGATGATATCCATCACAAAGGAACGGTCTTCCCTATTGATACTGCGCGTCTCAAAAGATAATTCCGCATCGTGTAACAATTGTTCCGCCTGTTTAAAAAACAGGTCATTTGGAATATGGCCATATGATTTTGAGACTACATTTACAATCCTACCATTGGAGATTATAGCCTGTTCAAGACCTCTACGCGTTGGCATTTGGGTCAAATCCTTTAATGGTACCACAGCGGTTGGCACGTAAAGGTCATCGTGTTGTAATTGATTTAAGTACATTGGAATTTGTTTTTTAATTTAACATGTAAGTAAAAAAGCCCACCCAAAGTGCTGGGCAGGCTTGAAACATTGTGAACGGTTGCTCACTTAAAGCTCGAAAGCTACAATTGCGGATTCAATTTCAGCCTTACGCTGTTCCAAGGTCAATTGCAAGTGTGTCGTCACCAATTTGATTAGGTTTGAATTCGTGGTCTTGAATTCCAAATGGTGCGAATCACGAATTTGAAAAGAGGCCGAGCCATCCTGATTGTAATTAAATTTGGTCAGGTCGTTCAGGGTTTCGGTAAGACGCTCCCGTTGGGTCGCCAAGCCCTTTAACTTTTCAAACTTTTGAATGCGGTCATCCAAATTGATTTCTGTCTTGGCCACTGGAGTGGCAGGTTTTGCTTCACCCTTACCAATGGCTGCATTGGTGAGTTGCTTTTGAACATCCTTTTTAACTGTGGTTTTCTCCTGAATACCATTGTTGCTTGGTTTTGTTTTTGCTTCCATAATTTAAATATTTAGATTAAACAATATGGAGCTATCACCAAACGTAAGACAACATTTTGGAGTGGAAAGGAAACGGAATAAATAGTGACGCAGGAACGGCTTTATGCCGTCCCTTTTCCGAGAAATATGTTGCGGGTTTAACTTTGTTAAATATTGTATATGTAATATGTATTTCCCTATTCACTAAACTTGATAATTTCTTCGAACACAAACGCTATTTCATATTAAATCAACCAATTAATTATATACCGTAATGGTTTAAAGCCGCATTTAATTTCTTAATTATTTTAAGTTTCAACTGTTTTGGAGACAGTACTTCAATAGCATCTCCAAATCCTAGAATAAGACGTTCCAACTCAAAATTTAAATGCACAACTATTTCTATAACTACACTGCCATCTGGATTCGTACTTAAAACGGTTTGAGAATTATGTAAGGGCTTGGTTAAAACATAGGGCGCATTTTTTCTGTCAATTTTTAATCGTACGTGCTTTAGGTTGTGATGATCCAACACCGTTACTCCTATAGTGTTTTTATAATAAGTATCAGGGTTTAAATCAGTCGGTTGATATTTAAGATTGAAATTATAATCGATGGACACAACACGGTCTAATGCTAAGGTAAGTAATCGATCTTCAGCATGCGGTTTACCGACAACAAACCATCTGTTATTAAATTCCTTTAGAAAATAAGGATGAAAAACTATGATACTGGGGTGCGTCGATTTAAATGGCTTATATTTTATCAGTAATACCACTTCCTTTATGACGGCCTGGTAAATTTCATCTAAAAACTCCAACCCTTTTAAATCTTCATTTTTATCTAAGTGAATGATTGAAAACTTATTCGTTTTTTCGGTATAAATTTTATCCTCCAACTTATTGAATAGTCCTTTCAATTCCCCAAATAACGAAAAATCCTGAAACTGCTTTAGCATGGCTATGGTTTCAGAAAGTACCTTCATATCTGTTTCTGAGATTGGAATATTTGTAATAGAAAAATTTGGATCGGAATAGCGATAATACTTTTTTTCATAGACTTCAATGGGCGCATTATATCCCAATTTATCACTTCTCATGAGTTGAATATCCAATTGAACCGTACGCTTACTAACATTTACACTGCGCCCTTCATACTCATACAAAGCCTGAGAACAAGCTTCAATTAAATCGTCTAGCATCCATGCCCTAAAGTGATTCTGTAAGCACTTATCTATCGTTTTGTATCGGATTAATGCATTTTTATTTTGAGCCATTGTCTTAAATATTTCAAGAAAATTAAACAAAACAAATAACTACGCAAATTAATTGCGTAGTTATATTTCAAATTTGTTATCAATATTAAACAATGATAGTGCTATACTATTAAAAAGCGCTCCGCTATGCAGAGGACATGGCGGGGCTTAATGAAAATCAATGTATTATGGAAAACACAAATTTAATTACAGGAAAAGATCTTAAAGCCCTAGGTTATCCACCAGGTATTTGGTACAAAGAAGCTCTTGAGTATATTAACAAGCATAAATTAAACGGCACCGATTTAGAAGCATATTTGACCAAGTTTAAACTCCCCGAGCCTTTAAAGCTATTGGAACATCCAAAACCTTATTCTAAAAATATAATAGCCGAAAATTTAATTGAAGAAGATAATAAAGAAAAAGTTCTTGCGACTATGAATGCTGTTATGCGTACCCCTACGGTGGTTAATGGATCGATTATGCCTGATGCCTGCCCGTCGGGACCTTTGGGAACGATTCCCGTGGGAGGCATTGTAGCTACAAGGAACGCCATCCATCCAGGTATGCATAGCGCAGATATTTGTTGTTCGGTCATGTTAAGTGATTTTGGAACTACCAATCCTTTATCTTTATTGGATGCCGCTCATGCCTCTACACATTTTGGTCCTGGGGGCCGTGAACGTGGAAAACAGTTTAAACTTCCTTCTGAGTTGAAAGCAGCGTTTGAAGCCAATCCATTTCTTAACTCACAAAAGAGTTTATCAATCGCCCAAGAACATTTAGGTACACAGGGAGATGGTAATCATTTTTTGTATGTGGGTATTTCAAAACAAACAGGAAATACGATGTTCATTACACATCATGGTTCTAGAGGGCCTGGTGCCATGCTTTATAAAAAAGGATTAAGCGTAGCCAACAAATTTAGAACTCAACTTTCTCCTGAAACCTTAAGCGAAAATGCATGGATACCGTACGATTCTAATGAAGGAAAATACTATTGGGAAGCATTACAAATAATTAGAAAGTGGACAAAATTAAATCATGAATCCATACATGATGCAACGGCCAAACTTGTAAATAAAACTGTCGAAAACCGATTTTGGAACGAACACAATTTTGTTTTTAAAGATGAGGATATTTTTTACCATGCCAAAGGAGCAACACCATTGGATCCTAAATACCTACCAGATATAACAGGTCCCAGGTTAATCCCTTTAAATATGGCTGAACCCATTTTACTAGTTGAAGGAAAAACCACAGCTACAAATTTAGGTTTTGCTCCACATGGTGCTGGTCGAAACATGAGTAGAAGTCAACATAAAAGAAATTTAGCCCATTTAACTAATGAGGAAATTTTTAAACAAGAAACAGCGGGATTAGATATAAGGTTTTACTCAAATGAAATAGATATTTCTGAACTTCCTAGTGCGTATAAATCTGCCGCTACGGTAAGAGCACAGATTGAAGCCTTTGGTTTAGGTCAGGTTCTTGATGAAATCCTTCCCTATGGCTGTATAATGGCTGGGGATTGGAAAAAAAATGCGCCATGGCGTAAAAAGCGAAAGAGAAAAAATTAGTAGCTACCGTAGATTTAAAATTTAAGTCTACGGTTTGATATTTTTATACAAAATTGCATTTTTATCTCATTAATTATGATCTTAATGAATAATTCGAATCCCAAATTAATTAAAACTCTCTAAAGTCCCTGTTTAACTCATAAGTTAAAAAGTAATAATAGAAAGTCGCACGCATAGGCTTAGACAATTCCCTTTTGCCTTTCAATATTAAACTTAAACTAGATTTGTCTATAGCTAGTTGCTTTATTAAATCCTTGCGTTTTAAACCAAATTCTTTCATTTTACATTCAATCCAATCCAAGGTTATACTATCCACCTGAAGAGAAAACACAACGGGTACAACTATTATTTTCAAACCTGTAGGCTCAAAAGCTTTTTTACCTCGTTCAACTAATTGTTTTTGATTTAATATATAACCATTTATCAATCGACTCTGGGAAACTTTGACTTTTAATACGTTATCGGCATCTATATTTAGTAGCTGAATATCAACCCCCTGTGCTCTATACAAACTTAGCGTTTTAAGCACATCTGATTTACCTGTTTTTAGAGATTGTAAAATAGTATCCATAATTGTATAGTTAAACCAACTAAAATAAACAAAACAACAGCTAAATCACTTAATACCCGATATTCAATATTAAAAACTATATTGAAATTTATTTCTATCACTTACGATCAATAGCATCATACCCTCTGATACTTCTTAAAGTTCTCGGCCTGCTCAAAAATTTCCTTGTACACCTCGTCTCGGTCTACAGGTGGGTAATCATTTTCGCCAAGTAAAATTATTAAATCTACTTTTAATTCAGCTTTTATATCATCGCGTTTGCTCCAGTCGGTGTATTTGGATTTGTCGTCTACTATTTTCTTGACTTCTTTAGACAGGTATACCAATTTATCATCAGGGTATTCAAAATCGTATTTATGAGCTAAGGTTTTAAGGATATCGTAAAACGACTTTTCTTCGAAACTAATTCCTAAATCATCACCTGCACTAAATTCCTGTTTTATTGCAATGATAAGTTCTGTTAGTTCTGTGGCAATGATATCAAATTCTTCGGCGTTAAACACATCCTGTTCTTTACGTTCGTTATATTTTTCAACTAAGGCCTGCATTTTCTTTGAAAAGTCTGTTCCTCTGGATTTATTCACTTTTTTAAACTCTTCAATCACTTTAGCCAATAGATTTTTCAGGATCTGGATTTTGGTATTTGGTAGTTTAATTTTATTGATACGATCGATATAATCTGCATCAAAAATATCGATTTGAGATTCGCTTTCATCCCCTAACTTAAAAATCTCTTCTACCCCATCACTAGCCAAAGCTTCCTTCATCATTTCCCGAACTCTGGCATTCATTTGTGCTATATCTGGCGCCGTTCCTTTCGTCAGTTTAAACACAATAGAACGCACGGCTAAATAAAAATGGATATAATCGCGATGTTTCTGCGTTAATTTTTCACTACCTACACAAACATCATAGGCCGCTTTTAAACGCTTGGTCATTTGCATAAACCGTTTTTCTGTTTGCTCAGTTTGCAAAACAAACTCCGAAGCCAGATTTAAAGTGTTTAATTGCGCTACCGACGATCCGTTAAAATAATCAGACGCATCAAACTTATGAAACAGCTTTTCCAATAAATCCAGATGATCTTTCACCACCACCACAGATGTTTCTACATCTTCAATATTCTGACTATCGGCCTTGCTGTATTGCGCCAAGGCTAGATTCATTTGCTTTTTAATACCAATATAATCTACTACTAACCCCTTCTTCTTGCCTTTAAATTTTCTGTTCACTCTCGAAATGGTCTGAATCAGGTTATGACGCTGGATAGGCTTATCGATATAAATGGTATCTAAAAACGGTACGTCGAAACCAGTCAACCACATATCCACCACAATAGCAATTTTAAAATTAGATTTACTGTTTTTAAACTGTCTGTCCAGTTCTTTACGATACTCTTTAGTTCCTAATAAATCCCATAACTCCTTAGCATCATCCTTACCTCTGGTCATGATCATTTTCACACGTTCTATAGGTAAAATTTCTTTTTGTTCCTTTTCGGTCAGTTCTGCACCAGCTTCACAAGCCCGCACTTCACCCCATGCTGGACGGAGTTCCAACACATTTTTATAAAACTCAAAAGCGATTTGTCTGTTACTACACACAAACATGGCTTTCCCCTTTACGGTCGCCCCTTCTTCTAAACGTTTTTCATAATGCTTCACAAAATCTTCGGCTACAGCTTTAATTCTGTCAGGATCGCCAAGAATGACATTCATATTCGTGGTGGCCTTCTTACTTTCCTCTATCTGATATTCATTAGCACCATCGGCTTCACATTGACTGTAGTACTCTTCAATTTCCTGTAACTTAGTACTATTTAGCAACACTTTTGCTGCACGACCTTCATACACCAAACGTACAGTAATTTCATCGTTTACAGACTCCGTCATAGTATAGGAATCTACAATATCACCGAACACATCTAAAGTCGCGTCTACTGGCGTTCCTGTAAAGCCTACAAAAGTGGCATTTGGTAAGGAATCATGAAGGTATTTTGCAAATCCATAGGTTTTCTTTACACCCTTTTCGGTAATTTTAACCTTTTGTTCCAGATTGATCTGGCTGCGGTGGGCTTCATCCGAAATACACACCACATTGGTTCTATCGGTTAGTAATTCGGTATCTTCAGTAAACTTGTGTATGGTGGTTAAAAACACACCACCACTTTGTCGTCCTTGTAGTTTTTCCCGAAGCTCTGCTCTGCTTTCAACACTAATCACATTATTATCGCCTATATAACCTTTAGCATTCTGAAACTGGCTAGATAATTGATCGTCCAAATCCGTTCTGTCCGTAATCAACACAATGGTAGGACTGGCAAAATGAGCGCTTCGCATTAATAAACGCGTTAAAAACAACATGGTATAACTTTTACCACAACCTGTAGCGCCAAAATAAGTCCCTCCTTTACCGTCTCCCAACGGCTTTTGTTGCTTTACAACATTGGTATACAATTTTGTGGCAGCATAATACTGCGGATAACGACAGACAATTTTTTCATCTTTTTTAGACGTATCAGGAAAATAAATAAAGTTTCGAATAATATCGCGTAATCTATTTTTATCAAACATCCCTTTCACCATCGTATACATGGCCTGTATACCATCGACTTCCTTGATATCGTCTCCCGAAATTTTTCGCCAGGCGTAATAAAAATCGTAACCTGCGAAAAATGATCCTGCTTTAGAATTTACTCCATCGCTCAACACACAAAAAGCATTGTATTTAAATAGTTCTGGAATATCTCTTTGGTAACGCACAGTTAACTGCTCGTATGCTTGAAATAATGTAGCTTCTTCTCGAATGGTCGATTTAAACTCGAACACGACTAGCGGTAATCCGTTGATGTATAAAATACCATCTGGAATGCGCTTTTCGTAGCCTATAATTTCTTGTTGTGTAACAAATTTATAGCAATTAACATCTGTTTTAGGATAGTTATTATTTGGCTCTGCGGCCTGGTTCTGCAAAACATGATTATCGACTTCTAAAGCGTTTTGAAGTCCGTTATAATCTAGTAACTGAATATAAAGATCCTTTTTAGACCGATCTTCCCGTTTTAAAATAAAACCATCCGAAACCAACCTCATGATCGCTTTATTACTCCCGTACAAATCGGAGGCAGGATAAGCTTCTAACTGTCGAATAATCTGATCCACTTCCCCTGAAGTGATGCCCTCCTTTTCATAACGGCTTTCAAGATAGGCTTTAAGATCCTCTTTGATAAGTACGTCTTCTGGACTTCTGTTTATCACTTCTCCTAAAAGATGCGGAAAGCCTTGGTCCTCTAATAATTCAGCAAATACATGTTCTAACTGGGCTTCGGTAAATTTTTTCATATTGTCTGGTTAAATGCATCTTCTATCTTTTTGATACGTTCTAGTAATACTGTCCAAGTTAAGCTTTCTCCTACAATCATATTATCCTGCATCGTTTTATAATCTTGTTCCCAGGATTTCAAAATAGACTCAGGAGGTAAAATACTTAATTTTCCTTTAACATGATTAGAATAATCTAGTCCCCTTAACGGTGTAACGGATTGACGATGTGCCACAATAGCCTTAAATAATTCATCATTGGTCACTGCTAATTTTCCATGCGACGTATCCATTAATTTTTCTAAATCGTAAAGATGGCGTGTTAATCGCTCTGTTCTTATTTTTTCGACAGGCTTAGAAAATTCTTCATGTAATAACAATATTTTTTCAATGTAAGTTCTTGCTGGTAACACTACTTGCACATCGAAGGCTTGCTGAGCAAAAGGCAAACTTTTAAATTGTTCGTCTATAAATGAAACAATAGCTCGCTTTTCACTAGGCTCTGTTAAAGAACGGGCTCCCATTTCCAATAATACCCGCGGTTGTATATAGTCGTTAGTATGGGTTGTTACCGAACGATAATAAATTTCCAGAGAATTCGGGTCGCTAGTATCATCTACATGTTCGTTATAGTGAATTTCGTAAAGCTCTTTATTAATACCTAGAGCGTCTAATTGAGACATCAACTCTTCTCGAAACGCATTCACAATAAACCCTCCGGAAGCTTTTCTTAGTTTTTTAATTTTTGTTTTAGAATCTAACACATCAAAGCCAAGCAAGTGTCTATCTATAATAAGATCTATATCTTCTGAAAAACGATCTATAAGCTGATAGCCTTTGCTAAGTGAAGTCCCCCCTTTAAAAATAATGGAATCGGCATATCTTGTTTGAAACACGGCACGTAATACCATACAAACCCACCAATCCTTTTCAATGGCATAGGTAGGATACCCTGTAGCAGTACTCACTTGTTGTAAGACCTGCTCCTGCTGATTAATGGGTAGACTAATCCACATAGTTTGAATCATTATAAAGTTCCTGAATTAGTTTCTGAATCCAAACGGGAGCAAATTTCAGTTCTTTTGCCACAATATTTTTATGAAGTTGTTGCACCTTGGGTTGTAATTGTTTAATAAATGTTTCGGTAATATTTTTTTGCCCTATTTCTTTACAGGCCTGCACAATTAGCTGTAACAATTCATCTTTTATTGCAAAGGTTCTAGGAACGGTTTTTTTAAACTTAATAACACTTTTACCAATTTTTATATCGCGTTGCGACCCATCGGTTAAGTAGGTAATCTTTAAAGGAATTTGTGTGGTTAATCCCAAAGTATATAGTGCGTAAACGCCTGTTGGCGCAATGCGAGCTTTATCTCTTTTAGCTATTTGCTTAGCGACATCTTCTATTTTAGGATAGATCACCCCTAATAAATCATCTATCTGAGGTTTTAAGTAAATACCCTGAGCCAATCGCGTCAAAACACCGTCTTTTTCCAACCTTGACAAACTTTGCCTAATAGCATCCTGAGACGCATAGCCTGTAAAATCTTCGGAAAAAAACAAACGCCCTCTGGTCGCTTTCGAAATTTTATGTTCTATTTTAAAATTAGGCATTTACAACATATAATTTAGTATAATATGTCACAAATTTAGTAAATATTTGTGACAAAAAACACGCTCACTTTTCATAACAAACTTTTGCGAAATTTACTCTGCAATAATACTTTCATCAAACATTAATAGGAGGAAAATTAGAAAGCTATTTGATATTCTTTTACATGAAAGCTTTTCTGAAGTTAAACTGAAGCTTTCCTGAAGCTCCTTTAATAATGACTTGACAATTTGAAGATAACCACTCTAAGGTGCTATTTCGGTTACTATCTGTATCTTCAGGACTTCTGTTTATCGCTTCTCCTAAAAGATGCGGAAAGCCTTGATCTTCTAATAATTCAGCAAATACGTGTTCTAACTGGGCTTCAGTAAATTTTTTCATATTGTAATGTTAAATGCCTCTTCTAATTTTTATCCTGTAAACTTTCTCATTCTTGTTCAATAATTTCCCAATAGCCCGTTTTCCTGCCACCTACACGTTGTAAAACATTTTTATTTTTTAATGTTTCTATGTGATTGTCTATTGTAGTTGTACTTGTTCCTATTTGTTTAGCCATGTTACTTTTGGTAATGTACTTATCTTCACTTACCAAGTTCAGTATCTTTATTTGTGTATCTGAAAGTTCTTTTACCAATCCTTTTACCAAGTTTATTACCAACTCTTTTACCACCCCATTTACCAACGCTTCTTTTTGTGCGTTATAAACTGGTTCTGCCGAAGGAAAGACCATACGCAGAAAATTTGTAGAAAATTGAAAACATTCTTTACCATAGGTTTCCAGTATTCTTGGAATACCAGACCCCAATTGTTCTACCAAGTCTACATCTTTAAAAACCCGCATTAGCTCCTTGTTTCGAGGAATGGAAAAGCCTTCAAAAAATTCACTTTCACTTAATCCTTCAGGCAAAGAACCTACCGAAGTAATTTCTATTCTATCTTGGAATATTTCACATTTAGGCGCTACTTCTCTTGTATAATCATTATGTACAAAGGCGTTGATAATAGCTTCACGAAGTGCAATACTACTCCAAAGCCGTTTTTCTAACCGTTCTTTACTGGTAATTTGAGTAAGCGTACGGTTTTCCAATTCTATTTTATCGAGTACACTTTTCGTAGCTTTAATGAGCGACACATAGCCATATTCGTTACTTTCTATTAAATCTACTCGCGTATTGCCCTTGTATTTGGCTACTTTTACCGAAATATTATTTTCGTCTGCCAACAAATAACCTGCATAATTAATATCGCCCTGTGGGGTAAGCAATTCTAAATTCTTTTTAAACTGTTGGTTAAGTGGTTTTCGTTTTTCTTCGTAATAAATACGTAATTGTGCAAAACTAAGGTCTTGCCGGTTCGCCTTTATTTTACCTATAGAATTACGAGTACGGGAGGCAAACAATTCTTCTATCATTTTTTGAGGCATAGGCTCGGCAGCTGTTCCAATACGCAGGTAACAGCCCTTTTCGGTCATTCCGTATTTTTTCTTGAAATAGGGTTTTTCGCTACCGCTGGCCACAATAATTTTTATGATAGACTTACCGTCCTTTTCTTCTGACACTACATCAAATAAGCCCATAGCCGAAGGAGCGATGTTGTTTTTAATGCGGTCTTTTATTTTAAGCATATCGGCATCTGGATCTGAAACACCAAGCGTATGGCCATTTTTATCGATACCAATATAAACCAAACCACCTTCGTGGTAGTTTAAAAAGGCTACCACTTCTTTTTCCAAATCTAAATCTTTGGTAAGTTGTGCTTTGTATTCTATACGGTTTGTTTCTGACATCTTCGATTTTTTAAACTAATTATCCTTTGGTTTACAATACTCTTCTCTTTTCATAACAAACATTACATAATATAGATACTCCTATAAAATTTTTAATTCGAATTGGTCGCTGACTTAGTCGGTTACCAAAAAAACACTATAAACAGTCTTGTGGTCTTAATAAAACAAACATCAATCTCTAATTCTAATACTTTTCCCTAATTGAAAATTGAAGATATTTCAGACTAACACTCTATAAAACTAGTTTTCAGTATAAATTATAAAAATATTATTTAGCCTCTATGTATCTAGTATTCAACTATTCAATCTCTAATTCATCACCCTCACTAGCTACTTCTAAATTTTCATTAAATGCTACAAATAAATCATCCAAAGTTTCTTTTATTAATTTTATTTTTAGATTCGAATCTATTAAACCCGCATCATCATTATATTTATAATCAATTGGTTTATTAAATTTCACTAGTTTGGTTAATTCCAAAACCAATGGATTTAAATCTATATCCCCTTCTATACTTAAAGTTATTGGAGGAAAAGCCAACTCCCCAGATATTAAATCAAAACTTACACTAATTTCATTTTCATCAATAAAATTCTCAACTATTATACTATCCATTTTTAAATAAGTTTTTTAATATTATATTTCCGTGCCCTTTGCTCAAATATGTATCTACCACCATCCAAAGTATTACAAATTTCAACTTGATGCTCTTTTTCCTCCAAGACAAACTGTTTATATTCTATCTGATTACTATTGTTTGTTGCCATAATAACATTTTCCGCATCTCCATAAACTACTATAGACGGATTATGAGTTACCAGAAAAATTTGTTTTTCAAACTTCAGCTCCCTTAATATATCTATTAGATTTTCCGAAATGAATTTGTTACCTAAATTATCCTCTGGCTGATCAATCAAAATTATTTTTGATTTTCCATTTTTCAAGATTGTCTCTAAATACTTTTCCGAATTGTACCCAGGAGAATTATTTTTAGAAGTACTACTCTCTGAATATTTCAAAAATTCAATTGGCTTATCAAAAGCTTCTTTCAGCTTTTTTACCTGTGAGTTCACCTTCTTTTTTAAACTATTGACGGTATTATCAGGGTAATTTTTAATTTTAATGTCATCATTTACAACTTTAAGTAAATTATCATATAAGCTTTCAGCATTAGACACAGGGCTTAGACCTGCAAGAATGAGATCTTTTATTGAATCCTCCTGCTCTTGGATCTCTAGTACAACAGCAACATCATCATTAATTATTATTTCCCTTTTAAAGTTATAACCGTAGCTTTCTAACTCCTTGCATTTATTTGCAAATTTTAAAGCCAAATTCAATATTTCTCTTAAACTTCCCTTTAAAGATCTTAACCTGCTATTTGCAGAATCCTTTTCTCTTCCCTTAGTATCTAAAGTTGCATTTTGGTTATTAATTAACTCTTTAACTTCTTCAATGAAGCTTACCTTTCGCAAATGCTCAACCTTATCTAAATTAAATAATTCAGATTTTTCACTAACAAGTGTTTGAAAAGCCTCTATTGTTTTATTTTCTTCTGAAGAAAATACCCAATTATCATTTTTTTTAAACTTTTCAATGTAATCATCCAACCCCAAAAGTATCTCGTTAGCCTCACTAAACTGTTCCGTTTTATCAGTAATATCTTCTATTCGTTTAAAATAATAACTTGAATCGAGAATGGAATCTATATCTTTATCATGAATGGTAAAATTTGCAATCACACTGTTTTTAAATTGCTCATATATGTCCATCAACTCATCAATAACGCACTCAAATTCTTGTTTTTTTTGACCAAAAAAACTTAAAGCCTCCTTATAAGAATCCTCTTTTCCTGATTCCTGAATAAGATCCTTGAGCGAATTATTTTCAAAATAATTTACAATGTCTCCTTGATTAATATAAACCAAATCTCCTTTATTAAAACTTATAATAGATTTTTCTCCAGAATCCAAAGAACCACTAATTTTGACCTTACTCAAGTCCAAATTATATTTTTTACTATTGTTTTTAGGACTGTTTATTTTACTTCCTAAAACACTAAATAAAAGACTTTTCCCACTAGACCTTCCTCCAATTATTACATTCAAATTTGGCGAAAAAAATATTTCAGTATCCTTAACTGATTCAAGTCCATTGAAATTTATTGTTCTAACATACTCTGCATATCTTTTTAACTCCTCAACTTCAGCATATTTTTTTATTCTTGATTTTGGATCAATAAACGCAAACCTTATCGATTCAAACGAGGGCTTTCCCTTTATACAATAAAACTCATGATCTTCTCCATTTTTATTAGTACAAGGATATTTATGAGAATTATGATTGTCAGAAAAATTAATATATGGAATATCGTCTTTTGCTTGGAAATCATATTCCTTCAAACGATCAAAACCTTGGTTGTAAATCTGCCTAACACTTTCCTTTACCTTTTCAAAAGCACTAGGCATCAGCAAAACCATTTGCTGACAAAGCTTCATGTCATAGCCTTTATAAGGGTCTAAAATACTTTTGGTATTTCCTGCATGCGGTATAAAGAAGTAATTAAAATCATTAAACAAATCGTACAAATCATCTATTGTAAGTTTCCTATCAGTTATGACTGAACCTTTTGATAAAAATAAGTTTTCAACTTTATCAGAAATTAATTCAACATCCTCGATAGTTTCATTTTCAAAAATCAGCAAACTATGGTATGTAATTGTTTTACCTGATTCAGGTACCTCAATATCAAATTCACAACCAATTAAAAGCTTCGGATCACCTTGTTTATAATTCGTATAATAATTTTTATAAGCTTCAACGTTGATTATGTTATGATCTGTTAAAGAAAATAGTTTCACATCATTTTCTATTAACTTTTGTTTTAATTCAGATATATCAAAGTTCCCTTGATAATCGTTGGTTTTGGTCTTTCTACTATCATCTGTATGGATATGTAAATCAACTTTAAACCAGTCAGAAAATATACTCATTATAAATATTTAATGTTTATAAAAAATCCATACTATCCTTCATATCCTCTAGCATCTCTACCTTCACTATCGCTTCCCCTGGCACCCTCACCTTTCCACTTATCAACTGCGGCAACAAATTATCTCTAAGTTTCGTTAATACTTCGGTTTGTTTTAAATTGAAAAGTACTTTTTCATCACTTTCTCTAAAATTTCTACTAACCTCAGAAGCTACCAATCTATCTGGCACTAGAATATCAATACCCTCAAACTCGCTTTTATTTAAAATTGGCATTGTTGAACCTCCAAAAGCTAATGTCCTCAATAATTCATAATTCCAATTAAAAAAGTGATACAAATATTGCCCTGAAACACCGTCATCTTTTGGTACAACTGAGTTTATTTGTTGGTTTGTCATACACTCAACTTTATTCATCACTACTTTTCCCATATCAGAACCAATACAAGTAACTAAAACTGAATCTTTAGGAAGCACCCTTTTCCTATTATTTTCAAAACCAAGGGAAGATAATTTTCTTTGAGAATCAATAACGATTTTAAAATAATTTTTAAAATCAGTTGGTGTTACAAACGGATAAAC
The DNA here is from genome assembly GCF_051200825.1 of Formosa sp. A9. GTDB lineage: Bacteria > Bacteroidota > Bacteroidia > Flavobacteriales > Flavobacteriaceae > Formosa. The sequence continues at coordinate 1,162,117 of NZ_CP195158.1, read as the reverse complement.
ATCTCCAAAGTGTTCTGGAGTTTTAGACGAAGGAGTTTTTCCTGTTATCACATTCCCTACATCCTTAATCTTCTTCACCTCCCACCCCTCAGGAATCCACTTCTCCAAAATCTCGTTAAACACAAAAGTTGAGGGAAACAAAGCGGCTAATTTGGGATTGGTATAGAGCAAAGGAGTTCCGTTCTCTATACTAGCAGATTCCGCATCGCGTGCGGAATGACGGTCTAAAACAGCCTTTCTTTTCGCCGCTTTGGCTTGCAATGCTTCTGGAATGATATTTCCTGCGGCAAGTGCATTGTCCAACACAGGATCGAAATCTACAAACCAACTTTTAAACAGGGCTTGCGCCATGGCTTCCAAGGTTGCGTTGGTTTTGCGGTTGAGCTCTATTTTATCATCCAACGTCCCTAAAATGTGGGCTATTGCTTTTTGTTCTGGGAGAGGTGGGATTTTGAAAGAGAATTTACCAACTTGCCCTAAACTAATATGAGGTATCGAAGTACCTGTTTTTATTAGATCAATATAATTCTCAAATCCATTTGAATTGATAATCTGCCACAAATACTTTTGCTCACTCTTAGAATTTGCTCTCACTCTACAAACTCGTTGAGCTAGGATTGCGGGTAAATCACCCGATTTTACAAGGGCTCTATTTTTCCCGATTTTAGAGCCATCCATTCCTATCACTATGTCACTTAATTGGACTTTGTACTTTCCTAATTTATCTAAAGAATGATTCCAAAATTTTGCATCTGTCCCCCATCTACAATTCCCTTCGGTAACATTTTTACCTCTTATAACTCGAAGATTTCCTTGTTCCTCATAAAATTTGCTTTTAAAAGGAAACCCGGTATCAATAGTTGCAACATCACTTAAGACAACCTCCTTCCACTCCTTACTCATACCCCAACAACTTTAAATTTTCACGAATGGCGGCATCTAAGCTTTCAGCTTCTGCCATTTGTTGTTTTAGGGTGGTGTTTAAGTCGGTCATTTTATCCTCAAACAGGATGCCATCATCCTCTTCTTCGGCAACACCAACATAACGCCCAGGCGTCAACACATAATCGTTTTTCTGTATATCGTCTAAAGTGGCGGCTTTACTGTAACCTGCTTCATCGGTATATTCACCGTATTTTTCTTTTGCCTGCCCGTCTGACTCAGACCGCCAAGCGTGGTAGGTTTTGGCAATGGCTTCAATATCGTCTTTGGTCAGTTCCTTTTGGGTACGGTCTATCATTGTGCCCATATTTCGGGCATCGATAAACAGGGTTTCGCCCTTACGGTTTCTGTAACCATGTTCGGGATCTTCACTTTTATTTTTGGTCATAAACCATAAACACACGGGAATTTGTGTGGTGTAAAACAACTGCCCCGGTAAGGCAATCATACAGTCCACCAAATCGTTTTCTACCAATTGTTTTCTAATATCGCCTTCGCCCGAGGTATTACTACTCATAGACCCATTCGCCAATACAAAGCCAGCAGTTCCTGTTTCGGAGAGTTTGCTTAACATGTGCAAAATCCACCCATAGTTGGCATTGCCTGTGGGTGGCGCCAGATAGCCTTTCCAACGCGGATCGTCTTCCAACTCGTTCTTCTCGCGCCATTGGCTTTGGTTAAACGGTGGATTGGCCATGATGTAATCGGCCTTTAAATCTGGATGCTGATCTTTAAAAAAGGTATTGGCAGGCACGTCGCCCAAATTGGCAGAAATACCACGAATGGCGAGGTTCATCTTGGCCAGTTTATAGGTTACGGCAGTGTATTCCTGTCCGTATATAGAAATGTCCTTGGTATTGCCCTGGTGACTTTTTACAAACTGGATACTTTGTACAAACATCCCCCCAGAACCACAGGCGGGATCGTATATTTTCCCTTTGTAAGGTTCCAACATTTCAGCAATCAGGTTAACAATACATTTTGGGGTGTAAAATTCACCACCACCCTTTCCTTCGGCAGCGGCAAAACGCCCTAAAAAGTATTCGTAAATACGGCCTACCACATCTTCTTCTTCATCGCTTGTCGTATCGATATTATTGATGGTATCTAATAAAGCAGCTAACTTACTTGGATCCAGATTCAACCTTGAAAAGTAGTTATCTGGCAAAGCGCCTTTTAAAGACTTGTTATTTTTTTCTATGGTGTGTAAAGCCGTATCTACAATTAGTGCAATATCGTCTTGTTTCGCACGCCCAATAACATACGACCAGCGACTGTCTTCGGGCAGGAAAAACACGTTTTTCATGGCATAAAAGGCCTCCATCTCCAAGTATTCTTCTTTACCTTCTGCTATAAGTTCCTGCCTTCGGTCTTCAAATTTATCACTGGCGAACTTCAAAAAAATAAGTCCGAGTACCACGTGTTTGTACTCCGAACTTTCTACGGTTCCTCTTAATTTATTGGCAGAATCCCAAAGGGCTTCCTCTATAGATTTTTGATTTTTGGTGTTGTTTTTTGCTTTAGCTGTTTTAGCCATTTATATGGAATGTGAATTTAATTTTAACAATTCTTAAAAATAGGGATTCCATATTATACTTCATTATGGTTTTCTATAAAATAAACGAATTGTTATGAACAATAGATAGCTAAAATGTGTTTTTAATTTAGTAAAACGAGGAAATGGGATAGACTTGTTTTGAACAATTGCTAATTTAGAACTTACTCATTTTGTTACTCACAGTTTACACTGCTTTGGAGCCCAATGGATCTAACCTCAACAATTAAGAAACAGAAACCTCAATACACCCTTTCAGGTATAATCAATAAAACTATCTACTTTATTATACCCATAAAGGTATAACAATATGGTATGGGATAGAGAAAACCCATTGCCCAATTTGTAAGGGATAGACGTAAAAAAGAAAACCTAACGTAAGTAGAGTTATCTGACTTCATTGGTGTAGGCTTACGTTTTGTACGCGAACTCGAACAGAGAAAACCAAATGTAATGACCAATAAAGTAAATCAGGTTCTGTTATTTTTTGGACACACATTAAACACCAAAACCTATAAGCGATAAGACAAGGAGAAATCTGGGTAAATAGAAGCTAGGCCGGAATATTAACAGAGGATGAAAATGCATACCTACAAAATCAAAACGTATTGGCTGTAAGTTTGTCTTTGCCTTTACAGGAAGAACCATTTAGTTTGGAATACCTATTTCCTTTCTTCGATGAACTAATTCCTGAAGGTTGGCTGCTAGGCATCGCTCATAAAATTAGAATTAAATTTCAAATTGTAATACTCATAAGAATATATGATTCTTCAAATCCATAATCCGAAAAGTAGATAATAAAATTTCAATCCATTTGACAATATTTGTAATCTAAGACATACAAAACTTGTCAGTTTTGTTAATTTTTAGTTAAAAGGTGGCTAATTCGGTGTCACCAATAAATTTAACGAAGAAAAAAGCCTGTTAAATACGGGAAATTGGACATTTTCAACTGTCCCTCTTTCTCCGCACTAAACCCCGTAATCTCAGGATTTACGGGGTTTTTTAATTTCTTATTTGTACAGTTTCTGTAAGGTGAAATCTAAACTTATGATATGATGTAATGTAGATATTGTTCTACATTTTTATAACCATTAGGCTTTAGCTTTTTCTTCAATCTCATTTTACAAGCTCTTACACTTTGAGGAGAAATACCCAAAATGCTTGCCATATCAGTACTATTTAGCTGAAGGCGCATAAGAACCAAAAGCCTGATTTCTGCCTCAGTTACGGGAATTGCACTGTCATTAATTCTACTAAAAAAATCAGGATAAATGGCTCTAAAACGTGTCTTGAATTTATCCCAACCATCATTTGTAAATATCTTTTCTTCTAACAATTCATGTACATCATAATCTGTATTAGGAGTATTTTTTTTTGATGGTTCCTGTAGCTTATTAATGACCTTATTTTTATGAGCAAGATCTACAATGTAGGTCTTAAGTTCTTCTTCTTTTACCTGTATAAGTTGCAATGAATTTTGTAGTCGCAGTTCAAGTTGTTTCTTTCTGAATTTGATATTGGACAGATATCTGTAAATAAAAAATCCTGAAATAAGCAATATAGATATAATGCTAAAAATAAGAAGAAGAATACGGTTATTAGCCATTTCCTTTTCAATCTGAAGATTCTTAATTCTTAGCTTTTTAACCTCAAAACCAAGATTCGCCTGATATTGAGATAACAAATTACTCTGATTGGCTTCCATGATTTCCTTCTCCACATGATAGTGCTTCTTAAAATAATATAACGCAGAATCTGGAACATTAAACTGGTCGTAATTATTTGAGAGTTCGCGTAAACCTTCACTTACCCGCACTTTACTATTAACCTTATAGCTAAGATTTAAACATTTGTGTGCTGCTAATAGGGCTTTGTTTTTGTTACCTTGTTTGGCATAAATGGTACTTAGGTTTTGATACGCAGTAGCCATGCCTTCGGTATAGTTTATTTTTTCGCATTCTTCTAAGGACAGAAGATAGTATTTTAAAGCCATATCGAATGCTTCGGAAAATCGGTATATCTGTCCCTGATTATTATACGCTATGGCCAGATCATGCGGCTCTTCGATTTCCTTAAATAGTCTAATCGCCTCATTGTTTTGATCAAAAGCGGCCTTAAAATTACGTTGTTCTTTTAGGATCAATGCCCGGTTGGTATGGGTAAGCCCCAGAAGCCTAATCATTCCATTTTTTTGGGCTAAAATGGCGGATTCTTCATAGCACTCCATGGCTTCTGTATTATTTTCGAGACGCCAATGTACCAATCCAAGATTATTAAGTAATGTAGCTATCTCTACTTCATTACCAGAAGCTTTTACCTTATTATAAGATTTAGTAAAATAGTTTAGTGCATTCTGGTAATTACCCATGCGCCATTGCTCATTACCAAGATTAGTAAAATCTACCGAGCTATCTGGAGTTGAGGCTTTTTTTGAGGCAGTATTATTAGTACATCCTGAAACGAGTACTATACCAAACAGAAAAAATATTTTAAAAATGCCTCTTATCATACCGTCTATACGTTTAAAAAATGTCCAAATTTAATTTTTTAAAGCTAAATGACTTAACAAAACACCTCAGATATAGTATCCGAGGTGTTTTTAAAATTTACTTTTTAACCAATTTCCTAGCCTGTTTATAGCCGTTGGAGTTTATCTGATAAAAATATATACCAGGTGCTAAGCCTTTGGTATTAAATTCAACTGTGTTACTACCCGGAGCATAATCATCTGCTGCAATTATCTTTATTAGTCTGCCCTGACTACTATAAAGTTTTATAACAGCTTTACCTCCATGAACAAGGGTAAAAGGTATTACTGTAAATTCATGCGCTGGATTCGGGAAATTCTGACCTAATGAATTATGTGATACATCTGGATTTAATTCCTCAGGAATACCTAATGAACCGTCTTTCTGTGTTTCAAAAAAATAGCTACCTTCAAAAAAAGCTTGATTTCTTACACTTCCAGCCAGTAACAGTCTATCATCGCTGTGTGGAACCAATTTTTTACCTATAAATTCTGAATATTCAGGACCAATAAAAAATGCTTCATCTATATTTTCACCATTCTCATTTACAGTTATAAGTGAAGCTATTGGAAAATTAGATTCTGACAATCTGTGCGGAAAAGGATCTACAATTACCTGATTCATTATGTAGCACACATCCGATCCGTCTATGTAAAAGTCATTGTAATAACGCATACTTTCTGATGTATAATCCCACAATAAACTACCACTAGAATTATATTTTAATAGTACATTATGTATTTCTCCACTAACAGCAAGACTATATCCCACTATGCCAATATCGCCATTACTGAAAGGCTTAACCGTATAAGAGCGTTCTGTTTTTTCTGCATCACCAAAAATAGTAGACCATACCTCCTCTCCTGCGGCATTTATTTTTGCTATTAAAATATCTTGATTGTAAGTAGTATTATTTTGTGTAAATCCGTTAACATAAATACTACCATCAGGATCAAGATACAAATCTGTTCCTGAAGACGTTTCACCTTCAACAACTACTGGGGCAATCCATCCTGCCGATCCATCTGCATTAAATTGTATTACTGTTAGGTTTGCTTCTTGTGCCATAAAGTTTCCACTACCATGTTTTCCTGTAAGTATCAGTTGGCCCTTGCTATCTACTTTTCCGGCATTTACTTGAACGATATTATTACCCGCAATACCCGGCATATAAGTTTTCCACGCCTCAGTTCCGTCTGCATTAAACTTTACACCAAGGAAAGAAGCTGACTGACTAGCTTCGTTCTCGTAGGCAGTTCCTCCAATGTAAACTGAACCATCTGCTTGAGGTTCCATAACATAAACTGCTGGGCTATAAAGTTCTGTTTTAGTTGCCCAAAGTTGCTTACCTTCTGGTGATGACTTTATTATTTTTAATGATGGTGGATAAACTTCATAACCAGGCAATAGACACAGGTATACATTCCCTTCGGCATCTGCTCGCCCAATAATGCCTTCGGCTGGGTTACCATTTTCGGCATTAAATACGACCTCCCATGCAACGCTACCTTCGGCATCGTGTTTTACAACATAGTAGTTATTATTAAGTATTTCATTATCATAATCGTTGTAAGTTCCAGTAGAAAATGTATTTCCTTTACCATCAGCAAATGTATTAAGCATAGTTGCTGCAGGCGATCCTAGATTAGCATATTGGGCACTCCATTTAATTGATGGACTGGTGCTGCCAAACGTCGATTTAACGGTTTCAAAAACATTACCTTTTTCCGTATAGTAAGAATTGACAGAGAAGTACACATTTCCCTCAGAATCCAACCCTGTTCCTGCCATATTACCCATACTAGCTGTGCCATAAGTGGTAGATATGATAAAAGCTGACTGGCCCAATAAATTACCTTCTGGAGCGTATTTATATGCGCGAGCAGCAACATCTTGTAACCATTCTTCTTCACCTTGGGTCATTCCGCTAGCCGATATAATAATACTACCTTCCGCATCAAAAGCAAGTGTTCCATTAGACGTTTGAATCAAATCATTGGTTTCCTGAACCCAGTTTTGTGTTCCATCCGTATTATAAGATATTAGTACTGTTCCATCGTCTAAAAACCCTCCAGAATGACTCCCTTCAACATAAACTGTGTTATCATTAATTGCTATTTTCCAGCCATTGGTTTCATCTGTGCTATTTTTATAGGTTTTAGTCCATTGTAATTCTCCAGATTCATTATATTTTACTGTTCCAATGCGATTTAGGAACGTATCAAAAGTTCCAGTAATATACACATTATCGTCATCATCGGTAATTATCGCATAAGGGGTGGAGTTAGTTACAGCAGATGTATTGTTGGGATCTGTATTTTGATAATTAAACCCATGTTCCCAAAGTTTTGCTCCATGCCCATCATATTTTATAGTGTGGTAGTTAAGCCATCCATCAGTATTCGGACTGAATCCTGTAACTAAAACATTATTGTTGGTATCTACAGTAATAGCTGTTGACTCATTCCAAGTTTCGCCACCATTAGGATTTTCTGTACGATGCCATTCTTTTGAGCCGCTACTATTAAATTTAATGGTTAAATAATCTACCGAACTCCCCGACCAGGTAATACCTGTTACATAAATACTTCCATCTGTTCCGGTTGTCAGAGCATTTGGTATTTCCATGCCTTCAGCACCATTGTTGAAAGTACTCTCCCAAAGCTTATCACCATCTACTGAATATTTGATAACACGAATATCCATATCGTTTCCATTCCACTTAAGACCTGAAACTATAATATTACCCATGTTGTCAAAAGCCATCTGCATTCCATATTCTACGGCATACATTTCGGCCTGTTCTCGTTTTTCCCACAAAGTTTCCCCATTAACCCCAATCTTTAGAGTAAAAAAGTCTCCTGAAGGTTGATTTTCATTGGAACTTCCGCCAGTAACATATGTATTACCTGAACTATCGGTAATCGCCGCATAAGGAAGATTGTTACCTTTGTAAGCCTCTCCTGCGTAAAATTCATAATCTTTATCGGTGGAGGAACGTTCATTTGCAGGATTAATCCCTAATTGACGTAACACTTTTTGTTGTGGATTAATTACAGGTGCACTTCCTTTTTGAGTTTTTAAGGTGCGCCATTTCATTAACGATGACATTGCTCCGCTAGTTTTTGAAGCTTGATAGCCGCTTTCACTTTTAAGGTTACTTTGTGCTACACTTGCTAATGGCAGCCCAATTAAAACCAGTAATCCATAAATAAATTTAGTTGTAAATTTCATAGCATAAATAATTTGTTGGTGTTGGTAAACATAGTATTTTAAGCAGTTACAAAGCGGATTTAGGTGTTGACAATGGTGTTGACATATTAAAAATTGAAGATTAAATCTGTGTTATGAAAAGTGGAATACTAGAGGAATTCAGGATTTTAAAAAATCACCTGCTGCCTTATTAAAAGAATGCCAATCGAATTATATGGCCCAGCCAATGGACAACTATTTTAAAATGCCGTTTACTATAAATACCCTACAAAAATACCCTGGGCAGTTCAACTTTTTAAACTGTTCTTCTTTCTCTGCTAGAAAGAAACTAAAGTCTTACCTAAAAGAAAACCGCTCGTTGAGCGGTCGTGTTAAGTTAAGATTTTATTACTAACCTTAATTCTGGTCTTATTGTTATGCTTTACATCTTACAGTGCTTGATATTAATATTTATACTCTTGAAAAGAGTAGATAAATTAATGTCGAATTCTAATTAATGAACAATCAATTTACACCTTATTTTTTCATAACAGGAAATGATTTCTTTTTCCTTCCTATTAATTTTTCTGAAAAGACTTCCTCTGTTTGATCAAAAACAAGACATGAAATATCAATTACATCTCCATTTTTGATATAGAAAACTGTATAATTATATATTCCAAAATACATAATATCTAATCTATTATCATATGAAGGAGGAGATAAATACAATTCTATTTTTTCGATTTCCGCTAATTTAAATTCAGAAACTTTACTACTATCTACATAAGTAAATAATCCTTTATTTTGATTTAAAATCACGTCTTTACTCCTTTTTTTATGATTAAAATATAATAAAAAAGTAGGAAGAGCAAATAACACAAACCAACCAAGTAATATCATTAAAAGTACTTTAAGAAATAAATCAATTTCTTTTACATTTTTATAAAATAATAAAACAATACCTCCAAAAGCATGAAATAAAAACGTTACTAGAAGAATTTTATAAAAATATTTCCATTTAGATGAGTTGGTTAACTTATAAATCTCAGCCATAACCTTTAATTAATATTTTATTGCGAACATACAAGATAAATTTAAGTGCCCCGCAACTTCAGTCTAAAATGATGTAGAAAATATAATTGAATTCCTAATTCTAAAATATTTTTCTCATTGTTTCTCTATTGAAGTTAATGCTATTCTATTTATTGACACACCTGCAGGAGCTGTATATCCCTGGCACGCGTCATGCACACGTCATGCACACTTCCAGAAAACTTGACAGGTACCCCTCTCTCCTGTAACGCCTTCTTTTCTAATAAGATATTTATAATCCTCGAGCATCTTTTCATTACACACGACAAACCCTTGGCTACAATTTCCACAATCAGAAAATGTAATTCCCAGTACAAATTTATCGTAATAAAAATCGTCTAGAAGATCTATTTGAATCTTATATGACAAAGTTCCCACAACATCCTTAACTGTAGTCCAAGGCTCAGAATCACAACCGCAATCTGGCGGAGAATCATCATTATTACAACTACTTAAAAGAACATCAAAACTAGTAACACAACACAAAATCTCACCATATTATTCCATTAAAAATTAAACTAACTATCGAAATTTCATATTAAATCCACCAATGATAGACCAGCAAAAACATTATGTTCAAAAAGGGCCACATGCCCCTTTGTAAGCTTCCCAAATTAGAACTGCTTAATTTTCTATAACTTCCATAAAGTTATTGTTCTTAATTCTTCAAAAAACCTACTACTCATGCTTGTTAAAAATATGATAGCCATACCAAGCAATGTAGGCAAAACACAATAGCGGTAACACAAATGAAAAATTAATTTCTGTTACCCCCAATATTTTAGTGTCGGCAACACCATGTCCGCCAATATCGATAATATTACCTTGTAACTTTGGTAATAAAGCTCCTCCAACTATAGCCATAATTAAACCTGCCGATCCAATTTTAGATTCTTCTTCGCTTAAATCGCCTAAAGCTATTCCGTAAATGGTCGGAAACATTAACGACATAAAAAACGAAATACCTACTAAACAATATAAACCTAAGGTTCCAGTCATGTACATGGTGGCTAGAGTAAATATAGCTGCTAAAATTGCAAAGTACATTAACAGCTTACCTGAACTTAAAAATTTTAATAAATAAGTGCCTATTGCTCTTCCGACAACGAAAAACACAAAAGCAGCCATTTGATAATAACCTGCTGTTACACCATCTATCCCTAAAGCTTCTGCATATTGATAAATATAGGTCCAGCACATTATTTGGGCACCTACATAAAATATTTGTGCAATTACGCCTAAAACGTACTTCCTGTTCTTACCTAGAATTTTGAAAGTTGTTGCTACACTAGGCTTGGCTCCTTCATCTTTAGACTGTGGCATTTTATTCACTAAAAACAACACGAAAACTCCAATTAATACCAAGCCTAAAATCACATAGGGATCTCGGATTACCATTAAATCTGAAGTTCTGATTAAAATTTTTGAAGCTTCATCTAAATTTGAAAAATCTGCAATATCATCAGATTGTAAATTTTTAAGTACAAATTGTTGGGCCACAAATAATCCTAAAATATTCCCAACAGGATTAAAAGCCTGAGCAAGATTTAAACGCTGAGTTGCCGTTCTGCGATCTCCCATAGCCAATATGTATGGATTTGCAGCGGTTTCTAAAAATGCCAGACCAAACGTTAAAATGTATAAACCCAAACAAAAAAACCAGAATTGTTCTGTTATCGCAGCAGGGTAAAACAGTAATGCCCCAATGGCATACAGAGCTAAACCTATTAATATGCCTACTTTGTACGAAAACCGCATAATAAATAATGCTGCGGGTAAAGCCATACAAAAATAGCCGCCATAAAATGCCATTTGCACCCACGCTGCCTGCGAATTCGACAATTCTAATACTTTCTTAAAAGCTTGCACCATAGGATCTGTTACTGCATTGGCAAATCCCCATAGTGCGAATAGTGAGGTGACTAATATAAAAGGAACAATTATTTTTTTATCGACTACTTTAGGTGAATTAGTTAGTTGGTTCATTAGTGTTTTTTATTTATGAAATTGCACGATCTAGATGAGAATAGCCTCCGTCTACAAACAAAAACTGTCCTGTAGTATGCGAAGCTTTTTCCGAAATGGTAAACAAACAAGTGTCTGCAATTTCTTGAGGTGTTGTCATTCTATGCTCTAACGGAATTTTATTTACAATGGCTTCTAATCGCGCTTTACCATCTGGTAAAGTTTGTATCCACGCATCGTAAGCTGGTGTCCAACTTTCGGCAATAATAATAGCGTTAACTCTAATATCAAAATCCAATAAATCTACCGCCCATTCTCTGGTTAAACCAAGTACACCGCCTTTAGAAGCAGCATAGCCCGACGTTCCTCCTTGCCCAGTTAAACTTACTTTAGACCCGATATTTAAAATATTTCCTTTTACTTTTTTAAGATATGGCAGGCAAAACTTGGTCATCGCAAAAAAGCTTGTTAAGTTAAGCTTTATAGACTTCATAAAGTCTTCTACAGAAGCATCCAGACCTGCACCATCATTTACGCCTACATTATTAATAAGCGCATCTACCCGACCATATTTCTCGCCTATCTTTTTTGCCGTGGCTTCTACCTGAGCAGGATCGGACATGTCGGTTTTATAAAACACAGAATCAATACCTCTATCCTGCAACTGTTTCTCGTACGTAAATCCGCGATCGTTTCTACAAACAAGCACAGGAATAGCGCCTTCATCAGCCAAAGCATCTACTATAGTTTTCCCTATACTGCCTTCAATACCAGCAGCTCCGGTTACCACGACTACTTTATCTTTTAAATTTAAATCCATAGTTAAAGATTATAAAATTGCACCGCATTTTCACCCATAATTTGGGCTTGTTCTACAGGTGTTAGTTTTGCAATATAATTAGTTGCTAAGTTTTTTATTTCTGAATAATTTCCCGCGACAAGACACACGGGCCAGTCGGAGCCGTATAATACACGGTCAGCACCAAAAGCCTCTAAAACCACATCCATATACGGGTGAATTTGTTCTGCTGCCCAAGTATTGTAATCGGCTTCGGTAACCATTCCAGACAGTTTACAGAATACGTTTTTATGTTTTCCTATTTCCCGAATTAATGTTGCCCAGCCATCAAAAAAACCATCTTTAATATACGGTTTGGCCAAATGATCAATTACGAATTTCTGATTTGGAAAGCGTTTTACAAACTCTAGAACAGCACCAAGCTGGTGTGGAAACACCAAAATATCGTAAGTGTAATTATGTTTTTCCAGGAGGGAAATCCCCTTTAAAAAGTCAGGACGCAATAAGAAATTATGATCTGGCTCGCCTTGAACAACATGGCGAAAACCTTTTAATTTGTCTTTTCCTTCATATTTAGATAACTGAGTTTCCAGATCATCAGCTCTCAAATCGATCCAACCAACAACGCCTTTAATGAACTTATGCTTTTCTGCCAGTTGCAGCAAAAAATCGGTTTCTTGAAGCGTTTGATCTGCCTGAACCGCAACACAACCATCAATTCCTTCTGATGCATAAATCGGTTGAAGATCTTCGGGTAAAAAATCTCGCCGTATAACAGACATTGCATCGTCTATCCAATCGTGTTGTGCTTTATTATAAATCCAAAAATGCTGATGGCTATCAATTCTCATAATTCTAAAAACGAAATTAAATTTATGCGGTTAATTTACTCATTAAAATTTACCATAGCTTTAATAACACCATTTTTTGGGTCTAACCAAGCGTCAAAATTCGCGATCATTTCGGTATAATTAACTTGATGGGTTACAAATTTATCGGTTGGAAACTGGGAAAGATTATCAATTACAAACTGAAAATCTTCTAAAGTCGCATTTCTACTACACATGATTGTAGATTCTTTAGCGTGAATTCCAGGGTGACTAAACACCAACTCACCTTTAGATAATCCCACAAGAACATAACGCCCGCCATGCGCCATATAGGCTATTCCGCCTTCAAGAGCACGTTTGTTACCCGTACAATCGAACACGGCTGTAGCTAAATCGCCTTGAGTAATTTTAGATACGTCTTCGGCAGCTGTTTCCGAAACCTTAACTACATGCTTCACGCCTATTTCATTTTTAACAAATGCTAAGCGCGATTCGTCTACATCTATCGCAATAACTTCGGCGCCTTTAATTTGTGCCAGTTTCATTAGTCCAATACCTATAGGGCCACAACCAACAACTACAATATATTCGCCTGCTTCAATATTAGCCCTGCGAATGGCATGTGCCCCAATTGCCAAAGGTTCTACTATAGCCATTTCCTCGTACGACAATTGGTTTGCTGGAATTAACAAATCGGTTCTTACCGCTACTATTTCCTGCATTCCGCCATCGGCATGCACCCCTAACACTTTAATATTACTACAGCAATTGGTTTTTCCTTTTCTACACGCTATACATTCGCCACAGCTAACATAAGGCATTACAATTACCTTATCGCCTACTTTTAAATTTTGAGTGTTATCTCCAATTTCCAAAATTTCGGCAGCAAGTTCGTGACCTAAAATTCTTGGGTAGGTAAAAAAGGCCTGATTACCAGAGTAGGCATGCAAATCTGTACCACAAATGCCAACACGGTGAATTTTTATTAACGCCTGATTAGCGTCTCGAACAGGTTGTGCTTTTTCTTTTAATGCGAATGTTGTTGGTTCTTCGCAAACTATATATTTCATGTGCTTATTTTTATTGTTCTACTTTAATTTGAATGCTTGCCGATTTTAAACCTTTTGAAGTAGCATTAATTTGAATAGTTTCAGCGTTACCATTCGATTGAATAATTGCAATACATTTACCGTTATACGCTTTACGCTGATTGCTTTTAAACGACTCCAAACTAGCCTGATAACCGTTATCGACACCAACTAATTTCCCACCACCAGAAACTTCAAAATGAATATCGTTATCGGCATTTGGCACTAAATTACCCTGATTGTCTTGAACATTAACAGTTACGTAAACCAAGTCGTAATTATCATTTTTAATCTTCAATGTATTTGCTTCTAATTCTATAGTTGAAGCAGCTCCTGCGGTATGTATTTCCTTTTCTAAAACCACTTCTCCATTTTTTCTAGACACCACTTTTAGAGTTCCAGCTTCAAACGGCACGTTCCAAGACACATGTAAATCTTCACCTTGTTTAGACTTTACACCTTGCGATGTTCCGTTAACAAACAACTCCACCTCATCGGCATTATTGTAATACGCCCAAACATCGACTTTCTCTCCTGCATTCCAGTTCCAATGCGGTAATACATGCAAAACATTTTTATCGCTCCACTCACTCTGGTACATGTAGTAAATATCTTTTGGCAAACCTGCCAGATCGACAATTCCAAAATACGAACTGCGCGCTGGGTACGGATACGGAATTGGTTCGCCTAAATAATCGAAACCTGTCCAAATAAACGTGCCTGCTATGTAATCTAGCTTTTTAACCGTTTTCCAATTTTCTTCGTGAGTGGTTCCCCAATATGCTGCTACATTATCGTAAGCTGAAACCGTATAATCGTCGTTACCATCAAACGGTTCGTTATGTGCTGGCGGCCAGAATTTAATTTCTGAAGATATCGCATCGTAATGTCCTCGCGTTTCTAGAGCCGATACACTTTCGGAAGCAATTATTTTTTGTCCTTTAAAATTTTCAGGGAATGTGCCGTAATCTTCATGTTTGTAATTAAATCCTAAAAGATCTAAAGCACCTGACTGATAAATAAAATTTTTCTCCGGAATATTTTCTGTTAAGGCACAGGTTACCGGTCTTGTTTTGTCTAGAGCTTTAACAATTTTAACCAGATCTTTGGTCATGGCTATTCCTGTACTATCGAACTGTTCACGAATTTCGTTACCAATACTCCACATAAAAACCGATGGATAATTGCGATCGCGCTTTACAAAATCCTGTAAATCTTGTTTATACCAATCGTCCCAATACATATTGTAATCAGCTTTAAGTTTCTTCTTCTTCCAAACATCAAAAGCTTCTACCTGAACGATAAACCCCATTTCGTCGCATAATTCTAACAACTCTACAGACGACGGATTATGAGATACGCGAATGGCATTTACCCCCATATCTTTCATAATCTGAAGTTTTCTTTTAATGGCAGCACGATTGGCCACAGCGCCTAAAGCACCGTTATCGTGATGCAAACAAACCCCATGAATTTTTGTTGGTTCACCATTAAGCGAAAATCCGTTTTGGGCATCGAATTCAAAAAAGCGAAATCCAAGTGGCGTTTTATAATTATCAACCAAGGTTTCGCCCTCGTAAATATTGGTTTGTAAGGTGTACAAATACGGCGTTTTAACATCCCAAAGTATGGGGTTAAACACCTGAATAGTCTGCATAGTTTTATTCTTGGCCTTTGCAGTTACATCGGCCTGTGTGGTTACCGCTGCCACTTCTAGGTTATTGGCATCTAAAACCAATGTTTCTACACTGTAATGTTTTGCCTTAGCGGCATCGTTTTTTACAGTAACTTCGAGCTTTATCTTTCCGTTGTCCTTAGATACTTCTGGAGTAAAAACATAAGTTCCCCAATGGGCGACATGCAATTTTTCGGTAGTTACTAAACGTACATTTCTATAAATTCCAGAACCAGAATACCATCGGGAATTAGGTTGTTCGGAATTATCGACCTTTACGGCAATAATATTTTCTTGTTCTCCAAACTTTAAAAATTCAGACAATTCGTAAGCGAACGCTATGTAACCATTAGGACGAATTCCTAAATAATGTCCGTTTATCCAAACTTCACTTTTACGGTACACCCCATCGAACTCAATGCTGATGCTTTTATTTTTAAAATCTTCTGGTAAGGTAAAAGGCTTTCTGTACCACGCTACCCCTGTTGGCAATGCACCGCCTTCTGGTTTGGCAGGATGCTCTTTGCTAAATTCGCCTTCAATACTCCAATCGTGTGGCAAATTTAAGGTTCGCCAATCGTCTGTCTTAAAAGCAGTTGTTTTGGCCTCTGGATAATCGCCCAATTTAAATTGCCAATCGAAATTAAAATCTTCAACAATTCTTACTTCGCGACTGTCGTTACCACAAGCAAGAAACAAAACAGATAAACATAAAACGGTAATTCTATATAAATTGTACTTCATAGTATTTGTAATTCTGATGGTTTATTGAAATTCAAACGACTCTAATCGAATGCCTTTCATAATATCAGATTCTAAGGTTATTTTATAAGTTCCGGCATTAATATACCCGCCAGAAGTGGTGTTTAAAATTTTCCATTTATCCTTTCTTACAGGAAACTCGATATCATCATTTCTTAAAATAATGCCGTTAGCATCCTCGATTTTTAAACGCACTTTTACAGGATGATCGTTCAAATTCATGTATCGGAATCGCATTAAATAAATATTGGCCACCCCTGGTGTAACCGTAAATGTAATGCTGTTTTTTGTGTTTTCGGTAAAGCCAACATAATCGCTTTTTTTGAAAAATGCCTTTTCTATGCCCGAACCTAATATTTCGGCATCTTCGGCTTCCAGCTTCACAATCGCGCGATCGTCTTTCTCTTCCATGGAATAGCTTGGCACAACCGCTAAAGTTACCAGTCCGTTTTCTGTAGTAAACTGAATTTGTTCGCCTTTTTTAGCTACTCGTTTATAAACGTTGAAGATTTGACTCAAACTATTTTCTGCAGTGTCTTCCATCGCTTCATACTCTTCAAATTGTTTCATTTCTGAATTTACCAAAGCATAAACTGTAGCATCGTGTTTTAAAGTGAAATGCCCAGAAACCGTTTTAGTGGCTTCTGAAATAGGAAATCTTAAATAATCGGCGCCATACAATTCTGAAGGCAATTTGGTAAAACTAGCATTTGAACTCACAAATTGTTTGTCTGTAATATTTAACCAAGAAGCTACCTTTAGCTCAGCATTTGCAGAAACATTTAGAATGTTCTTATCGGAAGGTTTTGCTGGATGTACATTATGATCTTTTGAAGCAATAGCAATCGCAGAAATCACCGCCTGTCCTGAAGCCACATTCGGGAATGAAATGATTAATTTACCATTGACACTTTTCGCTGAATATACTTTTTTAAGTGCCGAATCATGACCAACAGTTTTCCAGATATCTAAATTATCTTCTACAATTTCATCATTAATCGCGATATCAAACACACGCCAGTCTTCGCAGTTCATACCGCCTCCAGTACCGTACCAAGGCTCGTTAAAATACAATTCTACTTGGTATTCGTCATCTGGCACAGGAAATTCGTAATGCAACTTATCGGCTCCATATCTAAAATCCTGAAACAGTTTCCAGTCTTGCGTTCCGGCAATCGGGTCGTAAGTAGTACGCTGACTCGCATAATACGCAGGAAGGTTTTCAAAAGTATCGGTCCATGATAGCGAGCCCCAAGCATTTTCATCGGTTTTATGGACATCGACTAACCAAGTATTTCCGAAGGTATCGGTATAATCAGCTCCTCCACTATTTACGCGATACAGGTAATTAAGACCTTCGGCTGGTTTTAAAATCTCATTTTTTTCACTTACCAAGGCATCAAAATGTGGTGCTTTTGGTAAATTATTCAACACGATATAATCTTTGGCTACTGGTTTTCCATCAACATAACCAATCGCGTAAAGTACATTATATTTTACATCGACATTATTAAACTGAAAATGTTTACCTAAACCTGGATTTTTTTGTTTTCCTAATGATGCTTCATTAACATCATTAAACAATTCCACTTCATCACAATTGGAATACACGTCGATACCGTTTTTCGTTCCTGCATCATTCCATCGGGTTGGCCAAGAATGCGACACGATATACACCATCGGCTCTTTTTTATTCGACACATAATTGGCGCGATACATATAAAACGCATCTAAAGGTTCGCCCCAAATGGTGAAAATACCTTTGTAATTTACTGGCCCCACTTTATCGATATCTCGATACCCTTCGCCGTTTTGCGAACGCCCAGGATTTTCGTGCGAATACAATAACCAATGGTATTGCCCTACAATATTATCACTTACAGACTCAGCTTCAGCGACCTTAATTTCCATCAATTGTGAAAAACGATTTTCGCTTAATTCACCTTTTTGGTTGAACTCGCCTTCGGTATGTAAATCGGCCGAACGCCAGGCGCCATATTCACCATTTAATAGGTGTTCGGTCATTTCTTCCCCGTAATTAAACGGATCTCCGCCATAAGTTCCCGACCAATTCTGAATCACATTCCAATCGGTACCTTCTCCTCCATTACAGGTTGTCACCAAACGTTGTTGCGCTGACGTTGGATCTAACTCGCGAATAATTTCTGTGCATTCTTCTGCAAATTCCTTTGGAATGGTACTCTCGTTTTGCAGTCCCCACATCACCACCGACGGATTGTTTCGGCGCTCTCTAATCCATTCCTTCAATAAAGTTTTAAAATTTTCTTTAAACTCTGGCGTATCGTACCAGATATGTGCTGAAAACTGGCTCCAAAATAAAATCCCCTCTTCATCTAAATGTTCCTGATATCTTAAATTATGTGGTTGATGGCCTTCACGAAAGGCGTTATACCCGGCAGCTTTTACTTGACCGATTCTCGCTTTTACATCTTTATCTGAAAACGAATGACTTCTACCAATGAGGTGCTCATATTCACAAGTTCCGTTAATAAAAACAGGTTTATCATTTAAGAAGAAACGATTATCATCGCCTTCACGATTAATTGGCCAACTTACCCAACGGATTCCGTACGGTGTGGTTAATGCATCTTTTAAATCGCCATTTTCGTAAACTTTAGTCACCAACTGATACAAATACGGATCTTCCGGCGACCATAATTTAGGGTTTGAAAACTCTGGCAAAGTTTGCTTGATTTCCTTTAAACCAGAAACGTTGTCAACATCTGTCTTAACTGAAACTACTTGTTTTCCATCGGCATCTAACAAAGTATTTTCAACAGTGATTTGTTTTTCTGAACCGCTATAGTTTTTAACCTCTGTAGTGGTATGAAGTAAAGCGTTTTCTTTATTAGTTGATGCATCATTCCACACATGAACTCCGAAAGGTTCAATACGTAATTTATCGGTAACCACTAAAGACACCGGTCTAAAGATTCCCATTGGCTGAGAGCCTTCCGAGAAGCCCCATTCTCCCGAACAACCACCGCATACCCAAGGTAAATCGGCAATAAATGCGGGGTGCGCCGCTTTCACTACAATGTTGTTTTCAGCATTAAAATCAACCACATCGGTAATATCTAAAGTAAAGGTTGTTCTTCCGCCTTTGTGACTTCCCACTTCTTTTCCGTTTACCCAAACGGTAGCGTACGATCCCACGCCTTCAAAAAACAAAAAGTGTTGTTTCCCTTCATCTTCAGCATTTAACTTTAAGGTTTTATAATACCAAGCCGTACCGTGCAAATTACCGTGTTTCATACGACGGTAACCATAATACTGATCCCAATTATGTGGTACAGAAACAGCTTTCCAATCCTGATTAACCGAGATATTTTTAACAAAATCGGCTTCCGGCTGATGCAAACTATCTAAATGAATCGTGTGCCAATTGTCGTTTAAACTGATTTCCTTTCTAGCATTATCAACAGCTATTTCATTGTCGCACGACATGAATACCAAAAGTGTTGCTAGAATTATATACTGTATGTTCTTCATTCAATTAATAAAATAACCAATCTACGGCTTCTTTATCGTCTTTACCAATTAATCCAACATCTCTAGAATTGATATTCTGGTTGGCATCGATAAATCCTAAAATTAAAACACGACCTTTTCCTAAATTAAGTTCATGTTCGCCTGCATTAAAATTGTACGTATGAATATTTATTCCTGGCATTTGTTTTAACTTCATGGCATTAGCCAAAACCACCTCGGCTTGTCCATGCGTATTGCCTGCCGCATTGGTTTCTAAACTAGGAGGAAATAAAAACCGCTTTTGATCGGTTTTAAAATAACCAACCACTAGTTTAACGGGGGTTTCACATTTAAATTTAAGCTGAGTTCCATTTTTATTTTGGTTATCGGCCACAAGCGACATGCCTGATAAATGTTGTAATTCTGGCGCTAAATCAGTAATTTCCGATTCTGGAATTCCGTAAACTTGTATTCCCGTTTTTACAGGATAACTTCCATTAACTTCACTCAACATGGTTACCTGCCCTGGCTGCCAAGGCTCAACAACATCTTTCTCGATTGTACCGTCTTTAGATGCTTTTAAAAGCTCTAAATTCCGTTTGAAATTTGCCAATTCGCGCTCGTAATGTGACAACAATTCCTTCCATGTTTTATTTTTACCATCATCACCGCCAATAGGGATTCTACGTTGAGCTGTTTGCATTCCATTTGCATAGAAATAAGAATCCTGAGTTAAATTCACCAACTTTTGATAATGCACAATACTCTGTTCCAGATGTGGTAAAGCGGCTTCTAAATCTGAAATATCTTTAGAATAGCTATATCGTAATACCAGTAAAGCTGCTTTTACTTTTTCTGCAAAACAATCGGCAAAGGCTTTGTAACAATACATATCGTTTTTTAAGCGCTTGAACTCGCTTTGTTGCTCAGAAATATAAGGTGAAGCGGCATCTATCGCCTCCACGGCTGCTTGTCCGTGCGCTACAATTTCATCTATAATTTGTACAGGGGTCTCGCCTTCGTGAGGCTGTTTATACCATTCTTTTTTGGCGTATTCTAACAGAATTTCTCCCTCAGGACCACAAGATTCGTAAAACCCTGGATATACACGCCATTTATACGGATTTACCAATTGGCTCTCGAACATCCCTAACAATAAGGTTTGTCGGTTGCCTTCGGTTATTCCAAATCGGCGTAAGGTTTTTGGAGCTATTTCTCCAGCTTCTTCATAAGCTTTTAAAATAGATTGTGCTGTTTCATTATCAGTTCCAAATTTGGCTCCCAGCACCTCACTCCAATAAGAGATTTCTTTTGCCCTATCGCGGTTACTTTGCCAAGCATAACGCGCCCAAGCCTTATACCAAATCCAATCGCGATCTATTTCCAAAAGTCTTGGCTCGGTTTTATCTGGTGCATATGGCCAGTCCCAATACGATGATAACGGATATAAATGCAAAGCATTTGCCCCATGAATATTGTGCATGGCTTGCACGCTTTTTTGAATAAAATCTGGCGAACCGTAACGGAACGGCTCTAAATTAGCCAAAACATGAACATTGGAAATGTGCGTAGATCCTGCCTGACTTAAATTTTTATGAATTTCTGTCCATGGCCCGCGTGGCTGATACGTTGTTAACGATTCGCCATTATACTTATGTGTAGTGTATAAATTTTTATACAAAGGCAACGCATGTTGCATTACCAAAGGAGCATCGGTATCATGAGCCCTTAAAATAATGGGAGGCTCTTCGGTTTTTCCTAAGGCTTTCAAACCATCTTTTACACCTGGAATTATCGTTTCTGTAAACCACTCTACATCGTATTCACGCTCCATGGCTTCGCCCAGAGCTACCAATAGTCCTACATTGGGATATTTTTCTACAAAAGCCGCTATAGATTTTCTATTATAATCGGCAATTAACGGCGTTATTGGTCGCGACCGATCTTGCGTTTTTATACCGTAATGCTCTGCAAAAGGTTTAGAAACCATTATATTGTAGAACATCTGGATAACCCAAATACCTCTTTTATCGGCTTCTTGCGTAATAAAATTAAAAATGTCTTCATTCTTTTTAAAATCTTCATCACTAACCTCAACTGCAAACGGATAGTCTTTTAATTTCACTAACGAAGCAAATGGATGGCCATTCCATAAATACAACGAGTTGAATCTGTTTTCAACCATCATATCTAAATACTGTATCCACAATTCCTTATCGTAAAACCAAGGAAAATTTTCTGGAGTATAAGGGTATTCATAAACACCACGTCCTTCTAAATACGTTGTTTTTTGAAGTCCGATTGCGGTGCCTCTAAGCACCATTTCTGGCTGATCTGTTATATGAATTTCCTTCGGAATTTCGCCCTGTGCATTTATCTGATCAATCAACTCTAAAACGCCGTATAGAGCTCCAGAATCATCAAAACCTGTTACTTGTATTTGATGATTTTTCGACTCAATATTAAACCCTTCCTTTTTAGTTGTATCTGGGCTTACCTGCACTTTAATGACAAAATCCTGATCTGATTTTGGTTCTTCGGTACTCAAATTCACTTTATAGCCCTGAGAAATCAAGGCATCCGACAATCTTTCTAAACCGAAAGCCACTCTAGACGATGTTTCGTTACCGACTAAAGTGACTGTAGTTTGTTTGGAACAAGATACCACCATTAAAAAAGCAAATACTAAAATGCTTAAATGCTTCATAATTTCTTAGTTTTCTTGAAACACTTTTTTAAGATAGGCGGCATTGGCTCCGTAATTTTTCACCACGTTATGCACATCTGTGGTATCGCGAGAACGCTCTACAATTAACCAGCCTTTCCAATGCATTTTATCTAAAGTCTCTTTAATTTTCGGAAGATCGATAGCCGAATCGTTTTCTATCCAATGGCCATCGGTATTCGATGCATGGATTTCTCCAATATTATCGCGACCTAAAGTTTTTAGTTCTTTCGAAATATCACGTCCGTTTTTAATAGCATTAGCAAAATTGAAGGCTATTTTTATATTTCGATTACCCACTTCTTCTAACAATTTCTTTTCTTCTTCTGCCGACAATGATGTTTCTACGGCAATAATGCCATTAATTTTATCGACTTGTTTTCCTGCCCAGCGCAAACGCTCTACAATGGCAGGGCGTAATTCCGGATGTTTTACCAGATCGCCTTTAGTGCCTAATGGTAAATAAGCCACTTGCACATTAAACGTTTTCATAACTTCTATACAATCGTTTACCATTTGTTTTACCGTTGGGCGCTCGGCAAACGATTGGGCATAAAATCCAGACATGGCCACAGAACTGATTTCGATTCCTGTTTCTGCCATTTTTTGTTTAAATACACGTACACTAGCGGTGTCGCCATTTATAAATTTACTATCGAAGGTTTCGCGATTTCCTAAGCCGCCCATATCCATTTCTATACCATCGGCACCAATTTCTTTGGCACGCTCAAACGATCCTAATTTCTGACGTTTTAAAATCATCCAATCGCAAACGGCTACTTTATAACGCTCTTTAGTTGGGCCAGGCCAAACACCATCTTCAATTGGGAAAGTAACCAATTTAGATGGATCGATTTTTACATACTTTATTTTTTGACGTCTCCAAGTGTACACACAATGCAACATACCATCTGACCCTTGAATGATTGATGGATAAGAATACTGACTAATTTTTGAATCTTCTATAACCAAAGCCGCATTCCAGTTAATACCATCTTTAGAAATGGCAATGTTTAACGGACTTCTGTAGCTTTTATTCATGTCTTCATTTGGCCAAACATGATTATAAATTAAGGCGTGTTCGCCATTTTTCATCGTTACGGCATCGGTTCCAGAACTGTTATTTGGCATGTTTAACAACTCTAAAGGCGACCAGGTTTGCCCGTTATCTTCAGACCAGATTGAAAATAAATGCCTGTTTCTGGTTCTGCCAATTTGTTGTAGTTTACCATTGCCATGGAATAAAATACTTGGCTGAATCGCATTAATAGCGTTTGGGCCTTTTGGTAAGGTATCATGCATTTTCCAGGTTTTTCCAAAATCTGGAGTCGATTCCATGCGTAAATTCCATCCATTACCTTCTACACTCGACGGCAACAATAGATTACCATTTTCTAATAATTCTGGTTTATTTTTAATAGGGCCTAAAAAACCTTCTGGCAACTTTTCTGCTTCAGACCAGGTTTCGCCACCATCTTTAGAACGTTTTAACATGCCCCACCATGTTGATGGGCTTGGACCAATTTTGTAAAACAACATTAAATCGCCATCAGGAATTTGATACAATACTGGATTCCATGTAGGGTAACGCAACGTATCGTTTTGTACACCATTGGCAACCTCTACACCTTCTGTCCACTTTCCATTTTTACGTTTACTTACCCAAATACCAACATCTGGATTGCGTTCATGGGTGCCTCCAAACCAAGAAGCTACCAACTCCCCTTTTGTATTTTCTACAATAGTTGCGGCATGTGCCGATAAATAAGATGCTTCGTTAAAAATAAATTCATCAACCTCGATCCCTTCACGCCAGGTTTTATCTTCTAAAGCCACCGTAGCTACCGAAGCTGATTCGGGTGTTGTAGATTCTTTACAACTGGCTAAAACCAGAAAGCTAAACAATAAGCATGTGGTTTTTAATAATTTCATTTGTTATAGTAATTAGTTAGTAGAATAGTATTTAAACTTTAACGCCTAAAAATAATTTAAATCGATTGCATAAGTATCCTGTAGCATCATGATACCAGAAATATTTCAATTTAAAATTGAAGCTTATAATTTCCAGAATCTAAATAAAGCACCGTAAAATTGTCTTCGGTTTCTATTCGGTAATCGGAAGCATCTAATGCTTTAGAATTTAATTTAATTTTATTTGATGCTGTAGTTGGAATATAAACCTTTGCAGAACTATTTGCTGGTATTTCTATTTGCCAATCGGTATGCCTGCGGCTCTTTTTCCAGTGACTTTTTATCAATCCATAATGCGACTGATACGAAGCGTTTACAAAGCTTAATCCAGCCTCAAAATCGGGTTTCATAATAATTTCTTTAAAACCAGGATTTTCAGGATTGCTTTTTATTCC
The DNA here is from genome assembly GCF_051200825.1 of Formosa sp. A9. Classification (GTDB taxonomy): domain Bacteria; phylum Bacteroidota; class Bacteroidia; order Flavobacteriales; family Flavobacteriaceae; genus Formosa. Next base: position 1,137,100 of record NZ_CP195158.1, on the reverse strand, counting down.
TGCTATGTTTTCGTAGTACCAAATCATTAAATCACCTAGCAACATGACGTGATTTTGTGAATTCATTTCTGGATTGGCCGTATTTCCGTTCCACAATTCCCAAATAGTAGTTGCTCCATTTTCTACCATATAGCCCCAACTCGGGTAGGTTTTATTCGAAGCTAACTTATAAGCTAAATCGCCACGTCCAAACCTAGAAAGTGTTCGCATTAAAAACTGAGTCCCAACAACCCCTGTACTAATATGCCCATCTTTTTCAACTTCAATTTGCTGAGTCATATTTTCAAACACTTTGTTTTCTAAATGGTCTGGCACCATATTAAAAGCCAATGGCAACACATTGGCCGTTACCGTATTATTGGCATAACTGTAATTTTCTTTGTTGAAATACTTTGCGTTGAAAGCTTTTTTAACACGATTGGCTAAAGCATTGTAATAAACAACATCATCTTGATGCGCTCCAGAAATTCTAGCAAACTTTTGCATGATTTGAAGCAAATGATAATAAAAAGCACTAGACAACACCTCGCCATCAGTCAATCGTTTAGGGTCTTTGGAACGAATAATTTCTAAAGATTCTGGCGGCACACACCAATCCCCATACTTGTCTTTGGTCATTAAATCGTTCTTTAAATAATTTGCCTCCATGTACAAAATCCATTTTTTCATGTATGGATAATGGTCTTTAATCACTTTTTCATCACCAAACTGCGTATACAGCATATCGGCTACTTTTAAATAAGCCCCTTGCCAAGTAACTCCATCACCATAGTAACGCCAAAAAGCAGGAGCTACATCTGGAATTCCTCCATCTAAAGTTTGCGAATATTTAATATCATCTAACCATTTTGCATACAGCGTTTGATTGTTAAAAATGAAACTTTCTCCATAAGCTCCCGTGGTGCGATCGCCTAACCATGGCTGACGCTCATTACGTTGCGGACAATCAACAGGCATGCCTTTGTAATTTCCTCTAATTCCCCAATAGGCATTTTTAAAAATCTGATTCATGGTTTCGTTAGAACTCTCAAACGTTCCTACAGTCTCCATAGCATCATAAACCACTTTTCCTAAAAAATCATTCGCTTTAGGAGGATTTGTAAATCCTGAAAGTTCTACAAAACGAAAACCGTGATATACAAATTTAGGTTCCCAAACTTCTTCACCTTCGCCTTTTAAAATATAATAATCAGTGGTTTTGGCATCGCGTAAATTGGCAATGTATAAAGAGCCATCGTCTTGTAAAGACTCTGCAAATTTCATCGCAATTTTATCCCCTTTATTTCCTTTTACCTTTATTTGCAACCAACCGACCATGTTTTGTCCCATGTCCAAAATGTAAGTGCCTCTTGAGGTTTTAGTCATAGACAATGGTTTTACGGTATCCATAACTTTCATATTTGGAGTCATTTGTCCTTCGTAAAATCCGCCTGGTTCTTGAACCCACATCATATTCATCCAAGAAGCATCATCAAAACCAACGGTATTCCAATTCGGCATTTCTTTACGAGCATCGTAGGTTTCGCCATCGTATTCATTGTTTGCACGAATAGGACTGTATGGAGTAAACTTCCAACTTTGATCGGTTTTGATGGTTTCTTTAGTACCATCCTCATACTCAACTTGTAATTGAAGAGCCATTTTTGGAAAACCAAAACTTTTGATTTTATAAGGTTTGTACTCTTGTCTCATGGCAAAAAAACGTCCATTTCCTAAAATAGTCCCCAATACATTATCGCCTTGTTGAAGTTCTTTAGTCACATCAAATACATTGTATTTTACGTTTTTGGTATAATCGGTTGGAACAGGAGCTAACACCTGATTTCCTATTTTTTTTCCGTTGATGTAAAACTCATACAGCCCCATTCCCATGATAAAGACTTTGGCTTTTTTCACCTTTTTTTCTAGGTTGATTTGCTTACGAACATAACGAGCCGATAGTTTTGAAAACTGCCCTATGGTATCGCCTTCAAACAATTGATTGTACCCAATCCATCGGGTAGATTTCCATTCTGCATACGTCAAAATTCCCATGCTCCACAAAGCGGTTTCACTCCAAGAACTCTCTCCTTTGTTTGTCCAAATTTTCACTTTCCAAAAAGCTTCATCCTTACTGTCTAAAGTTTTTCCATCGTATTTAATATTTACCGAGGCATCGCTTTTTACAATGCCGCTATCCCATAAATCGGCTTCATTGTTCTTTATTTTTTCTAAAGATGATGCCACCAAAATATGATAAGCTGTTTGTTTTACATGCTGAGCTTCGGTAGAAATTTTCCAGCTCAATCGAGGTTGTACCACATCAATTCCCAGAGGATTGGTCAACATTTCGCATTGTAAATTGTTTAGCGATATGTTTTTTTGGGCAAACACATTAGCACTAACAATCATTAATAAAATATGTAAAAAAAGTTTTTTCATGCTTTTTAACTTATGTCTTTAATAAACGTCATTCTGAATTCATTTCAGAATCACATACTTTTTGAAAACCTGAATAAGATATAAAGTTCAGGTTGACAACTCTTGGATTTATTCAGAAATCACTCTCTCTAACTTTGTTGAAGCAGCCACTTCTTTTCCATTTCTAAACACCCGTAACCCTTGTCCTTTGTGGTATTTTTCTCCTGTTTTATCCCAAAGAATGGTAATGATATCACCGTGGTATAAAATATTATCCAAACAAAACCAATCCCATTGCTCTTGTGGAATTAAAGGATTGACTTCTATTTTTTCATCGGCACGAGGACGTAATCCTACCAAACCAGTAATCATTAAATCGTTAAATGTAGAGTGGTTGTAATAACGGCTACGCTCTCTATCACCCATTAACCAATATCCTGTGGTTTCATCTAAATACTCCCCAATGTATGGGCGGCCTCTGTAGTATTGCGATTCTACATACAAATTCATTTGTTTAAAATAATCGGCTTTAGCAACCACATTTTGTTCGTAGTTGTTTAAAACATTGGCCAAGGCCGTTAATGTTTGTGAAGTAGCAAAAGGCCACACTGCACCATCCCACTCACACGTTCCTGTACCGTGACTTCTAAAACGTGGGCTTCTACGCTCTGCCGTAGTTAAACCAAACGGAGCAGCAAATCCTTCTTCGTCTTTAAATTGTTCCCATGCTTTTTCAAAACCTTTATTTTCTGATGGCAAATTAAAATACCAAGGAATAAATCCGATGGCTTCGCGAACATTTGAAGAAGTATCTTTTTCGGTTAAAGTCTCAAAAAACAAATCTTTTTTATTCCATAATTTTTGTTCTACCAAACCTTTAATCGTTTTTGATTTTTTATCAAAATATACCGATTTTTCACTATCGCCTTGCATTTTTGCCATGGTAGACAAAGCTTTGGCATTGGCAAACATATAACTGTTGATGGTTGGACGAGCATTGCGTACATGACGACCACCACTCAACGATTCTTCCATACCATCTTTTACATCGTTTTGCCAAAACAAACCGTCGGTACGCTGACGTTCTTCTTCCCAACGTGCATAATCTGAAATCATGTCTGGATAAAAATCTAACAAGTATTTTTCATCCTTATTTACCAAATAACGATTGTACAATGCATCGGCTGTCCAACTACTAAATTTGTGTAATTTTTTCATCGGTTTTCCTTCGTTTCCACGGTACCAAATATTTATATTTTGTTCAATGTATTTTGGATCGTGAACCCAACGAAATTCATAAATATGATGTCCTAAAGCACAGGCTATTAAATTGTATTTATCCGCATACGATCTATCCACTAAAAACTCGGTAATGGCATAACCTTGAGGGGTGTTGGTAATGTGTTTTCGCAAACTCCACCAACGGAAATAATACATTTCTTCAAAATTATCTTGCGGACATTCAAACAACGGAATATTGCTTTTCATCCAAGTCCAAGCACTGTCGTTAGGTACTGCTTTGGCAATATTTTCATCTTCCATTCTATTGAAATAATCGGCATAATGTTTAAAATCATCTGCCTGTAAAACGGTTTTTGAATCAGGTTTTTTTACCTCTGAAACCGTTTCTGAAGATTTACATCCTGCGATTAAAACAGGTAATACCAGTAATAAATATTTTATTTTGTTCATATTAATCTATTTTTTCAATAAGCCGTTTTAGCAATATAATTATGGGATATTAGCCTCGGCTTGCCAAACGCCCATTATGGGCATTTATTTCCCGTAAAACGTATAGATTTTTCCGGCTTTCATAACAACGTCATACTCCTTGTACTTTGGCAACGTCAATTTTTCGATGTTTGCTTTTTTAGAAACAATCGGTTCTTTTACCTCTACTTGATAAAAGAAAGGATTTTCATTTTTTCCTCTGGCTTTTTTCAGTCCTGTTCCTGTTAAAGAAGAGTCTAATCGCAATCTACAATTCCCATCTTTTGAGGCTGTAATTTTCAATTCCGAAACTTTATTATTCTTCCAAGTCATGTCAATTTCATAACCGCCTCTGGTTTTTAAGCCTTTAATGTTTCCATTTTTCCAAACATCTGGCAAAGCAGGTAATAAGTGAATGGCTTCTTCATGACTTTGCATTAACATTTCTGCAATTCCCGCTGTACATCCAAAATTTCCATCAATTTGAAAAGGTTGATGTGCATCTAACATATTAGGATACGTTCCTCCTCCTTTTCGTTGATCTGCAGTGACCAAATGCAACTGATCTTGTAACAATTTATAAGCGTGATTTCCATCTAACAAACGAGCCCATAAATTTACTTTCCAGCCCATAGACCAACCTGTAGATTCATCTCCTCTATATTTTAAAGATGTTTTTGCTGCTTGAAACAATTCTGGAGTTCTAAAAGGTGATATTTGATTGCTAGGAAACAATCCGTACAAATGCGATACATGACGGTGATGATCTTCTGGATCGTCCCAATCAATTAACCATTCTTGCAACTGACCATGTTGTCCAATTTGCATTGGAGCCATTTTTGTTAGAGTCGTTTCTAGTGTTTTTGCAAAGGTTTCGTCTTCATTTAAAATTTTTGTAGCACGAACCAAGTTGGTAAACAAATCAAAAATTAACTGATTGTCCATAGTAGTTCCTGCCGTAATGGTCGATTTTCCGTCTTCTCCTCCATGGGTATTTTCTGGAGAGTTTGAAGGTACTACTACCAAATACCCCGAATTAGGATCGGTAATCATAAAATCTAAAAAGAACTGAGCTGCTCCCTTCATAATCGGGAAAATCTCCTTTAAAAATGCTTCATTTCCTGTGTATAAATAACGTTCCCACAAATCTTGACACACCCATGCTCCTCCTGTTGGCCACATTCCAGAAGCTGCCATGTCAATAGGTCCAGTAATTCTCCAAATATCCGTGTTGTGATGCAACACCCAACCTTTGGCATTGTACATTATTTTAGCCGTTTCTTTCCCTGTTACTGCCACTTCTCTAGCTAGCTGAATAAAAGGCTCGTGCATTTCCGAAAGATTGGTCAACTCCGATGGCCAATAATTCATTTCTGCATTAATATTCATGGTGTATTTACTTTCCCATGGCGGGAACAACATATCGTTCCAAATACCTTGTAAATTGGCTGGTTGTCCACCTGGTTGCGAAGAAGAAATCAATAAATAACGTCCAAATTGAAAATATAAGGCTGCTAATTCTGGATCAAACTGACTGTCGAATTTTTGAATACGAAGATCTGTTGGGTCTTTTGCTACATTGCTTTTTCCTAAATTTAAAGACACACGATTGAAAAACTTTTGATAATAGTTTACATGCATATCTTTTATGGTTTCAAAATCTTTAACAATAGCTTTGTCTAAAAACGCTTTGCTCTTTGCCACATAATCAGCAGAAATATCTTTGTAATTCACAAAATTGGTTGCTATAGAAATATAAAGCACCACCTCATCGGCTTTATCTACACTGATAATGCCGTTTTTTACCGATAACTTTCCGCCTTTATTTTTGGCAGCCATACGCCCTTGAAATTTTACACGTCCTTTTTGTCCTTCTACCGTACTGGTTACGCCTGCCAAAGTCACTTGGCCGTCTTCGGTAGTTACCAGTGTTTTATCAAACGGACTGTTTAAAAAGGCATTACAAGTAATCATTCCGGGTTTGTTGGCAGATAGTTTTACAGCCACCACATCATTTTCAAAAGCGGATAAAATTTCACGCGTATATTCTACACCATCAACCGTATATTTTACTTTGGCTGTCGCATTTTCAATATTTAAATCGCGATAATAATTGCTGTAATCTTGATGTCCTGGAAATGAAATATACACACTTCCAAAGGTTTGATAAGGCATTCCGTTATTGGTTTGCGAACGAATATCTGAGGTCGCTAAATCTTGTGCTTCTTTGTATTTTCCATCAAAAATAAGCTGACGTACTTTTGGCAACGCGACCAACGCTTTCTCGTGCGCATTACTATTTGGCGAACCTGCCCAAATGGTTTCTTCGTTTAATTGCAAACGCTCGATAGCTGGATCTCCAAAAACCATGGCGCCTAAACGACCATTTCCTAATGGCAAAGCTTCGTTCCAAATTTCTGCTGGCTTATTGTACCAAAGTTTTAATTCATTTTGTGCCGATACTTTTAACATTCCGAAAAGGAATACCAACACTAAACTTTTTAATATGATATTATTTCGACTCATAAACTCTTTCATTTTTTTCTCCAAATAACTTATATAAATCATCTATATTCTTTAGAGCATTTTTAGGTAAATTTTCAGGATTGTTTCCAAACACGAACAGATTTTCATAAGGTTCAATGGTACAGGTAGATTCATCTATCTCTCCATTTTTATTGGTGATGTTATCCAAACGCAAGTCTAAATATTCAGCCATAAACGGATACATCGCTTGACGTTTAGACACCTTATAATTATGACCTTCTTCTGGAAGATGAACATTTTTTACAACTTCTTTTTTACCATAAAAACCATAAATACGTTCTACAAAAGGAAATTCTACTTCAGGAGTATTTTTTGTCCAATCGCCACCATCAGAAATTAGTAATTGTGGTTTTGGTGCTGCCAAAGCCGCTATTTCAACATTATTCGTTCCGTTACCACACAAATGAATACCACGACCACTCTCACAAGCACAACCTCCAGAATGGTACGACGACACCATAACCACGGGCACCGATACGGTAATTCTATCGTCAAGCGCTGCTAAAAATACCGTTTGCGAACCGCCACCCGAACCACCGGTAACACCCACGCGAGACATATCGGCTTGTTTTAAAGTAGACACGTAATCTAACAAACGCATACCTGTTAACACCTGAACGGTTGATGCAATACTGTTTCTATGATATTTTGAATCGAATTGCAACTGTGATTCATCCCAGGCAAACAAATCGTAATTCACGACAATGGCACCCATTTTTGCCAACATCGCACAACGAATTTGCTCGCTTTCGCGGAAACGACCATCGCCAAAATGCCCATTAGGCGTGACAATAACAGCCGCCTTTTTGGGCATTGGATTGGGTTTATAAATCGATCCGGTAACATAAACACCTGGTAATATTTCTAAACCAATGTTTTCAACTGTGTAACCTTTATACTTTCTTTTTTTTGTTAAAATAGGTTTGGAATCGGGCATTGCTGGTGCTTTATCCAAGCCGAAAGCTGAAAACATACAGGTTTTTAATTCCGCTTTTCGAATTTCCCAAGATGCTAAATCAGGACTTAAAGATTCTAAATACTGAAGACGTTCTGCGCCTTTTTCTTCGGTTAACTTATGATATTGAAACTTCTTAATTTTGTAGCTTCCATTTTTCTGCTTTACAGCGGAAAGATTAAACGGACTTAACACATTGGCAAAAGTCACTTCAAGATTGGTGGCATCAATTTTCCATTGGCCATAATCAAGCTCTTTATCTTTTAGTAATCCATCGTTATCAATAATATCAACATGAAATACCGACTGAATGGTATTTACTGTCTCAGTTAAAGCTTGTTTAAAATTCGTATCAGAGGTTTGCGCATGCCCTTTCGGCAACATAAAACATGCTACAAAAAGCAGAACAAACGCTATATGTTTTGATTTCATCATTATTTTTTACAAACTATATTGTACACACCAGAACCAACCAAATAGGTAGGTCTGTTATGCTCTACATTCGATTTTTCAAAGTCCTTACCATTCACTTCAATATGCATCGACAAATCTACCGGTAATATAATGGTTGCTGTGGTATTTGCAGGCACTTCTACTTTAAAGTTTATAGCTTCATCTGATACATTCCATTCTGAAATAATGGTTCCGTAAAGTGACTCATAACTCGCTTTTACGAAGGTCATATCGCCAACAATTTCAGGTTCGATAAAGAAATGTTTAAATCCGGGATGTTCCATATCTGGTGTAATTCCGGCTAAACTGGTATAAAACCATTCTTCAATTTGTCCCATCATAAAATGGTTCCATGAATTCCCTTTTCTTGGATCCCATTGCTCGGTTAACGTGGTTAATCCGAATTTTATCTGGAACCCGTAACCTGGTGTATCGTAATGGTTATTCATTTTGTACATGGCTTCATTTTCACCGTTTCTCGCCAAAGCTTCAAATAAATAGCGGTTACCAACATCGCCCGTTGTTAAGCGGTAGCCCCTGTCTTTGATATCGGCTAATAAATTGTCCATAACTGCTTGCTTATACTGTGGCTCAACAATATCCATAAACACAGAAACCGCATTACTAAACTGACTTCCGGTTCCGTATTGTTTCGTTTCTGCATTGAAAAATTCATTATTGTACGCCGTTTTAATATTCTGCGTTAAGGCTTCATATGTAGCAATGTCTTCGGTTTTATTCAAGTGCTTGGCTGCTTTTGCAAACAAATACGCGGAATAATAGTAGTGACTGGTTGCCGATAGTGCTATCGGGCTGTTTTTAGAGTAGCCGGCAGCATGCTCGCCATAATCATACCAATCACCTAAACCATGAGATACGATATAATTATCAGAGGTACTTGTTAGGTAATCGACGTACTTTTTCATCACGTCGTAGTACTCACGAATTAAGGAATCGTCTCCATAATACTCGTAATACATCCAGGGTAAAATAACTCCTGATGCACCCCATTCCGGTGAATCGGTAAAATCACCACCAAACACCACATATTCAGGAGCAATAGTTGGTATTAAACCATTCTCACGTTGCGCGTCTTCAATATTTCGCATGATGGTTGGAAAATACGCTTTCATGTTATAATTAAACATTAAGCCTGGTCCGTTAAGGTGTGCTTCTTCCAACCAACCTAATTTCTCACGATGTGGACAATCGGTTAATACCGCCTGAAAATTACTTTTTATAGCATTGTTAATCAATTCGTGTGCTTTGTTGAAAATTTCGTTTGAACTTTCGAACGACCCAATTTCACCTGCTGAATTATAAATAAAATTCGATTTTAAATCGACCAAAGTTGGCAAACTATCTACTTTGGTCGATTTATAATTGATGTTTTCAATCTGAATATATTGATAGCCATAATAACTAAACTTAGGCTGCCAGGTTTCTGTTCCTTCACCCTTCAGCGTATAATCATAATAATACGGTTTTCCTGAACGTCCCTGACTGATGGTGCCATCTTCTTTTAAACCTTCACCAACCCAAACACGAACGGTTTGCCCCTGTTTTCCCTGTACAGAAATGGTTGGAAAACCAGACAGGTTTTGCCCCATGTTAAACACGTAGGTGTTCTGTGCAACCTCATTAAACTCCTTTACATCATATTGTTTTTGAATGGTTACCGGCGGTGCAATTTGTGCTTTCAACTCTCCTTTTGGTGCTTCCTGAATCACAACTGACTTCCAGTTAGAAGCATCGAAGTTTGGAGTGTTCCATCCGTTTTGCTCTAAATTCGCATCGTAATCTTCGCCACCAAACATACCATTATAAGTAATCGGGCTTAGGCTGTATGTCCAACTTTCATCTGAATTTATAACAGTTTCAGAACCATCTTCAAAAGTCAGCTTCATTTTAAAGAATAAAGTCGGAGGTCCAAAACTCACAAAAAATTTGGTATAGCGCCCTTGTACGGTATTGTACATACCGTTTCCTAACAATACACCAACAACGTTATAGCCTTTGTTCAACGACTCTGATGGAATTTCATACGTGTTATAATTTACAGTTTTATCGTAATCTGTCCATAACGGTGCAAATTCACTATTTCCTACTTTTTTTCCGTTTAAACTCAATTCATAATGTCCCAATCCAGACACATACACCACCGCTTCTTTGATGTTTTTTTCTACTGAAAAATCTTTACGTAACAAAATACTTTGACGAGCCAAAGCATCTGATGTATTGATAATATCATTACGCTTTGATTTTTTATAAGTCGCGGTATGATGATGTCTTCCCTCTGGCAAATGACTATCTGCCTTGGTAATGGCACCAATCCAAGTAGGTTGTAAGGCTTCATTTGTTGGTTCTGTTCTAAAAAAAGCGATAGCACTCCACGGTGTTTCCTTATCATCAGCTGTCCAAACCTTTACTTTCCAGTAATATTTTGTTTCTGGTTGTAAAGAAGTCTTAACCTGTACCAACTGACTTTGATCAGAAATAATTTTACCACTGTCCCAAACATCAGCATTATTTTTCTCTAAATGTTCTTTAGAAGAACTTATTAAAACATGATACGCTGTTTGTGTAACATTAAAAGCATCGGATTTTAATTGCCAACTTATACGTGGGTGACTTACAGGAACTGCTAACGGATTCTCAACTTGTTCGCAAGTTAATTGCTCTACAGTTGTTTCTGCTTTTTCAGCTGTTGAACAGGCAGAAAAAACAAAAGTTAAAAGAACTATGTATTTAAAAAACTTCAACTTATAACTTTTTTGTGGTTAATGATTTTATATGAAAAACAGCTTCTTTAATCGGTAATCCTGTGTTTGGTAAATCGTCATAATCTTCTCTATCAGCAGGAGTGTCTGGTGTTGGAAAATGACGTTGCTCTCCCGTACGGAACATGATACGCTCAATACCATCGGCAGGAGCATAAAATATTTGACGAGATGCTTCACCGCCGTTTACCGTTACCGTATACGATCTAGAAGTCGTATCTAAAATCACTTTAATGGTATATGTTTTTCCTGTTTCGTAATCGGCTATTTTTCTAAAACGAGAACCTGCTTTCGTTTTTAACACGCCTTCCTCATCAAAGACCAAACGAATAGATGGCAAGCCTGTTTTATTTTGAAATTCCACTTGTAACAACCCATGATTGTTTTGCTCAGGAGTAACCGTAAACTCCGCTTCCATTTGTTGAGCAAAAGGAATGACACGTTCTACACGTGCATAATCAAACGGATCGTGATCACGAAGTGTTAGTGTTTTCTCGTTGTTGTTGTTTTCAATTTTTGCAGATGCCCAAGACAAATTGTACACATTCCAAAAATCTAATTCTTTACCGTTTTCCAAGTTGGTAAACACATCATTTACATCTTTATTTACCGAACTTTTTACAGGAACAGGAATGGATGCCACCCAAATATCTTCTTTATTTACACTGTAGCTTACCCATAAATTCCCATCCTTAGGTGTTCCATTATTTTCGGTAATACCACGCACATATTGAGGTCCGTACGATTTGTAATTTCCTCCGTAACGCATTGGGGTGATTTCACCGTGCACCAATAATAAATCGGTATAATTTACACCATCATTACTAGTTGAAACCGCTAATGGCCAACGATATTCTGATGGATTGTACACTGTAGCATAACGTCCGTCAGTAGTTTTTTGTCCCCATATTTTAGCATTACTATTCACAAAACCTGGAGCTCTTAACGGAGTATATTCCCACGTTTTTCCATCATCTTTACTTAAGGATGTTAACGCGTGTTTCCACAAACCAACCACATTTCCGTTAGGTAAATGATAATAACTAAAGGCTTTGTATTGTTTTTTTAACGGAATTAAAGGATCGTCTCTATCAGCTTCTTCTACCCATTGTTGCATCAACAAAGGTTGTGATAAAATGTCTTCACATGCTTTTTTCAAACCTCTATCCTTGCTTTTTTTATAGAAAGGAAAATTTGTGTTTTTTTCATTCCATCCATGATTGTATCGAATAAAATAAATGGGACCTAAACTCCCATCTTTTTTAATTTCACGTATCACACGACCAATCCCTTTTCCATCATTAGGACTGTCTTTTTCATCCATTGAAATACCGTAAAAAGCTAAGGTAAACAAACGATTATCAGAAGATGTGTAAAACCCCATACGTTGATGCATGGTGGCTGTTAAATTTTTAGCAACTCCCGCTACACCTTCTTTGGTATAACCATCGGGAATGCTGTAAATAGGAAAAGCTACTTCTGGAAAACTCCAATTCTCCCCATCTTCAGAATGCATTAAAAATGTTTGACTTGGTGGAATGTGCTCTCCTGCTGGATCGCTCAAATAGTTTACATAAAATTTTCCATTCCAATATGCCATGTTGGTAGCATGGTTGTACGTCCAACCAAAACCATCGGCTTTTTCTGGATGCTCTCTACTGGCACGCATAATTTGATGTGCATGCACTCCAACCGCCAAGGGTAATTGCCCATGATGATAATCTACGTTTGATAATGTTTTTCCGCTATAATGTACTGTATCTTGTTGAGCAGAAACGGTTGCCGTTCCACCTGCAAACAAAAAAGCCACTGCTAAAAATATATGACGTTTCATGTGTTATTTTCTATTTTAGGAGATGCTGAAATAAATTCAGCATGACCACATTTATTTTTTATTCTTTTGAAGGTTACCCTGAACTTCTTTCAGGGTCTCATAGTTAATTTACTTTCATTTTTTTGAGATGCTGAATCAAGTTCAGCATGACGACACCTTATCTACTTTTCTTTACTTTCTTCAACTAAACCATTCAATACTTTTTCTGAAATGGTGGTAATCGTACCGTGTTTGTGTCCTTCTGGAAGTTGAATTTGAGCAGTAACATCTTCAAAAGTTTTAAAATCGGATGTTTTTACGGCTTTGTAATTTTTTTCACCATAATTATCGTAATAAATCAACCAACCATCTTTTTGTTTTAATACGGTTGGCCCTTCAGATAAATGCCCTGAAAACGGCTCGGTAATATTGGTAAATGGCCCTGTTGGTGACGTTCCAAAACCGACTTCTATATCACGTCTTGGTCTGGTATTGTCTTTAATAATTAACGCATAATCATTTTTTCCACGCTTCACAATCACACAATCAATCACACTAAAACCAGGATCTAAAAACAACTTGGTTTCAGAAAAAGTTTTAAAATCTTTTGTGGTTACGTAATACATTCTGTGATTGTTGTCTTCGGCCTCAATTCCTTTTTCAAATCGATGAGGAATGGTAGAAGCCCAAATAATGATGTATTGATCTTGCGCATCATCATAAAAAATTTCGGGAGCCCAAACGTTAACCACGGTTGGTTCGTTCTTCATTACAGGAATGTATTGTTGCTCGCTCCAATTGATTAAATCTTTTGAACTTGCATAGCCAAAACCATTACCTCCTTTCCAATCTGTTGTCCAAACCATGTGATAGGTATCATCTTTTCCACGAACAATAGATGGATCGCGCATTATTTTACTATCGCCTGCTTCTGGTTTTAAATAAGGCCCTTTTAAATCTTGCCAATGATATCCATCTTCACTAACCGCTAGGTACAATCCCTCAGTTGCTGGTTCTCGAAACGAGGTAAATAAAAAAACATCCTTTGTAGGCGCACAGCTAAATACGGTTACCAAAAGCAGTAGTATCAGTAATTTTTGCATTTTTTAGTTTTAGTGGTTTTAAAGGATATTTAAAATGTGTGTTTGTCATTCTGAATTTATTTCAGAATCTCATATTGATAAAATTTCTCGACTTCGCTCGAAATGACAAAAGACACTCTTTAAACACCCCTATATAATGTATTGCTAATTAATTGACTTTTATTTCTTCTTTTAAATCTTTTCCTGCTTCTAAAGGTGTTTTCACATTATCAAACACATTGTTTTTTAAATAAATAGCTTGAGTTTGCTCTCCTTGAACTTGTAAAAACACATCTGTAGGTTGCATTGGAAAATTATTTCCTATGAAAGCTGTTTTCACATTTTTTATGCTAATTACAGGTTTATTTGCAATAGGTTTTGAAGTTCCTACATTGTCTAAAATAATTTGCTCTGTATCTTCAACCTTAAAAGCACTTCCTAATGTGGTGTTGATTTTTACATCGTGAAACTCAATATTTTTAGCAGTATGAACCGAAAAACCTTCTTTAGCATCAATGTCAACATCTGAAAATGTAATGTTGTGGATAGGCATTTCTGGAATTCCTAAAATACGTCCCGCAGTATTAACATTGGTTGCTGTAACGTTACTGATATGAATGTTTCTAAAAATTGGTGTTTTTTCTGTAACAGGGCCTTCTACAGTGTTTTTATCGTAAAATAAATTCAACATAAAGGCTTCTTTCTGGATGTTATTCATCACTACATTGCTTATGCGAATATCTTCCACAACGCCTCCACGACCTCTAGCAGCTTTTAAACGAATACCCCTATCGGTGCCATCAAACACACAGTTTGCAATGGTTATTTTTTTAATCCCTCCAGACATTTCACTACCAATAACCACTCCTCCGTGACCGCTTAACATGGTACAATTAGTAATAGTTACATTTTCGGTTGGTGTTGCCCATTTTCTTCCATCGGCATCACGACCTGATTTAATAGTGATACAATCGTCTCCCACACTAATATGACAATTAGAAATGTGCACGTTTTTACACGACGTTGGATTGATTCCGTCTGTATTAGGTGAATACGGATTGAAAATAGTTACATTGTCAATAGTAATGTTATCACAAAACGCTGGATTAATAGTCCAAAACGGTGAATTCTGAATGGTAACTCCTTCAATAGTTATATCCTCGCATTGAAACGCTTGAAATAATGGCGGACGATGAAACATATAACTACGTGTTCTTTTGTAGTAATCTTCGGTTTTTACATCTTTATTCGCTTCAGCGGTCATTTTTTGATATTTGGTTGGCTCTAATTTTTCTTTGGAAGATTCTATTCTCCATATTTCTTCCCACCAAGCACGACCTTGACCATCGATTGTTCCGCGACCAGTAATCGTAATATTTTTAGCATTTCTAGCATGTAAAAGTGGCTTAAAGGTTTGAATAACGGTACCTTCCCAACGCACTTCTATAAATGGTAAATAATGATCAAAATTGGTTGAAAACTTAATTAAAGCACCAGCTTCAACGTGTAAAACAATATTGCTTTTTAAGGTTAAAGCACCTGTTAAATATTCCCCTGCTGGAAAATACACAGTGCCTCCACCAACTTCTGAAGCCTTATCGATAACCCCTTGAATCGCCTCGGTACATAATTCGCCTTTATTGTTTCCGCCATGCTCTAAAATATTAAACCAACCGTTATTTGCCCAACCTACGGTTGACACTAAAACGCAACATATTAAAACTAATTTCTTCATAACCTTTTTTTGACCCATTTAAAATTTCAACTTATAATTTAATCATCTGTATGAGATTCCTCCTCATTCTTCTTTCGGAATGACACAAACACCTTGTCATATTGAGCAAAGCGAAATATCTCACCCCTACTTATATTAATCTATATAATTACTTCGACATTAAAATTAATACCCAATCGTTTCCTTCCTGTGACTCTCCAGGTGCATCAAAATCTAAAATACCTTCATTTTTTAACGTTCCAATAGCCGTAGTTTCTCCTGTTGATGGATTGAACCAAGACCCTTCAACATTTTCGCTTTGAACAATACCCATATTCACCTTAATGGCACGCCCAGTGTACGTGTACAGTAATGCATAATCGTTACCTCGTGTGGCGGCGATATAATCGTATTTTTCGCCTTGATTGGCTACCAAGCTAGTATCTGGAATACGGTTGAAATAGTCGAACTTCAACATTAAATTTTTCAAATGAATCATTTGTCCAGCACCTGGATCGTTTAACGCCTCTACCCAATAGGTTTTACTTCCGTAAGCTTCTGGAATCTTGTGATTAGCATGCATTTGCATGATATGGTTGTTTCCGTAGGTGAATCCAGCTGCACCAGCAAACACCGACCAATAACCGTAACGGCGTAGATCTTTAGCTTTCCAATGTGGTTGTAAGGTATCGTGTAAACCTTGTGGAATCCCTTCGTATGAAGGCTCTCCATCTAAGGTTGGCTTTGTTGGTTTTAAGTTGAAATCGACATTAACAAATTTGTAGTTATCTTCGCCATAATTACGCTCGGTATCGTCCTGATCGTAACGACGATGCCCCGATTGGAACATGTTAAAATCTAACCAAGACTGGTTGTGAAAATTATCGGAAGAATCGGTTCTTCCTCTAGGATGGAACGTCACCAATAAATCTGGAAAATTAGCTTTTAAAGTGGTTCCTATGGCATTCCAGATTTCGGTATTCTCGTTACCAAACGTATCGCCACCAACTAACCATATAATATTTTTTCGGCCTTTAAAACGTTCCGATAAAAAATCGGCATATGCTTGCGCTTGTTCTAACGAGACATCTCCTGCTGTTACCGGCGAGCCCCAAACAGGCACCATCCCTAAATACAAACCTTGTTTTTCGGCTTCATCTAAAGCGTAATCTACATGATCCCAAAAATCATACGCTTCGGGATTGTTAAAATCGCTGCCTTCGGTTACCAAAGGTTTCGATATATCTTTTGCCACTAAAGCAGAATCCTGATAGACATTTGCCACTTCGAGCGAGTGAAGAGTCATGATTTGAATGATGTTAAATCCTTTGTCTTTTCTATCCTGAAAATACGTTTTTAACTCCTCTCTATTCAATTTATTAAAAGCCAACCAGCCCGTATCTGCCAACCAGAAAAACGGTTTCCCATTTTCTTTTTTAAAATAATGCCCTTGCACTTCTAACTTAGAAATTAAAGGCTCTGAGACATCTTCTTTTATAATAGCTTCTTTTTTATTTCCTGAACACGAAATAACCATAGCTAGCAAACCTACGGCAATAAGACTTTTAACAACGTTAGCACTTTTAATCATAACTTTAGTTTATATTTTAACCACAACTGCAACCGCATGTTCCATGCCTTTTGGCTGCTCTAGTTGTATATTAGATTTTCCTTTAATTTTAGTTTTCGAGATTACTTTTCCGTCTTTCGCGTTTACCCAGTATACAGAAAAGGTTCCGCGAGCATTTGACAGATCTAAGGTGTACGTATGCGCCTTAGCAAAGTATAACACGTACGATTTCCCTGGATTTTCTAAACACCAAACGGCATCTTTATAATTAGAATTAATTTTTGGTTTGGCTGTAGCCACAATGCTATTAAATGCATTAACCTCTACCTTTGGTATGCTTGGTAATGAGCCCCCTGCCATAAGCACAGCCCATCCAAACCTAGGGGCAGCATTGGTAGAATATAACACTGCTTTTTCTGGATATGTATTTCGATATTCTAGAACTGCACGATAAACCTGCTCGGCCGTTTCTTTACCCGTTTTCATTTTGCGAGCATGCTGTCGTGGCGCTAAATTTTTACCGCCTTCTGGAGCATACACCGAACCATCTTCGCGGTAATGCCAATATTTAATATCTATAACATCGACTGTTTTTTCACGTTTAGCATCATTTAAAATAGCATCCTGAACATCTTTGGTTGCCGCTAATCCCACTAGAGTATTATCGGCATTTTCATTTTTCCAATGTTGCGCTTCATCTAACCAAAACTGCATAAAATGAAGCGGCCCAGTATATTCTTCGCTTGTGAATTGTATAACGTTAGACTGATTTTTAAAATTATCGAAAGATTTTTTTATAAAGGATTGATGTAGCGCTTTACGCTGTTTGTTAGTGACATCGTAAAACTGCTCGGCCATAAAAATTCGCTTGTCACCAGCATACGGCGGAGGCTCAGGAAATCCGGTTTCATTTATATTATTAATGGAACGCCAAGGCGAACTAGACCAATGCGCACCTGCTTCGATAATGTTATGCTGAAAATACTGCT
Organism: Formosa sp. A9; assembly: GCF_051200825.1. Lineage (GTDB taxonomy): Bacteria > Bacteroidota > Bacteroidia > Flavobacteriales > Flavobacteriaceae > Formosa. The sequence goes on along the minus strand of NZ_CP195158.1, from coordinate 1,119,087 downwards.
GATTGATTAACACCTGCCCGTGATCTTCGGCTAAACTGGCAAACTCTTGTAAACGATCCCAATACCAAGCATTAAATTCTGTTAAATCGTATTTACTTAACTGATCCCAGGCCAAACCTTGGCCAGAGCGTGCAAAAGGTTGCTCATAAAACGGCGGCCAAACATCAGCATCTATTCTTCGGGTACGTTCATGGTCGTCCATTCTGCGTTCGTACCACAAACCGTAATTGTGGTCTAAAGCGGCAATATTATGCTCTTGGAAATATTGAACCACATCGTTTAAATTATCTGTAAAACCAGTACCTGTTCGTCCTGGCACAAAACGGGTAACGTGAGGTCTGGAATTATTAATATCATGCTTTCTTAGGCTTCCGCGCCACCATTGCACGTTTTGCTTTTCTCCTGTAATTAATGCCCCTTCAAAAACTAATTTTCCTGCAATAATTTCTGTTTTCGGATTGTAATAATGAGCTCCTGATGGCGGGCGAATTTGCCATAAATTTGGTTTTTCACCTATATTTTCTGTGCCAATTGGTATCGGATTTGCTTCAGACGATTTCTGAATCCATTGTGGCATACTCATCACTTCATTTTCGGCCTCCTGTGTTAATATTTTGGCCTGCTCTACAGTAGGGCTAGACGTTGGCTCAGACCCCATATCATAAATATGAGGATCCATAGGTATTTCTCCTAAACGATTTTCTAACTGTGCGTAAAATAAACTTCTTGGTGTAATATGGTTGTTGACATCTTTCCAATGGCCATTGCCGCCCATAATGCCTCCCCAAACACCGAAAGCCCAGTTTTGAGCTGTTGGCGGACTATAATTTAATAGTTTTGAAGCTGAAGTCTCCCAAATAACACTATTAGCTGCCGTCCAACCAGCACCGCGCCCTGTTTGTTCGCGGTTGTTATAATTGATGCCCTCGCCATCTACATACGACACATCGAACAACACGCCTGTTGCCCATGAGCCTATCGCCCCACTATTACTGTAAGGCAAATAGGAATGACATTGAACAAAAGCATTAGGTCCTGTTGTGCCTAAACCACCCACGGCAAAATCGTTATACCCGTACTCGGAATAACAACGCTGAAATAAGGTTTGTTGCCCTTCGGTGTAAAACGTATGCCTTCTAAACGCTGCAATTTCCGAAACAGGTTCGGTAGCCATACAATCTTCTACAGTAATCTGCTGTGCAGTTTTTAAAACGTTTACTGCACCCCCAGCAAAATGTTTAAAGTTTACCTGACGCACCCAAGCATTTTTTACATTAGCCAGACTAACACCAAACCAACGGTGTTGCTCGTCTTTTGGGTTTGAAGCATCGAAAGTAGATTGCATACTCATATTTTCTACACCTACATTTTCTATTCTTCCTGTCCACGTATATTTAACAATTTCGGGTTTACCAAAGGTATCATCTAAAGTCATTGTAAGCGGTGCATTTAAAGTCACCTCGTTACCTTTTACGTCTTTAACAACGCGGTTCCAGGTAATGTCCCAATCTCTGGTTTTCCAACCAATCCAGCCAGTTTCTGCGCCAAAGAAATCCATTCCAAGAGTCTTAATCCATTTATCGGTTAACCGTTGACGAATGATGATATCATCGGAAGGCTTTAATTTAGACGTTTGTTCTAATTGAATTTTTTGAGCACCAAGCGGTGTATATGTTGTTTTGAATACTAAAGTATCGGCATAAGTTCTGTTGTCTTCACCTAAAACACTTACTAAAGCTTCACGCTTTAAACCAGTACCTAACAAGACAGTTTCGTTATCTTCATTCCCACTTCCGCGAAGCACAACACCCGAAGCTTTTAAATATAAAGTACCGTTAATTTTGAAAGTACCTTTATCTAAAAGCACAGCACCACGGAATCCGTTAACATCTGGTTTTAATCTACTCACATAATCGATCGCATTTTGAATATTTTGCGTAGCATCTTCAACTTGATGCGATACAAAAATTTTAACATCGACTGTTGGGATTGCCTTTTCGGAAGCCATATAACCCGCAAACGAAAAATCGGGAATCTGGTTTCCTAAACTATCGGCCACATGCAGAACCTTTCCATTTTCATCTTTAACAAGATCTGGAAATGCTTGTTGTGCGTGACTGTAAAGCACAGTAGAGCCTACTATTAAACTTGACAAAAGGACTTTACCTTTACGATAAAGCCCTCTACTTTTTATGCCGATAAATTTCATAATTGCCTGATGTTCTGTTATTGCAATAATCTATCCGATAAGGTGTTTACATTATTTTTTGCATTCGTCCAATCCACCTTTTTAGTCGGATCGATTCCGTTGATGTACTTTTCGATATTGGTATAGCCATCGCCGTTTACATCCTGATTCGCATCGGAAGCATCATTCGGATTTAAACCATATTTTTTCTCCCATCTGTCTGATATCCCATCACTATCCGAATCTTTATAAGGCTTACCTTTGTATTCTGGATAACCACCAACCTGATCGGGATGCGTAATGATGCCTTTTTTATAAGAATCGGCAGGAAGTCTTCGTTTTATAAATTCTTTACCAATGGTGTTTTCTAAACCATCTTTATAGGCTACTTTTCCAGTTTTTACTGTTTTAATAATACGCTCATCTACCGCATCGCGAACGGGTAAAGTTGCGCCCACATTATCTAACACGTATTGATAAGCCGCTTTAGTTTCTAAGATGGTAACATTTGCCATTTTAAACGGTTTAGCTTGCTTAATATAAGCTAAATCTCTATCACCTTCTGGTTGTACGCCGCCATTCCAATTATCTTTAGTAACTTCGGGAGCTCCTTCAACAATATTACCGTTTACATAAGCACGCCCAGGCGTTTTTGGCTCGTAATATCCTGTTTCTGGTTTAATAATTCTATAACGAATAGGCTCATTTTCTGGAGTAATTGGCCCTGGTTTAAAATAGTTATTAATAATATTGAATCTAGAACGGTAATCGCCACCATCTAAAGAGCGGTTCCACCAGTTAAACAACACATTGTTTACAAAATTAAAACTGCCATACATGCCTATAGATGGGTTTCTGGAAATGTTATTGGCCCATAAATTACGAGCAAACGTACTGTTTAAACCACCAATAGTACTACCAAAGGCATGGTTATATGTATCTAAACCTTCAGAAGAAATGGTATTTTGAATGGTAACATTTACTGTTGGTAACTTTTCGCGTTTCGACTTTTCGTTGGCTTGAAACATGTGTCTGTACATGGAAATATTTTCGTCTAATCCCCAGCTTACAGAGCAATGATCTATTATAATATTTCCTATAGGATTTCCGCCCAAAGCATCGTCTCTTCTAGTTACATCGGTTGCCCCGCGTCGAAAACGCATGTATCTAATAATAACATCGTGCGTATCTATTAACACCGATTCGCCTGCTACACAAATACCATCGCCAGGAGCCGTCTGTCCTGCAATGGTTACATAAGGTGCACGCACGTTTATAGGCTTTTCTAACTGAATAATTCCCGCAACATTAAACACGATCGTTCTCGCACCTACAGCTTCTAAAGCTTCGCGCAAAGTTCCAGAACCGCTATCGGCTAAACTGTTTACAACGAAAATTTTTCCGCCACGACCACCTTGAGTGAAAGCGCCACCGCCTTCGGCACCCGGAAAAGCAGGAATATCGGCCTGAACTAAATCTGCAGGCGTTGAAGCCCAAGGGATATAAGGTTTGCCTTGTTTGGTTTCATCTTCAATTATGTGATAATTAGCTTTCCAAATTTGGTCTAACCGAGCTTCTTCTTGAGCCATGGCTTCATCGGTTTTGTCTTGCAGTGCTTTTGGAATTTCTGGGTATTGCGCCAGTACCGTAGCTATATTAAAAACACTTAAAACGATACCTGATTTTATTGCTTTTGATGCTGAAAATTTCATGCTATTATATATTAGTTAAAATAGGTTCTTGGTTAGTTAAGTAATTAGTTTGTTTTATTTTTTTCGGCCTCTATGCGTTTATACCAATCGTCTCTTTCCTTTTGAAGATCGTAACCACGCGCTGATAAATAATTATTAATTCGTCCTTTATATTTACCAAACCACCAGTGTTTTTCGTGAGAAGAACCACCATCCATGGCGTGCTCTCTGGCTTCTTCTAAATTACTATAAATATATTTTTTTTCGTCGTCTTTAAGACTTGGTATCATTTCTAGAAAGGCCGCATAGGTTTTAGGTAACACCCCGTAAGTCATTCCATCTTTTACCGCATTAACTTGATCGTCGTTTAGCGTTTTAGACAAATTGTTAACATATTTTTTATGTAGTTTATCGATATCTTTATCGGCTTTAGATTTAATTTTCTCTATTTCCTTTTCTTGTACTTCATTAGATTTTGAAGACGCTTTTACCGTTTCAATTTCGGCGTCTCTAGATTCATGTATAGTATTAAGGTTTCTGTATTGATTAGCAATTAAATCGCGAACAACCAGTTCCTGTTCGGCATTGTTCAGATCCAAACCATCTACAATTTTCTGAGCTCTATCGTTAGTTACTTTTACATATTCGGGATCTACAGCTTGTGCCATTACAAACTGCTGTGTAAGTATTAAAATGATTACTGCTAAAAGTCTTGTTTTTACTATCATTATAATTTAGGTCTTAAAAAAATTCCTGCAATGCACAGACAAGCAGGAATTTTAATGTATTTATATTATTTTTTATACGCTGCCAAGCCGTCTTTTAATTCATCTAAAGTGTCTTGGTTATGCTCTAGATTTTTCCAATCTACTTTTTTCTTCGGATTGATGCCATTAATATACGATTCTATATTAGTATAGCCATCGTTATTGTTATCTACTTTACAATCGGAATAGTCATTAGGGTTTAAACCATATTTCTTTTCCCAAGCATCTGGCATTCCATCTTTATCTGAATCAACATATGGAGTTCCTTTATATTCTGGATAACCACCAACTTGAGCGATATCTGTTATAATGCCATGTTTATAAGAATCTTTGGCCAAACGACGGTGCTCGAACTGATAAAACGAGTCTGGATCTAGCCCCTTTACATATTCTGGTTTTCCTGTTTTTACCGTTCTAACAATACGCTGGTCTACAACATCGCGAATAGGAAGTGTAGCACCAACATGTTCGGTTACATAATCGAATGCTTCATCGGCATCCATAATTTCGCGAATCCAAGGCATTGGAAAAGGAGTGCTTGCATTCATATAATCAAAATATGGTTTTGCGCCTTCAAAATCTAACAATTCACCATCTTTACCTTCAATCTGAACGCCACCAGCCCAGTTATCTTTAGTGATTTTTGAATTATTTTCTACAATATTTCCTTTAACATAAGCACGACCGTAAACCATAGTATCTAATTTACTTCTACCCGCTTCTGGTTTTAAAATTCTATAACTTACTGGTTGATCGAGTGGTGTTAATGGCCCTGGTTTGTAATAGTTGTTAATGATGTTGTATTTAGCAGTATAATCGCCACCATCTATAGAACGGTGTACCCAGTTAAACATGACATTGTTCACAAAATTGAAAATACCGTTCCACCCGATTGAAGGGTTTCTCCCGGCATTATTCGCCCACATATTTCGCATAAACGAACAATTTTCTCCACCTAAAGTACTACCAAAAGCATGGTTATAGGTATCTAAAGCTTCACCAAATAAACTATTTTGAATAGTAATGTTTACGGTTGGTTTTTTTTCATCTTTATAATCGGCTCCTGGACTGTACATGTGTCTGTAGATAGACATATTTTCGTCTAATCCCCAAGTTGCAGAAATGTGGTCTAACATAATATTCCCTACAGGATTTCCTCCAATAGCATCGTCGCGACGACCTACAAAGGTTTCGCCTCTGCGAAAACGCATATGACGGATAATGACATCGTGTGTATCGATCCAAACAGTCTCGCCTGCCACACAAACGCCATCGCCAGGAGCTGTTTGCCCCGCAATGGTAATGTAAGGTGCACGAATAATTAATGGCGTTTTAAGAGTAATAATACCTGCCACGTTGAATACTATAGTTCTGGCACCGCCTTTTTCGCAAGCTTCACGTAAAGATCCAGGGCCATCATCGGCAAGACTGGTTACGGTATAAACTTCACCGCCACGACCACCATAGGTATACATTCCGCCGCCTTCGGCTCCTGGAAACGCAGGAATATCTGCCTGTGGCAAATCGGTTGGACGCCCTGCCCAGGGAATGTATGGTTTTCCTTCTCTGGCTTCTTTTTGGACTATAATTTTAGCCTTTTCCCAAGCTTCATCAGAATGCTTATAGGCTTCGGCTTTAATAGCTTCTTCTTTAGCTTTGTCTTCCTTAGTTAATTTTGGGTATTGTGCGTAGACATTGCTCATACCTAAAAGTATACCTATTAGAAGAAATCTTTTTGTTTTCATAATATTTTTTTGATCTATTTTATGTGTAAAATGAAATGTCATTTTCATTTTTAATAAAGCGTTTTTTAAATTAAAGCAAATGTCTTGAGGCGCCCGACTTTTATGGCTTGAAAAAAGACTGAGAAAGTTTTTCTTTATTTTTTAAGTTCCTAGGGAAGGCTTCTCTTTTGATTTGCTTTTCTCCGGATAATCTATAACGATAACATCACTTTCAATGTCATCCTTATCCATCAATATCACTTTAAGCTTACTTTCATTTTTAATATCGATGACTTGTGGAACCATTCCCACATTAGAAAATCTTAATTTTCCTAAATTAAGCATCTTAATTACAAACTCTCCCTTGCCATTCGTTACAACGCCATTAGAAACGCCTTCTTCCACCACGTTAACCCCTACAAGTTTCTCTCCTTTTTCATTGACCACAATACCAGCAATTACTATAGGAGACTGACCCAGTATAGAATTACTCCAAATACCTATAAAAAAAACAACTAGGTATGTTTTTAAAATGTGTTTCATAATTAATGTAATTAATTAGTTAAAGGATTACAAAATTGATTTATGCAATCGATTACGGTTCTCAAATATATAGAGATTATACAATGCGACTATCCTGTACTATACTGCAATTTTTGTTAAACTCAAGACTCATTTATCTAAATAACTTTGGTAATTCACGAAACAAAAAGCCTGTATTGATTTATAAATACAGGCCTTTTATTAAAGTTGCTATTTATTAAATTAATTTAAAGGATTGAATGATCCTCCCCATCCTGTTGTTTGCTCCAAATACGGGGCCGAGTCTAATAAATTTTGATATATTCCAAAGAAATAATACTCATCATACCATTTAAAAGTAAAATTAACAGGATCTACATCATCTCGAACCTGAACTTCAAAATGGTTATCGTATAAATAATCTACATACTCTTCGTAGGTGGTTATACCATCTGGGTAAGTTGTTGCATCTCTATTAATTATAGGTGCATTCTCTCCTTTAAAAGGATCTGGAATGCCTATATAAAATGATTCAGGGTTTGATTTTGCAAATGTATAATACCCCTGTCTTCTAGAACCATCTATTGGTTTTTGGTTTAATCTAGTACAGGTTCCTGTATTATCATTAAATAACATCCAACGTCTTAAATCGTGAAAACGTTTATTTTCGTAAGCAAACTCAACTTTCCTTTCATTAATAACAGCTGCAAAGTGTTGGTCTCTAGAACTTACGTTTCCTAAACCGTAATGACCATCTAAATTCTGTACTCCAGCACGCTGTCTAATATCTTCTATATAGCCCATGCCTTCGGCCAATTTATCAACACCAATAGCCGATTCGGCTAAATTTAACACCACTTCTGCGAAACGAATTTCCATATAATCGGCTCCGTTATTTTGAAAATTAGCAGTTTCACTAGAGTTATCGTTTGTGAATTTTCTTAAATATATTCCTGAACCATTTTGAAATGTATTGGTAGCAATCTTAGGTTCGTCTGGTCCTACTGCTTGTGGATACCAAAAATAAGTCCAATTTCGATAATCTCTATCTTCAGAAAATGACCAAATAGAACCATTATAAGCAAATGTATGATAAAAACGAGGATCTCTATTCTTATAGAATTCATTTAAATCGCTACTCACATCATATGCACTACCATCTGCCATTGGAAAAGCATCTACAATATTTTTTGTTGGTGATATACCGCCATTACCGCCTTGATCTTCTGAACGGGATTGATATTCTGTGTAATTATTTCTTTGAAAACCAGAATCATTATCGGCAAAATTATTAAATCCGAAACCAAAGATAGATTCCATACCATTATCTTTAAACCACATATTTTTCCAGTCTGGGTCTAAGCCTTTTCCTGCATCCAAACATATATTATATGCTTCTAAATTGGCATCGTAAGCACGTTGCCATCTTCCTCTATCATCATTTCTATTAAACAACGGACTTGCCCAAGTTAATAACACTCTTCCTTTTAAAGCTGCAGCAGCTTCAACTGTTATTCTGCCAATTTCATTAGGTTCGTATGGTCTTGCCTCGTGTAGTAAGCTCTGAGCCATATCTAAATCGGCAACGATTTGTTCTATTACTTCTGCAGAAGTACTTCTAGGTGTTTGCACATCTGTATCGTTTATATTAGCAGGCTGAGCCTCTAACACCAAAGGTACTCCCCCGTACAATCTTACTAGCTCAAAATATTGCCACGCGCGCCAAAAATGAAACTGACCCTTAATTTGATTTTTAAAATCTTCATCAAGTCCCGTATATTCGTCTATATTACCTAAATAAAAATTGCAATACCTTATCCTTGTCCAGGCATTGTTTTGTGCACTGGATTGAATGGTCTGCCCTAAAGATCTTAAACAATGGTTGTTTGTTGGCGAAATATCTGGATACTCTCTATTTATATCAACTTGTCCTCCCAATTCATCAGATGCTTTAGCAAATAAATCGGCACCTGAATGTTCTACAGCGGCTCTTGACCACATAGCCATATTAGGATCATTATCTGGCAACATTAAGTAGTACAAATAGTCTAGATAGCGTGTCGCTAGCTCTTCGTCTTCAAAAATGCCTACATTAACACTAGAATAATCCTTCTTTTCTTCTATAAAATCTGTACTACAATTGCTAAGAAAGAACGTAACAAATAAAGTAAAAAGATGATATAATTTTATATTTTTCATGCTGTCTGTTTTTTATTTTTTTAAAAACCAATATTTAAACCTAAAGAAAAAGTTCGAAGTGTTGGATAATTGTTATACGACCCATATGGAGTTAGCCCAAAATCTTTATATGGATTAAATAGAATAAATGGATTCATGGCCACAAAATTAAGTCTAAAACTACTTAACCCTACTCTTTCAGTTAAATCTTTAGGAAAAGCATAACTTAAGTTAATATTTCTCATTACCAAACTAAAACTACTAACCTGCCAAAACTTAGAACTTACAGTATTTATCCCACCTTGACTTTGTCCCACACTTTCATTAATAGAGCTTGAAAGGTTAGGAATGGTTCCATTTGGATTTAATTCTGGGTGATACATATCTGACCAGAATTTTGGTCTGTTTTGATAGTTACCACTAATAGCATAAGAATCATATGGATCTTTAGCATTGCCTACTTCGCGATAACCACCCCAATTAACAGTTAAAACCGTATTTAAAGTAAGGCCTTTATAGCCAAATCTAAATGTTGATGCGAAGCCCTGCGGCCCTTTCGCTCTTTCTTTTAACTGAATTTGATCGAATTCATCGATAACACCATCTTTTTCTGCAAATGTTCTTGTTTCTGGATCCCAAGCCCCTCTAACATCTCTGTAATATAACATTCCTGGCTGAAGGTTTTTTGCATCTATATCAAAAATTTTAGTTACACCTGTTTCTGCTAAATAATTATCAATATCGGCTTGATTTTTAAACATGCCCATGTAATCGTAACCCCAAGCACCTCTATCTGAAGGACCTGGCTGGTTAGTTTGCCAAGGATACCAGTTATCTGGATTAGCAAAATTTCCTTCAATGATATCATTATTATACCATCCCATATTAAAGTTAACGCCATAAGTAAAGTCTCTACCTACTGTATCGTTCCAACCAATTGAAATTTCTGTTCCCCAAGTATTGGCTCTTCCTGCGTTTGACGCAGCTGTTGCCCCTCCCACAGTAAAAGGAACTCCGGAATTTAAATTAACTAATAAATCTGTTCCATAATTATAAAACGTTTCTGCAGAAACAGCCAATCTACTATCTAAAAATCGAGATTCAAATCCAAAGTTTGTTTTTAACTCTTGTCCCCATTTAACATCTCTATTGGCTTGCCCACTATCTTTTAAACCATCAGATGCCGATTCGTTACCACCAAAAACAGCACCTTCGCCTGGTCGAGCATCAAAATTTTGTCGCCATTGCCACGGTTTAATATCATCTTTACCAACAACACCAACAGACCCTCTAAACTTTAAGAAATCGATTACATTCGATTCAAAGAAATCTTCATTGGAAATAATCCATCCTCCTGAAACAGAAATAAAATTACCCCAATAATTTTCTGGTGCAAACTTTGCAGAAGCATCGGATCTGAACAAAAGTTCGGCAAAATAGGTGTCATCATAATCATAATTAATTCTACCAATATATCCCAAATCTCCAGATTCACTTCTTCTATTGTAAGTGTATTCTGTATCTACTCCATCAATTGTTTGCCATATCATACCATCTGCCCAATCTGGAACACCATTAGCGATAATACGATCGGTATAGAAAAACCTTTCTGATTTTTCTACAGCAAATAATGCTGAAATTGTACTTTTCCCAAAGCTATTATCGTAAGTGGCTTGAAACCGCGATTGATCGGTACCACTTCTACTATTATCAATTAATATCCTGTCGTTATTTACTACTTCAACCTGGCGTCTAATTGTATTTGTACCTAAAGGTCCAGAACCGTTTTCATAAACTATATAAGTTTGACCTTCTGTGGTTAATTGATCTGCTCCAAAAAACTGATTAAGCGTATAGATACTACCCGTTTGGTTACCTCTACCACTGGTTTCTTGTCGTGCATAATTAGCCTTCAACTTTAAACCTTCTATAAAAGGAACCTCGTACTCTAAATTTATATTAACAGTTACATTACTATCAGCATTATCAGACACGTTATTCAACCTAAGTAATTCTCCATAATGAAATCCTATAATTTCATCACTAGACTCCGAACCATTTAATACGGCAGGTAAGCCATCTACATACATAGGCATAAATGGTGTTCTATTTTGTAATTGTCTGAAATCATCTTCTGGATTTTGATTACCGATAGAACTGGACGTTCTGGTAACATCTGTAAAATAACCAGACACTTGAAAATCGGCCTTCAAACCTTTTGCTACTTTCACATTAGATCCGGCTCTAAAAGACCATCTATCATAGTCTAGAGTTCCTAAATTACCATCCTGTGTAAAAAATGACACACCACCAAAATATGTAGCATCATCGGTACCTCCAGATAAATTTAGATTATGTCTCTGACTACCTGAAGAGGACCAATATTGGTCTAGGGCATTATAATTAATCGTTCTAAAATGTTCTAACTCTGCTGGTGAAAAGAAATAGCGATTATCGGGAGTCGAATTGGAAGGGTCGTAATTATTTCCAATATTTTGTTCTGGATTAACACTGTTCATGATGTTGAATGACTTCCCGTATTCGTAGGCATTTAACATTTCTGTTCTATACGCCTCATCTGAAATAGAAAAATTACCGCTATAAGAAAACTTAGCTGGCCCTTTTTTTCCGCGCTTGGTTGTTACCAAAACAACCCCCTGGGAAGCTCTTGAGCCATAAATGGCAGCCGAAGCATCTTTTAAGAAGGAAATGCTTTCAACCTCGGAAGCATCTAAATTATTAAACAACGTAGGATCGCTATACCCTGTATTAGGATCTAATTGCACTATACCGTCTATAACATATAACGGATCGGTAAAATTAGCATCTTTTGCTCTAATATTATTACCCGAAACAGGGTTACGTATTGTAATTCGTGCAGGAACTCCTGGTCTAGATTCTCCACCTGTTACACCTACACCCAATACACGTCCAACTAAAGCCGACGATAAATCGCCTACAGGAAGATCTTCTATCTCTTCTCCTTTAATTGATTCCACAGCTCCTGTTATGGCTTCCCGCTTTTGGGAGCCATATCCTACAACAACAACTTCGTTTAAGGATTCTGTATCTTCTTGCAGGGTAACATCTATTCTAGACTTCCCCTCTACCGAATGCTCGACTGTCTTTAGTCCTACATAAGAAAATACAAGTATTGCATCAGATTTTACTGTTATACTATAATTTCCATCAAAATCCGTTACTACTCCATTGCTTACACCTTTCTCGACAATATTAACACCCAAGACAGGCATTCCATTATTATCTAAAACAGATCCAGTAATTTCCTTTCTGTCAGTAGAGTTTTGGGCAAACCCCGAAAATGTTATTAACAAAAAAAGCAATATGGCAAGCGGATTGCCTATTAAGTTTTTCATATTAGTTTAGTTTAGTTTTTTTATAAATTGGAATATAGGCAGGCAATATTGTTAAATTAATAATAATTAACTGTTATTTTTGAACTATGACCAATTTTATAAAATTAAAATTATTTAATTAAATTCATTAAAAAGCAAAGAAAAATTAACAATAAACAAGATAACTTCCTACTTTTCATGTTAACGCATTTCGGTTTTCAACCTAAATTTTACAATATCAAATCGTTATCAATTCCATATCCATTTTAAATTTAAATATGTACAAAATAAATAAGGCATGTGTTACCATATAACACATGCCTTATTAGTGAATAAAAAAACTTTATTTCTTTTAGCTCAAATTAATGAGACACAATAAACTTAACAGATTTTGTTCCCTCTAAAGTTTTTACAGTAGCAATATATAAACCAGATCTGAACTCAAAATCCATATCATTATTGGTTTTAACTGTTTTAACTAAAGCTCCTGTAATGCTATAAATATTAACTTCTGTAGCCATCTTAACATTAGAAACGTATACTTTATTTTTAATTGCTCTTACATGAGATGACACATCTGAAACTTCGCCCGGTTTATCTATACTTAAAGTAAATTTAGGATTTTCAACAAGCGTATCTGGCACATCTGCTATTCCAAATGTTAAGGCATAAACTGCATTTCTCCAAATGGTTAATGCTTGTGGACTAACATTCGCACCATCTCCTAAAATAGTAGCTCCATAACTAAATGATAGTGCTACGGCATCTGCACCTAAAACATCTGTTTCTGCTTCTCCTAATTGTGTTCCTGCAGGAATATAATTAACTACTATAGCTTGAGAGGCATCTAAAACTTCTGGTACAGTAGCTGCTGTAGCTCCTATAGCATTATTGATATCTAAACCATTTAATACATCTATACCTTTGGTTCCTCCAACGCTACCATCATCGTTAGCATTAGCTTCTTTAAAAATTCTTATGTCGTCGCTCTCAGTAAAATCTATTCCACTAAATAAAAAGTGATTGCTATTTACCGCTGTAATAGATACATTTTGTGTAGCTGTTACACTTGCATCGGCATCGGTTACGGCTCTACCGTCTCTAAACGCCCAAGTTTTATTGTATATTACTGGCGTTGTGATATCTTTAACACCTAATGCTCCACCAGGCATAAGCATAGCTGCACCAGAACTGATTGTTTCTTGAGCTATTACTAAATCGTAATCTGAAATTTCAGGAAGAGTAGAACCATCTGCTGGTGTTTCTATATAAGTAACTTCAAAATTAGCATCGGCATAAAGCATGTTTATTACAGGATCTGCACCTGGAGCAGATGCTCCTTCACCTTGACCTACACCTTCTTGATTTACATAAAGTATTTTTCTAGGTAAAACAAAGTCTGGATTTTCAACTAAAGTAGTTGGTACTTCAGCTATACCATATATCAAAGCATAAGCTGCATTTCTCCAAATAGTTAATGCTTGTGGAGAAATATTTTCACCATCTCCTAACACCATAGCTCCATAACTAAACGATAAAGCCACAGCATCAACGTTTAACACATCCGTTTCTGCTTCACCGATTTGAGTTCCTGATGGCAAATAGTTTATTACAAATGCTTTGGTTGCATCAGTTACCTCAGGAACAGTAGCTGCAGATGCTGCTCCAGGACTAGAAAGGTCTATGTCGTTTAATACATCTATTCCTTTATTACCTCCTACACTACCATCGTCGTTGGCATTGGCTTTCTTAAATATTCTAATATCATTACCTTCTGTAAAATCTATACCACTAAATAAAAAGTGATTCGTATTTGCAGCTGTAACAGATACATTTTGGGTTGCTGTAACACTAGCATCGGCATCGGTTATAGCTCTGCCGTTTCTAAACGCCCAAGTTTTATTGTAAATTACTGGCACTGTAGTATTTTTTATACCTAAAACACCATCTGGTTGAAGCATTGGCGCATCCGAAGATAATGTTTCTTGAACAATAACCAATTGGTATCCATTAATATCTGGTAAATTAGAACCATCTTTTGGAGTTTCAACATATTCTACATAAAAATTATCATCGGCTTTAAACATTTTAATAACCGGATCTGATCCAGGTGCAGATGCACCTTCTCCTTGACCTACGCCTTCTTGATTTACATATAAAATTTTCTTAGCAATCTCACCATTATCGTATAATGTTGTAGGTACTGTTTTTCCAGTTAAAACATACGCCGCATTTCTCCAGATAGTTAAAGCCTCAGAAGTAATGTTTTTACCATCAGCTCTAACTTGAGGGCCGTAACCAAAAGCCAAGGCTACAATATCTACACTAGCAGCATCTCCAGCAACTTCCCCTAACTGAGTTCCTGCCGGTATGTGGTTTATAACTATAGATGAAGCAGCATCTTCTACCTCTGGTGTAGTCGCCAAGGTACCACCAGCTGCATTAGAAATATCTAGTTTATTAAGTACCTTTAAACCTGTTTTATTATCCGCCGCAGTTCCATTATCATTGGCTGTACTTAAAAATAAACGCACATCATCTCCTGCAGTAAAATCGATACCACTGAATAATGGATTCGACTGATGCTCTGCTGGAACGGTAACAGATACACTACTTTTATTGGATGCAATACCTGCATCGGCATCGGTTACTGCTTTGGCATTTCTAAACGCTTCAGATTTACAATAAATTACTGGCACTGTTAAGTTCTTTAATGCTAAAGCACCAGCATCTGGAATAAAAACAGAATTCCCCGAAGATACACTCTCCTGTACAATTATAAGATCGTAAGACGATAAATCTGATGGGCTTATAACCCCACTTCCATCAATAGTTCCTGCTGTAACCGAAAAGTTATCATCTGCATTAAGCATTCTTGTAATGGCATCATCTCCTGGTACAGACGCTGCACCTCCCTCATCATTTGTATTGGCATTATTTAAATACAATACCATAGATAACTCTTGAGTGTTTTCGTAAAGTGTGGTTGGCACATCTAACCCTGTTAAAACATAGGCTGCATTTCTCCAAATAGTTAAAGCTTCAGAAGTAATATTTACACCGTCCGCTCTTACTTGCGGACCGTAGCCAAATGCTAAAGCAACAATATCTACACTAGCAGCATCTCCAGCCGACTCTCCTAACTGTGTACCTGCTGGTATATGGTTTATTACAATAGACGACGCAGCATCTTCCACCTCTGGCGTGGTCGCTAAAGTACCTCCAGCCGCATTAGAAATATCCAGCTTATTAAGTACTTTTAGACCTGTTTTATTATCGCCTGCCGTTCCATTGTCGTTTGCTGTGTTAAAAAACAATCTTACATCGTTCCCACCAGAAAAATCGATACCACTAAATAATGGGTTTGATTGATGCTCTGATGCAACAGTTACAGAAAGACTACTTTTATTAGATGCAATACCTGCATCGGCGTCGGTTATTGCTCGTCCGTCTCTAAACGCTTCAGATTTACAATAAATTACTGGCACTGTTATATTCTTTAATGCTAGCGGACCGTCCTCTGGCTTAAAAGCTGCATTCCCAGAACCTACATTCTCCTGAACAATTATTAAATCATAACTAGATAAGTCAGATGGAGTGATAGCTCCAACTCCATCTATAGTTCCTGCTGTTACCACAAAATTATCGTCTGCATTAAGCATTCTGGTAATGGCATCGTCTCCTGGCACAGATGCCGCACCTTCTTCATCTGTTGCATTCGAATTGGTTAAATACAGCACCTGTTTCTCTTGCGCGTGTATTTGAAATGAAATTAATGCTATAAAGAGCATTAAAAAAATGGTAGTTTTTTTCTTCATAATTAATTTTGGTTTAGTTAATACTACGTCATTATTAGCACATCAAATTAAATGATGTTTAATAATATAGCATGCAATTTTAGAAATTAATAATAATTTAGCAACATTATTGAACAATGGTCAATTTTATAAACTACACCATTATCATAAAAAAATACTATTTATTGTGTAATAATGATATTTTGAATTCAAGCTGCATGACAAAAAATTCAATCCTATTCATAATTAAAGAAGAACTAAACCACTATGGATAGGAAGTCTATAGGTTTACTGAAAGTCCGATTATTTGTATTTATCTTAGCCACAAATACACTAATATTCTTTTTATAAAAACTATGTCAAATATTCGTGCATTCGTGGCGCAAAAATATTTATAGAAACTGGAAGTCTTGCACTAAAAACGCATAGTTTCAACTAACGACTGAGACCAATGAATTAAAAAAATGAAATATGATTGTACAGTGAAGCGGCTTAAACTTAGCTTTGTATAGCGAAAAACTGTATTTAGCATAAGCTCAAAAAAAGAAATAAATAATTATCATATAAGTGACTAAACCATAGTTTTATTATAAATTACGAAATTGACCATCGAACAAAATCAACTCACTTATTTTTAAAAAAACTATAATTTGCACTATATTTTTAGTATATTATAAGTAATTCAAACTAAAACACTTTTTTTTAACTTAAAACTATCAAGATGACAAAAAAACTACTATTATTAGCGCTTTCAGTATTTCCTATTGGAGGAGCTTTACACGCACAGGATATCAAATATTGGGACTTTGGTGCCAAGGAACTTGGTGCTGGATATGAAAACGTAATGCCATCAAACTACCTTAACGCCTTTGCAAATTACAACCGTCAAGTACAATATACAGACAATGAAGGTATTGAACATTTCCCTAATGAAGGTTTCGAAAATGAAAGCGGCCAAAGTGCTCAGTCACTATATTTTAGCACCTACAATCCGAATTATGCCGACTATACTGGTAACGCTCGTTTTCAAGTGACTTCTAAAGGCTCTTCACCTACCCCTCCAGGAGGTACTTTATTAAGTGGAGAAAGCTTATACACTAAACCACAAGAGCTTCCAGATTTAGATGGTGCAACCAACTTGGTTTTTCAACGAGACAGTAATAGCGATAGAATTTTAACAGTAAATAAAAATATAACGCGATTCGATGAGCGTGATGAGATGCCAGATGATATGGATCCTGCATTATATCCAGGTTGCCTACAATACACAACCCCAGGAGAAAAAAGATGGGACAGAAATGGTGGACGTGGCTTTCTAATTGATTTACAAGCTGGACAGTGGGTTACTGTAGTAGGGTCTGGACAATACACCGATATTGAAGGCGATGGTACCTTAGGCTTTAGCACTGGATATTTTAAATTCGAAACTTTTGGTGGTACAGGTACAACTGTAGATATTACTGATTGGGGCGCTGGCACAGGAAATCCTAATGGCCCTATAGATGGAGACGATACTGGAGATGAAGCTGTAAGAGTTATGCAATTTCAAGCTGGACCAGCTGGTACATACCGAATAGCCAACAGAGGTGGTACAATACGCGTGTATAGAATTTACTTAGGACAGGTTGACGCTGATTTAGGTAGTGGTTTAGAGACCAACATTTACATTAATGGCGAATACAGCAAAACGCTTAGTACAAAAGAAGTAAATAAACAAACATCTACCGATGTTCAAGCTATAGGCGATAGAGTTTACATTTCTAATGTAACTGCTAAAACTACGGTTAACATTTATAGCATTACTGGAGCTTTAGTTAAAACTATTGAAACTAATGAGGATATGAATTTTGACTTTAAACCAGGATTATGGTTAACAACCATTAAAACGGCTGATGGTCTTAAATCTAAAAAATTATTAGTACAGTAATCATTTACAATCCATAATTTCACAAAGCGTCTAAACTATTTTAGACGCTTTTTTTTATTCTATCTTTTTTAATTATTAACTCACACCAAAACATAAAAAAAGCCTAGCACTAAGCTAAGCTTTTTAAAATATATGTATTGCAACCGTCAGGGTTAAACCCTAAAGTATTGTATTAATACGTTACGTAATCGGTAATTTCCAAACCGTATCCTATCATTCCAACGCGTTTGGTATGTGAGCTATTAGATAACAGTTTTAATTTATGAATGGAGATATCGTGTAATATCTGTGCGCCTATACCAAAATCTTTAGCATCCATAACCACGCTTGGTGCTTTAACGACTTCTCCTGGTTGCTGCTGCTCTTTTAAAACCGATAAACGGTTAAGTAAATTGATTGCCTTAGGCTCCTGATTAATAAATAAAATTGCGCCTCGACCCTCTTCATTTATCACCTTAAACATATTATCTAATTTAGCATCGGCGTTATTGGTTAAGGTTCCCAAGATGTCGTTATTTACTAAAGTAGAATTTACACGTGTTAACACAGGCTCGTCTGCACTCCACTCGCCTTTGGTTAAAGCTAAATGTATTTGGTTATTGGTGGTTTGCTTATAAGCTCGAAGTCTAAAACTACCAAATCGTGTTTCGATATCGAAATCTTCTTTTTTCTCAATCAAAGAATCGTGTTGCATGCGGTAAGCCACTAAATCTTCGATAGACACGACTTTTAAATCGAATTTTTTAGCCACATCTATCAGCTGGGGCAAACGCGCCATACTACCATCTTCATTCATTATTTCAACAATAATTCCTGCTGGTGGCAAACCTGCCAATCGGGCAAAATCTATAGCCGCTTCGGTGTGCCCTGTACGTCTTAAAACGCCACCATCTTTAGCCACTAAAGGAAAAATATGTCCGGGTCTCGCCAATTCAAAACCTTTGGTTTCTGGATCCACCAATGCTTTTACGGTTTTAGCTCTATCAGCAGCCGAAATCCCTGTAGACACACCTTTACCGCGTAAATCTACAGAAACAGTAAATGCCGTTTCCATATGGTCGGTATTGTTACTAACCATCATATTTAAATCTAAAGCCTTACATCTAGACTCTGTTAAAGGGGCACAAATTAACCCTCGACCATGTGTGGCCATAAAGTTTACCATTTCTGGAGTTACCTTGCTTGCCGCAGCTACAAAATCGCCTTCGTTTTCGCGATCTTCGTCGTCTACAACAATTATCACCTTGCCATTTCTAATATCGTCTATGGCTTCTTTTATACTATCTAACTTAATAGTTTGTGTGTCTTTAGAATCTGTTATCATGGTGCAAAGATATTGCTTTTACTTTAAAAGTTGAACGGCATTTTTACTTAAGTCGTCTTTCGTTTTATGCTTAAAAACCACATAGAAAATAGGATACAACACAACACCTACAATAATAAAGATAATATGACTAGCTTTATTTTTCTGTTTAAACTGTTGGTAAAATGCCTTTAAACGCAAATGCTGCGCAATGTAAAACGCTACAAAAATAGCAAAACTAACTAGGCTTACTTTTATAGCGACATCTGCCATTTCTGGCAATTTATTATTTTTAAATACAAAATGAAGTATTAATAACACCACCCCTAAACCATAAGTTACTAAAGCTATTTTAGCATATATCGTAAACTGCTTTACGTAGCGTTTGGCCACATCTAAAGCAGGGTCTATTTGTATGCCTTTGTCTCGAATGGCATCTAAACTCAGGTTACGGTTTTCTAAGGTTTTTAACGCTTCAATTTTACCTGTTGGATGATAATTATACACCGTAGGGTCTTTTACAAGTTCTAATAATTTATCTTCCTTATAGCGTCCGAAATCATTAAAATCGAAACTTAGGCCGTTTTCGTCTTTATCTTTATTCTTAAATGGCAACAACTTCTTTAATGGCTCCATAATATGATCGAATTCAAACAAACCTTTATCGGCTGTCGCACGACGCGTTAAAAACACACCCAACGGAAACATTATAATGGTTGAAAACCACGACGCCAACACCGGATTAAAACTACCGTCTTTAGCACTGTTTTTAGCAAATATGCCAATAAAATGATAAGTTAAAAACAATAATATGGCAATAACCATAGGCAAGCCCAAACCTCCTTTTCTGATTAAAGCCCCTAATGGCGCTCCAACAAAAAACAAAATTACACAAGCAAAACCTAAAGACAGTTTTTCGTGCAGGGCTATAACGTGTTTATTTAACCAAGACGATTTCGCTTTAAACGATTTATCGTTCGTTTCTATAATCTGTTTGGTACTAGAAGTATTATTTAAAGCCAACTCTACTATTTGAAGTTTTTTGTAGGTGGTAAACATGTCTAAAATAGCACCGCTATACACCGTATCGGTTTTAGGTTTCATGCCTCCGTTTAGGTTCTTAACCCCAAACCTATTGTATATATTTTTTGAAAACGATTTATAATCTTCGTCGCGTTCTACAGTTAACGAATCTATGGTGTAGTTAAGATCGGACACGTTTAACATATTGTATTTGTCGGTCACGTTTTTTTCTTCCAGATCCACATCGTCCAATTGCGATATGTCGGTGTTTAGAGTATAAGTTTCAAAACTACTTTTAGTTAATGGCCTACGACGGCGCTCAGCGGCCTTTTTAGGCGGCGTATCGTCGTAATAATTGCCATCTTTCAATATTAGCTTTAATATATCGGAATTTTCGTTACTCAACAACTCGCCTTCTTTAGCTATAATGGTGGTGTAATTCCCAGATCCTGTTTCAGCTTTTTTATGAATGATGACATCGTGCAGATATTGATCGTTATCGCCTGTTTTTTTTGAGACTTTAATATTAATTTCGCCAGCTTCGTTAAACTGTCCTTCTACAATGGCCATTGCCGGTTTTAGCTTGGCTATGTTTTTTCTGAGGTTATACGAGTTATATTCGCCCCACGGAATTACATCGTTAGCAAAAAAGAATGTTACCACCCCCAGAATAACTATAAATATACTTAAGCCCGCCATGGCGCGTTGTAAAGATATACCTGTAGATTTCATGGCCGCGAATTCGTAATTTTCTGCAAAACTACCAAACACCATTATTGAAGATAATAAAATGGTAAGCGGCAATACCAAGGGTATTAATTTAGGTGCATAATACAACAAGAATTTAAATACTATTATAATATCCAGATCTTTACCCGCTAGCTCTTTTATAAACAGCCAAATGGTTTGTAATACAAAAATCAGCATGAGAATAACAAACACGCTGATAAAAGTTTTTAGATAGGTAGTGAGTATGTAACGATCTAATATTTTCAAGTATCTAACTAATTAAGTGTATTAATGTAGTATCCTTTGTATTTATTTTTATCGAAATCGAACAAAGACTTAGATAAGGTATCGTTAGTTTCGAAAGACGTTACGGTAAGTGTTGTTTTGGTACCATTTTTACCCACTTCTATCAAGTTGTAAATGTGCTTGGTCTGGGCGTCTATTCCTAATAAAACATGCTGTATTTCGGAATTAGAATCGATAGGTGTTAGCTTTACATATTGAATGCTTCTACCTTTAACATTTTGGTCGATATCCATTTTGTACGTGTACCCATCGTTATAAAACGATAACATTTTACTTGGTGTAATGCTATTCTCGTCGTTCGGATCTTCTTTAGAGATGGTTACTTCTTCATCTTCCGGATTAATACTGTATAAGGTCTTTCCGTCGTAAATTCTTGTAATTCCTAAAATATTAAGCACATACTTATCGCCTTGCATAACCACATTACCACGGGTTTCTTGATTAATGTTTTCGGCCTCGTTATGCAACACGTATTTAAAATCTAAAGCAATATTATCGTAAGCTTTTACCTTTTGAGACACATCGTCTAGTAGGGCTTTCGCTTTTGCATCGTTTTGTGCCATACCCACAATGGTAAAACAAAGTGCAAGGGCAAGAAAAACAGTTTTCATTTTAAGAGTTCTTTTCATTTTCTAATAATTGTTCAAGGGCTATAAAATCTGGCACTAACACTTGTCGGGCTTTACTGCCTTCAAAAGGGCCAACAATGCCTGCTGCCTCTAACTGGTCTATTAATCTACCAGCACGATTATAACCTAATTTTAATTTACGTTGTAATAAAGATGCCGATCCTTGTTGTGCGGTAACAATAACCTCGGCGGCCTCTCTAAACAACTTATCTCTGTCGGCAATATCGATATCAAGATTTGTGCCACCATCTTCGCCAACATACTCTGGCAGTAAATAAGCATCTGGATACGCTTTTTGCGACCCTATAAATTCGGTTATTTTTTCAACTTCCGGCGTATCTACAAAGGCACATTGTATACGTATCATATCGTTGCCCTGCGTGTACAACATATCCCCTCGCCCGATTAACTGATCGGCTCCAGAGCCATCTAAAATGGTACGGGAATCTATTTTTGAAGTCACTCTAAATGCAATACGCGCGGGGAAATTCGCTTTAATTATACCTGTAATAACGTTAACCGACGGACGCTGCGTGGCGATTATTAAATGAATACCAATAGCACGCGCTAATTGTGCCAAACGTGCAATTGGGGTTTCTACCTCTTTACCTGCCGTCATAATTAAATCGGCAAACTCATCGACTACCAGTACGATATACGGTAAAAAATGATGCCCGTCGTTAGGGTTTAGTTTACGTGCTTTAAACTTAGCGTTATACTCTTTTAAATTACGACACATGGCATTTTTAAGCATCTCGTAACGGTTGTCCATTTCTATACACAACGAGTTAAGCGTGTTAATTACCTTGGTGTTATCGGTAATAATGGCATCTTCGCTATCTGGCAGTTTCGCTAAGTAATGACGTTCTATTTTATTGAATAAAGTCAATTCTACCTTTTTAGGATCTACCAAAACAAACTTCACCTCAGCGGGATGTTTTTTGTATAATAACGACGTTAGTACCGCGTTTAACCCAACCGATTTTCCTTGTCCGGTTGCACCGGCCATAAGCATGTGTGGCATTTTCGCAAGGTCAACGACAAAGGTTTCGTTACTAATGGTTTTACCCAAAGCAATTGGCAATTCCATTTCCGATTTCTGGAACTTCTGCGAGGCAATTACCGAACGCATAGACACGATGGTAGAATCGGTATTAGGCACCTCTATACCAATGGTTCCTTTACCAGGTATAGGCGCAATAATACGAATACCCAAGGCCGAAAGCGACAAAGCGATATCGTCTTCTAAGTTTTTAATTTTGGAAATTCTAACCCCTGCCTCTGGTACAATTTCGTAAAGTGTTACCGTTGGCCCAATGGTCGCTTTAATACTCGCTATACCAATTTTGTAATTGTTAAGCGTTTCTACAATTCTGTTTTTATTGTTTTCTAGCTCTTCCTGGTTAATGGTAATGCCCTCGGCATCGTATTTCTTCAGTAATTCCAGGGGTGGAAACTGGTATTTACCCAGCTCTAAAGTAGGATCGAACAGGCCGTAATCTTCAACCAGCTTATTGGCTAAATTATCGGTTTCCGAAAGTTCTTCCTCTACTTCTTCTACTTCTATATTGAGTTGCGGCGTAGTCTCTATATCTTCTTCTACCGGCGCTTCAACCTCGAAAGTACTTTCTACTTGTTTTTTTTCTGGTGTTGCCACTGGCTCAAACTCTACAACCGGTGTTGGTTCTGGAATTGGTTCTGGCGCTTTGGCTGGTTGTGGAGATTGTTTTGGGGTATCGTAAACCGATTTTATGGCTTCGGCTTCTTCGGTTAAATTGTTATCGACTGCAAAACTATCGCTCTCTTTTTCACTTTTAATTTCGTCGGACAAGCCTTTTTTAGCCGATTTAAAGAATGTAGCTATCGATTGAAACGTTAACTGAAAACGCGTAGCCAAATACACTATTAAACCAAACAAGAGTAACAAGCCAACGCCTAAAACGCCGATATAATCTTGTAAAAAAGTATTGGTTTCAAACCCCACTGTTCCTCCTAAAACGGCATGTGTTTTACCAAAAAAACCAAAGAATACAGACACCCAAAGCATGAGGTAAAGTCCCCAAAACCAACGTTGGCGCAACTTGGTTTTATTAATATCCAGCATGATGTACAAACCCGATAAAAAGCAAAGTCCCGATAAAATAAACGATGCTATACCAAATCCGCGATATATAAAAACATCGCTTAACCAGGCGCCAAATTTTTTCACCCAGTTATTCGCTTCGGCTTCGCGAACAGAAAATTCATTTAAAATACTTTGGTCGGCTTTACCAGTAAAGAAATACGATAAAAAAGCAGTACATAACACCACGCCCAACAGCATTAAAAAGCTTCCAAAAATAAGCTTTTGTTGGTTGGTTAAATTCAGACTTGGTTTCTTAAATTTAGGTGTGCTAGTTTGCTTGGTTTTCGTTTTCTTTTTAGCCATCAACGCCTTGTTGTTAATTTGAACAAAAATACAAATTACTAACGTTTATCCTAGACCAATAGTATTTAAAATACTTTCGGAAAATAAATAATACAGCCTACCACGCTTGCGGCTATAGCTGCTATAAAAACGGCTCCTGCCGAGATGTCTTTAATATGGCCTATTTTAGAGTGAAAGTCTGGGTGTATAAAATCGGCAATAGCCTCTATTGCAGTGTTGAGGCCTTCTGCCCCCATAACCAAACCAATGGCGAGCATTTGCAGCATCCATTCGGTTGGTGAAATCTGATAATAAAACCCAGCAGCCGTTACCAGCAACCCAATAACAAACTGGATTTTTATACTCGATTCGGTTTTTAAGAGTAGGACAGCGCCTTTAAACGCATATCCTACACTTTTAATTCTGTTAACTAAAAACGATTCTTTTTTAGCCATTTTATATCGCTGCCAAGGCCGCTTTATAATTTGGTTCGTCTACAGTTTCGGCAACTTGTTCGGTGTATTTTACAGTACCTTCTTCATCTATTACCACTACACTTCTAGACAATAGTGCTTCTAACGGTCCGGTTGTAAAATCTACACCGTAAGCTTTTCCAAAATTACCATCTTTAAAGTCCGATAACGAAATTACATTTTCTAAACCTTCAGCACCACAAAAACGCGCTTGTGCAAATGGTAAATCGCGAGATACACAAAGTACTTTTGTATTTTCTAATGCGCTGGCAGTTTTATTAAATTCTCTTACCGATTGCGCGCAAGTGCCAGTATCTACACTCGGAAAAATGTTTAAAATAACTTTGCTTCCGCTAAAGTCGCTTAACGATTTAGAGCCTAACTCTACCGTTGTTAATGTAAAATCTGGTGCTTTGCTACCTACTTTTGGTAGTTCGCCCGATGTTTCTATTGCATTACCTTTTAAGGTTACTGTTGCCATAATTGAATTATTTTTTTAATTGAAGATTAAAAATACAAATAATTGATATTCTAATTTATGGTTTTACAATTTTTTAATAAAAATGTATTTTTTGTGGTTGTGATGATGGTTATGATTTCTTGAATGATTTATGTGTTCATTTTATCCGTATTACAATTTGCTTTACGTTTTTAATCGTTTGCAATCTGCTGTGTTAACAAACTAATGTCAGGTCGAGCGCAGTCGAGACCTTCTCTTTAAAGCAGAAATTGTAATGACTTCTCGACTGCGCTCGAAGTGACAACATATTTTAAACACTAACGCATGATGCTATTTTACAATAAACTTTCGATAGGCCGAAGTTTGGGTTTATTAAAAACAAAACTCGATCTAGAATACCCCACCATAATTAACACGAATTATAACAGTCCGTTTTAAAATCTGTTGCGGATGCTATTGTTTTTAACAAAAAAAATCACTTTAATCTATACAGACCAAAGTGATTTCTTTACAAAACAAACCGTTTCGCGATTATTTAAACTTATTTAAACCCGCTTTTAACCACGCGTGATATTCGTCGGCATCTGGGGTGTAACCTACCGGATCCATTAAATTGCTTTCGTCGTGGTCCATAAGCACGTAGAACGGTTGCGAGTTGGCTTTGTATTTTACCGCTTGCAATTCGCTCCATTTTTGTCCAATATATTTTAATTGCTTGCCTGGTTTTAATTGCGACTCTACCACCTCATCGGCTTCCAGCTTACGCTTATCGTCTACGTACAACGAGATTAACACCACCTCGTTCTTTAAAATATTTAAAATCTCTGGCTCTGGCCATACGTTCTGTTCCATTTTACGGCAGTTTACACAAGCCCAACCCGTAAAATCCAACATGACAGGCTTGCCCACTTGTTTGGCATAAGCCAAACCTTTATCGTAATCGTTAAAGGCCAAGATATCGTGTGGCGCCAACAGGTGCGCTCCGTCTGGCAGCTCGCCGTGGGCTGCCGCTACGCCCCCACCTACTTTAGAATAGCCTACCCCGTAAGGCGACTCGCTATACTCTAACGGCGGCGGGAAAGCACTAATTAAATTTAGTGGTGCTCCCCATAGTCCCGGTATCATATAAATGGTAAAACTGAGTACAATTAGTCCCAAACCTAAACGGCCTACTGAAATATGTGTTAAAGGCGAATCGTGTGGCAATTGTATTTTTCCGAATAAATAAAAGGCTAAGGTACCAAACACCGCAATCCAGATGGCGATAAATACTTCGCGCTCTAAGAAATGGGTTTGTAATACCAAATCGGCTTGCGATAAGAATTTAAATGCCAAGGCCAGTTCTAAAAACCCTAGTACTACTTTTACCGTATTTAACCAGCCGCCCGATTTTGGCAAGGAGTTTAACCACCCTGGAAAAGCAGCAAACAAGGCAAATGGTAAAGCAATGGCCAGAGAAAACCCTAACATGCCCACTATAGGAGCAATACCTCCTTTAGATGCGGCTTCGACCAGTAAAGTACCTACAATTGGCCCGGTACACGAAAAGGACACAATGGCTAAGGCCAAGGCCATAAAAAAAATGCCAATTAATCCGCCGCGGTCGGCTTGCGAATCTACTTTATTGGCCCAAGAGTTGGGCAACATGATTTCGAAAGCCCCTAAAAACGACACTGCGAACACAACCAACAGGATAAAGAAAATAATGTTAAACCATACGTTGGTGGCCAGTGCGTTTAGCGCATCGGCACCAAATATTCCCGTTACTGCGGTACCTAAAAGTACGTAAATGATGATGATACAAAGCCCATATATAATAGCATTTTTAATACCTACGGCCTTGTTTTTACTTTGTTTGGTAAAGAAACTTACCGTCATTGGGATCATTGGGAACACACATGGTGTTAACAAAGCGGCAAAACCCGATAAAAAGGCGATAAAAAAGATGCTGAACAAACCGCGATTTTCGTCCTGTTTTTCTTCGGTTTTAATGGTATCTACTATGTCTTTGTCTGTTTCGGTAGCTGCTGGTGGCGCATGAGGATCGGTATTTGATGCCGCTGCATTATCGGTAATATGGAACTCTAAATCTACCTCGGTTGGTGGCAAACAACGGGTGTCGTCGCACACCATAAACTCTACAAAACCTGTAATGGTTTTGGTGGCTTTGGTAACGGTTACCTTTTGTATAAATTCGGCTTCACCTTCAAAAAACTTAATTTTCATGCCAAATACAGGGTCGTCTACCGTGTGCCCCTCGCCTTCTGTAGTATTGCCTACTATGGTAAAGTTACCCGCACTATCGTCGTACACAAATGTGGTAGGTATTGGGCCATCGGCTGGTACGTGTTGCGAGTACAAATGCCACCCTATCTCTACAGTAGCTTTAGTAATCAAGTTATACTCGGTATCGGAAATTTTTTCTACACTGGTGCTCCAGCTTACGGGTTCCAATATTTGTGCCTGAACCATACTCGTTATTAAAATAACGCATACTAATAGAAGTTTTCTCATTTAGATTTGAGTTTTTTTAAAAAAAGGTCGTGAGATCTGCTTTATCCTTTCAAAGGTGCCGAAATTAATCCATCCCCTTCTAAAGGTCTTGCAAAAATAAGAATCTTGAACACTTACCGAAATTATTAACATTTTGTATAGATTATCTTCAGTCTCTAAGCCGTTAAAAGCGCCTGATTTTACACATTAACAATTGGCAACATGGCAATCCTAAAAACTACGTACATACACGTATTTTTTACAAAAGCTTGTTTTTCAACAGGTTAAATACTTATATTAGCCATAACTAACTAGTAAACAATCAGCACGTTAGGTGCATTATTAAAACCATAATACAATGAAAAACCCAAAATTACCAACCCCACACCTAAACAACACCGATTTACATTTTGACACCCACATGATTTTAAACGAAGACTGGTACACGAACGAAGACCTTATGGCGCACCTTAACATAAGCAAGAGCACACTATACCGCTTACGCGCCAAAAACAACATACCCGCCTTTAAGTTGGGGCGCACCGTTATTTATCCTAAAAATTATATTAACAAATTTTTGTTACAAGGCGCTCTGCAAAGCTTACAACCTATAAAAACTAAACCACTATAGACTGGAAGTCCATAGGTTTTAAAAATAGACTGAAAGTCTGATCATTTGAGCGCATTTTAGCCACAAATACACGAATGTTTCTATAAAATCTATGTCAAATATTCGTGCATTCGTGGCGCAAAAAATAGTTATAGACACTCAAAGTCTTACACTAAAATTACATAGTTTAAACTAACGACTGAGACCTATAAAGAGTAAACCTATACCATAACCACTATAGACTAGAAATCCATAGGTTTTAAAAACAGACTGAAAGTCCGATTATTTGAGCGCATTTTAGCCACAAATACACGAATGTTTCTATAAAATCTATGTCAAATATTAGCGACGCAATAAATAGTTATAGAAACTCAAAGTCTTGCACCAAAATTACATAGTTTGAACTAACACCTGAAACCAATAAAGAGTAAGCCTATACCATAATCACTATAGACTGGAAGTCCATTGGTTTTAAAACAGACTGAAAGGCAGATTATTTGAGCTCATTTTAACCACAAATACACAAATATGCCTATAAAATCTATGTCGAATATTCGTGCATTCGTAGCGTAAAAAAATAGTTACAAAAACTCAAAATCTTGCACTAAAATTGCATAGTTTAAACTAACGACTGAGACTAATAAAGAGTAAACCTATACCATAACCACTATAGACTGGAAGTCCGTAGGTTTAAAAACAGATTGAAAGTCTGATCATTTGAGCGCATTTTAGCCACAAATACACGAATGTTTCTATAAAATCCATGTCAAATATTCGTGCTTTCGTGGCGCAAAAATTACTACAACAAGTTACCCATACCCTTATACAAAAAAGTCTGGTGCAGTTTACGCAACCCGTAAACCTAGCCAGACTTTTTTACTGTGCCACAATGGGCTTGGGTAGTTATTGCACCGTAACCTCGCCCAAATAGGTACTTATTGCCGCATGGGTACCGGTGGCCTGCACAAAGGTTGCCCAAACCGCTACCTGAAAACCAGCCATAAACGGCGGTAAGTTAAGGGTGGCACTGGTTTGGTCTCTGGTGGCTACGTTTAAATTGGTGTAAAAGGTGTCTAAGCCTGGGGCATACACCACAACCACCATAACATCGAACGCGCTGGCATTGCCCTGTCCACTATTATCGGCCCAACCTACATTAAGGTTCTGGTTGGCTGCTGCGGCAAGTGTAGGGCTGTCTATACCCCGCAAATCGCCTTTGCTAATAAGTACCTTGGTAAAATCTAAACTGTAGCCTAAAGGTTCTGCTACCAGCGCCTCGCGCAAGTGGTACGAAGTGGCCATATTGTAGCACGACTTATCGCCTTGTTTACTACCAAAATACAAACTGAGCACCGATTTAATAGGTGTTAAAAACGAAATAACTATTTTAAACTTTTCGCGTTGCTCCGCCTGCTTTTCGGTTGGGGTATAATTACCGCGTTGTGGTAAACTGCGCATTACGTTTTTGCCGCGCCAACGCGACCCGACTACATTGCCTACTTTGCCTGAAAATCCGCCAAGTATGCCTTTTTCAAATGTTGCCATAATTCATGGTTTTTTTGGTTAATATGCCGCTAAACTAAAACGCATTTTACTGAAAAACAAATGGTTGACACGTCCTGACCGCACATGATTGCTTATGACCTAACATGACCGCTTATGACACCTCCTGACACGTTATGACACGCTATGACACTCTATGACCTGTATTGACACCTCCTGACCGCTCCTGACACCAAAATGCGATTTTTAGGGGGTTTTGTTCGAGTCTTGTTCGGGTTTTGTTCGTCTCTGGCTCGGACTTATATTTTAAAAATCGAGTTTTTTAAAACAAATCTCGAAGCACACTGCCAGCACATGGCCAGATGTATTGAAAAATAGGTATATTAGTTGCTAAGAACGACTTGCTGGGTTGAGGGAATTCGGAAGTTGTGCCCAAGGTTAAAAACACACTGCTTCAATGAAAGATAAAGTATCAACATATGACTTGATTAAAACTTTTTTTAAGATGAAATCAGAACAATTAATCGCTATTTCAAATCAAGCGATAGTTGAGCATTCTTCATTGAAAGGAAGTCATCGTGAAAACCTGATTGATATTTATCTTAAAGAAATCTTACCCAAGAGATTTGGCATTGGAAAAGGAATGGTTTACGGTATTTTAGGAAAAAGTAAAGAATCAGACTTAATTATTTGGGATGAACATAATTTTCCAAGCTTAAAACTTTTAGGACACTCAATGTTCTTTGTTGAATCTGTAAAATCAATAATGGAAATAAAAACCAACTGGTCAAAAGATGTTTTTAATGACATTAAAACTAAAAAGATTGCAGCTTCTAAAATTTCAAGCTTACCACAATCCCCAAACATTGAGCAAAGAGTTCAGTTTTTAGAACACAAAGTCGAAGCAGTTGAAAACAACGAAAAGGTAAATGTAATTTTTTCAACACCTAAAATATTACCATTCATTTCATTTATATTCAATGGCGGAGAAAATTTCACCATAGACAATATAGATAATGATGAATTAAAAAATGTGCATACAGAATATCCAGACTTGACCATTTTTCTAAAAGCAGGAAAGGTTCTTGAAAAACAATATGTCTATGACGAAGACGATATGACAAAAGGAAATGCTTTTTTGAATTTACACAATGCAGGAGAAAATGCCCTTTTAATTTTCACTTCCTTACTATTGGAAAAATTAATGATTAACACAAATTTTTCAGACTATCCTTTAAGTTTTATAAAATACGGACCACCCTTTTATGAGCATAAAATTGACTTCATCGAATTTCCTGTTGAGGGACAGTTTCCAGGAATTTATTACGGAGCAAATTTAAAAAATGAAGAAAATGAATAAAACTCAGGGCATAACCATGTTTATAAAAAATTGCTACTTAAAAAACAGGTATATTAGTTACCAGAAACGACTTATTGAGTTGAGGCTATTTGGAGCTTGTACGCAAGCAAAAAAACACAAAAGCTAGAAGCGGTACACCCACAAAAAATAGATGATTTGGAAGCACTGAAAAAATCTATTTTGCAAAAGGCATTCCGTAGTGAGCTTGTAGAACCAGCGGGAGAATTGGAAAGCCCCAAAGGGGCGACATCTGTTAACGATGGGTATAGCCCATCGGGAAAGAAAACAAAAAACAAGATAAGCCCTGAAAGGGCGTAATACAAAAATATGGGACAGTCTCTCGTTAAAAACTATATACATATCATATTCAGCACCAAACACCGCGAACCGCTAATACATCCACCCATAGAAGCAGAACTACATGCTTATCTTGGTGGCATCTGCAATAAACTAGACTGTCCCGTTATTAAAGTAGGCGGTTACAGCGACCATATTCATATACTCTGTATGCTATCCAAAAAGATAACCTTGATGAAGCTGATGGAGGAACTGAAATCACATTCATCTAAATGGATCAAAACAAAGGGAACTGGATATGAAAACTTTTATTGGCAGGATGGATACGGAGCATTTTCGGTAAATCCTTCTGAAATAGACACAGTAATTGCCTACATCGCTAATCAACACGAACACCATAGCAAGAAAACATTTCAAGATGAATACCGTGCTTTTCTTAAAAAATATAATGTAGAATATAACGAGAAGTATGTTTGGGATTAGATATTTCGCCCTTTCGGGGCTTATGGTTTTGTGGCTCTGCCACTTTGATAGGGCTTCACCCTATCTTAATGTATTATATCCCCTCGGGGCAACTAAAACAAGCTATATGAACGAATGTCTGGCTCTAGAGTAGGTTGACTAAAAATTGCTGATTTCAACCTCGCCAACGTAACTAAAACAGGTATATTAATTACAAGAAACGACTTGCTGGATTGCGACTATGCAGGAATTAGCATTAATAGCGAAACTCGCTTAAACGCAAGCCACTCGCAACTGAAGTTTTAAAAAAATTTACAAGTAATTGTAAAAAACTGACGATTTGCGATTAATTAATTTAAATTCGTTTTTGAAAACTACAACCCAAACTATCAATTTTTT
This sequence comes from Formosa sp. A9, assembly GCF_051200825.1. Lineage (GTDB taxonomy): Bacteria > Bacteroidota > Bacteroidia > Flavobacteriales > Flavobacteriaceae > Formosa. Next base: position 1,086,483 of record NZ_CP195158.1, on the reverse strand, counting down.
ATGAAAACAAAACTACTTTTATGGAGTTTCCTACTTATTTCGTGTATTGTGTTGTCTCAAAACACAGTAATACCAGACCCGAATTTTGAAAAAGCATTAATAGAATTAGGTATTGACACCAATCCTACGATTGATGGTGTTGTACCTACAGCTAATATTAGTTACATAAAAACTTTAAAAATTTCATCAAAAGACATTGCTTCTTTAACAGGTCTAGAGGGATTTACGTCTTTACAGGTTTTAAATTGTTCTGATAATCAATTATCAAATTTAGATGTGAGTAGTAATACCGCATTAATAGAATTGAATTGCAGTAATAACCAATTAACAAGTTTAGATGTCAGTAGTAATACTACGTTAGAAACTTTTGGTTGCAGTTATAATCAATTATCAAGTATAAATGTTACCAGTAATACTATGTTAGAACTCTTCAGTTGTAAAAATAATCAACTAACAAATTTAGATGTGAGTAGAAATACTATGTTAACATTCTTAAACTGCGAAGATAATGCATTGAAAAATATAGATCTGATTGGTACTACATCGCTAGAAGCATTGTCTTGCTACAATAATCAATTAACACGTTTAGATGTAAGTAGTAATACAGTGTTAGGAGCATTGTATTGCAACAACAACCAATTAACACGTTTAGATGTGAGTAACAACACAGCGTTAACAGTCTTGAATTGCGATACTAATCAATTAACAAATTTAGATGTCAGTAGTAATACAGCGTTAAACACCTTGGGGTGTAGCAGTAATCAATTAACACGTTTAGATGTGAGTAGTAATACCATGTTACAGTCTTTGGATTTTGGTGATAATCAATTATCAAGTATAGATGTCAGTAATAATACAATGTTATATTTTTTGAATTGCTTTAATAACCAATTAACAAGTTTAGATTTGAGGACTAATACAGTATTAGAAATTTTTAGTTGTAGCAGTAATCAATTAACCAGTTTAGATATTAGAAATGGAGCTAATACCGAATTGGAGTTTTTTTATGCAGAAAACAATAAGAATTTAACATGTATTTTTGTAGATGATGCATCTTGGAGCAGCACTAACTGGACACATATAGACAACACGTCTACCTTTGTTAATACTGAAACAGAATGCGAAAAATTAAATATAGTAGATAATTCATTTGTCTCGGAACCATTAATTTACCCAAACCCAAGTTATGGTTTGTCTAAAATAAATTTAGGCACTACATATAGCGATGTTAAACTAAAAATAACTGATGTATTAGGTAAAACTGTTCTGGAACAAAGTTATTTTGATATTCAGAATATTGAAGTAAATACTTCAAATTATACAAAAGGTCTTTACTTTATACAACTACAAGCTTTAAATAAAAATGCTACATTAAAATTAATCGTAAAATAGTGTTTTATGGTACTACTGTAAAGTTTGGATTTAGGATACAAACTATCGTTTAAAACATACAACCTCTTTTTTAATAAATTTAAAAACCGTTAGGTAATATCACCAACAAAAAATTGCTAATTACAACCCTGTCAACGTAACTAAAAAAGGTATATTCGCTGCCAGAAATAACGTATTGGCTTTAGGGTACACGGGAGTTTGGTGTAAATTGACCAACTATTCTAAAAATTGTAAAAACAACTCATAAATTCATTCAATGACACTTAAAAATATAATTTTATTCTCAATAACCTTATCGCTTACATCTTGTGCTTTAAAACCGATTACTTCGGATTATACTTTTATAGAAACTGACTTGAAAAAAGTTGAACTTGATAAGTTAGGAAACGGAACAATACTAATATATAACGGTGCAGACATGTTACATAAAATTGATAATACAGCTAGATTAAACATTTGGATTAACAATAAAGCATTAGGACAAATTAGAGCGAGTGAATATGTTATTATTAGCCTCAAAAATGGAAAGTACCAGTTTAAAGCCTTACATATTGACCTTGTAAATATGAAAAGTGAACACGATGTTGAAATTGACAAAAAAACTAAGGTTATTAAAATTAAACCAAATATTACATCTAACCGTTTAACAGTAACAAATGAATTACCAGAGAACTTCGATAAATTTAAATATGCTGAAAAAAGATAATAAAAAACTATATACAATACCGTTAGCTATACTTAACAGAATGAATTTTCCTGAAATAGGTTGACCAAAAATTAAGCAATTAATTACAGTCACTTATGAAAACTCAAAAAGAACACTGGCAAAAAAAAAGCTACCAAAAAGTCAATTTAGAGACCAAACTTTTGGTCGTTGACCAAATCCTAACCGGACACATCTCAAACAACCAAGCTTCTAAAAAATACGATGTCCCAAGGACAACAATTTCCTATTGGTTAAGAAAATACAGTACATTAGTACAACAAAATACTGGTATGAGCAAAAACGACGAGATCAAAAAACTTAAAGAACGTATTGAAGAACTAGAGTTTCAAAAAGACTTCCAACAGGATATTATCGCTGATATGGAGCTCATTACAGGCGTAGATATGTCAAAAAAGTCATTGCCCAAAACATTGGCAAAAGAGATAGAGAAAAAGAAGAAAGACCGTTTAAAAGAAAATGGATCTACGGATGTTTTGGGATTAGTAAACAAGCCTTCTACAAAAGGATCAAAAACCAACAAAAACAAGAATTAGACCTCCAAAAAATAGTTGCTTTAGTTAAGGATTACCGTAAAAAAGTAGGCTCTAAAACAGGAGGAATCAAACTGTATAAAGAGCTAAAACAGGAACTTATCAACAACAACATTAAAATTGGCAGAGATAAATTCTATAGGCTTTTAAGGCTAAACAGCTTGCTGGTTCCTAAAACTAAAAACTACATCACAACCACGAACTCTAACCACATGTACAAAAAATACAAAAACCTAGTCAAAGACCACGTCCCTACCCGGCCCGAACAGCTATGGGTTAGCGATATCACATATATCAAAACAGAAAACGGCCATAATTACCTTGCCATTATAACCGATGCCTATTCAAAGAAAATAATGGGTTATAAACTTGATAACCATATGAGAACTTCGCTTTGCTTAGAAGCGCTTAATATGGCCATAAAAAACAGAAAATATCCAAAGAAAAAACTCATTCATCATTCCGACAGAGGCTTACAGTACTGCAATCCTAAGTACACAGATTTTGCTGAGAGCAATGGTATTACAATGAGCATGACAGAACAATACGACCCTTATGAAAACGCTGTTGCTGAGCGTATTAACAGAACGCTAAAACATGAATATGGGCTAAAACAAACTATTAAAAACACCAAAATGGCTCAAAAACTAACAGACCAAGCTGTATATATTTACAACAACCTTAGAACCCATTTTAGCCTGGATCTAAGAAAGCCCGATGAAGTTCACCGAAATCCCAATATAAAATATAGATCCTATAGAAAAAATAATGTAAGTTTACCTGAACTAACGATTTAAAAAGACCTAGTTCAAATTATTTTTTGCCTTCTAAACGGCTAAAAAAATGGTTTGATCGTGCAAAAATGAACCGAAAAAAGGTCAACCTATTTCAGTATAATACAGAAAAATGAGAAAAATTTTAACTTTAGCTTTACTAATACCTGTTTTATCTTGTTCAGAAAGCAATGAGCAAAATAACGAAGAAAGCAATGAACAAATTTATGATTGTACAGAAATTGCGTTTCTTGAATCGACAATTATAGAAAAAAATGATTGTTTGACTTTTAGTGATAGAGAAGGATTTGAATTTACATTTTTGGGATTTGAAAATTACACTAAAACACATTCAAGTAATGTTCCTCATGCTAAAATTAGCGCAAGATTGTTTGAAGGAAATACAACATTTGAATTTTATGACAGTTTAGTGCATGAAGATTATGAAACTGATGGCACTTCTTTTTCTGGAAGAGTACATACTGGAATAAATAATACTAATTATACAATATTCTTTGATAATATTGAATTCACAGAAACTGAAACCGAGTTTATATTCCATAGAGCAACTATAAGATTCGGGTATTATGAATCTGAATTTGATAGAAAACTATAACCCAAAATTTATAAATATAATTAAAACAACTACAACAGGCTCAGCACAAGCTTAAATCCAATTGTTGAGGTAAATTAAAAACAAAAACATGAACATTAAAAAAATTATCTTATTACTCCCAGCTTTCGTTCTTCTATTTGGATGCCCTGAAAATGACGACACAATAACTCAAGAAGAAACTGAATTACAAAATGTAACGCATGAAGTTATACTATTCGAATTTACTCCAGATACAGGTAATAATTCTTCGAGATTACGCTATGAAATAACGTTTACAAATCCAAACGATATTCCTGTAAACGGGGCGCATAAAGTTACACTGAATATAGATGGACTAATAAGTTCAAACATTGCAACTGATTCTTCGCCCTGCTATTTGATTGAGGGAAATTCTGATTGTACTATTAGTTTTGACGAAGAAGAGTCATTAGATTTAGCAACGATTAATTCAATTGAATTGGTTTCTGTAGAATACATTTTTGTAAATTAAAAAACATCATGAAAAAAATAACAATTTTAATTTACATTTTAGGACTGACTTTAAATGCTCAAAATTCTAATTTAATTGAAAAACAAAAAACAACAATAAACCCAAAAGACCAAATAGAAATTAACATTGCTATTGGCTCCAAAAATCAAGACCTTCAGAATTATTTTGACTTTGAAAAAATTGGTCTATTTAATTTTACTATTAATGGAAATTCTGTAAAGGACAAAGCGTTCATTTTAAAACTCAAGGAGTTTGAAAACGGGAATTTAAAGGACGTGTATACTCTTTTTGATGAGAGCAAAAATAAATACTTTAGAACTGACTCTACATCAATGTCTTTAAAGATATTTACCAAAATTGACCAAGAGAATTTGAAAATTTGGATTAGAGGAAAAAGTTTTGGAAGTAAACATTCTTATTTTAAGCTTCAAGAAAAAAACAAAAGTAGATATATTGTAAAAGATTTTATTGGAGGTAGAAACCCCTTAATTAAGGATGTTTTAAAACCGTTTTATTTATTAGCGGTAATAACACCATATATAACTGAAAGTGGAGCTGGACAATATTGTAAAGTTGCTTATTCAGATATTGAACCTGAACAATTTGGAAAAGAGTTTAATATCCCTCATTACTTTTTAGTGGAAATGGAATTTATAGAATAAAAAACTAATGCCTACAACGTAACTTAAACAGATATATTTTTTACAAGAAACAACTTACTAAGTTAAGAGTATTAGAAAATTGTGCTATATTTAAAACTAAATAGCTTATAAAAAGCAACCTTTTAAAATTTTAAAGACTATTAAAAAGTACATTAATTAAAAAAAAATATGAAAAATCTACCTCTTTACCTGCTCTTAGTTTTATCATTTGTAATGTCTTGTTCAGAAAATGATGATTCATCAGCACCTTCAATTAACTCTAAAAGTGTAACAGATTGTGATACAGCATTTAACCCAAATACCATATCTGGAATTTGTTTAAATGGAGCTGAATTAGCTTCACCAAATGAGATTATAACTTATGCTTCTAAACATGCAACAAGTCATGGAATATCAAATCCTCAATTCAATTGGATAATAGAAAACGGCAGTATAGAGATTTTAAATATTGAAAATAGCATTGTAGATGCAGTAACTGCAAAATCAATTGCTACCATTAAATTTAATTCTGATTTTTCAGGAAATGGCATTATTAAAGTTATGGCTGAAACTGACCATTCGGAGGGAGAAACAGAAATTTTTGTTGAAATGGAAGAATAAAAACATGGCGCAACCATGTTTATAAAAAACTGTTACTTAAAAAAAACGGGATATAGCTGCAAATTTATAAACTTTTCATAGCCAAAACCGTTATACACCATTAAACTGATGAAAAAAATGACCTATAAATATTCTATTTGTCATCCTGAAAAAGAAAATATTGAATATCTTAATAATCCAATTTCTAGTAATGAAGTACGGAAAATAGCTAAAAATTATCCTTGGATTGAAAAGTTGAAATTTTCGGATAAACTAAACCCTGAAAATATTCATTACGACCCTTCTCTCGACTTTACTTGTATTGAAAACGGAAAAAGTTTTTGTTTGACCGCGCATTACGATAAAAATCAAAATCTTGATTTTTCTCTTTGGTATAATAGACCCAAAAAAGTAAAAGTTTTATTTGGGTTATTAGGAGAAAAAGAAAAAATGGTAGTTGACGATGTTTGGGGATTTAGCTTAGAAAAATCTTTATATTATTTGGAACATTTTGTTAACGGAAATTACTCAATGATTAAAAAACTGTATAAAAAGTAACGGTGCACAACAATTTATAATAGGTAATTTTACCCGTAACTGACAGTTATACGAGATTGTTATAAACGAGTTATAAACGAGTTAAAAACGCTAATGAAGAAATTCTGGATACTAATCTTAATAATTCTTATAGCACCGCTAATAGGTGGGATTTATGGAGTTCTTCACGACCAACTGACTTATACAATTTCACCCGAATACTATACAAAATTTAAATTTTATCAATTTGGACTTGCTACGGCAGGAAATGAAGCAGTATTTCCTCATCCAAGATTTGAAGTTTCAATTGTTGGATTCATGGCAACTTGGTGGATGGGTCTACCAATTGGACTTATATTAGGCCTAGTTGGATTAATGCATTCAAACGATAAAATGCTAAAAACAACTTTAAAATCGATTGTGGTTACTATGGTAATTGCACTATTAACAGGGTTAATTGGGTTGGCTTACGGCTGGCTATTTCTAAAATACTCAGATTTAAGTTGGTTCATGCCCGATAATTTAATTGACAAAGAAAATTTTATCGCAGTTGGTTCAATGCACAATTTTAGCTATTTAGGAGGTTTATTTGGATTAATTGCAGGAATAATCTATATAAACAAAAAACTAAAAACACTTATAACAAAGAACTGAGTTAAAAAACAACTTTTAATAATTTTAAAAACTATAAACCAAACACTTAACCTAAAAAGAAACAAATATGAAAAATCAAACCTTTTACTTACTATTATTTGTGTTAACCATGTTTACAACATCTTGTGCAAATGATGATGACGCTTCCGATGATAATGACACTGAAACTACAGAAATGGTTTGTAGTTTAGACATGTCTAGTTATTCCAGAACAGCTTGTTGTATATATGGGAATGAAGTAGCAAGTCCTGGAGAAACGCAATCTTTTGTATATTCTAGTAACACAGATAATAATGTTTTTGATTGGACAATCGTTTCTGGTTCGATATCAATAATTAGCGGAAAAAATGATAAAACAGTTACCGTTAAATTTGAAGATGATTTTACAAGTGGAATAATTAAATGTGATGCCTCTGGCGATTTAGTATGCGATACAGTAATTGAAATTACAAAAAAGTAACAGCATAGTATAAGCGGTTATAAAATAATGGCGAGCTCTACCCTACTTGTAAAGCTCGCCACTATTCTTATACGAATACGCTTTGTTGTGTTAGCATTTTGAATGCACAAATAACCAATAATAAAAACCAAAATAACCCCAAACTACCAACCATGAAAAAAACCATTTTTAGTATGCTATTTGTAATTACTGTACAATTGGCGTTCAGTCAAAATTTTAATCAATTAGCCGATTACGAATTCCAAACAGAAGCAAGCTACAAAACAGAAGAACACAATGTTTTAATGTGTGCTAATTATTTATTTAATAATCCGGCCGATCAGGAAGAAGTAAATAGGTTAAAATCCATTCAGTACATATTAAAATGGATGACAGGCACACCCGATTACACCTTTGAGTTAGGGCAAAATTCTACAGAACTTACAAAAGGTAAAGATGAGCTCCTTGGTATGTACATGGCAGCAATGTCTAAAGTTGTTATCGAAAATACAGGAACACCATTAACAAACGACGACATTTATAATCGTTCGGAAGCGCTATTAGTTGAGTATTGTTCTAATCCCGACAATAATATGAAACCTTCCAAAAAAATAAAAAAGATTATTAAAAGTAGAGCTTAATTCGTCTAGTGTAGCTTAAAAGTCATTGTTAAATATTTATATTTATGTGTAGATTAATGAATATATATACAAGACCGTTAGTTACAACAATAACGCAAAAACAAAGTGATGAATGATGAAATAATACTTCCTGTAAGTAAAAGCAAAATAATGTTGCTTTTTGTAGGTGCATTAATTTTTGTTGCTGGTGGAATACAGTTTGTATACGCCCCACAAATTTTCGCAAACAGTAAGTATCGCCCTAAAAGTCCTGAATTAATTGAAATTATTGGAATAACCGCAGTGCTCTTTTTTGGAGTTTGTGCAATTTTCGGACTCAAAAAGTTATTTGACAAAAAAACTGGACTAAAAATAAATGCTGATGGAATTACAGATTATTTGAGCGCAACAAGTATTGGATTAATTAAATGGAGTGATATAGTAGGAATAGGAACTGCGCAAGTTCATTCGCAAAAATTTGTGATAGTTGAAGTGTCTAATCCTGAATATTATATTAATTTAAATAAGAGCCGAATTGGCAAAATGGCGATGCAATCAAATTACAATAGTCTTGGTTCTCCTATAAGTATTTCTACAATTTCTTTAAAAATAACCTTTACCGATTTAAAAGAATTGATTGAAACACATTACGAAAAATACGCACCGCAAGACTGTATAACCACAATTACGGCGAATTCGAGTACGCCAGAATCCTCTCAGAATTGCTAGCTTCATTTATTAACCTAAAAAGAGTAACTTTAAACCTAAACTAACAATTACACGAGCGCTTTTGTACACATTTATAAAGCGCAAACATCATTTCAATAGCTTAAAAATAATGACACTTACATTCAACCATATAGCACTTTCTGTTAAAGATGTAGATGACTCTGTTCAATTTTACCAGGATGTGCTTCAACTTAAAGAGATTGAGAATACCGCTTCGAATTCTAAAACAAGATGGTTATCCCTTAACGAGGGCAAACAACTTCATCTTATTCCTCGTCCGAATTCTGAAATAAAGCTTAATAAAGCTGTACATTTTGCGTTATCTACTCCCGATTTAAATGGCGTAATAGCGCATTTAAAACACTTAAATATTGAATTTTCCGATTGGGAAGATGTACCTAACTCCATTTATGTGCGAAAAGATGGAATTAAACAGATTTATTTTCAAGACCCGAATGGCTATTGGATTGAAATAAATGATGATGTTTAATAAAAAATATGCTAACACAGCCTATACGTAATTGCTTACTTTTACCTTAACAGCATACATACACTATCTTAAAAAAAGGGTATATTCGCTGCCAGAAATAACGCATTGGCTTTGGTACATGCGGAAGTTGCACGTAATTTGAAACAAGACTTTTTATGAAAAAAATCATCATTGTAATTATTGGATTTTTCTTTCTCAACTTTTCATTTGGACAAGAAATAGAAATGAAACTTATTTTTTTTGGTTACAAGTTCATCCAAAACGGACAAAAATTAAATTGGAAGGCATTAGATAACGCTACAGAATCAAATTTAGAAGCAAATCTGCTAATTAAGAAAGCTAAAACCCATAAAACTATTTCGAATATTCTATCATTTGCAGGAGGTGCACTTATTGGAATACCTATTGGTCAATCAATAAGTGACCAAGACCCCAATTGGACTCTAGCATATATTGGCGGAGGAATAATTGGCATTGGAATTCCTTTCTCATTAAGTGCTTTTAACAAAGCCAATGAAGGTGTAGATAAATATAATCTTTCTTTGAAATCGGCTACCGCATTTGAATTTAAACCTGAATTTAAAGTTATGGCCAATGGCAACGGAATAAGACTTTCTATGGTTTTTTAAAATGAAAAAAACGAACACAAAACATTAACCGTAAGTAACCGCTTTCCCCCTACTTTTAAACATGAACCGCTATTTTAAAGAAAAAGAATTAAGTGCTATACGCGGTAAAATACAACGCAATCTGGAGCAATCTAATCCTGTTATTCGCCACAAATGGACCATTATAGCCATAGGCATTTTTGTGTCTTTCTATGTCCCAGTACGTCGGGAAACGCTTCATCACAGTATTAAAGTGCCCGATTTGCCTTATTACCAGACCGTAATCCTTACGGTATTTATTTACACATTAATGGTTACTATTGGACATTTTGTATGGAATTATCAGGACGAAAAGCGGTTAAAACAATTGCAAAAAAGAGAACAGGAACTAGTGGCGCTTTTAGAAAACACCTAAACCAAAACCTTAGCTATAAGTAATCCTTTGTTCCCCTCTTACCAAGACCTACCAAATTATCTTAAAAAAAAGGTATATTAGTTGCTACAAGCAACGTATTGAGTTTAGGATTGTAAAACGTTAAAAAAATTGCCTAGAAAAATATGAATTGGATTTTAGGAGTTATCATCATTTTAATTCTACTGTTTATTATTAATAACTTCAGAAAGAAAAAATCGTTACTAAAAACCAAAAATGATTTAATAACAAATTGGGGAAAACAAAAAGAACAAGATGAATTCCATTTTAGCTCCATTGAAAAATACTTTAAAAATAACAATCAAAAAGAAAACGCATTTCATATTATATCAGACAGGTGTGCAATTGATTTAGATATTAATGAAACTTTCAAAATAGTTGATAGAACATCTTCAAAAATAGGTCAACAATTTCTCTATTATAAATTGAGAACTATTGGAGAACAAGACGCATTATTAGAATTCGAAAAACTGGTTCTGCTTTTCGAAAAAGATCAAAATTTAAGATTAAAAACCCAATTGGAGTTAAGTAAACTAAACTCTAATGATTCTTATAATTTTGAAGATTTGGTGACTTCGAAACCAATTGAAAAGCCAAAAATATTATGGTTAATTTATACATTAACAGCACTATCTATTTCTTGTATTATTTTAGGAATATTCTTTCCCGTGTTTTTTATATTTCTAATCCCAATACTTGCTGTAAATATGGCATTTCATTATAAAAATAAATGGAATGTATCAAATTATCTTGAGGGTGTATGCCAACTTTCCAAAGCATTAAACGTTTCTAAAAAAATGGCAAGTTTTCAGGAAGTTAAACACCATTTCCCAAACACATCATTTATTAAACAAATAGAAAAAATAAAATTAAAAACTGCATTCATCAGTTTAGAAAAAAACGTTGATAACGAATTTGCGACAGCATTTTGGTTAATATCTGAATTTATAAAAGTACTTTTCAATTTAGAATATTTAATTTTTTATAGTTTCATTGACTCGATTACGACAAAAAGAGAAGAACTAAAAAAAATGTTTCATTTTATAGGAGAAATTGATTCTGCCATTTCTAATGCCTCGCTAAAAGCAAGCCATTATAATTTATGTTCGCCAAAATTCACAGAAGATAAACAAATAAAAGTCAAAGAAATTTATCATCCTTTAATAAAAAACTGTGTTCCTAACGATTTGAGTTTAAAACACAAAAGTTTATTATTAACAGGTTCAAACATGTCGGGAAAGACAACTTTTATAAGGTCTGTGGCCATAAACAGTATTTTGGCACAAACTTTAAATATTTGTTTTGCAAAAGAATATACTGCTCCCTTTTTTAAAATATATTCTGCTATTAGAATTACAGATAACTTACTAAAAAATACAAGCTATTATCTTGAGGAAGTTTTAACTATCAAGAAATTAATAGATGTTTCTAAAAGCAAGACTCCCCATTTATTTGTTTTAGATGAGATTTTTAAAGGAACAAATACAATTGAGAGGATTTCTGGAGGAAAGGCTATTTTATCGTATCTTAATAACGGAAAAAATATCGTTTTGGTTTCAACCCATGATATTGAATTAACCGATATTTTAAGTCAGGAAAATTTTGAGTTATTTCATTTTAGCGAGCAAGTAGAAAACAACAAATTGAATTTCGACCATAAACTTAAAGAAGGTGAATTGAAAACGAGAAACGCTATTAAGATATTGGAATTATACAATTACCCTAAAGAAATTATAGACGATGCCAATAACATAGAAAAAATAACGTTTGCCAATACAGCGTATAGTTAATTTCCATAAACAACTTGCCGGGTTTGGGGTTTTCAGAACTTATTTGGCTTGAAGCCGAGTATTGCCGAAATGTTATAAGATTGACATAAAAATAACGCAACCAATAAAACAATTTAAAAATATCTATGCGGAGTAATTTTAATAAAAAATCGCTAGTTCTTGCGAAAACAGCATATAGTCGCTTAGTTATGAAATTCCCAACGTTATTCTTACCCTTCTTATTAATTGGACAAATGTGTTTTGGACAAACCCCAAGACAATTAACCGCCAAAGACTCAATCAAAATAGAAACAGAAATAAAACTTTCTGTCCTAAAATTAAACGACACCTTTACAGAAAAACAGAATGAATTTGCAAGTGAACTTTACAGAGAATTTACAATAGACACTTTTAAAATAGAAGAACGGCAACGCTTACAACTTGATATTGACTATTCAACTACAGGAATGGTAAAACACACCCTTGTAGCTCATGAAGAATACGACAAACTACTTAACAAATACTATCTAAAATTATTAAATAGCTTGAATGATACAGATAAAAAAACTCTAAAAAAATCTCAAAGAAATTGGGTTGAATTCAGAGACTCGGAACAAGAATTAAATGGCGCTTTAACTGCTAATTATTATTCCGGTGGCGGCTCTATTCAAAGCATATTTGCTTCTTCAAGAATTCTAGAACTAACAAAAAACCGGGTGATTGAATTATACCACTACCTAAATAGAGGCATGAACTAAACCACTATACACTGGAAGTCTATAGGTTTGAAAACAGGCTGAAAGTCCGATTATTTGTATTTATCTTAGCCACAAATACACTAATATTCTTTATAAAAACTATGCCAAATATTCGTGCATTCGTGGCGAAAAAAAATTTATAGAAACTGAAAGTCTTGCACTAAAAGTGCATAGTTTTAACTAACGACTGAAACCAATAAAAAAAATGCGACTGCAACGTTTGCTAAAAGGAAGTCAGCCCTCGCCATTATCTTTAAAAAAGGTATATTAATTGACAAAACAACTTATTGAATTGTGGTTTGTGCAAGTTGTGTGTTATAAAAAGAACGTATGAAATATAATTTATTAATAATACTAATTACTTTTACTTTCTTAAGTTATTCACAAAATAAACTGACTAACGACATTGATAACTATACAGAAAGCATTAATTCGAACCCTAAATTAAAACTAAGTGAATATGACTGGAATACAATCACTAAAACCCATATTGACCATGGAGCAACATTAAGAATATGGAAGACAAAAAAACAGATTGTTAAAGTTGAAGAACAATTTGCTGCTTCTTATGGCAGGTACACTCGAATAATTTATTTAAAAAATAATAAACCAATAAAAGGAATTGAAATTGAAGAAAATTTTGGGTTTAAAAATAATAAAATTGACTACACCCATCTAAATACACAATTCAAAGCACAAGTATACGTAACTGGTTATAATGATTTGATAGACGAGTATGAATTTGAAACTATAGAGGAAGGACAAAGAAATGCTACACATCCTTATTGTGATTTAAATAGTCTTTTTTCAATTTTAGATAAGGTTACGGATTTATGATATAAAAATATTATAAATAGACAAAGAAAGACTTTTAGCTAAGTAATATTTGCCAACAATGGTTCATCTTCAATAGGCAGTACCTTTTAAAAGAAAATAATTAACTTGATCAACAAACCAATACCAAGCCTATAAATCCGTGTCACCCTACTCCACCAACTGATGAAAACCGAAACCGTTGTGGGTAATTAAAAAAAATGAAAAAACTAATTATACTATTTATCTTATTAGCACTAAACTCTTGTGAAGAAAAAACAAAAAAGACTAATCAAGAGAATCAAGTTAATATTGAACTTAAAGAACAACTTGAACATATATTAACCTTAGACCAAGGAATTAGACAACTTCTTCAAGAAAATATATCTGAAACAGAAAAGGCTGCACTTATTACAAGATTGGGCTTACACAAGAAAACTGTAGAAACAAATATCTACGGGCTGATGAAAGAGATTGATAGCACTAATCTTATTGAAGTAGAAAAAATAATACAAAAATATGGCTACCCGAGTAAAACCCTTGTAGGAGAACCCGCCAATGAAACCGTTTTTTATGTTATTCAACATTCTAACAAGATTGAACAGTATTTACCAATCATAAAGAAAGCTGCTGAAAAAGGAGATATTTCTAAGAAAAAATTAGCCATGATGGAAGATCGCTATTTGATGCATAACGGCCAAGAACAGATTTACGGAACGCAAATTCGAGGACAAAAAGACAAAGACGGAAATTGGGTGCATTTTGTATGGCCTATTAAAAACCCCGTTTCTGTAAACCGAATAAGAGAAAAAATTGGTCTAGAAAACATTGAAGCCTACGCCAAAAAATTCGATATTGATTATAAAGTTTTGACTCTGGAAGAAATTAATGACTTATAAAATATCAATAAACACGTTAAAAAACTTAATGAGTCATTATACTAAAATAATTCTTAGAGAAGCACCGCTGCTTGAAATTACTTTTGACAACCAAATTATTCATATAGTAGATTTCAAAAACGAAAAAAATAATGCAACCATTTATTACGACGAATTACAAAATATCGCGTTTATTAAAGGGATTATAAAAGTAACTTCTGTAAGTAAACATTTAGAAATAGAAGTTAGCGAGCCTAATATTTCTGATGCAGAAAATCTTGTATCCGAAGTAAAAAGATTAATAAAATCGAAAGACATATTATATCCTAAAAACAACTATAAACAAGAATCTTTCGAAAGTTTTAAACAACGCTATAACGGCTACGGAAAATTCCTTTTTACCGTACTAAAAAACGAAAAACCCAACCTATTTAACAAATTAAAATTTTACCAAAAAATAAGCGAAAAAGAAGATAGCTTTGCTGAATATATCGAAAATACAAATGCGTTTGTAATACATCTTGATTTTTATTCCGAATTAATTCTTATTTACAATAATGAAAAACATATAGAATTTGGAACTTGGGACAAGCATGAAATAGAAAAATCTATAAATTTCATATTAAAAGAATTAGTTTAGAAAACATAAAAGTGTATTACTGGAACAAAAATTAAACGCACTATTTAGCCAATAAAAAGCTACCAACAACTGCGATAAACTTATTAAAAAAGAAGTATCTTAGTTATCAGTGCGAACTTACAGGGTTAAAGGTGTTTTAAGCTGAAAGTAATTAAAGAAACACCGATACATAAACAAAAACTAAGATTTCTAAAATGTTTACAATAGAGCAAATTGAATCTGCACACAGCAAAGTTAAATCTGGAGCAGATTTCCCGAATTATATTAAGGAAATTAAAGAAATAGGAGTATTAGCTTTTAAAACTTGGGTTTCTGACAGCCATACAGAATATTTTGGAAAAGGTGGATTTCAGACCAAATCTAAACCAAAATACGACAGTTTAAACATTGCAGACATTTCGGATAAAAATAAATTTGAAAACTATTTAAAAGCCCATCAAAAAGGCGAAACCGATTATTTTACATTTTGCAAGCATTGTGCAGAAACAGGCATCGAAAAATGGAATGTAGATCTTGAAAAAATGACATGTACGTACTATGATAAACAAGGGATCGAAATTCTTATAGAACATGTACCAAAGGCATAAACCCAGCAACAGCCCACAATAAACTAAACCCACTATAGACTGGAAGTCCATAAGTATGAAAACAGACTGAACGTCCAATTATATGTGTTCGTTTTAGCCACAAATTCACGAATATCTCTATAAAAACTATGTCAAATATTCGTGCATTCGTGACTCAAAAAAATTTATAGAAACTGAAAGTCTTGCACTAAAAGTGCATAGTTTTAACTAACGACTGAGACCAATGAATATCAACCAAATTCTAGACAAAATATATCCTATTAAAGCATCATCTAAACTGAAATTGATTGGAAGTTTTGAGGAAATCAGTCTTCCAAAAAATCAGCTTATTATTCGTTCGGACAAGGTTGAAAAAAACATCTATTTCATAAAAAAAGGAATTGCACGAACGTTTTCCAACACCGACGATATTGAGGTTACCATTGCGTTTGGAGAAGAAGGCGACACTATTATTTCGCTAAAAAGCTACATTCTTAACCAAAGCGGCTACGAAAACATAGAACTCTTGGAAGATTGCGAACTCTACAAAATTAGTACTGAAAACCTTCAGAATTTATTCGCTACCGATATTGACATTGCAAACTGGGGCAGAAAATTTGCCGAACAAGAACTCATTAAAGCCGAGCAACGCTTTATTTCCAATCAGCTTGGCACAGCAACAGAACGTTATCTCGAACTCTTAAAAAACCACCCTACTCTAATCCAACGGGTTCCGCTCGGTCTCATCGCTTCCTATCTAGGAATTACACAAGTAAGTTTAAGCAGAATACGGGCCAATATCAGCTAAGTTTCGTTTTTTATCATTTGTTAAATTATTCTTCAAACCTTATTAAGACCTTTGTCCAAAACATAGAAAATAATGAATTGGATCATTTTAATTATTGCAGGCTTATTTGAAGTTGCCTTTGCATTTTGTTTAGGAAAAGCAAAAGAAACAACTGGGAACGACATGTACCTTTGGTATGTTGGCTTTTTAATAGCGCTTACCATTAGTATGACGCTTTTAATTAAAGCTTCCCAAACCTTGCCCATTGGTACAGCCTATGCTGTTTGGACAGGAATTGGAGCAGTTGGTACGGTTCTCGTAGGTATATTTATATTTAAAGAACCAGCATCCTTCCTGCGCATACTTTTTCTCACCACGTTAATTGCTTCAATTGTAGGCTTAAAAGCGGTTTCATCTCATTAAACTCATAAAAGCATGGAAATATCTATCAGAAAAATATCTCTCAACGATATCAATGAATTACAACAAATTGGAAAACTGACTTTTGCCGAAACGTTTTCTTCTGTAAACAGCGAAGAAAACATGAAGGCGTATTTAGAAAAGGGCTTTTCATTAGAAAAACTGACTCAGGAGCTGGAAGACCAAAACGCTGAATTTTACTTTGCAGAGCTTGACAAAGCAACTATCGGATATTTAAAAGTAAATGTGGGACAATCTCAAACCGAAATAAAAGACAAAAGCGCACTCGAAATTGAACGGATTTATGTGCTAAAAGAATATCATGGCAAAAAAGTTGGACAAATGCTTTACGATAAAGCCATTGCCTTAGCAAACGAAAAACAGGTTGAATATGTTTGGCTAGGAGTTTGGGAAGAAAACTCTAGAGCCATCCGCTTTTATAAAAAAAATGGTTTTACAGCATTCGATAAACACATTTTTAAACTCGGTAACGATGAACAAACCGACATTATGATGAAACGAAAGCTGAATTGAAACACAAACTGTTAACGCGATAAGACGTAATGAGGCTGTCCAAAAGATTTAAAATGTGTCATTCTGTGCTCCTGCCTACCGGCAGGCAAGTGACACAGAATCTCATCATATTGAAAATCAATAATTATGAGAATCTGAAATCAAAGATTCAACGAAGTTAACTAAACCACTATGGACTAGAAGTCCATAGGTTTGTTACACGAGGGACTTTAGTCCCTCCTTTTTTACTCTAATATAAAATTAGAATTATCTGAATTGGGTTTTCTGTGATGCTCCAAATATTCATTTACCATTTCATCCGTTATATTATCTGTACTCCAAACTCCATATCCGGTTGCCCAAAAATGTCTACCCCAATACATTTTTCTTAATTGAGGAAATTCCTGTTGCAATTTTCTTGAACTTCTCCCCTTCAACTGTTTCACCAAAAAACTAATACTTTGCGTTGGGGAATATTCTATATGAAGATGAACATGATCTGAACTTACTACTCCTTTTAATATTTCTAATTCTTCTGCCTCACTAATCTGAATCAGTAAGTCTCGACATCGCTTTTGAATATCTCCTTTCAATACTTTATATCGATACTTCGTTGACCAAACTATATGACAACTCAAACGACTAACTGTATGAGATCCTTTCCGTTGATATACTGACATCTCATAAAGATATAATTTTTATATTACTAAAGTGCTGCAATGAAATTGCAGGGTTTTAGACCCAAATTTGAAACCAATAAAGCACTATAGACTGGAAGTCTATAGGTTTGAAAACAGACTGAAAGTCCGATTATTTATATTTATCTTAGCCACAAATACACTAATATTCTTTATAAAAACTATGTCAAATATTCGTGCATTCGTGGCGAAAAAATATTTATAGAAACTGAAAGTCTTGCACTAAAAGTGCATAGTTTTAACTAACGACTGAGACCAATAAATTCAGATTGACGAAAAACTAACTTTTTAGACAGCGTTATTTATTTTAAGTATTTTGTGTTTGAATAGTAAATGCATGAGATTTATTACTCCTAAAAGCAATATTTGTTGTTTTCAATTTATAAATTACGCCAAAGTTGAATTCATGCAGTTTACCATTCAGTGTTATGAACACAATAAAAATTTCATTTAAAATACTAATATTTCTTTCCGTTTTAAGTTGCACATCCCCAAAAAAAGAGGATTTGACACCTCAAAAATACATGGATGAAGTCTTAGATATTATTGAGAAAAATTCTATCCGCAGAGATTCCGTTAATTTTAAACACTTAAAAGGTCTAATCAACGAAAAATTAAAGACTATCGATTCTATTGAAGCGTGTTATCCTTTAATTGAATACACGCTTACAGAACTTAAAGACCACCACAGCATCTTCATGCCTAAAGCGCAAAAAGCGAAATGGGAATCGACTTCCAAAACAAAAACTATTAACGAATTAATTACTTTTTCTGGTAAAACATTAAATAACAACATTGGTTATATTTCAATGAAAGGATTTAATAGTGGCGATTCTATTTCTATACAAACATATGCTGATAGTTTACAGAGTACAATAAAATCTATTGACCACAAAAACATTAAAGGCTGGATTCTAGATTTAAGAAAAAATACGGGTGGTAACTGTTGGCCTATGTTAGCAGGAGTTGGCCCGCTTTTAAACGAGGGCATTTGCGGCTATTTTATAGACAGAAAACATAAAAAATCTTCTTGGTTTTATAAAAATGGAGAGACCGGTATGGACTCTACAATCATTACTAAAATAAGCAAAACGCCATATAAATTAATAAACGAGACACCCTGTATTGCTGTATTAACAAGTTCTAAAACTTGTAGTTCAGGCGAAGTTGTAACCGTAGCATTTCGTAATAAAAAGAATACTAAAAGTTTTGGAGAACCTACAGCTGGATTAACGACAGGAAACACTCAATTCGACTTAAGTGATGGTTCTGCAATATTTTTAACAACCAGTATTTATGCCGATAGAAAAGGTGTTGTTTTTGGTGGCAAAATCAATCCTGATGAACTCCTAACTGAACCATCTGTTTTTACTGAATTACATGAAGATCCTGTGATTAAAAGAGCAACAGAATGGATTTATGAAAAACACTAACACCGTCCTGAAAAGTGTGTAAGTTATATACTCCTACTTAGCTACTTATTGGCAGACAGAAGCTAAACTTACTTGTTACTATGCCCCGATTAATGTATGCAGTATTAACAAAAAGAAACGAGCCTTTTAAGACTACGTTTCTTTTGTATTTTAATTATTTTTATTGGACTTTATAGGAATCTAAACTTCTAATAATACTTGGTACTGAATTGGAAACAAATGATGATGTATCATAAATAAGTCCGACACCACTTGCGTAATAAAACCGGTCTAAACCCGGTAATTGCTCACCATCTGAATTTTTAACGTATCGTTCTGAATTTATACAATCAAATTCACCTGCTTCAACACTTATAACAGTATTACCTTCTACTAGAATTTCGTAAATATTTCCCCATTCATTTTCTTGCAATAAACGTTCTTCATTATTACTATTGGTAAATTTTATAGCGCCTTCTTCGTTTATTAAATTTCCATCGAATGCTCTTAAAAACTCGAAATGTTCCCCATTAGGATTGCAAAACGTGATTTTATCTTCATTTCCTGTGGTCAATCTTCTAAATTTATAATAGGATTCTCCCGAAAAATCTTGAACACCTACAATACTTATGGAGTCTACTACACCAATATCTTGATAGGTTTCTGTAACTGGATTATATTTATAATTTTTGTAAACCCAAGAATTCCCCACTGTTAATGCAAAAAAATTATCATCGGATTGGCTGTTTTGATTTTTAGAATCATCTGACTCTGAACAAGAAAAAATAAATGCAATAATGCAAAAACACAAAAACACACGTTTCATAATATTAAATTCAATTAGTTAATAATAAATGTAATTCTGTGCTATACGTTTACTTTTTTGCTTAAAAACTTTCTTTAAAACGTTTAATAATACGCTTTATTATAACTCATTAAAAAAGTATATTAGTTTTTTAAAATACCCGCTTATTTAAGTTTGGATAATAATAATTGATCTAATTTAACACTTTAAAAAATAAATCGACTTAAAAACAATACATACTCCCAGATGAAAAAAATACTTTTTGGACTAATAATTTTCGGAATTTTAATTTCCTGTAACAGTACAGACGATAACGATTGCTGTGTTAATGTAGACATTGGTATTGATGTTACCTACCGGAATGCAGAAGGTTTAAGCCTGTTTGAAATAGATAATGGCTACAACGAAGCAAACATTACAATTTACCATAAAATAAATGGCGAATGGAAACTCTACTACAATGGCAATTTAGATGCACCTAAAGGGATTACCGTTGCAGATGGAGAACACGGGAAATACCTGTCTATTTTACCAAGTACCAACATAGACCAAAATAACTATTCGGAAACTAAAATTCAATTTTCAGAATCGGACTTTGATATTATTAAAACGGAAATTGATCAAAGCAACTCAAATACAACAGTAACCAAAGTTTGGTATAACGCTGTTTTAAAATGGGAAGCTTACGAGAGCGAAAGAATGTTCGAAATTATAAAATAATATCGGGCATATAACATTATTAAACTAAACCACTATAGACTGGAAGTACATAAGTTTGAAAACAGACTGAAAGTCCGATTATTTGTATTTAATTTCGCCACAAATACACGAATATCCTTTCTAAAACTATGTCAAATATTCGTGCATTCGTGGCGAAAAAATATTTATAGAAACTGAAAGTCTTGCACTAAAAATGCATCGCTGCAACGAACAACTACAAAAAATGAAAAAATCAATTTTAATACTGCTACTCTCACTTTTGTGCTTCAGTTGTCAAAACGACGACGACAACCAATTAGACTGCGCACTTTACGCGCCAGCATTCCCTAGTGTGTTTTTGAAAATAACAGACGATAACGGCAACAACTTACTAGAAAACGGCACTATTAACCCTGACGATATTATACTGCAAAGCGGTTTAGGGATTCGGTACAACCCCGCTAGCAAATCTAATACCGCAAACGCCGATATTAAAGTATTGGACAATACTTTAGAATTATATATTCCCAACGACACCACATTCGATTATATTTTACAACTTAACGATACACAAACCGTGAAGTTAGACTTTACAACAGAAGCATTGGCAGCAGCATGCGGACTAGTTTATTTTGTTCCTAACAGCGTCGTTTACAACAATCAAGACCAGACTTTAGATGAAGTTTTCCCTCAAGTATTTTTAACAAGCATAAGCTTATAACTATAACTTTTCATAAAAATGATTATCTTCATAACATGGTCAGCAATCAACCCAAAGAAACCACTTATGAAGCATTTACTTTTAATAGGCATGTTACTGTTTGTTACCTCTTGCAACCAAAATTCAAATAAAACGCCTAAAGCTATTTCATCACCAAAATCGACAGACCAGCCTGTTGGCGGACAAAAAGATGCGCACGGCTGCCTTACTGCTGCCGGAGAAACTTGGAGCGCCTTACTACAAGATTGTGTAAAAGTATTTGCTGTTGGCATACGCCTTAATCCAACAACACCAGACCCCAACAATTCAGCTGTTTTAAGTGCCTTTATTATTTTTAATCCCGAACACACCAAGGCAGAACTGTTTTTACCTGTAGAGAATAAAACTCCAAAACTTCTTGAACTTACAAAATCAGAAGAATTCAAAAACAACAACTTTACTTTCGATAACAACTCAGGCACACTTTACAATAACGGAAAGTTGATATATAAGATCGAAATTAAAACAGATTAATTATGCATAAAACCCAAGCACTTTTACTATTATTATTTTCACTTTTCGCGTGTTCTACAGACCAAATACCCGATGCTGTAGAAATAAGATTATTAAATGATAGCCCTTACAATTTCGAAAACATCGTAGTAAACACCAGCACTACAGATGTTGATTTTAACAGCTTAAGTCCAGGAGAATTTTCCGCATACAAAACGTTCGAGAAAGCTTATCGTTACGCCTTTATAGAATTACAAATTGAAGGAGAAACCTACACCATACAGCCCATAGATTATGTTGGAGAAAGTCCGCTAAACACCGGCTATTACACCTATCAAATCAATGCCAACGACTCTAAAGAGCAATACCACAAACTGCAATTAACCCTTATAACCGATTAAAAAACAACCCATAACCTATGAAAATCAATACATATAAATTCGATATTATTTTTATACTTTCGACTGCTACAATCTTAATTCTTTTGTCGCATTACAACTTATTAGAAAAGTACATTGGTTTAGCTTTTATTCCTATTTTGATTGCCTATAGATTAGGACAATATTCAGAGAGAAGACTTAAAGCGTAATAACAATATAACAGAAATATTTCGTTTAATTCTCACAAGATCACAACTGTAGCACCTCTGGCTTAATCTCTAGTTAATATAGCTCGAAATTTCTTACACAAGCTTAAATACGCTTTAACACTTGCGTAACATACAGCACATACTTTCGCGGCTTAGATAAAATTACTAGAGAACATGAAAAACAAAACCTACTCACTTTTTAGCCTTGCATTGGCGGCAGCTTTATTTACAGCTTGTAGCGACGACGATTCCAGCACGAACAACAGCAACGAAAACACCAACAAAACCTTTACCATTGCGGTTATTCCAGACACGCAAAACATGACCGATTTTACGCATCAGTCATCGTACCAAGTTAGTGAAGGCGTAAACTTTCCTATAGATGCTTCTACGCAATTTTATGGTATGATGGAGTACATTGCCAACAATACAGTAACCCGTGGTGGCGATATTGCCTTCGCTACATCGGTAGGCGATATTTGGCAGCACCAAACAGAAATTCTAGATCCAGAACACGAAGCCCGTGGTTTTGCTCACGATCCTTACACCATTATTGCCAATTCTGGCGAAGTATTCCCAAGTCAAGAAACAGTTAATTTTGAAATGCCTTTAGCCAAAGCAGGGTACGAATTATTGTCGCAAACAGGTATTCCGTTTGGTGTTGCTCCTGGTAACCACGATGCCGACGCCATGTGGTCTGAAGCGTCATTTGAATCGGATCCTACGCGTTTGGAAGAAATATATACCTTAGGACTTATTCCTGAAATTGTAGGTATGTTACACATTGGCGGTCACGATAATTTCAACTCTGTTTTTGGTGCAGAATCCAGCTTCTTTAAAGATAAACCTTGGTATATTTCCAGCTATAACGGGGGTGCCAATTCTGCACAAACTTTTGAAGCAGCAGGCTATACGTTTTTAAACATTAGTTTTGAAATGCAACCAGGAGACGATGTGCTTGCTTGGGCGCAAAGTGTAATAGATGCCAACCCTGGCTTACCAACCATGATTACCACTCACGATTACCTTAAAGAAAACGGCTTAAGAGAGGCCAACCCTATAATTGATTTAACAGTAGTTGATGCTGAAAACCACAACTCGGCTGAAGATCTTTTTCAAAAGTTCATTAAACCAAACGATCAAATTTTCATGGTACTTTGTGGACATCATCACGGTAAAGCCATGCGCATAGATACCAATAACAACGGCAATCAAATTATTCAGGTTTTAGCCGATTATCAAGACCGTGGACAAACCGTTTTAGATGCCGACCCTAACTTTAGAAACGCTCATGGGTCTACATATGGTATAGGAGATGGTTGGTTACGTTTAATGGAATTTAATTTCGAAAACGACACCCCACAAATAGAAGTTAAAACCTACTCTAGCCATTACAACAGCTTTTCCGACGAACTTAATACCTACGCCAATTGGTATAAAGAAAGTGAAAACCCTAGCGCGACGGACAACGAATTCTACGGCTTAGACAGTTTTACCATTACCCTAGAAGATTTTAAAACGCGATTTAACTAAATCAATACAATGCATTCGTATTATCTAAACAGGCTTCTACACAAGAAGCCTGTTTTTTTATATCTATTTTAGAAGACAAAAACTCCGCATTACCAGAGCAGTAACTTTACAAACCATGTAGCTTTTCTTTTTAAAAACATTATAAAGTCTAAAAAATAATACCTAATTTAGAGCTATCAATTATCTCGCTAAACATCAATACTATGAAATGGAAAGGCCAAAGACAAAGCTCTAATGTTGAAGACCGCAGAGGGCAAAGTGGTCCTGGAAGAGGCATGGGGGGTTTAAGTCCTATGTTATTAATTCCATTAGTTAAACTACTGTTTTCTAAAGCTGGACTTATTATTATTGGTATTATTTTGGCCATATCTCTACTAACGGGTACAAATCCACTTACGTTTATCGGTAATTTCTTTACAGGAGGCCCGGTGCAAACCGAATCTTCCAGTCCTTATCAAGGCACTGCAAAAGATGAAGAATTGGCACAGTTTAGCGCAACTATTCTAGCAAGCACAGAAGATGTTTGGAGTAAATTGTTAAGCAACTACAGAAAACCAACCTTGGTATTATTTACCGGTTCGGTAGCTTCGGCATGTGGAGCAGCCTCTAGCGCTACAGGCCCTTTTTATTGCCCAGGCGATGAAAAACTGTATCTAGATTTAAGCTTTTTTGATGAAATGGAACGCCGATTAAATGCGCCTGGAGATTTTGCTCAGGCTTATGTTATCGCACATGAAGTTGGCCATCATGTACAGAAACTTATGGGTATTACCGAACAAATGGAACGTATACGCCAACAGGTAAGTCAAACAGAATACAATCAATATTCTGTTAGATTAGAGCTTCAAGCCGATTTTTTAGCGGGTGTATGGGCACACCACTCGCAAGAAATGACACAAATGATGGAAAGAGGCGATTTAGAAGAAGCTTTAAACGCAGCTTTTGCAATTGGCGACGACCGTTTGCAAAAACAATCTACCGGTCGCGTAGTACCAGATTCTTTTACCCACGGTACTTCCGAACAGCGCATACGCTGGTTTAAAAAAGGATTCGAAACTGGCGATTTAAATCAGGGAGATACTTTTAACGCTAACCCGCTTTAATTCGAAAGCTACTGCATCAAAAAAAAGCATTTAAAAACGCTTTCAAGCTGTATTCTAAACTTGGTAAAAAACTTATTAAGTTAATCATCTATTCTTGATAGCTAACAACATGTCTTTACAAGAATAAAAGCTTCACATTTTACATCGTTCGTATTTCACTGAAACTGTAAACTTCACTAGTTGAGAAATCAACAAAAACTTCTATCAAATCCCTACAAAAATTATGGATTTTTCAGAGTATTACCCTTCAAAAAACTTTTATATATCAATAAGAATATTGAATTTTACTGTTTTATAATTGCAAACCATCTTTTATGGCCAACGAAATTGTATTACTAAATATTTCGGGACAGGACAAACCCGGATTAACCGCTAGCTTAACAGGTGTTTTGGCACAATACGGCGCAAAAATTCTAGATATTGGCCAAGCCAACATACACGACACCTTGTCCTTAGGTATTTTATTTAAAATAAAATCGGGCTCTAAAGCGGCGGCTGTTTTAAAAGACCTACTTTTTAAAGCCTACGAATTAGGAATTACAGCGAAGTTTACCCCGATAACCGACGACAATTACGAAAAATGGGTTACCCTGCAAGGTAAAGACCGCTATATTGTAACCATTTTAGGCGAAACCCTTTCGGCCAAACAAATTTCTGCTGTAACCGAAATTATAGCAGATCGCAACCTGAATATCGACTCGATAACCAGATTAACAGGTAGGCAATCGTTGTACAAAAAAGAAGATTACCCAAGAGCATCCATTCAATTATCGATTCGAGGAAAAATAGACGATAAGGCCGACCTTACTGCTAAGTTTATGAAAATATCTAGAGATCTAGATGTCGATATCGCTTTTCAGGAAGACAATATTTTTAGACGTAACCGTCGTTTGGTTTGTTTTGATATGGATTCTACTTTAATACAAACCGAGGTTATAGACGAATTGGCCGAATTGGCTGGTGTTGGAGACGAAGTAAAAGCCATTACAGAATCGGCTATGCAAGGCGAAATAGACTTTAACGAAAGTTTTAAACGCCGCATGAAACTTTTAAAAGGCCTTAAAGAAGATGTATTACAGGATGTAGCCATAAACCTTCCGATCACGAAAGGTGCAAGACGTCTTATAGATACGCTTAAAAACTATGGGTTTAAAACCGCAATCTTATCGGGAGGCTTCACGTATTTTGGACATTACCTTCAAAAAGAACTAGGTATAGACTACGTTTTTGCCAATCAGTTGGAAATTAAAGACGGAGCACTAACTGGTGGCTATTTAGGCGATATTGTAGATGGTAACAAAAAAGCCGAATACTTAAAAGAAATTGCCCAAAAAGAAGGCATAGACATTGCACAAACTATTGCTGTTGGCGATGGTGCTAACGACTTGCCTATGCTAAATCTAGCAGGTTTAGGTATCGCTTTCCACGCCAAACCTAAGGTTAAAGATAATGCGCAAAGCTCTATTTCCAGTATTGGTTTAGATGGTGTACTTTACTTATTAGGCTACCACGACAGGCATATCGATCTGTTAGATTAGCCTTATAAATACCGTATTAACGGATTAAACCTCGCTTGATTTTTATTACTTTTAATAAAAACTCAAGCCAATGAAATCGGAATACGAAAAAATGTTAGCAGGTGAACCTTACGATGCACATTGCGAAGAAATGATTGCTATAAGAACGAAGGTAAAACGAAAACTACACAAACTTAATGTAACTGAATATTATACAGACAAGTTTCAAGAAACCATAAATGATCTTTGCCCTAATTCGGCTAAAAACATTCATTTAGAGCCACCTTTTCATTGTGACTATGGCGACAATATTTTTGCCGAAGATGGTGTGTTTATAAATTTTGATGCCGTTATTTTAGATGGTGCAAAAGTACGTATTGGTAGAAAAACCCTTATTGCTCCAGGCGTACATATTTACACAGCAAGACACCCCTTAAATATAAAAGATCGACGTGTATGGGAAGACTGCCTTCCGGTTAACATAGGCGAAGAGTGCTGGATAGGAGGCCATGCAACAATTTGTCCTGGTGTAACCATTGGAGATCGTGCTGTTATAGGTGCTGGAGCCGTGGTTACAAAAGACATCCCTGCCGATACATTAGCTGTTGGAAATCCCGCAAAGGTCGTAAAGCACCTTAACCAGTAATTATATTTTCAACACTTAATACTAAACCACTATAGACTGGAAGTCCATAGGTTTGAAAACAGACTGAAAGCCTGATTATTCGTGCATTTGTGGCATAAAAAATATGTATAGAAACTGAAAGTCTTGCACTAAAAGTGCATAGGTTCAACTAACGACTGATACCAACGAACAAAACCCCGCAAAATAATTTTACGGGGCTTTAGCTATTAACTAGTTAATGGATATGAATAGTTAACTGCTTATTATTTTGCTGGTAGTTCTCGAGTTAACCAACCTCTTTTTCCTGCCGTAGCAATGGCATAAGGGGTAATCCAGAACAAACCAAAAGTGTATAATATACTGTAAGTATAAGCCCACAAAGACTCCGATGCATTATAACGTTTTGAATAAAAGAATGCCGAAAAACTAGAGATAATTAAAATGCTAAACAACGATGAGCTTACAAATAACAATGGGTGTGTACATATAAAATAAAGCATAAAAATAATTAACGGATAACTCATAGCGATTTTAAAAGACTGGTTTAAAAATAACAATCTGGTTCCTGCTTTATTTTCTTGTCTAAAATCGTTAAACACATATTTAGCCATTGCTATATTTTCGCGCACATTACTTCTGCCCCATCTAATAAACATTTTGTATAAGCCTTTATAGGTTTCTGGTACTTTAGTGTATGCATTTGCATTTTTCTGAAACAATACATGCTTACCTTGTTTTAAAATCATATTAGTCATGGCTCTATCTTCACCTATATCTGAAGGTTGCCCCATAAACGTTTGATTAATCCATTCTTCTAAACAAGCAAACACAGCGCTTTTTCTATAAGCGGCCAAAGCTCCTGGTGTACAAAGCACAGAATTTAAAGAACTTTCTGCCGATCTAGCAAATTCAAAACTCATTACAAAACTCACATCTAGCATTTTAGGTAAAATGGCTTTTTTGTTGTTTAACACCTTTATGTTACCAGCAACGGCACCACAATCTGGGTTAGTGATAAACGGACTTACCAAATTTCTTAAAGTGTCTTTATCAACTATAGAATCGCTATCTACTGTAACAAAAACATCGCCAGTACCTAAATGAAATCCACGATATAAAGCATGACGCTTACCTTTATTTTTAGGTTGCTGAAAAATAGCTACACGATCGCCTAAAATATTCTTAGCCTCCTGCATCCAATACCAAGTATCGTCTTTACTACCATCGTCTATAGCCAACAATTGTAACTTTTCTTCTGGATATTCGCTATCTGCCAAGCTCATTAAAGTATCGAAAACCAATTTCCCTTCGTTGTATGCTGGCACAATTACGGTACAGCTTGGTAAAGCTTCATCGTTAACCGAAGCAATTGGTTTATACTTAAAAAATAAATACAGTTTATATATAAAAAATCCGCAATGAAACATAAACAACCCAGTACATACTGCAAAGAATGCGTACCCTAATGTTGAGTCCATACGTTGTAAATTAAACTGTTCGAAATCGGTATAAAATGTAAAAAATGCAATAGCTCCAGCAATCATTAAAAGAAATGTACTTGCTAACACCAATGTATTTCGTGTGTTCTTGGTGCTGGTATTGTATTGAAATAAAGATTGTAAAAATCCTACTAAATTTGAGCTACTGTCTTGGGCGTAAACTTGTTTTGTTGTAATAGATTGACTTTTCATATTTGCAATGCTTTTTTCTTTTTTTTAATCGCACAATACATATTGTGCCATACTCGATTAGAAAGAAGCAATCCATGTGCCATTAGCAAAAACGCTTTATTTACAGCACATTATAAATATCATCTCTTTTTAAGTGTATAATTTTTACACAAAAAAAGAGATCTTAAGTGTCACCTAATTACACAATACACGTTTATTAACTAAACCACTATAGACTAGAAGTCCATAGGTTTGAAAACAGACTGAAAGTCTGATTATTTGTGTTCGTCTTAGCCACAAATACACGAATATTTCTATAAAAACTATGTCAAATATTCGTGCATTCGTGGCGAAAAAACATTTATAGAAACTGAAAGTCTTGCACTAAAAGTACATAGTTTCAACTAACGACTGAGACCAATGAAACTTTTCACGTAAACATCAACCCAACATCGTAAAATGTTATACCTGTTGGTCTGGAATAAAACAGTTACCTTTAATCCGCTATTAATTATACTGCAGATGGTATGTTAAAATACACTTGTCTATTTCTCCTTATCGGTATCGGGGTTCGCGCCCAAGACTTAAGCGGTTATGTTATAGATTTTGATACTAAAAAACCAATACCCGAAGTTAACGTATACCTAAAGCGACAACGTATAGGCACTGCTACCCTTTCTAATGGCCATTTTACGATCCCTCTACAAAAACATTTAAATGACACCGATAGTTTACAGATTTCACACTTAAACTATTACCCAATAACTATAAGTTACAACACTTTTAAAACACAGAATGAGATTGTCTATTTACATCAAAAAACCGAAGCTTTAGCTCCTGTTACGCTAAAAAACAAAAGACATGTATTCCAATCGTTACCTTACAAACAGCTTAAATCGATGCCTGTAGGCGTATCTAATTTCGGATCGGTTAATATTGACTCTAAAATTTATGTGGTTGGTGGCGATGCTTCTTTTTTAGAAGATATTGGTAAAAAAGCCTTAGTTAAAATGGAAAGTAAGGCCGATGCATCGTTTGCCGATTATTTAAAAGAATTGAAATTCGATACCACTTGGGAAACCTATACGAAAAAAATTCAGGTGTACGATATAACTACAGACAGTTGGACTGTAGCTACTAATAATTTAAAAGAACGTGCTTACCATACGGTACAACACTACAAAGGAAACTTGTACATTATGAGCGGTAAAAGATTATCGCGAAACAAAAAGTTCGAGTATTTACATACAGATATCGACATTTTTAATATTAACGATCAGACGACAACTACAGATTACACCAATCCGCATCAAGCAGTTAATCCATTATCTTTTATTTTCAATAACAATATTTTCCTTTTAGGAGGCGCAGTAAAAAAGCTAAAAAACGGCAACAAACACTACACCGATTCGGCACATATGTACACTATAAATACAGGCCTATGGTATCAATTAAAAGCATTACCTAATCCCGATTTACTTTGTGGCGTACTATTAGAACAAAACATTTTTGCACTTAGCAACAATTCAGACCGTTCGCTCACACAAATAAACATCTACAACATTACCACTGGAACTTGTAGCAAGATTGGCAATTTGCCTGTCTGCTTAAAATCGCCTGCAATCACATCACAGCAAGATACGCTATTCATTTTAGGGGATAAAACACTATTCACCTACAATACAAAAACACAACTTTTAAATACTTATACTCTAAATTTAGAACTACAAGCTGCCAAAATACATGTGTACAATAACAAGCTTTATATAATTGGAGGTTTTACCGAAAATGAATTCTCGAGATCGCCCTCTTCAAAAGTATACTGTATCGATATTAACGAATTTAAAAACACAAGTATTGAAGCTTCAAAAACTTTATAATTTTAATTATGCTTTCATCAATTTCATCAACATATCACACCTTTAAATCCGCTTTTGCTTTTTTTCTGCTACTGTTATACTATGCTACTGGATCAGCTCAAAACTATACTTACAGCAGTTTAGACCCTAATACACCAATTACATTTAATGGCCAGTATATTGTGTTCGAAAAAGACACGATACCATTAGGGCCTAAGTCTTTTTTTATAGATGGACAATTAAGTGATACTATTGTTAATACATCCCCTTTTGTATTTAACTCCATTCAAGAAGCCGCCAAACACTTAACATCCGGCACAGCTTCCAAACCTATGGTTTTGAACATAGCGCCCTATGTATATTGGATTGACGATCCCGACGCCCCTGAAATAAGAACTCCTGAAAACGGTTCTATACCTTATGGATTAAAAATACAATGCGATTGGTTAACCTTTAACGGGTTAACAAAAAATCCAGAACATGTGGTGCTTGCTTGCAACCGCGGGCAAACTATGGGTGCTAAAGGAAATTTCACTATGCTTTATATTGATGGTATTGGCACAACATCCGAAAATATAACTTTTGGTAATTTTTGTAATATCGATTTAAAATACAACTTAAAACCCGAATTAAGTAGACCTAAACGCGGATCGGCCATCGTACAAGCACAGCTTATTATTTGTAACGGAGACAAAGTTGTAGCGCGTAACACCCATTTTATAAGCCGTTTAAATTTATGTCCGTTTGTAGGTGCAAAACGCACATTTTTCGATCGTTGTCATTTCGAATCTACAGACGATGCCCTCAATGGATCTGCCATTTATAAAAATTGCACCTTAGACTTTTACAGTTCGAAACCTTTTTATCACACAACCGGTACAGGAGCCATTTTTTTAAATTGCGACATCAATATTTACACAAAAGGCACACAGTATTTTACTAAAGCCAACGGGCAATTAGCTGTAATAGATACGAGATTTACAGGAGAAAATGTTTCATCTGTACAATGGTGCGACGAATTAAACCCTGCAACCAAAAATTATCAGCATAATATTACTCTTAATAACAAATCCATCCTTATCAATAACACATCGCCTGAGCACACGGTATTACTTAATGACAAACACTTGCTTAACGCTTATGTGTTCAACTATAAAAACAAAACCATTTACAATACCTACAACCTTTTGAGTGGTGATGACGATTGGGATCCTGAGCATTTAAAACCCACAGTTCTAGACGCTGAAAAAACCTTAAAAACACCATTAACGCAATTACCTATTCAATTAAAAGTTACGCCAGATAAAGCCGAAATAGAAACAGGCAAGGACTCGTTATATATTACTGCTTCGCTGTTTCGATTTGGAAATACACCCGCTAAAAACGAGCCTGTAACCTGGCATATTAATGAAGTTGATAAAAATTTAGTGATATTACGGTCTAATAAAAATACGTGCATGGTTATACCAACCAACACATTAAATGTCGAAAAAAATGTTTCAATACAAGTAAAAACAGCTTCTGGATTAGAGGGCTTATGCAATATTAAAGTAAAACCAGCAACGCTCCCGCCACCATCATTTAGTGCTGTACCAAAAATTAATAAACTTAACGACGGCTCTCTTCAAGTAACTTACGCATTTGCTAATACAGCATATAAAGATGAATCGGAAATTACTTGGTACAGATGCGCCGATGCCACCTGCAACAACCCTAAAAAAGCAGCTGTATCGCGTTCACATACGCCTTTAAAAAAATATACACTTACAGCTACAGATGTAAATCAATATATCATGGTTAGTGTTGCACCAAAAACCAATCGCTCTCAAATAGGAGATTCAAAAACAGTTATAAATTCTCATCCTATAAAAACAGAAGATGTGTTAACCGCTCCCAATATTATATTTTCCGATTTTAAAAACACACCTACCAACAACAGTAACGAAAACCTTAAAGGATATTGGAACTTTAAACCATTAATAAACGATAATGCATCTACAACAGATACATCTAAAGATGCCTGGTTTTTTGGTGAAGGCAAACAAGGCTCTGCTAATCAATTAGGATTATTACAAACTGGTCGCACTGCATCTTTAAGTTATACTCCTTTAAATCCTAAAGTAAAAGACATGACCTTAACCCTTACGGTTTCTCCTTTTAAAACAGCTGGCCAAGGGTTTAGTGTTGCGCCGTTATACATGGATATCGTTATTAATTTTGATCCCATTACAAAAACTGGGTATGCTTTACGACTCATAAGAACTACTAAATACGGCAATGCTATAGATTGTTATTTTGTGGCCTACCATAACAATACCACTAAAGCCATTTCGGATCCTGTTACAACAAGCGCATTTAGAACCCCTTGTACTATAAGGCTTCAAAAAGTAGACAATACACTTTCGGCCAGTTTAAAAACAACTGCCAATTATCCAAGCCATGATTACCCCAAAGAGGTAAAACCTTTTGTAGACATTCAAACTACCATTGCGCCATTACCATTCAATAGTTTTGGTATTGAATACAACGGAGGTTCTTCAACCATGATTAACAGTTTTAAAGCAGAAGGTAAAGCTATAAATACTAGACCAGAATAGATTTTTTAAACTGCAATGGTGTCATCAGTTCCATCTTCTTAAACTGTCTGTTAAAATAACTAATGCTGTTAAACCCTGTTTTAAAGGCTATTTCGGAAATTCTAAAATCCTTACTGTTTTTTATCAACTTTTTAGACAATTTAATTTTTTCGGAATTGATGTAATCTATAGGAGAAATACCTAAAGTGCTTTTAAATTTTTTATGAAAATGAGAGGTGCTCATACAAGCTTTCTCTGCCAATACTTCAACCGTAATATCTTTATTTGTTAAGTTGTCTTGTATAAATTTAATTACAAAACCAATTCGGTTATCATCTAAAAGCTCTTGTGCTCCATTCAGCAAAACAAATTTGGCCTTAGTTTGCAGTAAACGAACAATCAATTCTTGAATCATTAAATCCAACAACACATCTTTAGACGAATTGTTATTTGTGAATGTATAAATTAAGCGTTTTATTAATAGATTAACATCGGAATTATTAATAACATGATTAGTTGTAGCGCTTAAATTCCATGTATTATTCTCGTTTTCTATACGCACGCTGTCATTAAACTTATCGATTACCTCCTGTATTTTTGTATTGTCTATACCTAAAGCCATACATTTTGTGGGTTGTGTTGCAGATGCTAAAGGAAAATCGATAACCATTTCCTTGTTAGA
Organism: Formosa sp. A9; assembly: GCF_051200825.1. Lineage (GTDB taxonomy): Bacteria > Bacteroidota > Bacteroidia > Flavobacteriales > Flavobacteriaceae > Formosa. The sequence goes on along the minus strand of NZ_CP195158.1, from coordinate 1,052,079 downwards.
AGGCATTACTACAGACTCTCCTGGGTAAAAATCAAACGCAGGCAAACCTTCAATATGCATTACTTTTTTTCCCGTAAGCATACTGGCAATAATAGGAAACCCAAAGGTTAAATGTACCTGCTCTGCGCTTTCGTGAGTTTCAAAAATATTCAGTTCGGCAAATTTTGCATTATAAACCGTTCTATTTTCCACTAAGGTGGTTAGTTTTCTTTGCCGGTTATGTTGATTTAAAAACTGATTCATATTCAATAATACTAAAACGTGTAAATACTTTTTCCCGAATAATAGGATAGTACTAAAATATAATAAATATGTGCAATTATTTCACACTTTAACAAAATAACTTTACAAAAACTGATGATTACATAATTTCAATAGCCAAAATAAACGATATCATCAAAAATTAACTTTTAACATAAATAATAAATGACATGGCCTATAGTAAACCAAAATTTAAATCCACTTACAACAACTTTATCAATGGTAAATTTGTAAAACCCATCCATGGCGAATATTTCGAAAACACGTCGCCTATAGATAAAAGTGTAATTGCCCAATTTCCACGATCTCAAAAAGAAGATGTAGAACTGGCTTTAGACGCCGCCAATGCAGCCAAAGAAAGTTGGGGAAATACATCGGCAGCAGAACGTGCAAGCCTTTTAAACAAAGTTGCCGATATTATTGAAGCGAATTTAGAAGAATTTGCTTTAATTGAAACCTGCGATAACGGAAAACCTATTCGAGAAACTTTAAATGCAGATGTCCCACTATCTGTAGATCATTGGCGTTATTTTGCAGCTTGCATTCGCGCCGAAGAAGGTAGTGCCACCGAACTAGACGCCAATACGCTATCCATGAACATTAAAGAACCATTAGGCGTAATTGGCCAGATTATTCCGTGGAACTTTCCCTTACTAATGCTCTCTTGGAAATTACCTCCAGCCCTCGCAACAGGAAACTGTGTGGTGCTTAAACCTGCAGAGCAAACACCGGCTTCGGCCACCATATTAATGGAAAAGATTGCCGATGTATTTCCCCCTGGTGTTGTAAACATTATTCACGGGTTTGGCCCCGAAGCAGGTAAACCTTTAGCTTCCAGTTCTAAAGTAGATAAAGTAGCATTTACAGGCGAAACCACTACCGGACAATTAATCATGCAATACGCTTCTAAAAACTTAAACCCGGTAACGATGGAGCTTGGTGGAAAATCGCCAAATATCTTTTTTAACAGTGTGATGGATGCCGACGATGCCTATTTAGATAAAGCTATTGAAGGCGCTGTGCTCTTTGCCTTTAATCAAGGTGAAGTTTGCACCTGCCCTTCAAGAATTCTAGTTCAAGAAGCTATCTACGATGCATTTATGAAGCGTGTTGTAGCGCGTACAGAAGCTATTATTCAAAACAATCCATACGATGTAAATACTCAAGTTGGTGCACAAGCCTCTAACGATCAATACGAAAAAATTCAATCGTATTTAAAAATAGGACAAGAAGAAGGCGCTAAAGTATTATGTGGCGGGACTGCAAACACCGCAGGAGATTTGGCAAATGGCTTTTTTATAAAACCTACCATCTTAGAAGGCCATAACAAAATGAGAGTATTTCAGGAAGAAATATTTGGCCCCGTAGTTTGCGTAACCAAATTTAAAGACGAAGCCGAAGCTTTAGAAATCGCCAACGACACACTATATGGCTTAGGTGCTGGAGTCTGGACGCGAGATGCCCATCAATTATATCAGATTCCAAGAGCAATTAAAGCAGGCCGTGTCTGGGTGAATTGCTATCATGCTTACCCTGCCCACGCCCCTTTTGGAGGCTACAAAAAATCTGGTTTTGGTAGAGAGAACCACCTGATGATGATGGACCATTACCGACAAACAAAAAACATGTTAATTTCTTACGACAAAAATAAATTAGGGTTTTTCTAATGGTTTGGTTAGTAATATTATAGGTTGGATTACACGCACCGTAATTCAACCTTTTAAATTTCAAAAAAATATATGGAACGCATAGCAATTACAGATAAAGCAGCAACTATAGTTAAACAACTACAGGCTAAACATGGCGATTTAATTTTTCACCAAAGTGGTGGCTGTTGCGATGGTTCGTCCCCAATGATTTTTGAAAAAGATGACATGTACCTAGACGAGAGCGATATTTTTATGGGCACTTTGGAAGGCGTTCCTTTTTATATGAACAAAGATCAGTTCGAGTATTGGAAACACACACATTTAACTGTCGATATTACCGAAGGTCGTGGTGCTAGTTTTTCACTAGAAATTCCTTTGGGACTTCGGTTTATAATTCATTCCCGTTTACTCACTAACGAAGAAAATGCGCTATTAAATCCAAACTAAACCACTATAGACTGAAAGTCCGATTATTTGTATTTATTTTAGCCACAAATACACTAATATTCTTTATAAAAACTGTGTCAAATATTCGTGCATTCGTGGCGGAAAAAATTTATAGAAACTGAAGTCTTGCACTAAAAGTGCATAGTTTTAACTAACGACTGAGACCAATAAATCTTAAATACAACTACAATTTAATTAACACAAAAAGTATCCATCAGTTCCGAAACTATTAAAGCTTCATCGGCAGCACAAGGATTGACATCTTGTTTTCCGCTAAAATAATCTACAACAGCCGCTATCATGGGATGTTGCACATGCTTGGGATTAGAAAATGTAAACTGATGCGCCTGTCCTGCGGTTTTTAAATGTACATAGTTCCCAAAAAACGAAAACTCGATTTGCCCCTCTGTACCATAAATCACACAGCGATCGGTTTTCGATACATCGGCACAATTAAAAGACCAAATTCCACGACATTGCACCCCATTTTCAAATTGAATTATACCGTTAACAAGATCGTCTACTTTGGACGCCTTATTTTGAGTATCGGACACCCCATAAGCACGATTATATTCGCCAAAAAACAAATACATTAAATCTAATTGATGCGGTGCCAAATCGTGAAACAAACCACCACCAGCAATAGCCGCATTAAACCGCCAGGGTAATTCCGACTGCGCTACAAGATGCGATTTAGGCGGTTGTAACACCTGAATATCTGCAAACAAAACATCACCTATGCATTTACCGTCAAGCAATTCCTTAACTTTTAAAAATGCTGGTAGTTTGCGTCTGTAATGTGCCACAGTTAACTTTGTTCCACTAACTTTAACCGCATTGCAAAGTTGTTGGGACTGCGCTGTATTTAAGGTCATGGGCTTTTCTAAATACACGTGTTTTCCTGCCTTAATAGCCTGTAATGCATAATCTAAATGAGAGGCCGGAGGCGTTGCAATATATACCGCATTAATTTCGGGGTCGTTTAAAATAGGCTGTACCGTATTGTAATAATAAGGAACGTTATGCCTTAGCGCAAAATCTTTGGCTTTATCTAAATTTCTGCGCATAACCGCCTTCAATTTAGAGTTTGGTATTAGCGAAAAAGCAGGTCCACTTTTTACTTCGGCTACATCGCCACAACCTATTATTCCCCAGACTATTTTTGATGCCATTTTTACAAGGGATTAATATAATTTTCAATTTGTTTTTCAGAAAGCTCTGGGTTCGCTCCCGCTTTTTCTGCCACCATAGCCCCAACTGCACAAGCGTAATTAATGGCCTGCTGCGGATGTTCGCCAACTAATAATTTATGAATTAAAGTCGCTAAGAAAGAATCGCCCGCCCCCACTGTATCGTTAACCTGAGCTCGAAAACCACTGTTATAATAAAATGCATTATTATACCACAAAACAGCACCAAACTTGCCTTTGGTTACACAAATGTGTTTTGTTTGCGTAAGTTTCGCGAGCCATTGTATGTTTTGCTCTACTCCTTTATACTTAGACTCTAAAAGATCGCTAATAACATAAAGTTCTTCATTGTTTAACTTAATAAAATCGGCAGCTTGCATCAATGAGACAAGTACAGATTTAGTAATAAATGGCTGCCTTAAATTAACATCGAAAACTTTAAACGCTGTGGTTTTTAAAATTTGAAATAAGGTGTGTTTAGATACCTCGTGCCGTGCTATTAGGCTACCATAAACAAAGGCATCTGCTGTATTTACTACATCTAATTGTTCGGGATGAAACGCTATAAAATCCCAGGCACACGGTGATGCTATATCGTAAGAAGCGACACCATCTACATCTAAAGACACATGTACCAGCCCTGTTTTATAATTGTCCTGCTGCTGGATAAGGGAGGTATCAAGACCACGAGTAGTCATGTACTCCAATGCATCAGCGCCTTTTTCATCTGTACCAATGCCGCTAATCATATAAACGGTATTATTAAATGATTGTAACCTCAGCGCTACGTTTAGTGGAGCTCCTCCAATTTTTTCGTGGCTTGGAAATACATCAAAAAGCACCTCTCCAAAACAAACGATCTGTAATTGTTTTTTCATTATGAATCAAAAAAAAACAGGATGTATATCCTGCTTTTTAAAAATACTATTTTTTAAGTAAACCTTATAATATAAACCAGTCTTTAACTTTATTTATAATTTCGGTGTCTTTAGCTTTATGTTCAAATTCGTTATTAGCCTTATTATAAACATAATCTTTACCCCAAGTTTCGTAATGTTCGGCAACTTGCTTTATGGCATCGCAAATAAACAACAACTCGCTATTGGTAGTAATCGGGTGTAATGATAAACGCACCCAACCTGGTTTTTCGGTTAAATTCTTTTCGTTTAAATTGTGTACTAAATCCTGTGAGGTTTCTTTATCGTAAGCAAACAGATAATGTCCATACGTACTTGCACAAGACCACCCGCCGCGCACTTGAATACCAAATCTATCATTTAGTAATCTAACTATTAAATTGTAGTGCACATTTTTAATTCCGAAAGACACGCAACCAATGCGCTTTACTTCTGTACTCCCTAAAATAAACAGGTTAGGTATTTTTTTAAGTTCGCTAAAACACAAACTTAAAAGCTCTTCTTCGCGATCGGCAATCTTTTGGGTGTTCATTTTATCTTTTAAGCGCATAGCTAAAGCTGTACGCATCACCTGTAAAAATCCAGGCGTACCACCATCTTCTTTTACTTCAATATCTTTAAAATAAGCATATTCTCCCCAAGGGTTGGTCCATTGTACGTTTCCGCCACCTGGCACATCTGGACACGAAGCCTTGTATAACTGTTTATTAAAAACTAATACGCCACAAGTTCCAGGACCACCTAAAAATTTATGAGGTGAAAAAAATACGGCATCTAAACGTGCTTCTGGATCTTCAGGATGCATATCTATATCTACATATGGTGCAGAAGCTGCGAAATCTATAAAACAATAGCCACCATGCTGATGCATAATTTTAGCTAATTCTTGATAAGGTGATATGATTCCCGTAACGTTAGAACAGGCAGTAAACGAACCTATTTTAACCGTTCTGTTTTTATATTTCTGAATGGCTTCTTCCAGTTTGTTCGGGCAGATAAGTTGTTGGTCGTTACATTCTAAAATAACCACATCGGCAATGGTTTCCATCCAGGGCACATGATTGGAATGATGCTCCATATGAGAAATAAACACCACTGGACGCTCGGCCTCTGGAAGACTTTGCTTTTTTAATTTTGCATCTGGAAAACGAAATCCTATAATACGCATAAAATGAGCCAGAACACCTGTCATTCCAGTATTGGCAGTAATTAAAACATCGTCTTCATTGGCATTAACATGTTCTTTTATAATGTTTCTGGCATGTCTGTAAGCGTATGTTGAAGCTTTACCTGTTTCGCTAGAAAACGAATGCGTATTGGCAACCATAGGTCCAATCTCGTTTTGCATTATATCTTCTATCGGCTGGTACAAACGTCCGCTAGCTACCCAATCGGCATACAATAATTCTTGTTCGCCATATACACTTTTAAACTTATGATGACGCCCTATTACACCTTTTGCAAATTCTTGAAAATAGCTTTCTAAATTGCTTGTAGAATTTACTGTTTTGGTCTCATAAATGCTTTCACTCATTACTCTATTTTTACATTAAATTAGCCCAAAATTAAGGTTACAAATTGAGTTTACGATTCAATAATTCATTTTTTTTATAAAAATTAACATCTTTAAATTAAGGCTGACATATAAATGCACTGAAAACACTTAAAATCAAATACTTAACAAAACAAAAGTCTTGTAAATTGATAGGATTTGTTCCTAAAAAAACACATACTAATGAACTAAAAAAGACTTGCTATGTATTAAAAAGCAAGTCTTTTTTCTGTTAAAAACATAGGGTGAATTGCGACAAAAAACTGTTCAAAAAACTACATCAGATTAGTTGTGTGCCGATTTTCTATTTGCCAATAACAAATGATCGCAGACCATAACCAACTCGTTATTTTGATTAAAAACATCTACATGTTCTACCACCTGACCAAATTGCGGTCTTTTATCGTCTTTCTTTTCGATAATAGTTACCTCTACCCTAATGGTATCGCCTATAAACACTGGTTTAATAAACCTTAAACGATCGTAACCTTTGGAAAATGCTTCAGGATTAATTTCTGTTGCCGTCATTCCTATAGCAACACTAAACGTAAGCGTGCCATGGGCTATACGCTGTTTAAAAGGTTGAGTTTTGCACCACTCGGCATCTAAATGGTGAGGAAAAAAATCGCCAGTTTGCCCAGCATGCATTACAATATCGGTTTCTGTAATGGTTCTTCCCAAAGTTTTTCGGGTATCTCCTATAGTATAATCTTCAAAAAATTGCGATTTAAATATCATGTTACTCTTTATCTTTTATTGTTATTTTAATTGTTAAAATGTACTCGATTTGTAAGCCGCCTCAACCAACTCCATGGTTTTTAAGGCATCGGTTACTGCTGTTGGTAATTGATTTTCGGAATCTTCTACATAGCGCATTAGACTAGCCATTGAGCCCATAAATGCATCTGGAAACCAAGACCCTTCAATGGCAACTGTTTGCCATTTTGCTTGTCCGTCTTCATTAATCACACAATATTCAAAAGCATCTGGTTCGCCATGTGGATAATCTAAAAGCAAGCCCATAGTCGCTACAATAACACCTTTTGTTCCTTCCCATTTTATAAAACTTTTTTGATGTTCTCGTCCAAAATTATGATCGTGATTGGTATTAATTGTTGCGCTAATTTCGTTACCATAATCGAACAACATATTACTTCTTGTAGATGCTACTTTCGCATTTGGGTGCTTTACGGTCTTGGCCATTACCCGTTTTGGTTCACCTAAAAAAGAACGTACCAAATCGATATAATGAATACTGTGGTACAAAATTTCTACCCGTGGTGTTTGTAATAGAAAATCCCATAAATGCCACGGCGTGTAAGTACATACCTTTACTTTTAAGTCGTACAATTCGCCAATTGCACCTGACTGAATTATAGAGCGTGCAGCATTTACAAAAGGCGCAAAACGCAACTGAAAATTCACCGAAGCCTTTAACTGTTTTGCGTTACAGATTTCTAAAATCTCCTGTGCGGCTTCTAGAGTCTCGCCCATGGGCTTCTGGATTAAAACGGCACTACCATCTGGAAGATTTGGTAATATTTTAATTATCTGCGCTGCCGGCACAGCCAAATCGTAAACAACCTGTTTAGTGCCTTGGGCTGTAGCAATTAATTCTGGTAATGTTTCGCATACATTTTCGATATCGAAAGTGCTAGCTAATTGTTTCGCCTGATTCACGTGTAAATCGTAAATGGCTAAAACTTTAAATCCAGCCTTTTTATAAGCTGGTAAATGGGCATCTTTTACAATGCCGCCTGCTCCAATAATTACTATAGGCAACTTTTTTTTAGGCCATTCTTGCTCGTAAGAAATAGTCATATTACAGTTCTATTTTATTAATTTGAAATTGAGCCGCTTCTAATAATTCAGGAATTGAAACTTCCGAAGTTATTAACTTTGTCATCATATCGTCTATAACATGGGCTATGGCGTTCCAATTGGTTTTTCTAGGCAAAGTACCTACCTGCTCGTGCAAGCCATTTAGAGTCTTATAAAACGGCACGATACGATTCACCTCTGCATCGTTCCAAGTTGATTTTCTACAACCTATACCGCCTGTTAAGGTTAATAGTTTGTCATTTTTTTTAGAAGTAGCAAACCTTATAAAATCGTATGCGATTTGTTTATTGCAACTGCCTTTAGCTATGGCATACAACCAATACACACAGAGCGAAACGCCTTGCCCGTTCGGCCCCGAAGGGATATTGGATACGTTTACTTTTCCTTTTACTTTAGATTCTGAAATCACTTCACTCATCGAAGCAAATCCAAACCAATTTACCATCATAGCGACCTCCCCTTTAGCAAAAGCCATACCTGCCTGGATGGAATCGAATGTTTTAGAATGCGGGTGAACAGCCGTTTCATCATTCATAATATTCCGATAAAAATTTAAGGCTTCTACTGCCTGTGGCGTATTTATAAACACCTTACCATTATCATCTAAAAGAGCACCACCATGCGCCCATAATTGAATACTAAAATCGAAAACAGAATTATGTCCGTCTGGAAATAACGCAAAGGCGCTGCCATATAAATTTTGTTCTGGACTATGAAAAAACTGAGCAATTTGATGAAACTCTTCCCAAGTTTCTGGAGGTTTTAATGCTTTATTATATTGTTTTTGAAACCGGTTCTGCTCTGCTTCATTTTCAAAGAGATCTGTTCTATATATCAAACATTCTGGGCCATCATGAAATGGTAAACCTAAAATTTGCGCGCCGAAAGTCTGCATACCCAAAAGCGCATCGGACCATCCTTGCGGATAATCTTCTGGTGGATTTTCATCTATCCACGGAGCTAGGTCTTCTAAAATCGCATTGTCGTAAGCCTCTGCAATCCAATCGGTGTTTATATGCACGACATCCCAATCGCCTTTGCTCATGCCATGTTCTTTGCCCAATAGTGCATTGTGTAGCGGATTAAGACCTAAAGCAACCGCTTCTAGTTTTAAAGTACACCCTGTTTCGTCGCAAAAAGCCGTCCATAACTTTTGGATAGTTGTTTCGAAAGGTTCAAATTTTCTAACTGCTATTTTAAAAGTATTCGGCATGCTCTACAAATTAAATTCTGAAATTATAGTTTGGGTGTGCTCGCCTAAAATTGGCGTACCTTTATCAGATTTTAAAACTTCACCATCAATTTTAATCGGGCAACGCGTTGTTTTAAACCTGTAACCATCGCTCATAACGACTTCCTGCTCCATATCTAAAACCTGATATCCTTCGGTTTGCAATAACCTATTCCAATCCATGACATCTGCACACCAAATATCTGCCGGCTCTAATAACGACAACCACTTTTGCGTGGTATCTGTTTCTAAATGTGCTGCTAAAATTGATTTTATTTCACTTCGTTTAGAAAACCAAGATTCCGGTTCTGGATAATTTTTAAGACTATCGCACCCTAACAATTCTCCTAAAAACGGGATTTGCCCCATTGCTAGAGCCAAATAGCCATTTTCTGTTTTATAAATACCATAAGGAGCGCCTAAATAAGCGTGAGCATTATTAGTTTTTGTACGTTGCGGTAATTGTCCGCCATCTTGATAATAGGTTGTAATAACCTCGAACTGAAAATCTATTATAGATTCTAACATGCTTACCTGAACCTTAGCTCCTTGACCATTAACCCCTTTTCTTACCAAGGCTGCCAAAATACCTTGAACGAGATGAGCGCCAGAAATAAGATCTACAATAGCTAAACCCATCGGTACTGGACCAGCTGCTTCATTCCCGCTCAACCATGTTAAGCCTGATAAGGATTGAAGTAATAAATCCTGACCAGGTTTATCTTTCCAAGGCCCTGCAGTACCATATCCGGAGATTTCCCCGTAAATAACAGATGGATTTATTTGCTTTACGGTCGTGTAATCTAGGCCTAATCGCTCTATAACCCCTGGTCTAAAATTATGCATAACAATATCGGCCTGCGCAATTAATTTCTTAATTCGGTTTAAGTCTTTAGCGTCTTTTAAATTCGCCGTTATACTTTCTTTATTTCGGTTTATGGCATGAAAAATTGAAGAATCGCCATTCATTTTAAGATTAGAAACATACAGCGAACGACAAATATCGCCCGTTTCAGGCTTTTCTACTTTAATAACTCGCGCCCCTAAATCTGCTAACTTTAAACTTGCTGATGGTCCTGACAAAAACTGACTTAAGTCTACGACGATAATATCTTGAAGTGGTTTCATTATGACTGATTTTGGTTGTTAAAGTTTTGCAATCCAAATTCGTGTACTATGGTCTCATTATCTTCGCCAACCTTGGGCGCTGCCTTTGAAGCATAGTAATATTGACTATCAATTTGTATTGGACATCTTGTGGTTTTAATTGTTACGCCAGAGGCCGTAATTACATCTTGATCCATTTGTAGTATTTTATACGCGTCATGCGCCATCAGTTCTTTATAATTAAAGATTGCCGAACACCAAATGTCTGCGGGCTCTAAAATGTCTAACCAAGCTTTTGTTGTTTTTTCCTTTAAAATAGCTTGAATAAGCGTCATGATCTCATCTTTAAAATCGAACCAATTGGCTTCTGACTTTAAATGTTCTGGCAACTCAAATTTTAAATGGGTTTCCAGCTTTGTCATTGGCACCATGGCAATAGCAATATAGCTATCTTTAGTTTTATACACCCCGTAAGGTGCTCCCAAATAAGCTTGAGCATTACCATTTTTTGCGCGTTTAGGAGGTTTGCCACCATCGTTAAGATAAGTGGTTAAAACCTCGAATTGCATATCTATAGTCGACTCTAATAAACTAACCTCAACCAGGGCACCTTCATTAGTTTTACCGCGTCTTACCAGAGCAGCCAATAGACCTTGCGTAAAATGTGTTCCTGTAAAAATATCGCTGGCTGCAATTCCCATAGGAGTAGGATGATCTTTAGCTGTGCCCGACAAATATGCTAATCCGGACATTGCTTGAATTAAAAGATCCTGGCCCGGTTTTTTTTGCCAAGGCCCTTCACTACCATATCCAGTAACAACTCCATAAATTATACGCGAATTAAGCTGCTTTACTGTTTTGTAATCTAAACCAATAGCTTCCATAACACCTGGTCTAAAATTATGGGTCATAATATCTGCTACTTCAAGTATTTTTTTAATGCGTTTTAAATCCTCTGGATCTTTTAAATTTGCAGCAAACGACTGTTTATTTCTGTTTATAGTATGAAACACCAAACTATCGCCCTCTATAAATAGATTTTTTATGGCTATTTGCCGCCCTCCTTCTCCTTTTATAGGGCGTTCAATTTTTATAACCCGCGCACCTAAATCGGCTAATCGTAATCCGGCTGATGGCCCTGCGAGAAACTGACAAAATTCTACAACTAAAATGCCTTCTAATGGTTTCATGAACTGACTTTAGTTTTAGATTCCACGTAAAGTGCATTCATATGATTAAGAACGTTAGCTTCATCGCCACCAGACATAAGATAGTTTCTAACGTAATCACCAGCATTATCCTGAAAATGTAAATACCCATTGTAACGTGGTCTTAAAAAAGCATTGTCGTGGGTTTTTAATGTCGATTGAAAAAACTGACTACTTAAGGCATTGGTATGCGCATCAAGCCAAGCCGATCTATGTCCTGGCTGACCTCCGTTATTGAAATACAAACGTTTTTGAGTTTCTGGCGAAGCCATAAATTCGGCATAAGACACCGCTGCATCAATATGTTTACTGCTTGCCGAAATGGCCAAACCAGCACCGCCCAACGTACTTTGAAAATCTTTTCCTTCGTTATTTTTTATAATATCATGAAATTGCAGCTTTTTTGAAGCATATCCATCTCGAGCGTAATTTGTGTAACCGTAAGCCCATGGGCAGTATGCATAATCGTTTCGCGATGTTAAGGCTTCGTAAACTTTAATCGGATTCCAATTAAAAAATTCGGGATTTAATAAATCGGTTAAACGCTTCATCATCTTTAAAGCTTCTATTCCCACGGCGTTACTCACAATATAATCATCCGTTTTAAAAGGTTCCTCGCCTAAAACATTGCAAAACATATAAAAATTCATAAGGGTATCAATAGGAATTCCTGGCATTGTTACGAGTCCCTTTTTAGCCAATTTCAATAGATCTTCCCAAGTTCCAGGAACTTTTTCGCCTGCTTTCTCTAACAAATCCGAACGGCTCGATGCCACAGGAGTTGCCGTATCTACAGGGAGTGCATATAAATCGCCTCCAAAATTGTAGCTCTCGCAAGATTTACCAACCGATTGTTGTTGCTGATCTTGTATAAAAGCTTCTGGCAAATATTTATTAAATGGTATAATAATACCAGTATCGGCGGCATAACCAGCCCAAGGATGATCTATAATTAACAAATCGTACTGTTGTGCTAAAACATCTATATGCTCGTCTGCGAAACCCTGAAGGGAACGCTTAGACCATTCTATTTTTATATGTGGATGCAATTCTGAAAAGCGTTGAGCTGTCGCCACTTTAGGACAATACCCACGACTGTGATCCCATGTAATTCCTTTTAAAATAATTGGTTCTTTCATTATATTTTTATAAAATCTATTATTTAAGTTACGGCTCCATTACCTTGCATGCTTCCATAAGTGATTATTACGAATGAACATACTAATATTAAGAGTCCTGCTATTAAAGTAACATATGTTTGTTTTGATACGGCACGCCATTCTTTCATAATAACACCTACAATGAAGCTGAAAAATATTAACATAGACATATGTATTGCCCAACTAGCAAACTGAAAAGCTCCCATTCGCACATGGCCTAGTCCGTAAAAAAAGAATTGAAAATACCACAAGCCTCCGGTAAGTACAGAAAGCAATACATTACGAAACCAAAGGCCTGCTCCTAAAGCTTTAACTGCTACCAACTCTTTAATAGTATCTTGTTTAAAACTCACTATGGTAAACCAGATAACATTGGTTAAAAACGTACCAGCAGTCGACACCAATAAATTGGCATTACCCTGAAAATGTCCTGCGCCATATTTGCCAGCAAGTTCTGCTATAGGAGCTCCTAATTCTAAAGACACCCCAAAAACAGCTGATAATACTCCTGAAAATACGGTGAGCAACACCCCTTTTTTTAAATTAAAAGCACTTGCTTCCAATTGCTTGCTCTCTTTTAGGTTTTGCTCTTTTTTGTAGCCAGACCATCCACAAATAAAAACTCCAATTAAAGACAGAATCATCCCTAACAACACTATTAGTCCGCCTGGCTTGGAGAATTGTGTTATTAAAGTACCGTGGATAATTAAAGGTACAACCGTACCAATTATAGCCGAAAGCCCAATAGAAATTGTATACGTTAAAGAAAAGCCGATGTATTTTATTGCATAACCAAAGGCCATACCTCCAAACCCATATATGGCTCCTAAAATGAACGCATTGTACATGGCTGTAATTGGAGAATTGGTTAAAACTTCCCATAAATTAGGAACGGTTAAATATCCCACAATTAAAGGAAAAATTAACCAAGCAAATAATGCCTGGATTAACCAATAACTATTCCACGACCAATGTTTTACTTTTTGAAATGGCAAATAACAGCTCGATGCTGAAACACCACCAATTGCATGCAGGACTGTACCTAATAAGGGGTTTGACATATTTCTAATTTTGACATGAAAAATGAATTCAACAATAAAACAACTATAAACATATCATTTTATTTCTTTAAATATTAAAAAATTATCACAATCATAAAAAAATAAATGTAATTAATACACAAAAATTCGAAAGAAAGTTTGAATCGCCTATTCTTGTGTTCTTCCTGTTGGATTAATAAATGACTAAACCTGAATTTATACTTTAATTTTTATTATATTAATTTCAAAAAAACAGCTAAGCAATTATGCATGAAATTTTTACAACTTTACTCTTTCTTTTTGCCGTTATAGACCCTTTAGGCTCGGTGCCAGTATATCTAGAAGCCACCAAGCAATTCGATAAAAAAGCACAAAAACGCATAGCCATACAAGCTTCTATTTTAGCGTTTTTTGTGTTGTTGTTTTTTATAATAGTAGGTCAAGTTGTACTTGAAGGTATGGAAGTATCGCTAGATGCGTTTCAAATTTCGGGTGGTGTAATTTTATTTTTATTTGCGCTTACCATGATTTTTGGAGACGGCAAACCAGAAACTGAAAAACATTTAATTAAAGATTATAAACACGTTATTGTTTTTCCTGTAGCCATTCCCTCTATTGCTTCTCCTGGAGCTATTATGGCCGTTGTTCTTATGACAGACAACCACATTTATTCTTTAAAACAACAAGCCATAACTACTGTTTTAGTATTGGTTATTATTGGCTTAACCTGTGCATTGTTACTTGCAGCCAATAAGGTGAAAAATATAGTGGGAGATTATGGTATAAATGTAATTAGTAAAATAATGGGTCTCATTTTAGCGTCGTACGCGGTACAAAGTATTTTATCGGGACTTAAAGATTTCTTTGCTGTTTTACATTAAGGAAGGTATATAAAAACTAAATCCTACCCGTTCTTACAGCTTACGCTTTAACAAGTAGGATTGAGTTATTAACTAAACTAACTAAACCGCTATTCCTTAACCTATTAGAAATAACAATATTTAGAATGACATAGTTTTGTAAGGATTATGCTATTAATCTTTTATATCTATGAAGAATTATGCCATTCTTAACTATATATACGTTTCTTAAGTTAAAATGGATTATTAAAAACTCAAAAAAGTTAAAGTTTTTTTGCTTCTTCCCAAAAAACATCCATTTCGGCTAAGGTCATATCCTTTAAGTTCTTGTTTAACAGGGCGGCTTGCTTTTCGAGATACTCGAATCTTTTTTTAAATTTTTTATTGGTACGCTCTAAGGCATTCTCGGGATTTATGTTTAGAAAACGTGCATAGTTTACTAAAGAAAATAAGACATCGCCAAATTCGCTTTCTATTCGTTCTGGGTTGTTATTGTTTACTTCAACTTTCAACTCGTTTAATTCTTCTTCTACTTTTTCCCAAACTTGCTGTGGCTCTTCCCAATCGAACCCCACTCCTGCTACTTTATCTTGAATACGACTGGCTTTTACTAAAGCTGGCAAACTTTTTGGCACGCCTTGTAAAACGCTTTTGTTGCCTTCTTTTAGTTTTAAATTTTCCCAATTACGCTTTACATCTTCTTCATTATCCACCTTAACATCGCCGTAAATATGTGGGTGTCTGTCTATCAATTTGTCGCAAATACTATTACAAACATCGGCCATATCAAAACTATTGGTTTCGCTTCCTATTTTGGCATAAAACACAATGTGTAATAACAAATCGCCCAATTCTTTTTTAACTTCTTGTAGGTCGTTGTCTAAAATAGCGTCGCCCAGTTCGTAAGTTTCTTCAATTGTTAGATGGCGTAACGACTCGATGGTTTGTTTTTTATCCCACGGACATTGTTCGCGCAATTCATCCATTATTGTTAATAACCGGTCGAAAGCTGCTAATTTTTGGGCTCTTGTATTCATAAAAAATTAAAATTGTTGTTGTGTTTTGCTAAGGTACTTAAAAAGAAAAGTCCAACCGTAAGGGTTGGACTTTAATATATACTAATTGCGATTTTTTATTCTTCTTCGTTTGAAGCTTCTTCTGTTGCTTCTGCATCGTCCTCGAACTGTAATAAATCGTTTTTATGCAATAAATTGTACCATTGTATTACCTTCTTAATATCGCTCGCGTACACACGATCTTCATCGTAATCTGGTAAAATTTCGAAAAAATATTCTTCTAATTTATCTTTGCTGTCTTTATGGCTAATGCGTGTTTGCGCTCCTTGTTCTTTTTCGGAAATAGCTTTAAACACATTTTTTAAAGGCACCTCTTCTGTTAATGTATAAATAGCGATTTCGCTTAATACACTTACGTTATGGTTCATGTTTATAGACAGTCGTTTGTTGTCTAACAACGATTCTGCTATAAATCCGTTACGTGTTTGTAGTACTAATTTATACAATCCTGGTTTACCTGAAATAGCTAATACTTTATCTAAGCCCATAAATTAATTTTTAAAGGTGGCAAATATCTTACGTTTGTTAAACCTAACCAAATATTATCGTTTCTTTTTTTGATTTGGAAAACGCATTTTATAATCTACTTTTATTTTTCCTTTAGAGATGTTATCTAAACGCCCTTTTATTAGTCGTTTTTTTAAGGTAGATAGTTTTTCGGTAAATAATATGCCGTCTATATGGTCATATTCGTGTTGTATTACGCGTGCTATAAGTCCGCTGTAAGTCTCTACATGCGTTTCAAAATTTTCGTCTTGATATTCTATGGTAATTTCTGGTTTTCTAAACACATCTTCCCTTACATCTGGTATGCTTAAACAGCCTTCGTTAAACGCCCATTCGGCACCTTCTTCTTTAATTATTGTAGCATTAATAAACACTTTTTTAAAATCTACCAAGGCAGCTTGCTCGTCTTTTGTTAAGTCTTCATCTTCCGAAAAAGGTGTTGTATCTATAACAAACAAACGAATTGGCAGTCCTATTTGCGGAGCAGCCAAACCAACGCCATAGGCATTATACATGGTTTCGAACATATTATCTATAAGTTCGTTTAATTTAGGGTAATCTTTATCTATATCGGTCCCTTCTTTCTTTAAAACAGGATCGCCATAAGCTACAATTGGTAAAATCATTTGTACGTGTTATAAATTTTTTGAAATGCAAAAATACAATTCTTAACCGTAATAGCCTATAATAAAAAAACTCCTTAAATAAGGAGTTTTCTGGATGGATATGAAAATTGCTTGCTTTTAACAAGCAGCTTTATCGTTAACGACAGTAAACAAATCGATGCTACATTTAATTTTAGCATTTACTTGCGAATTGATTAAGTCACGTTTTCGGTTTGCCCAAACGGGTAATGTTTCAACTTTTAAAGGTTTTAAGTTTAACTTTTTAACGCTTACAACAACACGATTCATTCTCTTGTAATCGGGCTTTTTGTCTTGCGCTTTTAAACTTGCACTTTGTAATAAGGCTATAGCAAACACACTTATTAATACATTAATTTTCATTTTATTAACTGAAATTTTCTCAAATATAAGAGGCTCTTTCAGTATTGATAAAAATTTTAGTTAAAGGTTATTTTTTTTCGATAAAAAGTTTAAAATTGAATAAAAACCTACAACATTAACGCTTCATACAGAATTATTTAGAATTCAAATAGCTTTGTAAAATTAGTGTTGCACTAATTTCATCTATTAAAGCTTTATTTTGGCGTTGTTTCTTTTTTAATCCCGAATCTATCATGGTTTGAAACGCCATTTTAGACGTAAACCGTTCGTCTACACGAGCTATAGGAATATTGGGTATCGACTCGGATAATTTCTTTAAAAACGGAATAATCAAGGCTTCACTTTCAGACGCTGTGGCATCCATTTGTTTGGGCTCGCCCACGACAAATAATTCTACCTGTTCCTTAGCAATATAGTCTTGCAAAAACGGAATCAGGTCTTTAGTCTCTACGGTAGTTAAACCAGAAGCTATAATTTGAAGCTCATCGGTTACCGCTATTCCCGTTCTTTTTTTACCGTAATCTATCGCTAAAACACGTGCCATATTAACTATTTTTTACAAAGTTAGCATTAACAAGCCATTTTAATAGTTTTTACACATAAAGATTTAGGCAATTTTTATGCTTTCGGTTTTAAGGAGATAAATTATAAAAGTATCTTTGAAAAAAATTTAAAATTTCAAAATGAAAGCATTACAATCTATCATAGAGCAAGCCTGGGAAAACAGAGCCTTGTTATCGGAAAAAGACACGATTGAAGCGATTAGAAAAGTAGTTTCTCTTTTAGATTCGGGAGAATTACGCGTTGCAGAACCAACAGACTCTGGTTGGCAAGTAAACGAATGGGTAAAGAAAGCAGTAGTCTTGTATTTCCCAATTCAAAAAATGGAAACTCTAGAAGTTGGTATTTTTGAATACCACGATAAAATTCCGTTAAAAACAGGATATAAAGAAAAAGGTATTCGTGTAGTTCCAAATGCTGTTGCCAGACATGGTGCTTATATTTCGGCCGGAACCATTTTAATGCCTAGTTATGTAAATATTGGTGCTTATGTAGACGAAGGCACTATGGTAGACACTTGGGCTACAGTTGGTAGTTGCGCTCAAATTGGTAAAAACGTACATCTGTCTGGAGGTGTTGGTATTGGTGGTGTGTTAGAACCTTTACAAGCTGCTCCTGTAATTATAGAAGATAACGTTTTTGTGGGTTCGCGTTGTATTGTAGTTGAAGGAGTTCACGTAGAAAAAGAAGCGGTTTTAGGCGCTAATGTGGTACTAACCATGAGCACTAAAATTATTGATGTAACAGGCGATAAACCTGTAGAAATGAAAGGTCGTGTTCCTGCACGTTCTGTAGTAATTCCAGGTAGTTACACTAAAACCTTCCCTGCTGGTGAATTTCAAGTACCGTGCGCCTTAATTATAGGAAAACGTAAGGAAAGTACCGACAAGAAAACGTCTTTAAACGATGCTTTACGCGATAACGACGTTGCGGTTTAAATGAAAATATTGGTAATACAACAGAAAATGATTGGCGATGTGCTTACAAGTAGTATTTTATTTGAAGCACTAAAAAAAGAATATCCTAATGCCGCGTTGCACTATCTTATTAATGCCAATACATTTTCTGTTGTAGAACACCATCCCTACATAGACCACCTTGTGGTTTTTCCAAAAGAAGCCGAAAAAAACACCAAAGCACTTTTTAGGTTTGCAAAAACCTTACAAAAAGAAAAATTCGATATTGTTATCGATGTTTATGGTAAGCTGTCCAGCAATATTATAAGTTATTTTTCGGTAGCTAAACTTAAAGTATCGTATCGTAAATGGTATTCTAAATGGATATATAACCATACAATTACAAGAACCAAAACAGCACAAACACCCGCTGGCTTGGCCATAGAGCACAGACTACAATTACTAAGCCCCATTTTAAAAACAGTGCCAGAAATTTTAAAGCCAAAAATTTATTTAACGCCTTCGGAAATAGCACAGAGCAAATCGTTTTTAACCGCCAACGGAATACAATTAGACAAAACCCTGTGTATGATTAGCGTTTTAGGCAGTGGCCCTTTAAAAACCTATCCTCTGGAATATATGGCCGAAGTTATAGATACCATTGTAGACCATACCCAAGCGCAGATTCTTTTTAATTACATTCCTTCGCAAACCGAGTTGGCACAACGTATTTACGACAGCTGTAAACCCACTACCCAGCAACACATTTATTTTAATGTATATGGTAAAAGCCTAAGAGAATTTTTAGCCATTCTTTACCATTGCCACGCAATTATTGGTAACGAAGGCGGAGCTATTAATATGGCCAAAGCCTTAGATATAAAAACATTTACCATATTTTCGCCTTGGATAGACAAAACAACATGGAGTATTTTTGAAGACAATCAAAACAACGTTTCGGTTCATCTAAAAGACTATCTTCCTGAATTATATCAATCAAAACCTGAAAAAGATATGAAAAAAGACAGTCTATCATTATACCAATTATTTACTCCTAACTATTTTAAAAATAACTTAATACAGTTTTTAACCCCATTTAAAGCCTAATACTATTCTGTTTTATGACCAAGTTAACCGCCATTATCCCAACAGGTAACGAAATACACAATATTGAAGCCGTAATCGCATCGGTACAATTTGCCGATGAAATTTTGGTGGTAGACAGCTTAAGTACAGATGGTACGTTCGAGAAAGCCAAAACCCTAGCTACAAGAGTTATTCGTCGGGAATATCAGTATTCGGCTTCTCAAAAAAATTGGGCCATTCCTCAAGCTACTCACGAATGGATTTTATTGGTTGATGCCGACGAAAGAGTTACTCCCGAACTAAAATCGGAAATTTTAGAAACACTAAAAGCTCCTAAACACGATGCGTATTGGATTGGCAGAATGAATCACTTTATGGGCGAACGCGTACATTATAGCGGCTGGCGTAACGACAAAGTCATTCGTCTTTTCAAACGTGATCTCTGTAAATACGAAGACAAACAAGTACATGCCGAAATTAAAGTTGCAGGCTCTGTAGGGTTTTTAAAAGAAAAACTTTATCACAACACCTATATTACTTTTGATAAGTATTTAGAAAAAATGAATCGTTATGCCTGGTGGCAAGCCCACGATTACGACAAAAAAACGGGCAACTTAACCCCTTATCATTTTGTTTTAAAACCGTTTTGGGGATTCTTTAAACATTATATTATACAAGGCGGTTTTAGAGACGGAACCGTAGGCTTAACCATTGGTTACATTCAAGGCTATGTTATTTTTATGCGTTATGTAAAACTATGGCTTTTACGAAAAGGACGCAAATAACGACTAATCGTAAGTTTTCCAGAATTTAATTTTTTTCTTTAACCTTTGTTTACGCTGAAATTTTTCCTGAAACGCTTCAGTATATCCCCACATGGCTTTAAACACCTTATCTACTGGTTCGCCCGAACATTTCGCATATTCGTCGCTCATGGTTTTCACCATAGATTTATGGGTGGTTAAGCGTCCAAAATTTTTCATCCGCGCCTCAAAATCCATGGGACCAAATTCCATTCTATTCAAATCCACTAAATAATACGTGTAATTTGGACCTATTTTTTTAATCAGTGTATTTCCAGGAGAATGATCTAGGAAATTAATTTGCTTTTCGTGCAAATCGAAAGTAAATCTTGTAAACCCTCTTAAAATCGCTTCGTGATCTTCATAATTTAAATCATGACACAGTTCGCGGTACGTTAAATCTACCTGCAAATGCTCACTCACATAAAAACTCTTTTTAAAAGCAAACGGTGTAGAAAACTCGTAATAAGCAATAGGCTCTGGGGTACCAATGCCTTTAGACTTCAAAATATTGGCATATTCAAAAGAGCGCTGAGCTTTACTTTTTCTGAAAAACTTATAGGCAATTTGGTTGACAAGATTCGGAATTTTAAACGATTTTATATTTAGCTGCTTGTCGTTTAAGTCGAATAATTTTATGGTATTTCTATCTTGATTCCCAAAAGTTTCTCCCGAAGTAGAAAAGTGTTTTATAAACTCATCTATCTTATTTTGGTAAGCTTTGTACTCGTTTTGAAAAATGCGTGTCATGCTGCGAAATTACATTTTTTTAAGATGCCGTAACAATTAATAATTTCTATTGTTTGTTTATAATGTTGTATTTTGCGCAAAAATAGTACATGAGGTTAATTCAGGTTACAGCGTCTAAGGGTTGGCGAGGTCATGAACAAAAAATAATTTATTTATACGAAGCTTTCCGCGATTTTGGGTATGTAGAAGACCAATGGATTGTTTGCCCTAAAGATTCTGAAGTTTATACCATTGCAAAAGCCAAAAATCTTCAAGTCTATGGCCTTGAATGTAAATCGGAATACGATTTAAAATTTGCAAAAGCCTTAAAATCGATTGCCGATACCAATAAGGCCGATTTAGTGTTTATACATAACGGCCAATCGCACACCCTAACCGTTTTATCATCTTTACTTTATGGTTTAACCATTCCTTTAGTACTTTGCCGCACATTAATAAAACGTGTAGATACTAATTTTTTCCGTAAATGGAAATACAACTACCAGGGGATAAAAAAAATAATTTGTGTATCGTACCCTGTAGTCGACAGCTTAAAACCTGCCGTTAAAGACCATTCTAAACTAACCGTTGTTGGCAGTGTAACCGATATTAATAAGTTTCCGAAACAACACAAAACGGGAGTATTACATCGAGAATTTAATATTCCTGAAGATTATAAAATTATTGGCAATATTGCAGAATTCACCGCTTTTAAAGACCATTACACTTGGGTAGACGCTGCCGAAAAATTGCTTCAAGAATCTGCCCTGAAATTGAAATTTATACTGGTTGGACAAGGCAAATTAGAAACCGACATAAAAAAATATGTCGCGAGCAAACACTTAAACGATCACATTATTTTTGCAGGCTTTAGAACGGATATTCCTGATATTTTACCAGAATTAGACGTGCTGATGTTTACCTCGAATAACGAACCCACAGGCGGAGTATTGCTGGAAGCTTACGCTTGCAAAACACCCATTGTAGCAGCAAATGCCGGAGGCATACCAGAGGTAATCGTAAATAATAAAACAGGGCTTTTGGCCGAAGTGGGCAACCCTTTGGATTTTGCCAATAAAGTTGAACATTTACTAAACAACCAAACCCTACAAGACACCCTAACTAAAAACGGATACCAATATTTAATAAACAACTTTACTAAAGAAGTTATTGCAAAAAAAATGTATAACGAACTTTCTGAAGTTTTAAAAGCAAACTCGTAGTTATGCAGAAATCGGGATTAAATCTCCTAATTCTTTATTCAACCGATCGACTGTCAACCTTTGTAAACCTGCTAAATGAAAAAAAGTAAGTTCGCCAAAGTAAATTTTATTTTTTATTGAATACAAATCCACTCTTACAAAATAAAATTCACTCGATAATTTTTCGGCAACAGCAATCATTTCATTTAAATTTTCTGGCTTAGGGATATCTTTATTTAAATAATTTTTATGAATTAAATCTGGGCAAATTTTTTCCCAATTTAAATTATAATAGCAATTTCTATAAGCTCCATCATAAAATGTTTTTACATAAATAAGTTTAGGCTTACCATTAACACAAAAAAACTTATAATCGATAATGTAATCGCTTTCAAGTTGATCCAGATACTTTTCTACTAAAATTCTAGGCTGAACGTGTTTGTAAATTCGCTCTCTATATTTATTGTAATAATTTCGAGACATAAACGATTTTAATTGCTGTTTAACAACTTCTAAATCTGTCGCTTTTTTATCCTTAACAATAACATTATACCCAGAACCATGTGTGCATTTTAAGGCAAATTGATTAGGGAAACTCTTAAAATCTAAATCTTCTACAGCATCGTATACCCCAATAATTTCATTTAAATAGCCTTTACCTAATTTTTTTTCGACGTAGGATCTCACTTCATATTTATCAACATACATTTTATAATCCTCCGAATATTTATAAAAATTCAGCCATTGAAGCTTTTCAGTAAATTCTATAGGTTTATTAAGGTTTAAGGGCTTATCATTTTTCAATTTATAAGCAGCTTTAACAAATTGTTTATCTGTACCAAACTGATTTAAATAATTAACCTTTAATTGGTAATATTTCCTTTTAAAAAAATGCATTAAAATTAGGGCTTAATATTAAATAATGTGAAGACTTTATAATATCGCAAATATATAAAGTCAATAAGTTTTACGTTAATTTTTACTGTTTAGATTTTATCTATGTGAAATAAATGCAATGTAATCGCAAAAATAACCTCATCCATAATCTATTATACTCGTAAAAAGCGGCTTCAATTAATAATTTTCAAGGTCTAATTATAATTTACAATTATAGTACTCCTATAATTTTTAGATTATTTTTGTTATCTAAATCGTTCAACTGTTTAATCTCTAATTGGTCATTGTGAAAGACATTTCTGCAATAATTTTAAACTACAATTCTTCAAAATTCACTATAAACTGTATAGAATCTATACTAAAACAGACTTCTAACCGTATTTCTTACGAAATTATTGTAGTTGATAATGCTTCCGAAA
Organism: Formosa sp. A9; assembly: GCF_051200825.1. Classification (GTDB taxonomy): domain Bacteria; phylum Bacteroidota; class Bacteroidia; order Flavobacteriales; family Flavobacteriaceae; genus Formosa. The sequence goes on along the minus strand of NZ_CP195158.1, from coordinate 1,028,432 downwards.
CGACAGATTATAAAGCTTTAAAACAAGCCATTGCAACCTTTAATGCAGAACACATTACATTAGTACGAAGCCGCTACAACACTGGTTTTGGCGGTGGCAATATGTATGGCGTTCAGTTTGCAAATGCCAAACATTACGCGTTTATAAACAACGACACGATTTTACAAAACGATTGTTTAAACATTGTTTTTAATTTTTTAAATGAGCATAAAAATGCTGCGGTTTGTTGTCCACAACAATACAACGAAAACGGAGAAGTGCAGAAATCGTTCGATCATTTTTTAAGTTTAAAACGTGAGCTTTTTGGCAGAAAATTACTAGAAAGCAGTAACCCCAAAACATATCCAAAACGTCAAAAAGTTTATAACAGTCCTCTAAAAGTACAAGCGGTGCCAGGATCTTTTCTAGTTGTTAAAGCCGAACAATTTAATGCTGTTGGCGGATTCGATACCAATATTTTTTTATATTATGAAGAAACAGATTTATGCTTTCGAATAGCTAAACACTCAAACCAAGGAGACTGTTATTTAGTACCTGCCGGAAAGTTTATACATTTTAAAGGGCAAAGCACAGAAAAAAGCATGGCCATAAAAAAGGAGCTAAAAATATCGTTATTGTATGTGTTGCGCAAAAACTCTGGATATTGGGCATACCTTACTTTAAGATGGTGGCTAACTGTTAAATTGTTCTTTAAATCACTTATAAAACCTAAAAACATACCTTTATTTGTATTGTTATTAAAAGGCGCTCCCATAAGCGACTCGCTAAAACAAAAACAAATAATTTCCGTTTAGAAGATGACTATTTTACACGTATCGGCTGTATCGAATTGGGGTGGTGGCGAACACCATATCGAAAATCTGTGTTCTGAACTAGCACTTACAAATCCCGAAGTTAAAAACATTGTATTTTGTGTAAAAAACGGCGCCTTTCATCAAAGATTAAAAAGCACCTCTATAAACTATATCGCTGCCCCTTTAGCCATTAAAATAGATTTTAGATTTGCTTTGCAATTGGCTAAGCTTTGTAAAAAAAATCAAATAGACCTCATTCACATACACGATACAACAGCCATTCAACTAGCCATAATAGCCGATAAATTTTATAAACTGCCCCCTTTTATTTTCAGTAAAAAAACGTCTTTCGAAATCAAGCAACGTAAAAAAACACTTTATAAATACAATTATCTTAAAATAAAAAAGATACTGTGTGTCTCCGAAGCAACTAAAAGCGTTTCAGAAAAAGCAATTACAGACCACAGCAAACTACTCACCATTTATCATGGCACCAACTTACGAACAAAAAGTAGTGAAACAAGTTTCCTGCTACGGGAAAAATTTAATATCGAGAACCATAAATTAATTATCGGGAACATTGCAAACCATATAAGGGCCAAACATCTGGACACCTTTATAGATGTAGCCGATAGAATTATTAATAAAGAAAAAAACACTAATTTCTTTTTTGTACAGATAGGTACTTTTACCGAACGCACACAAGCGTTTATAGACCGTATTAACGCACTTAATTTATCGAACCATGTCAAGTTTTTAGGGTATACACCAAACGCTTCAAATTTCATCCCGCAATTCGACATCTCTTTAATGACGTCTCAAAGTGAAGGTATTCCTCAGTTTATTTACGAATCGATGTACCATAAAACTCCCGTTGTAAGTACTAATGTAGGCGGTATTCCAGAAATTATCCAGCACGAAAATAATGGCTTATTAACCGAGCCATACGACGATAAAACACTTACTGAATACATTTTTAAAATCGCCGAAGATTCTAATTTAAAAACCCAATTCGTAAATCAGGCCTACAAAACCCTTATTAATACTTTTACAACAACCCAAATGGCTCAAAAAACCCTAGAAGTTTATCAAAATGTTTTAGAAGAGTCTCTAAACTAAAACCCTTTTCCATAAAACAACTAGCTGTTAAATTTGTGTTTCACCTTTTTACAAATAGAACTTAGAGCAATAATAATTAAATTTGCATCTTGTATTAATCAGGTATAAACAATTATGCAAAACGAAATCTCTAATGCCCTAAAAGTTCTAAAAAACGGCGGACTTATACTATACCCAACAGACACCGTTTGGGGTATTGGCTGCGATGCCAGTAATCCAGAGGCTGTAAAAAAAATATTTCAACTTAAACAACGCGAAGACAGCAAAGCCCTTATTTGTTTAGTGGCAGACGACCGCATGCTAAAAAAGTATGTAAAAAAAATTCCTGAAGCTGCTTTTAGCATTCTAGATATTACAGAAGAACCCATTACCATTATTTACGACGAACCTCAAAATTTAGCTTCCAATTTAATTGCCGAAGACAATACCATTGCAATTCGTATTCCCGACAACGATTTTTGTTTTCAGCTCTTACGCAGGTTTAATGGCGCCATTGTCTCTACCTCAGCAAATATTAGTGGTTTTCCAACGCCAAAAAGCTTTAAAGAAATAGCACCAGAGATTTTAAAAGGTGTAGACTATGTCGTAAATTTGCACCACGAAAAAATAAACACAAAACCGTCGTCTATTATAAAACTAAGTAACGATGGCATTGTTAAAGTGATAAGAGCTTAAATAGCCACAAATACACGAATAATTGTATTTGATATAGCAAAAACCATATTAAAATGTCGAAAATTATTTACAAAGACGAAAGCTATACGATTATTGGTGTATTATTTGAAGTTTACAATAATTTAGGAAGTGGTTTTTCCGAAATTGTTTATAAAGATGCTATTGAATATGAGTTTAAAACACAAAACATTCCATTTTTAAGAGAAAAAGAGTATTTAGTAAATTATAAAGACACTGTTTTACAACATAGATTTTATGCCGATTTTGTTGTTTTCGATAAGATTATTTTAGAAATTAAATCGGTAGATTCGCTAAACGATAAACATACTGCTCAATGCTTAAATTATTTAAAAGTATCTAGCTGCAAATTATCTATACTTGCTAATTTCCATAAAAATTTTCTAGATCATAAACGAATAGTTTTATAATAACATTTGTGCATTCGTGGCAAAAAGATGTTTAAAAAATGAATTACAAAGACGCCTTACAACATCCCATTTTCAAAATTATCTCGCAAGCAGCTAAAGAGCTTCAAATAGACAGCTATGTTATTGGTGGCTTTGTTCGCGATTTTATTTTAAACCGCGGTACTGCCAAAGATATCGATATTGTTGCCGTAGGTAGCGGTATTGCCTTAGCCAAACAGGTGGCCAAAAACTTACCAAAATCGCCTAAAGTACAAGTATTCAAAACCTATGGCACTGCCATGCTTCGTTATAAAGACATAGAAATTGAATTTGTTGGAGCACGCAAAGAATCGTATAACGAAAACAGCCGTAATCCGGTAGTCGAAAACGGCACTTTGGAAGACGACCAAAACCGCCGCGACTTTACCATAAACGCATTGGCTCTTAATTTAAATGAAAACGCTTTTGGCGATTTACTAGATCCGTTTAATGGAATTACAGATTTAGAAAACAAAATTATTCGTACGCCATTAAATCCAGACATTACGTATAGCGACGATCCGTTACGTATGATGCGTGCTATTAGATTTGCCACACAGCTTAACTTTAACATAGAAAGCGAGTCGCTACAAGCCATCGCCAGAAACAACAAACGCATTACCATAATTACCAAAGAACGCATTGTCGTAGAACTCAATAAAATTTTGGAAAGCGACACGCCGTCTATTGGTTTTTTACTGTTGGAGCAAACTGGCTTGTTAGACATTATTCTGCCTGAATTAACAGCATTAAAAGGCATAGACGAAGTTGAAGGGCAACGCCACAAAGACAATTTTTATCACACACTAGAGGTGGTCGATAATATTGCAAAAAACACGAACAATTTATGGTTACGCTGGGCAGCACTACTTCATGATATTGGTAAAGCGCCTACAAAAAAATTCAACAAAAAAATAGGATGGACGTTTCATGGGCATGAGTTTGAAGGCTCTAAAATGACCTATCACTTGTTTAAACGCTTAAAAATGCCATTAAACGACAAGATGAAATTTGTTCAGAAAATGGTATTAATGAGTTCTCGCCCCATAGTTCTGGCACAAGATATCGTAACCGATTCGGCCGTAAGACGTTTGGTATTCGATGCGGGAGATGCGGTAGAAGACCTTATGACTTTGTGCGAAGCAGACATCACCACTAAAAATCCTAAAAAATTTAAAAAATACCATAACAATTTTAAAATTGTACGCGATAAAATTGTTGAAGTGGAAGAACGCGACCATATACGTAACTTTCAACCCCCAATTTCTGGCGAAGAAATTATGCAAACCTTTAATTTAAAACCTTCCAAAGCGATAGGTATTATTAAAGAACGCATTAAAGAAGCCATTCTTGAAGGCGAAATTCCAAATGAATTTGAAGCTGCTCACGCACTAATGCTTAAAGAAGGTGAGCGATTAGGGTTATCTGTTAGTCCGCGCACGTAATTATAGAACAATGAAAACAAAAGACAATAAAAAAGTAATCTACTGGCTGCTTACCGGATGCTTTTTAATATTTATAATGGTAATTGTTGGTGGTATTACACGACTTACAGATTCTGGTTTATCGATCTCTAATTACAAACTTATTACAGGCACCATCCCGCCTTTAAACGACACCGAATGGCAAGAGGCCTTCCAATTATACCAACAACACCCAGAATTTAAACATTACAATTCGCATTTTACATTAAGCGATTTTAAAAGTATTTATTTTTGGGAATGGCTTCACCGTTTAATAGGCCGAGTTATAGGTTTGGTATTCTTTTTTCCTTTTGTATATTTTTTAATCACCAAACAACTTACAAAATCAACTATAAAAAAGAGCTTAATTCTTATGGCGCTTGGTGCTTTTCAGGGATTTTTAGGCTGGTATATGGTAAAAAGCGGATTAGTAGAGATGCCCGATGTAAGCCACTATCGCCTAGCCGCACATTTAACCACAGCATTTTTAACCTTTGCCGCAACCCTTTGGGTGGCTTTAGATTTAATTTACCCCAACACAAAACCAGCCAATACCACGATGAGGAATCTTATAACTGTTGGCTACATCGCTCTAGTTTTTCAAATAATTTACGGAGCCTTTGTTGCTGGGTTAAAAGCTGGTTTGCTACACAACCATTGGCCTTTAATGAATGAAGGTAAATTTATTCACGAATCGGCTTATATTGTAGAGCCTTTTTATAAAAATTGGATAGAAAACCCTAGTGGCATTCAATTTATACACAGAACATTTGCTTATGTAGTTGTAGCACTAATACTATACATTTACTATAAATCCCGCCAATTTAAGTTAACACCAAACCAACAAAAAGGAATTAATTCGCTGGTTATTCTGGTTGGCATACAATTTTTATTAGGTGTTTTTACCATTTTATTGTACGTCCCGATCTGGCTTGGAATACTTCACCAAATAGGCGCTTTTTTCTTGTTAACCGCCATGACATTTACTTTACATCGCTTCAGTAAATAAGTATAAAATAGTATATTTGCCACTTAAATTTTCAGCATGATTTACAGATTTAGAGTTATTTTAGATAACGACACCGAAGACGATGTATTTCGAGATTTAGAAATAAGACATACCGATACTTTAGAAGATCTTCATAACATTATAACCCAATCTTTTGGGTTTGATGGTGCTGAAATGGCTTCGTTTTACAGAAGCGACGACGAATGGAATCAAGGCGAAGAGTTTTCTCTTTTCGATTTAAGCGACGGCCAAGACGATGTGAGTTTAATGAACGAAACGACACTCGATAGTATTTTAAACGAAGAGCAAACCAAATTAATTTACGTATACGATTTCTTTAACATGTGGACCTTTTTTGTTGAATTGGCCGAAATTGTTGAAGCATCAGAAGGTGTAGACTACCCGAATTTAATGTTTGTTCACGGACAAATTCCTGAACAAGCTCCAGAAAAATCTTTTGAAGCCGACGATGCTTTTAATGATTTTAACGACTTTGACGACGATTTAGACTACGACGATTACGAAAGTCTGGATTTTGATGAAAACTGGAACTAACTGAAGTTTTTCATATTAACATCCTCGTAATTTCGTTTCACAAAATCTAAGGCAAACTTTAAAATTTCGCCCATACTGGTACTGTGCCGTATATTCTTATCTAAAGTATAATCGTAAATACTAGCAGATAATTGTGCAATATTTTCTTGAGTAGAAAGGGTTTCATGGGTCATACATTCTATTAATTTCCCTAAACGCTTTTGGTAACTAATAGCGCGTTTGGCAATAATGGAACGTTCTTCAATTTTATACTGGTCTATAGAAGCCTTGGTTATTTTTTCTTTAACCAATTGCACCATGGTATAATTTTCCTTAAAAAACTGTGGGCGGTAAATATTAAACTTGCCTTCGTAGCATTGCTGATCGAAATCTATAGCGCGTACTTTATACACTACATGATCGAAATCGTGGGTAGGTACAACTACATAATTATAAGAACGCATATCGCCTAAAAGCCGAATCATACAACGTTCGTTAAATTTCACAAACTCTTTAGCTATTTGCGATTTTTCTGAAGGCAAACAATTGGGCAACATATTTTTAATAAACTCATCGCCTGGTATACCTGCAATATGCTCCTCAATCAATGTATCTTTATACACCAAAAAGTTAAGGCTGTTTGGCGAGAGCATATGTTCGAGTTCCAAACCATAAATTCGCGAAGCATCGGCCTTTTTTACATAAAAATAGGTGTAATTATCGTTTAAGGTATTTCTGACTTTAATTCGGAAAGGTTTCGAGTTGCCGAAAGTGCAAAAGTCTATACAATCTACACTTAAATATTTAAAAATGGTTTCGTTACCATCTGACACCAAATTGGAATACACCCGTTTTAAACTTAACTCAATTTCTTCGCGCTCAAAATCGTTGTAATACACGCGTAACCAAAGGGTATCTTCATCATTTTTATCGTATACGACTATAGACCCTTGAAAACGCAACAAATCGTCGTAAAAAATCGGTAATCTAAAATTCCTATTATATTCAGACAAATACTTGTTCAGTTTAGGCGTAATTGGGTAAGAAGGTTTCTTTTTCGAAATTTTTAAATCGTCCATAATTATAATATTCTCTCAAATTTACGCTTTTATTTATTAGCTTGTAACAAATTTAACCAAGAGTCGTCGTACTAACATAACCAAAAACATGCCAATTTGGAATCTATTTTAACCATCAATAATCTCACCAAAACATTTGGATCGTTAACTGCGGTAAACGATTTATCGTTCACTATAAATAAAGGAAATGTTTACGGCATTTTAGGCCCTAACGGCAGTGGTAAGTCTACCACTCTCGGTATCGTTTTAAATGTTGTAAATAAAACCTCTGGAACCTTTAGCTGGTTTGACGGCACAACAACTACACATGATGCCCTAAAAAAAGTAGGTGCTATTATAGAGCGACCTAATTTTTATCCGTACATGACCGCTTATCAGAACTTAAAATTAGTCTGTAAAATAAAAGAGATTGATTTTAGTAAAATAGATGAAAAATTAAACATTGTTGGACTGCTAGACAGAAAACACAGCAAATTTGCAACCTATTCGCTAGGCATGAAGCAACGCCTTGCTATAGCCTCTGCCCTACTTAACGATCCAGAAATTTTAATACTAGACGAGCCCACCAATGGCTTAGACCCGCAAGGGATTCACCAAATTAGGGAAATTATAAAACAAATTGCAAAAACCGGTACTACCATTTTATTGGCTTCGCATTTGCTAGACGAGGTTGAAAAAGTATGCTCGCATGTGGTGGTACTAAGAAAAGGTGTAAAATTATATTCTGGTCGCGTAGACGAAATGGTTGCCAGTCATGGTTTTTTAGAGCTTAAGTGCGAAAATAACAACACTTTAATTCAGTTTTTAGAAAATCATTCGGCATTTGGCTCTATTACGCAAGACCAACAACTTATAAAAGTATTGCTTAACGAACCTATGGAAGCTTCGGAATTTAACACATTAATGTTCCAGAAAGGCATTGTATTATCGCATTTGGTAAAACGCAAACAAAGTTTAGAAGAACAATTTTTACAACTAACAGACCACAATTAAGCCACAAAATCCATTGTTATGCTACGACTTTTAAATTTAGAATTACAAAAACTTTTACTAAATCGCGCCAGTAAAATTCTTATTTTCATATCCTTCATTTTACCTTTTACGGTACTTATCTTATCGTCTATAAAAATAAATTTCTTTGGTTTATTTACGTTGGAATTGGGCGAATTAGGTATTTTTAACTTTCCTATAATTTGGCACATTACCACTTTTTTTGCATCTCAGTTTAAATTCTTTTTTGCCATAGTTGTAGTGAGCATGATTGGCAACGAGTACAGTAATAAAACCATTAAACAGAACTTAATAGACGGCCTTAGTAAAAAGGAATTTATACTCTCTAAATTTTACACCATAGTCTTTTTCTCGCTTATTGCCACCGTTTTAATTGGCATTGCGACATTCTGCATTGGGTTGTACTATTCTAGTTACACCGAGCTTCAAATTATTTTTCGGGAAACCAGTTTTTTATTAGCCTATTTTGTAAAGTTGGTGGGCTTTTTTAGCCTGTGTTTATTCTTAGCTATGCTGGTAAAACGCTCTGCTTTTGCATTAGGAGCTCTTTTTGTACTCTTTATTTTAGAATGGATTTTGTTTGGCGTTATGGCTTGGCAAATGAATACCGATATTGCTGAAAAAATCCAGCGTTTCTTCCCACTAAAATCCATGTATAATTTAATTAAACAGCCGTTTCAGCGTGTTATGATTACCAAATTTCCAGAAAAGACTGAAATGATGTACGATTACGCGGTACATGGCTTAGATGTTTGTATTGTGGTTATTTGGACTGCTATTTTTGTGTTTTTAGCCTATAAATTATTAAAGAAAAGAGATTTATAATATATTAGGGCACTAATAGCTTAGTTCTCCCTAATTCATGAAATACATATTAACAGCTATTGTAGCCTTGTTTCATGGTGTAATTTTTGCACAATTTGAAGCTGCCAATTGGTATTTTGGCGAAAATGCAGGTATACAATTCAACTCTAACACTGGTGCAGTTTCTGCACTCACAAACGGACGCTTAAACACTAAAGAAGGAGCTTCTTCGATTTCTGACGAACAAGGTAACTTATTATTTTACACTGATGGGTTAACCGTTTACAATAAAGACCACGGCCTTATGGATAACGGTAGTAACCTGTACGGTAATCCGTCTAGTACTCAATCGGCTATAGTTGTCCCTAAACCAAACTCCAGCGATATATATTATATTTTTACAGTTGGTTCTGGAGTGCCCATTAATGGTGTGTCTTTTAATGGTGGCTTTCGGTATTCCATAGTAGATTTATCTGAAAATTCAGGCTTAGGAAAAGTAATAGAAAAAAACACAAAACTCTTAGATTACAGCTCCGAAAAAATAAGTGCAGTTGTTAAAGACTGCCATACGCAATCTATATGGGTAATCACGTTATCTACGTACAACGGCCAAGATAACCAATCAGCATTAAACACTTTCTATGCTTACGAAATTAACGATACCAATATCAACCACACTCCAGTTGTTTCTAACTTCGCCACATCGTTTACAGATCCGCGCGGAGCTTTAAAATTATCTCCAGACGGCACAAAAATGGTGAGTGCCAATATGGACGGCGGTTTATTAATATACGATTTCGATGCCGATACGGGTAAAGTTTCTAATCAACAAGAGCTTACCATTTCTACATCTACAAGTAACAGACCTTATGGCGTAGAATTCTCGTCTAACAATCGCTATTTATACATTCATGCCTCTAACGATTACAATGGCAACGATGCTAATAATGAAACCAGACACCGTTCGGCTTTAATTCAATACGATTTAAAAGCTTTAGACATATCGGACTCCCAAGTTGTATTAGACGACAGGAACCTATTTAGAGGCGCTTTACAATTGGGTCCTGACGGAAAAATATATCGAGCCCTGTCTGCAACCTACGAACGTGGTTTACCTTATTTAGGCGTTATACAAAACCCAAATGCTAAAGGAACTGCCGCACAATACAGACACAATGCAATAGATTTAGGCGGAAAAAATTCTACACAAGGCTTACCCCCATTTATTCAATCATTCTTCAATCAAAAAATAGATATCATTCATGCCAGCGACGGTGTTGAAACCAATAATTTAGCACTCTGTACGGGAGACACATACACTCTAACTTCAGAAGAAATTCCAGATGCCACCTATGAGTGGACTTTAAATGGAAACACAATTAGCCCGACTTTAAACGATTGGGAGATGGACGTTACAAAACCAGGATATTACAAAGTTATTATCACACCTGTAAGCGGTACCTTTTGCGATATTAAAGAAGGTGAAGCGTATGTGAGTTATTACGACATCCCGATAGCCCATTCGACTTCAGACATTACTAATATTTGCGATTGGGATAACGATGGAACAGAAACCATAGATTTAAGTATTAAAAATGCTGAAATTTTAGGCGCCCAAAACCCTAGTGATTTTACAGTAAGTTATTTCGAAACAGAACCAGATGCTTTGGCAAATACAAACAAAATTAGTGCGTCCAATGCTTACAACACAACAACTAGCAACAAAGCTATTTTTGCCAGAGTCGAAAATAATAATAACACCAATTGCTTTGCCACCACATCTTTTAATATAACACTAATCCCGACACCAACCTTAACGGTTCAAGATTTAAATCGTTGCGATGTCTCTATGCCTTATAACGATGGTATTTCTGTTTTTAATCTGGAAGAAAGTATCACTTCAACAGATGCTTCCATTGCATTTTACGAGACCAATCCAGAAGGTACAGCATCAGCTAATAGTATTGAGAATCCGCAACACTACATAAACAGTAACAACAATCAAGTTATATACGTAAGAGCCACAAACGATAAAACGGGATGCTATACAGATCAAACCTTTAACCTAACAGTAACAGACGCCCCCGAAACCTTTGATACCGCTTATTTTTGTACCGATGCCAACGTTGCTTTACATGCAGATATTTCGAATGGAGATGTGTCTGCTTATTCATTTCAGTGGTATAACGAACAGCAAATAATTCCAGACGCGACAGACGCCACTTTAACGGTTAACCAAACAGGAACCTATTCCGTAGCCATTATAAACAACACGAGTAACTGTGTAACCTTAAACACATTTACTACCGAAGAATCTGGAATAGCAGTTATAGACAACGCAAAAGTATCTTACGCTAGCGACCTAAATACTGTAAGCATTTCGGCAAGCGGACTAGGTATTTACGAATATGCCTTATATACAACTAACCAAGAGCAAACCAACCACACACTCTATCGCGACTACCAAAGCAACCCGGTTTTTAATAATGTACAACCAGGTATCTATACGGCGCGTGTAAAAGATATAAAAAACGATTGTGGCATTGCCGAAACAGTAGTTTACGTTGTAGGGTTTACTAAATTCTTTACCCCTAACAACGATGGCTATAACGACACTTTTAAAATAGAAGGCGCCTCCGAGGTGTTTATGGCAAGTTCCAATGTGTACATTTTTAATCGTTATGGTAAACTATTAAAACAAATCACATTAAACGATTCTAGTTGGGATGGCACATTTAACGGACAAAATTTACCCGAAGACGATTATTGGTTTACTGCAACCTTGGCTGATGGTCGTAACTTTAAAACACATTTTACCCTAAGACGTTAACATGAAACATTACCCCGCTGTAAACAGCATATCGCTTTTCATTCTATTTCTATTTCTTAATAATTTTATCCTGCATTCACAACAATCCAACGATTGTTTAGGTTCGGTAACAGTTTGTGGAAATTCGAATGTAGATTCTAATGTTTCTGGTAGCGGAACACAAGAAATTTCTTATTTAAATTCTTGCGGAAGCCAAGAACACAACAGCCTTTGGTTAAAAGTTACCCCAATAACATCGGGAACTTTAGGATTCACCCTGAAGCCTAACAGCAGTAACATTAATGAAGACTACGATTTTTTTGTGTTTGGTCCAAACCGACCTTGCAACAACCTTGGTATGGCAATACGCTGCTCTACAACTAATCCTTCGCAAGCAGGACTAACATCTAATCATACAGGCATGAATGGAACAGAAACCGATGCTACCGAAGGCCCTTCTGCCTTAGGTAACAGTTTCGTTAAATGGCTAGATGTAAACGCAGGAGATACGTATTACATTGCTATAGATCGCCCAATAGGCACTAGTAGCTTTACACTAGAGTGGACTGGAACAGCTGAGTTTGCGTCGTCTCCGTCAGATCAATCTTCTTCAGAAAAGCCTTCAGATATTACTACTTGCGATATCATTGCTCCTTATTCCGATGGCATTTCTTCGTTTAATTTAGAAACAAATGAATCTGCTATTCTAGGTACGCAAAGCGGTATTTCATTAACTTATCATACCAGCATAGCCGATGCCAATCAAAAACTAAATCCGTTATCGAGTCCTTACATCAATGAAGACAACGGAAAAGTGGTTTCAACAATTTATGTACGAATGACCAATACGACTACAGAATGTTTTGAAATTACAAGTTTTAATCTACTAGCTACACCAATTTATACAACAGAAGCAAGCGTAAACTATTGCAGCAATTTGTATCCGGAAACCATTACAATAGATGCAGGAATAGCGCCCGAAAATCAAGATAATTACACCTACTTATGGGAATCTGGAGAAAATACACCTACATTAAACATTAACCAAGCAGGCACCTATAAAGTAACTATAGCCGATAAAATTACTGGTTGTATAGAAACACATATCGTAACCGTTATAGAGGTATCTACCGCTACCATTGTAAATGTAAATGTTAAAGACCTAGCCGACAACAACTCTATAACAGTAGAAGTTGACGGTACCGGAATTTACGAATACGCTTTATACTATAATGAAGATGATAATGAGGGCGAATATTTCCCCTACCAATCCAGTAATACTTTCGAGAATGTAGCTGCTGGAGTTTACACTTTAAAAGTGATGGATGTTAAAAATAATTGTGGCACCACCGAAGAAACAGTTTATGTAGTAGGCTTTACCAAATTTTTTACGCCCAACGGAGATAACTACCACGATATTTGGAGAATTGAAGGCATTCCAGATACTTTTATGCCAAACACTAAAGTTTATATTTTTGACCGTTATGGTAAATTAATAAAACAAATATCGCCTTACAACGATGGTTGGGACGGCACTTTTAAGGGACAACCTTTGCCAAGTGACGATTATTGGTTTACTGCCACCTTAGCCGACGGCCGCCACTTTAAATCGCACTTTACCCTAAAACGTTAATATTAAAGCATCATACAATCTATAAGGTATTTCATCGTTATTCCAATGTATTTTATCTAAAAACCATATATTTGCATTTTTCTTTTTTTCCACTAGAAATTCTTCATGTATATTGATTTAATTTAACTGAATTTGAAGCTTTTATGAGAACAGGTTTTTACATTATGTGTTTATGCTTTTTTATAAGCAATAGCCTGTTTTCGCAAAACCTGATTTCTGTTAACTCCTCATCCGATCCGAAATCTTTAATAGAAGACTATTTAATATCTGGTTGTGGTATAGCATTGTGCGAAGCAGATTCGCCTGTAAATGCCTTTGTTGCGGGCGAAGCGTTTTCTAGTTTTGGAGCTTTTAGTAAAAATAACTCAAATTTTCCGTTCGACGATGGTATTATTTTAACTACTGGAAACGTTATTGAAGCAGGAAATGCCCCTGTTGCCAACTTAAACGCAGGTGGTAATAGTTGGGGAACAGACCCCGATTTAAATACGACCTTAGGCATTTCCGACACCAGAAATGCCACCACTTTAGAATTCGAATTCGTAGCCATAACCAATACCATTGCTTTCGATTACATACTCGCTTCAGAAGAATACAACAGTCCGAATGTTTGTAGTTATGCCGATGGCTTTGCCTTTTTAATTCAAGAAGAAGGCAATAGTAATTTTAAAAACATTGCCCTTATACCAGATTCAACTACACCTGTAAACACGGTAAATATTAATGGTAACAGTTGTGCGGGCGATAACATACAGTTTTACGAAAATGAAGTTGCTCAATTAGGCAATACCAATTTTTACGGGCGCACCAAAGTGTTAACTGCCCAAGCATCGATTACACCTTATAAAAAATATAAAATTAAGCTTATTGTTGCCGATCATGGCGACACTAATTACGATACTGCTGTTTTTATAAAAGGAAGCAGTTTTAACACATCTGTAGATTTAGGTGAAGATATTACAGACACCTGTACCTCAATTACATTAAACGCAGACATTGGCAACTCCTACATTACAAATTACAACTGGTATAAAGACGGCGTACGCATAACCGATGGCGGAGCGCCTTACAACAAAGCACAATATACGGTAACCGAATCGGGAACTTACAGTATTCAAATTAACGTACCTCAACCCGATTGTATAAATGGTGTAAGTACTACTAATGCCTGCCCCATTAGCGACGAGGTTACTATAGCATTTAAACCCGCTACCAGTGTTGATATCGATCCTAACCAAGATTTTTCACGCTGTAGCTCGGAAGACGAAGTGTTTAATCTACAAGATTACAACTCCTATATTACCAGCCAGATTAGAAATGAAATACCAGACACAGGCTACACCATTTCGTATTTCGATAGTAACGACAATCCCATTACATCGCCAATTACATTAGGCCCAGGCGATTCCAAACTCATTAAAGCCTCTGTACTTGGCGATAGTTATGCCTGTACTGTAAATTTAGAGTTTACCTTAATGGTTAACCCACAGCCCACGGTACCAGACAATATTAGAGCATTTCGATGCGATAACGATTTAAATTTCAGTTTACATAGTTTAGACGCGTTATTTGCCCCAACTAACACAGACGATTATATTATTACCTATCACTACACCGAATATCAGGCAGACGAAGGTATAAAACCCATTCCTGACCCTTACAGAAACATTAACACTTTAGACTTGTTGTATGTAAGAGTCGAAGATAAAATAACGGGGTGCGCAGGAACCAACGATTTTTATTTAGAACAAACCGAAAGCCCTAAAATAAATAATTCGGATAGCTCGGTAATTGCTGGTTGCCAATTAACAACCGATGGTATTATTGAAGATTTAGATGAAGCCCTTGCAGCCATTTTAGATGGATTAAACCCCAATGACTACGACATTACTTACTACAGAAGTCAAGAAGATGCCGATAATAACGTTAATGAAATTACCGACATCGAAGACTATTTAGCAACATCACCTTCCGTCGTGTATGTTAAGGTTACCGATAAAAACAATCCCAATGCCTGCCCTTCTGTAGCACAAATAGACATTTTTCCAGATGTATTGATTGCTTTCGAGAACAACTTGCAAAATTATGCAACTTGTGGAGGCTCTACTTTCAATATGGTTGAAATTGCTAACGATATTTCAGAAGGAATAAACGATATAATCATTACGTTTTATGATGATAATACCTATACATCCGAAATTCCAAAATCAGAAAACTATACCATTCCAGATTTAAACGGCGATGGTGTTCCAGAAAAATTACAAACCATTTACATTCAAATAGAATATCCTGGATGCATGTCCATAAAATCTGATTTTGAAATTTTTGAAGCTCCAGATTTAGTATACAGCACCGATGGCCTTAAAGAATGTAGCAGTCCGCCTGTGTTAGATTTAGACTATTACAACACCCTAATAGATTACACTAGCAAAGGTTATAAAATAGACTATTATTTAACGCAAACTGATTTAGATTTAAACCAAAATAAACTCCCGCAATACATAGATAGCAACACGATTGTTGCAGAAGGCGGTTTGTATGTTAAAGTTACACAAAACGTAAGTGCTGTCTCATTACAAGGTATATGTTTCGACACCTTCTTTTTTCCTGTAGAAATTATACAATTACCAGAGGTTAACATTACTTACGATACGTTTAGATATTGCGTAACCGACCCTGCGCTTGAAATTAATTTATCCGACATTGTAAACGACATTACATTAAATACCGTACCAGAAACAGTAAATATTAAACTTTACGAAAATCAAAACGATGCCGTTTCTGGAAACAACAATTACATACAAGACCCAAACACCTATTACACCCCCTCTAAAACCATTTACAGCCGTGTAACCAATGTAAGGGATACAACAAGTTGTGCTGTTATCGATCCTGTTAAAATTGAAGTATATCTACAACCAGAAATCGATAAAACTTCATTTTTTGCCTGCGACACTCCCGATTTTAAAATTGGAGATATAGATCGCAACGAATTATTGGTAAATTACTCGTCTGATATCAATGTATCATTTTACACCGAAAAAGGAGGTCAACTATTAAGAAACGATGATGTTGTAAATGTTGCTAATGGCCCACAAACCATTTATGTTATTGCTAAAAACAACAGCAATCCTGCTTGTGCTATAGTAGAATCTGCCATAACCTTAAATACCATTATTTCTCCCGTATATAACATTGTAGACATACCCGTTTGCATTATTGCAGATAGCGCCAATACCACAATAGATTTAGAACAAACAGCAGACGAAATTGAAGGCGATGCAACTTTAGACATTACCTTTTACAAAACAGAGGCCGATGCCAATGCTAGAATCAATCAATTAAACTCAACATACACCATACAAACGTCTCCTACACTTCAAAATATTTGGGCAAGGATAGAAAATGCAGGAATTACCGATTGTTATAAAGTACAACCCCTATTAATTAAAATTAACGAGCTTCCTGATTTTAGTAGTGCCACTATAGCTCCTGCTTGTGCCACCAATTACGATGGAGATAATGTACATTTCGACTTAACCCAAGCTGTAAAATCGATCAACTTAAACCCTAGACAAGTTTTAGAAGAATATTATTTTGAATCTCTCGAAGATGTAGCCAACATTCAAGATCCTACCAACATTACAACCAACATTCCCGATCCGGAAAACTACATTAAACCTGCAAACATTACCGAAGTGTTTTTAGCGGTATTTGATGCTGCAACATATTGTTATACCATACAACCTATTGCCTTAAACACAACGCTACCACCACCGACAAAAGATTTATCGGATTTTCAATTTTGCGAAGATGGTACAGGCACACTCAATTTAACAACTATAGATAATCGTTTGGTGTACGATTTAAATGCGGTTACCGTGAGCTACTACTCCACTTATTCCGATGCCGAAACTGCAAGTAATCCTTTAGTTTCTCCTTATGTTTACACACCCAACGAAACACTTTACGCTCGTGTACAGAGTAACGACACAGGTTGTTACATTATAAAAACATTCAATCTATTACCTTACAGCAATCCAAACGGATCGAATTTAACAGTTACTGCCGATGCGACTTCGTTTTCGGAAGCCAATACCATTACCGTTTCTGCCTCTGGTGGTAGTGGCGATTATGTTTATAGCTTAGACCAAGGTGCGCCACAAACATCCAATACGTTTAATCAAGTTAACATTGGCGAACATACCGTAACAGTTAAAGACATTAGCGGATGTGCTATAGGAAGTACAGTTGTACAAGTAATAAACATTCCTAAGTTTTTCACACCCAACAGCGATGGTTTTCACGATACTTGGCATATTATTGGGGTTGAACATATTCCGGGTACTGTAGTCTTTGTTTTTGATAGATATGGTAAATTAATGACGACTTTAGATGCCGATGCCACAGGATGGAATGGCACCTACAGAGGTCAGCCCATGCCAACAGATGATTATTGGTATGTAGCCGACATTATTCAAAACAACAAATCGTTTCAAGTAAAAGGGCACTTTACTCTAAAACGATAAATTAAGCTACATTTACAGCATTATAAAAAAGCGTAAATTTGCAATATGCGTTTTAAAATCAAATCAGAGTTCCAACCTACGGGCGACCAACCTAATGCCATCAAACAATTAACTGCTGGCATTACCGCCAACGAAAAATATCAAACCCTCTTAGGGGTAACAGGTTCGGGTAAAACCTTTACCGTAGCCAATGTTATACAAGAGGTACAACGTCCAACTTTGGTCTTGGCACACAACAAAACTTTAGCCGCACAGTTGTATTCGGAGTTTAAACAATTTTTTCCAGATAATGCTGTCGAATATTTTGTATCGTATTACGATTATTATCAGCCAGAAGCCTACATTCCTGTTTCGGGTACCTACATAGAAAAAGATTTATCGATTAACGAAGAAATAGAAAAACTACGTTTAAGCACAACCTCATCCCTACTTTCAGGGCGTCGCGATGTGCTGGTTGTAGCTTCGGTATCCTGCTTATATGGTATTGGAAATCCTGTGGAATTTCAAAAAAATGTCATTTCATTACAACGCGATCAAGTCATTTCCAGAACTAAATTATTGCATCGTTTAGTGCAAAGTTTGTACGCCAGAACAGAGGCCGAATTTAATCATGGGAATTTCAGAATAAAAGGAGATACTGTAGATATTTTCCCAAGCTATGCCGATGATGCCTTTAGAATCCATTTTTTTGGAGATGAAATTGAAGAAATTGAAGCTTTTAATGTGCAAACCAATGCCATTATTGAAAGATATGACCGTTTAAACATTTACCCTGCAAACATGTTTGTAACATCGCCAGAAGTGCTACAAAATGCTATAAAAGACATTCAGGACGATTTGGTGAAACAACATGATTACTTTAAAGACATCGGTAAACATTTAGAAGCGAAACGCCTGAAAGAACGCACCGAATTCGATCTCGAAATGATTCGAGAACTGGGATATTGTTCTGGGATTGAAAATTACTCGAGATATCTAGATGGCAGACAACCAGGCACCAGACCATTCTGCTTGTTAGATTATTTTCCTGACGACTATTTAATGGTTGTAGACGAAAGTCATGTTACCGTATCGCAGGTACACGCCATGTATGGCGGAGACCGCAGCCGAAAAGAAAATTTGGTTGATTATGGTTTTAGACTTCCTGCTGCGATGGATAACAGACCTTTAAAATTTGAAGAGTTTGAAGCCCTGCAAAACCAAGTAATATATGTTAGTGCCACTCCAGCCGATTACGAACTTCAAAAGAGTGACGGTATTTATGTCGAGCAGGTTATTCGTCCCACAGGACTTTTAGATCCGATTATAGAAGTGCGCCCGAGCTTAAATCAGATAGACGATTTAATTGAAGAAATTCAACAACGCGTAGAGAAAGATGAAAGAACTCTGGTTACGACATTAACCAAACGCATGGCCGAAGAATTAACCAAATACCTAGACCGCATCCAAATTCGTTGTCGTTACATACACAGCGATGTCGACACCTTAGAACGCGTAGAGATTATGCAGGATTTACGCAAGGGATTGTTTGATGTATTGGTTGGTGTTAACTTACTTCGTGAAGGATTAGATTTACCAGAAGTATCGCTTGTGGCCATTTTAGATGCCGATAAAGAAGGTTTTTTACGTTCGGCTAGATCGTTAACGCAAACCGTTGGTCGAGCTGCAAGAAACATAAATGGTAAAGCCATTATGTATGCAGATAAAATTACCAACAGCATGCAGAAAACCATTGACGAAACCAATTACCGGCGCGAAAAGCAAATTAATTACAATACCAAACATAATTTGGTACCAAAAGCACTAAACAAAAGTTTAGATAGTGCATTGGCTAAAAACTCGGTAAGTACTTACCATTACGAAATAGAGGCTAAAAAAGCCGCAGAACCAGAGAGTGAATACTTAACCAAACCGCAGCTAGAAAAAAATATTCGAGAACAAAGAAAACTCATGGAAGCCGCCGCAAAAGAATTAGACTTTATGCTGGCCGCTAAATACAGAGATAAAATTCAATATTACCAAGACAAGTTAAATGCACTTAAGTAACTAAGTACTCTTAACTTCTCTTGAAATAATTCTAAAAATTTTAATTGTATTGTACCTTAAAGATGTCTATTAACACATCTGGTGGTACAATTTTATTTGGGAAACCATCCATAAGGTATAACACTTTGTTTATAGACTCGTGGCTTAACCCCATTTTAAGACCAAAGTTAAACAACTTAATAATTTCTTTTTCAGATCTCTCGTTATCCAAATTCATTAATAAAACCAACCTATGAAATTGCACAATACGCTCGCTGTAAGACGCGACGTGTTTATAAGCAATAGGATGTTTTAACAAGTACTCAAAATCTTCCCTAGAAATATCTAATTGCTGAGAAACTCCTAAAAGAAAATTATATTCTATGGATTTAATGCTGGCATCGGTTTTTGCGAAAGCTATCATTTCAGATAGCAAACTCAATTTTTCAACACGGTTTATCATAACAGAGGGAGTGATTAATTTTAACATTATAAAGTTACTGATATTAAGCATTTTATAATCGTATATATATTGTAACTCGTCGAAAAATAAATGGTACTTTATCGGATTTTTCGAACGTTCATCTTTCGTAACTCCCTAAAAACATGGTGTTTACACAGTGAATTCACTTGAAATTATTTCTAAAAACAGCAAACCAAACACAATCAACACATTGATTTACAGTAATTTAAATTAAAATTAAAAACTGAAAAATATTACCAAAACGCGACAATAAAAACTACATTTGTAGCATAAATAGTAAAAAAGTCTAAAACGCAGATTTTAAACAATTAAAACCACTATTTATGTTAAATTATTGATATAAGATTAAAATTTTAAGAATATGACAAATAATGATATTTTCAAAAAATTACGTGTAGCACACAAATTAAGAGATGAAGATATTGTAAGCATTTTAGCCTTGGTAGACTTTAGAATTAGCAAGAGTGAACTCGGTGCTTTTTTTAGAAGAGAAGACCATCCTAAATACATGGAATGTGGCGACCAGATTTTAAGAAATTTCCTAAACGGATTAATTATTCATTTACGTGGCCCAATGCAGAAGAAAGATAAACCCAAAGCCAACAATATACCCACATCTAATAAAACGACATCACCCAAAGGGAAATCTCCTAAAAAGTCTTCAAATAAAAAAGCGTCTAACTCTTAAATTAGACGCTTTTTTTAAGTTATGCTTTAGCTTTTATTTTAAGCTAATACTTCTTGTACTTTATCGGCAGCCTCTTGGAATTCTGTTGCGCTTAACACGTCTAATCCAGAGTTATCGATTAATTCTTTAGCTATATCTGCATTGGTACCTTGTAAACGTACAATAATTGGCACATTAATCGTTCCCATGTTTTTATAAGCATCAATAACGCCTTGTGCTACACGGTCGCAACGTACAATTCCACCAAAAATATTAATAAGAATAGCCTTTACGTTAGGGTCTTTTAAAATAATTTTAAAAGCAGCCTCTACACGAGCAGCATCGGCAGTACCACCAACATCTAAAAAGTTAGCTGGCTCTCCACCTGCTTGCTTAATTAAATCCATAGTAGCCATGGCTAAACCAGCACCGTTAACCATACAACCAACGTTTCCGTCTAAATCTACATAGTTTAAACCTACTTCTTTAGCTTCAACTTCTATTGGGTTTTCTTCGCGTAAATCGCGTAAATCTGTATAATCTTTATGTCTGTAAAGTGCATTATCGTCTATAGTAACTTTAGCATCTACAGCCATAATTTTATTATCGCTTGTTTTTAAAACTGGATTAATTTCGAATAAAGACGAATCAGATTTTACGTAAGCAGTGTATAAATTAGTTACGAATTTCGTCATTTCTTTAAACGCATTACCAGAAAGACCTAAATTAAAAGCAACACGTCTTGCTTGAAATGGTAAAATACCAACAGCAGGATCTATTTCTTCAGTAAAAATTAAATGTGGCGTTTCTTCGGCAACAGTTTCAATGTCCATTCCACCTTCGGTAGAATACATAATCATATTACGGCCAGTACCACGGTTAAGTAATACAGACATGTAATATTCTTCGGTTTCACTTTCTCCTGGATAGTAAACATCTTCAGCAACTAATACTTGGTGTACTTTTTTACCTTCGGCAGATGTTTGTGGAGTTACAAGGTTCATACCTATAATTTGTCCAGCAAGTTCTTCAACATCTTTTAGATTTTTAGCAAGCTTAACACCGCCTCCTTTACCACGTCCACCAGCGTGAACCTGAGCTTTTATAACATGCCAACTTGTTCCAGTTTCAGAGGTTAATTGTTTTGCAGCAGCAACCGCTTCTTGAGCATTTTGAGCTACAATACCACGCTGAATACGTACGCCAAAACTGCTTAAAATTTCCTTTCCTTGATATTCGTGTAAATTCATTACTTTATAAAATTTATTGCAAAACAAATGTAAACATCCTATAGGTTTTAACCAATAATTTTTAACATGTATTATGCATATTAAACATATCTTATTCTTTTTACTGATTTTTTGACAAATAATACCGTTTAAACTGATAAAAACTTTATAGATTTGCGCCGAATTTAATTTAACTTAAAATGAATAATAACACTTTATTAAAAATTGCAAACGACTTTGGAAGTCCGGTGTATGTGTATGACTCTGAAAAAATAGTGTCGCAGTATAAACGTTTAACATCTGCATTTAATAAGGTGAAACAGTTAAAGATAAATTATGCTGTTAAAGCGTTATCTAACATTTCTATTTTAAAATTAATGCACACGCTTGGTGCTGGCTTAGATACTGTGTCTATTCAGGAAGTGCAACTCGGACTAAAAGCAGGGTTTGCGCCAGAACAAATTATATTTACTCCAAATGGTGTTTCGTTAGAAGAAATTGAAATCGCATCTAAACTTGGTGTACAAATTAATATTGATAACCTTTCTATTTTAGAACAATTTGGAACCAAACACCCAAAGGTACCTGTTTGTATTCGTATAAACCCACACGTTATGGCTGGTGGTAATGCTAATATTTCTGTAGGCCACATCGATTCTAAATTTGGTATTTCTGTACATCAAATACCACATATTTTACGCATTGTAGAAAACACCAATATGCATATTAACGGTATACACATGCATACTGGAAGCGATATTTTAGATATCGACGTATTTTTATATGCTAGTGAAATTTTATTCGATACCGCTAAACATTTTAAAGATTTAGAATTTTTAGATTTCGGTTCCGGATTTAAAGTACCATATTCTGAAGGTGATATCGAAACTAACATCGAAGAATTCGGCACAAAGCTATCAAAGCGTTTTAATGCCTTTTGTAAAGAATACGGCAAAGAATTAACCTTAGGTTTCGAGCCAGGTAAATTCTTGGTTAGCGAAGCTGGTGTATTTTTAGCCAAAGTAAATGTTGTAAAACAAACTACATCTACCGTTTTTGCTCAAATAGACACTGGATTTAACCATTTAATTCGCCCGATGTTATACGGTTCGCAACACATGATTAGTAATATATCTAATCCAAAAGGACGCGAGCGCTTCTACTCGGTAGTAGGCTATATTTGCGAAACCGACACTTTTGCCAATAACCGTAGAATAAACGAAATTAATGAAGGTGACATATTGTGCTTTAAAAATGCTGGCGCTTACTGTTACTCGATGTCTTCTAACTACAATTCCCGTTACAGACCAGCAGAGGTACTTTGGCATAAAGACCAGGCCTTGTTAATACGTGAACGCGAAACCTTCGATGATATCATCAAAAATCAGATAGAAGTTTCTCTATAAATCATTTACAACAAACGTTACTTTAATCAGGTAACGTTTTTTTTGATATCTTTATAAGAAAGCTATCCATCATGACTTCTCTATCTTGGCAATCGTTCACTAAAAAAATATTTATTAAAGCCTCTCTAGAACAGCTCTTTTGGTGTTGGACTACCGAAGCAGGAATTACAGCTTGGTTTTTAAAAGATGCCAAATTTTTAAGAGCAGACAGTAAATTATCTCCTTCCAGTACCATCAAAAAAGGAGACAGCTACGTCTGGCAATGGCACAATTGGGATGGT
Source organism: Formosa sp. A9 (assembly GCF_051200825.1). Lineage (GTDB taxonomy): Bacteria > Bacteroidota > Bacteroidia > Flavobacteriales > Flavobacteriaceae > Formosa. The sequence continues at coordinate 1,004,435 of NZ_CP195158.1, read as the reverse complement.
AAAGAAGAAGGCCGTATTCTAGATGTGCAAAACAACACCTCGGTTAGCTTTTCGTTTGCAGGATCTTGCGAGGTAACTGTAAGTTTAGAACAACACGACACTGCTATTCTGGTTACGCTAACACAAACTAAAATTCCTAACGACGATAAAAGTAAACTAGAAATTTTTTATGGTTGCAGTAACGGATGGACCTTTTGGCTGGCCAATTTAAAAGCGTATTTAGAGCATGGCATTGTGCTTAACGAAACCGAAATAGACTTACGTCCCTATCCGCTTTCTGGTTTCGAATTTGTAAATATGTAAGACTCAAAAATTATTCTGTTAATAAATCGGTATTGTAAAAGCCACCCATGTTTTCTTTTCGCATTTGCGATTGCATAACAATTAAATTTGCAATGGTATTAAGGTTTCTAAGTTCGCAAATTTGCACCGATAATTTAGAACCTACATACAGCTCCAGCGTAGAATCTTCTACATACTTTAAATGCTTGGCAGCTTCCCTTAATTTACTATCTGTACGCACAATTGCAACCAGATCGGACATGATATGCTGAATGGTGTTTCTGTAATGGGTAATTAAAATAAGTTCTTTAGGTTTAGAGGTTCCGTCATCGTTCCAATCTGGAACAGAAATCAATGCTTCACTTAAATCAGACTTCAATTCAATAATATGGTCGGCGATATGATTTGCATAAACCAAAGCTTCCAATAACGAGTTTGAAGCCAGACGGTTTGCACCGTGAAGCCCCGTACTAGAGCATTCGCCAGCAGCGTATAAATTTTTAATAGAGGTTAATCCATTTTTATCTACTTCTATACCACCACACGCATAATGGCAAGCTGGCACAACAGGAATCATGTGCTTTCTAATATCAATTCCTATTTGCAGACATTTGTCGTTAATATTTGGGAAATGTTTTAAAAAGGCATCATAATCTAAATGTGTGCAATCTAAATACACAAAACGTTCGCCAGTAGCATTTATTTCGTGATCTATGGCTCTAGCAACAACATCGCGCGGCGCAAGTTCTGCACGCTCGTCTATAGCCAACATAAAACGTTCGCCATTTTTATTTCGTAAGTATGCACCAAAACCTCTAACGGCTTCGGAAATTAAAAACGAAGGACTTTGTTCGGGCTCGAAAAGTGCTGTAGGATGAAACTGAACAAATTCCATATCCTTTATATTTGCTTTGGCACGATACGCCATGGCTATACCATCGCCAGTGGCAATTAACGGATTTGTTGTTGAAGCGTACACCTGCCCAATGCCACCAGTACACAATATAGTTTTCGCAGCAATGTAAGGCTCTATCGCATTTGTTTTTTGATTGAGTATATACGCCCCATAACATCCTATATCGGTTTTATCGGCTACGGATTTTCCTAATTGATGATCTGTAATCAAATCGATAGCAAAATGATACGGTAGTAACTTAATATTTTTAAGCCCTGCCACTTTATCTAATAAAGTACGCTCTACCTCTAAGCCTGTAATATCTTTATGATGAATGATGCGATTGGCCGAATGCCCACCTTCTTTACCTAAATCGAATTCACCAACTTTATTATAGTCAAAATCTGCACCCCAAGCCATCAATTGGCGCATGCAAGCTGGGGCTTCTTCAATAACCATTTTAACCACATCGGGATCGTTATGGTGTTCTCCGGCAATTAAGGTATCGTTAATATGATCTTCGAACGAATCAAGCTTGTCCCAAACCACGGCTATACCGCCTTGTGCATATTTGGTATTCGATTCACTTTTATTGGCTTTAGTGACTACTAAAATTTCTTTATTGGGCAAAGCTTGGGCTAAACGAATGGCTGTGGTTAGTCCAGCAACACCCGAACCTAGTATTAAAAAATCGGTATGGTTACTCATTAGTGTGTTATGAAATGTCTAGCATGCGCTGTATAGGCAACAGGGCACGCTCTTGTATGGCTTTATCAACCTGAATTTCTGGCAACTCGTATTTCATACAAGTATATAGTTTTTGAAGGGTATTCATTTTCATGTAAGCACATTCGCTACATGCGCAGGTATTATTTTCCTTAGCTGGTGCTGGAATTAAAATTTTATGAGGTACTTCTTTCTGCATTTCATGTAAAATCCCTACTTCTGTCGCCACAATAAACTCGTTTGCTGGACTGGTTTTTACATAGTTAATTAACCCTGCTGTAGACCCTACGTACTCGGCTATTTTAAGTAGATGCGCTTCCGACTCTGGGTGTGCAATAATTCTGGCTTTAGGGTGCTCTTTATACACAGCCAATAATTTATCCATCGAAAATGCTTCGTGTACCACGCAGGCACCGTCCCATAACACCATATCGCGACCAGTTTCTTTCTGAATCCAAGCCCCCAGATTACGATCTGGAGCAAAAATAATTGGTTGATCTAAAGGCACCGAGTCTACAATTTTTCTTGCATTAGACGACGTGACACACAAATCGCTAATCGCCTTCACCTCGGCCGAAGTATTTACATAAGTAATAACAATATGGTCTGGATATTTCTTCTTGAATTCGGCTAAATCTTCTGCACTACAAGCATCTGCTAAAGAACAACCTGCATTTACATCTGGTAAAACCACTTTTTTGGTCGGATTCAATATTTTGGCCGTTTCAGCCATAAAATGCACACCAGCAAACACTATTAAATCAGCTTCGGTTTCTTGCGCTTTATAAGACAATCCCAAACTATCGCCAACGTAATCTGCCAAATCCTGAATAACTGGATCTTGATAATAATGCGCTAAGATAACCGCATTCTTTTCTGTCTTTAATTTTTTAATTTCAGCAACATAATCTATTTCACCAACAGATTCTTTAACTGGAATATAGCCCAGTTCTTTTATACTTTCTTCTGCAAAATCCATAATATCATTATAAATAGATTTCAAAAATAATGATTTTTATAACGATTTTTTAATCTTTAGTTAAGGAATTGCATATAATAAAAGTTACTCTTATACCTCAAAAAAATGCTATGGTTACTTTTGTACCGTTCCCATAAAATGATTCACTTTTGAATTTATAGGATTTCCCGAAGCGCGCCTAAATGAAGCTATTTGCCCGCAATGCCAAACAGCATCTGCTACGGGGCCGTTTATGGCATTCCAAAATGGCACTGTATTATTACCATTAGGTGTTTTAAACACCATGTTAAAAGCCTCCAAATCGGTTTGTTGTTTAAAAATATCGGAAGCTGTTTTTAAATTATTAAGGGTTAACGCTCGCAATTCGCAATAGGTTAATGCCTTTTTTAAGGTTTCTTTTGTGTGAGGCACCTGCAATGCGGCATCCTTAATTACTGTAGACAAGTCGTAAATATGTGCCATCGTTTCTAAGGTAGAACGTGTATCATCGCCCAACTTAAACTCTAAATCTGTATCACTCAACCCTTCTGTTGCCCAATAATAACGAAACCCTAATCCATCTATTAACCTACCCGTTACTGTACCTGCCGTATAAGCATTTGAATATTCTGGGAGTTCGTAATACGGTAAGTCTGTACTATTTTGGGCATTCATAAAGGATAGGGTTACAAGTGTAAAACCGAGAAGTAGTGTACATTTCATATTAAATTCCGTATTTATCAAACAAATATACTAACGCCGCCATAGAAGCGCCACCTAATTCTAGTTCGCGTTTATTTACAGCATCGAAAGTATCGCTAGCAGCATGATGATGATCGAAATAGCGCTGCGAATCTGGACGCAGCCCTATAGTAGCATTGGTATTGGTTTTAAGCGGGCCAACATCGGCTCCTGCATGACCTTTCTCGAAATAATGAATGAAATACGGTTTAAACAAATCTTGCCAGCTTAAAACTTTATCGAAAGTTTTTTGTGTACAATCGAACGAAAAACCTCTGGGTGTAAATCCACCGGCATCGCTTTCTAGAGAGACTACATGCGTTTCTCCTTTTTGCTTAGCGGCCTCGGCATAGGCGTTTGCACCACGCAATCCGTTTTCTTCGTTCATAAACATTACAACGCGTATACTGTGTTTAGGCTTAATATTTAAAGATTTAAAAAGATGCAAAACTTCCATAGACTGCACTATTCCTGCGCCATCATCGTGAGAACCATCACCTAAATCCCACGAATCTAAATGTCCGCCAACAATAATATAGTCGTTTGGATATTGTGTACCGGTAATTTCTCCAATAACATTATAAGATTTCACATCTGCTAACTGCTTACAATTTTGTTTAAAATAAAATTGAATGGATGTATCTATACTTAACATATGACTTAGCAAATCGGCATCTTTAGTACTAATGGCTGCAGAAGGGATTCGTTTTGAAACCGGCAAATCATCATAAGTCATACTACCTGTATGTGGCAAATCATCTATTTTTAAGGACATAGATCTTACAATAATACCCACAGCACCAAATTTTGAAGCTTCAACCGCCCCTTTATAACGCTGATTAACACAGCCGCTATACGCTTCGAAAGTATCTATTAAATCGGCTTGCATTGGTCGGTTATAAAACACAATTTTACCTTTAATTGCAGATTCGCCCAATTGTTGCAACTCTTCAAAATTTTTAACCTCAACAATCTCGGATTTAAGTCCTAAGGCAGGTGTGGCTACAGAGCCGCCCAAAGCACAAATATTTACAGGAGTAGTTTGTCCGCTAGCAGATGCTACATAAGCATATTCTTTAGCTCCTCTTATCCATTTTGGCACCATAACGGGTTGCAGCCAAACGTTGTCTAAACCTAATTCTTTTAAGGCCGATTCGCCCCATTCTACAGCGCGCTCGGCATTTAAAGACCCTGAAAGTCGTCCACCTATGTTATTAGAAAGATAGTCTAACCATTCGTAACTTTTACCCTGTGTTAATGCCGTATTATAAATTGACTTAATAACGGCTTCGTCGGTTTGACTAAATAAAATGGAAGACCACACCGTAAGCATTAGGGCAAGTAGTTTTTTCATAACAATACAATATGTTTAGGTTAATTTATGGGTAAATATAAGTGTAACGCGACTTTCCTATCTAAAAAAAATCATAAAACTAATCGTTAAGACATCATTCATTTTCTAACGAGGCTCTGTATTTAGCAATATTGTCTTTAGTATTATCGTCTAATTCAGGCTCTTTAATATCGGTATATGCTTTTAAAGTATCGTACAGAATGTTGGCTACAATTAAACGGGCTGTAGGTTTATCGTCGGCAGGAATATTATACCAAGGCGCATGTGGCTTAGACGTTTTATTAATAGCGTCTTGGTAACAAAACTGATAGTTATCCCATAAACCCCGTTCTTTCAAATCGCCAGCAGAAAACTTCCAATTCTTATTAGGTTTATCTAATCGTCTTAACAAGCGATGCTTCTGCTCGTCTTTAGACAGATTTAAAAAACATTTAAAAATGATGGTTCCGTTATCGGCTATATGCTTTTCAAAATTATTGATTTCATTAAATCTGCGCTCCCAAAACGCGTCATTAACATCCGATATATCTGTAACATCTGGTAAATTTTCGCTTAACACATATTGCGGATGCACACGAGTTACCAAAACATTTTCGTAATGCGTACGATTAAAAATTCCGAATTTACCTCGCGCTGGTAAAGCAATATAATGTCTCCATAAATAATCGTGTTTTAACTCTAAAGCCGTTGGCGATTTAAAGCTATGGGCAACAATACCACGCACATTAAAATCTTTAAAAACTTCGCGAATTAAACTGTCTTTTCCTGCGGTATCCATCCCCTGAAAACACACTAAAACAGCGTATTTACCATGCGCATACATGGTGTCTTGCAAATCGCCTAATTTTGCACGAATTTTTTCTAATTTCTTTTCTATTTTCTTTTCTGAAGCCTCTAAATCTACGCTTGTTTTTAAATCTTTAATGTTTATTTGCGACGTAATTTTATAATCATCTATACTAATATCTTTCATAATTTCGGAATCATTTTTAGGGTTCTAAACCTGTAAATTACGAAAACGAACTAAAAAATAGATTGTATTGTTAATTTTTTTACTAATTTTATCCTAACCTATTTATAACCCCAAATACTATGAAAAACTACTACGCTCTAGGTGTAGCATTGTTTCTATGCACATCTATTAAAGGATTTTCGCAATGTTCTGATGTTCAATCAGACTTATCTTATGCCTATTCGCATGTAAAAGATGCGTTCGAGGCAAATAACTTAACGCATTTACAATATTATGCCAACCGGTCTTTAGAAGCTTTTAAACGCGCACAAGAAAAATTTAAAACTTGTAAATGTGAAGTGGCAGACAATCTTACCTACGACAATATTATTACTCTCGAAAAGGTAGAAACTTCTGAAACTTTTGAAGATGGCCGCTTTTATATTAAACGTGCTATTGAAGGCGCCAAAAATACGATGAATGCCTTAGATAAGTGTACAGCTGTAAGCAGCACATCTAACTACTCGGCGGCAAGTACAACAATTAACACTACTATGGTAGCCCAAACAGATGCATCTGGACTAGACCCATTGCAACTAGCGGCACAAAAAGAACAAGAATTAAAGCAAATTAAACAATTGCTAATAGGAAAGAACAAAGCTGTTGTCCTTTCTAATATTGAAGTTTATAATCAGGCTTTAGAAATCTGTAATTGTAAATCTAAAATTTTGGACATCACCCAAAACGAAGAAGAAAACGAACTTATTTCCAAAAGTATCGAAGATATTAAATCGCATTATTTAAATACGCTAAAAGAATTAACTTCAAATTATTTAACACAATTAAACCAATGCGCATCTAGCGATTAACTGTTTAAGGCAGATTTAATGCGTCTTAAAACAAAAAAGCCTGAAAAGTTAAATTTTCGTCAATCTGAATTTATTTCAGATCCTCATAATCATTGATTTTCAATATGATGAGATTCTGTGTCAAGCACAGAATGACGCACTGTTTTACTTTTCAGGCTTTTTTTATTATTCAACAGCAAGCTTACTTTGTTGCATACAATTTTACATCGCTTTCTGTTACTTCTGTATTACTTAAAATAATTAAACGCTCTACAACATTACGCAACTCTCTTATATTACCCGTCCAGTCGTAATCTTGTAATAAACTGATCGCTTTACCCGAAAATGTTTTTTTAACCGTTCCGTGCTCTGCTGCTATTTTATCGGAAAAATAATCTATTAATAATGGAATATCTTCGCGTCTATCGTTTAAACTTGGCACTGGAATTAAAATAACTGCCAATCTGTGATATAAATCTTCTCTAAATCGCCCTTCTTCAATTTCTTTTTTAAGGTCTTTATTGGTAGCAGCAACAACACGAACATCTACTTTAATATCTTTATCGCTACCTACCCTTTGCACCTTATTTTCTTGCAGGGCACGTAAAACCTTTGCTTGGGCAGATAAGCTCATGTCTCCTATTTCATCTAAAAAAATAGTCCCTCCGTTGGCTGTTTCAAACTTCCCAGCGCGATCTTTATTCGCACTTGTAAAAGCGCCTTTTACATGACCAAACAATTCGCTTTCTATTAATTCGCTAGGTATTGCAGCACAATTTACTTCTATCATCGGGCCTTTTGCACGATCGCTTTTTTGGTGCAGCCAGTGCGCCACCAACTCTTTACCTGTACCATTACCTCCCGTAATAAGCACCCGAGCCTCTGTAGGGGCCACTTTATCGATTATCTCTTTTATATTGGAAATGGCGCTGCTTTCTCCAATCATCTCGTAATTTTTACTCACTTTAGTTTTTAAAATCTTGTTTTGCACTACAAGATCTTTTTTATCTAAAGCATTTCTTACTGTGTTTAATAATCGGTTTAAATCTGGGGGTTTAGAGATATAGTCGAATGCTCCCAAACGCATCGTTTGCACAGCGGTATCTAGATCGCCATGGCCAGAAATCATAACTATGGGAGTTTCTGGTTTAGCAATTTTTGAAGCTTCTAAAACTTCAACCCCATCCATTTTAGGCATTTTAATATCGCAAAGCACCAAATCGAAATCGTCGTTTTTTATTTTTTCGATTCCCAGCAAACCATCTTCGGCTTCATGCAACTCGTAAGTATCATTTTCTTCGGAAAGAATTTTCACTAAAACCCGTCTAATGGCAGCTTCATCTTCAATTATTAAAATTTTTGGCATATCATCAATTTTACATGGTATCAAAAAAATATCAACCCAATTTAATATTTTAATTTTAGATCTTTTGGTTTTCTAAAAGTAATCTCAACATTATAAACGCGGAAACTTTAAAAATAAACGAGATATTTTAGTATTTAATCCACTTGATTAATTCTTTATAGGTAGGTCGTTTTCCGTACATTAAAATCCCGACTCTGTAAATTTTGGCGGCAAACCATACGGTTAGAAAAAATGTGCCTAAAAGCAACAAAAACGATAGCAGTTGCTCCCAAATAGGTACACCAAACGGAATACGCATTAACATAACTACAGGAGATGTTAACGGAATAAACGAAAACACTCTAGATACCATGCCGTGAGGATCTTCTATTACTGTAAAAAAACCGATATAAACGGCTAAAATCAAAGGTACCAATAACGGAAATACGAATTGCTGCGTGTCGGTTTCGTTATCGACCGCAGCTCCAATTGCAGCATACATCGAGCTGTACAACAAATACCCACCAATAAAAAACAATACAAATGCAAAAATTAAATTAGCTATTGGTAAATGATAAAATGCGGTTATAATAGATTGTGCTTGCTCGCTTAAGGGTTGCCCGTTCATAGAATGTTTTACCAATTCTTGTTGAGGCGTTTGCACCTGCGTCATGTCTAAGCCAAAAATAGAACTTACCAAAAACATTAAAACGCTTCCTAAGATAATCCAAATAATAAACTGCGTAATTCCGGCCAGCGACGTGCCTATAATTTTCCCTAACATTAATTGTATCGGCTTAACAGACGAGATAATTACCTCTATAACACGACTTGTTTTTTCTTCAATTACCGAGCGCATAATCATGTTACCATAAATAATTATAAACATGAACAATAAATAGCCTGCCGCACCACCAAATGCTAATTTTATAACACTCTCTATTTTAGAAGTCGTTTCGCCAGAAAAGTTTTCTTGGGCTATATTTACTTTTATTTTAGACGATTCTATTTTATTTAGATCTACGCCTTCTTGAAGCAGTTTTAAATTGGTTAACGATTTTTCCAACTTACCTTCTAAACCCGAAATGATTGAAAGCGATGGCGACTCCTCAGAAAAAAATGTAATACCACCTTCTATCGCATCTACATCACTCTGTTCTCTTACATATAAAAGTCCATAATCTTCTTCTGCTCTTACCAATACCTTAGCCGCTTCAAGTTCTATGTGCTCTAACACTTTATACTTAGTCGTTTCGGTATCCTCGAACGTTTGCCCTAACACTCCTGTTTCGTCTAAAATGGCAATGGTGCGAACTTTATCGTTATTAACTTGAGACAAATAAGCAACTACCGCAATAAGTGCAATAAGTATAACTGGGCTTAAAATCGTCATAACTATAAAGGCCTTATTTTTAACCTTTGTTAAGTATTCGCGTTTTATAATAAGTGGCAAATGGTTCATGCTTAGCTATTATTCTTTATGGCTTGAATAAAAATATCGTTTGTGCTAGGTAGCAACTCTACAAAATGAGACACTTCTCCTTTTGTCGTTAAATAACTTAACAAATCGTTAGGCTTTTCGTTGGCTGCCAATTTCACATTAAGTTTTAACTGTTGGTCTATAGTTTTAAATTGAGCAGGCGACACCGAAAATTTATGAGCTAAATCTTGATGTAAATGGTCTATCTGATCTGTTTTTACACCAATTTCGTAAGTATTGTTTTTAAATTGACGCTTAATATCGGATAATTTACCATCTAATATTTTATTGGATTTATTTATTAACGCAATGTGGTCGCATAATTCCTCTACAGATTCCATTCTGTGAGTTGAAAAAATAACTGTCGCACCGTTATCGCGCAAACGTAGAATTTCGTCTTTAATTAAATTGGCATTTATAGGATCGAAACCCGAAAATGGTTCGTCGAAGATTAAAAGTTTGGGGGCATGTAAAACAGTAACTACAAACTGAATTTTTTGCGCCATACCTTTAGAAAGCTCTTGAATTTTTTTATTCCACCAGTCGCCTATTTCTAAACGCTCGAACCAGTATTGGAGTCGCTTTTTAGCTTCGGCCTTACTCAAACCTTTTAACTGCGCTAAGTACAATGCCTGCTCGCCAACTTTCATAGATTTGTACAACCCGCGCTCTTCTGGTAAATAGCCTATATCTTTTATGTGGTGGTTTTGTAATGGTTCGCCATCTAAAGTAACATAACCAACATCGGGCATTGTTATTTGATTTATAATACGAATTAGAGTCGTTTTTCCAGCACCATTGGGACCTAGTAAACCAAAAATACTTCCTTTAGGTACATTAATGGAAACTTGATTAAGCGCTGTAAAATCTCCAAATTTTTTAGAAATAGTATGCGCTTCTAAAATGTTACTCATGCTTTAGTTTAGTTAATTACGACTGTAAATATATTAAATGTTATTTTGCTAAAAACAGCCTATTGTTGCTTTATTCCTAAAAACACAAAACCCACCCTTAAATGAACCTAAGGATGGGAAAAAAATTGCTATGAAAAAGAAAAATTATCACTAAAGTGAATTAGTAATAATCCAAATATAACACTTTAAATTAAAAATTACTTAAAATTTTAATAGATTTTTTTAGAATTAGATAAAAACTAAAAAAATCCGTCAGCTGACGGATTTTTTTTAATCTTAAAATACGTTTAAGAAAACATATCTTTTACTTTCTCGAAAAACGATTTATCCGAACTTTCTGGTTTAGGATTAAAATGATCGTCTTCGCGCATCGATTCAAAAAATTCTTTTTGTTGTTTGCTTAAGGTTTTTGGAGTCCACACATTTACATGCACTAACAAATCGCCTGTACCATAACCATTAATACTAGGTATACCTTTTCCGCGTAAGCGTAAAATTTTCCCCGATTGTGTACCTGCTTCAATTTTTATGCGCACCTTACCTGTAACTGTATCTATTTCTTTGGATGTACCAAGTACAGCATCTGGTAAACTTATGTATAAATCGAAATGTAAGTTATCGCCTTCGCGTTGTAAGCTGCTATGGTTTTCTTCTTCGATGGCAACTAAAAGATCGCCCGACAAGCCATTGGCTCCTGGAGCTTCGTTTCCTTTTCCTGTTACTTTAAGCTGCATACCATCTACAACTCCAGCAGGGATTTTTATTGAAACCGTTTCTTCTTTTACTACCAATCCTTGAGCATCGGCATCGTTAGGTTTTTTATCGATAATTTGTCCTGAACCACCACAAGCCGTACATGGTGCTGCGGTTTGCATACGCCCTAAAATGGTATTGGTTACACGCGTTACTTGCCCAGAACCATTACAAGTTGTACAGGTTTTATAAGTTGTTCCTTTAGCCTGAACTTTGCGTCTTACTTTAACTTTTTTCTCTACGCCATTGGCAATTTCTTCTAAAGTTAGCTTCACACGAATTCTTAGATTACTACCTTTAACACGTCGCTGACCACCGCCAAATCCGCCACCGAACCCAGAAAAACCACCGCCGCCACCAAAGGCGCCTCCAAAAATATCTCCAAACTGACTAAAAATGTCGTCCATATTCATATGGCCGCCACCAAATCCGCCGCCACCTTCGAAAGCCTGATGACCAAATTGATCGTAACGTGCTCTTTTATCTTGGTTACTTAAAATCTCGTAAGCTTCTGCTGCTTCTTTAAATTTTGTTTCGGCTTCTTTATCGTCTGGATTTTTGTCTGGGTGGAATTCTATAGCTTTCTTTCTGTATGCCTTTTTAATTTCGGCAGCAGTTGCATTTTTATTAACTCCTAATATTTCGTAATAATCTCTCTTCATAGTGTGTGTCACTTTCGACCTTTATTAATTTCGCAATGTTTATAGTTTTGTTAAGGCTAGGTTATTGCCCAATAACCACTTTTGGAAAGCGTACAACTTTATCGCCTAACTTATACCCTTTTTCTATAACATCTATAATTTTACCTTTTAAATCTTCGCTTGGAGCCGGGATTTGTGTAATCGCTTCATGATGGTCTGCATTAAACGCATGTCCTGCTTCTACTTCAATTTGCTCTAAACCTTTACTTTTTAAAACGGTTTTTAATTTATTACTGATAAGCTCTACACCTTTTAAAAGATCTTTTTCTTCGGTTTTAGAAATTTCGTTGTAAGCACGATCAAAATCATCTATTACAGGCAAAAGGGCTTTCATAACATCTTCGTTTGCTGTTTTAAATAACTCTACACGTTCTTTTGCCGTGCGTCGCTTGTAGTTTTCGAACTCGGCAAATAAACGCAGGAACTTGTCTTTTTCTTCTTTCAATTGAACTTTCAAACTGTCTTCTGCTGAAACCTCTTCCTTTTCTTCGGTTTGGTTTTCAACTTGTTCCTCTACTTGATCTTGTATATTATCGTCTAGAATTTCTTCTTGATTATCTTTTTTACTCATGTCTTTTTCTATTTAAATAAACACTATCGATGAACGGCAAAAGTACTGCCATGTTTCGATATTTGCCAAAATGTCACAAATATTTTTTATATTTTTTTACAGATACATTCTATTTCAGTAAATTTGATGATTAACAATAAATTTTAAACTATGAAAAATAGAGTAATAACATTACTTAGTATACTTGCTATTGCTACCGCTCAAGTAAGTTGTAAATCCGATACAAAAAAAACTGAAGCTACCGAAGCCGAACCAGTTGCTGTTAGCGAAGTTACCGCGGTTAAATACAAAATAGATACCACGAATTCTGTTATAGAATGGAAAGGGTTTAAACCAACAGGCACCCACAATGGTACAGTTAAAATAGATATGGGAGTTTTAACTACTGAAGACGGTACACTTACCAGTGGAACCGTTGTGATAGATATGAACTCTATTACTGCATTAGACGTTGAAGGCGACCAAAAAACTAATTTAGAAGCCCACTTAAAAGGAACTGTGAAAGGCAAAGAAGGCGACTTTTTTAACGTTACCGAATTTCCGAGTGCTGGTTTTGAAGTAACAGATGTTTCCACCGACGAAGCTGGAAAACACGTCTTGTCGGGCAACCTATCGCTAAAAGGCATTAAAAAGAACGTATCTTTTCCTGTGGTAATTACAACAACTGGAAACGAACTGACTTTAGTGAGCGAACCATTTACTATAGACAGAACCCAATGGGGCATAAATTATGGTTCTAAATCGATTTTCGACAATTTAGGAGACAAATTTATTAACGATGGTATGGAGCTAAAAATTAGCGTAAAAGCCACAAAGTAATTATATAACAACATCATCTTAAAAAAGCCATTCTTGATTAAGAGTGGCTTTTTTGTGTTATAAATTAATTAAGTAAATACTGAAATTGTAAAACCCCCATCCATTTTCTATCAATTTCTACACTACTATCGTTAATAGTTGAAAAAACAGGACGATTTTGCCCACCAATACTTAATTTCATTTTCTGGTTATTAATATACCAGTTCACCCCAAAACTGTAGGCAAACATGTTGTTGTTTAAGGCATCAAAATTACTCCATTGGCCTGTGTTGTATATTTGTATGTTTTTCCAAATTGTTTTAGTATGCTCTTGCCCTAAAAGTAATCCCAATTGCCAATACACAGAGGTTCCTGTACCCATTACAGGGAAAGCATTGCCCTTACCATTTAAACTTAAATAAGTATTATCGCCCCCTGAGGCTGGATTATTCACCCCTATATTTCGTAAATAATCGGGGCCAAAATCGTAATTAAAACACCCCACATACCCTGTAAACGCGCGAGCAAAAGACCAGTGTAATGGCAATTCTGTAAAAACATCTACAGCCCATAACCGCATGTCGTGGTATTGCAACTCTTCTTCTTGTAAAAACGACATAGCATCTGGCTGATATTTAAACCCTGCACCTAACGCCAACACCTGTTTACTACCTAAAAACGTTCCGTTAAAATTAGGACCACTAGTATATTCCTTATCTAAAAAATCATACTTGAAATACCCCGTGTATTGCAGTTTCAATTTATCGTAAGAGAAATCACTTATTCCTTCAGCAGGGCTAACATTACTAGCTCCCGTGTACGAATAGCTATACGGATCTATAATTCCAATTCTATAATTTAACCGACCAAAATCCCCATACACAAAAGCACTTAAATTGCGAGTAACGTCGTCTGTTTTGTTTAATGTGGGTTGAGCAATCAAAGGTAAATCTAAAGCCAACATTCGGGTTGTAGCTGGTGCGGTGTATCGCGACAAACCATCCCAAGTAGATTTACCTAAAGCGATATTAATTTTATCACTAAACTTATAGGTACCGTATAAATCTAAAACTTTTAACAACGGAGATTTAGTGCTTGCTTTGTTGTAATTATTTTCGCCAAGTACAGTGTAAAACTTAAAACGCTCTCCTACACTCCATCTTGATCCTAAGCGCAATCGTCTTAAAGATAAATCGAAATCGCTAGTCTGCAAATTTTGGTTACCATCTAAGCTTCCTGGGTTAAGTTCAGTATATCTATACCACAATTGTGCAGAGGCATTTAACTTCAATTTTATATTAGGCTTAGCACTTAATTGCCATTCTTTTGGTGTAGTTTCTGTTTGAGCGATTACAGAATACTTAAAAACACTACAACTACACATTACAACTAAAGCCAAAACAAACCGTAGTCTACCTATGTATTTTTCAGCAATTATTTTAGGACGTCGTTTCATAAAGCTCATTATAGTATTTAGCCACACCAACACAACCACAAACACCTCAAAACCAAATACATAATTTCACAAAATTACATCCTAATTAAAGTTAAAACTATGACTTTTATCATACCCCACCTTCTTAATAAGCTCTAACTTTGGTATATAAAAATAATTCATCATGAAAACAATATCCACAATTTTAGTTCCTTTCGATTTTTCTGAAGTAGCTCTAAATGCCCTGAAATATGCATTACATTTTATAGAAAATGATGACCAAGCTAAAATCATTTTAGCTCATGTTGAAGAAGGTGAAATCACTGAAGAAAATAAAGAAAAATTAGACCAAGTTGTACAAGCTTTCGGCACATCGTTAAGACACCCCATTATACCTGTAGTGGTAAAAGGAAAAATGATAGACGCACTATTGCACATACAAGACGAAACACCAATAGATTTAGTAGTTATGGGCACATGTCCAGACTACAACACTTGCAACTTGCAAACAAAAACTTCGGAGTTTGTGCTAATTGCCAAATGTCCTGTTATTGTTATCCCGAATGGCTACACCCAAACCAGTGTAAAAAAGATAGCCTTGATTATTGACAAAGAAAAAATTCACAACAACAAATTGCTAGGTATTTTATTAGATGTTTCTAGACGTTTCAATGCTATAGTAAATGTACTTACCGTGGTTAATAGCGACGAGCATTATGGCTATACAGAAAACGACGAAAAAAACGAGAACGATATTATTTACTACCTAGAAAACTTTTATTCGCACCATGCCTTTATAGAAGACACCGATATTGTACATGGGTTATTTAATTATGTAGAAGATAACGATATAGATCTGGTTGCTATTTTACCAAAAAACCATGCCCAAACACCAGTAACTTCGGAAGGTAAACTTACAAAAGCTTTAAGTCAGCAAACCAAAGTACCATTATTAGCTATAGATCTTTAATTCCCGAAACATGTTAACTTTAGGCATAATATTAGCATTTACAATAGCTTTATTTGTCTGGGGAAAATTTTCCCCAGACATTGTTGCCATGATTTCGATGTTAGCTTTATTTCTAAGCGGAATCTTAAATTTAGACGAAACCCTTAGTGGGTTCAGTAACCCAACAGTTATTATGATTGCAGGGTTATTTATAATTGGCGAAGGCTTATCTAGAACAGGGTGGACAGCAATTGCAGGCCAAAAATTTGTAAAACTAGCAGGCAAAAGCACGTCTAAATTACTTGTAATTGTAACGCTAGGCTCTGGTTTACTCTCTGGTTTTGTTAGCAATACAGGTACGGTTGCGGCCTTACTACCAGTATCGATTACCGCAGCATGGAGCGCTGGCACATTACCGTCTAAATTGTTAATGCCTGTAGCTTTTGGCTCTAACGCAGGTGGCTTATTAACTCTTACAGGGTCGCCTACTAACATTATAGTAAGCGATTATTTAATAGAGCAACACCAAAACGGATTTTCATTTTTTGAGTTTGCTTTAATCGGTGTACCGTTATTAATTATAGCCATTTTGTACTTTAAATTTTTTGGCATGAAAATGCTTCCAAAAGTACAAACACAAAATAAGCCAGACGATCTCAATTCAGAAATGAGTAAATGGATTAAAGAGTTTAGTATTGGGGATAACATGTATCGCTTAAGAATTAGATCGATGTCCCCCTTAATTAACACTCAAATTAAAACTTGGGATTTCGAAAGCCAATACAATATTTCTATTGTTAGACTTCGAAGACGCCACCCTAAACCGCTTAAAAGAGAACATGCATTTGTAGAGTTTCCCGACCATAATACAGAAATGAGATATCACGATATTATTACTGTTAAAGGAAATTTTGAAGATGTAGATCGTTTTATTCTGGATTATAAATTAGGCGTAATCCCTTCAGAATTTAATCAAAACGAATTAAAAAAAGAGTTAATCAACCAAGAAATTGGCTTAGTAGAAGTTTTAGTAACAGACACGTCTTATTTAATAGGAAAAAACGTTCCTTTAGGCACTTACCTTAGTAAGCAAGGCATTCAACTATTAGGTGTAAAACGTGAAGGCAAACCAATAAACGACGACATTAACATTAATATTAAAGCAGGCGACTCGTTTATTATAAGAGGAAGTTGGGAGAAAATAGAAGATTTAAAGTCGGTATATCGAAACCTTATCATTTTAGGAAGTCCCGAAGCGATGTCTAAAAACGTAGATATTTTAAACACAAAATCCTATATCGCTTTAGGTATTATGCTACTCATGATAGTATTATTAGCTTTCAAACTGCTACCAGGAGCCATTGCCGTATTACTATGTGCAGGAATTATGTTACTAACAGGCTGCGTACCTATACAAAAAGCATATAAAGACATTAGTTGGGTAAGTGTGGTTATGATTGCCGCTATGATACCAATGGGTATTGCGCTTCAAAAAACAGGAGCTGCTCAAGAAATTTCTAACCTTTTAATTCAAACATTTGGAGAATCCCACCCTATAATACTAATGGGAGGCATCTTTATACTAACAACAATTTTTAGTCAAACCATAAACAATTCAGCTACAGCTGTACTTATGGCACCTATAGCATATATGGCCGCAATTGGTATAGGTATATCGCCTAGACCATTTTTAATGACGGTGGCAGCAAGTGCCTCTACAGCGTATATGACGCCAATGGGAACAACAACAAACGCCATGGTTATGGGCGCTGGTGGCTATAAATTTATGGATTATTTAAAAGTTGGAACACCATTATTAATAATCACATTTTTAGCATCGTTAATTCTAATCCCATTATTCTGGCCTTTAGAGCTTATCGATTAAAATTGAAAACAAACAAATAAAAACAATATATTATGGAAACAATAGCAGAACCAAAAACAACATTAAACTTAAACTCTTACGGTTTAAACAATGTTAATGTACACTGGAACTTGTCTCCAGAAGCATTACAAGAAATCACTATTAATGAAGGTATGGGTACCGAAACCGAAAACGGAACCCTATGCATAAATACTGGAAAATTCACAGGGCGCTCGCCTAAAGACCGGTTTTTAGTGAAAGATAATTACACGAAAGACAAAGTTTGGTGGGGACGAATAAACAAACCTATTACTCCTGAGCAGTTTGATGCTCTCTATAACGAGGTTACAAACTACTTATCTGAAAAAGACGTATATGTAAGAGACGGTTATGTTTGCGCCCATCCAGAATACCAAATGAATGTGCGAACCATTACCGAATACCCTTGGTCCAACTACTTTGTAAAAAACATGTTTCTACGTTTTAACGACGCAGAATTAGAAAACTTTAAAGAAGAATGGCTCGTGTTATGTGCTCCTGGATATACTGCACCAAATCCTAAAGCAATGGGACTAAGCGATGGTAATTTTTCCATTTTAAATTTTACCAAAAAAATTGCATTGGTGGCCGGTTCTGCCTACACAGGAGAAATGAAAAAAGGCATCTTTTCTGCCCTTAATTTAATTTTACCTGTAGAAAAAGATGTACTGCCCATGCATTGTTCTGCTAATGTTGGCGAAGATGGAGACACAGCTATATTTTTTGGTTTATCCGGTACTGGTAAAACCACGTTATCTGCTGACCCCAATAGAAAATTAATAGGCGACGACGAACATGGGTGGACCAAAGAAAACATTATTTTTAATTTCGAAGGTGGCTGCTACGCGAAAGTTATAGACCTTACCGAAGAAAAAGAGCCAGACATTTTTAGAGCCATTCGTCCTGGTGCACTGTTAGAAAATATTTGTTTTAAAGAAGGCACTAAAGAAGTCGATTTTGCAAATAGCTCCATTACACAAAACACCCGTGTGAGCTACCCTATTGATCATATCGATAATATTCAAACGCCTTCATACGCTTCAAACCCAAAAAACATCTTTTTCTTAACCTGCGATGCCTTTGGGGTTTTACCTCCTGTATCAAAATTAACTCCTGGTCAAGCAGCCTATCATTTCATATCAGGATATACCGCAAAAGTAGCTGGTACCGAAGCTGGTATTACAGAACCTGTACCATCGTTCTCCGCTTGTTTTGGGGAACCTTTTATGCCGCTTCACCCTACCGTATACGCCGAAATGTTAAGTAAAAAAATGCAAGATGCAGGTGTAAACGTTTGGTTAATAAATACTGGATGGAGCGGGGGGCCTTATGGTGTAGGCTCCAGAATAAAATTGAAATACACTCGCGCTATGATTTCTGCTATTTTAAAAGGTGAATTAGACAATATTCGTTTTAATGCACACCCTATTTTTGGGTTGTTTATGCCAGAATATTGCCCAGGTGTACCTACAGAAATCTTAGATCCAATTAATACGTGGCTACAAAAAGGCGTTTATATTAGTAAATCCATTCAATTAGCCCATTCCTTCCACATTAACTTCGATAAGTTTGCTAATCAAGCTTCCGAAGATATTATTCAAGGCGGGCCACTAATTGATTCACACCATACGTTAGATGTAAATTTCTGATGTATTTTTGAATTATTTTTATGAAGGCTGTCCATAGGGCAGCCTTTTATATTGAAAACATTTTATTTATTAAACCAATTCCAAGTAATAGCCAAACCTTCTGCTACCGTAAATTGTGGCTTATACCCCATTAATGTTTGCGCCTTAGAAATATCGGCTAAAGAATCACGAACATCGCCTTGACGCGGTGGCCCATAAACAGGTTCCAACTCCGAACTTGCAGCATCCTTTAATGCTCCCCATAATTGATTAACACTAATGCGCTCGCCACAAGCCACATTAAACACTTCGTTTGCCGCTTCTTTAGGTGCAAAAAAACCTTTTACATTGGCCTGCACAGCATTATCTACAAAGGTAAAATCGCGTGTTTGCTCACCATCTCCATTTATTTTAGATGGTTTACCGTCTTTTAAAGCTTGCATAAACAACGGAATTACAGCTGCATATGCACCATTCGGGCTTTGTTTAGGGCCAAACACATTAAAATAACGTAAGCCAATAACATCGGTGCCATAAGTTTTGCCAAAAACATCGGCATACAATTCGTTTACATATTTAGTGACGGCATAAGGTGACAAGGGTTTACCTATCACATCTTCTACTTTTGGTAAATTTTGACTGTCACCATAAGTCGAACTCGAAGCTGCATACACCATACGTTTAACCGAACTACTCTCTTTTACAGCAACCAACATATTTAAAAATCCGTTGATATTAGCATTATTTGTTGCTATAGGATTCTCTATAGATCGCGGTACAGAACCTAAGGCCGCTTGGTGACTTACATAGTCTATTCCAGTTACCACCGCTTTACAGGTATCCAAATCGGTGATATCGCCCTCTATAAGTTCGAAGGCTCGATTCAATTTAAATTCCGATAAATTTTCACGATATCCATTAGAAAAATTGTCTAGAACCCTTACCTTTTTTGCGTTGTATTTTAAAAGATATTCTACAAGATTAGAGCCAATAAAACCTGCCCCTCCAGTAATTAAAAAACTTAAATTAGAAAGATCTTCTGAATGATAAATTGTATTATACATGGTTTTGGTTTTATAATCTGGCGTCTACAACATCTTTTGGCAAAAGCGACTTAACATCGAAAAGCACTCCTGAATCTGATTTTAATTGCTGGATATCTAATTTAAGAAATTCCTTGTGGGAAACCGCTAAAATTACGGCATCGTATTTCGGTTTTAATTCGGATTCATCCGTTATTAAATCTAAATTATATTCGTGTTTCACTTCCTCGACAGACGCCCACGGATCGAAAACATCTACATTAACATCGTAGGTTTTTAATTCTTCAATAATATCAATCACCCTGGAGTTTCTAATATCAGGACAGTTTTCTTTAAACGTAATGCCTAAAACCAAAGTGTTGGACCCTTTTATAGTTGCGCCTTTTTTTATCATCATTTTTACAGTTTCGGTAGCAACATAAGCTCCCATACTGTCGTTCATTTTTCTACCAGCTAAAATAATTTCTGGGTTGTATCCAGACTCAATGGCTTTTTGTGCCAAATAATAGGGATCTACACCTATACAATGGCCACCAACCAAACCTGGCGAAAATTTTATAAAATTCCATTTTGTACCAGCGGCTTCTAGAACTGCTTTGGTATCGATATTCAGAATTCTAAAAATTTTAGATAATTCGTTTACAAAAGCGATGTTAATATCGCGTTGCGAATTCTCTATTACTTTAGCTGCTTCTGCCACTTTTATAGAAGGTGCTAAATGTGTACCAGCTGTGATGATAGATTTATATAATTCGTCTACTCGAGTTGCAATCTCTGGAGTAGAACCTGAGGTTACTTTCAAAATTTTTGTTACCGTATGCGTTTTATCGCCTGGGTTGATGCGCTCTGGTGAATATCCTGCAAAAAAATCTGTATTAAATTTTAAACCAGAAAACGATTCTAGAATAGGCACACAAATATCTTCTGTAACACCAGGGTAAACAGTCGATTCGTAAATTACGATATCATCTTGTTTTAGAACTTTCCCTACAGTCTCACTGGCTTTAATTAACGGCGTAAAAATAGGTTTATTTAAAGCATCTGTAGGAGTTGGAACCGTAATTATATAAATATTGGTAGATGTTAAGTCCTCAAGATTATCTGTCATGTATAATCCTGTTTCCGAAGTTTTATCCTGTGTTACGACTTCCTGTAATTCTGGAGTAGACACCTCTAACGTTCTATCTATAGCTTGTTTTAATTCCGACACACGTTTTGTATTGATATCAAAACCTATTACAGCAAACTTTTTAGCAAACTCAACGGCTAACGGTAAGCCAACATACCCTAAACCAATTATGGTTATTTTGTCTTTTTTTTGCATAAGATATAATTAATAGCAAATATTATAAAATTCGTTTACACGAATGAATCTTTAGCTTTTTGGTTATAAAGCTTTTACAGTTTAAAGAACGTATGTTTAAGTTCTTTTTCCTATTAAATTCGTTTTATAAAACGTTTTATTCGACCTATTACACCTTTATTTCCTTCAGATTCGTGATATGCATTACCATACATGCCATACCCATATCCGTAACCATATCCGTAGCCGTAGCCATAACCGTAATTATGGTTGGTTTTGTGTTTATAAAAGTTAAGCACAAAGCTAATGTTCTTTACTTCACCCATACGATATTTAGCATTAATAAGCGAGAGCATACCTTTTTTAGTGTAATCTAAACGCACCATAAAAATAGTTGCATCGGCAAATTGTGTTAACTGCAAAGCATCTGTTACCAATCCTAAAGGCGGCGTATCTAGAACTATCATATCGTATTCTTTACGTAATCTAGTAAGTAAGTGAGTCATGGTATCTCCCATCAACAATTCTGAAGGGTTTGGAGGCACAGGCCCAGAAGGTATAACAGCTAAATTTTCGATTTCTGTTTGATGTGTCACTTCTTCCAAACTATGTTCTCCTATCAAATAATTCACCATTCCCAAATCGTTAGAAATACCAAAATCCCCAAAAATTTTAGGTTTCCGCAAATCCAATCCTAACAAAATTGTTTTCTTACCAGACAACGCATACACTGTAGCCATGTTAATGGATGTAAACGTTTTCCCCTCACCACTTACCGACGAGGTAACCATAATGGTTCTTCCTAAACCCTGATCGACTTCGTGTTTTTTAAATATAAACTGTAAACTTGACCTAATAGCTCTGAACGATTCGGCTACAGCCGATTTTGGTTTTTCGAAAACCACTAAATTATTATGATACTTGTATTTACCTATTAAACCCAGAATTGGAATTCTTGATAAACGCTCTACTTCATCCGAGCCATGTATGGTATTATCTAATAGGTAAATGATAAAAATTATAAGCATAGGTAAGAAAAAGCCAACCATTAAAGCCATCATATAATTAAGTGACTTGTTCGGACCAATAAGTCCGCCACCAATATCTTTAGCATCGTCTATTGATGTGATATCCGATATGTTTGCTGCTTTTACAATAGCTGCCTCGCTACGTTTAGCCATATACACATTATACGCCTCTTGACTAATGTCTAGCTTACGCTGAATTTTTAAATATTCCTGTTGGTCTTCAGGCAGATTACTCAATTTTGCCTCAAGCGTTGCGGCTTGTTTTTGAATACTATTTAACTGAAGTCTAATGGTACTTTTAGTAGCATCAATAGTTTCTAGAAGCACTTTTTTCTCGGCATTTATTCTTCGGTCTAAATCCTTAAATAAATCCGAGCTTTCCTTCATAGTATATTCCAAACTTTGTCGCTCTATCGCCAAGGCTGTAATTTTACCCACACTTTGCTGAATATTGGGCTCGTCTATACCTACAGATGATGGCGCTGCGATATTTACATAATTTGTTTTGGTGCGTAAATAATCGTCTAACGCATTTAAGTAATTTAGCTTAGTCTGTTCTATTTCTTTAGCCATTTCGTACTCACGTAAACGCGACGAAACCTCTGTCATTTCTGCATCAACATCAAATACCTTATTTTGTTTTCTAAAGGTGTTCATCTCGTCAGACACATCTTTCAAGTTGTTATTAACACTCGCCAAACTACTATCTATAAATCGAATGGTATTTGTTGCATACAGATTTTTACGTTCTAATTCTGTTTTACTTAAAATAGCTGTTGTAGCATTAAGATAATCTACTATTTTGGCTTTGTTATGTCCGGTTAACGAAAGTTTTAAAACCGATGAAGATTCTTTAGAAAAGGGCTCGGTTTTCACCGCATTTTTATAACTATTTACAACCTGGTCGAAATCTAAAAATTTCACAAAATATTCGCTCCCATTTGTTACGGCCTGGTCTGGTTTTGTATACAACGTAAAATGGATAAATGATAAATTTACAGGCTTACCAACCTCGAAAACCTTATTAAAAATACCTACAGGCAAACTTACGCTACCCATATGTTTATCGCCATAAAACTGAACTTTTCCTTCAGATTTTTCGAATTCTGAAAACAACTCGAATTGTTTGTCATTTAAAAATCGGATGCCTAATGCATGGTTTAAAAGTTGTCCTTTTTCATTATCTATTTCAACATAAAAAGGGGCTGATTTATAAATATCTTCTTTCCTGTATTTACCTTCCTTTAAATACTCTAAGTAATACTGAAGCGAATCTACAACCTTCTCGTTATGGCTTCTGGTTTGTAAAGAGGTAATCACTTTGCCTACTTTTCCTGAGACACCTCCCCAGTTAAACGAAATACTGGTATTGGCTGTAAAAAATGGGTTTTGGTCGTTTTCTACAGAAATTAAAGAGTCTAATCTATAAATGTTTTGCTTTCTAATATTTATAAGGTAAGCAATTATTAAAGCGGCACCAATGCATAACAACACCAATTTCCACAGGTTTAACACTTTAAACAAATACCCTCTAAAATCGAAGGTCATGCCCCCCGATTCCATTTGATCCTGATCGTCATACTCGTACTGCACCATGGGTTATAATCGATCTATTAATAATAATGTTGTTGTCCCTAAAGTAATAATGGTTGCAATAGTCGTTAAGGTTTGCATTCCTGTTTCGCCTGTTCCCCAAGATTTTTGTGGTAATGGTTTTACGTAAATAATATCGTTAGGCTGAATGTAATAATATGGCGAATCCATAACATCTTCACGCGTTATATCGATATGATGAATTTTTTGTCCTTGCGGATATTGCCGTATAATCATAATATCTTTTCGGTCTCCAGTAATAGGAATTTCTCCTGCATTGGCTATAGCTTCAAAAATATTTACCCGATCTTGAAACAAGGTATTCGTTCCGGGCGCAGACACTTCTCCACTAACCGTATAGCGCAACCCCGTAAGCTTTACAGTTACAAATATGTTAGCCGTTTCTTTAAATTGTTCTTCTAAGAGTTTTTGCTCTAAGATTTTTTCAATTTCTTCAGTAGTATATCCTAACACATTTACTTTTCCCAATGCGGGAATTCTAATTTCGCCATGTAAATCTACCGTAAATCCATCAAAATAAGCACGCTCATCGCTATCTGCACTTAATAAATCTTCTCCTACCGGATTAAAGATTTGTACGGCATCCTGATCTAATGCTTTTACTCTAATATTTAAAATATCGTAAACCTGAACACGATAAGGCGCTTGGGCTGCCACGACTTTAGCAATAGAATCGGCCTCGGTTTCCGAAGGTTGTAAATACACCATATCTTTATGAGGAACACAGCCCGAAATGGCTAAACATAAAATGATGCAAATGGTCGTAAGGAATTTGGTCATGAATAGCGATCAGTGATTTACTGACAAATATAAGTTTTCGACAGGAATATCAAAACTAATCGTTTACTTTTTGGATATTTGCAAAACAATTCTAAAACCTATCAACTCTTGAATTATTTAACTGTAGAAAACATATCTAAATCTTACGGAGAACTTACCTTGTTCGAAAACCTATCGTTTAGCATTCATAAAGATCAAAAAATAGCTTTTGTTGCAAAAAACGGCACGGGCAAAACATCTATTTTAAATATTCTTGCAGGATTAGACCAACCCGATACAGGACAAATAATTTTCAGAAAAAACATTACGGTTTCCTTCTTACCTCAAGAACCTAATCTAGACCCTAACTTAACGGTAGAAGACACCATTTTTGATGCCGATCACGATATTTTAAAAGTCATTAAAAATTACGAAAAAGCATTAAACAATCCTGAACAAGTTGAAGCTTACCAAAAAGCATTCGAACAAATGGATCGGTTTAACGCTTGGGATTTCGAAACACAATACAAGCAAATTCTATCGAAATTAAAACTCGATAACTTTTCGCAAAAAGTAAGCACCCTTTCTGGCGGACAAAAAAAACGCTTAGCCCTTGCCAACGCTTTAATTAATAAGCCCGATTTATTAATTTTAGACGAGCCTACCAACCATTTAGACCTGGAAATGATAGAGTGGTTAGAATTGTTTTTTGCCAAGGAAAACATGACCTTGTTTATGGTTACCCACGATCGGTTTTTCTTAGAACGGGTTTGCAACGAAATTTTAGAACTAGACCAAGGCGAATTATATAACTACAAAGGCAATTACTCGTATTACCTTGAAAAAAAAGAAGCCAGAGTAAATCAAGAAGCGGTAGAAACAGGCAAAGCCAAACAACTCTTCAAGAAAGAATTGGAATGGATGCGACGCCAACCCAAAGCCAGAACTACAAAATCAAAATCGCGTATAGACGATTTTCACGATATTAAACAACGTGCCCATAAACGCCGCAAAGAACATCAAGTAGAATTAGAACTTAACATGGAGCGATTGGGCAATAAAATTGTAGAACTACACAATTTAAAAAAAGTGTTTAAAGATAAAATCATTTTAAACGGCTTTACTTATAATTTTCAACGTGGAGAACGTGTGGGTATTATTGGTAAAAATGGTACTGGAAAATCTACCTTTCTAAACATTTTAACTCAA
Organism: Formosa sp. A9; assembly: GCF_051200825.1. GTDB lineage: Bacteria > Bacteroidota > Bacteroidia > Flavobacteriales > Flavobacteriaceae > Formosa. The sequence continues at coordinate 978,246 of NZ_CP195158.1, read as the reverse complement.
AGCACGACTCCAGATAGCGGTAAAATAACTTTAGGAGAAACCGTAAAATTCGGCTATTACACACAAGCAGGCATAGCTGTCAAACCCGACCAGAAAGTAATAGATGTGGTACGCGAATTTGGCGATTACATTCCGCTTAAAAAAGGGAGACAAATTAGTGCCCAACAACTTTTAGAACGCTTTCTATTCGACCGAAAAAAGCAATACGATTTTGTAGAAAAATTAAGTGGTGGCGAACGCAAACGCTTGTATTTATGTACGGTTTTAATTCAGAATCCTAATTTTTTAATTCTGGATGAACCTACAAACGATTTAGACATTGTAACGCTAAATGTTCTTGAAGATTTCTTACTAGATTTCCCAGGGTGCTTAATTGTTGTGACTCACGACCGTTATTTTATGGATAAAATTGTAGACCATCTTTTTGTGTTTAGAGGCGAAGGTGTTATTGAAGATTTCCCTGGAAATTACAGCGATTTTAGAACTTACGAAGACAGTCCAGAAGTAACAATTTCTGAAGATAAAAAAGAAAAAAAACACTGGAAACAAGATTCTGGAGCAAAACTCTCGTACAACGAACAAAAAGAGTACAATAACATTGAAAGCAAACTAAAATCGTTAGCGTACGATAAAACCGAATTGGAAGCCAAGTTTAATAATCCCGATTTAACCCAAGACCAAATTAACGAGCTCTCTTTAAAACTTGAAGCCATTATTAACGAAATAGACCAAAAAGAAGAGCGTTGGTTCGAACTTGCATCAAAATTAGAAGAATAAATTTTAGTATTCGTGTTTTATCAAATTCAGCAGTATTTTAAATACTTAAAACAATCTACCAATCAACACGGGGTACATTCGCCGTTTGTATATCATTTGGTAACACAATGTTTTTACAACAAAACCAAACCTAAGGCTTATAACGCAATTAAAAATTACAAAGCAGAACTGCTAAACAACCAAAACAGCTTAACAATTACCGATTTGGGTTCAGGATCAGTTTACACAACAAATAAATCCCGCAAAATATCAAGCTTAGCGCAACATGCGGGAGCTTCAACAAAACACGCCAAATTACTTTTTAGACTTACACAATATTTTCAATTTAAAAATAGCTTAGAACTTGGTACTTCTTTAGGCATATCTTCTCACGCCATAGGTCTAGGAAACCCTAACGGGCATCTCACCACGATTGAAGGTTGCCCAGAAGTTTCTAAATTCACCGCACAAAATTTACAGAGCAAGCGCCTTAAAAACGTATCTGTTTTAACAGGAGATTTTGCGGATGTTCTTCCGCAATTAACAAACACATCTTTCGATATGGTTTTATTTGATGGCAACCACAATAAAGCTGCAACTTTAAAGTATTTTAATCTGCTACTCCCCAAAACCCATAACGATACTGTTTTTATTTTTGATGACATTTATTGGTCTAAAGACATGACAGAGGCTTGGCAAGCCATTAAAAATCATCCTAAAGTAACAGTCACTATAGACACCTTTCAATACGGGTTTGTGTTTTTTAGACAAGAACAAACCAAAGAACATTTTACAATACGCCTGTAACCTTGTAACATTTTGCAACACTTAGCGTCTTATCGCAAAGACCAAGTTAAATTTAAGGCAAGTTAAAAATGTAAACTACTTATGTATTTTAAAAACCTGTATCTTGCACCTACCATAACCTCAGCATTTATTTTATGAGCAACGTTATCGAAATTTCTAATATTATTCGCGATTTTAAACTCGGGCAAGAAACTGTTCACGTTTTAAAAGGCATTGACCTAACCATAAAACGAGGTGATTATATTGCCATTATGGGACCTTCTGGTTCTGGAAAATCTACGCTAATGAATCTTCTTGGTTGTTTAGACACCCCTACTGCAGGGACCTATATTTTAAACGGGAAAGATGTTAGTAAAATGACCGACGATGAATTAGCCGATATAAGAAACACCGAAATTGGTTTTGTGTTTCAAACCTTCAATTTACTACCCAGAACCACAGCTCTTGACAACGTTGCATTACCAATGGTATATGCTGGCCTATCTAAATCCGAACGCCATAAACGCGCAGAAGAAGTACTTACAGAGGTAGGGCTAGCCGACAGAATGGATCACAAACCCAATCAGCTTTCTGGAGGTCAAAGGCAGCGTGTTGCCGTTGGCCGTGCCCTTGTTAATAAACCTTCAATTATTTTAGCCGACGAGCCAACTGGAAACTTAGATTCTAAAACCTCGGTAGAAATTATGGCGCTTTTCGACACCATACACAGCCAAGGCAATACCGTAATTTTAGTAACTCACGAAGAAGACATTGCAGAACATGCGCACCGCATCATAAGATTAAGAGACGGATTGATTGAAAGCGATAAACGCAACGAAAAATTAACGGTTAATCCTTAGCCTTAAAATTGGTCTATTGCCCAGTAAAGTTTTATTTTTGATACCTTACAACATCCAAACAAGGTCATGAAAATATACACAAAAACAGGCGATAAAGGCACTACTGCTCTTTTTGGGGGCTCAAGAGTTCCAAAACATCATATTCGTATAGAAAGCTACGGCACTGTAGACGAACTAAACTCGCATATTGGTTTAATACGAGATCAAGACATTAATACAAACTACAAAACGCTTCTTAACAGCATTCAAGACAAATTATTCACTTTGGGCGCTATGCTGGCGACACCCCCAGAAAAAGAAACTTTAAAAAACGGAAAGGAACGCTTGAACATTCCTAAAATTTCGGCTCTAGATATTACAGCGTTAGAAAATGCTATAGATAGTATGAACGACGCATTACCACCTATGACGCATTTTGTATTACCAGGCGGACACCAAACCGTGTCATTCTGTCATATTGCGCGCTGTGTTTGCCGTCGTGCCGAACGTTTAGCCGCTGCTTTAAATGATATCGAGCCCGTTCAACCCGACGTTTTAACCTATTTAAACCGCCTATCTGACTATCTTTTTGTATTGGCACGAAAGTTGTCTCTAGACTTGCATGCAGACGAGATAAAATGGGTTCCGGAAAAACTTTAAGAAACTCTGCACAACAAGCCAAACACAACAAGCTTGAAGTCAACGTGTTCTATAACACATCGCGTTCTTTTATTTAATGATGAAATAATTCATTTTTTTCTTGACTTTTTAAACTAAAAAATTATTTTTGCACAAAATTAAAACGAATTACAAATGTATTGGACTTTAGAATTAGCATCTTATTTGAGCGATGCACCTTGGCCAGCGACTAAAGATGAGCTTATAGACTACGCAATTAGAACTGGAGCACCTCTAGAAGTTGTTGAAAATTTACAATCCATTGAAGATGAAGGCGATTCGTACGACTCGATTGAAGAAATCTGGTCTGATTACCCGACTGATGAGGATTACCTCTGGAACGAGGATGAATATTAATATACTATAAAGAAAAGTTAAAAAGTCTCATTACGAGACTTTTTTTTGTGCTATTCTTTATGAAACATAACAACAAACCGTATCTTTGGGTGCTTTGTTACAAAGCATTTAAAGACCTTAACTTTATACGTTAAGCCCTAGGCTTAACACAACCTTTAACACACATACTCATGAATTTTTTAAATTCTGTACTAAAGCTATTTGTTGGTGATAAATCTAAACAAGATGTAAAATCCATCATGCCTTTAGTTGATAAAATTAAATCTTTTGAACAGGCTCTAGAAGCATTGTCGCACGACGAATTAAGAGCAAAAACTGATGCTTTTAAAGCTCAGATTGCAGCAGGAAGACAGCCTTTCGAAGATCAAATATCTACACTCCTAGAAGAAGCCAATACTACCGAAGATATAGATAGACGCGAGGACATTTATCAAGAAATCGATAAATTAAAAGACGAAGCCTACCAAGCCACCGAAAATGTATTAAACGATATTCTACCAGAAGCTTTTGCTGTTGTTAAAGAAACTGCAAAACGCTTTAGAGATAACACCAACGTTACCGTAACAGCAAATGCTTTCGACAGAGAAATTTCTGGATCTAAAGACTATGTTACTCTAGAAGACAATAAAGCCATTTGGGCAAACTCTTGGGACGCCGCAGGTAAAGCCATAACATGGGATATGGTACATTACGACGTACAACTTATAGGTGGTATTGCCATGCACCAAGGTAAAATTGCAGAAATGCAAACTGGTGAAGGTAAAACCTTAGTAGCCACCTTACCAATGTACCTTAATGCCATTGCTGGTAAAGGCGTACACTTAGTAACGGTAAACGACTACTTAGCCAAACGTGATAGCGCTTGGATGGCACCTATATTCGAATTTCACGGTCTTACCGTAGATTGTATAGATTACCACCAACCCAATTCCGAAGCACGTAAAAAAGCTTATAACGCAGACATTACTTACGGAACAAACAACGAGTTTGGTTTCGATTACCTTCGCGATAACATGGCGCACTCGCCAAACGATTTGGTACAACGCCCACACCACTACGCCATTGTAGATGAGGTTGATTCTGTTTTAGTAGACGACGCCCGTACACCGTTAATCATTTCTGGCCCTATTCCGCAAGGCGATCGCCACGAGTTTAACGAACTAAAACCTAAGGTTGATGATATTGTTGGGGTACAACGCAAATACTTAACCGGAGTACTTGCCGAAGCTAAAAAGTTAATCACCGAAGGCGACACCAAAGAAGGAGGTTTTCAGTTGCTACGCGTTTATCGTGGTATGCCAAAAAACAAAGCACTTATTAAATTTTTAAGTGAAGAAGGCATCAAACAACTCCTTCAAAAAACCGAAAACTTCTACATGCAAGACAATAACCGCGAAATGTCTAAAATTGATGCGGAATTGTTTTATGTTATCGATGAAAAAAATAATCAGATAGAATTAACCGATAAAGGTGTTGAATATCTTTCAGGAAAAGACGATCCGAACTTTTTTGTAATGCCAGAAATTGGCGTAGAAATTTCTAAAATTGAAGCTAAAGGATTAACTGCCGAAGAAGAAGCCAACGAAAAAGAAGACTTATTTAGAGACTTTGGTATTAAATCGGAACGCATACACACCCTTAACCAATTACTAAAAGCCTATGCCCTTTTTGAAAAAGACATTCAATATGTGGTAATGGACAATAAGGTAATGATTGTTGACGAACAAACAGGTCGTATTATGGATGGCCGACGTTATTCCGACGGTCTTCACCAAGCTATTGAAGCTAAAGAAAACGTAAAAATTGAAGCCGCTACCCAAACCTTTGCAACAGTAACCCTTCAGAATTACTTCAGAATGTATCGCAAATTATCGGGTATGACGGGTACTGCCATTACCGAAGCTGGCGAATTCTGGGAAATCTATAAATTAGATGTTGTTGAAATTCCTACCAATCGTCCAATTGCAAGACACGACCGCGAAGATTTAGTTTACAAAACCAAACGCGAAAAATACAATGCGGTAATCGAAGAAGTAACTAAATTATCGCAAGCTGGTCGCCCAGTTTTAATTGGTACCACTAACGTAGAAATTAGTGAACTTTTAGGAAAAATGCTTGCTATGCGCAAAGTACCACATAACGTATTAAACGCAAAACTACATAAAAAAGAAGCCGACATTGTTGCCGAAGCTGGACAGCCTGGCCAAGTAACTATTGCCACAAACATGGCAGGTCGTGGTACAGACATTAAATTAACCGATGCTGTTAAAAAAGCAGGAGGTTTAGCCATTATAGGTACAGAGCGTCACGATTCGCGCCGTGTAGACCGCCAGTTACGTGGTCGTGCAGGACGTCAAGGAGACCCTGGAAGCTCTCAGTTTTACGTGTCGTTAGAAGATAATCTGATGCGTTTATTCGGATCTGAGCGTATTGCTAAGATGATGGATAAAATGGGACTGGAAGAAGGCGAAGTTATTCAGCATTCTATGATTTCAAAATCTATTGAACGTGCCCAGAAAAAAGTTGAGGAAAACAACTTTGGCGTTCGTAAGCGTTTATTAGAATACGACGATGTTATGAATGCGCAACGCGAGGTGGTTTACAAACGTCGTCACCATGCATTATTTGGAGAGCGTTTAAGTGTAGATTTAGCCAATATGATTTTTGATACCGCCGAAGGTATTGCAGAATCTAACAAAGCAGCAAACGATTATAAAAATTTCGAATTCGAATTGATTCGTTATTTCTCTATGAGTGCGCCAATTACCGAACAAGAATTCAACAAGCTTAGCGCTCAAGACATTGCTGCAAAAATTTACAAAGCCGCTTTCGATCATTACAAATCTAAAATGGCTAGAAATGCTGAAACTGCATTTCCTATTATAAAGAACGTATACGAAACACAAGGCGATAAATTTAAACGTATAGTTGTACCATTTACAGATGGTGTAAAAACCTTACAAGTTGTAACAGATTTACAACAAGCCTACGAAACCGAAGGAAAACAGTTAATAACAGATTTCGAAAAGAACATTACACTTGCCATTATAGACGATGCCTGGAAAACGCATTTACGTAAAATGGACGAGTTAAAACAATCGGTACAATTAGCTGTACACGAGCAAAAAGATCCGTTGTTAATTTATAAATTTGAAGCCTTCGAATTGTTTAAGGATATGATTAGCCAAGTTAATAAAGATGTAATTTCATTCTTATTTAAAGGCGAATTACCTGCAGAAGACACCAATACTATTAGCGAAGCCAGACAACAAGCGCCTAAAAAAGAGAACTTAGAAACCTCTAAAGAAGAAATTCCTAATTTAGACGAGCGCGCTGCGCAAAGCAGAGCTGCGGGACAAACCCAACGTCAGCCTGAAGTTATAGAAACCATTGTTCGCGACAAACCTAAAATTGGCAGAAACGACCGTGTTACTATAAAAAACATTAGAACTGGCGAAAATAAAACCGTTAAGTTTAAACAAGCCGAACCGCTTTTAGGTAAAGGCGAATGGGTAATTACCGAAGATTAAATCTTCTTTATACATATACATTTAAAAGAAAGGTCTGCTAATTTTATAGCAGACCTTTTTAGTTTTCTACTATTTACATATATTAGTTTTATTATCTTTAATAAAATTATTTGTATGAAACGTGTAATTCTTCTCTTATTTCCCCTCTTATTATCTCAATTTATCTCTGCCCAAACCGACAGTTTAAACACCATATCAAAACCAATAAATTCAGATTATTTTAATCTTGAAGAAGAAGAAAAGTTTTTTTTACATACTAATAAAACAACTTATTTTACGGGCGAGAGAGTTTGGTGGAAAGCCTATGTTGTTCAAGACATTAACGAAAAACCGTCTACAAATACATCAAACTTATACGTAAACTTTTACAATCCTGAAAAAAAGCTAATATCCCATCAACTATTTTTTTGCGACAATGGTACTTCTAACGGAGAAATAGATCTTCCCGAAGACTTAAAATCTGGCACTTATTATATTGCCTTAGACACACAATGGAACAGAAATTACAATAACCCCTATACGACATCTATACAAGTAATTAATACTAAAACCAACAACTCGCAAACACAAGAAAGCATTGCAAGTGTTAACGAAGATTCTAAAAACATTACTGTAGAATTTTATCCAGAAAGTGGCGCCTTACTCGAAAATATAAAAAACACTGTGTATTTTAATATTAAAAATAACGGTAAATACACGCCTAACCAAACCGTAAAAATTATAAACACAACCATACAAAAGCAAAAATTACAAACCAAAACAAACGCTTATGGTCATGGGCAATTTGATTTTGTTTACAACAGTAAGAATAATTATTCGCTAGAATTTAATTATAACAACAAAGATTATCGCTTTACCTTAAATACAAATACAGACTCGGGCATTGTAATACATAAAGAAATAAAAGCAACGGAAAGTAGTCAAGAAAAATTTGTAATAAAATTTAGTGAGGAGGTAGTAAAAAAACATCATGGCGAAAAGCTGTATACCATCGTGCACAGAAACCAAAAACCTATTTATATCAAGGCTTTCGAAATAGACAAACAATATCTTAATTACGGTTTACCTATAGAAAAACGCGAATTGTTTAATGGCGTTAACACGCTTACTATTTTCAATACAAAAAATCAACCTCTTGCCTAGCGTCACTTTTTTATACAAAATAAAAAACCAATCAATTTAGATACCAAACAGGTTAATGTAACTAAAGATTCTGTTACTATAGATTTTAAATTAAAAGATATTTATAGCCTAACCAATTTAAGCATTTCTGTATTGCCATCGGAATTCAAGCTAAACAATAACCCCAATACTATTCTAGATGATTTTTTAATAAATTCGTATACCAAAGAAAGGCTTCCAAATACATCGCAATTAAACTCCAATGAATTAGATTTATTTTTACAAACCCAAACAAAACCAACGTTAAAAAATAAATTTAAAGACAAAAAACCTTTCTTTACTCCAGAACGAGGATTAACCATTCACGGGGCGGTTAACGCGAATTCGGAAGGGCAATGTAAAATACTTTTAACTTCTAAAGAAAATGAAATTATAGAATTTGCTCCGCTTAAAGCAGACAAGACCTTTACTTTTAACAATTTAATTTTAAACAACACCTCTAATTACAATCTATCGCTAATAAACGAAAACGGAGAATTAATTAATGCTGCATTTTTTATATACAACTCCAATAAAAGCTACAAACCAGACAGTCTTTTAGTAAAAAACAAATCGTATTTAACCACCACGAACTCCAAAAAAACAGACACCCATATAACACCAAACTACAATATTAGTTACCAAAATGCCGAAATTTTAGAAGAAGTTGTGCTAGAAGGCAAAAGTAAAACCAACAAAAATTTATACCCAAAACTACCTACGGGACCAGGGACAAATTTCTTTAAAAAATTAAATTTTGACGAGAAAGACGCCTACAACTTTACTGTAATAGAATACCTGAATAACCAGAGCGGCATTCATGCATTCGATCAAGCAAAAATAGACAGATCAGAAGGGTTTGAAAAAGTAGATTATATTAGTGTAATTTTTAGACGCAACAGAGCAGCATCGTTATACGGTAGTCCCGAAGCTTTAATTTTAATAGACGGACTTCCTGTAGATAATGAAATCTTAAAAAACATGAGATTAAATCAAGTTGAATCTATCGAACTTAATCCAAATGGCTCTGGATATGGGTTTAGAGGTGGTAAAGGCGTGGTCGCTATACAATTAAAAAAAGGAGGAGAAAATAAAATAAAGACTTCTGGACCTTCAACATCCTACACCAGTCTACCTGATTTTGGCTACACAGGATCTTCACCTTATTACTTCCCGCCTGCGTTAATTTTTAACACAAATACATCGCAACGGTTTTACGAAACTTTAGATTGGGTACCAAACTACAATGTACTTCCTAACATGTCTAACGAGTTAAAATTATACAAAGGCGATCACGATAATGTTACATTATTTATTAACGGCATGAACAAAAATGGTGGCCTAGTTTACAAAGAAATAGAAATACCGTTATAACAGATTTTTAACCTAAACACAATATTAGCTAACAAAAAAGCAATTCTTTTTTGCTTAATCTATCACATCTATTCTATTTTTAATCTTTTAATATTACATTTGTAATAATAGAGAGAATTAAAATTGAAAAACTTAACCAACTACATGCGATTACTTTGCATTGGTTTTTTATGGCTTTTTACGAGCTACGTAAAAGCCCAACAACATACCGATGCCCAATTGTTACTAAACGATGCCGAAGCCTCTGTGTTTAATAACCCGAACTATGGTATTAAAATTTCAGAATTTACCTTAAACAATAACCCAAAAGCCAATATAAAATGTCAATCTTTTTATCTGTTGGCCAAAAGCCAATACATAAAAGGGAATTACAACGAAGCTTTTAAAAATTTAACGTCTGCTAAATCCATTGCAAAGCAATCTAACAACACTAAAATCATATCGCAAATTAACATTCTTATTGCGGAAGTTTTATACCAGTTAGATTTGTTTAGTTTGGCCTCGTATTATTTAAATGAAGCCAAAAACCATACTAGTCCAGCAAATTTAAACTGGATTTCGGCCAAACAATTACAAAACAAAACACGTCTAGCCTATTTAGAGCAGAACAATAAAAAGGAAGCGATTTCTAATTTACTCTCGGCTCGTTCGCAGTTTCAAACTTCTAAAGCAGAAATAGAAAACCTTTCTCCTGTAGAATTAGATTTAGCCACTTTTTATCTTAACCGATTTCAGTTAGACTCAGCCCTATTTTACCTAGATCGCCTAAACACAAAGCAATACCAGAACAACCAATACATAAGTATGTTTAGGCTAAACAAATACGCTGCTGTTTTGTTTCAAAAGAAGGAATTTTTTAGCGCTATAGACAGCCTTAAAAAAGCATATACTATCGCCGAACGCTTTAATCATGTTCCTTTAAAAAGTAAAATCAACGAACAATTAATCAGTAACTATATTGTTACCAACAACCCAAACGCTTTTTTAAAACAAAATTTAAACACAACTGTTTTAAATAACACAACCGAACAATTAAAAACCGAAGCAACAAACACGGTTTTAAATTATACGAAAGCAGACAAGACCAATACAATTACCGAATTAACAGCTTCGTATAAACGTAACATCATTTTTCTGTCAATATCAGCTGCATTATTATTAGGTTTTGGCTTATTCTACAAATACCTGAGAGATAAACGCATTAAACAATATTTAGACATTTTAAAATATTTTGAAACTTCAAGAACAGTAGAAATCTCTACAGAAGAAGAACAGTCTTTACCGGTTAAAAATGTAGAAATCGATATCCCCGCAATCCAAGCAGCTCATAAAACTGTTGCTGCTGTTGCAAAACCAAGTTTAAACGTAAAATCCGAAGACAATAAATCTCCAAATATTCCCAAAGAAACAGAAAATATTATTTTATCGCGATTACAACAGTTCGAAAAATCTAATAAATTTACATCTAAAGACATGTCTTTAGGGCAACTAGCTTCTAAACTAGACACAAATACTAAATACCTCTCGGAAATTATTAATAAAACCAAAGGCAAGAATTTTAATGCGTACATAAACGAATTACGCATTAAATACATTATCGAAAAACTAAAAACAGAACCTAAATATTTAAATTATAAAGTGAGCTATTTAGCCGACGAGAGTGGTTTTTCTTCGCACAGTAGTTTTGCGACGGTATTTAAATCGGTTACTGGGCTATCGCCTACTGTATTTATAAATATTATAAAGAAAGAATTTAAAGCGTAACACTAAAACTTAGTATGAAAAACCATATTTTACCATATCTAATACTTACACTATTAACAGCTTTAAATCTGTCTTTCACCTGTTATGGCCAAAAAAATGTAGATTCAATAATACGTGTAAATTCTCAAGAAGTTTTAGTTAATCCAGATACTGCTATAGAAACTTTAACTAGTGTTTTTAACGATGCAGATACCAGTACAGACGATAAAATTTATGCTTTAATGCTTATTTCTACAGGGTATACTACCAAACGTGATTACCAGATGGCACTAACTACCTCGTTAAGATTGTTAGATTTTATACCTTATACCACCAATTATAAATTAAAAATTAACGCTTTTAACCAAATTGGTGGACATTACCAACAAATTAATTTAACAGACAAAGCCAACGAGTATTTAGACAAAGCTTTAAATTTAGCCCTAAAGCACGTTGCTACAGACACCACATTACATGGCCAATTAGGGATTAATTACGGCTTAAAAGGTCAGTTGTTTAGAGAACAATTAAGCACTAAAAAAGCATTAAATTATTTTGACAAGGCCATTAACGAATTTAATCTCGTAACCGATAACGAACGCCTAAAACTGATTAACCTTTGCATTATGTACTTTAATCAGGCGAATTGTTATATTGATAATAATGATTTAGTAAATGCGAAATATAGCTACGAAAAAAGCGCCAAATATGCTCAAGACATCCGATTAGAACGTTTAATTGCATCGACAAAAAAGGCATTAGCAAAACTTGAAGCATTAGATGGAAATCACGAAGCTTCTCTAGATTTATTATCTGGCATTGAAAGTAGCTTAGACAACATAAATGATTTAACCATTAAAGCAGGTGTTTATGCCGCAATAGCTAACGATTATTTGGTTTTAGGCAATGCCCAAAAACACGAAGTGTATTATCACAAATCGATTGCCAACGAAGAAGCATTAATAGCTTCAAAATTAAAAATTTCTAACGCCACACTTTCAGAACTTATTAATACTAAGATAAACGAAGTAAAAGCAATCAATAAAAAATCCACCTTATACCAATATCTAATTGTTGCCTTATTTTTTGTTTTAATTGCGTTATTTTTTAATTATCATATCAAATCTCAAAAGCAACTAACACGCTTGCAAAAAGAAATAAAGTTTAAAAAAGCTTAAAAAATAAAGTGTAACACAGAAAGTCACCCACCCACAATAAGGGCTTTTAAATTCAAGGAAAACCACACCCAAAACCCTAACAAACAATCACTTAAAAATCTGTTGAATTTTAAAAATTCCAGAATTTAAAAAGACTACCTCTTTTACAGAACCCTTTTTATAGCTATACTTGTATAGACTTTAAAAAGCTCATTTTCTCTATTTAATTTTTCTCTATGCTTTTAAAGTTTTAAAAATTATTTGAGTTTAATCAACACTCAAAAAACAATAGTTTTTCAATTTTCTCTATTTAATTTACCCTTAAATGCCACAAAGCGTTTGAGGGTATTTTTGTTTATATAGTCTGCTAAAAAACAATTTACAATAAAATTACAACTCCTTATAAAAACAAAAAATCTAGACTATACAAAATAGACTAGACATCATTAAAAGCAAAAAAATAAAACTATTTGTTATTGCATAGTTACCTTACTAAATTTTGCGTTTACTATAATGGATTTAGAGCTAAAGCTATCTCCAAAAGAGAAGTTAGACACAGACTCTGCAGACGACTTTTTAGGGTGTTTAAATCTCGTATTCTTGCCTTGATACTGTAAATTATAATCGGTCTTGGGCAAAGCAATTACAGCCTCGCTATTTTCTAAAACAATACTTAAATTCTGAAACGTATCTGCAATATTCTTAATTTGAAGATCGCCAAGGCTTCCGTTTATAATTGCATTGTCTGTTAATTGCCCTACTCCAATATTTGAAGAATTTGCATTTAACACCAACCGTTTAGCGGTTTGCAATTCTGCATGCTCTACAAAGTTTAATGCCAAATTCCCCTGATTCCAATTTATAATGTTTACAGGTGCATAAGACACATTGATGGAAGTCTGGCTTCCATCAATGGTATTTGCTGTTAATTTGGTATGCGACATATCGGCTTTAACATTTTCTATTACAGAGACAAACTGTAGTTCACCATATTTTACATTCACCTTTAAATTCGCTTTTTTTGGCATATGTATTATTAAAGTTTTCTTTACACTTGCTGGTATAGCCGATCTATTTCTTAAAACTTCTCGTCGTTTAGTCTGGGCATGCTCACGAGCTTCTCTATGGTGTTCTCTGGCTGCTCGCTCTGCCTCTCTAACTTCCCTTTCGGCTTCTCTAGCCTCCATCTGGCGTTCAAACGATTCTCCCCAAGCTTCCATTTCTCGCTCATAATCGGCTCCAAATTGCTCTTCAAACTGTTTTCCCCATTCTTCCATTTGCTTGCCATATTCTTTGCCGAATTTTTCGCCCCAAGCTTCCATTTGTTTTTCGTAGTCTTCAAAACCAGAGGCTTCAAAAGCTTTTGCCCAAGCTTTCATTTTTTCCTGAAATTCCTTTCCATATCTTTTCTGATAGGTTTTACTCCATGTTTCCAAATATGCTTCACCTTCTTTTTTATACGCTTCGTAATCAAAATCTACTTGATCAATGCCTTTTGGCAATTCTGGAAGTTTCGGCATTTTAGGCATTTTTGGTAACTCAGGCATTGGCACCATAGCTATATTTGGAATTGGCGGCATCGGTGGAATTGGTGCTAACTCTATTTCCAAATCTTTTAGAGCATCTACAGAGGCTATATCAAAAAACATGTCGCTTTCAAAAGCACCTGTCGCACCGCTAGAGGTTATGGTAACATAATCTTCAGATCCGCTTACATCTACACGCCATTGCTCTAATGCTTTTTGCAAATCGTCTTTACTAAGTTTGTCGCTCTCTATAAATGCTTCAACTTCAATAATATCTTTATTCCACGTATCTATTTTTACGGTGGTATAATCTGATTTTAAATTGATTGTTGCTGTCTTATCAACTTTTAATGATTGAGAAGCTTTGGTTAATTTTTGCTGCGCTTGTAACGATACCGACATGCAACATAGCATAAGCACGTTAAAAAGCGATAATATTGATAACTGTTTCATTGTTTTGATTGTTTTTTAAATGGATTGATGTGTTTCGTCTACTTCCGAACTTAAATCTTTAAGCTGATCGCGCAAACGGTACAAAAGGTTTAATCGCATTTTTAAATTATCGATAAGCGCATTAACGGTTAATTCGCTTGGTCCAGATGTTGTTAGTTCTATAGATAATTGCTTGTACTCGTTGGCTAAAACCTCTAAACGTTCTATATACCCATCTATTAACTCTTTATTTTCTGGGGTTAGCTCTAACTTAGATAATTCGTTATGGATACTGGCTAAATAATAATCTTCTACTTTTTTAAAATCTGGAGATAAGTCTCCTAACGACTTTGTTTTCACCTCGGCAGAAGAGTCTTGCTCTACAACCGCAGGAGTGTTATCATCTGGCATAGCATCCGATGTAAAATACTTATAACCACCAAAACTTACGGCTACAAACACCACCATACTTGCCGCTATATACAGCCAATGCATTTTAGATGTTTTTCGCTGTTCTGGCAAAGCTTCATTCAATTTGTCTAAAAAACGGGATTCGTGCCCATGCGACATGGTGTCTTGAATATCTTGCTCTTGCTCGTTTTTAAATAAGTCTCTAATATCTTGTGCCATAGCGTTTAGATTTTAATTGTTCTTGCAATTTTACTTTCCCTCTCGATAATTGTGTTCGCGACGCCACTTCTGAAATATTTAAAATTTCGGAAATTTCTTGATGGTCGTAACCTTCTATTAAAAAAAGCATGACCACATACTTGTATTTATCTGGCAAATTTTCGATAGCTAATTTCACCTCTTTCAGCGAAATGTTATCGTCTACTTCCCAAGTGTTGGAATCGTGATCTACCACTTCTAGGTGCACCTCATCTAAAAGTTCTAATTCTTGTTTTTTAGATTTTAAAGCGTCAATACACGTGTTTACAACAATACGCTTTAACCAAGCTCCAAAAGTAACTTCGGCTTTATATTGATGCAGTTTAGTAAACGCTTTTATAAAAGCGTCCTGAACCAAATCTTCGGCTTCGGCGGTATTCGAAATAAATCGTCTCGCAACAATATACATGCCTTGGCAGTACTGGTTGTATAACTGCATTTGTGCTTTTCGATTATTCTGTTTACACGCTTCTACTACATCTATAGAAAACGAACTCACTTATTGTATTTTTATGGTTAGCATACACCTTAAAGACGACAGCTTTTAGCTAGCGTTGCAAAAAGATAAAAAAAAATTAATTTTTTTATACCCAAACAAATTATTTATACGTTTGCACTTAAAATGGAAGTCTTTTAAAGTATCTTTATTTCTATAAAAACAGCAGCTATGAATAAGTTTCTAAAATGGGTAATGCTACTATTATTAATTGTAGCCGTTGGTATTTTTTGTTATGCCTATTTTGAAAAAGGGGTCTTTTCTAAATCTTTAAGTCCGAATGACACTGTAGAGTTTAAATTAAACGATTTAAAATTAGAAGTATTTTATAACCGACCTTCTAAACGCGACCGTTTAATTTTTGGCGGATTGGTGCCTTACAACCAAGTATGGAGAACAGGTGCCAACGAAGCAACAACCTTCGAAACCAATAAAACCCTAAAAATAGGTAACGACTCTTTACCTAAAGGAAAATATACACTTTGGACAGTGCCTAACGACACCTTATGGCACGTGATGTTTAACAGCAAACAATACCCTTGGGGAGTAGACGAAACCATGAGCCCTATGCGCGACCCTAGTTTCGATGTCTTAAATCTTGAAGTTCCTGTAGAAAAGCTTAATAATACCGTAGAACAATTTACCATCTCGTTTGATAATTCTACCGACAATTTAGCCTTAACCATGGCTTGGGACGATGTTAAAATAGCTGTACCCTTAAAATAAGTATTTATAAAACCATACACACATCGTTACTCGTATTGTTTTGTTTTTTCTATACTTAATCAAGATAATTTTTAACATTTTAATAGCCTAAAAATTTCTTTTCTTTAAAAAAGAATACATTTGTACTTTCTAAGGAAAATCTATGAGTTATCAATTTACTATAATTGTACCTGTTTATAATGAAGAAGACAATTTACTTCGGGTAGAAACAGAACTTTTGGCCTACACGAAAATCGCCACTAAACCCACTAAAATTCTTTTAGTAAACGATGGGTCTTCAGATAACAGCCAAGAACTCATTGAAGCGATATGTAACAGAAACCCTGAATTTAGCTACATCACTTTTAAAGAAAACAGAGGGCTAAGTGCTGCCATTAAAGCAGGTTTCGATTTTGTAGACACGCCACTTTTGGGTTATATAGATTCCGACTTGCAAACGGCACCTTCCGATTTTAATTTACTGCTAGAACACATAAACGATTACGATTTGGTAACAGGTGTTCGTGCCAACCGCAAAGACTCGTTTGTAAAAAATATGTCGTCTAAAATAGCCAATGGCATTCGCCGTAGTTTTACCCACGACGGCATGGACGATACGGGTTGTCCTTTAAAAGTAATAAAAACCGATTACGCCAAACGCATCCCGATGTTTAGAGGATTACATCGCTTTTTACCTGCCATGATTTTATTGCAAAATGGCAAAATTATTCAAATTCCTGTACAACACTTCCCACGTATAGCAGGTCAAGCTAAATTTGGACTTTGGAACAGACTTTTAGGCCCTTTAGTAGACTGCTATGCTTATATGTGGATGAAAAAGAAGTATATTAACTACGAAATTAGCAAACGTGGTTAATGAGTAATTGGATAATATACAGTATAGGGTTTGTTGCTCAAATCTTATTTTCGTCACGATTAATTATACAATGGATTACCTCCGAAAAACAAGGCAAGGTAATAACACCTACATTGTTTTGGTCGTTGAGTTTATTCGCTTCATTTTTATTATTCATATATGGCTATTTACGCGAAGATTTTGCCATTATGTTGGGGCAAGGTTTAACTTATTTTATTTACATCCGTAATTTACAATTACAAAACCAATGGCAACGTTTTCCCAAACTTATTCGCTGGTTTTTACTTGTTGTTCCGGTTTTAATTGTAATCTATTATTACAACAATAACCGAATAGATATTGAGCTTTTATTTAAAAATGAAGATATTCCGTTATGGTTATTAATTTTAGGAATAATATCGCAAATTGTATTTACCTTGCGATTTGTATACCAATGGATTTATTCTGAAAAGAAAAAAGAATCGACTTTGCCTTTCGGTTTTTGGGCACTGAGTTTAGTAGGATCGTTGTTAATTTTAACCTACGCCACTTTACGAAAAGATCCGGTACTATTTATTGGTCATATTTTAGGGGCTGTTATTTATAGTAGAAATTTATTTTTGATAAAAAAGAACCATGATTAAAGTCTTAGAAAAACATCCAGTAATTGCCATTTGCATTTTTACAGCTGTAATGCTTTTGCCAAATTTAGATGCCATGCAAGTTACCATCATGGAAGCTCGAAACTTTATAACTGCCCGCGAAATGTTAACCGACGGTAATTGGCTACTAACCACCATGAATGGCGAAGCGAGATACCAAAAACCGCCTTTACCAACGTGGCTTTCTGCCTTATCGGCCAGTATTTTTGGCATTAATAGCTTATTCCCCTTACGACTCCCAACTGTGTTCTTGATTATGATTATTGGCATATTTACCTACAGACTGTCGTTTAAATTATTAAACAACAATCTACACAGTTTAGTAAATGCCTGTATTGTTATTACCTCGTTTTACGTTATTGGCATAACCATTGAAGCGCCTTGGGACATTTATGCCCATGGTTTTATGCTTGTAGCCATTTACCACTTGTTTTTACTATTCGACAAAAAAACAAACTATTGGAAACATACACTTATTGCTGGTGTATGTTTAGGATTATCGTTTTTAAGCAAAGGGCCAGTATCGCTTTACGCCTTATTCCTGCCATTTTTATTAGCGTATGCATTCACTTATAAATTCAAAAAAATACGACCTAAAACCTTTTCTATTTTTAGTATTTTAATTCTAATGCTCATCATTGGGGGTTGGTGGTTTATTTATGTGCGTTTACAAGACCCTGCAACCTTTGCCCACATTACAGAAAAAGAAACCAGTAACTGGGGAAGTTATAATGTTAGGCCGTTTTACTACTATTGGAGCTTTTTTACCCAAAGTGGTATTTGGACTATCCCTGCATTTGTAAGTTTACTTTTCCCGTATTTAAAATCGCGTGTTAGACATTTAAAAGCGTATCGTTTCAGTTTTTATTGGACAATTATCGCGGTAGTTTTATTATCGATTATTCCAGAAAAAAAATCGCGTTATTTAATGCCTGTTTTAATTCCGTTAGCCATGAATACCGGGTTTTATATCGATTACTTAATTCAGCGTTTTAAAACCTTAAACCTTAAAAAGGAAACTATTCCTGTATATTTTAATTTTGGCTTACTAAGTGCTATAGCAGTGGCATTTCCTGTTGTGAGCTACTTGGCGCTTCAAAATAAATTAAACGGACATTGGGGAGCTTACATACTAGCTTCGGTTGTATTAGTTAGTATTGGTGGATTTATGATTTACAATTTAAAGCAAAAAAACATTAAAAATGTATTCTTTTTAACGGTGCTGTTTTTTGGTGCTTTAGTCGCTTTTGGCCTGCCTTTATACAAAACCACTATTCCTTCGCATTACCACGATATTTCCGAATTAAAACTTCAAAATGAAAAAGCAGGCATAACACTTTATGGCTTTAATTATGTGTCGCCAGAAATGATTTGGTTATACGGCGATAAAATTCCAGATCTATCGCAAACGGAACCTATGGTTTTTCCTGAAGCGCAAACGTTTGGTTTATTAACAAATGAATTAAACGACACCGAGCTAAAAACCATAAAAACCTATTACGATATGGAATTTGTTCGCACATTCGACATTAATAATACCGATGCTTCGGCCAAAAAGAAAAACTCACGTTTGGTAAATTACTATTACCTTTTAACTAAGAAGTAATTCCGCGGCGTTTTAACACATACAACATAAGCTTGTAAAACATAAACCCTGAAAGTGCCCCGAAGGTAAGTCCGCAAACAATATCTAACGGATAATGCACACCAACATAAATACGGCTATAGGCTACAATTAAGCTCCACCCCATTAAAACAAAAATTAAATTTTTAAAATATGGGCGCAATAATAATCCGCTAAAAATAGCTGCTGCCATAGAGTTAGACGAATGTCCGGAGAAAAAACCATACCGACCACAACGCGCTGCTAAAAATCGCACCTGATCCATAATATCTTCTGCGCGACAAGGTCTTGGGCGTTTAATGGTGTGCTTAAACAAATTGGTAATTTGGTCTGTAAACGTAATCATTAATGCAATAATAATTACAGAAACTATTAGCGTTTGCAAACCAAGCTTTCTGTAAATTAAATATAAAAGAAGCGCGTAAAGCGGCACAAAAGTTAATTCGTGAGTTATACCTCGCCACATCCAATCCCAAGTAGGAGACCCTAACTGATTTAGAAATAAAAACAGCTCTTTGTCTTGAGCTATAAGTTGATCTAACATAGCTAATTATTCTTCGTCGTAACGTGCTACTTCTCTATCGTAAAATTCTGAAGCTTGCTGAATGAGTTTTTCGGCTTCCAACTCTAATTCTCTTTGGTCTTCTTGGTTAAAGTCTTCTAACCATTCCACCTCATCGTCTTCTAAATTAATAATGAATCGCGGAAATTCTGTATGAATTACAAAAATAGCGTTTGGTAAATCGGTATTATCGCCTAAAATAAATTTTGGAAGTTCCATATGTCTAGTTGTCTTTTTGTAAAATTAATCGTTTCGTTAGATAATTGAATCTGATATACAATAAAATTGCTGCCGATGTTAATCCTGCCAATAGTCCCATCCAAATACCAAAACTGCCATAAGCCGTTTCTTTCCCCAAAAAGTAACTAATAGGAAAGCCAATAACCCAATAAGCAATAAAAGTGATTAAGGTTGGTATTTTTACATCCTGCAATCCTCGCAAAGCTCCTAAAACAACAACTTGAATGCTATCGCTAATTTGAAAAACTGCTGCAGCTATCAATAAATTTGAAGCAATGCTTACCACTTCAAAATTATCGGCATAATTTTCAGCATCGCTTAAATC
Organism: Formosa sp. A9; assembly: GCF_051200825.1. Lineage (GTDB taxonomy): Bacteria > Bacteroidota > Bacteroidia > Flavobacteriales > Flavobacteriaceae > Formosa. The sequence goes on along the minus strand of NZ_CP195158.1, from coordinate 957,768 downwards.
GACATAAATTTTAGGTAAATGCGCATGGAAAGCAAAAAATAATAAAGCAAAACAAATGGCAAACAAGGTTCCCATTAAAAAAATAGAAACCGCTATACGCCGCAACTCCACATAATTTTTTAAGCCTTTTTGGTTTCCAACCCTTATCATAGAAGCAACACTTAAACCTGTAGCCACCATAAAGGTCATAGACGACAAATTAAGCGCAATTTGATTGGCTGCCTGCGGATTTTTCCCCAATAAACCACTCAACCAAATTGCCGCAGTAAAAATAGCAACCTCAAAAAGCATTTGCATAGCACTTGGTGTTCCTAAATTTAAAATATGCTGTAGTTTAGACTTTTGTAATTTAAAAAACTTTATGTCGGTAACATAATCATGCGATTTGGCTGTTGCTTTTAGCACCCACCAAATAAACCCAACCATAATAAAACGTGAAGCCAAAGTACCATAAGCCGCCCCTACAATACCATAAGCTGGCATACCAAATTTTCCGAAAATGAAAATATAGTTAAGAACGATATTTACAACATTGCCTATAATGGTAGCATACATTGGGTATTTGGTCATAGATAACCCATCGCTGAATTGTTTAAATGCCTGAAAAACCACTAACGGAATTAATGAGAAAGCCACCAAATCTAAATACGGAATGGCCAACTCGACAACCTCTACAGGCTGTTTCATTAAGTACATTAAAGGTTTAGCAAAATAAACGATTAAGAATAATGCAACACCTATTACTGTACACAAAAACAAACCATGTTTAAAAGCCGATTTTCCAGATTTAAAATCTTGAGCCGCATCGGCTTCGGCTATTAAAGGAGTAATAGCTGTAGAAAAGCCAATACCTAAAGACATCGCTATAAACATAAAACTGTTGCCTAAAGATACGGCCGCTAATTCGGCTGTCCCCAATTGCCCCACCATAATGTTATCTACAAAACTAACAAAGGTGTGCCCTAGCATGCCCAACATAACGGGAGCTGCCAGTTTCCAATTGTATTTAAATTCTTTGGTGTATTGCGATAAAAGCACTGCTTATTTTTTTTGAAGTGCAAAGGTAATTTATACAACTGCTTTTAATGCACTAAATACTATTTTTTTATAATGAAGCGATATCTTGCTTTGCATTTTCGAACTCCGTAAGCATTTCAGATACAATATCGGCCACGGGTTTTATATCGTTTATTAATCCTGCAATTTGACCAATCTCTAATTCGCCTTCATCTAAATCCCCTTCAAACATACCGCGTTTAGAACGTGCACGACCTAATAATGCAACCAATTCTTCCTTCGTCGGACAGGTTTTATAAAGTTCTTGTACCTCGTTATAAAATTTATTTTTAATCAATCTAACAGGTGCCAACTCTTTTAATGTAAGCTGTGTATCGCCTTCTTTAGCACGAACTACAATATCTTTAAAATTAATATGCGCAGACGACTCTGTGCTTGCCACAAAACGACTCCCTACCTGAACACCATCGGCACCTAAAACCATAGCTGCCAACATACCTTTACCTGTGGCAATACCTCCAGCTGCAATTAAAGGTATAGCTAGTTGAGCTTTTACCATGGGTAATAAGGTAAACGTTGTAGTTTCTTCTCTGCCATTATGTCCTCCTGCTTCAAATCCTTCGGCAACTACAGCATCTACACCTGCTTCTTGCGCTTTTAAAGCAAACTTTACACTACTCACCACATGCACTACTGTAACGCCTCGCTCTTGCAACCAACTAGTCCATGTTTTAGGGTTTCCTGCCGAAGTAAATACAATTTTAACGCCTTCTTCAACAATAATAGCCATAATGTCTTCTATATTTGGGTACAACATCGGCACATTAACTCCAAAAGGCTTATCTGTAGCTCTTTTACATTTCTGAATATGTTCCCGCAAAACTTCAGGATACATAGACCCTGCCCCTATTAAACCTAAAATTCCTGAATTACTGGCTGCCGAAGCTAATTTCCAACCACTATTCCATATCATTCCTGCTTGAACAATAGGATATTGAATATTAAAAAGAGAGGTGATTTTGTTTGTCATATTTTTTTCTTTTGCCTGTAATTAATGTCCGAAAAAGTCAAATTTCTTTGTAAATCATAGTGGATTTCAGCCACGAATTCATGAATAATTTTTCGGTGTCTTTAACGCAATCAGATTCTAATACAGGAGCACTTACGAAATCACACCAGACCCCAACAATTCATCATCGCTGTACCAAGCCACAAATTGCCCTTCTGTAATGGCCGATTGCGGATTTTTAAATTCTACATACAAACCACCCGACACCTTGTGCAAAGTAGCTTTCTGTAACGGTTGTCTGTAACGAATACGCGCCATGACTTCCATCGTATCGTCTTCCCTTAGAATTAAATCTTCACGAATCCAGTGCACTTCGGCATCTTTAACAAAAAGCACCGATTTTAACAACCCCGGATGATCGTGCCCCTGCCCTGTATAAATCACATTTTCGGCAACATCGGTATCTATAACAAATAATGGTTCTACAGTTCCGCCAACAGCCAAGCCTTTGCGCTGCCCTTTAGTAAAATAATGAGCGCCTTGATGTTTGCCTACGATTTTCCCGTCGGTGATTGCATATTTGGTTTTACTAGCTAAATGCTGAAGTTCTTCTAATTTTGAAGAGAATTCGGGTTGGGTTTCATGATATAATTCACTTTGTTTTTCAACTTCTACAATCACGCCTGCTTTAGGCTTTAATTGCTGTTGAAGAAACTCTGGCAATCTCACTTTCCCTATAAAACAGAGCCCTTGTGAGTCTTTTTTCTCGGCAGTAACCAAATCCAATTCTTTAGCAATGTCTCTAACTTCTGGTTTGGTTAACTCGCCTATAGGGAACAAGGCTTTAGATAATTGTTCTTGCGACAGTTGACATAAAAAATACGATTGATCTTTATTGCCATCTACACCAGCCAATAACTGATATACCTCTTTACCATCTTTTTCTAGCGTTCCTTTACGGCAATAATGCCCCGTTGCTACGTAATCGGCACCTAAATCGAGTGCAATTTTTAAGAACACATCAAATTTAATTTCGCGATTACAAAGCACGTCTGGATTTGGTGTACGGCCTTGCTCGTATTCGTTAAACATATAGTTTACAATACGCTCTTTGTATTGTTCGCTTAAATCGACCGTTTGGAATGGAATTCCCAATTTTTCGGCTACTAGCATGGCATCGTTACTATCGTCTAACCACGGACATTCGTCTGAAATCGTAACCGAATCGTCGTGCCAATTCTTCATAAACAAACCAATAACCTCGTAGCCTTGTTGTTGCAGTAAATACGCCGCAACACTAGAATCTACTCCCCCCGAAAGTCCAACTATTACACGTTTCATTTTTCTTTATTTCTGATAAGGGTTACTACTATATTTGGTAAAATCTTTTTCTTCATCGACTTTACCATCTTTATAATATTTCCAAATACCATCTTTTCTACCATTTTTATAAGCCCCTTCTGCTATTAAATTCCCTTCTTGGTCGTAGTATTTAGACATTCCTTGCAGGACATCGTTTTTGTACTGAAACTCTTTTAGTACAACACCGTTTTCGGACACCCAAGTGGACTTGCCTTCCAGAAGTCCGTTTTTATAAAATGCACGTTCTGCTAATTGTCCGTTTTCATAATACACCAATCTTTCGCCATCCAATTTCCCATTAGTATTATAATGCTCGGTAGTCATTACCTTATCGGAATTATTGTGGTAATACACCCAATCTCCAATATACTTTTTACCATCCATTTGCCCTTTACTAATGGTTTTACCATTAGAAGCCAAAAATGTTACATCTGCTACGGTGGTATTATCCTGAAATTCTTTAACAGCCGTTAAAACTGGTTTATTTTTTATGTTTTTATAAAACTTAAATGTACCTACTTCTTTACCATGCGCAAATTGCCCTTCGTAACGCAACACCTTAGTGCCATCAAAATTTTTCCTCCAAACGCCATCGCGTTTGCCGTTAGTATCTAACTGATTGATTTTTTGTGCAAATATGGCATTAGTAAAAACTAGTAGAATAACAACAATTATAGATTTCATATTTAAGGATGCTAATATATTTATACAGTGCAAGTAACAAAAAAGCTGCCAAAAAAGGCAGCTTCGTTTTTATTTTTTACGGTTTTGAGCACGTTGTTGTTGCTCTGCCTGTTCCATCATTTCTTTCATTTTCCTCTGAAAACGATTCTCCTTCTTAGGCTTCTTTTTATTCTCTTGTATTTTGGCATGAATTTTATCTTCATCGATAATAAAATTCTTAATAACTAACATAATACCAATAGTAATTAAGTTAGATATAAAGTAATATAAACTTAAACCTGAAGCATAGTTATTAAAGAAAACTAACATCATTATTGGCGAGAAATAAATCATATACTTCATCATTTTACCCATATCTGGCATCCCTTCTTGGGTAGGTTGCGAAGCCACTTGCTGCCCAGTTGTCATCTTCATATAAAAGAAGATTGCTACAGATGCTAAAATTGGAAACAAACTAACATGATCGCCATAAAATGGAATTTTAAATGGTAATTCTGCTATGGTATCGTAAGATGATAAATCGTCTGCCCAAAGGAAACTTTTATGTCTTAAATCGAATGCCGACGGGAAGAACTGAAATAACGCATAAAACACTGGTAATTGTAATAAACCTGGCAAACATCCAGCCATCGGGCTTGCACCTGCCTTACTATACAATGCCATTGTAGCTTGTTGCTTTTTCATGGCATTATCTTTATACTTCTCGTTTATTTCGTTTATCTCTGGCTTAAGAATTTTCATTTTTGCCTGAGACACGTACGATTTGTAAGTTACCGGAGACATTACTATTCTTACCAAAATTGTCATTACTATAATGGCAACCCCGTATGGTAAAAGTCCGCTTAAAAATGCAAATAAAGGCACAAAAACATAACGGTTAATCCACCCAAAAATACCCCATCCAAACGGAATACTATCGTCTAAATCGTAACCGTATTGGTTAAGCACTTTATTATCTGTTGGGCCAAAATAAAACTTTAACGGCGCGTTTAACTCTCCGCCTTGTAATTCTAAAGGAATTTTAGTGGTGTATAATTTTGTAAATAGTACATCGTCTTCATCAGAATCGAACAAGGTTTCCGAAGTCATATCTACTTGCTTAAACGGTGTATCTGTAACCAAAATAGAACTAAAGAAATGTTGTCTGTACGATAGCCAAGTAACGTCTTCTTCCAAATCATCGTCGCTACCTGTTGGACTTAATTTACTAATTTTACCACCGTCGTGCTGATAGGTTAAACGCGTATAACGATTTTCGTAATCTGCACTTTTATCGCCTCTGTACGTTTTTAATTTCCAATCTAGATTAACGGCTTGCGAACTGTTAAAAACCTGACCTAAGCCTTGAGAGCGAATGGTAAAATCCATCATATACTCATTAGGTTTTAACTCGTAACGGTACTCTAAAAACTGATTTTCAGAAACTTTTAATTTCATAGAAACGACTGTATTATCGCCATTTTTAGAAACCGTAGGCTGAAAAAATAAATCTTGTGTGTTTAAGATTCTGTTATCGGTCGTTCCAAAATTAATATTAAAAGCGGAGTTGTTATCTTTTATAAGATATACGGGTTGCTCTTTATAATCATCGAACTTTTTTAAACGAATTTCCGACAAGAAACCACCTTTATTGCTAAACTTTAAATCGAATAAATCTGTCTCTACCGAAGTATGCGACACTATTGCCGATGGCAAAGTTGCTGCGTAAGCAAAAGCTCCTAATCTGTTTTTTAAATTTACTAACTGTAACGAATCTGTTACTCCATTAGCCGAAAAATCTTCTGTAGAAGTTACAAGTGTGCCTTTGTCTTCTTGCGCTTTTTTCTCGGCTGCTATTTGTTCTTGTTTAGCTTCTTCTTGAGCTTTCAACTCTTCTTCTGTTGGCTTGTTTTGCCAAAGCATAAACATTAAAATTCCAAAGATTAGGATAAATCCTATTACCGAATTCAGGTCTAATTTCTTTTCTTCCATTGAGTTATATTAAGATATAAACAGAAACATTTTTTATATGTTTCTTATTGAGAATGAACTACTCAAAAAAACAGCCATTTTTGTATTTTTGACAAACTGGCATTATTTTTTCTTATTTTTTAGGGCTGCTTTTACAAAAGCGACAAATAATGGGTGTGGATTTGCTACTGTACTTTTGTATTCTGGGTGGTACTGTACACCAACAAACCAAGGGTGGTCTTTTACCTCTACAATTTCAACCAGATTGGTTTCTGGGTTTACCCCTGTAGCTAACATTCCTGCGTTTTCGATTTGATCTTTAAAGTCGCTGTTAAACTCGTAACGGTGTCTGTGGCGTTCAGAAATAACTTCAGAACCATACACTTTACTAGCAATACTATCTGGCTTTAAGTTACACTCCCAAGCACCTAAACGCATGGTTCCGCCCATATCTGTAATCGACTTTTGGTCTTCCATAATGCTAATTACAGGGTATTTAGACTCAGGATCCATTTCTGTAGAATTAGCTTCTTTTAAACCAACTACATTTCTAGAATATTCTATAACTGCCATTTGCATTCCTAAACAAATACCTAAAAACGGGATTTTGTTTTCTCTTACAAAACGCACAGCATCAATTTTACCTTCTATACCGCGCTCACCAAATCCTGGGGCAACAAGTACTCCCTGTAAGTGACCAAGTTTTAACTTAACATTGTCTTCGTTAATATATTCGGAATGTATAGGTTCTACATTTACTTTAACTTCATTTTCTGCTCCTGCATGAATAAAAGCTTCTAATATTGATTTATAAGAATCTTGAAGCTCTACGTATTTACCAATTAAACCTATGGTAATTTCGCATTTTGGATTTTTATGACGCTTTAAAAATTCGTTCCAACGTGTTAAATCTGGCGTGCTATCGTTTAAAGCTAATTTCTTAAGTACTACTTTATCTAAACCTTGCTGTAGCATTAAGTTTGGCACATCGTAAATGGTTGAAGCATCTATAGACTGTATTACAGCTTCTTCGCGAACGTTGCAGAATAAAGCTAACTTTTTTCTTAAGTCTTTAGGTAAATCGTGTTCTGTTCTACACACCAAAATATCGGCTTGAATACCGCTTTCCATTAAGGTTTTTACACTATGCTGTGTTGGTTTTGTTTTTAACTCGCCTGCAGCCGATAAAAATGGCACTAAAGTTAAGTGGATAACAATACCATTATTATCTCCTAAATCCCAACGTAACTGTCTTACCGCCTCTACATAAGGTAAAGACTCGATATCACCAACAGTTCCACCAATTTCGGTAATCACGATATCGTAATCTCCAGACTTCCCTAAAATTTGTATACGCTCTTTAATTTCGTCTGTAATATGCGGAATTACCTGCACGGTTTTTCCTAAAAACTCGCCACGACGTTCCTTCTCGATAACGCTTTGGTAAATACGACCAGTAGTTACGTTATTAGCCTGGCTAGTAGGTGTGTTTAAAAAACGCTCGTAATGCCCAAGATCTAAATCGGTTTCTGCTCCATCTTCTGTCACATAACATTCGCCATGCTCGTAAGGATTTAACGTTCCTGGATCTACATTAATATATGGATCTAATTTTTGAATAGTTGTTCTGTATCCTTGTGCTTGTAATAATTTTGCCAAAGAAGCGGCAATAATTCCTTTTCCTAATGAAGATGTAACCCCGCCGGTTACGAAAATGTACTTTGTTGTCGTTGTCATGATGCGCTTTTAAACGCAGGCAAATTTACGAAGAACAATCGAGATTTAACCAACGATAATTATATAAATTGAACTTAAAGGAAAAAGCCATTTTTTTAACATTAAAATGATGAGTCTTTAATGTATTGCAGTAAAATTCGCAGCTCTTTAAAATCGTTTGCATTGTAAATTGTAATATACACAACATAAAAAATTGTAGCGTTTTAATTAACGTAAACAAAAATTATGCGTGGATTGCTCTTTTCTCAACCGCTTTAACACCTTCATTAACCGCGCTCATGATAACTTCAAAAATTATTGAATCCGCAATTAAGTGTTAAAAACACACGAAGTTTTCAGTTTTGATAAGGGATAATAATGAAATCCATAAAATTTAACATCAAAATTTTCAAAAACACTTGTGTAATCGATTACATTTATATAATTTAACCGAAATTTTTTAACACAACAACAAACAATCTCACAACAAAACAAATAGCAAACTAACAATTTACTAATTACAAATGAAGAAAACTTTACTTTTTAATACTTTACTTTTATTTCACTTTTGCCTTTTTGCCCAAACCTATAACATGGACAAACCTGAAGGTTTTGGAGCAGCAACTACAGGTGGTGGAGATGCATCATCTATAACGGTAAGTACCTATCAAGAGTTTAAAGATGCACTAAGTTTAAACGAATCTAAAGTCATTTTAATAAACGGCACGATAACCATTCCAGAATATCAAGCCATTAGCAAACGAGTTGTTAATAAAACTATTCTAGGTTTACCAGGAGCAACATTAGAAAATTTATCGCAAAGTTCAGGGTCTGGAATTCTCACGCTTTCTAGTGGTTCTAGTAACGTAATTATTAGAAACATTACCTTTAAAGGTCCAGGAGCCTACGATATAGATGGACGGGATTTACTAACCGTTGAAGGCTGCAATAACCTTTGGGTAGACCATTGCGAGTTTCAAGATGGACAGGACGGTAATTTCGATATTAAAAATACTACAGACAATGTTACTGTTTCTTGGTGTAAATTTACTTATTTACTACCTGCCAAAGCGGGAGGTTCTGGCGGATCTGACGATCACAGATACACAAATTTAATTGGCTCTAGTAAAAGCAATGCGCCTGCCGATGGGCATTTTAGTGTTACTTTTCAAAATTGCTATTGGGCAGACGGCTGTAAAGAGCGTATGCCTAGAGCTAGAAATGCCGAATTACATATTTTAAATTGTTACTACAACACTTCGGTAGATAATTCTACAGCCATTGGTTTAGGCGGAGGGCCTAACAACACCACCTGTTATGTAGAGAATACAAATTTCGACAAGATTAGCTCGGTATTTAAAAGCTATGCTAGCGATGGCGGAGTTACTCTTATTCAGTTCGAAAATTGTATCAATCCTACTAACAATATAGGTACAGTTAACAAACCAAGTTACGAATATACAACCTACCCTGCCGAAGAGGTTAAAGATGCTGTTACAAACGAAAGTTGTGGGGCTGGCGCTAATTTGATGATTGATGATTCTGGAGTTGTTACTTCGTCTTGCGATAAATTAAGTATTGCGGAACAAGATTTATTTAGCGTTAAATTTTATCCAACGGTATTTAACGAAACCTTATTCATGGAATTACCACAATCGGTTAACGAACCACTTACTGTTTCCATCTTTTCGGTAACCGGCAAGCGTGTTTTCACAAAAACATTCCAAAAAGAATATAGCAATACCAAAACCTTAGCTTTAAGTCATGTTAATTCTGGCATGTATTTCTGTAAAGTTACTCATGGTAACCAATCTAAAGTTTACAAGGTTATAAAAAACTAACACACACTTACCTTATACAAACACAATCTCACTTAATTATTAACCTTTAAAATTTTACACACTCTAACAAACTAAAAACCAAACTAACACATTCTGCCTAAGCTGTACACTATACGGCTTAGGCTTTAACTAACAAAAACACTAACCAATGCGTAAAAACAAACTACTTTTAGGATTGTTCCTATCGTTGTGCTCTGCACTAATGTTCGGACAACTCTCTACACCAACTGCATACGATTTTACAGATGGTATTATTATCCCTGCAGGACAAAGCCCAGACCAAGTTATTACCCTAGAAGGTAATTATTCCGACCATAACTCGAATTATGGTTTAAATATGAAAAAAGATGGTGTTATAAAAATTAAAGTTAACGGCACCACAACCATAAGCTTTTTAGGCTCTAAACATTCTTCTTTAGATATGCACGGTGTATCTGAAACTGGTGTAGATTTAGGAACGCAATCTACAAAAGTTGAAAATGATTTGGTAGATACTTTCGACTTCAACTACAAAGGAGTAGCCACCACATTAATTTTCACCTTAGTCGGAGACGGCACCGATTTGTATTTACCATCGCTAGAAGTTATCCCTACAACTTCTATTTACGATTTTACAGACGGCACTATTATTACCGCTGGCCAAAGTAACGATGGCAAACTAACTTTAAGTGGCACCTATAAAAACCACAGCGAAAAATATGGTTTAAATTTAAAAGCAGGAGGAACCATTAGCATTGCTGTAGACGGTAGCAGTATAGTACGTTTTATAGGCTCTGCCCACTCGTCGCTTAGCTTAGAAGGGACTGCAGTAAGTCAAGGTGATTTAGGCACTATTAACACCAAAGTAACTAATGATTTAGCCGATACTTTTGAATTCACCTATCTTGGTGGCCCAACAACATTAAAATTTGTTGCAGTAGAACCAGGAACCGATGTTTACCTACCTGCTCTAGAAGTGCAACCTCACGATGTTACACTTACCAAAACCGATGTTTGGGATTTTGGAGCAGAACAATTAGATGAAACGCTTTATAACAACCAATTATCAGTTGCTATTATTAATAGCTGGTACGACAGTAGTATAGAAGCTGGTAGTGTTGGACCTGTTTTACCTTCAACCTTTACGGCTGGCGATTTATCATGGACTGGCGGAAGTAACGACCGTTTACGATCTACCAACTCGGCTTTAACCCGATACGACGATAATATTTCAGATTCTAACGGACATACTGGTCGTATTTATGTGAATTCATCTGGAGCCACAGGCCGCTATTTAGAATTACAACTTAACGCAGACGACATGGTTACCGTGGCGGCCAAAACCGATTCTGGCGGACTTATCACCTTCGAAAATATGGATGAAAATGTACATCAAAAAGACGAAGTTGAAATGACCAAAGATTTTGCTGAATTGAAATTTGTTGCACAACAAGCTGGATCTTACAAAATTTACGACAGCTCTGGTAAGCCTAGTTATTACAGAATATACAGAGAGGCTGCAGAATACATTACACTTTCAGGAACGGTAGATGTGTCTCAAGCAGAAAATATCCCTAACGATTATAGCATCATTTTTACTAATCAGGCAGGTAAAACTTGGTCTGCAACTGTAAACGATGGCATGTATAGTATAGAACTCCCAAAAGACTCTACCTATGGTATCAGCCTTGCCAATGCCAATGGCTATGTAATTACAAACGGAGATAGCATAACTGTAAATTCCGATAATACTACGCACAACATTACCATTATACAAGTAGATTTATACGAATTAACAGGAGCTTTAATAGGTATCAATGATTATATAGACGCATTAGGTCTAACATTCACCCCGGATCCTGAAGCTAATAAAATTTACACCCCTATGGTAAGCATTAACACCGAAGCAAAAACTTACAGTGTTAAACTAGAAGCCAGTGTACAATATACCATTACAGCAGAAGGCGTAAATGATTTCGATATCGAAAATAATACGGTAACCATGGCTGCACAAAATAGCACCCAAGATTTAACTTTTGTAGCTAAACCTGTATACATGGTAGCTATTTTAGCTCCAGAGTTAAATACCGAGCAACTAGACAAATTAGCGTTAACCTTTACCAATACTAACGAAGAAAACGCAGTATACACCTTTAACAACATTTCCGACATTACGTTACGCGATGGCACTTATAGCATTACATATTCTGGCTTAGACGAATATCCTTTAGAATTGGCATTAACGTCTAATTTAACAATAGACGGACAAGATGCTACAAAAGAGTTATCTTTTGTTCCTGTTACCAATTGGACATTCGATGATAAAGTAATTGCTAATGGCTACGAATTTTACAAAGGCTTACAATTCTCTGGATCGGTAGCTAACGAAATTGGTAAAGGACATTTAAACATAAGCGAAGGCGGTACAATAAAAATTCCAGTTAACCCTAGCACCAAAGTCATTGTAAGTTATTATTACGAAGCTAATTTCACGATTGAAAACGGTGATCCGGTAATAACTAACAGTGGTAGTACTAGTACTGTTGAAACCACCGAATATATTTACACTGGAAATGATGACGGTACAGTAACCATTACCGCTGCTGGCAAATCGTATATTACTAATATTGAAGTACAGCCGTTTGTAGATTTTGCTACTGAAATTACTGTAGGAACAGACAAGGACTATCAAACGATAAACGAAGCGCTAGAAGCCATATCCAGAATGGTACGCCCAAACAACGAGCGCGTTACCGTACTGATAGATCCAGGGAATTACGAAGAAATGCTAGTTATAAACACGCCTAACATTACCTTTAAAAACGCTTCTTCGAGCCCTAGCATAGCCGTAAGCAATAAAGGAGTAGATATCGATGCCAATGCCGTTAGAATCACATCGTACTACGGACACGGATATAGCTACTACAGCATGGGCAACGACCAAAAATGGCATGCTGATGTTTTAAAAACTAACAAAGAAAACGGATCGTTATCATACAATAACGCGGGAGCAGGTACTACCAATGGCTCGTTTTGGAATGCTACAGTAGTTATTTCTGCGCATGGTTTTGAAGCTAACGATATCATTTTCGAAAATTCATTTAACCAATACATTTCTAAAAAAGAATCTGAAGACATCCTAGTGTTAATTCCTTCAGAAAATAAAGGGGTAAGACCAACAACAGTTGGTAATACCGATGTACAAGACCGCAGTTATGTAGAACGTGCCGCTGCCATTGCAGTAACTAACAATACCGATAAAGTACTATTGGTAAATTGTAAAGTTATTGGTAGACAAGATACTTTCTTTGGCGGAAGCAATACTAGAGTTGTAGCCTACAAAGGTGAAATTTTAGGAGCTGTCGATTATATTTTTGGAGGTATGACTGCTGTATTTTATCAAACCGATTTAGTAATGAATACCAGCGATGTTAGTAGCGATGCAGCCTATATTACTGCTGCGCAACAAGATGGCGGACGCGGATATTTAATGTACGGATGTACAGTAACATCAACCGATCCTGGTACAGAAACGGCATCAACTTACCGTGCTAAACCAGGTTATTTCGGGCGTCCTTGGAGACCAACTACTAGCGAAGTTGTGTTTTACAACACCACCATAGAAACCTCTAATTATCCTGGCTCTGAAGACTTATCGCTAATTGTTCCAGATGGATGGAGAGATTCTTTAGGTGGACAATCGGAGTTTATGTACGAATATGGTAGTACAGAAAATTCTGGAGTAGACAACAGTGGCAATCGCGTAAGCTGGTCTACCGTTTTAACCGAACCTATTTTAAAAGACGGTACAGAAATTACTACCTTTAATTTTACAAAAGGTAACGATAACTGGGATCCTATTAAAGACTTAAACGAAGCTTTAAGTATTACCGACATCTCAGAATCTTCAAACGAAGTACATATTGCGGCTTATAATGGCAAACTTCATATTTCCAACATAAGCTCTGCAACAGACATACAAATTTACAATACATTAGGGCAATTATCTCAGCAACTAAAAGTCAACAAAGACCTTAATTTCAATATCGCTCAAGGCATTTGGTTTATAAAAGTTAAAGATGCTAAAGGCTCTAAAACCATAAAATTAGTGGCACACTAATTTATATTTTTCATTTATTTAATTGTTGTTTAAAAAAGGGCTTGAATTTATTTTCAAGCCCTTTTTGTTTTATAATTTATACAATTAATCTAATGTTATTATTTTCTCGGTTTTGGATAGTTTTGCTGAATGTTTCTAATAAGATGCTCCAAACCATTTAATTTTAATTCGTATACCATTTGCATTTGTTCTCCTAGCTTACCTTTAGGAAAACCTTTATTATGGTACCACACCATATAATACTCGGGTAAATCTATTAAATAACGGTCTTTGTACTTACCGAACGGCATTTTAGTGTGCGCCAAAGCAATTAAAACGTCACCGTTTAAACCTTCCATAACAATTTTAAATATATGCTACTTCCAATTAAAAGTAACAACACGTTCTATGTCTGGATGCAAGCTAAAATGAACTGGACATGTTCTAGCAGTGTGCTCTAAAATTTTACGCTCTTTATCTGTGGTTTCGACACTAATATTGAACGTTACTTCTATTTTAGAAATTCTACGAGGCTCTGTGGCCATTGTTTTAGTAACTTCGGCTGTGGTTCCTGTTAGATCTACGTTTAAATCTCTAGCCTTTATACCCATAACCGTCATCATGCAATTGGCAAGGCCTGTAGCTACGGTATCTGTTGGCGAAAAGGCCTCACCTTTCCCATTATTATCAACTGGAGCATCGGTAATAAAGGTATTTCCCGATTTTATATGCGTATTTTCTGTACGTAAGTTTCCTAAATAAAGTACCTTAGAAGTCATTTTTTTATTCTTTTACTTCAACAATTTTTAATTCTTCATACTGCAATAAATACACCGTATCGTTATAAAAACCGCCTAAATCTTTCTTTTTATAAGCGAATTTATTTTCAACATATTCTGTTAAAGGTGCATCGTTGGCAGAAGCGTATAAGTCTGTAGAAGTTACCAAACGCAGTACAACATCCATGGTAACATCAAATCCTCTAACTGCAATTTTATTTGGCGTTATTCCGTATTCCTTTTCGTAACGTTTTATAAATCCGTTTTCCACATCCTGATCGAAACTTTTTGAAACGGATGCGTAATGGAAATGTAAATTTGATAAATGGTGATTAGAAACCTCGTTCCCTTCAAAAGCAGCATTCATATTACTGGTTGCTAAAATAATTTGAGTTTCCTCAGTATTTAAAGAATTTAAAATACTGGTTATGTTAGACACGAATACTTCGCTTTCCGTCTCTAAGAACACCACATTTTTACCAGGCTTTAATAATTTAGCAATATCGTCTACTAAAATATAATGCGAATCGTTCCCCTTTTTGTCTTTTCTAGACTGCACTTTTGCTGCCAAAGGAAATGCCGATGTTAACTTAGTACTACTAGCCATAGATTTTGAATCGAAGACTAAAATTGTATTGGTTAAACTATCGCGTTGCTTAAAGTAATTGATGACTTTAGATTGCAGTAAAGCTTCTGAAGGCCTAGACTGAAAGGTATTATTGGTAATGTTTACATGCTTGGTTATTGGCGACACTACAGGAATGTTATACTGACCTAATTGCTGGGCAGTAAATTCGACATCGCTTTGTGTTAACGGACCAATAATGGCATCTAATTCTTCGAAATTATGATTTCTTAATACATCGCTTATAGTACTGGTTTTATTTTCGGTATCGTAAACATCTACTTTTACATGAACACCAAGTTTTTTAAGCGAATCTAAAGCGATAAGTACTCCTGAATGAAATTCTAAGGAAAAATTTAAATAGTTATCCTTTTGAATATGGCGCATGGTTCCTGAAATAGAATCGAAATTTACCCCTTTTAGTCGAAAAGGCAACATTACAGCAATGTGCTTTTGATCTGGCGCAAACGGACGTTTAGTTAAATCGGAAGCTACTAGAGTTTGGTCTGAAATCATTCCAATAACATCATCGTCTACCTTTTTTGGTACTTTTAAAACCATTCCAACTTTTAAACCGCTTTCTTTTAACTCGGGGTTTAATGTTTCTAATTCGTCTTGCGTTACCCCTAATTTAACTTTTAACCTGTAAAACCCTTCTTTAGGTTGTACTTCGTAATAATCGTACTTATCTTCTACAACTTTTTCCGAAACACGGTCTATATTTGGCACTTTTATAGTATCTCCTACTTTAAGTACCTCGCTCATTTCTGGGTTTAGGGCTTCAAGTTCTTCAATGGTAATTCCAAATTTATATGCTACTCGCCACTTACCTTCTTTAGGCAAAACCACATAATCTTTGGCAACTTCTAAAGGCTGATTAACTTCTTCTAAAACCTGCTTGGTTTTATATACAGGAATTCTAATTTTTGTGCCTTTTCTTAAAGGTTCTGAATACAAAAATGTATTTTCCTTTTTCAGCTCGTCTGTAGTAACATTGTACATTTTAGAAATGCTGTACAACGTTTCTTTACGTTTAACCCGATGTTGTTTGTAACCTGTAAGCTGTTTAACTGTAGTTATTTCGGCTTGAACTTGTGTTTTTGGAATAATTAAAACCATATTGGGTTTTAAACCGTTTTTAGCATCCGGATTCAGCGCATAAATGTCGTAAACAGACACCAGGTATTGTTTGGCTATATCCTCTATTTTTTCATTCTGCTTTACTTTATGGGTACTGTAATTTTGAGCAAAAACGTGGTTCCCAATAAAAACAAGCAATACAAAAACAACTAAAAACTTTTTCATTCAATATGGTTTAATTCGAAAAATAATTGATGTAATATACGTTTATTCCCACTCTATTGTGGCTGGTGGCTTAGAACTAATATCGTACACTACTCTATTAACGCCTTTTACCTTATTTATTATATCGTTAGATGTTTTTTGTAAAAACTCGTAAGGTAAGTTTACCCAGTCGGCTGTCATACCATCGGTACTTTCTACAGCTCTTAAAGCGACACATTTTTCATAAGTACGTTCGTCTCCCATTACCCCTACGCTGTTTACAGGTAATAAAATAGCTCCGGCTTGCCATACTTTATCGTAAAGTCCCCAAGATTTTAATCCGTTAATAAAAACAGCATCAACTTCCTGTAATATTCTTACTTTTTCTGCAGTAATATCACCTAAAATACGAATAGCCAATCCTGGGCCAGGGAAAGGGTGACGACCTAAAAGCGCCTGATCCATATCCATAGATGCACCAACGCGTCTTACTTCGTCTTTAAATAAAGCCTTTAAAGGCTCTACTATTTTAAGCTTCATAAAATCTGGTAAACCGCCTACGTTATGATGGCTCTTAATTGTAGCACTTGGACCTCCAGTAGCAGAAACACTTTCTATAACATCTGGATATATAGTACCTTGGGCTAGCCATTTAACATCTTGTATTTGGTGTGCCTCGTCGTCGAAAACTTCAATAAACACACGACCAATGGCTTTACGTTTAGCTTCTGGATCGCTTAAACCAGCAAGGGCGTCTAAAAATCGTGCCGAAGCATCTACCCCTTTAACATTAAGCCCCATGCCCTTGTATTGTTCTAGAACATCTTCGAATTCATTTTTACGTAACAAACCGTTATTTACAAAAATACAATACAGGTTTTTGCCAATTGCTTTGTGTAAAAGCATGGCTGCTACAGAAGAATCTACACCTCCAGACAAACCTAAAACCACCTTGTCGTTTCCTAATTTTGCTTGAAGCTCTTCTACAGTTTCCTCGACAAACGATTGCGGTGTCCAATCTTGATTAACATCTGCAATATGCACCAAGAAATTCTCTAGTAATTGCTTTCCATCTGTAGAGTGATACACTTCTGGGTGAAATTGAATAGCATAGGTTTCTTCGCCTTCAATTCTATACGCTGCATTTTCAACATCGTGGGTACTGGCAATAAGCACGGCATTTGTTGGTAAATGCTTAATGGTATCGCTATGGCTCATCCAAACTTGGCTACCTTCAGAAATCTTATCGAAAAAAGGTTCACTATCTTTTATAAACGACAAGTTTGCTCTTCCGTACTCACGCGTATTAGATGGTGCTACTTCACCTCCAGAAAAATGCGCTAAGTATTGCGCACCGTAGCATACTGCCAACAATGGTTTTTTACCACGAATTTGCGATAAATCTGGATGCGGAGCTTGCTCTGAACGCACAGACGATGGACTACCAGAAAGGATAACCGCCTTGTACTGCTCGATATTTGAAGGAATTTTGTTAAAAGGATGAATTTCGCAATAAATGTTGAGTTCTCGAACTCGACGTGCTATAAGCTGAGTGTATTGCGAACCGAAGTCTAAAATTAATACGTTATTATGTTGCATGCGCAAAATTACTATTTATACTTTTATTTGTAAAGTTTGAATTCAACTTTATTCCATTGTTTTTAAAATAAGTGCAATATCTTCTTCTGTTGTATCTGGGTTGATAAAACAAAAACGAGATACCGTTTCGAAAGTATCTCCTGTTTTCCATTTTGTAGGCGTTACTAAAGCAAATCCTTTTTTATGGTTCTCGTAAGTCCAATGTGTATAATCTTCGGGTTGCCATCCTATACGTCTAAACAACACACAAGACAAACTTGGCTCTCTTACCAACTCGACATTAGGGTGCGCTTCTATTAATCGGCCAGCTATTTGTGCTAATTCCAATCCACGCTCTATAGCCTCTTTATATCTATCTGTACCGTGCATTGCTAAAGAAAACCATAAAGGCAAACCTCTAACGCGACGTGTTAATTGTATTTGATAATCGGTTGGATTAAATCCGTGAGCACCTTCATCTTTAAATATATCGAGGTAAGACCCCTGTTGCGAATGGGCATTTTTAGCCAATTCTGGGCGCTTATAAATTACTGCTCCACAATCGTAAGGCGAAAACATCCATTTGTGCGGATCTATAGTAATACTATCGGCTTTTTCAATTCCTTTAAACAAATGTCTTACAGAATCTGATGCCAAAGCTCCGCCACCGTAAGCAGCATCTACATGCAACCATAAATGTTCTGTTTCGCAAATTGTTCCAATTGCATCTAAATCGTCTATAATTCCAGCGTTAGTTGTACCACCTGTAGCTACTACAGCAAACAAGCGCTCGCGTTGATCTGCCGATAAATTATCTATAGTTTCTTGCAGGGCTGGTCCTTCTAGACGGTCTTCGGTATCTACCAAAAGCACATCTAAATCGGCCACTTTTGCCATCGCCTTAATGGATGAATGCGCACCGATAGAGGTAATTATTAAACCGCGTTCGTTTTTATGTTCGGCTTTAAGGCTTCTCCAATATTCTCTGGCCGTAACTATCGCCGATAAGTTTGCCGCTGTTCCGCCACTGGTAAACACTCCAAAAGCGCCTTCAGGTAAACCGGTAAGCGAAACAATCCATTTCATAGCTTCATTTTCGCAAAAAATACCTCCGGCGCCTTCCATCCAGTATGCGCCGTGAATGCTAGATGCCGATGTTACCAAATCGAACATTACAGCGGCTCGAGTTGGAGACGCTGGCACAAAGGCTAAATTTCTTGGGTGATCTACAGGTACATTGGCTTTCATTAAATGTTTTTTCCAAAGATTAAAAGCATTCTCGCCACCTATACCCTTTGCTGTTATCGTTTCGCCAACTAAAGCTTTTAATTCTTCGGCTTTTTTGGGCTTGCCAATTTTACGTTCTGATGAAGAAATGCGTTCTATGGCATATTTCATAACATCCATAGTCATTTCTACCAAATCAAAATCTACTTTATGCATTTATGTTACAGATTTAGTATTAAAAATTCTTGTTTTAAAGGCTGCAAATTTAACACTAACTGTTCAATTAATTGGTCTCCAAACTCAAGATATAATTCAGAGAAATTAACAGCGCGTTCCTGTAAACTGTCGTTAGGAAACAACTCGTTTTGTAACGCCGTCATTCTAGACACCTGATCTGCTAATTTCTTTTTCTGCGCCTTTAGCAAACGTTTTTCTAAATGCTCTAACCCTTTGATTTGCTTACGCTCCTGTGCTTTTACGGCACCAACAAACGAACGATCTGTTTGCTCTGCCAAATCGTACAAAAACTCGAACTGCTCTTGAAGCTGTTGCTTTTGCCTTGAAAAATCGATATCGATATTCGAAATCTTTCTCACTTTTTTGTTAATAAAAGCATCGCGTTTTAAAAACAAATCGTGGTTACTAATATCTAGTTTCGTTAACTTTTTTGCTTGCTGCTGCGTTTTTACCAATACAGAATTTCTTAGCAACAGCATTGGAAACGGCACTTCTACAGCTTCAAAAAAACGTTTTAATTGTAACCAATACGCCAATTCGCCTCCACCGCCTATGTAACACAAATTAGGCAAAATCACTTCCTGATATAGCGGACGCATGATGACATTAGGCGAAAATCGTTCTGGAAAATTATCGATTTCTTCTAAAATTTCGGCCTCAGTAAAGGTCTTTGAAGCATTAAGAACTTTATAACTATCTTCTTCGAAAACTATACGCTCACGGGTACCCGCTGTTAAATAAAATAAGTTAATTGCTCTCGGATTAACCTGAATATTATAGTCTGCACCCGAAATAGCCGATAACGCATCATTGGTTTTGGACACCTCTAGACTAGAGGTTTGTTGCAGAATATCCTGTTTAATGTAAGGAATAAATTCGCGTTTTAATTCACGATGATTAGCATCTAGAATTACCAAGCCTAAATCGGAAAATAAGGCATTGGCCAAAAATCGCGTAGCATCGGTTAAATTATCGTGATTTAAATATGCTTGAGAGAACAACTGCTTTAATTGATCTGCATGTTTACCTAAACCTAATTCTTGTTCAAACAAATTAAAAACAGCCGAAAGCCCTTCGGTAGACAACTCTCCTACTGCGCCACCATCTTCCCTGTTCCACTGTATTTTTTTGCCTTTAAAATTAAAATAATTAATCTCGTCGAAATCATGATCTTCTGTTGCCATCCAATACACGGGCACAAAATGATAGTCGGGATATTTAGCTTTTAAAGTGTTCGTTAAATTGATAGTAGAAATGATTTTATACAGAAAATACAACGGTCCTGTAAACAGGTTTAACTGATGTCCTGTTGTAATTGTAAAGGTGTTGGATTCTTTTAAAAGCGATATGTTTAAGCGCGTGGCTTCAGAGGTTTTTAAAGTAGCATATTGTTCTTCTAAAACCGAAACTAATTGCCGCCGTTGTTGCTGAGATGCACCTACCTTACCTGACTTTTCCTGTATTTGAGCTTTAAAATTTTCGAGTTTAGGAAAACGATTATAAAACGGTTGTAAAGCAGGATTTTCATCTAAATAATCGCATATTAAAGTTGAAAAATAGTTGGTGTCTCTAAACGGAATACAGTCAGTCGGCATATTAAATTTTAAATTTTATGTAAATATACAGTTATTAGATTTTTCAATTCTAAAAATTTAGTTAAGACTCCTATTCACACTTATCCTTACAAAAAAAGGTGTTTTGATTTCTCAAAACACCTTTAATTATTTTACTAAAATAATACCATGTCACTTCGACCGCAGTCGAGAAGCTGTTTGAGTACCCTTAATTAAGAAGGCCTCGACTGCTTTCGACCTGACCAAGCTCATGTTAATATGATTCTTTACGAATGGTCCTTTTAATTCACAACTTCGGCATACAAATCGAAATCTGCTGCATCGGTAATTTTAACCGTTGTAAATTCTCCTGTTTTAAGGTAAGTAGACGTTGCATCTATAAGCACTTCGTTATCTACATCTGGCGAATCGCATTCTGTTCGACCTACAAAATAATTCCCTTCCTTTCTATCGATAACCACTTTAAATTCCTGACCTATTTTTTCCTGATTCAGTTCCCATGAAATCTGCGACTGGATTTCCATAATCTCGTTAGCCCGTTGCTGTTTTACGTCTTCAGGCACATCGTCTTCTAAACTATAAGCATGTGTATTTTCTTCGTGCGAATAAGTAAAGCAGCCAAGACGTTCAAATCGCATAGCTTTAACCCATGTTTTTAATATTTCGAAATCTTCTTCGGTTTCGCCTGGATACCCTACAATAAGCGTAGTACGAATAGTCATTCCAGGAACAGTTTTTCTAAAATCTTCTATTAATTTAGTTGTCTTTTCCTGGGTGGTACCACGACGCATACTTTTTAAAAGTTTATCGGATATATGTTGCAATGGGATATCTAGATAGTTACATACTTTAGATTCTCTGTTCATAACGTCTAGAACATCCATTGGAAATCCTGTTGGAAACGCATAGTGTAAACGGATCCATTCAATACCTTCAACTTTTACTAAAGCTTCAAGTAATTCGGCCAGATTGCGTTTTTTATATAAATCTAAACCGTAGTAAGTTAAATCTTGTGCAATTAATATTAACTCTTTAACGCCGTTTGCGGCTAATTTTTCGGCTTCCTGCACTAAATCTTCAATAGGTGTAGATTTATGTTTTCCGCGCATTAACGGAATCGCACAAAAACTACACGGACGATCGCACCCTTCTGCAATTTTTAAATAAGCATAATTTTTAGGCGTTGTCGTTAAACGCTCGCCAATCAATTCGTGTTTATAATCGGCACCAAGTGCTTTAAGTAAGCCTGGTAATTCTGTAGTTCCGAAATACTGATCGACATTAGGAATTTCCTTTTCTAAATCTGGTTTATAGCGTTCAGACAAACAACCTGTAACAAATACTTTATCGACCTCGCCTTCTTCTTTCTTTTGCATGAATTCCAGAATGGTATTCACACTTTCTTCTTTGGCATTATTAATAAAGCCACAGGTATTAATCACTACAATATTACCGTCTTCTTCATGCGCAACATCTTTCCCACTGGCTTTCAGCTGTCCCATTAACACTTCGCTATCGTAAACATTTTTACTACAACCTAGTGTTACTACATTGATTTTATTTTTTTTACGTGATTTTGTTCTCATATCAAAAATTCAGTGTGCAAAGATACGGAATGATTTAGGAATGTAATGGCGTTTACCCCAAAATAAAAATGCCTTGAAAACTGAATCTCAAGGCATTTTAAAAATTTATTCTATTATTTAAAGAAGGAATCTACAAATTCGTACTTATTAAAGACTTGCAAATCGTCTATCCCTTCGCCTACGCCTATATACTTTACTGGTATTTTAAACTGATCGCTTATACCAATAACTACACCTCCTTTTGCAGTACCATCGAGTTTAGTTACCGCTAAAGATGTAACCTCTGTAGCTGCTGTAAACTGCTTAGCCTGTTCAAACGCATTTTGTCCGGTAGAACCATCGAGCACCAACAGCACATCGTGCGGCGCATCGCCTATTACTTTTTGCATCACGCGTTTTACTTTGGTAAGCTCGTTCATTAAATTGATTTTATTATGTAAACGACCTGCTGTATCTATAATAATAACATCGGCATTTTGCGCGACACCAGATTGTAAGGCATCGAAAGCTACAGAAGCAGGGTCGCTGCCCATAGCTTGTTTTACGATAGGCACATCTACACGATCTGCCCAAACTTGTAACTGATCGATAGCTGCTGCTCTAAACGTATCGGCTGCACCTAACACCACATTAAGTCCTTTTTTCTTAAACTGGTAGGCTAATTTTCCTATTGTGGTTGTTTTACCCACGCCATTAACACCAACCACCATAAGTACGTATGGCTTTTTGTTTTCCGGAATGGTATAATCGGTTGCTTCTCCCGAATTGGTTTCAGATAAAAGTGCCGCTATTTCTTCTCGTAAAATACCATTAAGCTCGTCTGTACCTAAATATTTATCGCGTGCAACACGCTCTTCAATGCGCTCTATAATTTTTAAGGTTGTATTTACACCTACATCGCTAGACACTAATACTTCTTCCAGATCATCTAATACATCATCGTCTACCTTAGATTTTCCCGCTACGGCTTTACTTAATTTATTAAAAAAAGTAGATTTAGATTTTTCCAAACCTTTATCTAATGTTTCCTTTTTTTCTGAAGAAAATATTTTTTTAAAAAAGCTCATTGGTTGTTGATATTAAAATTAAGCTATACAATACCGATTTGCTTACCGCCTGTAAGACAAATCCTTTTTACTTTTAGTACCGTTGTTAACTAAATAACCAGAATAACTTACGGACTTAATTTTGATGTAAATATAAAACAAAAGCTGCTTTCTTGTAAGAAAGCAGCTTAAATATCTTAATTCTAGTAAAAATATATTATTTTTTACTCAAGAAGTCGTTTACTTGCTCTGGAGTCATGATAGCTTCTACAAATGTGTAAGCACCTGTTTTATCAGACTTAACCATTTTAATAGCTTTTGTTAATCTTTTAGACCCCGTTTGTAATGATGCTACTGATTTCTTTGCCATGACTCAATTATTTTATTTCTTTATGAATAGTCATTCTCTTTAAGATAGGATTGAATTTTTTAATTTCCATTCTATCTGGAGTATTCTTTTTATTCTTTGTTGTAATATATCTAGAAGTTCCTGCCACTCCAGATTCTTTGTGCTCTGTACACTCTAATATTACCTGAACTCTGTTACCTTTCTTTGCCATTATTCTATAATTTTAAAAAGTGGCTTATTTTAAAAACCCTTTAGATTTAGCTTCTTTTATAGCAGCAGAAATTCCTATTTTGTTAATAGTCTTTAATGCTGAAGTAGATACTTTTAAAGTTACCCACTTATCTTCTTCTGGAATGTAAAAACGCTTTTTAACTAAATTCGCATCAAATTTGCGCTTAGTTTTGTTCATAGCGTGAGACACGTTGTTTCCTACCATTGCCTTCTTACCTGTAAGTTCACAAACTCTTGACATTCTTTCTAAACTTTAAATGTTGTTATTTCAAAACGAGGTGCAAATATACAAATTCTTTGCTATATAACAATTTAAATGTTAGGTATTTTTTAAAATTTCTTTTTGAAGCAGTTCCAAGGCCTTGTTCACGGCTTTGTTTATAACCTTAACACGATGGTTTCCTAAATTAAATTTTTCGACTATCGCGTGGTTTTCGCTAGCTATTGCAATAAAAACCGTCCCTAACTCCTCTTTATCGTCGGTTAATGTAGGTCCAGCATTTCCAGTTGTTGCGATAGCATAATCGGTTTTAAAAATGGACTTTGCCTGCTTAGCCATGGCTTCTGCTACAGCAGCACTAACCACACCATGTTTATTAATTAAGGTTTCCGAAATGTTTAAGACTTCAATTTTTGCTTGAGTAGCATAACTTACCACACTACCTTTATAAAAACTTGACGCCCCTGGATGAGCTGTAAACTGTTCTGCTATTTTACCCCCAGTGCAACTTTCGGCTGTTGCAAGAGTTTTCCCGAGATGCGTTAACATTTTCCCTAAATTCTCCTCTAAGGAATCTCCATCACCTTCTATTCCTACAAAAATATCCTGTATTTGAGGCAATAACAACCGCTCCTGTCTTAGCATCTCTGCCATTACGGATTCTTCGTCTTGCCCCTTAGCCGATAACCTTAACCTCACCTTACCTAAATTGGGAAGATATGCCAATTTTATACCTTTAGGTAATGCATCTTCCCAAACCTCTAAGCGTTCCGCCAAAGCACTCTCGCCTAAACCATAAGTAACAAAGGTTTTATGTAAAATAAAAGGGTACTTATATTTATGTTGAAGGTTAGGAATCACCTCATCGTCTATTAAAGCTTTCATTTCGAAAGGCACGCCTGGTAAAGACACAAATATTTTGTTGTTATGCTCTATCCACATACCTGGAGCTGTACCATATTTATTATGCAATACAGAAGCTTTTGATGGTACCAAGGCCTGATTTCTATTCAACTGAGAAATTGGGTTCGACGAATACTTTGCAAAAATACCTTCTACATGCTCTAACACCATTTCGTTTTCTTCTAAACTATCGTCAAAATACTCCGCTATGGTATGTTTGGTTATATCGTCTTTAGTTGGCCCTAAACCACCTGTTATAATAATAATATCGGCATTACTTTCCGCTTCCTTTAAAGCTTTTAAGATATGCACTCTATCGTCTTGAACAGATGTTATTTGATATACAGAAACTCCTATTTTATTAAGACTTTTTGCAATATAAGCCGAGTTTGTATCTATAATTTGGCCGATTAAAATTTCGTCGCCAATAGTAATTATTTCTGCTTGCATTTTAAAGAGAAAAGTCTGATTTTATTTCGGAAACCGCTTGTTCTATGGCTGTTACCACTTTATTAAATTGCGGCGTAATATCTAAATCTGTTTTTTCGAATTTACCCCAGTCCTGAATTTCTATAATATCATCTAGAATCCCCAATTCAAACAGATCTACTGTCGGTTTTAACTTGTGGGCCATTTGGTAAGAGGTATTATAATCTTTAGTGTTTACGGCTGTAATTAAAAGATCTAAATCTTCTGGCACTTCTTCTATAAAAGTCATAGCCAAAGCCTTAACAAAGTCTTCGTCGTTATCTGCCAATTCCCTTACCCTATACAACTTATAATGTCGCTCCATATTTATTTAACAGTTATTGAAAACATTTGTTCATCTTCTATATAGCCTTGCAGCACATCGTTTGGTGCTACAGCTCCAACTCCCGCTGGTGTACCTGTAAAGATAACATCTCCTATCTTTAAAGTAAAATATTTTGAAATACATTCTATTAACTCATCAATTTTCCAGAGCATGTGACTTGTATTTCCGTTTTGGACAGTATTTTCGTTCTTTTTTAATGAAAAATTAAGATTGTTGAGATCGGAAATTGTTTCTTTTTTAAGCCATTTTCCAATTACCGCTGCCCCGTCAAATGCTTTTGCTTTTTCCCAAGGCAAGCCTTTAGCTTTTAATTTAGCCTGTAAATCTCGAGCGGTAAAATCGATACCCAAACCTATTTCATCGTAATATTTATGTGCAAATTTTCGGTCTATATGCTTACCAACTTTATTAATTTTCACCAAAACCTCTACCTCGTAATGTACATCTTCAGAAAAATCTGGGATAAAAAATGGTTGCTTTTTTAATAAAATAGCCGTGTCTGGTTTTAAGAATACAACAGGGTCTTCTGGTTTTTCGTTTTCTAGTTCGGCAATGTGTTCGGTATAATTTCTACCAATACAAATAAGTTTCATCTTTTATTTTAAAATTAATTCAACTTATTATTGAAGCTTCTAAGTTTTATAGCCGTGAGCACTTTTTTAGTGTACAGCGGAAAATCGGCGTTAAGCAACCATCCAAAATACCCTGGCTCGTCGTTCAACACATCTACTACTTTTTTATTTTTATGCTTTCCAAAAGAAAAACACTCTTCGCCTGCTTTATTATAAATGATAAAGCCTGCAAAATCGGCAAACTGCTTTCTACTACTAAACTCCGATAAAAACTTGGCGTTGTTTTCTAACTCTTCGTATTTATCGACTTGTGCTTTTAACACTTCGTAAGTTGCATAAGTATCGGCTGCAGCGCTATGCGCATTTTCTAAATCTTTATTACAATAGAATTTGTAAGCGGCACTAAGCGTACGCTGCTCCATTTTATGAAATATGGTTTGTACATCTATAGCCAAAGTGCTTTTCATATCGAAATCTACATCTGCTCTAAGCATTTCTTCTGCAAGAAGAGGGATATCGAAACGATTAGAATTGAAACCTGCTAAATCTGAATCTTTAATTATATTATAAATGTCTTTAGCCAGGGCTTTAAAAGTCGGAGCATTGGCAACATCGGCATCGGTAATACCGTGAATATCGGAAACCTCTTTCGGGATTTTCATTTCTGGATTTACAAGCCATGTTGTAGCTTCTTCTTTTCCGTCGGGATACACTTTTAATATTGCGATTTCTACAATACGGTCTTTTGAAATATTAACACCTGTGGTTTCTAGATCGAAAAAACAAATCGGCTTTTTTAAATTAAGATTCATTAAATTAAAATTTATTAAGGATGCTAATTTACTAAATGTATTTGGGCTAAAACAAAAAAACCCAACTCAAATCGGTTGGGTATTTCTATTATTAGGTTGTCATTTTAAATTTCTCTGTTACTATCCCAAGCCTCTAAGTAATCTTTTACGGCTTTAACAAACTGCCCGCCAAGGGCTCCGTTTACTACGCGGTGATCGTAAGAATGCGACAAGAACATACGGTAACGGATGCCTATAAAATCGCCTTCTGGCGTTTCTATAACCGCTGGCACTTTACGAATGGCACCTAAAGCCAAAATACCAACTTGAGGCTGGTTAATGATAGGTGTTCCCATAATACTTCCAAAAGTTCCTACATTAGTTACAGTATAGGTTCCTCCTTGAATATCGTCGGGTTTCAATTGGTTTTGTCTTGCTCTATTGGCCAAATCGTTAACTTTCTTGGTCATGCCCACCAAATTTAACTGATCGGCATTTTTAATAACTGGCACAATTAAATTGCCATCTGGCAAAGCCGCTGCCATACCCAAATTTATATTCTTCTTTTTAATTATAGTATCGCCTTGCACAGAGATATTCATTAACGGAAAATCGCGAAGTGCTTTAGCTACAGCCTCCATAAAAATAGGTGTAAACGTTAAGTTTTCGCCTTCTCGTTTATAAAACGCATCTTTAACTTTCTTTCTCCAATTCCAAATAGCTGTTACATCTGCTTCAATAAAACTTTGAACATGAGCCGATGTTTGCGTAGACTCTACCATGTGATGAGCAATTAATTTACCCATTCTGCTCATTTCTATAATTTCGTCTTCTCCTGAAGCTACTACTGGCGCTTCCGCAGAAGCCTTTTCAACAGATTGCAGTTTAGCCGACTCTGTTTTAACTGCTGTAGGTTCCGAAGTCGCTTGTTGCCCACGACTATCTAAATACTTTAAAATATCGTGTTTTGTAACTCGACCATCTTTGCCCGTACCCGAAATTGAATCCAGTTCGGTTTGCGTGACGCCTTCTTCTTTAGCTATATTTTTTACTAATGGTGAATAAAAGCGATCGCCAGAAGATGTTATAGTACTTGTTACAGCCTCTTTTGCTTGACTAACTATATCTTCAGCTTTGGCTACATGTTCATCTGTTTCGCTTGTGGCACTTTTTTCAGAAAGATCGTCAGCTGGCGTTTCCACTTCGCCGCCTTCGGTTTCTATAATTGCAATAGTTTGCCCTACCTGAACAACATCATCTGCATTGAACAATTTTTCAACCAAAATACCATCCACATCGCTAGGCACCTCGCTATCTACTTTATCTGTAGCGATTTCCAAGACTGGCTCGTCTGCTTCAATAACATCGCCAACTTCTTTAAGCCAAGATGTAATAGTCGCTTCTGCAACACTCTCTCCCATTTTTGGTAATTTCAGTTCTATTTTTGCCATATTCTTATTGTAAAGCTTTATTTTAGTTGTTGTTTGCGAAATTAACAATAAAATTTATATATCACCTAATTATATTCAATTAATATTACCTCTAGACAACATCAAAAAAACCAATAGATTACGTACTAAATTTAATTATTTCTCCTCGTGCGGCCGCGTGATCGCTCCCGACTGCAAAGTTAGCATTATAAGGAATAATTCTGAAGGCTACCGCATTATTAAATTGATATTTTTCTAAATAAGCAATTATAGTTTTAAAACTTAAATGTGTATTATCTAAAAACACAAGCTGGTTTGGTTTAACGGCAGTTAACAAATCTACCCGAGAGCATGGCAGGTTTTTATGTTGCTCTAAACCGGGAATATTGCGATGAGACACCAAAACACGCGATGTAATTTCTGGCGTTTTAATTTCGGGCTGCATGTTTAACATCGTTAGCACCTTAACCCCTAAACTAAGCCCCACATTAAAAACGAAATTGGGTTTAAAATGTTTTTTATAAAAAATTTTCATTGCCCCGTTAAACCGCTTCGCGTAGGTTTTATTCCTAAATGTACTTTCGCCTTTAAAATGAATAACCGTAGTGGCTCCGAAATATTGATTTTGAAATCCGGCTTTTAGAATTTTATACGACAAATCGACATCTTCTCCATACATAAAATAATCGTCGTCGAAACCTCCCACTTGATTATAAACCTCCTTTTTAATAAGCATAAACGCCCCAACAAGTATTTGCACAGGAGCAACATCTTGTGGCTCTATATGATTTGCGTAGTAGCTTTTAGAATGCCCCATTAACTTTTGAAGCGCCACATTTGGCGTTGGCACATTGCGCTTACTCTCTGGTAAGAATTTACCTGTTCCGTCTATCAATTTACACCCTACTGCGCCTAAATTGCTTTGAGAATCTGCAAATTGTAACACCTTTATAAAAGTGTCTTCAGCAACAACCGTATCTGGATTTAAAATACAAATGTACTCGCCTTTGGCTTTGGAAACCCCGATATTATTCCCTTTGGAAAACCCGTAATTATTGGTGTTTTCTATTAAAACAACATCTGGAAAAAGCTGCTTTACCATATCGCAACTTTCGTCTGTTGATTGATTATCTACAACTATAATTTCGGCATCTAAATCTTTTACAGCTGCTTGCACACTTTTTAAACACAGCTCTAAAAAGTAGCGCACATTGTAATTTAATATGATAACAGAAAGCTTCAATTAAGATTAAGATTTTAAAGAGCCTTCAAACGGAATTCGATTTAGAATACTACGCCCGAGAGTTACCTCATCGGCATATTCTAATTCGTCGCCAACAGAAATACCTCGTGCAATAGTAGACACCACCACACCATAATCTTGTATCTGCTTAAAAATATAAAAGTTGGTCGTATCGCCTTCCATAGTAGAGCTTAAAGCAAAAATAAGTTCTTTCACTTTCCCTTCTTTCACTTTATTAACCAAGGAAACAATATTTAAATCGTGCGGACCAATACCATCCATAGGCGAAATTTTCCCTCCCAAAACATGGTACAAACCTTTAAAGGAACTGGTATTTTCTATGGCCATAACATCCCGAATATCTTCTACAACACAAATAAGATCGTCTTGTCTTCTCGGGTTTGAGCAAATTTCGCATAATTCGTTATCACTAATATTATTACACGACTTACAAAACTTTATTTCTGTACGCATATTAAGCAATGCTTGCGCTAATTGCACGGTTTGCGATTCTGGCTGACGCAGTAAATGCAGTACTAACCGTAAAGCTGTGCGCTTACCTATTCCTGGTAATTGCGACATTTCGCTCACGGCTTTTTCCAGTAATTTTGAAGAAAATTCCATAGGCATCAAATTTACAATTTTAGTTTTAAGATTTGCACATGTAACATTGTAATTTGTATTTTGGCTTACGAAAACTAACTTATGAGCGCTACTCAAATTATTTTACTAATAGCAGCCTATTTTGGGGTGTTAATTTTAATTTCCTACATCACCGGAAAAAAAACCGACAACAATGCTTTCTTTAAAGGCAATAAACAATCGCCTTGGTACGTAGTTGCCTTTGGTATGATTGGCGCTTCGCTCTCTGGAGTTACTTTTATTTCTGTACCTGGGTGGATTGAAGCCTCTCAATTTAGTTACATGCAAGTGGTTTTTGGCTACATTGTAGGCTACCTGGTTATTGGCACAGTACTTTTACCATTATATTACCGCTTAAACCTTACTTCTATCTACACTTATTTAGAAGAGCGTTTTGGCAATTACGCCTACAAAACAGGCGCTTCTTTCTTTTTAATCTCTAGAGTTGTTGGCGCCAGTTTTAGATTGTTCTTAGTTGCGAACGTATTACAAATTATACTTTTTGATGATTTGGGCATTCAATTCTGGCAAACCGTTACCATTACCGTTTTACTTATTTGGCTGTACACCTTTAAATCGGGAATAAAAACCATTGTCTGGACAGACACCCTGCAAACCCTTTTTATGCTCATTGCTGTTGGTGTTGCTATTTACTCTGTAAGTCAGGATATTAATTTAAACGGGCAATCGGCTTTGCAGTTTGTATTAGAAAGCGACCTTTCTAAAATGTTCTTTTTTAACGACATTAAAACCGCAGATTATTTTTGGAAACAATTTATATCTGGAGCTTTTATAGCTATAGTTATGACTGGTTTAGACCAAGACATGATGCAAAAAAACTTAACCTGTAAAACACTTAAAGATGCTCAAAAAAACATGTTTTGGTTTACTATTGTTTTAACCATAACCAATTTTATATTTTTAAGTTTAGGACTTTTACTAACGGTTTACGCCCAACAAAACGGCATAGATGCCCATAAAGACGACTTATTTCCCATTTTAGCAAAACACCATTTAGGAACGGGCGTTTTTATTTTCTTTTTACTCGGATTAATTGCCGCTGCCTATAGTAGTGCCGATAGCGCCTTAACCTCGCTTACCACTTCGTTTAGCATAGATATTCTGGATATTGAAAAAAAACACGATAAACCTAAACAAATAGCAATACGAAAGCGTATTCATGTACTTATCTCTATGCTATTAATATTGGTTATTATTGTTTTTAAATATGTTATTAAAGACGAAAGTGTTATTGCTAAATTATTTGTGTTTGCTGGTTATACTTATGGCCCATTATTAGGACTTTACAGTTTTGGATTATTTAGCCGATGGCAAGTTAAAGACAAACTAGTACCCTTTGTAGCCATTGCATCGCCAATCTTATCTTATATTATAAGTACCAATAGCTTAAAATGGTTTGGCTTTGAATTTGGATTCTTTATTTTAATACTAAATGGTTTACTAACTTATTTAGGTTTAATATTGATTCGTAGACAACAAAACTAGAGTACAAGCTACTTCAAAATGAATGCCATTAGATTTTAACAAAGCATACAACTCTGGATTTTCTGTACCTGGATTAAAAATAACACGCTTAGGCTGTAAAGCGATAATATAATCGTAATATTCGGTTTGCCGCTTTGGGTTTAGGTACAATGTTATAGTATGTACATTTTTATACGGTTGCAATGCTGTGTCTATTTGAACTCCCGCAACTTCTCCTTGTCGTAAACCAATGGCAAGTGTTTCATGCTTTGCAGAAACCAAACGATTAATTGCCATATTAGAATATCTAACAGGATTTAAGGAAGCTCCCAAAACTAGTGTTTTTTTATTCATAGTGTTAAAACATTGTTAATACATATTAATTTTAGTAACAGGTTACAAAGTTAATAGTCTTTCTAACACCAATCAATCATTAAACGAACAGTAACATTTTTAATTAATCCATCACCTAAAAAACATAACAATTGCAATTGTTTAAAATAGCCTTATGATATTTTGATGGTTAGTATTACAAGAGCATATTTTAAACCAGAAACCCAAGGATTTAACCTTGGGTTTCTAAATATTGTATTAAAATTGTTAAAATTCGTTAAATACTGTAAATCAAGACAATAAAAAAACACATTTATAGTTACCTTTATAAGCAACATTAAGCGGGTATTATTTTACATTTGAATTAGTCTTCTTACCAAAATCATTTATTCGCAATTCAGTGTTAGTTTTAGAATTGATTTTTAGCAAAATACAAAAAGCCAAAACAATGTTTTGGCTTTTTCTGTTATATCAATAATTTACTTTTTTACCATTTTATAATGGCGCTACCCCAAGTAAAACCACTACCAAAAGCAGCCAACACAACGGTATCTCCTTCTTTAATTTTTCCTTGCTCCCAAGCCTCGGTTAAGGCTATCGGTATAGAAGCTGCTGTCGTATTTCCGTAAGTCATTATATTGTTAAAAACCTGATCGTCTTTTAACTGAAATTTACCTTGTATAAATTGAGATATACGCAAATTGGCTTGGTGCGGTATCAACATATCTATAGCATCAGGACTTAATTTATTTGCTTTTAACCCTTCCATAATCACCTCACTAAAACGCACTACCGCATTTTTAAATACAAATTGTCCGTTCATATGCGGCAAATAACTTTCATCGTCAGGATTGTTATCAGCCAAAATATCGCTAACCCAGCGCGACCCCATACTTGGCGCCAACAATGCCAGTTCTTCGGCATGCTCGCCTTCAGAATGCAAATGGGTCGATAAAATTCCTTTATTAGTATCTTCTGTACGGGTTAAAACTGCAGCGCCTGCTCCATCTCCAAAAATCACAGATACGCCACGCCCTCTAGTTGTTTTATCCAAACCTTTAGAATGTAGCTCACTACCTATTACTAAAACATTTTTGTACATTCCTGTTTTAATAAATTGATCGGCAACAGACAAACCATAAATAAAACCAGAACATTGGTTACGAATATCTATTGCGCCTACGGTTTTAATATCTAAGGCTTTTTGTACCTGTACTCCAGGCCCAGGAAAATAATAATCTGGACTAAGTGTTGCAAACACTATAAAATCGATATCATCTTTATCTATTCCTGCGCGTTCTATAGCTATTTTGGCAGCCTTTACACCCATAACCGAGGTAGAATCTTCGGAACCCGGCTTTACCCATCTACGCTCCTTAATACCAGTACGTTCCTGAATCCATTCATCATTAGTATCCATCATTTTAGACAAATCATCGTTTGTCACCACATTGTCTGGCACATAATGCCCAAGACCAATAATTTTTGAATTATACATATTTTATGTTTTTACAGCTCTACATGTTAAGCCCTATAATATCTTTAAAAAAGGAAAGCAAAATTACGCATTAAATAACACTTTACTAAACAAATAGCATAATAAATGCCACTTTGTCACTTTTTAATCCTTGGTATTTTTTTTGACTATTGAAAGTTCAGAAATAAATCATTAAAAAAACACATATATTATGGCAAAAGGAAGTATTAATGTTTCGGTAGAAAATATCTTTCCATTAATTAAAAAGTTCCTATATAGCGATCACGAAATCTTTTTACGTGAATTAATAAGTAACGGAACAGATGCAACTTTAAAACTGAAGCACCTTACCAGTATTGGGGAAGCTAAAGTAGAATATGGCAACCCTAAAATTGAAGTTAAAGTAGATAAAGACGGTAAAAAACTTCATATTATAGACCAAGGTATTGGTATGACGGCTGATGAAGTTGAAAAATATATCAACCAAGTTGCCTTTTCTGGTGCCGAAGAATTTTTAGACAAATACAAAGATTCTGCTAAAGACTCTGGTATTATTGGTCATTTTGGTTTAGGTTTCTATTCTGCTTTTATGGTTGCCGACAAGGTTGAAATTATTACCAAATCGTACAAAGACGAACCAGCAGCACATTGGACTTGCGACGGTTCGCCAGAATTTACTTTAGAAGCTTCAGACAAAACCGATAGAGGGACTGAAATTATTCTTCACATCGCTGAAGATTCGACCGAATTTTTAGAAGAATCGCGCATTAGCAGCTTATTGTCTAAATACAACAAGTTTATGCCAATCCCGATTAAATTCGGAACCAAAGAAGTTAACGATCCTGAGCACGAGCCTGCAACTATAACCGATAAAGACGGTAAGGAAACCAAAGAACCGCATCGCCAAATTACGGTAGATAATATTATAAACAATCCAAACCCGGCTTGGACCAAACAACCAACCGAGTTAGAAACTGAGGATTACCAAAATTTCTACCGCGAGTTGTACCCTATGCAGTTTGAGGAGCCTTTATTCCACATTCACTTAAATGTTGATTATCCGTTTAATCTTACCGGAATTTTATATTTCCCTAAGATGACCAACGATATGAACATGCAAAAGGATAAAATTCAGTTATATCAAAATCAAGTATTTGTAACGGATAATGTTGAAGGCATTGTTCCTGAATTTTTAACCATGTTACGCGGTGTTATCGATTCGCCAGACATTCCGTTAAACGTATCGCGTTCGTATTTACAAGCCGATGGCGCGGTTAAAAAGATATCGTCTTACATTACCAGAAAAGTAGCCGATAAATTAAAATCGTTATTCAATAACAATCGCGAAGATTTTGAAGCAAAATGGAACGATATTAAAATAGTTATCGAATACGGTATGTTGTCTGAAGAAAAATTCTTCGATAAAGCAGAAGCTTTTGCACTTTACCCAACTGTAGAAGGCAAGCACTACACATACACAGAATTAGAAGAAAAAATTAAAGACAACCAAACCGATAAGGATGGTAAAATGGTTATTCTGTATGCATCAGACAAAGATGCACAACACAGCTATATTGCCGATGCCAAAGCTAAAGGTTACGAGGTATTATTATTAGATTCTCCTATCGTTTCTCACTTAATGCAAAAATTAGAAGGCAGTAAAGAAAACATTACGTTTGCCCGTGTAGATGCCGACCATATTAATAAATTAATTAAGAAAGACGATACCGAAATTTCTAAATTAAGTGAAGACGAGAAAAAAACTTTAGAAGAGCAATTAAAAGCGGTAATTCCTGCCGATAAATTTATGGTTCAGTTAGAAGCATCAGACAGCGATGCCTCTCCATTTATTATTACACAACCAGAATTTATGCGACGTATGAAAGAAATGCAAGCCACAGGCGGCGGCGGAATGAACATGTTTGGTAGCATGCCAGAAATGTACAATTTAGTTGTAAACACTAATGCTCCATTAATTTCGGAAATTTTAAACACAGAAGCAGAAGACGATAAAAAACGCTTAATTAACCAAAGTTTAGATTTAGCACGTTTATCTCAAGGTTTACTAAAAGGCGAAGAACTTACCAAGTTTATTAAACGTAGTTACGAGATGATTAAGTAACCTATTTCAAAATTCTTAAAAAAAGCTGCTGTTCAACGAATAAGCAGCTTTTTTTATTTAAAAATGCTTGAAATTTGCTAAATTAAAATAGCTTAAAAACCCAATCTTATGAAAAATCCTATTCCTATTATCGCTTTACTATTCTTTAGCTTTTCAATGCACTGCATTGCCCAAACAGATTTCTTAACGAATCTATCTGCCCCTGTTGGAATTCTCTGTAACGGGGACGATTTATATGTAGTAGAAAACAATGCTGGAAAAATCTCCAAAATAGATGTCACCGCAGATCCCCCTGAAGCAAAAGAGCTGATAAGTGGTTTAGAATTCCCCTCTCGCCTAGCACGCTACAATAACGATTTGTTTATAAGCGAATTTGGAGGAACACATATTTACAAAATAAACATCACAGACACGAATCCTAGTCTTACAACTGTAATTTCTGATATAAATAGTCCCGATGGCATTGCTATTTTTGGCCATTATTTATATTTCACCGAAACATATAAAGGCACACTCTCTAGGGTCGATTTAAATCAAACCACCTTAAATCCTACAGTGGTTGTTTCTGGGTTATCTAGCCCTAAAGATATATTTGTTTATAAAAATGAATTATACATTTGTGAGAGCGGAGCTGATAAAGTAACTAAAATCAACTTAAATTCAAATAATCCTTCACGCATCACAGTTTGCACAGCGATTGAATCTTGTCATGGTATTTTTATTGCTAACGACATCTTATTTGTAACCCAAAGAAACCTTAATAAGGTTTCCAAAATACATCTTAACGATCCAAACAAAGTCGCAGAAGACTTTTTAACCAACATTAACGAATGTGTCGATATATCTACAAACAGCAACAATACTATAATATACATAACTTCTTATACAGATAATAAAATTGTGAAATACGAAGACAACTTCTTAAACATTAAAGACAAGACCTTAAACAAACCTTTAATGGTTACCCCAAACCCAGCTACAAATTACATTACTCTAAAAAACAATACAGAGTCCACCTCTTACACTATTTTCAATTTATTGGGTAAACAAATAAAAAAGAGCTACACAGTTGCCAATGCACCTATAGACATAACAGATTTAAACCCTGGGATGTATTTTATTAAAACCGAAAAAAACACTTTTAAATTCATAAAAAAATAGCACTACCACTACAATTGCTTTTTAGAACACTAAAACACGGCGAATAAAAAAATTATAGTAATTTAGCCGCAATTAATTTTAGAAATGTTTCCCTATGAAAAAAACATTGTTTTTAGTCCTTTTAGGACTGGCTATTTTAGCTTCAGCATATCTTGCCTTTATTTACTACGTACCTTACAGTACAGGTACCAGAGCAGGAGAGCTAATAAAAATTAGCAAAAAAGGCATGTTAGTAAAAACATGGGAGGGCGAAATTAGCCAAGGTATTAGTGGCGCCCAAATTTTTCAATTTTCGGTAATGGATGACGACCAAGAAGTAATTGAAAAATTAAACGAATTACAAGGCCAGTATGTTAAATTAGAATATGTAGAACGCTATAAAACCTTTATTTTTTGGGGAGACAGCCGTTATTTTATAACCAAAGTTACCCCAGACAAATCTCCGCATATCGACAAACGTTAATAACAACACTCATTTATACTTTAAAATCTAAACCGCATTGCATTAGGTTGATTCTTGAATTTTGATTAACTTTAAAACAAACTGTTTTAGCAAGTTATGAAATCTCTAATTCAAAAATTAAAATTCCATAAACACGACGACGTTTTAATTCTTAACGAACCAGAAGATTTCTTACCCTTTATTGAAGAATTGAATGCTACAATTACCAGTTCGTTAATTAAAACCTCTTGTGTAGATTGCGCTTTATTGTTTATTACATCTAAAAAGCAATTGTTTAGCCAAATGCTTACTTTATTTCCTAAACTTAAAGACGATTCGGTACTGTGGATTGCTTACCCCAATAGTGTTTCGAAAGCAGAAATTCTAGAACTTTACAACAACGATATTTGGGATGAGTTGATGGACTATCGCCTTCAACCAGTAAGAAAAATAGAACTTAACAGCGACTGGGATGCTCTGCGCTTCAGAAAAATCGAATACCTAAAACCATAAGCTGAATCACTTAAACTTTAAAATTTAACAAAAAGCAGTTAAAACTTATGTGCTTTAAAAGTTAGATTTTTGCTTTACCTTTATACAGGATTTCAACTATGGTAAACGATTATTTATTAGCTCTAAAACTGTTCTTTAAAAGTTCTAGTTTTCAACGTGGTTTAATTTTAACCATTGGTGCGTTAATTCCTTTATTTTTATTCAGTTATTTAAACATTTTCCATCTGGCACCATCTATTGCTGTTGGTGTGCTTTTAAATGCGCCTAGCGACATACCAGGTAGCTTAAAACGTAAAATTATTGGTACTTTATGCAGTATTGTAATTACCATGTTTGCTACAACTGTTATTTTATTCAGCAAACCCTTTCTACTAATTTTAATTACGGTTATAAGTTTATTAAGCTTTTGCATTTCGCTAATATCTGCTTACGGATTTAGAGGGTCCTTAATTTCGTTTTCCGGGCTCTTAGCAATAGCGTTAGCTTTGGCCATCCAAAAAGAAACAGCGACGGATATATGGATTCACGTGGGACTCATTGGTATTGGAGGACTTTGGTACATTTTAGTTTCGCTGTGCTTTTACTGGATAGCTCCAAAAACAGACGACGACCAATTACTATCCGACTTACTAACACTTACTGGCGATTACCTTATAACTCGTGCAAATTTGTTTAATAAAAC
Organism: Formosa sp. A9; assembly: GCF_051200825.1. Taxonomy (GTDB): domain Bacteria; phylum Bacteroidota; class Bacteroidia; order Flavobacteriales; family Flavobacteriaceae; genus Formosa. Next base: position 918,765 of record NZ_CP195158.1, on the reverse strand, counting down.
CATTGCCCACGATGAGCTTCAAAAGGATTTATTTCAACTACAAACGCAAATTAGCGACAAGCAAGAAACCCTAAGAGAGATTTTATTAGCAGAACGCAAGCGATCTGGACGTTCACATTTTGATGAAAAACGAGTACTTATTTTTATTGCTCTGGTAGATATTTTTGAACTTGCTTTAGCAAACTCATTAGATTACAATAAAATAAACACACTGTTTAAAGCCAACACAGATTATTTAGCACCTTTTAAAAATCTGAACTTGGTTATGGGAAACCACTTAAAAACGTTATCTAAAGTAATTATCACCAAAGAAAAAGTACCAAGTAAAGATGAACTTTTAAAAGCACTCGCCTTAGCCAGCGATGGGATTACCAAATATGTAGATGCCATTGGTTTACCTAAAGCTAGAGAAGGCGCCATGATGCTTCATAATTTGTACGATTATCAAGAACAATTACTTGAAGAAATTAGATCTATACGCCGGGCATTGGCCAATGTAAAAGACAACTCCAAATTATTGCCTAAAAGTAAAGATGCTGCCCAATTTATTACACAAGAAGAATATTCTTTGTCTATCTTATTTCAAAATTTAAGTTTAAAATCGCCTATTTTCAGACATACCCTGCGCTTAACCATAGCAGTGCTTTTGGCTTTTATAATTGGTGAATTTTTTAATATAAAAAATGCATATTGGATTATTTTAACCTTAATCGTTATAATGCGACCAAATTATGGTTTAACAAAAGAACGCACGATTAACAGAATTGTAGGCACCTTAATTGGTGCAGGAATAGCTATTGGTATTATCGCCCTTACGCAAAATGTAGTTGTTTATAGCATTTTAGCAGCAGTCTCACTGTTATTAGCCTTTTCTTTTATACAACAAAACTACAGAATTGGGGCCTTGTTCATTACTGTTAACATTATTTTTGTTTATGCGTTACTTTATCCAGACACTTTAAGCGTTATAAAGTTTAGGGTTGTAGATACTGTAATAGGTGCTGCACTAGCGCTTGGAACAACTTACTTTATTTGGCCAAATTGGGAATTTAAAAACCTAAATCAAACCATAAAATCGGTAATCGATAAAAATACAACCTATCTTTTAGCCACCCAAAATCTGTATCATACTAAGACTGTAACAGAAATTGAGTATAAAATACCTAGAAAAGAAGCATTTTTAGCCATGAGCAATTTAAATGCAGCATTCCAGCGCATGACGCAAGACCCAAAATCGAAACAAAAAGAACTGACCTTAATATATAAAATAGTAACGTTAAACAACACAATGCTTGCCGCGATTGCATCAATGGGCAGCTTTATTAAAAATCATAAAACAACACCACCTTCAAAACAATTCAACGATTTCATAAAATACATTCAGCAAAATTTAGAAGCTTGTTCTGCCATTTTAAACGAATCACCAGCATATAACGCTAATAAACCAGATATCGTGGCCGCCCAAACCAAGTTGTTACATTCTTACAACACTTTATCTGAAGCCAGAAACAAAGAGATCGAAACTGGTAAAATAGATATTCATCCAGAAACGTTAAACCATTTACAGGAAGCGCATTTAATATACAACCAATTAACTTGGCTTAAAACATTGTCTGACAACTTAAAAAAAGCCACACAACAATACGCTGTTATTTTTTATTTAAAACAAAACGAGCTATAGAGTTTTTCAAGGCAATGGCTTTTACATTATCTTTGCAACCATAAACACGTTAATACATGTCATTCAAAGACTTAAAATTAAACAAGCCATTACTAAGGGCTGTTGCCGAAACAGGTTACGACAATCCAACCTTAATTCAACAACAAGCCATTCCTGTAATTTTAGAGCAAAAAGATATTATTGCTTCTGCACAAACCGGAACTGGAAAAACAGCAGCATTTGCTTTACCTATTTTACAGTTATTACTCGATCGGCAAGACGCTCCTAAACGAAGCAAAACTATAAAAGCTTTAATTATAAGTCCAACAAGAGAGTTAGCTATTCAAATTTCAGAAAATTTCAAGTCGTATAGCACCTATACCAATTTAAGATCTACGGTTATTTTTGGAGGCACAGCCATTGAACCTCAAATAGATATTCTAAAAAAAGGAATCGATATTTTAATTGCAACACCTGGCAGACTCTTAGATTTACACAAACAAGACATCGTAAATTTAGACTATGTAGAAACGTTAGTTTTAGATGAAGCCGATTTAATGCTTGACATGGGTTTTATAGACGATGTAAAAAAAATTGAACGCTTATGCCCTGCAAACAAGCAAACCTTATTGTTTTCGGCCACGATGCCTTATAAAGTAGAGCAATTAGCAAACTCCATTTTAAAACAGCCCACACGCATTGAAGTTTCGCCAACGTCATCGGCAGCAAAAAGTGTATCGCAACTTTTATATTACGTTCCTAAACGCAATAAAATTGAATTGTGTTTACATCTGCTTCGAAACACCATAAAAGGAACGATATTAATTTTTAGACGCACCAAATTTGGCGTGGATAAATTAGAAAAAACGCTTCTAAAAAACGGTTATAAGGTAGAAAGTTTTCATGGCGATAAATCGCAAAGCCAAAGACAGCAGGCACTAAACAACTTTAAAAACAATACAGTAAATATTTTAATAGCCACCGATGTCGCTGCAAGAGGCCTTGATATTAATGAACTTGATGCTGTAATAAATTTCGACATGCCCAATGTACCAGAAACCTATGTGCATAGAATTGGAAGAACTGGCCGTGCCGGAAAAGAAGGTTGTTCGTACTCGTTATGTTCTGCCGACGAAAAAAATTATGTTACAGCTATACAACAACTTACACAAAAACAAATTACGGTAGAACACGAACACCCCTACCCTTTAGATCCAAAAGCCAAACCAGAAGTACACCGTTCTAAAAAAACAGGAAGCAAGCACAAAAAAGGAAGAAAATCTGAAGCTTCAAAAAAGAAAAAAAAGCGCTGGTATTAAAACTACTCTACAGGAAAATTAAAATATTGATTTTTAAATGGTTCACTTTTTAATGTGAAATGCCACCATTCTTTATTGTAATTTCTAAACCCGTGTTTTTGCATAATCTCTTGAAGCAATGCCCGATTTTCTTTTTGCACAGGTGTTAAATTTTGATAGGTTACCCAAGAAGGCATACCAAAAAAATCGTACGGCGATCCCATATCCAGCTCTTCTCCTGTTTGTAAACTCACTAGTGTTAAATCTACAGTACTACCGCTACTATGTCTAGATTTGGAAGCAATATAACCATCTCTAAACAAATGCTTTTTATTAACATCTGGGTAAAAATAAGGTTTCATTATGGTATCATTAACTTGTTTTGCCCAAGCCATAAAATGATTAACCGCATCTTGTGGGCGATAGGCATCGTAAATTTTAATCGATAATTGTTTAGCCTTCAACTCGGCTTGCACAGCTTTTAAAGCCTTAGCAGTTGGTAGAGTCACTATACCCACAGCTTCATGATATCCATTAATAGGGCTGCCAACAAAATTATTTGCCGTACAGTATCTTAGCTCTAATTTAATGGTAGAATCGATATCTTTAACATATACAAATCCATTTGGTAGTTGCGCATATCCGCACACCTGAAACATTAAAAATAAAAAAAGTAACTTAAATTTCATTTCTTGGTTGTTTAAAGCTAAATTAGAGAAAATAATTAGTCTTATGGCATATCCTTGGCATTTATACCTTATGGGGATTCTGTACTTTTTGGCAGGTACCATGCATTTTATTAAGCCCAAAATGTACGAACATATTATGCCAGAGTATTTACCTAATCATAAATTACTGGTATTTATTAGCGGATTTGCCGAAATTGGCCTAGGCATTCTAGTGTGTACTCCGCAGTTTAAAAATTTTGCAATTTACGGCATTATTGTCATGCTCGCTATTTTTTTGTTAGTTCACTTTTACATGTTAAATAACGAAAAATTCAAAGCAAGAATTCCTAAATGGATTTTAATTTTAAGACTACCGCTTCAGTTTGTTTTAATGTATTGGGCATACTCCTATTTATCTTTATAGCATGTTATTTCCTGAAGAACATCCTATAAATTTAAATTTACCTGATGCAGATATTTTGTACTATCCCAGTTTCTTCAATACAATTGAAGCCAATAATTTCTATAATAACCTATTGCAAGACATATCGTGGCAACAAGACAGCATAACACTTTTTGGAAAAACACATTTACAACCCCGATTAACAGCATTGTACGCCAATAACAACAATGCATATACTTACTCTGGTATTACTATGTACCCTAAACCATTTCTCCCAGATTTAGCTACTATTAAATCGAGAATTGAAACTTTAATACCAAAGGAGTTTACGAGTTGTCTATGTAATTTATATAGAAATGGAAAAGACAGTAATGGTTGGCATACCGATAACGAAAAAGAATTAGGCAAAAATCCCATTATAGCTTCGGTTTCATTTGGTGCCGAACGTGCGTTTCACTTAAAACACAAAACGACTCGCAACTTAAAACATAAATTAATTTTACATCACGGCAGCTTACTTATTATGAAGGGCGGAACGCAAAAGCATTGGCTTCATCAAATTCCAAAGACTCAAAAAGCTATAGGAAAACGAATCAATTTAACGTTTAGAATTATCTATTAAACTAAAAAACCGAGGTCCCTCAACCTCGGTTTCTTGTTATTTGCACTTTTATTATGTAGTTAGATTTAGGGTCGCTAGTATCAACAACACAATGCAAACATTAATTAATTAATCCATTAACTAAAATATTTTTTAGTATGCTTCAAAGATAGAATTAAGATTAACACCACAAGCTAAAAAGCCAATTAAATCGATGAAATGCATAAAATTTTAACATTTATCGATTAAAATCCTATAAATCAGACAAAACACATTATCTAAGACAAGTATAAATACAACCAATAAACAATTATCATCAATTTTTTTAAACTATATTTATTGTAATTATATTATAAAACGTTCACGATAAACACGCTATTATGAAAATTAAAATCACCTTTTTTTTATTTTGCTTTTGCTTGTCCCTGTATTCGCAAGAACAAAATTTCACAAGTACCGATATTGAAGTTACTCCATTAATAGATGGAACTTTACTTGAACCTTCGGGAATTTCAAAACCTAATCTAGTTATTTTAATTGCGGGGTCTGGCCCTACAGACAGAAATGGAAACCAAAATTTTCTGAAGAACAATTCCTTAAAAAAATTAGCAGAAGGATTAACAAATAACGGTATTGCCACTTTTAGATACGACAAACGCATAGTTAAACAAATTAAAACAAACACTGCAAATACGCCTGTTATGTTTAACGATTTTGTAAGCGATGCACAAGCTGTATTAGATTATTTTAAAAGAAAAAACACATTTAACCACATTTATATACTAGGCCACAGCCAGGGAAGTTTAGTTGGTATGCTGGCGGCAGAACATGCAGATGGTTTTATTTCTGTAGCAGGATCTGGCGAAACCATAGATAAAGTAATCATCAATCAATTGCAAGCCAATGCCCCTATCTATACGGCAGATGCACAAAAGGTATTTGATATTTTAAAAACAGGTGAAACAACCTCCGATTATCCGCCTGAATTGAAATCAATTTTTAATAAAGATACACAACCTTTTATTGCTAATTGGATGCAATACAATCCCAAAGAAGAAATAAAACAATTAAATATTCCTATTTTAATAATAAATGGTACAGCCGATTTGCAGGTTTCCGAAGAAGACGCTAAAATTTTACACGAAGCAGCACCAACATCAACATTAAAACTTATTAATAAGATGAATCATGTTTTTGTAATTATTGAAGGTGACAAATTAGAAAACTCGAAATCGTATAATGAATCTGCCAGACCTATTGCTAAAGAGTTGGTAAGCACAATAACAGATTTTGTAAAATAGCAATGCTGGCTAAATAAGACTATAAAAAAAGCATCCACTAGGGATGCTTTTTCACTAACTAACCAACCAATATGAAAAATTACTACTCTTAAAATTAAAGTAACCACACTTTAATAATCGTCATCGCAATAACTATTTACTTAAAAGCAATCATCGTGCCAAACTCTAATATAAAGACTTTTTTATAAGGTGTTAATTTGCTACTTTGCGACTTTTAACAAAATTTTATGGAAAACACACCTATATTCACCAACGACGCTATTGTTTTTGGCATACTCATGCTATGCCTCGGATTTGTTTTTTATACCGAATCGCAAAAAAATAAATTCTGGAAAACCTTTTACAAATACATTCCTGGTCTTTTAATGTGTTATTTGTTACCTGCCATTTTTAATTCGCTTGGTATTATTTCGGCCGAAACATCGCAAACCTATTTTATTTCTAGCCGATATCTTTTACCCGCAGCCTTGGTACTCATGACAATTAGCATCGACCTAAAAGCTGTATTTAATTTAGGTTGGAAAGCGCTTATTATGTTCTTTACAGGAACAATCGGTATTATTATAGGAGGGCCAATTGCCATATTATTAATAGCCTCCTTTTCGCCAGAAACTGTAGGCGGAGCAGGTTTCGATGCTGTTTGGAGAGGATTATCTACTCTGGCTGGCAGTTGGATTGGTGGAGGTGCCAATCAGGCAGCCATGTTAGAAATATACCAATACAACCAAGAGTTATATGGAGGCATGGTTCTGGTAGATATTGTAGTAGCGAATATTTGGATGGCCATAATTTTATTAGGTATCGGAAAACGACAAAAAATAGACCATTGGCTTAAGGCTGACAATTCGGCTATAAACGAATTGCAAGAAAAAGTACAACATTTTAGCGATAAAATAATTAGAATACCATCGTTAACCGACTTGATAATGATACTCACTTTTGCCTTTGTTGCTGTTGGTATTGCACATTGGGGCTCAGAATTTATTTCCACTTATTTAACTAGTAACTTTACGGCAGTTAGCGACCCTAAAAGTCCACTTTCATCTTTTGGCAGCAGTTTCTTTTGGCTCATTACTATAGCAACAATTATAGGCATTTTATTGTCGTTTACAAAAGCTAAAAATTATGAAGGTGCTGGAGCAAGTAAAATTGGCAGTGTATTTATATACATTTTAGTTGCCACTATTGGTATGAAAATGGATTTAACTAAATTATTTGACAATCCAGGATTGATTTTAATTGGTCTAGTCTGGATGACTATTCACGCCTTACTACTTATAATTGTAGCAAAATTAATAAAAGCACCTTACTTCTTTTTAGCCGTAGGCAGTCAAGCTAATGTAGGAGGAGCCGCATCGGCACCTGTGGTCGCTGCAGCATTTCATCCATCATTGGCCACCGTTGGCGCTTTATTGGCCGTATTTGGTTATGTAGTTGGTACCTATGGCGCTATTTTATGTACAGAATTAATGAAAATAGTTGCTACCAACTAGCATATAATTTATTTTTAATTGATATTTGCCCACCTAAACTTCTTAAAAAAACTATGAGAAACTTAACATTACTCCTCATTGTATTATTTGCTTTTTCTTGCGGAAAAGACACCAGAAACCTAACTGTAAATACTCATGTTAAAGGCCTTAAAAAAGGTACAGTATACCTTCAAAAGGTTGAAGATTCTGTTTATGTAACATTAGATTCTGCTGTAGTTAATGGCAACGAAAATTTCAATTTACATGCTACAGTAAACTCTCCAGAAGTCTTCTTCTTAAGATTAGACAAAAACGACAACTCTAATGAAAACTTATTGTTTTTTGCCGAACCGGGTGTAATTAATATCAATACAACATTAAAAAACTTTGTTATTGATGCTAAAATTACTGGATCTAAAAATCAAGAGATATTAGACGATTATCAGGTAATGATTTCAAGAATGAACAACAAAAGGTTAGACTTGATTAAGGAAGAGTTTGAAGCCAGACAAACAGGAGATTCGGCATTAGTAAACCAAACCATTACAAATGTAAACAACCTAATAAAGCGCAGATATTTATACACCGTAAATTTTGCTATTAATCACAAAGATTCCGAGGTAGCTCCATATTTAGCACTAACAGAAATTTATAATGCCAATAAAAAATGGTTAGACACCATTAATGCCTCTTTAACACCTAAAGTTAAAGCATCTAAATACGGTAAAGCTTTACAGAAATACCTAGATGGTTTAGATAATTAATAATAGATTCCAAATCTATATCAGATCACTTTAAAAGTGAATAATAAAAAACCGCATTACTAAGTAATGCGGTTTTTTATTTGATTTTGTTTTATACAAAAAAGGTTCAATATTAAAATATTGAACCTTTTATTTTGAGCCGATAGAGGGACTCGAACCCACGACCTGCTGATTACAAATCAGCTGCTCTAGCCAGCTGAGCTACATCGGCTTGAAAATCGAGTGCAAATATAATTGGTTAAATTGTATTTGCAAATCTTTTTTTCATTTTTTTTATCCTAATGCATTAATGCGTTCTATTAAAGCTCTTCCTTTGGTTTCTAGCTCTTGGTTAATTGCTTTATAGTGTGCTTTTTTGTTTTCGGCATTCTTATCGTTCACCTTAGCAATTAATTCATCAAAGGTGTTTATAGCATCATCTATAATAGCCTCGCTTTGCTCTGTACCTTTGTCTGTGTTTGCGTATTCCCAAACATAAACAGCCTCAATAATATCTCCTAAAACATAATTAATGTCTTTCTTAAGATCTCTAACATTTGCCATAATATAATTGTATTTATTTAAATGCAAAATTACATTAATCCAAAAACAATTACATTATAATTGCAAGTAAATTATTGTTATATAAAATTAATTGATTACATTTACTTTATGAATAATAAGATGGCATATAAGCAAATGTGTAACCGAATTTCGCAACAGTGGAAGTCGATTACCATTTTTGTGCTTAAACCTAAGCTAAATATGCATCTTATATAAACGTTACATTTTAATAATATAACCATAAACAAAAAGGTGCTTTTTTTAAAGGCACCTTTTTTATTTTCAACCTATTACTAATTTTTTAAAATTTTAAATTATGAAAACAATGCAATCACTTAAACAAAACAAGCAAACCCGATTTCAAACTTCCATTTGTACCAATGTCATGTATTGTACGTATCACAATTACAATTTAACACCCTTATTATTATACCCATAAAAATTAAAACATCATGAATACTTTTATAAGCACCAACGTACCATTTGTAGTAACTAAAACCGTAAGTAACGCTAATGGCTTTTTACTGCCTCATAACTTATATAATAAAGTAAAAACGGTAGCAACTTACCCTTTTAAAGAATTTTATTTACAAGACACACCTGTTCTTGAAGATTTTAAATTTAAAATGCATAAAAATGCGTTTTTAAATGATAAATTAACCATACAAGCCCAACTTATTAAAAAACAAGATCATGGGTATTTGGTTAATGTTATTGTTACCAAAACCAAACCCTCTACAAATAACCAAGAGACCATTTGTAGCGCTTTGTTTGGAGTTCCACTAGAAATCGATTTTTATAAACAGGGCAAAACAGCTTGCTAAATAAAATTCCCGAGTGTTACACTTGGGATTTTTTTTATACACGCACTTCTAATAATTTTGCTTGCTTAGAAGTAATAGAATAATCTTTTACTGCAGCTGGTAGTAAAACTGTTTCTCCTGTTTTTAAATTTTCGGTAATACCATTCACTGTAATTTCGCAGGCACCTTCCACGCACATGTATATTAAAAACGAATCGTAAATATTTTCTTTAGTTAAAGGCTCTGTAACCTGCAAAAAGTTTGTAGTAAAATAAGGACAGCTCACCATTTCGTTAGACTGATTAGCCGTTTTTTGATAAGACACCCTAAAATTATCTTCCATATCGTAATCTATGGCATCTATTGCTAAATCGTTATGTAATTCCCGCTCGTTGCCATTAGCATCTACACGATCCCAGTCGTACACACGATAAGTTATATCGCTTGTTTGCTGAATTTCTGCCAACATGACGCCTGCTCCAATGGCATGAACACGCCCAACTTCTATAAAATAAGTATCTCCGGTTTTAACCTTGTCGAAATTTAAAATTTCGGGTAAGGTTTTATTGTTTAAATGCTCTAAATATACTCCTGGTGAAATTTTTTCTTTGAACCCTACAATCAAATTAGCACCTTCATCGGCTTGCATAACATACCACATTTCTGTTTTTCCAAAAGAATTATGACGTTTAGCGGCCAACGCATCGTTAGGGTGTAATTGAATAGACAAATCTTCCTTGGCATCTATAAATTTAATTAACAACGGAAATTTATCCTTAAAAATTCTGTAATTCTGCACACCTATTAAATCTTCTTTATAGGTTTCTAAAAGCGATTTTAATGTTTCCCCTTTTAAAGCACCGTTTGCCACAACAGAAGTATCGCCTTCTACATCGCTAATTTCCCAACTTTCGCCTGCATTTGGCAATTTATGGTCTTTATTTAAAAGTGTTTTAAGTTTATCGCCTCCCCAAATTTTATCTTTTAAAATTGGAGTAAATTTTATTGGGTACTGTATATCTTTCATGTTTATTGACCTGAGTAGGTTACAAAATTTCTTGGGGTTTCATAAAGTGTAATTTCTAAATCTAAGTGTGGTTCTAATCGTGCTTTTATCCTATTATAAATAACCACAACTATATGCTCTGCTGTAGGATTTAAAGTTTTAAACTCTGGCACATCTAAATTCAGGTTTTTATGATCGAAAGCATCTTCTACTTCTTCCTTTAATAGCTGTTTTAATATTTTTAAATCGATTACAAATCCTGTTTCTTTATCAATTTCGCCTGTTACACTCGCAATAACATCGTAGTTATGTCCATGGTAATTCGGGTTGTTGCATTTACCAAATACCAAATCGTTTTGTTCGTCGCTCCAATCTTTTCGGTACAAACGATGCGCTGCATTAAAATAACTCTTTCTACTAACGGTTACTCTCATTCATTCGAAACATTTATGTGATGGTAAAACTTATCGAAAATAATTTTAAACCACGATGTATAAGCTTCTGGATGCGCTTTAATATCTTCTTTTACGGCTTCTAGAGTCATCCATTTCCAATCGGCAACTTCGTCTGGATTTATATTCGGTTCGCCATTGTAATAACCAATTAAAATATGATCGTATTCATGCTCGGTTAAACCATTTTCGAAAGGCGATTTGTAAATAAATGAAAAGGTCTCTTCTAAAGCCGTTACAAATCCCATTTCCTCTTGCAAACGTCTGCGTCCCGCTTCTATATTAGACTCGCCATCTCTTTGGTGGCTACAACACGTATTGGTCCATAAACCAGGCGTATGGTATTTGCTTAAAGCCCGCTGCTGCAACATCAATTCATTGTTATCGTTAAACACGAAAACCGAAAATGCACGGTGTAACACGCCTTTTTCGTGAGCTTCAAGCTTTGGCATATGCCCTATCGGCATATCGTTCTCATCAACTAAAATTACGTTTTCTTCTATCATACTGTAAAAATACCAACTATAATTATAAAATGTGTTATGACAAGGATAAAAATAAAATCGCAACTCCACAAATCGCATTATTAGGCGTAATAATATTATCTTTGCCACCTATTTTTAAGAATAATCATGAGTTTTAAAAGTGAAATAAACAGACGCCGTACTTTTGGTATTATATCGCATCCCGATGCTGGTAAAACCACACTAACCGAAAAATTACTTCTTTTTGGTGGTGCTATACAAGAAGCAGGAGCTGTTAAAAGCAACAAAATAAAAAAGGGAGCTACGAGCGATTTTATGGAAATTGAACGCCAGCGTGGTATTTCTGTAGCCACATCGGTATTAGCTTTTGAATATGATGGCATAAAAATTAATATTCTAGATACTCCTGGGCATAAAGATTTTGCTGAAGATACTTTTAGAACGCTAACCGCTGTAGACAGTGTTATAGTGGTTATTGATGTTGCGAAGGGTGTCGAGGAACAAACCGAAAAATTGGTTGAAGTTTGTCGCATGCGTAACATTCCTATGATTGTTTTTATCAATAAATTAGATAGAGAGGGAAAAGACGCTTTCGATTTACTTGATGAAGTTGAACAAAAACTAGGATTACATGTTGTGCCGCTTAGTTTCCCTATCGGTATGGGTTACGAGTTTAAAGGCATTTACAACATTTGGGAGAAAAATGTAAACTTGTTTAGCGGCGATAGCAGAAAAAATATTGAAGAAACTATTAAAATTTCGGATTTAGCCTCTCCTGAATTAGATAAATTAGTTGGAGAGAAATCGGCCAACACCTTGCGTGAAGAATTGGAATTGGTAGAAGGCATATATCCAGAATTCAACAAAGAAGATTATTTAAACGGACAAATTCAACCTGTATTTTTTGGTTCGGCATTAAACAATTTTGGTGTTCGCGAATTGTTAGATTGTTTTGTAAATATTGCCCCTAAACCAAGACCTAAACATAGCGAAGAACGTTTAGTAGAACCAGATGAAGATAAATTTACAGGTTTTGTTTTCAAGATTCACGCCAACATGGATCCAAACCACAGAAACCGTTTGGCTTTCGTAAAAATTGTTTCGGGTGAATTTAAACGTAATGCGCCTTATTTACATGTAAGGCACAACAAAAAAGTGAAATTTTCGAGTCCGAATGCATTTTTTGCTGAGAAAAAAGAAATTGTAGATATATCTTATCCTGGTGATATTGTTGGACTTCAAGATACCGGAAACTTTAAAATTGGAGATACCCTAACCGAAGGCGAAATTATTCATTACAAAGGAATTCCGAGTTTTTCGCCTGAACACTTTAGGTACATTAACAATGCCGACCCGATGAAGGCGAAACAATTGTACAAAGGGATTGACCAATTGATGGACGAAGGTGTTGCACAGTTGTTCACCTTAGAATTAAACGGCAGAAAAGTAATCGGAACCGTTGGAGCTCTGCAATACGAAGTTATTCAGTATCGTTTAGAACATGAATATGGCGCTAAATGTAGTTACGAAAACCTAAATGTTTATAAAGCGTGTTGGGTACAACCTAAGGATCCAAAAAGCGAAGAATATAAAGAATTTCTACGTGTGAAACAACGATTTTTAGCTAAAGACAAGCGTAACCAGTTAGTATTTCTGGCCGATTCGCAATTCTCTTTACAAATGACGGAACAAAAATATCCGAATATAAAATTCCATTTAACTTCGGAGTTTGATTAACATCATACATTATAACTAAAAAATCCCTTTTAACTAATATTAAAAGGGATTTTTTTGTTTTTATGCTTTTCCCGTTGGGCCAAAGTTCAACGAAATTGGTAGTTGCTCGTTGAAACTATTTCGAGCAACCTTCAATTAAACTCAACTCAATTTGGATTATGCTTCTCCCGTTGGGCCGAAGTTCAACGGAATTGGTGGTTACTCGTTGGAACTATTTCGAACAACCACCAATTAAACTTAACTCAATTTTGATTATGCTTCTCCTGTTGGGCCAAAGTTTAATGGAATTGGTGGTTGCTCGTAATCTTTAATTTCACCATGAGTTTGTTCGAATCTATGCACATTATCGCCTAATGCCTTTAATAAACGCTTAGCGTGTTGTGGCGTAAGAATTATTCTGGATTTCACCTTACTTTTAGGTGTACCAGGCATAATGCTAATAAAATCGACTACAAACTCCGAAACGGAATGATTGATAATTGCTAAATTAGAATAAATACCTTCAGCAATTTTTTCGTCTAACTCTATATTTATTTGTCCTTGTTTTTTTGGGTCTTTTTCGTCTGCCATAAAAATTTTATTTTTCACTTCCACGAAGTGGGAAGTTTTATTAATAATTATTTTAAAGAAAAAGCCCTACTAAATTTAGCAGGGCTTTTTCTTTTATTAAAGATCCCAACCTGCGTTGGGATAAATGCGACTTTCAGGATTCACTACGCTTAAGCTTGTGAACCCTGAGTCTTATTTAATTATAATTTACTTCTTGTTTTTTTGCTTGCATCATTTCGTCAAACTCTTCTTTAGAGCCTACAATAATGTGATCGTATCTACGCATACCAGTACCAGCAGGTATTTTATGTCCAACAATTACATTTTCTTTAAGGCCTTCAAGACTATCAACTTTACCAGCTACTGCAGCTTCATTAAGCACTTTTGTAGTTTCCTGGAAGGACGCAGCAGAAATAAATGATTTTGTTTGAAGCGACGCTCTTGTAATACCTTGTAAGATTGGTGTAGCCGTTGCTGGCTGCGCATCTCTAGCAGTTACAAGCTCTTTATCTTCACGACGCAATAGTGAGTTTTCATCTCTTAAAGTAAACGGTGTAATAATTTGACCTTCTTTAAGATTTGTAGAATCACCAGCATTTTCAACAACTTTCAATCCGAAAATTTTATCGTTTTCTTCAATAAAGTCGGCTTTATGTACTAATTGATCTTCTAAGAAAATAGTATCTCCAGAGTCGATAATTTGTACTTTACGCATCATTTGTCTTACAACAACTTCAAAATGCTTGTCGTTAATCTTCACCCCTTGTAAACGGTAAACTTCTTGTACTTCGTTTACTAAATATTGCTGTACCGCAGATGGGCCTTTAATATTTAAAATATCGTTTGGTGTTATAGAACCATCGGAAAGTGGCATACCTGCTTTTACGAAATCATTTTCCTGAACTAAGATTTGGTTAGATAATTTTACTAAGTATTTCTTAATATCTCCTAACTTAGATTCTACTATAATTTCGCGGTTACCACGTTTAATTTTTCCAAAAGAAACCACACCATCAATTTCACTTACTACAGCTGGGTTAGAAGGGTTACGTGCTTCGAACAATTCGGTTACACGAGGTAAACCTCCTGTAATATCCCCTGCTTTAGCAGATTTACGAGGTATTTTAACTAATACTTTACCAACTCCAATTTTCTCGCCATCGTCTATCATTAAATGCGCACCAACTGGTAAGTTGTACGAACGGATAACGTTTCCTTTAGCATCGTCTACATGAAGCGTAGGTATTAATTTTTTATTTCTAGATTCTGAAATTACTTTTTCTTGGAAACCAGTTTGCTCATCAATCTCTACCTGGTAAGTAATACCTTGCTCGATGTTTTCGTAACGTACTTTACCAGCAAATTCCGAAATAATTACACCGTTATAAGGGTCCCAAGAACAAACTACATCGCCTTTAGATAATTCGGCACCATTATCAATATAAATGGTAGAACCGTAAGGTATGTTATTTGTACTTAAAGTAATACCTGTTTTCTTATCGATTAATTTTAATTCTGATGTACGAGAAATTACAATATCCACTTCGTTACCTTCTCCATCTACACCTTTAACTGTTTTAAGGTCTTCGATTTCCGCAACACCATTAAACTTAACAATAAGTTTATTTTCTTCGGAAATGTTACCTGCAATACCTCCTACGTGGAATGTACGTAATGTTAACTGTGTACCTGGCTCTCCAATAGATTGGGCAGCAACTACACCAACAGCTTCTCCTAACTGAACCATTTTGTTAGTTGCAAGGTTTCTACCGTAACATTTAGCACAAATTCCTTTTTTGGCCTCACAAGTTAAAGCAGATCTTACTTCTACAGTATCCAATGGCGATTCGTTAATCTTATCGGCAATATCATCGTCGATTAACTGTCCAGCAGATACTAATAATTCTTCAGTTAGAGGATTGTAAACATCGTGTAATGATACACGACCAATAACGCGCTCTCCAAGAGATTCTACAATTTCGTCGTTTTTCTTTAACGGAGATACTTCTACACCTCTTAACGTACCACAATCTTCGCTATTAATAATAACATCTTGAGAAACGTCTACCAGACGACGTGTTAAGTAACCTGCATCGGCAGTTTTAAGAGCCGTATCTGCAAGACCTTTACGAGCACCGTGAGTAGAAATAAAGTATTCTAAAATTGAAAGTCCTTCTTTAAAGTTAGAAAGAATCGGGTTTTCAATAATTTCTCCACCACCTGCATTCGATTTTTTAGGTTTCGCCATTAATCCACGCATACCTGTAAGCTGACGAATCTGTTCTTTAGATCCACGAGCTCCAGAGTCAAGCATCATAAACACCGAGTTGAAACCTTGTTGGTCTTCGCGAATACGCTTCATAGACAATTCTGTCAATTCGGCATTTGTAGACGTCCAGATATCAATAACTTGGTTATAACGTTCGTTATTTGTTATAAGTCCCATGTTATAGTTACCCATAATACCATCTACTAAAGTATTGGCTTTATCGATCATTCCTTGTTTTTCTGGTGGGATAATAATATCTCCTAAACTGAATGACAATCCACCTTGGAAGGCAAATTTATAACCTAAAGATTTTATTTCGTCTAAGAATTCTGCTGTTTCAGGAACAGAAGTTACTCTTAGAATGTTTCCAATAATATCTCTTAACGATTTTTTAGTTAATACTTGGTTAATATAACCTGCTGCTTGCGGTACTTTTTCGTTGAATAATACACGTCCAACAGTAGTTTCTACAATTTGTAAGGCTATCTCGCCTGCTTCATTAAAGTCGTATGTTCTAACTTTAATTCCCGCGTTAAGATCTACACGTTTTTCGTTAAAGGCTATAACTACTTCCTCTGGAGAGTAAAATGTTAAGCCTTCGCCTTTAATTGGCACTTCTGGTGTAGACTTACGTAACTTGGTCATATAATACAATCCAAGAACCATGTCTTGAGAAGGTACTGTTACTGGCGAACCATTTGCAGGGTTTAAGATATTATGAGACGCTAACATTAACATTTGCGCTTCAAGAATAGCTTCTGGCCCTAACGGTAAATGCACCGCCATCTGGTCACCATCAAAATCCGCGTTAAACGCCGTACACACTAATGGGTGTAACTGGATTGCTTTACCTTCAATCAATTTAGGTTGGAAGGCCTGAATACCAAGTCTGTGTAACGTAGGAGCACGGTTTAGTAATACTGGATGGCCCTTAAGCACATTTTCCAAGATATCCCAAACCACTGGCTCTTTTTTATCTATAATTTTCTTAGCAGATTTTACAGTCTTTACAATACCTCTTTCAATTAACTTACGTATTACAAAAGGTTTGTATAGCTCGGCTGCCATATTTTTAGGTAAACCACACTCGAACAATTTCATTTCTGGTCCTACAACAATTACCGAACGTGCAGAATAATCAACACGCTTACCTAATAAGTTTTGACGGAAACGACCTTGCTTACCTTTTAAACTATCGGATAACGATTTTAAAGGTCTGTTAGAATCTGTCTTTACAGCAGATGCTTTACGTGTATTATCGAATAACGAGTCTACAGATTCCTGTAACATACGTTTTTCGTTACGTAAAATCACCTCTGGTGCTTTAATCTCAACAAGACGCTTTAAACGGTTGTTACGAATAATTACACGACGGTATAAATCGTTCAAATCTGAAGTCGCAAAACGACCACCATCTAATGGTACTAACGGACGTAATTCTGGTGGAATAACCGGAATTACTTTCATAATCATCCATTCCGGACGGTTTTCTCTATTTTCGTTAGACTCACGCAAAGCTTCAACCACTTGTAAACGCTTTAAAGCTTCGGTTTTACGTTGCTTAGAGGTTTCGGTATTGGCTTTATGACGTAATTGATACGATAATGTATCTAAATCTATACGAGCTAATAATTCTATAAGACATTCAGCACCCATTTTAGCAATAAACTTGTTCGGGTCTGTATCTTCTAAATATTGATTGTCTTGAGGAAGGGTTTCTAAAATGTTTAAATACTCTTCTTCTGTTAAGAAATCCATTTTTTGTAATGGGTCTCCTTCGGCACTTTTTGCATTACCTGGTTGAATTACTACATAACGTTCGTAGTAAATAATCATATCTAATTTCTTAGACGGTAATCCTAATAAATACCCAATTTTATTTGGTAAAGAACGGAAGTACCAAATGTGCGCTACAGGAACAACAAGGTTGATGTGCCCAACGCGATCACGACGTACTTTCTTTTCTGTTACTTCAACACCACAACGGTCACAAACTATACCTTTGTAGCGAATACGCTTATATTTTCCACAAGCACATTCGTAGTCTTTTACAGGACCAAAAATACGCTCACAGAATAAACCATCACGTTCTGGTTTATGAGTTCGATAATTGATAGTTTCTGGCTTTAAAACTTCACCGTTAGACTCTGCTAAAATAGACTCTGGTGAGGCTAAACCAATTGAGATTTGGTTAAATCTCTTTACTGTATTCTTATCTTGTTTTCTTGCCATAATATATGGTGATATCGAATTATTTGTAAACTTTAGTCCATCGGGTTAAATAACCCGATGAACAATATATTATTCCTCTAATCTAATGTCTAGACCTAAACCTTTCAATTCGTGCATTAATACGTTGAAAGATTCTGGTAAGCCTGGTTCTGGCATTTGCTCGCCCTTAACGATAGACTCGTAAGTTTTAGCTCTACCAATAACGTCATCAGATTTCACTGTCAGTATTTCTCTTAGGGTTGCCGAAGCACCGTATGCTTCAAGCGCCCAAACTTCCATCTCTCCAAAACGCTGACCACCAAATTGTGCTTTACCACCTAATGGTTGTTGTGTAATTAAAGAGTAAGGTCCAATAGAACGTGCGTGCATTTTGTCATCAACCATATGTCCTAATTTTAACATATAGATAACTCCAACAGTTGCAGGCTGGTCGAAACGATCTCCTGTACCACCATCGTAAAGATGGGTATGACCATATCTTGGAATTCCAGCTTCGTCTGTTAATTCGTTAATTTGATCGATTGTAGCACCATCAAAAATAGGAGTCGCATACGTACGTCCTAATTTTTGACCAGCCCAACCTAATACAGTTTCGTAAATCTGACCAATGTTCATACGTGATGGTACCCCAAGTGGATTTAATACGATATCTACAGGTGTTCCATCTTCTAAGAATGGCATATCTTCCTGACGTACAATACGTGCAACAATACCTTTGTTACCGTGACGCCCTGCCATTTTATCTCCTACTTTAAGTTTACGTTTCTTAGCGATGTAAACTTTAGCTAATTTTATAATTCCAGAAGGTAATTCATCTCCTACAGAAATGGTAAACTTCTCACGACGTAAAGAACCTTGTAAGTCGTTTTCCTTAATTTTGTAGTTATGAATTAAATCTGCAACTAATTTATTAGTGTGCTCGTCGGTAGTCCACACACCAGATGTTAAGTGCGTATAATCTTCTACAGCATTTAACATTTTTAGGGTATATTTCTTACCTTTTGGTAATACTTCTTCGCCTAAATCATTATAAATACCTTGAGCTGTTTTACCACCAACTAAAGCAAATAATTTATCGATTAAGATGGTTTTTAAGTCTTCGAATTTCGCATAATAAATACCTTCTAATTGTGTTATATCTTCTTTATCTTTTGCTCTTTTGCGTTTATCTTTAACCGCACGAGCAAATAATTTCTTGTCGATAACTACACCGTTTAAAGATGGAGACGCTTTTAATGAAGCATCTTTTACATCGCCCGCTTTATCACCAAAGATGGCGCGTAATAATTTCTCTTCTGGAGTAGGATCGCTTTCTCCTTTAGGTGTAATTTTACCAATAAGAATATCGCCAGGTTTTACTTCTGCACCAACGCGAATCATTCCGTTTTCATCTAAATCTTTAGTAGCTTCTTCAGATACGTTAGGAATATCGTTAGTTAACTCTTCGTTACCTAACTTGGTATCTCTCACTTCTAAAGAATACTCATCGATATGGATAGAAGTAAAGATATCTTCACGTACTACCTTTTCAGAAATCACAATCGCATCCTCGAAGTTATACCCTTTCCAAGGCATGAAGGCTACTTTCATGTTTCTACCAAGTGCCAATTCGCCATTCTCTGTGGCATAACCTTGACAAAGTACTTGACCTTTTTGAACCTTATCGCCTTTACGAACGATAGGTTTTAAGTTGATAGAAGTACCTTGGTTTGTTTTTCTGAATTTTACTAACGGATATGTTTTAGTATCGCTATCAAAACTTACCGCAGCTTCATCTTCGGTACGATCGTAACGGATTACAACTTCGTTAGCATCAACATATTCTACTATTCCGTCGCGTTCTGCATTTATCAATACACGAGAATCTTTAGCAACCTGACGTTCTAAACCAGTTCCTACAATAGGTGCTTGCGCTCTTAATAAAGGTACTGCCTGACGCATCATGTTAGATCCCATCAATGCACGGTTCGCATCATCATGCTCTAAGAACGGAATTAAAGATGCCGAGATAGACGAAATTTGGTTTGGTGCTACATCGGTATAATGAATGGCTGTTGGCTCGATTACTGGGAAATCTCCCTCCATTCTAGCAATTACTTTATCGTGTAAAATATTGCCTTCATCATCTATTTTAACCGTAGCCTGAGCAATTAGTTTTTCTTCTTCCTCCTCTGCACTTAAATACACAGGTGGATTTTTAATATCTACAGCACCATCTACAACTGGACGGTAAGGCGTTTCTATGAATCCCATAGAATTAACCTTAGCGTATACAGATAACGATGAAATTAAACCAATGTTTGGACCTTCAGGTGTTTCAATAGGACAAAGACGACCATAATGCGTATAGTGAACGTCACGAACCTCGAAACCTGCTCTTTCACGAGAAAGACCACCTGGACCAAGAGCCGATAAACGACGCTTGTGTGTAATCTCTGCTAATGGATTGGTTTGATCCATGAACTGAGATAACTGGTTTGTACCAAAGAACGAGTTAATTACAGACGATAAAGTTTTCGCGTTAATCAAATCGATTGGTGTAAACACCTCGTTATCACGAACGTTCATACGCTCGCGAATAGTACGTGCCATACGGGCTAAACCAACTCCGAACTGTTGAGATAACTGTTCACCTACAGTACGTACACGACGGTTAGATAAGTGATCGATATCATCAATCTCTGCTTTAGAGTTAATAAGCTCGATTAAATATTTTATAATGGTAATGATATCTTCTTTGGTAAGCACTTGCTTATCCATACCAATATCAAGACCTAATTTTTTATTCATTCTGTAACGTCCTACTTCACCTAAAGAGTAACGTTGATCCGAGAAGAATAATTTATCTATAATTCCTCTTGCGGTTTCTTCGTCTGGTGGTTCAGCATTACGTAATTGACGATAGATGTGCTCTACAGCCTCTTTTTCGGAGTTTGTAGGGTCTTTTTGAAGCGTGTTGTGAATAATGGCATAATCACCTTGTTGCGCAGTTTCTTTATGTAAAAGCACTGTTTTAACATTCGCTTCAAGAATTTCTTCAATATTATCTTTATCTAAAACGGTATCACGATCTAATACAATTTCATTACGCTCGATAGATACAACTTCTCCTGTATCTTCGTCTACGAAATCTTCGTGCCATGTGTTAAGTACACGTGCAGCAAGTTTACGTCCTTGATATTTTTTTAAACCAGATTTCGATACTTTAACTTCTTCAGCTAAATCAAAAATTTCTAATATATCTTTATCACGTTCAAAACCTATGGCTCTAAACAAAGTAGTTACTGGTAATTTTTTCTTACGATCGATATACGCATACATTACACTGTTAATGTCTGTAGCGAATTCAATCCAAGATCCTTTAAATGGAATAACTCTAGCAGAGTATAATTTTGTCCCATTAGCATGGAATGATTGACCAAAGAAAACTCCTGGAGAACGGTGTAACTGAGAAACCACAACGCGTTCTGCACCATTAATGCAAAACGTACCACTAGGCGTCATATAAGGTATAGTTCCTAAATACACATCTTGAACAATGGTCTCGAAATCCTCATGTTCAGGATCTGTACAGTATAATTTTAACCTTGCTTTAAGCGGAACGCTGTAAGTAAGTCCTCTTTCAATACATTCTTCGATAGAGTATCTTGGTGGATCAATGAAGTAATCTAAAAATTCTAAAACAAATTGATTACGGGTGTCTGTAATTGGGAAATTTTCCATGAAGGTATTGTATAACCCTTCATTACCTCTTTCTTCAGATTTAGTTTCTAACTGGAAAAAATCCTGGAAGGACTTAATCTGAATATCCAAGAAATCTGGATATTCTGTTCTATTGACAATAGACGAGAAATTTAATCTTTCAGCTTGTGTTACTAACATCAATGGACGAAATTTTGATTAAAAATAATAATGACAGCGTATCTTACTAATATATACGCAAAATGGTTTAGGTCTTAGAGTACCACTCTAGACCTAAACCTTTGTATTGTTTGGTAGCTAAGCTTACTTAAGCTCAACCTCTGCTCCAGCCTCTTCTAAAGAAGATTTTAAACCTTCAGCTTCGTCTTTAGAAACACCTTCTTTAATTGCGCTAGGTGCACCATCAACTAATTCTTTAGCTTCTTTTAATCCTAATCCAGTTAATTCTTTAACTAATTTTACTACTGCTAGTTTAGAACCACCAGCGGCTTTAAGGATTACGTCGAATTCTGTTTGCTCTTCAGCGGCTTCACCACCAGCAGCAGGTCCAGCAGCTACAGCTACAGCAGCAGCAGCAGGCTCGATACCATATTCTTCTTTTAATATAGTAGCTAACTCATTTACTTCTTTTACTGTTAAGTTAACTAATTGTTCTGCGAAATCTTTTAAATCTGCCATTTTCTATCGTTTTAATGATTTTTTTAATTTAATATAATTGTGTAAAAGTGCGTACTTTTTATATTATCCCTCTTTTTGAGATAATGTTTTTAAGATACCTGTTAATGTATTTCCACTTGATTGAAGTGCAGATACAACATTCTTAGCAGGCGATTGTAACAATCCAATGATATCTCCAATTAACTCTTCACGAGATTTGATATCTACTAAAGTATCTAATTGATCGTCTCCAATGTAAATTGCTTCTTCAATAAATGCACCTTTTAATAAAGGCTTTTCTGATTTTTTTCTAAAAGCTTTAATTACTTTGGCTGGAGCATTACCTGCCTCAGCATACATTACAGAAGTGTTACCTTTTAAAACCGATGGTAAATCTCCAAAATCTTTATCTGAAGCTTCCATTGCTTTTTCTAGTAATGTATTTTTAACGATCGCTAATTTAATATTTGCTTTAAAACAAGCGCGACGTAAGTCTGAAGTTAACCCAGCGTTTAGACCTGAAATATCTGCGATGTAGATATTTGCATTATCGGCTAATTGTGCAGTTAAGTCTTCAATTACTTGTGATTTTTCTTCTCTTGTCATAATAAAAGTTTTTAACTAATTAACCAACTTTTGGGTCAACAGCAACACTAGGGCTCATGGTACTAGATAAGAAAATGCTCTTAACATAAGTTCCTTTTGCTGCAGTTGGCTTTAATTTTATTAGCGTTTGTATTAATTCGTTTGCGTTTCCTGCAATTTTGTCTGCACTAAAAGATGCTTTACCAATAGCTGCATGTACTATACCAGTTTTATCTACTTTAAAGTCGATTTTACCAGCTTTTACTTCAGTTACTGCTTTTGCTACATCCATAGTTACTGTACCTGTTTTTGGGTTAGGCATTAAACCTCTAGGCCCTAAAATACGTCCTAATGGCCCTAATTTACCCATTACAGCAGGCATAGTAATGATTACGTCTACATCTGTCCATCCGCTCTTAATTTTATCAAGATACTCGTCTAAACCAACATAATCTGCTCCAGCTTCTTTAGCTTCTGCTTCTTTATCTGGAGTTACTAATGCTAAAACTTTTACATCTTTACCTGTACCATGAGGAAGAGATACTACACCTCTAACCATTTGGTTTGCTTTTCTAGGATCTACTCCTAAACGAACAGCGATATCTACAGATGCATCAAACTTTGTATTTGTGATATCTTTTACTAATGCTGATGCTTCAGTAATAGAATAAAGTTTTCCTTTTTCTATTTTTGCTAAAGCTTCTTTTTGCTTTTTTGTTAATCTTGCCATTTTAAATGTCTTTTTCTAGATTAATTTGGCGCGTTTCCGGTTACGGTAATTCCCATAGACCTTGCGGTACCTACAATCATTTTCATAGCAGATTCTAATGTAAATGCATTTAAGTCTTGCATTTTATCTTCTGCGATGGTTTTAATTTGGTCCCAAGAAACTTTAGCTACTTTTTTTCGGTTTGGTTCGCCTGAACCTTTTTTCACCTTGGCCGCTTCTAATAATTGTACTGCTGCTGGTGGTGTTTTGATTACAAAGTCGAATGATTTGTCTTTGTAAACAGAAATTACAACTGGTAATACTTTACCGGCCTTATCTTGCGTTCTAGCATTGAATTGCTTACAGAACTCCATGATATTAACACCTGCAGCTCCTAAAGCGGGTCCAACCGGTGGCGACGGATTCGCTGCACCTCCCCGAACTTGTAACTTAACTACTTTACCTAATTCTTTTGCCATTTTTAATAATTTAATTGTGATGCGCTTATACTGTTGGAAGCGGTATTACACATCGGTATAGTTGTAACAATTATTATACTTTTTCTACCTGCATATAGCTTAGTTCTAAAGGTGTTTTTCTTCCAAAAATCTTCACCATAACTTCTAGCTTACGCTTTTCTTCATTTATCTTTTCTATGGTACCATCAAAACCGTTGAATGGTCCATCGATAACTTTTACTGTTTCGCCAATAGTATAAGGTATAGCTACGTTCTTTTCTGTTTCTACAGTTAACTCATCAACTTTACCTAACATTCTGTTTACTTCAGACTGTCTTAATGGCACAGGATCTCCACCTTTTGTTTCTCCTAAAAACCCAATAACATTGGTTACAGATCTAATAATATGTGGTATTTCGCCACTTAAATTGGCTTGTACCATAATGTATCCTGGAAAATAAACTTTCTCTTTACTTATTTTTTTTCCATTACGGATTTGTATTACTTTTTCTGTAGGAACAAGTACTTGATCTACATAATCTTGAAGCCCTAAACGAGCAATTTCATTCTCGATATAGGCTTTAATCTTATTTTCCTGACCACTTACAGCTCTAACAACATACCACTTTTTCGCATTCCCTTCAGACATAAAATTTGTTTTATTTTTTAGTTTATCAAGTGAAAGTAAAATGATATGACTTTGCTGAATACTGTATCTACTCCCCATATTGCTAAAGAGAATAATGTAGAGAATACAGCTACTAAAATAGTTAAGCTTTGCGCCTCTGCCATTGTTGGCCAAGTTACATTATGCTTTAGCTCTTCGAATGATTCTTTTACGTAATTTACAAATCCAGCCATTATTTAAATACTTTATTAGCACGGGTTGAGAGACTCGAACTCCCGACACCTGGTTTTGGAGACCAGTGCTCTACCAACTGAGCTAAACCCGTAAGTAAAAGTTAAGGCATTTCGTTATTGAAATACCTTAACCTTTTATTTATTAAACTTTAATTAGTCTAAAATTTCAGTTACCTGACCAGCACCTACTGTACGACCACCTTCACGGATTGCGAAACGTAAACCAACGTTCATTGCAATAGTGCTAAGTAATTCTACAGTAATAGTTAAGTTATCACCAGGCATTACCATTTCTACTCCGTCAGGTAATTGGATAGTTCCAGTTACGTCAGTTGTACGTACGTAGAACTGTGGACGGTAGTTGTTATGGAATGGAGTGTGACGTCCACCTTCTTCTTTTTTAAGGATATAAACCTCAGCCTTAAATTTAGCGTGTGGAGTTACAGAACCAGGCTTAGTAATTACCATACCTCTTTTGATTTGTTCTTTATCGATACCTCTTAATAAGATACCAACGTTATCTCCAGCTTCACCTCTATCTAATATTTTACGGAACATTTCAACTCCAGTAATAGTAGAAGTTAATTTCTCAGCACCCATACCGATAATTTCAACAGCATCTCCTGTGTTAGCTACACCAGTTTCGATACGTCCAGTTGCTACTGTACCACGACCTGTAATAGAGAATACGTCTTCGATAGGCATTAAGAAAGGCTTATCTACATCACGCTCTGGTAATTCGATCCAGTTATCAACAGCATCCATTAATTCCATTACTGTATCAACCCATTTTTGCTCACCATTTAAAGCTCCTAAAGCAGATCCAGATACAACAGGTCCATTGTCACCATCGTACTCATAGAAGTTTAATAAATCTCTAACTTCCATATCTACTAATTCTAAAAGCTCTTCATCGTCAACCATATCAACTTTGTTTAAGAAAACAACGATACGAGGAATACCTACCTGACGACCTAATAAGATGTGTTCACGAGTTTGTGGCATTGGACCATCTGTAGCAGCAACTACTAAGATAGCACCATCCATTTGCGCAGCACCAGTTACCATGTTCTTTACGTAATCCGCGTGACCTGGACAGTCAACGTGAGCATAGTGACGGTTAGCTGTAGAATATTCAACGTGAGATGTATTAATAGTAATACCTCTTTCTTTTTCTTCTGGAGCGTTATCGATAGAATCGAAACTTCTCAATTCTGATAAACCAGCGTTAGCTAATACTGTAGTAATAGCAGCTGTTAAAGTTGTTTTACCGTGATCTACGTGTCCAATAGTACCTATATTTAAGTGTGGTTTGGAACGATCAAAAGTTGCCTTTGCCATGTTTTAAAATTTAATCTTAGTTATATAATAATATTAGTGTATACTTATTATGTCTTACTTGAGCCAATGACGAGATTTGAACTCGTGACCTCTTCCTTACCAAGGAAACGCTCTACCCCTGAGCTACACCGGCTTAAAATTGAGCGGGAGACCGGGTTCGAACCGGCGACATTCAGCTTGGAAGGCTGACGCTCTACCAACTGAGCTACTCCCGCAAATTTTTCATGTTTTAAGGATTCACTCGCAAGCTAGTGCATCCGTAAGGGTGACCCCTTACCAAAATTTCAAAACAAAGTTTTACAAAAATATTTTTTTGACACCTTTTTATTTGAAATTTCGTGGGGAGAGCAGGATTCGAACCTGCGAAGACATAGTCAGCAGATTTACAGTCTGCCCTCGTTGGCCGCTTGAGTATCTCCCCGATTATAAAAATTTCACTCTTTTAAAGAACTTGAGCCGATGGAGGGACTCGAACCCACGACCTGCTGATTACAAATCAGCTGCTCTAGCCAGCTGAGCTACATCGGCTTTTTAAACTTTTTTCACCACAAAAAAAGCCCGCTATTTCTAACGGACTGCAAATGTATATATTTATTCTTTTATTCAAAACATTTTTTCAAATATTTTTATCATAAATACGTTTTTAATTTCTCTTTTCGCTTTTTTAGTTGTCTTTCTAACGATGCAGCTGCACAATCGGCTCCTTCTTCAAAAGATTTGCATTGTTTTTTTACCATAAAACTATCACCGGGAACATTAACTCTAGCTTCAAAAATTTTATTCTCTTTATCGCTGGTATTTTCCACCTTTAAATAAACATCGGAACTAATGACCTTATCGTAAAAAAGGTCTAACTTATCCATTCGCTTTTGAATAAAGTCTATCAATTTTTTATCTGCTGTAAAATTGACTGATTGCATGTTTACTTTCATACTTCTTAATTTTAATATTAAACAATAGGTGATTTCGTTCTATTAACTATTTCTAGGATGTGCATTTAAATACACTTTTTTTAACTCTGAAATACTATTGTGCGTATACACTTGTGTCGACGCCAGACTGGAATGCCCAAGGAGTTCTTTTACAGCATTCAAATCTGCACCTTGATTGAGTAAATGAGTTGCAAACGAGTGCCTTAAAATATGCGGGCTCTTTTTTACTTTAGAAGATGCTAAACTAAAATAGTTATTTATTATTCTGTAAACAAGTGTTTCGTAAACTTTAACGCCCTTTTGTGTTAAAAACATTTGAGCGCTATCTTGTATTACCGGTAACTGTTTACGTACGTTTAAATATTGCTTGATATGTTTTATAACCGAAGGCAATAAAGGCACTAACCGCTCTTTGTTTCGCTTTCCTAAAACTTTTAAGGTGTTTTCTTCTAAATTAAAATCGGAAATTTTTAATTGAATAAGTTCTATACGACGTATACCTGTAGAGTAAAATAATTCTATTATAAGCTTATCTCTTACCCCTTCAAAACTGTCATCAAAATTAAAATCGTCTAGCACAGTTGTCATTTCCTTGTTGGAAAATGGTACTTGTATTTTTTTTTCGACTTTTAATGCTTTATGTTTTGCTAAAGGGTTATTACCTACCTCACCTATCTTTAACAAAAACTTGTAATAGGTGTTTAATGCAGAAACCTTTCTATTTATACTTCTGTTAGATAGACCTTGTTCCACCAAACTCACAATCCATTGCCGTATGTAATGATAAGACACTTGATTTGGCGAACTTAAATTGTATTCGGTATTTAAGAACTCGAAAAAAGTTTCTAAATCTTTTTGATATGCATTTACCGTTAATTGAGCATATTTCTTTTCTAACAATAAATAATCTGTGAAGGCTTTTAGACTCATAAACTTTTATTCTGTTTATGCTAATATACTAACTTTAAAACAGGGTGATTGTTAAAAATATGGCAAAAAAAAAATCCTGCTAGGCAGGATTTTATATTATTGGAGTTTCAAGATTTATATTTCTTCTTGATCTCTTAAAGACTGAACATATTGAGCTTTTTGAATTTGTGCTCTACGTGCTACAGAAGGTTTTGTAAACTGCTTACGTGCTTGTAATTGACGCTTTGTACCAGTTCTATCAAACTTACGCTTGTAACGCTTTAACGCTCTATCTATATTTTCTCCTTCTTTAATTGGTATTATTAACATAGTCCTTAACCTCCTCTCTTTTAGCATTCGGGCTGCAAATATAACAACTAATTTTTTATGAACAACTAAAAATATGTTTTATTTACCCGAAGCCTATTTTTAATCTTTATACAAGGTAGAACGCTGGGTTAAATCCTTTATTAATTGTTCATCTTCTTCACTCTCTAACAATGTGTTATAGTTATTCCAAAACGATTTATCATATGGTTTTTTCGAAAAAATGTCTGGGTCCCAAGTTCCCTGCAAAGCATGCGATACTTGTTCTGGATCTACTATTATTTCGGTAAACAACACCTCTTGTACAGCGTAATAATACCTTTCGTCTTTGTTATAAGCTGCGGCTTCTTCATCTGTTTTTCCTTCAGAAGGTTTTATCCCCACATTAACCAATTTTGGTGTTTCGTAATATAAATAATTAGGATACATTTTGTCTTGGTACTCCATATAAGTAACTACAAGTTTATGATTGGTTTGCGTACCGTATAATGTTTTACTTCTACTTTTTTGCACTGGCGATGCTGCCACTAAATTATATTCTATTTTTTTTATGGCATAATTATCCCAATAAATATAAATCCATCCATCAGCTTTATAACCATCGTTATAAATACCTTTAGTATCTAAATTTACGTAATCTTGGCCGCCTTCAATTTTAATTTTATAAATCTTCCGTTCGTTATCTACCAAAACGGTATCTAAAGCAAATAAATGATTTTCGAGTACACGTTCTCCAAACAAGGCTTTTGGTAAACTATTATTTCTTAGCACATTTAATTTTCCTAAAAACAAACTTTCCAAACCATTGGTTCTGCTATCATTCCATTTAATCGCCCGAATTAAAGATTCTGTTTTAATGGTATCGCGCTTTAAATTTTTGGCCTGTAAATCTTTTACACCTTTTTCCTGTTTTAAATACGCAGTATACACCAACAAGCTATCTACATCTCTTAAATCGTAGCTCTTGCGCATTTGGTCTACATTTATTTTTAAATTTTGATTTGGGTTAGAAGTGAATGCCGAATCGTATAAGGTTATTGCGCTTTCTATAAGCCACTTAAATTCCTTGGTATTACGCTCTTTATAACGTAAAAAACCTTTTTCTAAATACGGCTGCTCTGGAAAATTATCAGAAAGTTTTTCGAGCGCTTTTAAAACAATATCGTTTGCTGTTTTAGGTCGTGTATCGGCAACCAACAAAACTTCATCTAAAGCAGCAACCTCTTCTTCGAGATATATAATTTCGGAATTATCGAATTCACTTATTGGCAACTTAAAACTCTTATAGCCTATCGAAGAAACCACCAATGTATCTGTTTTAAACTCGTTGGGCACCACAAGTACAAATTTACCATCGGCATTACTAATTGTTCCCGTAGTCGTATTTTTAATGTAAATGCTCGCGCTTTCTACCGGAAGCATGGTATTAAAATCTAAAATCTGATTTTTTAACTCGGTTTGCCCGGAAGCAAAAAAAGAATATAAAATAAAGCTTAGAGTGAAAATTGGTTTTAAACTGAAACGCTTCATATATATTCTCTTTTTTTTAGTTGATGAAAAAATAGTCCTAATACTTTAAACTATTTTTCGAAGATATTATTTTATCATCTAAATCTAATCATTAATTTGTTGCCGGCTTATAATCCTTCTTGTCTAAAATCATTTTAGCAATAATCTCTCGAAGGATTTCAGAAGTTCCTCCGCCTATAGGCCCTAGTCTGCTATCGCGTAATAATCTTGCCATTGGGTAGTCCTCCATATAACCATAACCTCCTAAAAACTGAAGACATTGATAAATAACATCGTCTGCCATTTTAGTGGATTTTAGTTTAGACATGGTAGCTTCCTTAACCACATACTCCCCCTGATTTAAACGATAAGCCACCGTATAATTAAACGTTTTACAAAGCGTCATATCTGTATACAAATCGGCAAAAGTATGTCGCAATGCTTGAAATTGATCTATACTCTTACCAAAGGCTTTACGTTCTTTCATATAGTTTTGGGCATACTCTAAAGCATATTCTGCTCTTGCATGGGCATTTATCCCCATAATTAACCGCTCTAAAGCAAAATGCTGCATGATATAAGGAAATCCTTTACCTTCCTCCCCCATTAAATGAGATTCTGGAATTACAACATTATCGAAAGCTATTTCTGCAGTATCGCTTGCTCTCCAACCTAACTTATCTAATTTCGTAGCAGAAATACCTGGTGTATCTCTATCTACCACAAAAATGCTTATTCCTTTATGTGGTTCTTCAACATTGGTCTTTGCCGCAACCACCAAATAATCGCTGTAAACACCATTGGTAATAAAAGTCTTAGATCCGTTTAGCACATATGTATTGCCTTCTTTAACAGCAGTTGTTCGCATACCTGCAACATCGCTACCACCAAAGGGTTCGGTTATACACAAGCACCCTATTTTATCGCCAGAAATACTAGGCACCAAATAGTTTTGTTTTATAAGTTCATCGCCTTCTTTATTTATATGCGTCATGGCCAAATAGGCATGTGCCCACATTGCAGCTGCAAAACCACACGAATTAATTTTTTGTAATTCTTCTAAAAAGATTACGGTATAAAACAAATCTAAATTTAATCCGCCATAAGCTTCAGGATAAGCAAGTCCGAAAAACCCCATATCCCCAAATTTCTTCCAGATAAAACGTTCTATAGTTCCTGTTTTCTCCCACTTTTCTATATGTGGCACCACCTCTTTTTTAAGAAAATCTTGTAGGCTTTTTCTAAACAGTTCGTGCTCTTCGGTGAAGTACATCGTATTCATATAATGATGTTTGTTGTATTGAAAACAATACGAAAATTAATCGAGCGCCAAATATAACTTAATTATATCGATTTTCTGAACAGGAAAGTTCTTTACTTTTAGTAATTCGTCTAAATTTGAAAATCCTTCACGAAGTGTACGTTCTTCTATAATATTATGGGCTAACGGATAATCTATATGCTGAATTGTAACTAACTCGTTTAGCGTTGCAGTATTAAGATTGATTTTTTTAACAACACGCGGACTCTTAACGGTAAACCGTTGGGTAATCTGTTTTATAGTTTCTGGTGTTAAACCATACACATCCTGTAACTGAATATCGTCTATAAAACCACCATCAAAAGACGCTCTAAATTTTACAATACGTTCGGATAGTTTTTCGCCAACGCCATAAACTTGCTGTAATTGCATTGCACTTGCGGTGTTTAAATCGCTTTTCTCTGCAAAAGACAAA
Organism: Formosa sp. A9; assembly: GCF_051200825.1. Classification (GTDB taxonomy): domain Bacteria; phylum Bacteroidota; class Bacteroidia; order Flavobacteriales; family Flavobacteriaceae; genus Formosa. The sequence goes on along the minus strand of NZ_CP195158.1, from coordinate 886,796 downwards.
TTACGCTTTGTAGATGCCTGCTTATAGCCTGACTGATTTTCTGTTTGGCGCACCCAATCGGGAAACTTAAAATAGGGCGACAATTCTTGAAGCAAACTATCTGAAACCCCAGTAACCTTTTGAAAATCTTCGGCCGAGTTCACCCATTTATTTTCGCGTCTGTACGCTAATAGGTTATCAATTTCTTCATTGCTCATTCCTAATGTATATCCTTTAAAATCGGTAATGTAGTTAGGATTAAAAGGAAATAACTTAGGCTTGATGTCTTTTAAAGTCTGCTGTTTTAAAGAATCGACCTCTAAATTATAAGTGTGTAGCGCATCATCATTAATCAATTTGGGTGCGGTTGGCCACACGATCACAACATAAATGCTTTGAAGCACTATAATTAAAAATAGCAATAAAAAAATCCCATATCGTTGTTTATTGGTAAACGCGATATGGGATGTTTTTATTTTCATTCGTTTATATTACATATGCTCTGTAAAATCGGTTGCACCTTCTTCTAGCGCATCTTCCTTTTTATTTATCGCATTCATATATTTATTTAACTCTCTTCGGATAATAGGAGTTAACATTACAACACCTATAATATTTGGTACCACCATAGCAAAAATCATGGCATCCGAAAAGTCTATAACAGCCCCTAAACTAATTGAAGCCCCTACTACTACAAATAATAAAAATAAGAATTTATATAGTAAATCAGATACTTTTCCTTTTCCAAATAAATATACCCAACCTTGCATACCGTAATAAGACCAAGATATCATGGTTGAAAACGCAAATAATATAACGGCTACGGTTAATAAGATAGAGAAATGCGGAATTACAGTATCGAAAGCTGTAGCGGTTAACTCTACACCTTCTTTAATTGGCACACCGTACTCCATAAATTGTCCGTCGTAATTTGTAATTATAATTACCAAAGCTGTCATAGTACAAATTACAACTGTATCTACAAAAGGTTCTAATAAGGCAACAATACCTTCACTAGCAGGATATTTTGTACGTACGGCTGAGTGAGCAATCGCAGCAGATCCTACACCGGCCTCGTTAGAGAATGCCCCTCTACGTACCCCTTGAATCATTACTCCAACTAAACCTCCAGCAATACCAAGCCCAGAGAAAGCGCCTTCAAAAATTAATCCAAAAGCATCGCCAATATGTTTATAGTTTACGCCTAAAATAATTAAAGCGGCCAACACATATATACCAGCCATAAACGGAACGATTTTTTCTGTTACCGATGCAATTCGCTTAATACCGCCAATAATTACAACAGCTACCAAAACAGCCATAACCAGACCAAAATAAAGCCCTCCGTTAGGATTTTGAATATCGAATAACTTTACGAACTGTGCTGCTGCTTGATTGGCCTGGAACATGTTTCCACCACCAAACGAACCACCAATTACAAAAATGGCAAATACAACGGCTAGCACTTTTCCTAAACCACTAAAACCTTTTTCGCCTAATCCTTTTTTAAGATAATACATTGGCCCACCATAAACAGTACCATCGCTACCAACATCTCTGTATTTTACACCAAGTGTACATTCTGCAAATTTAGAAGCCATTCCTAAAAATCCGGCAACAATCATCCAAAACGTAGCCCCTGGACCACCAATCGATAAAGCCACGGCTACACCTGCAATGTTTCCTAAACCAACCGTAGCAGACAATGCCGCTGTTAACGCCTGAAAGTGAGACACCTCGCCGTCGGCGCTATCATCTCTTAACGTTTCAATAATATTTTCATCTTCATTAGGCGTAGAATCGCCATACAAGGTATCGGCTCCATGCTTTTCGATGTCTTCATACTGCCCTTGAACTACTTTAATGGCAGTTTTAAAACCAGTAAAGTTTATAAACTTAAAATAGATAGTAAAATAAATAGCTCCTCCAACTAAAACTATGAGTACCCACGGAATTTGAAAAGTTTCTGAAAATGGTATTTCATAAAAAATCCCATCAACAAACCAACTCGTATAATTTTTAAACGTGGCATCAATTTTTTCTGATGTTGTTTGTTGGGCGAATGTTAAAATGGGAGTGATTAAAGTAAGTACAAACAGGAAATATTTCCTCATAATTTTTTAAGTATTAGTTAATAATTAGGGTTGGGAGCCCTTTTAAAGCGCCCCAAGTTGCTAAAAATAATCCGTTTTTGAAAACATAAGCTGTTAAAATGAAAAAAAACAGCGTTACAAATCAAAAACAGACGATCTTTTTGTGTATAACATATCTTTAATTCGCATCCAAAACGCAATAAACAAATAGAGTGCAAAGCCAAAACCTACAGTTACAAACGTTAAATAAATAAACGACGTTCGCACCACTTTGGCACGCATGCCTAAACGATCTGCAATACGCTGGCAAACATAAAAACCATGCTTTTGAAAATACAATAACGAATTATAGAAAATATTCATGCCGCAATTTAATTAAATTCGACTTAAAATAGAATTTCCTACAGCACATTGCAAACATTTTTTTGCATTACAATACGCATCTTTCATTTGCAAAAGTCCTTGCGTTTCTAATGCCGAAACGGCAACTGGCTTTAAAGCTTCAAAATTAGTTATTATACTATTGCTTTCTGGTTTTAAAGCCTTAGCCAAATGCAATAATTCTTCGGTATTATCCTTACCCATAGCTTTTGCATAACTAAACCGAATAGGCAAAATGGTATTTATGAGTACTAAATCTATAAAAGACCGAGACACTTTTTTAGATACGGCTTTAGATGTTTTTTGAAAATTGTAATGCGTATTCCAATACGCTGTAGTTTCAACAGCAAACAAGTTATAATAATCTGCTACGCTTTGTGTGTTCACAACTACAGAAAATAAATTTTTATGGCACGCATAAAGTTGCGCTAATTGTGATAAACGAATTGTTGGAAAATTAGGTGGACGCAATCTAAAAAATTGTACAGCAACTACATGATTATGGTCTAACTGAAACTTTTGCTTCAAGAAAGCATAATCGTCAATTAATTGCTTTGTATAAGCGTCGGTTGCTTCTAGATTGCTTAACATACGGCTTTGCCCATAAAACAAGGCCTCTACTAACTGTGCCTGATTTTGAATTTTCCGCAAAACAGAAAAATCGAAAGACGAAGCCATGCTTAAAAACGCCTCAGCATTAACTTTTAACCCGAAGTTTTTAGCTAACATTTTAAACAATACAGCTTCCCAATCGGATTGAGAGGTTTGTAACAAGCCCTGTATAACCTGCGACTTTTGCTCTAACCGCTCAAAAAACAAACGTTCCAACCAGTTTTGAAATACAAAATCATCGACTAGATGATAACTTTGTTCGCAGTTAATCCAGCGTTTCTCTTCGGTAAACAGTTTAAAGTAATTATGTAATGTTGATTTAGGCAACAAGGGTTTTAATTTTAAGGTTGGAATTGGCGTGTTATTCTTTCTAAACACTTCAACATCGTTTTCCCAAACCACATGCAAGATTACATTATCGTATGCCGTATCGGTTTCGTGATGGTGAACATACCAATCTGAAGCTTTAACATGAAGTTCTACATTTCCGGCCCAATGCTGACCATCTATTATAAGCTGAGCATTAAAAAAATCTGGTCCTGAATTTAGATTATGCTGTCCTACCTGAATGAGTTCAAGAGGGAGACCATCGACAGTCTGTAAGTTTCGAATATCTATTTTTTTAAACTTCCATAAGTAGTGTAAAAAATCTTCTTGCATGGTTTAAAGTTAAAAAAAGAAGATAACAAAATAAAATTAAAAAATTCAAAATCAACAACTTAAAATCAATCTCAAGATAATAACAGGTGCGTTTCATCGAAAATTCTTACAATAATTTACTATTTAAAGAAAGAGATTGTATTATTATACTTTATTAACCCCAAAATCTTAAATTATGAAAACAAAAATTATTGGCATTAGTCTAGCTTTAGGCGCTTTAGCAATAGCCGGACAAACCAAAGTAACCATTTGTCACTCGGTGTACGGCGTAAATCCGCATACCATTACAGTTGCAGCCCCTGCCGCAATTGCTCATTTTTTACAACATCCTAACGATACGTTTGGATCTTGTGGCGATAATGGTGGAGAGGAACAACCACAAGGTTAATCCATAAACATTTCAATATTTTAAGTATGAAGCCTAAGAGTTATCTTAGGCTTTTTACATTTATATATTATTTACTCGAATCGAATAGCTTTTACGGGCGATATTTTTGTTATAATAACCGAAGGCACCAGCAACATGACCATACACAACACAAAAGTTCCAATATTAAGCGCAAGAATATAATTGAGGTTAATGTATACGGGCGCTTCATTTACATAATACACACTCGGGTCTAAAGGGAATAATTTATAATATTTTTGAGCAAACAATAACCCCAAACCTATTAGGTTGCCCCAAAACAATCCTACGGCAATTAAATACGACGCATTAAATAAGAACACCTTTCGGATGCTCCAATTGTTACTTCCTAAGGCTTTTAATATTCCAATCATTTGGGTGCGCTCTAAAATTAAAACCAACAATGCCGTAATCATGTTTATACCTGCAACCAAAATCATAACTCCAATAATGGCATAAATATTATTGTCAAAAATTTTAATCCATTCAAAAATCGAATAAAACTTATCGATTATGGTTTGCGTGTTTAAAGTGGGCGGCGTGTTTTTATAAACCTCCATACCAATTGCACCAACTTGATCGAAATCGTCTACAAACAATTCGAAATTTCCTATTTGGTTATCATCCCATTTATTTAAACGTTGAATATGTCTAATATCCCCAATAACATAAGTCGCATCAAACTGCTGAAAACCAGAATTATATATACCAACTACAGTATATGTAATAACATTAGGCCGCTTATTGGTGTCGTCTTTAATAAAATAGGTATTCAATTTATCGCCTACTTTAAAGCCTAGTTTACTGGCCAATACTTCGGACATTAAAACGTCTTCATTTCTGGTTTTGGTATAATCTGGCAGCCTGCCATCTACTAAAAACTCTGTAAAATATTGCCAATTATAATCTTTACCAACACCTTTTAACACGATACCTTCAAAATCTGTGGCCGTTCTAATAACTCCAAATTTTGTAGCAACGCCCTGCATGTGATTTATGCCTGGAACCGATGTAAATTCCGGATAAAATTCTTGATCTAAAGCAATAGGAACCACGCTTTCCTGCGAGTTGTTGTTATCGAAATTAGATATGGTTATATGCCCATTAAACGCCACTACTTTATCTCTAATTTTTTGCTGTAAACCAATACCCGTAGCAATGGCAATCATCATAACTACTATACCAATTGCAATAGCTGTAATACCAATTTTTATAATTGGTGCCGAAACACTACTTTTATATGCTTTACTGCCAATAATACGTTTGGCTAAAAAATATTCGAAATTCAAATTATAGATATGACTTTAAATGTCTTCAAAAATACAGTTTTATTATTTGTTTTCATCATGATTTCTTCGGCATGTAAATCTAATGCATCATCAGAAAACAACAATTCCACTATCGATACAAACACCAGCAATCCCGAAATTATTGTTGGCGCCAATCGCACAACAACCTATTTGCCTTTACTAAAATCTAAAAAAGTAGGTATAGTTGCTAATCAAACCTCAGTGATTTTTAAAACCGATAATTCCTATACGCATTTGGTAGATTCTCTAGCCAGTTTGTCTGTAAACATTAAAACCGTTTTCGCACCCGAACACGGGTTTAGAGGTCAAGCTGATGCTGGCGAACACATAAAAGATGGCATAGATTCTAAAACCGGAATCCCTATTGTTTCGTTATACGGAAACAATAAAAAGCCCAAACCAGAACAACTCAAGGAATTAGATATTGTTGTTTTCGATATTCAAGACGTAGGCGCTCGTTTTTACACGTATATTTCTACATTACATTATGTAATGGAAGCTTGTGCCGAGCAACAAATACCGTTACTCATTTTGGATCGTCCAAATCCTAACGGACATTACATCGACGGCCCTGTATTAGAAAAAGCACATGAAAGTTTTGTTGGAATGCATCCCGTACCTATAGTACACGGCATGACCATCGCCGAATATGCACAAATGATAAACGGACAAGGTTGGCTTAAAAATAATGTTAGATGCGATGTGCAACTTATAACAATGCTGAATTATAATCGTGATATGTTTTACCACATTCCTATAAAACCGTCGCCAAACTTACCCAACGACCAAGCCATAAACCTGTACCCAAGTTTGTGCTTTTTTGAAAGCACAAATGTTAATGCTGGCCGTGGTACCGATAAACAGTTTCAAATTTACGGATCTCCGTATTTAAAAAATCAGAATTTTGAATACACCCCAAAACCTAATGCTGGGGCTAAACACCCAAAATATGAAGGAAAATTGTGTTACGGGCAAGACTTAAGTGCGACAGAAAAACAATCTGCCATCAATTTATCGTACCTCATCAATGCGTATAAAAACACCTCGAAAAAAGAAGAATTTTTCAATTCGTTTTTCACAAAATTAGCGGGCACAGAACAATTACAACAACAAATACTAGCGGGAATGGATGCTAACGCAATAAAAGCAACATGGCAAAAAGATCTTGATGCCTTTAAATTAACGAGAAAAAAATATCTGCTTTACAACTAAATCTTAGTATTATCAACATCACCTAAAGTGGTTGGCTTTCGGTATTTATGAAACGGTTGCTTTAATAAATCTTTAATAGTGCTATTAGTAGCTTCGTCTGGAAAAGTATCTACACCATATATTAAACGCTCTCGATCTAACTCCATATACGTCCCGAACAACCTGTCCCAAATAGAAAATATGTTACCGTAATTAGAGTCGGTATACGGCAACACATTATGATGGTGCACTTTATGCATATCTGGCGACACAAACACATAACTAATAACCCGGTCTAAACGCCTGGGCATTTTAATATTGGCATGGGTTAACTGGGTAAACACAACAGAAAGTGATTGATACATCATAACAATTGCTATGGGAGTCCCTACAACAAAAACCCCAAACAAAGTAAACACAAACCGAATTACGCTTTCTATAGGGTGATGCCTGTTTCCTGTAGTTGTATCTACTTTATGGTCGGTGTGATGCACCAAATGTACCATCCACAAGGGTTTCACTTTATGCTCTACATAATGCGCCAAATATGCCCCAAAAAAATCTAGTAGCATAATACCTAAAACCACATACAACCACAACGGCATGTCTGGCAACCAATTTATAATGCCAAAGTTATTAGCTGTTACCCAATCGGATGTTTTTAGCAATAAAAAAGCCAATGCAAAATTTACAATTATAGTCGTTAGCGTAAAAAACAAATTAGGTAAGGCATGATTCCACTTTTTATAATTGAATTGAAACAAGGGCACAGCCCCTTCCAAAACCCAAAAAAAAGTAATACCTCCAACTAGAATCAAACTGCGATGAAGCGATGGGATGTTTTCGAAATATATAACAACAGTTTCCAAACTTAGTTTGTAGTATTTTGTATCAAACTCATTATTTTCTTTGTATCGAAATTAGATATTTCTGGTCTCCAAACCGAGGCATTTTGTTCGTCTTGAAGCATTCTATATGCCGAAAAATACAAAAAAGCTCTTAAATTACTATTCGCATTAGCGACCTCTGTTTCTTTTATTCTATTTAATTGACGTAAAACTTTCTTTGGATTTTCTAGCAGAAGATGTTCTTGAATTTCCAAAAAAGATACCCGCTGTCTTAAAGTTTCCTTATTCTCTAATGTTTCACGTTCTAAAAAACGAGATGCTTCGTCTAAATAAATAGCAGCAAGATTCACAAGTTCTGCTCTAACATTACTATTGTTAAAGAATGCAAAATCCATATATTTTGAAGCCAAATAAAACGCCGAATAAAAATTCTGTTCTCTCTTATAGTTAACTAATTCGTTGCTTAAAAACGACGTATCTAAACTATATTTTGCAACAAATTCGGTTATGTTTTCTATGTACGTATCTGCTTTTATATTTAAGATGTTACCGTTGGCATCCATCACTTTTAAAGTGTCGTCGTTAAATTTATCAAGATAAGTGGTAGACCTTGTGTTTTTAAGGGTGTTATACCATTCTGTATAGACGCTCTCGTTTAACACAACGGGCACAAAATTAGACCACAATAAACTATCTAAAACAGGTTCTGCAAACATATTTTCTACTAAAAACTCTTTTCCCGTTTTATAATTTACATAAACAGGAGTACCAGAATAATATGCATTTTCCCACACGACAACCAATAATTTATTCTGGGTTATAGCCAAACGTTCGGCTACCTCTAAATTAGTCATCCACTTTTGAGAAAACCCAAAATTGACCGATGCAAAAACAACTAAAATGAACAATAACTGTTTCATAAATTTATTTGATACGCTTTTTCATAGCTTCGACCACCTGAAATGCCGCAGGGCAAATGGCTACATTTTTTAATGTAAGATTAGTTATCTGCTGAAACTTTTTTCTATCGGTATGCGGATACTCCCGACACGCCTTTGGCCTAACCTCGTAAATAGAACAATAATTATCGGCACCTAAAAACGTACAGGGTACACTTTGCAATACGTAATCGTTATCTTCATCTATTCGTAAAAACTCAGCAATAAATTGTTGCGGCTTCATTTTAAAATGTTTTGCAATACGCTCTACATCTTTATCGGTAAACAAAGGCCCTGTTGTTTTGCAACAATTGGCACAGGCTAAACAATCTATATTACTAAAAGCCTCGTCGTGCAATTCCTGCATTATATAATCTAATTGCTTAGGTGGCTTCTTTTTTAACTTTTTAAAAAAAGTTCTATTCTCGTTATGCTTATCTTTGGCCTGTTTCGGCAAATTTTTAATTATGTCCTGCATAATGCAAAAATAATGTTTTAATTAATGCCAATTTTGTTTCTATAATTACGAAAATTAAATAAAATGAAAGACCTTCTAGGAAAAGCGCTTTTAGATTACCAAAACGGGAATTACACCGAAGATATTATTACCTCTACCAGCATCTCTGATGAAGACGACTTACCGCTACCATATCTTTTTAGAGATTTCAACAACATGCCCAAACTAGAACAATACGCTTTAAAGACTTGTAAAGGTCGTGTTTTAGATGTCGGTTGTGGTGCTGGCAACCATAGCTTGTATTTGCAACAAAAAGGCTTACAGGTTAAGGCCATAGATATTTCTGAAGGCGCTATTAAAGTCTGTAAACTTCGCGGAGTAACACATGCCGAAGCACATTCTGTTTTAGAGGAAACCGATACTTACGACACTATTTTATTACTTATGAATGGCACAGGCATTTTTCAAAAATTGAGCTATGTCACCAAATATTTATCGCATTTAAAATCGCTTTTACAACCAAACGGACAAATTTTAATTGATTCGTCGGACATCCAATACATGTACGAAGATGAAGACGGCGGATTATGGATAGACACCAACGCTGCCTACTACGGCGAATTGGATTATTACTTGAGTTATAAAGGCGAAAAAGAACAGCCTATAACCTGGTTATATTTAGATTTTGAAACGCTAAAAACAGCCTGCACAACCATAGGTTTACAATGTGAGAAAATAAAAGAAGGCCCGCATTTTGATTATCTTGCCAAACTGAGTCTTTAACGCACAGAATACCCTTCTGCCTCTAGCTTTTCGTTAACATCTTTATACATTTCGCCACACCAAAAATCTGAAATAACCTGCATTTTTTCTTGCATGCCTTCCTGAGATTGAGCTATTTTTTTTCCGGTATCGCTCTTATAAAACTCGTCTATTGTTTTTTTGTCTTTTTTGGTAAGCGCATTCGGGTTAGACAACATGGTCTGCCCTGTTTTTGATGCAAACAAAGCATTCATATTTTTTACATCGTCGTGACTAAAATAATCTTGATAAGCTAAAACCAATTTACCGCTTACATCTTGCATCGCTTTAGGCTTAATAGCCTTTAAGTCTGCCCAGGTTTTTTCTGGAATATTCAACTTTTCGTATTGATCTTCAATCTGATTAAAACACGCATCAAATACGGTTTCGTAATAGGCATAAGTTCCGTTATTCTTTAAACATTGTTGAACGTCTGTACTGTACGCTTCCGATTGCGAAAACACAGATAAACTGGAAAACATTAAGAAGACAATTAAAATACGTTTTCTCATAATTACAAATAGGTTGTGTGCAAAAGCACGGTTAGATTTAGGTTTTGAGGGGTTTAAATATAATAAAAAAAGAATTCACTCTAACCTCTCCAATATTTTAATTATCTGACTTACACCTATTAAAACAGAAAAGCCATCTTTACAGACGGCTTTTTGTTTACTGGAGAATCGGCAGATTAAAAATCGAATTTATAAGTGGCTCCTGCCAAAACTTGAAACCCTTGCACATTGTAATGATTAAAACGCTCGTAATCTTGATTGGCAATATTATTCAGTTTAATAAATGCCGAAAGACGTTCGTTAATATTATATCCGCCATTTAAGTTTAAATCGATATATCCTTTTAAACTTACTACGTTAGAGGTGTTATCTGCTCCAGTATTTATTACTGTTTCTAAATCTTTACGTTCGCCTACATAAAAGAAATTTGCACCAGCAAACCATTTATCATCGCTTTGGTAATCTCCAAAAATCGAAGCTTTAATATTAGGTAAATTCCATGCGTATTCTTCTAAATTCGTATCGTAAGCAAAGTATTCTGCCCTTAGTCCCATTTTTAAGTTTCTATTGGCATCAACGGTTAACTCGCCTTTAAAATTAAATGTTTTTACATCGTCGTAAACCACGCTAAACGAGTTTCCATATTTATAAGCATCTAAATTATTCTGGTTACTATACGATGCGTTGTTTTTAAATAAACCTTTATCGCGCTCAGACATGTAACTCACTTTAGCATTATAACTAATGGTATTCGTAACTTTCCCTAACACTCCCAAATAAGCATCATAGCCTTTTTCTGTTGGCTTTATGGTTAAGGTTGGCGACACATACGGGTTGGCATTTGCAAAATCTCTGTATGTATTCTGAATTAAATCGCCTTTAAAACCACCATAAGCAATAACGACATCGTCTACAATTCTGTACGATCCTGTTACATTTGGAAAAATATAAAAATCGCTGGCTGTATCTCTCATTCCTAACATATAGGCCAAAGTAACCCCAACATTTAATGTTAAATTATCGCGACGTAATTGATATGTTGGCGACACACCTAATAACAAATTTCCGTATTCTGGAATCGATGATCCCGAAGCATACGCGTGACTAGCCATACCCGATAAATATTCTAATCTAACATCTGTAGAAATTTCTTCATCCATTATAGGTAAATCGGCAGTACCAGTAAACTTTAAATGATATTCGTTAGAATCGATACCATCTAAAAATCGTCTTAAAATTAAGCTTCCCGATTTTATGTATGTATAATCAAAACTAACATCTCCTCCAAAATACACATCGTAAAACGCATGATTTGGATCTATTCGTCTAGCTATATTCGCATTATTATAATTGTCTGGCACACCATACCAATTATAATCCTGATAATTGATTCCTGCCTTTAAGCTCCATGTTAAATCTCTATATCTTTTTATATAATCTATATCAAACTTAGTTGTTGCATAACCATCGTCTAAATACTTATCGTCTACACCATTTCTGGATTGCAAATGCGATAAATAAGCTCCAAAAGATCCGATGCGTTTAAACTCCTTCGTAACATAAACCTCACCCAACAAGGTTTTATAACTACCAAAACCTAAGGTGGCGTAATTATCGTATAAAGGCGACGCTTTTTCGCGCTCTATGGTTGCTGCTTTTCCTTTTGTTGGCGTAAATGTTGAAGCTACTGGCACCGATAATATATTGTAATCTATAGGCTTTTTTTCTGTCGTCGCATTATCGTCTAACGTTGGTGTTGTTTTTACTTTAAAGGCATCAGAAATTGTTGGTGTGTATGGCTTAACCACATTAATAACATCTGTTGTGATGGTATCTTTTTCTTGAGCAAATGTTATTGAAACTCCCAGAAGGGCTATAACAGTAAATAAAATATATTGAAATTGCTTGCGCATAAGTTCAGTTTAATTTAGGTAATATTTAGTCTTGGGTATCTATTGAAGCATTTGTTTTAGCTTGTTCCTTTTTTATATCGTTAAGCTGCTTTTGTGCTTCGGCAGTAACATCTTTAAAGCTTCCAAAATTTTCTATAACACTCTCTAATATATAGGTTGCTTGAAAGGCATCTCCTAGTTCTTTATAGTTCATTGCCATAATAACTAATCCTTTAGCACTAAAATATTTGTAAGCAGAGTAGTCTTTTGCCAATTGTTGCACGGCTTCATTAGACCCTTCGTAATCGCCATCCTTATGCTTAAAATAAGCGTTATAAAACAACGCTTCAGCAGCGGTTTCGCCTGTTGCAATTTTGCTAACCTCGGCATAGGCCGATTTGGCGCGCTCCATATCGTTAGAGTTAAAAGCCGATCTTGCTATAATAAGTTGCGCATCGCTTTGTATTTTTTTATCGATACTTTGATTGTCGAGCACTTTTTCAGCATAAGCTACAGCACTTTTGTATTTGCTAAGCTGATAATTGGCTTTCATTAAATTAGACTGCGCAAAAACAACGTTTTGAGGGAATGTGGCCTCGTTTTCTAAACGCTCTAGTACAGGAATGGCATCTAACCAATTTTTCCCGTCTAAGTAACTTTGCGATAAATGCATTAAGGCTTCTTCTGTAAATTCGCTTCTTGGTGCATCTACTACAGCTTTGTAATGCGGAGCCGCATTTACTTTCAATCCTTTTTGATAATATAATTGTGCCAAATAGAAATGAGCCTGCGTTGCATGAAGTCCGTTTTCAAACTGATTTAAATAACCGTTAAATTGTTTAATGGCTTCGTCTGTATTATTGTCCAAATACTTTTTCTCGGCAGCTTCGTAAGTCGTATTATCTAAATCGGAATCTGAAACCGACACGTAATCTAAAGTACTCACCCATTGCGCATAATCGTCTACCTGGCCTAAATCGACATATATTAAACGTGCTGTAGACACCGCTTGCACGGCTTCTGGTGTACCTGGATAATTTGTGGCGACAGTTTTAAATTGCGTTAAGGCTTTTTGGTTTTGATTACCATTATAATAAATTAATCCTTCTCGCAGCATAGCCTTAGGCGTTAAGGAACTCATTCTGTATTCTGAACTTAACTGACTGTACATAGCAACAGCCCGATCGTTTTGATTAGATTTTGTATAGGCATTACCCAATTCGTATAAGGCATCGTCTCGTAATTTTGATTTTGGGTAAGCCGAAACAAATTGCTCTAATTCCGATACTTTTTTACTTTCGTTACCAATATATCCGTAACTAATGGCTTTTTGAAAAGCAGCATAATCGGTCTCGAATTGATTAAGTTTTATGGCTTCATTATATGCTGTTATAGCTTTATCGTAATTACTCGACACAAAATAACCATCTCCCAAACGCAAGTAAGCATCGTTTAATTTAATACGATCTTCGGTATAGTTTTGGGTAAATGCACTAAAATGCCCGGTAGCTTTGCTGTACTCCTTTTGCTTAAAATAGGCGTATCCTAAATTATAATCTAATACTTTTTTCTCTTGTGTTTCTACACCTACAAATTGCTCTGAAGCTTTAAAATCTAAGATAGCCTCGGCATAATTATTTAAGTTAAAATTACATTCGCCTTTCCAAAAATTAGCTCTCGCAGTATATTCGTCGTTAATCGGTTCTTTTAAAGCGTATTCAAAATAGGTTTTGGCTTCGGTGTAATTTTGGTCTTCAACCAATTCTAAACCTCTGTAAAAAGCCACTTTTTGATAGGCTTCCTTACTAGCGAAATCTTTTTTACCCTGTAATAAATTCAAGGCCTCTTTATAATTTTTAGAGGTAATATAAGAGTCTACTAAAAGGCTTTCAATCTCCAATCTGTAAGCAGTTTCCGGGTATTGGGCCAAATAACCACTTAACACTTTAGGCACAGGCTCGTAAGGGTTACCGATATCGTAACTTATTTTCGCATAATTATACCATGCATCTTCCTGTATTTTAGGTTCGAAATCCATTTGCGAGGCATTTCTAAAGGCGTTTAAAGCTTCTGTTTTTTTGCCCAATTGAATATAGCTTTCACCTAAATGATAATACGCATTTTGAGCCACTCCATTTTTGCCGCTTATGATTTTATTGAATTCCGAAATAGCACTTTCGTAATCTTTTTGCATATAGTACGCGTAACCCAATTGATAGTAGTCAGTATTGTTCCATTTTCCACGTTTACCATTATACGATTGCAGGTAAGGAATGGCCGCTTCGTACTTTCCTAAATTAAAGTAACTCTCCCCTATTATTTTATTTAACTCCGATTCTTCATCTCTATTACTATACGGCAATTGCTCTTCAGATAAGCGTATGGCTTCTTCAAACTTTCCTAATTTAAAGTTTAAATCGGCCTTGTAGTAAGACATGCGTTCTTGATACTTTTTTTGATCGGCTACCTGATCGAAATACTGATTGGCCTGATTGTAATCGTCGCTTTGGTAAGCCATATAGCCAATATAATATTTGGCTTGCGAACCATATTTACCCGAATTCTCTATTTTACCAAAATATTTTTTGGCATCCTTATAATTGTTGGTAATAAAGGCGGTATAACCTTTATTAAAATTATAGCGATCTTTTTCTAAACTTGTTAACGATCGCTCGTCTACCCTATCGTACCATTTTTTGGCATGTGGGTATTTTCCGTTAACAAAATAATAATCGGCAACATCTATATAAGCCGAATTTCGTTTAGGGCTGGTTGGATAATCTTCTACAAAGGTCTCCACCAAATCATCTGCTTTTAACTGGTTTAGCCGAATGGCACAATTGGCAATATAATAAGCACATTCCGATTGCATAACTTCTTCCGAAGTTTGTTTTTGAATGTTTGTAAATATATTCTGGGCGGCTAAAAATTGCTTGTTATTAAATAACGCAAGCGCCTTTTGGTAATCTACCTGGCTGTTAGTGTAAATAGCAGATTGTTGGGCAAAAATTTGGCTGCTTAAACAGAGTGCCAACAAATAAATTGCAGGGTTCCTTCTAGTCATTCACCTTAAGTTTTTAAGAAATCAAAGATAATCTAATCTCTATTTTATAACGAAAATATGGCATAATAATTATACAACAATACTTACACCGTAAAAATATTATAAAAAAAAGCAAGACATGTCTGTTTTAAAAGTTATTATAAAATGATACATTTACAACGCAAAAATCCCATTTTTCAGAATTATGTCGCAACCTGTTTTAGAATTAAAAGACGCCTCTATTTTTCAAGGTAGCAGCCTTGTACTCTCTAATGTTAATGTAGAAATTAATAAAGGTGATTTTGTGTATTTAATTGGAAAAACAGGAACAGGAAAAAGTAGTTTTATGAAAACGCTTTATGGCGACTTGCCGTTAACCCAAGGCCAAGGCAGTATAGTAGATTTTGATTTGCGCAAATTGAAGGAAAAAGATATCCCTTTTTTAAGACGAAAATTAGGAGTTGTTTTTCAAGATTTTAAACTACTTATAGACCGAAACATCAACGAGAACTTACTTTTTGTTTTAAAAGCCACAGGCTGGAAAGACAAAAAAGAAATGCAAACCCGTATTGAAGAGGTTTTAGATAAGGTAGGCATGAAAACTAAAGGATTTAAATTTCCACACGAACTCTCTGGTGGCGAGCAACAACGTGTTGCTATTGCTAGAGCCTTATTAAACGATCCTGAACTTATTCTGGCCGACGAGCCAACTGGAAACTTAGATCCGCAAACTAGTATAGAAGTTATGAAAGTGCTACAGGACATTAATAAAAATGGCAATACTATTTTAATGGCCACACACGATTATGCCTTACTGTTAAAATACCCTAGTAAAACACTAAAATGCGACGATAACCAGGTGTTTGAAGTCGTGCAGCGCAAAGTGTAACTTAGCTTTTACACCTACTTGGATTTTTACACTTCATCTTTATTAAAAAATCTGCCAACTAACGATATTATAGGAAAACTTAATAGTGTAGTTTTTACATTGCTTGGCTTATAAAACGGAGACATTAGCAACAACACACCCAATGTTATTGGAGCAGTAAACATAACAACATCCATAATTAACGCTATGGCTAAATGTAAAGCTATAAGTAAAACACCCCATATTTTATGCAAATTTGCTTTAAAAAATACCCAAACAGAACACACTTCTAAATACAATACCATCCAAAAAGCTATCCAACCCAAATAGTAATGCTCTATTAACCACTCCCCTAATAACGTTGGTGTGTTTACATGAAACTGATACACTAGAGTATTTCTTAACGACAACGGCGAAAACACGCTAACCTCGCCTTGCACGTATTGCACAACTCCCCAAAACAATTTCCATAGTCCCGTTAACGTATAAGAAAACAATAAAAAAAACTGAAGGCTTGCAAACACCAAAATAGTTTTGGCCTTGTACTGATCTATACGTTTACTCGGCATTAACAGATATCCAAATAAAATCATTAATGGTAAATGCAAAACATGATCTATTTTCCCAAAGGAATGTGCAAAAGCCACATAAAAAAAATAGGTGACAAAAGCATAAAGTTTCAGCAAGAAAGACTGTCCATAAAAACATAAACTTGCAAATGCAATAAACATGTTAATGTGTAAGCACAAAACCATAATATTGGTTGGCACATCTTGAAACGGCACTATAGGCCATAATGACGAAACCATATTTGCCTTACTAAAATCTGATACGTTAAACAGATGCAAAAACTGAAAGCCTAAAAACAATATGGGTATCCATTTAACCACAGCCATAATTCGGCTGTACAGCTCGCCTTCCTCGGCTTCAAACAAAGGATATTTACCTTTAAAAGCAAATTTCCAAAATATATGAGATTTAATATCAGTCTTCAAAAGGCATCAATTTCTGATTACGAATATAAGCTATAGTATCTATTGTTGCACGTTGTGCATAATCAGCTTTGCTCAAATCTAATGTTTTGGTACAAAGCACATAAGCGCTACCTTTTGGTAACATGTTAAAAAACACGTGTGATTTTAAATCCTGATTTTCCTTTACAGATTGGTATAATGTATTCACATTTAAATTTACCGTTACAGGATGCACATGGTGTACCTCGAAAAGTGTTCTTATATCTCTAGGAGTACTTAATCTATCTGTTCCAACTTGGGTTACTAAAACATAAGGCAACACGAGCGTATTGGGCGTTTTAGAATACAAAGACCACCTAAAAAACGGAAAAATCTCTTTATGGTCGGACCAAAACCACCCTCCTATCGCCACAAACATGTAAACGCTTAACCAAACCAGTATAAAATTTTTGTATTTAAACATAAGGCTTAAAAATCTTATCTTATAACATTAGGAATTAAGCATCTTTCCCTTCTTCTTTTTTATAAATATGCGGATTTTCCCGTACTCCGTTTTTAAACACTTTACGCACCCCCATTCTTAAGGCACTATCTACATTTAAAATGAAGTTTGTAAAAAAATCATCAGACCTTCCCTTAAAGGTAGTCACATGAAAGGTATCTGTTGCCCGTAAAGGCGTGCTGCTAAAATAATAATTAGAAATGCAGCATCTGGGCTGGCTAACTGTAACGGGAGATACCGAATGCCAAGAGCCATTGTGCGTAGCCATAACCACCAATCGGTTAAACTTACTCTCTACCAATATCGCTTGCTTACTTGGGCCTGCTGGCCAAAGTTCTAAATGTCCGCCGTTTTCCAAATGCCAATCTGGAGACACGTAATACAGTAAATTTAACACACGCCACCGATCGCGTTTAGCGTCGTGGGAATTATCTAAATGCGGATTTAAAAATTGGTCTTTCCCCATTAACGATAAACCTCCTGCGTACAGTAAATCGTCTGCAAACAGTTGTTCAATATCGCAAATCTCTCCTATTAATTTTAAAATTTCAGCATCTTGAAAGGCATAAATAACATGTTCTAACAACGCATGGTGCTTATTCATTTGTGCCGAAACATGTTTATGCTCTCTAATACTTTTTAGTTGGCGCATATCTTCTGGTTTAGGAAAAACATCGTAACACGATCTAGCAAGATCCTCTGGCAACACATTATCAATATAAAAAAAACCTATTTTAGATTTAGATTCAGAAAATTGCAATTTAAGCTTGGTTTGATTGGTCAGAAGGTGATTGTAAATATGTTCTGAAATCTCTTGGGTTGTAGGCACCATACCTTTGTTTTTAAAATTGTTGCAATATATTCCTTTTACTACTTTTTACGATTAAATACTTTAAAAAATGTATTTTTACAATCTAGTTTTCTAATATGCTATCGGTACTAATCCCCATCCATAATTATACGGTTACTCCTCTGGTTACAGAAGTTCATCGGCAACTTAGCGACTGTAATATTATGTTTGAAATTATATGTCTGGAAGACGGCTCTAACCTGAAGTATATTAATACCAATACAACAATAGAAAGGCTTCCTTACACAAAACACATCATTAACAAAACCAATATTGGCCGTACACAAACGCGCCAAGAATTATCTAATCGTGCGCAATTCGAATGGTTATTGTTTTTAGATGCCGATGTTTTACCTTGTCAACCAAGTTTTATATCGAATTACTTAAAATATCTTACAAGTAATTACAAG
This sequence comes from Formosa sp. A9, assembly GCF_051200825.1. Lineage (GTDB taxonomy): Bacteria > Bacteroidota > Bacteroidia > Flavobacteriales > Flavobacteriaceae > Formosa. The sequence goes on along the minus strand of NZ_CP195158.1, from coordinate 868,069 downwards.
GCTATATTAGGAGGTATTAACTACAAAGACCAAAACTCAAATCCTGAGCATAGCTTACGATGGAAATATGGCAAGCGTCAAGAAGTTGTAGATTACAGCGTTAGAAACAAAAAACCTTATAAAAGTATTGTTTCTGCAAATATTCTGATTAAAAAATCTATTTTCACTAGCATAAATAATAAAATGACTTACAATGCTTATGGTTATGACAATTATTTTGGAAGCGCTTTAAAAGAAAAAAATATTAGTCTGCTGCATATTAACAACGAAGTCTATCATTTAGGCCTTGAACCGAATACCGTTTTTTTAAAAAAACAAGAGCAGGCAGCGCAAACATTACTAAAACTTTACAAACAAGATAAGATAAAAAAGCACGATAACAACCTATTAAGTTTATTTCTTTTTTTGAAACGCTCTAAAACCAATCATGTGTTGACAATCTTTTACAAAGCTTTCAAAAACAACATGAAAACCCAATTACTCGGTAAGACACCTTCTATAAAATTACTTCAATTGTATAGAATTTCGTACATGTGTTATATCGATAAAACTGCTTAGCACAATGCCCCAGATATCAGTAATAATTTCAGTTTTCAACAAACAGCAGTACATTTATGATACCATACAAAGTGTGCTTAATCAAACGTTTTCCGATTTTGAAATAATCATAATTAACGACGGATCTACAGATCAAAGCGAAACTATTATAAAAACATTTACAGACGCACGCATTCATTATATAAAGCAACCGAACAAAGGTGCTGCAGCTGCAAGAAACACAGGCATTGCAAAGGCTAATACGAATTTTGTGGCGCTCTTAGATGGCGACGATACTTGGCACAATACGTATTTAGAATCTATTATAAACGCTAAAAACAATTTTCCTGACGCTCAGGTTTTTGCTTCGGCTGTTGCTCACAAATACGACACAGAACTTGTACCTGTACCATACAACTTTAAAATAGACGGTAAGATTTCTATCAAAAATTATTTTAAAAACAGTAAAAAACATTCGCTTTTAACCAGTTCTAGCATTGCATTTAACACCGATATTCTACTTACAACTGGAAATTTCAACACCAGTATAAAATCTGGCGAAGACACCGATATGTGGATTCGTATAGGCCTGTATTTTCCAATTGTATTCATTAATAAAGTATTGGTATACTACAACTATAGCGATTCTAGTTTATCGAATACAACCTTTAACCTCTCTGCAAAACCCAAATACGATAAATACGATGCAGAAGAAAAAAACAATCCAGAAGTTAAAGCGTTTATAGATAAAAACAGGTATTCGCTGGCATTATTGAGCCGCTTGCAAAACGACAATCAAGCCTTTAATTTTTACCATTCTAAAATTGATCGCTCCAGTTTAACCTTAAAGCAAAACATATTAATAAATAGTCCGAAATGGATTTTAAAAGCACTTTTACAATTAAAAGCCTTAAAAGGAAAAAAGGTTTACTACATGCCTTTAAATTCTAAAAAATCTGAGTAATCGCGAATGTAGTCAGATTCGTCAAATTCTTCCGAAGCCAATACCAAACATACAGATCCAGACGAAAAATTTTCTATCTCCCTCCAAATCCCAGGTACAATTAACAGGCCTTTATCTGGTTTATTTAAAGTAATTAAACGCTCGGAAACAGCATCTTTAACCCGCACTTCAAAACTGCCGCTTAAAGGAATTAAAAACTGAAATAATTGTTTATGCGCATGTCCACCACGAAAGGCATCGCTTGGCACATCGTAAAGGTAATACACTCGTTTTATTGCAAACGGAATACAGTCTTTTTCGATTACCGCTAAATTCCCTCTTGTGTCTTTAATTTTCGGGATTTCTACTTGCTGTAAATCGTTTATGGTTGATGCAATATTTGTTCTAAAAGTTGGTTCCAATCGTTAGTTATATTTTTTACCGAAAAACGTTGCACACTCTCTTGCGCATGCGTTTTACAGGTTTGGTACAGTAATTCGTCAAATATAAAACTATTCATAGCATTGCTTATTGCCTGAACATTAAAATTTTCGACCAAAATACCATTATATCCAGATTTAATAACTTCGTCTGGTCCCGATTTACAATTTACAGCAAGCATGGGTGTACCCAAACCTAAAGACTCTGGAATAACCATGGGAAAACCTTCAAACCGACTTGTTAAAACAGAAAACAAAGCGTGTTTTACATAAGGGTACGGATTGACCGTAAATCCTTTAAACACCACCGAATGCTCTATTTTTAAGGAAACTGTATATTGTTTTAACAGTTCCAAATCGGGGCCATCGCCCAAAACCAGTAAACGTATTCCCGCTTCAGGTAATTTCGATGCCTTATAAGCAGAAAGCAAGAGCTTCACATTTTTATGATAGTCGTCTAATCGTCCAAAAAAAATAATGTAGCGTTCTAATTCAATGTCTTTTTTTGTTAAAGCTTCCGAAGCCTGCTCGATTTCAGAAAAATTAAACGCATTGTAAACCGTACGTACCTGTTTTAAACCAAGCTGTTTTTTAAAATGTGTTTTAGCCGCTTCAGACACTGTTACCATAGGTTGATTTTGATATAAATATTTATTCAACCAGTTATAAGGCGTAAAAGTTTTGCTCAACTTATAATTATGAAGCACATAAATTACAGTTTCGTTTTTATAAATCCATTTAGAAATAATACATTCTCTGTAGGCCTGCAACCTAGTTCTGGCATCAATAATTGCATCAAAATTATGTGCTTTCAAAAACGCTTTAAATTGTTTTAAGCGCCCCAAGCGTCCAAAAAAAGTATCGTTAGCGTCCTTTAATTCACCTAAATTAAAAAGGGTTCCTTTATACTCGTAATCTACTTTATTTAGCACGGTAACAATGTACACTTTATACCCCAACTGATGCAACATGATAGAAAGCTGTGCAGACGAACGCTCTGCGCCACCTTTTCCTAAAGAGGATGCTACAATACAAATCTTTTTATTATTACCTTGCACTAGAAATTAATTTCAATCGCTTCAAATATACTAAATGAAAATCTTATTAGTAGGAGAATATAGCAGACTGCACAACTCTTTAAAAGAAGGCTTAGAACAGCTAGGGCATCAAGTTACTATTATAGGATTGGGCGATCATTTTAAGAATTTCCCTGTAGATATTCCATTTCATAATAATTATCAATCTGGGATTTCAAAATGGATTAAACGCATTGTTTTCAAACTCTTTAAAATCGATTTATTTTCGAAAAATATACAAGTGCAATTTAATAGCGTAAAACAACATCTTAAAGGGTTTGATATTGTGCAGCTTATTAACGAAAATACGTTTAACACCATTGCCGAAGTAGAACAAACGTTACTATCGTATATTTTTAAACACAACAAACAAGTGTACTTAATGTCCTGCGGCACGGACTATACAAGTGTTAAGTATGCGTTAGACAAAAAATTTAAATACTCAATTTTAACCCCTTACTTTGAAAAGAAAGAACCTGAAAAAGCATTTCTATACGCTTTAAAATTTAATACTGAAGCTTTTAAAAAACTGCATCAATATATTTTTAAAAACATTACCGGTGTTATTGCTTCAGATTTAGATTATCATCTGCCCTTGCTTGGGCATCCTAAATATTTAGGGGTGATTCCTAACCCCATAAATACTGATATATTACCCTTCAACCCTTTAAAAATAACCGATAGAGTAATTATTTTTCATGGGATAAATTCTTCAAAATATTATAAAAAAGGAAACGATTTTTTTGAAGCCGCCTTAAACCAAATTGTAAAAAAATATCCTAAAAAAGTAGACGTTATTGCAGTTTCAGATTTACCATACAACCAATACATCACTTCGTTTAACAAAGCCCATATTGTATTAGACCAAGTTTATGCTTACGACCAAGGCTTTAATGCATTAGAAGCCATGGCTAAAGGTAAAGTGGTATTTACGGGTGCCGAGCAAGAATGGTTAGATTTTTATAATTTAGGAGAAGATACCATAGCCATAAACGCATTGCCAGATGTAGATTATTTAGTTAAAAAATTAGAATGGCTTATTTTAAACCCGAGTAAAATTGAATCGATTTCTAAAAATGCCCGTTTGTTTATAGAGCAACATCACAACTACATTCAAGTGGCCAAGCAATATCTAAATACGTGGCATACGGCAACTAACTAAGCCGTTATTCTTCTTCTTCATCTTTATAATCGTCATCTAATAATTCATCTTCTGGAAGCACCCCAAAAAGAGACGAACTAAAAATAAGCAGAATTAAACCGTAGTACATAACGTAGGTTACAAAGTGCGCAATAGTAGCACCTTTAACACCGTATAAGTCGATAAAATAAATACTGGTAACATATAAAATAAGAACCGAGAAGGCTTCAGTTATTATATAATGCCAGAACATTTTTTTGGCTAAAAACTGATACGAAATGACTATAGACAAGACCTTTACAAAATCGCCTAAAAGTTGCCACAAAAACAAATCTTCGACAGGCTTAAATTCCGATGTAAACACTATAGCAACTATAAATCTGCGCAGTAAAAAGATAGACAATAATCCCAAAGCAAATACTGGAATAATGGTTTTATAAAACCCAAAAACCTCGGCCCTGAATTCTTTAACATTATCAATTTCCGAAAATCGCGGTAAAATATATAGCGACAATAATGAGCTTACAAACATTAAATAATATTTTGAAATCCTTATCATAGCTTCCCAAAAACCAGCATCTTTATATCCAATATTATCTATTATATAAGTTCTAATTGAAATAGCTACTAGCGGTAAAACTATGGCCGAAAACAAAGCCATTATAGAATAAGAACTCAGCTTTTTAACATATCCAAAATCGACATAACTCGCTTTTATTAACGGAATAAGACTACGTTGATTTACCACCCCAACCAAAGTGATTAAAAATATGATGGACTCTGCAATAACAATAGAAATTAAAGCCCCATCTATACGGTTTTGATAAATTAATATTAATGTAATGGAAGCCCCCAAAATCTGCCCAATTATATTTATAATAAGCAACATTTTGTACTTAGAATACCCGTTCATAATCGAAAAGGCAAACATATTCATAGAATAAAAAGGCAAGGCAATCGCCATGACTCGAATTACATAAGCATAATCGTTATACGTTGGAAAAATAAGATCGTTAATGTACTCGGCATTAAAATAGCAAAAAAACGACACCAAAATGGTAGCAATAAACCCGACATAAAACGAGGTCGACAAGGTTTTGGTAAGCTCTAAGGTGTTGTTTTTAAATTCAGCAATATATTTTACCACCCCATTATACATACCTAAAATAGCAAAAGATTGGGTAGAACTTACTAAGTTTCGTAAGTTCCCGATAAGCGCCAAACCTTCTGCACCAATAAAAATTGCAATAGCTTTTGAGGTTAAAAATCCAGCCACAATTCTGGTAATTACCGAAGCCGAATTTAAAGAAGCTACCTTAAAAAGAACGTTATTATTTATGTAGTTTATTAATTTTTTCAATTAATAGGCATTTAAAACTGTTAGTACTCTATCCACGTCATGTTCATCCATAACGGGGCTTATAGGCAAACTCACCACCGTGTCGTGAATATGCTCTGTTATCGGAAACTTTAAATGGTTATACACCTTTAAAGCTTCTTGCTTATGTGGAGGGATTGGGTAATGGATTAAAGTTTCGATTTGATGCTTTTTTGCGTACTCTACAAAATCGTTTCTGTGTGCTACCCGAACCACAAAAAGATGAAAAGCATGCGCTCTCAAATCTGAGCATAAAGGTAATATTATTTTACTATTTTTTAACTCTGTCAGGTATCGATTTGCAATTTTTCGACGAACGTCATTATCGGCATCCAAATCCTTAAGCTTTACAGTTAAAAACCGCGCCTGAACATCGTCTAGTCTCGAATTTACTCCCTGACGCACATTAACATATTTAGAAACCGAACCATAATTGCGTAATTGTTTAATTGTATCGGCTAAATCGTAATCGTTTGTACAAACAGCGCCGCCATCACCCAATGCGCCTAAATTTTTACTCGGATAAAAACTAAAAGCTGCGGCATGCCCTAGATTTCCAGCACGTTTACCACTAGCATTTTGGGCCCCGTGTGCCTGGGCTGCATCTTCAACAACAATTAAATCTTTTTTACAATCTGCAAGCGTAGCATCGTCTACCAATTGTCCGTATAAATGCACCAATAAAATGGCCTTGGTTTTTAATGTTTTTTGCTTCGCAATCTCGACATTTGTAATAGTATACGTTTCTAAATTAGGCTCTACAAACACAGGTTTTAAACCTGCCTGTAAAATGCCCAACACACTAGCAATAAAAGTATTTGCAGGCACTAAAATCTCATCACCAATTTGTAATTTACCTAAGGCGACATACCCTTTAAAAATTAAGCTTATGGCATCTAAGCCAGTACCAACACCTATGCTATAGGTTGTGCCGCAATAGTTTGCAAATGCATGCTCGAATTGGCTAACCCCTTGCCCTAAGATATAATGTCCCGAATTAAGAAACTCCTTAAAAACAGTTTCGAAATCGTTACGATAACGGTCGTTAATTTTATGTAAGTCTAAAAACTTAATCATACCCAAACATCATCTAACAATTTATAATTTTGAGTTTCTACCTTATAAAAATCTTGAGCCACGGCGTTGGCACCAAAACCTTCTTTCCAATACAACAAGCCTTTATTTAACTGTTTTCCATTATTCTCGTTAGAAATTCCGAAGTCGAAATATTGCTTATCCTTAAACACCTTGCTAATTAAATATTGATGCAATGCATCTAGACTCCCCAAAGTATTTTTTGAAGCATTAGCCGAAATATACTGAGAATGCGCTACGTGTTTACAATCAAAAATGGTGGTGCCCGCTACAATGTCTCCATTGTAATACACATTAAACTGACGAATTTGATTAGGAAACCTTGCTTTCAACATTTTAATTTCCTGTAAAGTATGTACTGGTTCAGTTTTATGTTTTTCTTGTAGATTCGGGATTAAAATATCATTCCAAAACGCTTCAAATTCATTGGTTTCCTTAATCTCTAAATGATGCTTTATGGCACGTTTACACCCCGCTATTCTATCTTTCGAAAATTGTATTGGGACTTGTAAATTAACCACAGAAAGCATATCGCGTCTATACAATTGGGCTTGTAATAAAAACATGGTGTACAACAATTCATCGCTCGCCACACTGGTATAAATAGAAGGCATTTGCTTAATTACCAACGTACCGATGTTTAGGCGATTTAAAAACTGTAACACCATTTTGAAGGCCTCTAAAATATCCTGAAATTTTAATGTGCGCTGGATTATAAGGCCGCCATAAGTTAAGCCTTGATGAGAATACAACGTTTGGCCGTTGTAATTTGCAGGAAGCAATGCTATAACTTTATCGTTTTTGAAAACCAATAACGAGTGGTCCTCAAACCTGTCGCTATGGTAATCCATAAAATCACGCCGAAACAAAAATGTTGCATTTTTAGCCTTGAAAGCAAAATCGTTCCAAAGTTCTTGATGCTGAGGCGTGTATTTAACAACTGAAAAAATAGGCTAGTTTTTAGATTTGAAAAACGAAAATACTAATTTTTCTTCAACAACAAATAGTAGAAATTAATAATCAAAATAGCACCATTAGTAATAATTATTGGCCAAGAGGTCTGCAACATAAAACCATAAATAACAAACAAAGCACACCCTACAGAATTTATAATTCTAAGTTTTATAACATCTTTCATTGTAAAAGACAGTAATAAAAAAGCTGAAGCCAAATACCCGACCCACTCGGTTATTGAAATACCCAATAGTTCCATATTAAAAATTAAATGATTAACAGACTGTTACAAGTTACGTTATTCAATTGTAAAACGAAGTACAAGCGTTTTATTATTTCAATAATTCCTGCAATTTTACACTTAGTTTTTTTGCACCTTGGGCGTTTAAATGATCTCCATCAAAAAAATCTTGAGCCGTAAAACTTTCATCATTTAAAAAATTTAGATAAGTGCACGTGGTGTATGTTGAATCTAAAAATTTACCGAAATCTTCTGTTTTTTGCCATTGGGTTTTATCCATGTAAGAGTTATACGACTTATAGCCTGGCAGAGTAATAACCACCAATTGAATATTTCTGGTTTCGCAAAACGCTGCTATTGCTTTAAAATTATCGGTATTAAAATGGTATTGACTTAAATCTGAAATGGTATGCCGTTGGGCCACATTAATCCCTGCTTGCTCTAAGTTCTCTGGTGGCGTAACATGTGCATTAATTCCCCAACCTGATTGGGTTATAGACGTTTCTGATACGCCCAATACATAATAGTTATAAATTCGATTTAAATTATTTTGAAGTTTTACACTCAATAATTCCGAATGCTGTTTAAACGTATAATCTTGTTGCAAATGAAAATACAAATTGTAATCTTTAAGTCGCCAAGCTTCATTCGTTTCTGACAATGTTTCGAATAATGATGCATAAGACAACCTAATAATAATCGTTTTTAAATTTGTTAACTGGTTTTGGTATTGCTGTAAAATAGCCCAATCTACATCTGGAGTTTGCGATACAAAACTGGCATTAAAAGCATTTCCTTTTAAATAATCGGGATTGATTCCATATAAACTGTGGGAGCTTCCTAAAATTAATGTTTCAATTGTGTTTGCATTGCTGCTTAAATACGCCGCCTTTTGCTTATAATCGTTAGGTATTTGTCTTAACAATACTTCTATAGCGCCACCTATAATCAATATAGGAGCGATAAAAATTACAAGTAATTTAAGAAATTGCTTCATTTAAAATTGAAAATAAATAAACTGTTGCGGTTTTGCGTAAAAATAGAAAATGAAAAACACCAATACGTAATAAAACCCCCAACGATATTTACGTTTCCAAGTCCCACCCAAAACTTCTATGCCGTAAGCATTTTGTTTACCAAACCATTCTATTGTCATAAACACAACAATTAAAACCATTAAATATAAAGCACCAACGCGATTTGCAAATTCTGGAATTGCAAATAAGGACCTAGAAAATATGCGTTGCAAATACCCTAAAGCCGAGCTTAAATCTTCTGCTCTAAAAAACACACGCACGATTACCAAAAACCCAAACGTTTTTAAAATACCTAAACCGGTTTGTATACTAGGTATTAATTCATTCTGATTTTGAATAATCTTTTTTTTACGCCCTCGAATAATATTGGGTAAAAAATGTAATCCGTTAATAAAACCATAAACCACAAATTTCCACGCGGCACCATGCCATAAGCCTATAACAATAAAAATTAAAAGCGTATTTCTTACTTGCATTACTTTGGTGCCCCTACTACCCCCTAAAGGAATATAAAAATAATCTTTAAACCAGGTGGTTAACGAAATATGCCAGCGCCTCCAAAACTCGGCAATGTTAGTAGCAAAATAAGGAAATGCAAAATTTTTAGATAAATTAAACCCGAATAATCGCGACACCCCAATTGCAATATCGGAATATCCTGAAAAATCGCAATAAATTTGAATGGTAAAGAAAAACGCACCTATTAACAATGCGCTGCCAGAGTACGCCTCGTGATTGCCAAAAAATTCGTCTACAAAAAGTGCACAATTATCGGCAATTACCATTTTTTTAAACAGTCCCCACAACGCTTGTTTCAATCCGTCTTTAGCTTTATCTACGCTAAAAACCCTTTTTGTTTCGAATTGCGGCAAAAGATCTCGTGCACGTTCAATTGGCCCTGCTACAAGCTGCGGAAAAAAACTTACGAAAGCCATAAAACTTATAACATTAGTAGTGGGCTCTAACCGCTTTTTATAAATATCTATCGTGTAACTTAAGGTTTGAAATGTATAAAAACTAATCCCTACTGGAAGTATAATATAAAGGGCGCTATACTGCAAACGCATTCCAAGAAATGAAAAGGCTTGAATAAAATTTTCGACAAAAAAATTAAAGTATTTAAAAAAACCTAGTAGTCCTAAATTGACAAAAACACTTAAAAACAACAAAACCCGCCTTTTGCTATCGTTCTGTTCTTTAAATATTAATAGCCCCAATGTAAAATCTACTATTGTGCTAAATAAAATTAAAGCTAAAAAACGCCAATCCCACCACGCATAAAATATGTAGCTCGCCACAACCACTAATATATTTTGTAATTTTAAACTGGTTTGAAAAACAAACCAATACAACACAAAAACTATTGGTAAAAAGACAGCAAAATCTAGGGAATTAAAAAGCATTAAGGATGTTTCGCATTATTTAATTAGTTTTAAAAGAAATCGAAAAAAACATTTTTTATTTCAGATCTCTTGATAAAGCTAAATCGTTTTGGCTACGAATATATAAAACTGTTGTGATAATGTTTTTAATTAAAATTTAATAGTTCGGTTTTAATCCTACCCTTTTCATATTACATTTGCTAAAAACAAGACATTGAGTTTAAAATTATCTCCAAAAGCATCACTTCTATCTATTATTGCCCCATATATAATTGCGTTTTTAGTTGTAATTGTTAAACCAATTGAAATTGTTAATGATTCTGAAGGGTATTTAAATATGGTAATTACTAGATCTGCGGGTTACCCTCTTTTTTTACACGGTATTAAACTTTGTTTTGGTACTTTTTTTAATACAGCTACAATTATTCTTCAATATGGTTTAGGAGTTTGTAGCATTTATTTTTTTATAAAAACCTTAAAAACGTGCTTTAACCTTCATGCCATTTGGTTATTCTTATTGAATATCATATTACTCGCACCATATTTTTACAATCACCATCTCGCTAACGTCTTTCTATCCGAAGCGCTTTCTTATCCGATTTATCTTATTGTTGTAGGGCTCATGTTACGAAGTTTAACACAAAAAGACGTTACATTCATTCTATATGCAATTCCTCTTTTACTCCTTCTCATACAGACAAGGAGTCAATTTCTATTTTTAATCCCAATTATTATTGGAATTATTTTATGGAATCATCGCTTAAAATACAAAGGACTTCTATTTTTATTGATTATTTTCCCATTCCTGTGTGGCTTTGCAGATAAATTATACCATAAAGTAGCGCATGATGAATTCGTTTCAACACCCTGGACAGGCATACATTTACTAACACCTGCAATGTATGTTTCGGATGCTTCAGATTACAACATTTATAATTCACAAAAAGCAAAAGCCTTATTTAAAAATAGCTATAAAGATTTAGCCAAAAAACATTTAAACATTCACGAGCTCAACCCCAATTTACATCACGAAAACGATCTTAGTATTTATGTTAAAGAGTATTCCGAAATTGCAAACTTTACTATTTTGCCTAACGGATTAGCATTAGCCGATAGCCTTGCAACACATTCTAAAAAATTAATAGAAGTTGATGTGCTTACAAAACAAATGTCGATTCCTTTAATTATAAATAATTTCAAAGCTTGGCTTAGTCTGTATATTAAAAATTTTATTCATGCTTTTGGAAATGCTAAATACACTTTACTACTTGTAATCATATTAGGGTTTAGCTGTATTAAAGCATACCAAACAAATGAAATAAAATATGTTACTATTTCGTGTATTGTACTTCTAAGTTTATCTAATGTCGCTTTAGTTGCCATAGGCATGCACACCTTAAAGCGTTTTACCTTTTATAACGATTGGGTATGGTTTCTCATTTTTATTCTATTAATCCATTCTGGTAACAAAACCTCCAAATACGAACTATGAATATAGAATTATCTATAGTAATGCCTTGCTTAAACGAAGCCGAAACCTTAGCAACATGTATAAAAAAAGCGCAGCAGTTTTTACAATCCAACAATGTTATTGGGGAAATTATTATTGCTGATAATGGAAGTACAGACGAATCTATAGCCATTGCCAACAACTTAAACGTTAAAGTTGTACCTGTAAAAGAAAAAGGATACGGAAGCGCATTACAAGGCGGAATACATGCTGCCCTAGGCAAATATATAATTATGGCCGATGCAGATGATAGCTACGATTTTTCGAACCTGATGCCCTTTTTAACGCAATTAAGAGCTGGATACGATTTAGTAATTGGCAATAGATTTAAAGGTGGTATACAAAAAGGGGCAATGCCTTTTCTACACAAATATTTAGGCAATCCTGTATTATCATTTATTGGACGGCTATTTTATAAAATTAAAATTGGCGATTTTCACTGCGGGTTAAGAGGGTTTTCTAAAAGTGCATATCTTAAAATGGAATTGACAACTCCGGGAATGGAATTTGCTTCCGAAATGATCGTAAAATCTCAACTCAAAGGACTATCCATCACCGAAGTTCCCACCCAATTATTTCCTGATGGCAGGTCTAGAAAACCGCATTTAAACACTTGGAAAGATGGCTGGAGGCATTTACGCTTTCTATCTTTTTACAGTCCAAAATGGTTGTTTTTATATCCTGCCGCACTATTAATTATAATTGGTCTATTAAGTTCTGTTAGGCTAGTTATTCGCCCTTTACACATTAATAATATTACCTTCGATATACACAGCTTACTGTATGCCTGTAGCGCCGTTTTAATAGGCTTTCAGTTTTTTATTTTTTATTGTTTAACAAAAGTATACGCCATCGAGAACAACCTGTTACCCAGAACCAATCGGTATTCCAAACTATTCAAGTACATTAATTTGGAACGCGGTTTAGTTTTAGGATTTGCTATTTTATTATGTGGATTATTTTTAAGTTTTTACGGATTAAATATTTGGCAAGACACAAATTTTGGAAGCCTAGAGCCAACAAAAACATTACGCATTGTAATCCCTGCTGTTTTTACTTTATTACTAGGCATACAAATTATTTTGTTTAGTTTATTTTTCAGCATTTTAGGATTAAAAAACAATTCTCGATAATTCATAAACAAAAAAGGAACCCTAAACAGGATTCCTTTTTTATTTTAAGCAGAAATTAATACTACAAACTCTTATTGCGCTTACGCTCTACTTCGGTTAATAGAATTTTACGAATACGTAAGTGGTTTGGTGTTACCTCAACGTATTCATCTTTCTGAATGTATTCTAAAGCTTCTTCTAACGAAAACTTAATAGCTGGTACAATTTTAGCTTTATCGTCTGCTCCAGACGAACGTACGTTACTTAATTTTTTAGTTTTAGTTACGTTAACCGTCATATCGTCGCCACGGGAATTTTCTCCAATAACTTGTCCTTCGTAAATATCTTCACCCGGATCGATAAAGAATTTACCACGCTCTTGCAACTTATCTATAGAATACGGAATGGCTTGTCCTTTTTCCATAGACACTAACGAACCGTTTTGACGTTCAGGAATACCACCCTTTACAGGTTGATATTCTTTAAAACGGTGTGCCATAATAGCTTCACCGGCAGTAGCGGTAAGCAACTGGTTTCTTAAACCTATAATCCCTCTAGAAGGCACTATAAACTCGCACACCATACGGTCGCCTTTGGCTTCCATACTTAACATTTCACCTTTACGTAAGGTAACCATTTCTATAGCTTTACCAGAAACTTCTTCAGGTAAATCGATAGTCATCTCCTCTACTGGTTCGCACTTTACACCATCAATCTCTTTAATGATTACCTGTGGTTGCCCAATTTGAAGCTCGTAACCTTCGCGACGCATGGTTTCTATTAACACCGATAAGTGTAATACGCCTCGACCGAACACTAAAAATTTATCGGCACTATCTGTCTCGTGAACACGTAATGCTAAGTTTTTTTCTAATTCTTTATTTAAACGCTCTTTAATATGTCTAGAGGTTACAAACTTACCATCTTTACCAAAAAACGGAGAGTCGTTAATGGTAAACAACATACTCATGGTTGGCTCGTCGATCGCAATTGTTTTTAAAGCTTCTGGGTTTTCGAAATCGGCTACTGTATCACCAATTTCAAAACCTTCTAAACCTACAATCGCACAAATATCGCCTGCTTGAACTTCGTCTACTTTTTTACGGCCAATACCTTCAAAAACGTGTAGTTCTTTAATTTTAGATTTTACAATGCTACCATCGCGTTTTACTAAAGATATATTCTGACCTACTTTTAATTCGCCACGGGTTAAACGTCCGATAGCAATTCGTCCTGTAAACGACGAATAATCTAACGACGTAATTAACATTTGGGTATTGCCTTCTGGAATTTTTGGCGCAGGAATATGGTCTATAACCATATCTAATAATGGCTCTATATTCTCTGTTTGCACTTTCCAATCTTCGCTCATCCAATTGTTTTTAGCAGAACCATAAACCGTTGGGAAATCTAACTGCCACTCTTCGGCACCTAACTCGAACATTAAATCGAATACTTTTTCGTGTACCTCTTCTGGTGTACAGTTTTCTTTATCTACTTTATTAACAACCACACATGGCTTCAACCCTAAATTGATGGCTTTTTGAAGTACAAAACGGGTTTGTGGCATAGGCCCTTCAAAGGCATCAACCAATAACAATACACCATCGGCCATGTTTAAAACACGCTCTACTTCTCCTCCAAAATCGGCGTGACCTGGGGTATCAATAATGTTGATTTTTGTGTCTTTATAAATTACAGAAACGTTTTTAGATGTGATCGTAATACCTCTTTCACGCTCTAAATCGTTATTGTCTAGGATTAAATCTCCTGTATTTTCATTTTCACGGAATAATTGACAGTGGTACATAATCTTATCTACCAAAGTGGTTTTACCGTGGTCTACGTGCGCAATAATTGCAATGTTTTTAATTTGAGCCATAATTGATGCCTAATTTAAGCGCGCAAAGGTACACTATATTTTGAGAATTAGAGAACTATATGTTATTATTTAAACATATAATAATTTTACGGGCTTATTTTATTTTAAATAGAACTGCAAATTTGCTAAAAATCTAAACACAATCAAACACCAAACACTATTAATCAACAACTTACACATTAAATAAAGCACTTCAATTATTTTCTCCCGATTAAGCATTTATCTTCTTCATTGTAAAATTTGCTGTTAAACAGCGTTTCATTTCGTGATTTTAAACACGCCAAGCCAACACCCTACTCGCTTTAACATTAGAAACACGAAACTAACTACCTCAATTTGTTTTATCGTGGCATTTGTATTTTAACTAACTTTGCAGCTTAAATTTATGCACATGACACTTTCAGATGTTCCTCAATTAAAATATACAAATTCCGACAATTTTTTTCTTCTATCTGGGCCTTGCGCTATCGAAGGCGAAGACATGGCACTTAGAATTGCAGAAAAAATTGTTTCTATTACCGATACCTTACAAATTCCTTATGTATTTAAGGGCAGTTTTAAAAAAGCCAACCGAAGTCGCATTGACAGTTTTACGGGTATTGGCGATGAAAAAGCCCTTAAAATTCTTAAAAAAGTTTCGGAAACCTTTGGCATTCCAACGGTAACCGACATCCACGAAGTGTCTGATGCTGCTATGGCGGCCGAGTATGTAGATGTACTTCAAATCCCTGCCTTTTTAGTAAGACAAACCGATTTAGTAGTTGCTGCTGCCGAAACCGGAAAAGTAGTAAACTTAAAAAAAGGACAGTTTATGAGTCCGGAAAGCATGAAACATGCTGTGCAAAAAGTAAAAGATTCAGGGAACAACAAAGCCTGGATTACAGATCGCGGCACCATGTTTGGCTATCAAGATATGATAGTAGATTTTAGAGGCATACCAACCATGAGGCAGTATGCTCCAACAGTGCTTGACGTAACACACTCTTTACAGCAGCCTAACCAAACCAGCGGTGTAACAGGCGGCAGACCAGATATGATTGAAACTATAGCCAGAGCTGGTATAGTAAATAATGTAGATGGTTTGTTTATAGAAACGCATTTCGATCCTGCCAATGCTAAAAGCGACGGTGCTAACATGCTTCATCTAGATCATTTAGAAACCTTATTAACACATTTAGTGGCGATTAGAAAAACAATAACCGCCTTTTAGATTTTCGCATTTTTATTATGAAATTCACACCTATTAAGTTTTTAATAGCAACTATACTATTGCCCATATTTAACCTAAATGCCCAAAACACAGACACATTAAAATACACTGCATCTAAAAAAGGGAAACTATTTATTAGTTGGGGAGGCAATCGCGAAAAATATTCAAAATCGGATATTACATTTACTGGAGAGCATTATAATTTTACACTTTACGATGTAAAAGCCCACGACAAACCTAAAGGGTGGCATATCGATTACATTAACCCATGTAGCATGACCATCCCACAAACCAATTTTAGGTTAGGGTATTTTATTAGCGACCATTACGCTATTTCCATCAATCTGGACCACATGAAATATGTAATGACCCAAAACCAAGTTGTTAGAGGTAATGGTTATATCGACATCCCCGAATCTGATGAAAGTTCTATTTATAACACGACTTTTAAAGACGACCCAGTGTATTTACATGAAGGTTTTTTAACATTCGAACATACCGATGGGCTAAACTATATATATACCGAGATTGCTAGGTTTGATGACATTTCTAAACTTTTCGGGATTACAAACACCGATATTTTTCAAATAAACCTTACAGAAAGTTTTGGTGGTGGCTTACTAGTGCCCAAAACCAATTCTAAATTATTGGTATACGAACGCCACGACGATTTCCACATTGCAGGATACGGCATCTCGACAAGTGCAGGATTAAATTTCACCTTCTTTAAACATTTCTTCATTCAAGGCGATTTAAGAGGTGGCTTTATAAACATGCCCGATATTAGAACATCTAATAACCCAAAAGATCGTGCCTCGCAACATTTCTTCTATGGCGAAACACAAATCTCTATTGGTGGTATTTTTAAAATATAATTCCTAACTTTAAAATCATGAAAGCAATTAGAATTTTATCCGTACTAGGCCTTAGTTTTTTAATGTTGAATTGTCAAGACACCAATAAAAACAAAGAAAAGATTAGCACAGCAATAGAACAACAATCTGAAACGATGCAACAAACCAACAGCGCACCTACAACTAAAAATCTGCCGTTTTTTAAAAGTGAGGGTAACGATTGGACGTTTGCTTTAAGCGCATCTGGAATGGAATTTTCGTCGCAAACCGAAGGCTTAAAAAGTGTACATTTTCCAATTACAGAACCTATTTTAGCAGCAGATGCCAACATTAAAATGTACCGTGCAGAAACCGAATCGGCAACCATTCAAGCCGAAATAAAAATGAAAGGATGCACGAATAACGACAGTATTAGTCCGTATAGCGTATCTATTAAAATTAAGCCCACAGGCAATACCGATTTCGAAAATTTTGAAGGTTGCGGTGCTTATATAACCGACTACAGATTACATGATATTTGGATTTTAGAAACTCTAAACGGTATTAAAGTCGAAACCGAAGACTTTAACACCGAACGTCCAAACATGGAAATAAACACAACCGAAAACACTTTTGCAGGTTTTGCAGGCTGTAATGCGATGCGAGGCGCTATTTTTTCGGAGCAATCTAAGCTGCGCTTTACCAATGTAATTACCACCAGAAAAATGTGCCTACCCACAAATAAAGAGCAAGAATTTCTTAAGGCCTTACAAGCGTCTACACATTTTAAAATCGAAAACAATCGCTTGTATTTATCAAACCCAAGTACAGAAACATTAGTATTTAAAAAAGTTGATTAGTTTTGAATATTTCCATCAGACAAGCCACAGCAAACGACATTCCTGAAATAACGGCGCTGTTTAAAGACACTATTACCAAAACTTGCGCTAAAGACTATAACGACAAGCAACTACAAGTTTGGTCGTCGGGAGCTTTCGAAACCGATAAATGGTTAGAACGCATTAACGATTATTATTTTATTGTTGCCGAAACCAGTAACACCATAGTCGGTTTTGCTTATCTTAAAAAAGGCTATTATTTAGATGGTCTTTTTGTGCATCCTAATTATTTAAGACAAGGCATTGCCTCTAGTTTACTACGCACAATAGAATCTAGAGTTATGATTGAAGACTACCCCGAAATTCGATCGGACGTTAGTAAAACAGCCCTTCCTTTCTTTGAAGCTATGGATTTTGTTGTTATTAAAAAACAAAATAAATCGCATAAAGGCCTAAACTTCCTGAATTATATTGTAGCGAAAGCACTTTAAAAAATGATCTTTTTCAATTAAAGTGTTGAATAAATGAAATTTATTTAATTACTTTGTTTTTCAAAGTACTTTTACATGGAATCAAATCATTACTTACAAGACATCGGAGAAATAAAACAATTAATGAATAAATCTACACGGTTTATTTCGCTAAGTGGTTTATCTGGAATTTTGGCTGGAATTTACGCTCTTATAGGGGCTAGCGTTGCATTTTGGTTAGTCGACAACTTTAGCCATGGCACTTTAATTTTAGATGGCAAAATATTCAAACTTATCATTTTGGATCTTATTTTAATTGCTGGGTTAAGTATAATTACGGCTATCTACCTTAGTATTCAAAAGGCTAAAAAAAAGGGAGAAAAAATATGGGATAGCACCTCTAAAAGATTACTTATTAATTTTGTTGTGCCTTTATTAACTGGAGGCTTATATATTTTAATTATTCTAGGACAACAAAAATATGGACAAACAGCTGCTCTGATGCTCATTTTTTATGGATTAGCCTTAATAAACGCTTCTAAGTATAGTATTGGAAATATTAGAACTTTAGGTTATGTAGAACTTTGTTTAGGTTTAATCTGTGCCCTTTTACCGGGATATGGATTTTGGCTTTGGGTTATAGGGTTTGGTGTTATGCATATTATTTATGGAACATGGATGTATTATAAGCACGATTTAAAATAATAATTGAATAGTAACACCATAAAAATATGGGTATAATAAAAAATTTAAATAAATCGTTCGATCATAGAATACGTCTTGGAATTATGTCGGTTTTAATGGTAAATGAATACGCCGACTTTAAAACCCTAAAAGATTTGCTTGATGCCACAGATGGTAATCTTGCAAGCCATATTAAAGCTTTAGAAAAAGAAGAATATATTAAAGTTGAAAAGCAATTTATAGCCAGAAAGCCCAACACAAGATATAGTGCCACAACATTAGGAACAGTAGCGTTTAAAAAACATATTGAAGCCCTTGAAAATTTAATTAATAAACAATAACTATTTTTTTTATCAATCAACTTTGATTTTCAAAGTACTTTAAAAATTTATATCATGAATAATAACAATGTTACACAACAGTCTAAATTCGGAAATTGGTTAAAATCGTCAAAAACTGCTAAAATGGTATCGGTGGGTGTTTTAATTCTAATCCTTTTAATTCCGTTATCATATATTAAAGAGTTAATAAATGAACGCGCGGATAGGCAAAAAGCCGTAACCCGAGAGATAAACACAAAGTGGGGTGAAGATGTTTGTGTTTATGGCCCCATTTTAAAAGTGCCTTATAAAACTTATAATACCATAACCATGGTAGACGATAAATTAAACACAACAACCAAAGAAACTAAAACAATTATAAAATATGCATATATTTTTCCCGAGGAGTTAGATGCAAAGGTTAATGTAAAATCAAAAACACTTAAACGAGGTAACTATCAATCTGCCGTGTATACTTCAACTACAAACTTTTCTGGCATGTTCCCAGAAATAAACCTAGCCAATAAAGATATTAGCACAAACGATATTGTATGGGATAAAATTACTGCTGTTATAAAAACCACCAATCTAAAAGGCATTAAAAATGAAGTCACTTTAAATTTAAATTCAAAAACGTACCCCTTTCAAACCAACTATTCAGAAAACAAAAACAAAGGCCATTTAGATGCATTAGAATCTGACTTCTTAAATATAAGTAACCAAAAAACATTACATTTTAATGTTCAAATAACATTTAATGGAAGTGAACAAATTACAATTGTTCCCATAGGAAAAACAACAACAATGAGCATGGTTTCCAATTGGGCAAACCCAAGCTTTATAGGCAACTATTTACCAGACGATAATAATAAAACCATTACGGCCGAAGGATTTAATGTAAATTGGAAAGTACTACACATAAACAGGGCCTTCTCGCAAGTATACCTAAATACTGTACCTAACCTCAACGCTTACGCCTTTGGAACAAAATTTATGATAATGGTTGATGAATATCAAAAAAGTGAACGCTCTGCCAAGTATGGTTTTCTAGTTATCGCATTAACTTTTCTGGTATTCTTTTTAATACAGACCTTAAGCAAAATTAACATCCATCCTTTTCAATATTTAATGATTGGGCTTGCTTTAACTATGTTTTACACATTACTCATTTCTATATCCGAACACAGCAATTTCCTTACTGCATATTCTATAGCAACTCTATCTGTTGTTATTCTAATAAGTTGGTATTCTAAATCTATATTAAAAACAATTAAATTTACAAGCTTCATAAGCATCGCGCTAAGTGCGCTCTATATTTTTATTTTTGTGATTATACAATTAGAAAACTATGCTCTGCTAGTAGGTAGCATTGGTTTGTTTTTTATTTTAACTTCTGTAATGTTTATATCGAGAAAAATAGATTGGAATAATTAATTAAAATATCAACAACCAACAACAGCTTTTTTCGTTGTTGGTTGTTCTAATTACTTAAAACCGTATTTCACACTTAAAAAATATAAAAAGAAGGATTTTATATCCTTATTAGTAATTCATCAATACTAATAAACCCACCTCATTATCAATCATGAAGCTATATTTATTTAAAATAATTTTAAATAAGCTTTGTTCTTACTAAAAGCTAGTCTATTTTTGCCAAAAAATTTAACAATTATTAATAATTAGTCTAAATAATAATTAATGAAAAATTTACTAAGCTTAACATTCTTATTTTTTACATCTTTAATAATACATGCACAACAAAACGTGCAAGGTACTATTACAGATATTAACAACGAACCTATAGTAGGTGCAAATATCATTATAAAAAACACTACCCACGGTAGTCAATCGGATATCGATGGGCGGTTTAACATAAACTATGTCGAAGCAGGCCAACACATTGCTGTGGTATCGTATTTAGGATACAAAACAAAAGAAGTGCCTTTTACCTTAACAACTACAGACCTTACCTTACCTACAATTGTACTTTACGAAGGTCAGGAAATTTTAAATGAAGTTGTTATTGATGGCGAAAGACACAACAAATTCTCTAGAAAACAAACTGCCTATGTAGCGAAATTACCTTTAAAAGATTTAGAAAACACACAGGTTTACACCACGGTAACTACAGATTTATTAGAATCGCAAATCACTACCAGTTTCGAAGATGCTCTAGAAAATGCTACAGGTGTTCAACAATTATGGACTTCTACTGGTCGAGGCGGCGATGGTGCTGGTTATTACTCGTTACGTGGTTTTAGTGTGCAACCGCAGCTGGTAAATGGTTTACCAGGGTTAACCAACGGAACTATAAATGCTGCAAACATAGAACGTATAGAGGTTATTAAAGGCCCTTCGGCTACCTTATTTGGTAGTAGCGTAACCTCTTATGGCGGGTTAATAAATGTAGTTACTAAAAAGCCTTACAAAGGTTTTGGCGGACAAGTATCGTATACTGGAGGGTCTTATGGATTAAATGTAATTACAGGGGATTTTAACACTGCTTTAGATAAGAATGAAAATATTTATTTCCGTTTAAACACCTCTTACCATTCCGAAGACAGTTTTCAAGATGCAGGCTTTAGAAAGTCGTTTTTTGTAGCACCATCCTTATCGTACCAAGTAAACAACAGATTGTCGTTCTCGTTTTACGGAGAAATTTCTCAGGCCGAAAAAACAAATCCTACCATGTTGTTTGTTAGCCGTGGCGCCCCAATGCAATACGATAGCTTAGACGATTTAGGATACGATTACAAAAAATCGTATACCAGTAATGCACTTACTTTAGAAAACCCAACTCAAAATTACCGCGTAGAAATGGACTATAAAATTTCAGACAGTTGGAACTCTCAAACCTTAGTCTCAAAAAGTGCGACATCTACAAAAGGGTATTATACCTACCTATACGATTTAACTGGAGAAGGTATTTTTACACGTTACCTTAACAAACAAAATGCTTCAACTCAAACAACAGACATACAACAAAACTTTATTGGCGACTTTAAAATAGGAAGCCTTAGAAACCGTATGGTTGTAGGCTTAGATTTTTATACCGTTACAGGCATAGATAATGGTAGTACCTATGTAGGTTATGGCGCTGTAAACCCAAAAGAAGGCACAGAAGAAGCTGGCTTTCCTTTAACAACTGCTGGTGTAGATGCTGCCTTAGCAAATGCAGGAATTAACTACAACAAAACACGCTCTAACATCTATAGTGCTTACGTGTCCGATGTATTAAACATTACCGAGTATTTATCGGCTATGGCTAGTGTACGTTTCGATTTCTTCGACGAAAAAGGAAATATTGCAACAGATGATGATAATTACGACCAGTTTGCTGTATCTCCTAAATTTGGTTTATTATTTCAACCTATTCAAGATAAATTATCTGTATTTGCAAACTGGCAAAATGGGTTTACAAACGTAGCGCCTCAATTAGTAGGCAACCCAGATCTAGATATTAATCCGGAAGGACAAGTACTTAAAACCTTTAAACCAGAACATGCTAACCAATGGGAAGTTGGTGTTAAAACAAACTTTTTTAACAACCGTTTAAACGCTACTGTAAACTATTACAACATTCTTGTTGGAAATCGTTTAATGACAGACCCTAACGATCCTTTTGGCAAGATACAAGACGGAGAGGTGTCTAGTAAAGGATTTGAATTGGAATTAAATGCCAACCCTGTTAATGGATTAAACTTACGAGGAGGCTTCAGCTATAACGATAGCGAAGTAACAAAATCGGACAACCCAGATGCCATTGGCGAACGTCCGCTAGAAGCAGGATCGGACATACTTTATAACCTTTGGGCCGATTATCATTTTGAAACTGGAGCCATTAAAGGATTTGGTATTGGCGCCGGATTTAATGGTGGTAGCGAACGCGACATCATGAACCCTAGCTCTAGTCCGTCAGGAAACCTTTCAGTACCTAGCTATTTTGTTGCTAATGCCTCTATTTACTATGCCGCAAACAAATACCGTGTTGGACTAAAATTGAATAATGCTTTTAACGAAGAATATTACAATGGTTGGTCTACAATTACACCACAACAACCTAGATCTGTTTTAGCTAACTTTGCATTTAAATTTTAATTAAAACATTATGAAAAAATTAATATTAACCCTGACTTTTTTAGTTCTGATTGTATCGCCATCTTTTGCACATTACTTATGGGTAGAAACAAATGCTCAGGGTTCTGTTGGACAATCGCA
Organism: Formosa sp. A9; assembly: GCF_051200825.1. GTDB lineage: Bacteria > Bacteroidota > Bacteroidia > Flavobacteriales > Flavobacteriaceae > Formosa. The sequence goes on along the minus strand of NZ_CP195158.1, from coordinate 844,767 downwards.
GGTAGTAAATGTATATTACGGCGAGTATACTTACGGCGTAATAGAACAAGTAAACGGCGAAGCATTTCCTAAAGTAAAAGACTTTAGCCTTTGGGTTATTGATGCTAACGGTAAGAAAACCGAATTACAGGTAACCGCTAAAGACGACCACTTTACAACTACTTTTACTCCTAAGCAAAAAGGAACTTATACTATTGTTTTAGATAACGATAACATTGAAGTTATAGACTATACCAAATACGATTTTGGTATATTTAAAACACATTACAATGCTTCTGCCGTTGTAGAAGTGGAGCAGGAAACTTCAAATTCTAACAACAGTTCTAAAAACGGAATTTCTATAGTAAAAGTTAAAGAACAAGGTAACGATATTAAATTGCAGGTACTATTTAAAGGCAAACCTCTTGCCGAAAACGAAGCAACTATTTTTGTTAGCGATTTATGGTCTAAAAAGTTAACAACAGACCAAGACGGCTATATTTCCTTTAACTTACCTTGGGCAACCAAATACATTATAGAAACCACCAAAAAAGAAGAAGTCCCAGGAAAATTTAAAGGCAAAGATTATCAATTTATTTGGCATTGTGCCACGTATTGTATTCAATAACACATTATAAAAAACAACTCTGAATGCTAACGTTCAGAGTTGTTTTAATTTTAGATATTATGATAACGCTATCTATTTTAATACTCATAATTGCATTTTACATGCTGTATTCTACCTCCAAACGTATGTGTATGCTTATTAGCATTCCGTTCGAGGCCGTATTACAGCGGCATATAAAGAGTGTTAAAATTATAGGAGTTTGTTTGTTGTTATTAGCTTTAATTTCAAACTGCTATACCTTTGGAGTAACCTCTGGTATCCTGTTTTTTTGTATTGGATTAATGACCTTTGGTAGTTTAATTATTTTATTAACACCGCTGAGACTTTTAACCTACAGAAGTTTAATTATTTTCGTTTTATTAAGTTTTACTATCGAATTTATATTCCATTTTTAAGCCATGCCTGCAAACAAAAAATATTTAACCACATCTAAAACTCAGCGCTTTGCTAAAATTACTGCGGCCATTTTAGGCGGATATCTAGTTACGGCATCGCTGCACATGGCTTTATCGTTTTGGTTAGACCACACTACAGTAATTATTACCTCTACCTTTACTGGTTTTATTTTATGGGCTAGCCTTATGGTAGTGGCATTTTTAGCTAAAAATGGATGGAAAATATGGGGTATCTATTTAGCTTTTACCTTACTATTTTCTATAGGCATTTATTTAGGTCAAATTTATAATCCAATCGTTTAACTTAAGTTTTAAAATGAGCGATAAACGCACCTACAATATTCTATTTCATACACACACGGTTAGTGGCATTGTTATTAGCGTTGCCCTTTATGTTATTTTCTTTGCGGGTTCGTTCTCGTTTTTTAGAGATGAAATTATTAATTGGGAACGCAATCATACTGTCGAGCGCACTGAAGATTTACAACTTGATTTCGATACAGCTTTAGATTCATTAAATGCAACTACCTCCCTAAAAGGAAGAGATATTGAACTCAGTAAGCATTATGTAGAACAGAACATTGGCATCTCTATATCTGCCTCTAAAGATAGTTTAACATCCAAAGATGAAAATGTTGGAAAATATCTTGTTTTAGATACCAAAACCTACTCACAGAGCACCTATACAAACAGCTATACCTTAGGCGAATTTTTATACCGTCTGCACTTTTTTGCTCAATTATACTACCCTGTTGGCTATTATTTAGCTGGTTTTGTAGCCTTCTTTTTTCTATTTGCTATTATTACTGGCATTATAATTCATTGGAATAAAATCGTTCCTAATTTTTACACCTTCAGACCCCTTGCCAAGCTAAAAACCTTATGGACCGATGCCCATACCGCTTTAGGAGTTATTGGTTTACCTTTTCAATTTGTATATGCTGTTACAGGAGCTTTTTTTATGATTAAAGCACTTTTAATTGCCCCCAATGTACTTTTGCTTTACAAAGGAGACGACACCAAATTTTACAAAGATCTAGGGTATGCCCATCCTGAAATTGAATATACAAATACGCCTTTAACTACCGACTTTAGTATTAACACCTATATAGAAAACACCAAACAACTTTGGCCCGATTTTAACATTACTCACGTGCATATCTTTAATTATGGCGATGCGAATATGCATGTGCAGACCGAAGGGCAATTAAACTACAACAACAAATTTACATCACCCGGACAAGCCCTTTACCAAGTAAAAACCGGGACTTTAATTTCTAAAAAAGACCCCTACCTTAAAGCAAGTTATTTAGATGGAGTAAAGAATGTTTTATACCGTTTACACTATGGCGATTATGCTGGCTTTGCTTTACGTGTAATAAGCTTTGTTTTGGGTATTATTTCCTGTTTGGTTATCATTTCTGGAGTTATGATATGGCTCGTGGCTCGCGACAAGAAAACGTTACCTGATAAAAAACGCAGATTTAACGAAACCGTTGTTAGAATATACCTTGCCATTTGTTTAAGTATGTACCCAATAACAGCCCTATCATTTATTGCCGTAAAACTTTTTGAGCCTGTTAGCCAGAGTTTTATTTATCGCTTTTATTTTATAGGCTGGTTGTTATTTATTGTACTTTATATCGTTAGAAGAGATAATGGATTTACAAACCGAAACACATTGTTATTAGGTTCTGTATTCGGTTTTTTAATACCTATAGCTAATGGTGTTACTACTGGAAATTGGTTTTGGTTAACTTTTAAAAATGAACAGTTTCAGTTGTGCTTTATAGATGTCTTTTGGTTAACATTAGCATCTATAACCTTATTTGCCTACATTAAAATTAAACATCGAAAAAAAGTATAACACGAGCAGTCAAATTCATTTTTAAATGCTTTACTCGTTTGTTTTTTAATTCTCCTTAAACAACTATTAAATGTCTCTTTTATAAATAAAAGATAAAGCAAACCTGCAAAGTACTAACACTTATTTCTTTCCATCGACATAATCGTGAAGGTAAGAAAATCGTGGTGTTAATTTTCCATCTGCAGTCATTCGCGCACGTTCTAAAACGCCATCGGCATCATTATTAAAAAAGGCAGGGATTACATGTTTCAGAAATATTTTACCAAAGCCTTGACTGGCATCTTTTGGCAATTCGCAAGGTAGGTTATCGACTGCCATGACAGCTATAGCATTTTCATTTTTAAAATCGACTTCCGATTCTGTTTCCGGGTCATAACCATAAATAGGATCTTCGATAGTAGATGCTCGTAACGTTGTAGCTACAGGACCATCGATATCGCAGCTAATATCGGCCACTACTCTAATATTAAACTCAGACGATTTTACATCGGCTCTTGTAAATAAATACGGTGCACCTTCGCCATAAAAGTGACCTGTTATAAGCATGTCTGTTACTGCGGCAAATCGCATAAACGTGGACTGATAGGCCTGCGGATTTTTAAAAAAATCTTTAAGAGGCTTTGTCTTACCATCTATACGCGCATTATAATCTAACGCATCTATATTACAATACACAGGGGTGCTAAAACGCTCAGTTAAATATGCCTCGACACTCACTTTAGGAATTTTTAAAGCATCTAAAATTTCCATAGCACCATGAGCTACCTTTCCGCCACCTGTTAATAAAATTCGCATATTTGGTACACTAAGTTGCTTGAGTTGCCTATTTAAAGCCTTTTGGTCTGCCAGTGTGTTGGCTTTTGGCAAATCCCAACTCGCATGCTTAAGTCCCCAGGTTCTAAATGCGTTATAAGCTCCAACAATACCTGCATAACGACCAAACCCTATAAGGCGCATCCCCTTTTTATCGATTATGGTTTCGTGGTCGTATAGCGTTATGTTTTTTTCTAGCACAGCTTGTAACAGCCTTCTATTATAAGGTTGCTTTTTTATGGTATGCGAAAAAAAGAAATACGATTTATTAGGGATTAAAGCTTCTACTGGAACTTCTTTTACTCCTAAAAACACATCGCAATCGGAAACATCTTTAACCACATTAAAACCTGCTAGCTTATAAACTTCGTCTGGAAAAATTCTGATCTTAGATTTCTCGATTTTGAATTTTGCTTCTGGAAATTGCTGTTTTACCTGCAAGAGTGTACGCGGGCCAAATACTACTCGTCTGTCTGGTGGGGTTTTACGTTCTTTAATAATTGCGAATTTCATACTGATGTTTTTAAGGTCTGACACGTTAGGGTAATGGCACAACTTTTGTACTAAATTACACGGAAATGTAGGTTAAAACAAATTTTTTAATAGCTTTGCATTCCTTATTTTTTCTTATACTATATAAGTTTAAATGGTATTGCGTTAAGGATTGCAGCGGCATCCTTTTTAATTGATAAATTAAAAAGATATAGCGAAAAGCCTGCCCCGAAAGGGAACGCCAAAATACTTACAACAATGGGGTCGACTGGTTTTGACAGCGAGATGCATTGAACGGTAAGCACGTCGTGTAATGATTTTGAAACACGTTAAAGGCTAGATCACACTTTTAAACGGCGAGAATAACTACGCTTTAGCTGCCTAATCTGAATTATAGTAAGATTGGCCTAGGCACACAAGGTGTGCAAGCTTTATGTCTCCGGTAAGCCTTGATTGGCGGCGTACCATTTAGAGGCATCGTAAAAGTCAATATAGAAAGTTTGATGCTTTGGCTTACTTTCGAAATTTAAGAAGCTAAGTTGTAACTAGGTTGTCTTTAACCAGGTTGCAATCGAAAAAACAAGAAAAGAATAAGCGTGTAGAAAGCCCTTTGATCACTTGTTTGGACCCGAGTTCGATTCTCGGCGACTCCACATTAAACAACCCTAAATTCTTCTCTTTTAAGTGTTTAGGGTTTTATTTAAAAACATCTAGGCAGCTAATTAATTTTCATTCTACTCATACACCTGAATTTGAAGTATTAAAACAACTACCTAAAATATGATTCACAATCGCAACAACACATTAGGATCTGGACAATTGGTTTTGTAAAATTCTAAATCGGTTTTACTGGCAACACCAGGGTAATCGCCAGAATAATCCTGAATATCTTTAATAATTTGAAAATGTAAATGTGGCGGATAATCGCCATTAACAGTAGCATCGCCTAGAGTTCCTAAAACCGCTCCACCAACAAATTTTTGCCCTACTTTTAAGTTAGTAATAGACGCTAAACTTAAATGGCCATAAAGGGTAAAAAATTCAACACCAAAAAATCGATGCTTCAAAATAATGGTTGGTCCATAATCGCCATAATTGGTATTGTTCTTAAAGCTATGTACTTCGCCTTCTAAAATCGCACAAACCGGAGTTCCTGCATCGCACCAAAAATCTATACCTAAATGAATATTCCTTTCGGTAGCAACATCACCCGCATTAAAATAACTACTCCTTTGGTACAATTGGCGCACCTCTAAATAGCCACCATAAGCAACATCTGCTTGCGCTGTATCTAGATAAGCCTGAATATAGTTGTTTAAATCTTCGGAAGACGCCAAATTTACATGACTTAAATCTGAATTTTGAGTAGATAAATCAATAGGAATGAATTTATGTTCCCCTTCCACCCTATCTTTCAAAACTAATAATCTATTTGTGCTTAGCTGTTTTAATAGCTCTAAAAAAGTACTTGAAGCCATACCTTAATTTTCTTCCAAAAATATAAATTTGAAAAACAGACGCTTACCCTTTAGCAATAAATATTTCGCGAGTAATTGCTCAAAGCACATTAAAATCCCCCTTTTAAAGCGTATTTTTGCAAAAACAACTTAATTAATTATACATGAAAAAGCTAACATTTTTAGGCATTGGCTTGTTATTCAGCGCCATGTCTTACGGACAATTTCAAATCTCTGCCAGCACAGGTTATGCCATTGGTAGTGCAGAAATGAAATTAGGCGAAAAAGCAAACGCTTCTACTACAGAAAACTCTTACGGAAGCTATGGTGAAGGTTTAAATTTTCAGTTACGCGGGACTTATTTTTTTAACGATAATTTTGGTGCAGATTTAGGTTTTGGCTACTTACACGGTGCTGACCAAACCGTTTCTAAAGTCGATTTACCAAACCAACAAATAGAAGCTATTGCCCGTGCACGTGCCTATGGCGCATCGCTATCTTTGGTTTACAAGTTTACAAACAACCTTTACGGACGCTTTGGAGCTTTAATAAAAGTAGGTGGAAAAACGGAAGCTGTTGTACATCAGACTTCGGTGTTTTCAGATCCTGAAACAGAAGCTTTAGGCCTACCTTCTGGCTCGTATTCGGAGACCAATTATGTAGAAGATTTCCACGGTAAATTCCCTTTAGGCTTTGTAGGTGCTTTAGGTTACCGTTTCGAACTAAACTCTAATTTTAGCCTTTTTGCTGAAGCCGAATATTACGGTATAAGTTTAAAACGTAAAGATTCTGAAATTACAGAATTCAATACCAATATTGTGCTTCCAAACGGCGATGTGGCTGTTGAAGGTTTTTATAATTTAGATAATCTACCAGAAGGCTATGTAAAAAAATCTACCTATGTAGACGAATTACCAAACAACAATACCGATCCGTCTAAAAAGCTATCGCAAAAGGTACCTTACTCCTCATTCGGCATTAATTTTGGTGTCACCTACACCTTCAAAAAATCAGAAAAAACCATGTAACAAAAATGCCTATTTTTAATAGGCATTTTTTTATGGATTAAAATTACTATATGACCGACATTATAGCTCAAACCGAACGACTGTATTTAAGACCACTTACAGTAGATGATGCACCACATTTCTACCACATGAATGCAGATGAAGAGGTTTTAAAATACACTGGAGACAACGCTTTTTGCTCTATTGAAGCGGCAGCAGAATTTTTAAAAAACTACCCAGATTACAAAGTAAACAACATGGGGAGATGGGCCGTTTGCCTTAAAGACAACAACACGTTTTTAGGTTGGTGCGGATTGAAATTTCATAAAAAGGATAATTATGTTGAAGTAGGCTATCGTTTTTACAAAAAATATTGGAATAAAGGTTACGCCACCGAAAGTTGCAAAGCAGCAATAAATTATGGGTTTGAAACCCTAAAACTACAAACTATATACGCCCATGCACATCGCGATAACACAAAATCGCAACGGGTGTTACTAAAATGTGGATTAACAAAAATAGATGAAGCGATTTACGACAACCAGCCAGCTTACCTTTATAAAATAAACAATCCGTTTGTAACTATCACAAACATTTCTGCTTTAGAAACCTACGCTGTTAGACATCCTGTTTTACGCCCAGGAAGACCGCTTGAAGATTGCGCTTTTGTTGACGATAATGCTCCAAAAACATTTCATTTAGGTATATATTTTAAACAAAATCTGGTAGGTGTTGTTAGCTTTTTAAAACAAACTCATAAGGATTTTAAAGATCCATCGCAATATCAGCTTCGTGGTATGGCCATATTAAAATCGTTTCAAAGATTAGATTTCGGAAAATTACTAGTTCAGGAAGGCGAAAAACAAGTTAATAAAAGAACAGGGACTTTCATTTGGCTTAACGCACGGGAAATTGCAGTTCCTTTCTATAAAAAACAAGGCTATACCATATATGGTGACGCCTTCGATATTCCTAAAATTGGAGCACATTTTACGATGATAAAATCAATATCCCTATAAAATTAAATCATGGATTCTTTAACTCAAATTGTATTAGGTGCCGCCGTGGGCGAAGTTGTTTTAGGCAAACATATTGGCAATAAAGCCATGTTGTATGGTGCAATTGCTGGGACTATTCCTGATTTAGATGTTTTTACATCTCATTTTACCAATACGGCAACTGCCTTATCTATTCATCGAGGAATCACACATTCGTTACTTTTTGCCTTAATTTTTGGACCTCTTTGCGGCATAATAGTTTCGCATTTCGAAAACTACAAAGATATTGGTAAATGGAGCCTACTGTTCTTTTTAGGATTTTTAACTCACGCCCTGTTAGACATACACACCACTTGGGGCACTCAATTCTTTTGGCCGCTGCCTTACAAAATTGCTTTACAAACTATTTTTGTTATAGATCCGCTGTATACACTCCCCTTTTTAATTTGTTTGTTGTTGGCCATGTTTCAAAATCGGACATCAAAAAAAAGACGGTTTTATACAACTTTAGGACTTAGTTTAAGCTCAGCTTACCTAATACTTACCTATGGTTTAAAATGGCTGGCCTTTCAACAATTTGAACAGGCATTACAAATACAAAATATTACTTATTTAAAACTAGACACTAGACCTGCGCCTTTAAACACCATTTTATGGAATGCCAATGTAGAAACAGAAGATGCTTACTTATTGGGGCAATATTCATTTTTTGATACGCAACCCATAACGTTTAACCGTTTCCCTAAAAATCATCATCTTATTAAAGCGTATTTAAACGATAAGTCGGTACAAAACATGATTAACATTACAAATGGATGGTACACGATAACTAAAGAAAATGGAAGTTTATATTTTAATGATTTAAGATTCGGATTGTACGATATGTCTGAAAATTCAACCAATTTTGTATTTAAATATCTTATGGTTCCAAATACAACCAATAATGAAGTCGAATTTATTGAAGCACCAAAAACACCTGTAAATGGCCAAGAGTTACTTACAGAATTATGGCTTAGAGTTAAAGGCAATTAATCTATCCCAAAATACACCAATAAAAAAAGCCTTAGAATGACTTCAAGGCTTTTTTTGTGACACAACATTAATAACTAAAGTTAATTGCAACAAAAAAGCTTCTCTAATCGAGAAGCTTTTTGTTATTATATAACTTGATAAGTTCTTATAAAGAAGCTACGTGCTTAGATAAACCTGATTTTAGGTTTGCTGCTTTATTAGCGTGAATAATATTTTTCTTCGCTAATTTATCAATCATAGAAACTACGTTTGAATATAAAGCTTCTGCTTCTTCTTTAGTTCCAGCTTCACGTAACTTTTTAATAGCATTACGAGTCGTCTTATGCTGATATCTATTTCTTAAACGCTTAGCTTCGTTGCTTCTGATTCTCTTTAATGATGACTTATGATTTGCCATTTTAATTCTTTCTTATTAAATGATTGTAGCCCGTAGGGGAATCGAACCCCTCTTACCAGGATGAAAACCTGGCGTCCTAGCCGATAGACGAACGGGCCATTGTTTTTTTTGAGTGTGCAAATTTAAAACTTATTTTTTAATCTGCAAAACATTTTTTCAAAAAACTTCAATGTGATATTTTTTATTTCTGTTATCGCATTGCGGGTGCAAATATACAACCTATTTTTAATCTCGCAATAGCTAAATCAACTTTTTTTAAAAAAAATTAATTTAATAGGCTTTTGCAAACAACACTCGCTTTAAAGATGGCTTTCCAGAATACACACAAACCCCTTCTTCTTCTACTGCATCTAATGGTATACAACGAATAGTAGCCTTGGTAATTTCCTTAATTTTATCTTCGGTCTCTGCGGTACCATCCCAGTGTGCCGAAACGAAACCACCTTTATTTTCTATAACTGTTTTAAACTCTTCAAAAGTATCTACCTTAGTAGTATGCTCTGCCCTATAGTTTAAAGCCTTATTAAACAAAGTATCCTGTATTTCGGTCATCAAACCTTCAACAACATTGGTAAGTATATCTAAAGACACAATTTCTTTTGTTAAGGTATCTCGTCTTGCTAACTCTACAGTACCATTTTGTAAATCTTTAGGCCCTATTGCAATACGCAAAGGCACACCTTGCAATTCGTGCTGAGCAAATTTTGCTCCAGGCCTGAATGTCGTTCTATCATCATATTTAACCGAAATATGCTTAGCTCTTAAATCGCTCATAATAAGCTTAGCTATTTTAGATATTTCCTCGAACTCTTCGTCGGTTTTGAAAATAGGAACAATTACCACCTGATTTGGTGCTAGATTAGGAGGCAAAACCAGACCGTGGTCATCGCTATGCGTCATAATTAAAGCCCCCATCAATCGAGTAGACACTCCCCACGATGTGGCCCACACATAATCTTGCTTACCTTCTTTTGAAGTATATTTAACATCGAAAGCTTTAGCAAAATTTTGCCCCAAGAAATGAGAAGTTCCTGCTTGCAAGGCTTTTCCGTCCTGCATTAAGGCTTCTATACAATAGGTATCCTCGGCACCAGCAAAACGTTCGCTTTCCGTTTTCACCCCTTGTATAACTGGGATAGCCATAAAATTTTCAACAAAATCGGCATAAACCGTATTCATTAACTGAGCCTCTTCTAAAGCTTCGGCCTTTGTTTCGTGTGCCGTATGCCCTTCTTGCCATAAAAATTCGGCTGTTCTTAAAAACAAACGCGTACGCATTTCCCAACGCACGACATTGGCCCACTGATTAATTTTTAACGGAAGATCTCTATAGGATTGAATCCATCCCTTATAAGTATTCCAAATAATAGCTTCACTGGTTGGTCTTACCACCAATTCTTCTTCCAGCCTTGCTTCTGGATCTACGCGCAACTTACCAGGCTTATCTGGATCGTTTTGCAATCTATAATGTGTTACCACAGCACACTCTTTGGCAAAACCTTCGGCATTCTTTTCTTCTGCTTCGAATAAACTTTTGGGAACAAACAATGGGAAATATGCATTCTCATGTCCTGTTTCTTTAAACATTCTATCCAACTCGGCTCTCATTTTCTCCCAAATAGCAAACCCATATGGTTTGATTACCATACACCCTCTTACAGCTGAGTTCTCTGCTAAATCTGCCTTGACTACCAGTTCGTTATACCATTTTGAGTAGTCTTCTACTCTACTTGTCAGTTTTTTACTCATATCTTTGTTTTGGCACAAATATTGCGACTATGTTAAATACACTTAATAGTTCGGCAAAACTAATTATTTTTGTTATGTTCAACAATAAAATTAATCTCGATATGCAATATCTATATATATTACAACGTAAACCAGCACTATTTGTTTTGTTATTATCTTTTTTAGGACTTGCGTCTTGCGGAAGTTCTCAAGATTATGCGCAAAGCAATAGCGATGGTATTTACGGCACACCAAACCAAGTTATTGTTCAACACAATCCAGACAATACAAACGACAATTCTTATTACACCACGTATTTTAAAGAGAAGTCTAACGAATACGATTTATACAACCAACAAGTACAAGATTCTGTTTTTACAGATATAGACTCGTATTCCAGCAATTCGTATACTGCAATTAATAACGACGAAAATAGTTATAGTGGTAATGGCGGCTGGGGTACACAAAACGAAAGTGTTACCGTAAACATCTACAACGACCCATTTATGTATGGCGGTGGTTGGGGATACCCATATTATGGCTGGGGCTGGGGTTATCCTGCCTACGGTTGGGGTTGGGGCTGGGGCTTCGGTTGGGGTGGTGGTTTTTATAACCCATACTTCCCTCCTTACTACGGCGGTGGCTGGTATGGTGGTTGGGGCTACCCAGGATATTGGGGAGGCCACAGACCTCCTGCATATTATGGCAATCGCATGTATTCGCGTAGAGGTTTGGCTTACAACACATCTAACCGTTACTTAAACACGAATAGAAGATATAGTTCTGAAGCTTCTACGAGATATCAGAATTTCACAAGAAATAATTCATCGCGTGCCAATAACGCAAGAACTTCTAATGCAACAAGAAATTACAATACTAACAGATCTACTAGAAATTATAATACCAATACAAACAGAAGAACACAATCTATAAACCCTACAAAATCTAATAACACTAACAGGTCTTATAACAGTACCCGTTCGTCTAGTAACAGAAGCTACTCTACACCTCGATCGTCTGGAAGTATGAGATCTGGCGGAAGTATGGGTTCTGGAGGCAGTATGAGATCGTCTAGAGGTAGATAATTAAAGCACTTTTCCTTATAAAATGAAATTAAAAACATTAGCTTTTTACATCGCAGGCATATTTTGTATGCCTGCTTTTTATGCACAAAACATAACCGATGCCGTAAGGTACTCGGCAGATAATATTGAAGGTACAGCACGGTATCGCGCACTAAGTGGCGCATTTACAGCTTTAGGAGGCGATTTATCTGCTAGTAGCCTGAACCCAGCTGGTTCAGCCATTTTTAATAGTACATATACCTCGTTTAGCCTTTCGAGTTTGAACACAAAAAACAAAACAGATTATTTCAATAATCATAATTCTAACTCCAATTCCAATACAGAGTTTACACAAATAGGTGCTGCATTTGTTTTTTACAGCCCAAACACCACCAATAATTTCAATAAATTCTCGTTTGGTATTTCCTATGATAAAACTCAAGATTTCACTAACGATTGGACCGTTAACGGAATTAATACAAACTCTATAGATAGTTATTTTTTAGCTAATGCCCAAGGACTTCGGTTAGACGAAATTTCTGCAAGAAGTAACGAAACAATTACACAAGCCTATTCCGAAATTGGTAGAATTTACGGTACAAGACATCAACAAGCCTTTTTGGGGTACCAATCGTATATTTTAGAACCAATGGAAGATGTAGATGAGAACACCGAGTACACCTCGAATATCGCTCCAGGCACATTCAATCAACAATATGCTTATGCAGCTACAGGCTACAATGGTAAGATTGCCGTTAATTTTGCTAGCGAGGTTAACAGCAAATTATATTTAGGAGTCAATTTAAACACCCATTTTATAAGCTACGACAAATACACCTATTTAAACGAAAGAAACAGCAATACAAACACGCTAGTTAACCATGTTATATTCGAAAATACATTATCTACTATCGGTGGCGGTTTCTCGTTTCAACTTGGCGGAATTTACAAAGCTACGGAAAATTTAAGGCTAGGACTTACTTATAATTCGCCTACTTGGTACACCATTAGCGAAGAAACTACACAAGGAGTTACAACTGTTAGAAACGAAAATAGTACTGCAGTAACCCAAATTGTAGAACCAAGAGTTGCCAATATTTACCCTGATTACAAACTGCAAACACCAGGGAAAATTAATGCTGGCATAGCTTATATTTTTGGGTACTCTGGGCTTATTAGTCTTGATTATTCTTATAAAGATTACAGTAACGCGAAGTTTAAACCTACCAACGACATCTATTTCTCTGAACAAAACAACATTATAAACAACAACTTAAAAGGAGCTTCAGCCATTGCCATTGGCGGAGAATACCGATTAAAACAATTAAGTTTAAGAGGCGGTTACAGGTTTGAAGAAAGTCCGTATAAAAACGGAAATACCATCGGCGATTTATCGGGGTATTCTGTTGGTTTGGGTTACAGTTTTGGCGTTACTAAAATCGACATCACTTTCGATCAGTCCCAACGCGATAATAATTATCAACTATACAGCGTAGGCTTAACCGATACCGCTTCAATACAAACACGAAATTCTAACGTAACTTGCTCTTTAAGTTTCGCTTTATAAAATAACAGCTTTTGCATCAACACCATTAAAAAGACGCTTCATTCACCTATCCTGTAAATGTTTAACAATTCAGACCTATTCAATAGGGAATTACTTATCTTTGCAGATTAATACAGAATTATTTTTTTGATAATGAAATTGGATAATAAATTAGAAGAATTTGAATCTTTAGGCGACGACCACATTGGCACTTCGGCAGATACACCAATGCGAGACGATGCTTTTAAACTTTCTAACGAAGAAAAAATCGAAATCATAAAAGACGACGTACGACATATTATGGAAACCTTAGGCCTAGATCTTACAGACGACAGCCTTAAAGGAACGCCTAATCGCGTGGCTAAAATGTTTGTAAAAGAAATTTTTGGAGGTTTAGACCCTAGCAGAAAACCTAGCGCTTCAACTTTCGACAATAAATACAAATACGGCGAAATGTTAGTCGAAAAAAACATTACCGTATATTCTACCTGCGAACACCACCTTTTACCTATTGTTGGTCGTGCACACGTAGCTTACATTTCTAACGGCAATGTTGTTGGTTTATCTAAAATGAATCGTATTGTAGATTACTACGCCAAGCGTCCGCAAGTACAAGAACGCCTAACAATACAAATCGTTAAAGAATTACAAGAAGTACTAAACACAGAAGATGTAGCTTGTGTAATAGATGCTAAACATTTGTGCGTTAACTCCAGAGGTATACGAGACATCGAGAGCAGCACAGTAACATCGGAATTTGGTGGTAAATTTAAAGATGCCGAAACCCGTAAAGAATTCTTAAATTATATTAATTTAGACACTCAATTTTAAATTACAAGCATCATGCCGCAGCTGTACAAGCAACAAAGCATTAAAATTTACAATTCACTTTCCGGGCAAAAAGAAGCTTTTACACCCATAAACGACGGTTACGTTGGCATGTATGTTTGCGGCCCAACGGTTTATAGCAATGTGCATTTAGGAAATGTAAGAACCTTTATGTCTTTCGATACTATTTTTAGGTACCTTAAACATTTAGGTTACAAAGTACGCTATGTACGTAATATTACAGATGCGGGACATTTAGAAAACGATGCCGATGAAGGCGAAGACCGCATTGCAAAAAAAGCGCGTTTAGAGCAAATAGAACCTATGGAAGTCGTACAACGTTACACTGTAGATTTTCATAATATTTTAAATAAGTTCAATTTTTTACCGCCAAGCATAGAACCTACTGCTACCGGACACATTATTGAACAAATAGAACTCATTAAAACCATAATAGACAACGGTTTTGCTTACGAAGTAAATGGCTCTGTGTATTTTGATGTTTTAAAGTTTAACAAAACCAACAATTACGGGAAGCTAAGCAAACGTAATGTAGAAGACTTAATACACAACACCCGAGAATTAGACGGACAGAGCGATAAAAAAAATCCGCAAGATTTTGCGCTTTGGAAAAAAGCCGAACCTCAACACATTATGCGTTGGCCATCGCCTTGGAGCGACGGTTTTCCTGGTTGGCATTTAGAGTGTACAGCCATGAGCACAAAATATTTGGGCGAACATTTTGATATACACGGTGGCGGAATGGATTTAAAATTCCCGCACCACGAATGCGAAATCGCGCAGGCAGAAGCTTGCAACCACCAATCGCCAGTTAACTATTGGATGCACGCCAATATGTTAATTATGAATGGTAAAAAAATGGCCAAGTCTACGGGTAATTTTATTCTTCCCGAAGAAATATTTACAGGAGATAATCCGCATATCACACAAGCTTACAGTGCTGGCGTTGCAAGATTTTTTATGCTACAAGCCCACTACAGAAGCGTTTTAGACTTTACCAATAACGGTTTATTGGCAAGCGAAAAAGGGTTTAATCGTCTTATGGATGCTATTGCAGATTTAGACAACTTAAAAACCAACGAAACATCGTCTGTTAACATTACCGATTGGAAACAAAAGTGTTACGACGCCATGAACGACGATTTTAACACGCCTATTTTAATTGCAAATTTATTCGAGGCTGTTAAAGTCATCAATCAAATAAAAGACAATAAAGCTACTATTTCTAAAACGGATTTAGATCTACTTAAAACCACAATAAACACATTTACTTTTGACGTTTTAGGTTTGGTATCTGGCAGTGCAAATGAAGCAGGAGAAGGCAAACTATCTGGAGCTGTAGAATTATTAATACAACTCCGCCAAGAAGCTAGAGCCAACAAAGACTTTGCATTATCTGATAAAATTAGAGACGAACTTGCCGCTGTTGGCATTCAATTAAACGACGGTAAAGACGGCACTACTTTTTCTACAAACTAAACAATAATAATACACAACGGACAAGCAAAACACTTGTCCGTTTTTTTTGCCATGAAACGTATTTTAATCGCACCCTTTTTATTCATTATCAAAATATATCAAACGGCGATATCTCCCCTATTTCCTGCTTCGTGCAGATATGCGCCAACATGCTCGCAATACACCAAAGAAGCATTATTAAAGCATGGATTATTTAAAGGTGGATGGCTTGGTATTAAACGCATTTTAAGCTGTCACCCTTGGGGAGGCTCTGGTTACGACCCTGTACCTTAAAAATTAAGATGTGTTAACAGCCTAAACTTTTTGTATACCTAATCAAATGTCTATATTTACGCATTGAAAAAATAAATCTATGCACGTTTTAAAATTCGATTGGAATCCGACCACAGGAATTGATATTATTGGAAATTTTCAGCTTCATTTTTACAGTTTAATGTGGGTAACCGCCTTTTTATTGGGTTTTTACGTTATGAAGCGTATTTACGAAAAAGAACACGTATCGTTAGAGTATTTAGATCCGCTTTTTATTTACACAGTATTAGCAACCATGATAGGTGCTCGTTTAGGACATGTATTTTTTTACCAGCCAGAATTAATACAACAAGACTTTTTAAGCATCTTTTTACCAATTCGCACCAAACCAGAACTTGAATTCACAGGTTTTCAAGGATTGGCAAGTCATGGTGCCGCTATTGGCATAATTATAGGCATGTATTTATACCGACGTAAATACAAGTACAAATCGCTTATCTGGATTTTAGATCGTATAGTTATTCCGGTATCTTTAGGTGCTATTTTTATTAGAATTGGAAATTTCATCAACTCAGAAATTATAGGAAAAGTTACAGATTCTAATCTGGGTGTACGCTTTATTCAAGACGAATACAGCAAGCGAGAGGCCGTACAATTAACAGGCATAAAAAACCCAAAGGACGCTTATAACGCCATTGCCAACAATCCGCAGTTTCAAAATTTATTAGATGCTGTTCCTTACAGACATGCGGCTCAATTATACGAATCGGCCTGTTATCTTGTCGTGTTTATTATACTATCGACATTATATAGCAAAACAACTAAAAAAGACAATCCTGGCTTTTTGTTTGGGCTGTTTCTAGTGCTCCTTTGGACTATTAGATTTTTTGTAGAGTTTGTTAAAGAAGCCCAAGTAGACGATCGTGCCTCGTGGGCACTTAACACAGGACAATGGTTAAGCATTCCATTTATATTGATAGGCTTATATTTTATGTTTATTTACAAAGGGAAAGAAAAGTTAGCCTAATCTTTAGTAACTTGTGTAGCATGAAAACAAAAACACTTACAAACACCTTTTTAACTTCGGCCGTTATAAGTGTGTTATGTTGCGCTAGTTGTAAAGAAACTTCTAAATCTGCCCCTATTAAACCGGTAGAAGTGCATTTTACCAAAGAAGCAGAACTATCTATTTTTAAAGCGAAAACCGATTCGGTAATACAAACTTTAGACATAGAAATTGCCGATACCGATTACGACAGAGAAACTGGCTTAATGTACAGAACGAGTATGCTGGATAGTCAAGGTATGCTTTTTGTTTTTCCTGACGAAACGCGCCGTTCGTTTTACATGAAAAACACCCAATTTGCATTAGATTTAATTTACATTAAAGCTGACAGGACTATAGATAGTTTTCAAAAATACGCGAAACCTATGGATGAAGCCTCGTTACTTTCTGAAGGTGGCGCGATGTATGTGTTGGAAGTAAATGCCGGACTTTCGGATGCATGGAATTTAAAAGCAGGCGATTCTATTTCGTTTTCAGAATTCAACAATTAAATTGCAAAATATCGCCTAGAGGGACTTGACAAACTACTAGGCATAAAAATTGAATTTCCGTCAATCTAAACTTATTTAACTTCATCGATTCTTCAATTTCAAATTCTCATAATTATTGATTTTCAACTTTATGAAACTCTGAATAAATTCTAAAATGACAGACTACTTTACTTTTTAAACAGTCTGTTTCATTTATTAAATCCTAAAAAAATCAACTATAAAAAAACCCCATCAAAAGATATGCTTTTGATGGGGTTAATTATTTTAAAGCGATTAAACCTTAAGCTACAGGAACTTCTTCTGCGCTAGTGTTTAATTTCTTCTTCTTTTCAGATCTATCTAAACTATCGTACATAATAGGTGTTGCAATAAATAATGACGAGTAGGTACCTACAATTACACCAACTATTAAGGCAAACATAAATCCTCTAATAGAGTCGCCTCCAAAAATGAAAATGGCCAATAACACCACTAAAGTTGTTAACGAGGTATTTAAGGTTCTACTGAGTGTACTGCTTAAAGATACGTTTACAACTTTATTTAAGTTCCATCCTGTATGCTCGTGGAAATACTCACGAATTCTATCGAATACAACCACTGTATCGTTTAACGAGTAACCAATTACAGTTAAGATAGCCGCAATGAAAGCCTGATCGATTTCCATGTTAAATGGCATAAACTTGTACGTTAAAGAGAATACCCCTAAAACGATAATAACATCGTGGAATACCGCAGCAACAGCACCTAAAGAGTATTGCCATTTTTTGAAACGGAATAAGATGTATAAGAACACTACAATTAAAGATCCTAATACTGCCCAGAACGATTCTTTCTTAATGTCGTCTGCAATAGTTGGACTTACTTTGTAAGATTTCATTAACCCTACTGTTTTATGAGCATCATCGCTGATAAATTCATCGTAAGAAATACCTTCTAAATGCGGTTGTAACGTATTGTAAAGTGATTGTCTTATTTCTTCATCTACTTCGGCACTCGTTTCGTTTACTTTATACTTTGTAGTAATTTTTACTTGGTTAGCATTACCAAAAGTTTTAGCATCGGCGCTACCAAAAGCTTCAGATAAACTTGGCACTAATTCTGATGGACTTACAGCTTGCGAGAAACGTACTTGATAATTTCTACCTCCTACAAAATCTACACCTTGATCTAATCCGTTTGTTAATAAAGATCCAATACTAATTACTAATAAAGTACCCGATATAATGTAAGCTACTTTACGCTTTTTAAGGAATTCTATATTAATATTTCTAAATAAATTTTTAGTAATACCTGTAGAGAAATTTAACTGACCGCCTCTGTTTACATACCAGTCTATTAATAATCTTGTTATAAAAATAGCAGTAAATAACGACGTTACAATACCTATTAATAAAGTAGTTGCAAAACCTTTAATTGGTCCTGTACCAAAAACAAATAATATAATAGCCGTTAAACCTGTTGTAATGTTAGCATCTAAAATTGAAGATAAAGCGTTGCTAAAACCATCTTGGATAGCTTCTCGCTGCCCTTTACCGTTACCAATCTCTTCACGAATACGCTCGTAAATCAGTACGTTCGCATCTACCGACATACCAATTGTTAATACAATACCGGCAATACCAGGTAAAGTTAATACGGCTCCTAAACCAGATAGTACTCCAAAAATTAAAACAATGTTTAAAAGCATTGCTATGTCTGCAAAAGCACCTGCTTTACCATAATAGAAAACCATCCATAATAATACTAAGGCTAATGCGATAAGGAACGATATTTTACCACTATCTATAGCTTCTTGACCTAAAGAAGGCCCAACAACTTCACTCTGGATAATATCAGCCGAAGCTGGTAATTTACCCGCACGTAAAACGTTAGCTAAATCTACCGCTTCGTTTAAAGTAAAGTTTCCTGAAATTTCTGAGCTACCACCGGCAATAGGACCAGTATGCACTCCTGGAGCTGAATACACAATGTCATCTAAAGCGATGGCAATTTGGCTCCCTTGCGAATACGCTTTACTTGTCATTTCTTCCCAAATCTTAGCACCTTTACCATTCATTTGCATAGATACTGCTGGCTTACCTAATTGATCGTATTGTTGGGTAGCATTAGTAATAACAGCTCCACTTAAAGGTGGAACATTCTCTCTGTTACCAATTAAAGCGTATAAGTCTACCAACTCGCTGTTTTTTTCTGGCATACCAAATGCAAACTTAGCATAACGCTGCTCTGCTGGTAATAATGCTCTTACCGACGGACGGTTTAAATAATCTAAAACAGTTTGTTTGTCTTGCTCGCGGAATTTTGCAATTACAGGACCTCCTTGGTATCCTTGCCCAGCAATTAAATCTAATAACGGGTTTGCAGCAACGCTCGTAGAGTCTGTTTCTGCTTCACCTAATAACTCATCAATTTGAGAATCGCTATCTGCGTTTTCTGCATCGGCTACTTCGGTAGTATCAGTATCAGCTTTTACTTCTTCCTTCAACACATTATTAGCCTGAACAATAAAAGGAATCATTTGCTCTCCTTTGTAAGCATCCCAGAATTCTAACTGAGCTGTACTTTGTAATAATTTTTTAGCACGCTCTACGTCTTTTACACCTGGTAATTCCACTAAAATACGACCAGACTCTCCTAAACGCTGAATGTTTGGCGATGTTACCCCAAACTCATCAATACGCTTACGTAATACTTCGAAAGCAGAAACGATAGACTCGTCTATTTTTCTTGAAATGATAGGCTTTACCTGATCATCGCTCATATCGAAAGTAATTTCTTCGCTTAAGGTTCTGTTCGCAAAAATGTCTGGTGACGCTAATTTAGTATCACCTTTAATTTTATCGAAAGCAATAAAAAAGTCCTCTAAATATGTATTCTGACTGTTTTTTTGTAATTCTGAAGCATCGTCTAAAGCCTTGTTGAATACAGGATCGTTAGTGTGGTCTGCCAAACCTTTTAAGATGTCTTTTACAGATACCTGAAGAATAACGTTAATTCCCCCTTTAAGGTCAAGCCCTAAATTCATCGCCTTATCCTTAACCTCGTTATAGGTGTAATCTGCGATTCCTAAATTAAATACTTTTTCGTTTGCAAGCGAATCTAAATACTTGCGTTCTTTAACAGCATCGCCATTAGCAAATTCTTTAGCATTGTTTTCTACACTATTAGCTTTAAATGTAAA
This sequence comes from Formosa sp. A9, assembly GCF_051200825.1. GTDB lineage: Bacteria > Bacteroidota > Bacteroidia > Flavobacteriales > Flavobacteriaceae > Formosa. The sequence goes on along the minus strand of NZ_CP195158.1, from coordinate 824,046 downwards.
CGACAATTGATAAATACTTACTAATCCAAACAAAATGGCGAATAGTTTTACTAATCCTTTGTTTTGCATTATTTTATATTTTAGTCTAATTTTTTAAATCGGGCAAATATAAAATTTACCTGTAACTAGACAATTTAATTTTTAGTTTATTGTATTTTAAGTTGTTTTGGCCGCATGTAGAGTCGACCACCGGTTTAGAACCCAAATTACCTTGATGGGTAAATTTGTCATAATTTTAAACCGTTTTTCAGGAAGTTATTTGCGTTAAGCGTTTTGCTATTACACAAACATTTTAAAAGAAGGGCCTGCCCTTACCTCTGGAATGGTTCTATACAGATTATCGATTCCAAACGCTACAGTTTGGTAATATTTATAGGCCACTAAAACCTGAAGATTTACCGCACTGAAATCTATTAAATTAGGAAAAACACATTCGTTAGCAGTAAATAATCTATTGTAAGCAGACTTAAATTCTACAGCAACTTTACCACTTTTTTCGAACGAAAAATCATGAGAGGCATGAATTTCATTAACATCTAAGTTATACGATACTGTTTTAGATGATGAAGGGAATTCTGGGATTTGCGTCTCGCTATCTTCTAAAGTAAGTGTTTCGTTATCGGATAGTATTTGTTTTATACTATTGACATCGTTATGACTGAAATAGGTTATTTTTACTTCGCCACTATCGGCCTTATTAACCTGAATACAGTCTACGCCAATTTCTTCTAACTGAGCTTTTACAGTTTCAATAGCCAAATTAGCTTGATCCTGAGAAACGATGCGACTGGTAAATTGAAAAACGATTTCCTGATTAGGTACAACCTCCTGTGTACTGCTCGACACCGTGCCAAAGGCAAACAATGCTATTACAAATACACTAAGGTACCATCTGGAATACAAACTTATATTTATGCTGTTCTTCAATTTACTTGTATTGCTGCTTAAATATGAAAATTTAGTCCTTTAAAGCTAAAAATTTAAGCGCGTCAAATATATAAAATTTTATAAAGTATCCCGTATCTACTAATGCTTTATTTATGAGAAGCTTCGCATAACTGCATTATAAATATAAAAAACGAAATCGCCCGATTAGATTGTTAAACCTAATCGGACGATTATTGTATAAACTTTAGCTTATTACTATACTTCTAATAAACCATTAGTCTTTTTAACACCTTCTGCACTCGATTGAAGATGCGCTTTTTCAGCATCGCTTAAAGGAATATCAACAATACGCTCTATTCCATTTTTTCCTAAAACAACAGGAACACCAATACAAATGTCGCTTAAACCATATTCTCCATCTAACAAAGTAGAACATGGGAAAATCTTTTTAGTATCGCAAGCAATAGCTTGTACCATTCCAGATACAGCTGCACCTGGCGCGTACCAAGCCGATGTACCTAATAATTTAGTTAAAGTAGCTCCACCAACTTTAGTATCGGCAGCAACTTGCTCTAAACGCTCTTCGCTTAAAAATTCAGACACTCTAATGCTGTTTCTTGTAGCATGGCTAGTTAATGGCACCATACCAGTATCGCTATGTCCACCAATAACCATTCCGTCTATATCGCTAATTGGCGCTTCTAAGGCCTCGGCTAATCTGTATTTAAAACGAGCAGAATCTAAAGCTCCACCCATACCAATAATACGGTTTTTAGGTAAACCTGTAGCTTTGTGCGCTAAGTATGTCATGGTATCCATAGGGTTACTTACCACGATTAAAATCATGTTTGGAGAATGCTCTAACAAACTAGACGATACGTTTTTTACAATACCTGCGTTAATCCCGATTAATTCTTCACGAGTCATACCTGGTTTACGTGGTATTCCAGAAGTAATTACACAAATATCACTATCGGCTGTTTTACTGTAATCGTTAGTTACACCTGTAATTTTAGTATCGAATCCGTTTAACGAGGCTGTTTGCATTAAATCCATAGCTTTACCTTCAGCAAAACCTTCTTTAATGTCTAATAAAACAACTTCTGAAGCAAAGTTTTTAATAGCAATATATTCTGCACAACTTGCACCTACTGCTCCTGCTCCAACTACTGTTACTTTCATTTATATTAAATTTTTAAGATTGAAAATTATTTATTACTAGCAAATTTAACACTTTTAATATAACTAATGCCGATGTTTAATGACTATATACCAGCAATTAACAATTACTTTAAATATGTTAAATATGTGTACTTTATATGTATTTATGTTATTTAATTAAAAAACACCTTGAGATTAATCTGAAGGTGTTTTTTTTGTTATGCATCAATATTGGCATACACTGCGTTTTTCTCGATAAACTCTCTACGCGGTGGTACTTCATCACCCATCAACATTGAGAAAATTCTATCGGCTTCGCTACCATTATCTATATTTACCTGTCTTAAGGTTCTGAATTCAGGATTCATAGTAGTGTCCCATAATTGCTCGGCATTCATTTCTCCAAGACCTTTATAACGCTGTATTCCAGCCGAACCTCCAAACTCTTCTACCAACTGGTCGCGTTCAGAATCACTCCATGCATATTGCTTTTTAGCACCTTTTTTAACTAAATATAATGGTGGTGTAGCAATGTATATATGTCCATTTTCTATTAACTCTCGCATGTATCTAAAGAAGAACGTTAAGATTAACGTAGCAATGTGGCTACCATCAATATCGGCATCACACATAATAACCACTTTGTGATATCTTAATTTTGATAGGTTAAGTGCTTTACTATCTTCTTCCGTTCCTATAGTTACCCCTAAAGCTGTAAAGATGTTTTTAATTTCTTCGTTTTCAAAAACCTTGTGTTGCATGGCTTTTTCTACGTTAAGAATTTTACCACGTAACGGTAAAATGGCTTGGAAGTTACGATCTCGGCCTTGCTTAGCAGTTCCGCCTGCCGAATCTCCCTCTACCAAAAACACTTCGCATTTTGTTGGGTCTTGCTCTGAGCAATCGCTTAGTTTCCCTGGTAAACCACCAATACTCATAACCGTTTTACGCTGAACCATTTCGCGTGCTTTTTGCGCCGCGTGACGGGCTTGTGCCGCTAAAATCACTTTTTGAACTATGGTTTTTGCGTCTTCTGGATGCTCTTCTAAATAGTCGGTTAACATTTCTGAAACCGCTTGGCTTACCGATGCAGATACTTCTCTGTTTCCTAGCTTCGTTTTTGTTTGCCCTTCAAACTGAGGCTCTGCTACTTTTACAGAAATAATGGCGGTAAGTCCTTCACGGAAATCGTCTCCAGAAATTTCAAATTTCAGCTTATCTGTTAATCCAGAACTATCGGCGTACTTTTTTAAGGTGTGGGTTAAACCACGTCTAAATCCTGAAAGATGCGTTCCACCTTCGTGGGTATTAATATTATTAACGTAAGAGTGTAAATTCTCTGAATACGAGGTATTATAAATCATAGCAACCTCTACAGGGATATCGTTTTTCTCGCCTTCAAAAGCAATAACGTCTTTAATAAGTGGCTCGCGATTGCCATCTAAGAAGGAAACAAATTCTTTTAATCCATTTTCAGAATAAAACGTTTCCCCTTCAAACTCGCCATCTTCTTTCTTTGCTCTTCTGTCTATTAAAGTAATGGTAATACCTTTATTTAAGTATGCCAATTCGCGCATTCTACTTGCTAAAGTATCGTAACTATACTCTAGAGTTTGCTTGAATATAGTTGGATCTGGTTTAAAGGTTACTACGGTACCTCTTTTTTCTGTTTCGCCAACAGACTTTACAGGATACAGGGTTTTACCACGTTCGTATTCTTGTTCCCAAATAGTACCATCTCTGTAAACCGTTGCTTTTAAATGCTCGGAAAGGGCGTTAACACAACTTACCCCTACACCGTGCAATCCACCGGACACTTTATAGGAATCTTTATCGAACTTTCCTCCAGCACCAATCTTGGTCATTACCACCTCTAGGGCTGAAATACCTTCTTTTTTATGAATATCTACCGGAATACCACGCCCGTTATCTTCGGTGGTAATAGAGTTATCTTCGTTTATAATAACTTTAATGGTATCGCAATGTCCGGCCAAGGCCTCGTCTATAGAGTTATCTACAACCTCATAAACCAAATGGTGCAACCCTCTTACACCCACATCTCCAATATACATCGATGGACGCATTCTAACGTGCTCCATACCCTCTAAAGCCTGTATACTATCGGCCGAGTAATTGTGTTTTTTAGCTTCTTCGCTCATAAAAATTATATGTTATTTTTTTGAAATATCATGCATAAAAAAATGATGCAGGGCGCATCATTTTGGATACATACAAATATACGAATTTTGAACGTGTTTTAAAAGTATATAACGTACTCACCTTTATTTTTATCAACATTTGTTAATTACTACAAACGCGCTTAAAAGGGCTAAAAACGACCTTAAAACAAATTTAAACTCATTTTCTACAAGTGTTAAAAACCAAAAAACCTCAACAGCTCTAAAAACAGAGCTATTGAGGTTTTGCAACACTAAAAAATTATATACGTTTACGCTATTTGATAAGCATCGGTATGTACTTTTGCCACTGCTCTACCACTTGGGTCGTTCATGTTTTTAAAGGCCTCGTCCCACTCTAAAGCAATTTTTGTACTACAAGCTACACTGGCTTCTTGTGGCACACTTAAAGCTGCGGCATCGCTTGGGAAATGCTCTTCGAAAATTGAACGGTAATAAAACTCTTCTTTATTTTGCGGTGTTTGTATTGGAAACCTGAAATGTGCGTTGGCCAATTGCTCGTCTGACACTTCTTCGTTTACAATTTCTTTAAGCGTATCAATCCAACTATAACCTACACCGTCGCTAAATTGTTCTTTTTGTCGCCATGCCACACTTTCTGGTAACATGTCTTCAAAAGCTTTACGCACCACCCATTTCTCCATTCGCTCGCCATTAATCATTTTATCTTGAGGGTTTATGCTCATAGCTACATCTATAAATTCTTTATCTAAAAATGGCACACGTCCTTCTATACCCCAAGCCGCTAAACTTTTATTGGCACGTAAACAATCGTACATATGTAGTTTACTTAATTTACGTACAGTTTCTTCGTGAAACTCTTTAGCGTTTGGCGCTTTATGAAAGTAAAGATAACCCCCAAAAAGTTCATCGGCACCTTCGCCAGACAACACCATTTTAATACCCATAGATTTAATAACTCGCGCCATTAAATACATAGGCGTACTCGCACGAATGGTGGTAATATCGTAGGTTTCTAGGTTATAAATTACATCGCGAATAGCATCTAAGCCTTCTTGGATAGTGAATTTAATTTCGTGATGCACGGTACCAATATGGTCGGCAACTTTTTGAGCCGCAGCCAAATCTGGCGATCCTTCTAAACCAACAGAAAATGAATGCAATTGCGGCCACCAAGCATCAGAAGTATCGTCGCTTTCTATACGTTTTTGCGCATATTTTTTAGCAATAGCAGACGTTACCGAAGAATCTAACCCTCCAGACAGCAACACCCCGTAAGGCACATCGCTCATTAATTGTCTGTGAACCGCTGCTTCTAAAGCTTCTTTTATAGCTTTAATACTGGTCTCGTTTTCCTTTACTGCATCAAACTCTGTCCAATCACGAACATACCATTTAACAAATTTACCATCTTTACTAGACATGTAATGTCCAGGAGGAAACAGCTCTATTTTTGTACAATAGCCCTCAAGCGCTTTTAATTCGGAAGCCACATAAAAGGTTCCGTTTTGATCCCATCCTATGTATAACGGAATAATACCCATGTGGTCGCGAGCAATAAAATACTCGTCTTTATCGACATCATAAATAGCAAATCCAAAAATTCCGTTTAATTCATCAACAAAATCTACACCCTTTTCTTTGTAAAGCGCTAAAATAACTTCGCAATCAGACTGGGTTTGAAATTCGTATGTTCCATCAAATTGCTTACGTAACTCACGGTGATTATAAATTTCTCCATTGGCCGCTAAAACCAACTTTTTATCTGGACTAAACAACGGTTGCTTTCCCGAAGCTGGATCTACAATAGCTAAACGTTCGTGTGCTAAAATCGCTTTATCATTACTATAAATCCCACTCCAATCTGGTCCACGATGACGCACTTTTTTTGACATTTCTAAAATTTGAGGACGTAAATCTTCAGCCCCTTGTTTTAAGTCGAATGCACATACTATTCCACACATAATCTATATATTTTAATTTCTTTTTTTATTTTAATTACAAAGCAAATATGAAACTATAACTCATACAATGAAACAATAAACATAAAATTAATTACAATTTAAAACTAAAAAATCAATTTTAAATAAAATTAAAAACCAAACACACAATATATATTTCATTCTCATTAAATATGTAAACTTAAACAGATTTTACCGACCTTTACACCTACATACCTTATTAATCATTATTAAAACAAAACATTATGAAATTATTTAAAGTCTCTACATTTTTCGTTGCTTTAGCATTTAGCCTTTGTACCGCAGTACAAGCCCAAGAATTTAAAGGTTTAGACAAAAGCCCAATGGATGCGGCTGCTTACCCAGCAAGTTACAAAGAAGCAAACAAAGCCATTAAAGTGGTATACAGCAGACCTCAATTAAACGAAAGAAGTTTAGAGCAACTAGCGCCACAAGGCAAAGTTTGGAGAACAGGAGCAAACGAAATTCCTGAAATCACATTTTACAAACCAGTTGTTTTTGGAGACAAGACCATTAAACCTGGATCTTACGCTTTATTTACTATTCCTGGAGAAAAAACTTGGACGGTTATTTTAAGTTCGGATGTTAATGCTTGGGGCGCTTACTCGTATAACGAAGCTAACGATGTGGCTCGTGCCAACGGTATCGTTTCTACAGACAGCGAACCGATTGAAGCATTTTCTATTGCTTTTACAGGAGACGATAAAAATGCCACCATGCACCTAGCTTGGGGAACTACACGTGTACAGGTTCCTTTTAAATTATAATCTATTTATAGTTTAAAACAACATAAAAAAGCCGCTTTTATTAAAAAGCGGCTTTTTTATGCTTTGGTTCCTCTTTTTAAGGAATATTTAAATATTTATGAGTTTGTAAAGACACTTTCCATTTAGGATTTGCCATTACGTAATCTACAATTTCAGGAATTATCTTATCGCGCTTGCTCCATTCTGGTTGTAAATATAGGATACAATTTTCGCCAACTTTGGCCGCCTGTTCTTCGGCAAACTTAAAATCGTCTTTATTGTAAACAATAACTTTTAATTCGTTTGCTTTCGCTGATACTTCTGCAGTAGGCAATTTCAGTTTTTTGGGCGATAAACAAATCCAATCCCATGTTCCTGTTAACGGATAAGCCCCAGAAGTTTCTATATGCGTTTGAAGCCCTTTTGCTTTTAATTGCGTTGTTAGCTCTGTCATATCCCAAGTTAAAGGCTCACCGCCAGTAACTACAATAGTATTACTATGCAAAGCGGCTTTTTCAACTATTTTTTCCGTTTCTGTAGGCGGATGTAATTCGGCATCCCAGCTCTCCTTCACATCGCACCAATGGCAACCGACATCGCAACCACCAACACGAATAAAATAAGCTGCCGTACCTTTGTGATAGCCTTCGCCTTGTATGGTATAAAACTCTTCCATTAAAGGAAGCATAACACCTTTATTAACCAACTCTTGAATCTCTTGCTTCATAGGGTGCAAAGATAGTTTACAGTTTCAAGTTTGCCCATAAAATCTTAAAAAGATTTGGAGCGGATTACTTCAAGATTAGTATTTTTATAGAAAAATTAAGACTTATGGCTCAAAACGATGCTTTTTTATCCGAAATTAAAGAAGGAAACACTTTTAAAGGCGACTATATTACCTTAGGTGCAGCCATGTTAAACGAACAGGCTATAAAAAATGCTTTTGTAAACATCCCTTTAAAAACGTTAAACCGCCATGGTTTAATTGCAGGAGCCACAGGAACAGGAAAAACCAAAACACTACAAGTTATGGCCGAAAACTTATCGGAGCACGGCATACCGGTTTTACTTATGGATATTAAGGGCGACTTGAGCGGATTGGCTAAATCTGGCGATGCAAACAGTAAAATTACCGAACGCCACGACAAAATTGGCTTTCCATACGCACCAAAAGCATTTCCTGTAGAATTGCTAAGCCTATCGGAACAAGATGGTGTAAGACTTAGAGCCACAGTAAGTGAATTTGGCCCTGTTTTATTATCGCGTATTTTAGATTTATCAGACACCCAATCTGGTATTGTATCGGTTATTTTTAAATATTGCGATGACCATGCGCTCCCTTTATTGGACTTAAAAGATTTCAAAAAAATATTACAATACGCCACCCAAGAAGGCAAAAAAGAATTCGAAGAGGCTTACGGACGCATATCCACAGCCTCTACCGGAGCTATTTTAAGAAAAATTGTAGAATTGGAACAACAAGGCGCCGACTTGTTTTTTGGAGAAACCTCTTTCGATGTTCAAGATTTATTACGTTTAGATGATAACGGAAGAGGCTATATTAATATTTTAAGATTAACCGATATTCAAGACCGTCCAAAACTTTTCTCTACATTCATGCTTAGCCTTTTGGCTGAAATTTACACAACCTTCCCCGAGCAAGGTGATACTGGCAGACCTGAATTAGTAATATTTATAGACGAGGCCCACTTAATTTTTGATGAAGCATCTAAAGCGCTTCATGACCAAATAGAAAGTATTGTAAAGCTTATTCGCAGTAAAGGGGTTGGACTATATTTTGTAACGCAAAACCCAACCGATGTTCCCGAAGCCGTACTGAGTCAATTAGGGCTTAAAGTACAACACGCCCTTAGAGCCTTTACTGCAAAAGACAGAAAAGCTATTAAACTAACAGCACAGAACTATCCTATTTCTGAGTATTACGATACCGAAACGGTATTAACATCGCTTGGCACAGGAGAAGCTCTTGTTTCTGCCCTAGACGAAAAAGGCAGGCCTACGCCATTAGCCGCAACTATGATGCGCGCACCTATGAGCCGCATGGACATATTAACAGCGACTGAATTAGAAGCACTTGTAACAGCGTCTAAACTGGTAAAAAAATATAACGATACTATAGACAGAGAGAGTGCTTACGAAATGTTAAACGCTAAAATAAAACAAGCCGAGGCCGAACAGGAACGCGCCAAAACAACCCGAAAAAGCACCACTACAAGCTCTAGAAAAAGTACAGCCATGAATCCTGTTATAAAAGTACTAACCAGCGCCACTTTTATTAGAAGTGTATTTGGAATATTAAACAAAGTGATAAAAAAATAACTATTTTCACGCCCTCAAAACAAAATACTAAAACAATTATTTTCTATAATGAAAAACTCTATTTTAAGCTTAACCGCTCTAAGTTTACTTTTTTTCAACTGTAATTCAGAATCAGATCCTTTTTTAATCCAGAAGAATAGCATTGGGGCATTAACGGCAACCTCGCAAGTTAAAGACCTAGAAACTATTTTTAAAAACGATTCTGTTGTAAAGTTCGAGCCAGGCACACCATTTACAGGCAGTATCAACGAAATTGAAGTCTTTGAAAAAGGAGGAAAAAAACTTCTCACTTTATCGCCAAGTGCACTTCAAGACTCGACTGCAGTTATAAAAACTGTTCAAGTTTTAGATCCGCGTTATAAAACCAATACCGAGCTGTCTACATTGAGCACCTTTAAAGATATTGCAGATCACTATAAAATTTCCAGCATCGATAATTTAATAAATTCGATTGTGGTTTCTGTAGACGAACTTAACGCCTCGTTTACTATAGATAAAATGGAATTACCTTCAAACTTACGCTTCGATATGACCTTACACATTGAAGCTTCACAAATTCCAGACAACGCAAACATTAAATACTTTTTCTTAAATTGGTAATTTATAAAAGCCTATGAAAAATTCACTTGTCTCCAAACTGCTCGTTTTTATTGCTCGAAAAAGACTCGAAACAAGTGAAACTGCTACAGCACCTTCTCTAAAAGAAGTTGTTCCTATTGTTAGATCGCTACAGGTAGAACTCAGCCACGCCATAAAAGAATACATTTATATTATTATAGGCGTATTCTCGGCAGGTTTTGGCCTTAAAGGTTTTTTACTTCCTAACCGATTTATCGATGGAGGCGCAACAGGTATCTCTCTGTTACTAGAGCACCTCACCAACATTCCGTTAGGGTATCTATTAATAATGGTTAACCTACCATTTTTAATTCTAGGAGCCAAAACGTACAGTCTAAAATTTGCCTTAAAAAGCATCGCTGCTATTACCCTGCTTGCTTTTGTAGTCCATAACGTTGACTACCCTACCATTACCGAAGACAAACTTTTAATTTCTGTTTTTGGAGGATTCTTTCTTGGTCTGGGAATAGGAATGGCCATGCGTGGTGGCAGCGTTATAGATGGCACCGAAGTATTAGCCTTGTTTTTAAGTCGGAAATTATCGATAACCGTTGGGGATGTTCTATTTTTAATAAATATTGTTATTTTCTCTTTTGGCGCATATATTTTATCTATAGGAACAGCCTTGTACGCCATTTTAACTTATTTATCGGCTGCAAAAACAGTCGATTTTGTAATAGACGGTGTCGAAGAATATGTAGGCGTTACCATTATTTCAGACAAACATGAAGACATCCGTATTATGGTAACCGAAAAACTACGCCGCGCCTGTACCATTTACAGCGGAAAAGGAGGTTACCAAAATGGGCAGATTCACGAAAAAGACATCATTTACACTGTAGTTACCCGTTTAGAACTTGCTAAATTAGAAACCGAAATAGACAAAATAGACCGGAATGCCTTTATAATAATGGGTCTTGTTAAAGATTTAAGAGGCGGAATGATTAAAAGAAAACCTCTAAAATAACACCTATGAAAGCTTATCAAATTCAGAAAACGCCTTTTGAAGTGCCAACTACAGACGGTAAAATTATAAAAGAACATTTTGGATTGGCTTCAACTGGAGATTCCGAAATAAGTATTGCACACATGGTGGCTCCTCCGGGTTGGAGCGAACCTTTCCAAACGCCAGAATTTGATGAATATACCTTTATTATTAAAGGCAAAAAACAGTTTATTATCAACAACGAAACTATAGTACTAGAAGCAGGTCAATCTATTAAAATAAATAAACACACCCGTGTACAATATTCTAATCCATTTACGGAACCTTGCATATATCTAGCCATTTGTACGCCTGCATTTTCTATTAATACCGTTAATAGAGAAAGTGAATGAAAAACATTATTATAAAATCGGTCGGGAATTACCTCAACCTGTTAAGTTATATTTCTAAACAATATGCTGCCAATAAAGCTTTAAACCTTTTTACAAAACCAAGAAAAGGTAAAATAACCAGTGCTCAAGCCGATTTTTTAAATACAGCCTATAAGGAAGAATTTAACTATAACGGTAAAAATATTATGAGTTACAGGTGGCTTGGTAAAAAACAAACCATTTTACTCGTACACGGATGGGAAAGCAATGCCTCCAGATGGCAACAACTAATCGCCTACCTGAATAAGCACGATTACAGCATAATTGCCTTAGATGCTCCTGCACACGGAAATTCTGGCAGCACGTATTTCAACGCTTTACTCTATGCCGAATATATTAATATTATTGCCCAGCGTTTTAAGCCCCAAATTATTATCGGACATTCTGTTGGAGGCATGGCAACAACTATTTTTCAAAACAAATACCAAATTAAAAGTATCGAAAAATTGATACTACTTGGCGCGCCTTCAGAATTTAAAGACATGGTAAATCGCTATGTTAACCTACTAGGCTACAACACCAGGGTTTCGCTTCAACTAAACAAAACAATAAAAAAACGTTTTGGAGCTGAACCACAACGCTTTTCTACTGCGCAATTTTTAAAAGAGGTAAACACTAAAGGGCTTATCATTCACGATAAAAACGATCCCGTTATTCCCTACGAAGATGCGTTATTGATTAAAGATGAATTTAAAAACAGTACCCTAATTACAACTGAAGGCTTAGGACACTCGTTAAAAGACCATTCTGTAATTGAACATATTTATAACTTTATCGCTACTTAACTTATCGCTATATTTGCACTATGGAAACAGAGTTAAAACGCATAAACAAATACTTAAGCGAAGCTGGTTATTGTTCTAGAAGGGAAGCAGACAAACTTATAGATGCTGGTCGTGTTACCATTAACGGCATTGTACCAGAAATGGGCACCAAAGTTGGCCCCAACGACACTGTTGCTGTAGATGGTAAAACCGTTAGCAACAGTAACAGCAATTTTGTTTATTTGGCATTTAACAAACCAGTAGGTATTGTTTGCACTACAGATACGCGTGTAGAAAAAGATAATATTATAGATTTTATTAATTATCCTAAACGCATCTTCCCTATTGGTCGTTTAGACAAGCCCAGCGAAGGACTTATTTTTTTAACAGACGATGGCGATATTGTAAACAAAATTTTACGCGCCAGTAACAATCATGAAAAGGAATATATTGTTACGGTAGACAAACCCATTTCGCAAACTTTTATAGAACGAATGTCTAACGGCGTGCCTATTTTAGACCGTGTAACTAAAAAGTGTAAAGTAGAAAAAATAGATTCCTATACGTTTAGAATTGTTCTCACCCAAGGTCTTAATAGGCAAATTAGACGAATGTGTGAGTATTTAAATTATGAAGTTTTAACTTTAAAACGCATCCGGATTATGAATATAAAACTGGATGTTCCTGTTGGAGAATATCGCGAATTTACTAAAGAAGAACTTAAAACCCTTCAACATTTAATTGAAGACTCTAAAAAAACATTTACGCCACCAACACGAGCTTCAAGACATCGAAAATCTTAGTTTAACGTTTTTAAATTGGTAGAATATGCAAATTTCACCAATTCGCCTATGGTATTTAAACCCAGTTTCTTTTTAATATTTTTTTTATGTTTATCTACCGTATGCTGAGAGATGTTTAAAGTATCGGCAATCTCTTTGCTCGTTTTTCCCGTAGCCAACACTATAAGCACTTCTTTTTCGCGTAATGTTAAATCTTTTAATTTATTTTGATTTTCTGCTTTAACCACTAATTTCTTTTCCTGTCTTTTAAAATTTAAGTGTGCCAAATCGAGGGTTAATACGAGTTGCGATTCGTTAAAAGGTTTCAATAAATAGGCGTAAGGCAAGGTCTTTTTTGCACGTTCTAAAATTTCGGGGTTATCGTATGCTGTTAAGTACACCACAGGTACAGGCTTAATTAAAGAAAAAGCTTCTATAACCTCTATACCATCTTTATCGGTATTTAAATTGACATCGCACACCACAACATCAATAAGCTTATTATTATAAATCTTTAAAGCTTCGGTATAATTTCTGGCAGTAGAAACCACAAATCCGTTTTTCTTTTCTAAAGACATTTTTATATCCATTGCTACTATAAGTTCGTCTTCTATTAGTAAAACATGTTTCATGAGCATTGTATTATAATTGTGTTTTTTACTCCGTTTTGTAGCGTTGTTTTTAACTCTGCATTCATTTGATTTGCCATAACCCGAACCAATTCTAAGCCCAAAGCATTGGGCCGCACCTGATCTGCTTGATACCCTTTACCATTATCGGAAATACTTACAAGTAAACTACTGTCATGCTTAACACATGCCACCTCCAACACATTACTTTCGGAAAAAGTAGTAAAGGCATATTTATAAGTATTCGTTATCAATTCGTTTACAATTAAGCCCAAAAGCGTCGTGTTTAAATCGCAAATACAATTGGGCTCTATATTGAATTTTACTTTAAATTTAACCGATTGCTCATCAGAGAGCAAGGCAACCACTTGTAACGTAAACTCTTCTAAAAACTTCGAAATATCGATTTTTCCTTCTTGAGCATTCAAGTCGTTTTGAATGTAAGATATAGTTAAAATTCTATTTTTAGCAATATTTAAAGTGTCTTTTACAGCCTTATCTGAAACATTTTGAGCTTGCATACTCAACAAACTGGAAATGATTTGAAGGTTATTTTTCACTCTATGATTCAGCTCTTTCATTAAAAACTCTATATTTTCCTTTTGAGTTTTTGTTGTGATATTAGAACGTTTTAATTCGCTGTTCTTTTCGATTAAATCTTTAGTACGACTCGCCACCAAACGCTCTAACTTCAACTTATCACGTTTTAATTTAGAGGTCTTAAATCTATAAAACCAAACTCCAGAAAGCACCAACAGCATACCGATAAGAATTTTAAACCACGAGGTTTGATACCAAGGCGGCACTATAATAAGATGTAAAGATTTGATATTAGGATTCCACTCGCCAACATCGTTCGATGCTTTTATTTTAAGTGTATAATCTCCAGGATTCAAGTTAGTATAAGTAACATTATTTTTTTTAGTCACCGGACTCCATTGGTCATCAAAATTATCTAATTTATATTGGTACGAGCACTTGGCTGGATTTAAATAATTTAATGCCGAAAAATTAAAAGTCAGAACATTTTCTCTGCTTTTAAACACTAGTGTATCTTTAAACATTTCGTTTAAAGCAATAGGTTTATTAAACAATTCTACCGACTCGATATATATATTTGGCAAATGCGGATTGTCTATTATTTTTTTGGGGTTTATAATATTAAATCCGTTAATCCCTCCAAAATAAAGTTGTCCTTCATCATCTTTATAAAAAGACTTACCATTAAATTCGTTATCCTGTAAACCATCATCGGCGGTATAATTTTTAAATGTTCTGGTTATCGGGTTAAATACAGACAAACCGTAATTTGTACTCATCCATACATTTTCATTATCATCTAATAACAAACCGTAAACAAAGTCGTTAGGAAAGCCTTTTTGTTTAAAAAACAACTCTGTTTGCTGGGTACTAGAGTCTAAAAAAGTAAGCCCTGAACTAGTGCCTATCCAAATATTACCATTACAATCTTCGGCTAAAGAAAACACTCTATCATTAGTTAAATTGATATTTGCATCGGAGTTTGTTGTATAATGATGCACTTTATTTGCCGAAGTTATTTTATACAATCCCTGGTCTGTACCTATCCATATATTGTGATTGGAATCGATTAAAGAGGTCCTTGCCCTATTTATCTGTTTATTATTTAACAATACCGGTGTAAAGGTTTCCTTTTTGGTATCGAACTCTGTAATACCTCCGGCCCATGTGCACACCCACAATTTATCGTTAGATACTGGTATTATCTCCAACACTTCATTATCAGGCAAACTGTTTGCTTCATTTTCCCGATGCAACCATTGTCTAAAACTATCTGTGCTATCTACATATTTCATTAAACCATCGGTAATACCTCCAGCCCATAAATTTCCAGTAGCATCTTTACAAAATGTATAAGTAATTCCCTTTTTACCCTTTTCATACAAGGCGTAAGAATTGTTTAAAACATTGTATTTTACCGTTCCTGCATAAGTACCAAGCCATAACAACGAGTCGTTTTCTCTGTAGATAGGAAAAATACTAATCCGCTGGTCTTCGTATAATTTGGGAAAGTGAATACTATGACTCTTAAATTTATTTTGAAATTTATTATAGTGAAACAGTCCTTCGCCTTCGGTACCAAACCAAACATTACCATTATCATCTCCCAAAAACTCAGTTAAGCTCACCGCAGCATAATGCTTGTTTTCTTTATTATTTTTAAATACCACAGGCTGATACAAGTTGGTAACAGAATTATATTTTAAAATACCTTTTGTAGTGCTAATTAAATATTCAAATTCATTCAGTTTGTAGCCACCAGTTACGTCATGACTAATACTACTTTTAATAAACGTTTGCTGTAATTTGTTATAAATATAAACTCCGTGATTGGTACCTATATACACTTGATCTTTACTATTAATAAAACATGAAATTGTTTCTGGCTTAAAAGTTTCATGCTGTCGAAATTCATGAGTTTGAAAATTAAACTCTAATAAACCAGACTGGCTAGTTGCTAACCAATACCTATTAAAGCCAACCGAAATAACATCTTCAACTTTATTTTCGGCATACTTTTCTGGAAGATGATAAATACGATGCGATTTATCGTCTCGATTAAAAAGTACAAAATTATTTTTAACAGAAAACAATACATGTTTAGTATTAAACGGAAGAATTTTGTACGCTACATTAAAATCGTCTTGATTTTTACTTTTAGGACGAAAAGTAAAAAAACGGTTTTCGCTTCTCTTATACCCTACAATCCCCTTAGAATTAGTAGCAATCCATAAGGTATCGTTCACCGAGAAAAGTCCACGAATATGGTCGTCTGGAATAGAAATGGAATCTTTAGGGTTAGCTACATAACTTTTAAATTCGTAACCGTTAAACCGATGTAAGCCATCCTCTGTGCCCACCCATACATAACCCATATCATCTAAAGCTAAAGCCTTGGTATTAAGCTGCAACAAGCCGTGCTCCTGCCCTAAATAATTTATTTGAATAACTTCTGTTGTTTGTGCGTAACTGAAACTACAACACAACAGAACAAAACAAATTAGTTTTATGTTTTTCAAAAGTGGTTAGTTAGATTAGATTGCATTAAGCTAACCCTTTTTTTTGAATAAAAAAATAAGCATAGTTACTTATAATTATAACTATGCTTACAATAATGTTTTATGTAGTAAATTTTAGACGTTTTTTCTGTGTCGCTCGCAAGCTAACAAGGTGTTTTTTAACAGCATGGCAATTGTCATTGGCCCCACACCACCTGGAACAGGTGTTATGTAACTTGCTTTTTTGCTTACATTTACAAAATCCACATCACCAGTAATTTTATAACCTTTTTCGGTAGAATCATCAGGCACGCGTGTAATTCCAACGTCGATAATAACCGCATCATCTTTTACCATTTCAGCTTTTAAGAAATTAGGCACGCCCAAAGCAGAAATGATAATATCCGCTTGCGATGTAATTTGTGTAATATTTTTAGTGTGACTATGGGTTAAGGTTACAGTAGAATTCCCAGGAAAACCTTTACGTCCCATTAAAATACTCATTGGGCGCCCAACAATGTGAGAACGACCAATTACTACAGTATGCTTTCCTTTGGTTTCTACGCCATAACGATCTAACAATTCTAAAATTCCGAAAGGTGTTGCCGGGATAAAGGTTGTCATATCCAAAGCCATTTTACCAAAGTTTGCTGGATGAAAACCATCTACATCTTTATCTGGATTTACAGCCAACAATACTTTTTGCTCATTAATTTGCTCCGGTAAAGGCAATTGTACGATAAACCCATCGATATTAGGATCTTCGTTAAGCTCGTGAATTTTGTCTAACAACTCGACTTCACTTGTCGTATTGGACATTTTTACTAAAGTCGATTCAAAACCTACGCGCTCGCAAGCCTTTACTTTACTACCAACATAAGTTAAACTAGCACCATCGTTACCCACCAAAATAGCAGCTAAATGTGGTACTTTTTCACCTTTAGCTTTCATTTTTTTGACTTGCTCGGTGATTTCGTCTTTAATATCGTTACTAACTTTTTTTCCGTCTAGTATAGTCATATTTTTTAGTATTGAGTATTGAGTAAACAGTATGCAGTTTTAGTTCTCGGTTGATTTGAAATTTAATAGAACGAAAACTACCTCATATTCTTCATTGCTTGCATCATGCGTTTTCCGCCACCGCCTTGCATCATTTTCATCATTTTGCTCATTTGGTCGAACTGCTTTAACAGTTGATTCACCTGCTGAACAGAGGTTCCTGAGCCTTTACCAATACGCTTTTTACGACTAGCATTAATGATGGCTGGTTTAGTGCGCTCTTCTGGTGTCATAGAATGGATAATAGCTTCTATATGTTTAAAGGCATCGTCGTCAATATCGATATCTTTCATCATTTTTCCAGCACCAGGAATCATACCAATCAGGTCTTTCATATTCCCCATTTTCTTGATTTGCTGAATCTGATTTAAGAAATCGTCGAAACCAAACTGATTCTTGGCAATTTTCTTTTGAAGTTTTCTAGCTTCTTCTTCGTCAAATTGCTCTTGAGCACGCTCTACAAGCGACACCACGTCTCCCATACCTAAAATACGGTCGGCCATACGAGAAGGATAGAACACATCTATAGCTTCCATTTTTTCACCAGTACCAATAAATTTAATTGGTTTATCTACTACCGATTTAATGGTTATGGCAGCACCACCACGGGTATCACCATCTAGTTTGGTTAAGATAACTCCGTCGAAATTCAAGACATCGTTAAAGGCTTTTGCCGTGTTTACTGCATCTTGACCTGTCATGGAGTCTACAACAAATAAGGTCTCTTGTGGCTTGATGGCGTTATGAATATTCGATATTTCGGTCATCATGGCTTCATCTACGGCCAAACGTCCTGCGGTATCTATAATCACCACATTATGGCCGTTTGCTTTGGCATGTGCAATACCAGCTTGTGCTATAGCCACTGGATCGCTATTGCCCTTATCGCTATAAACATCTACTTTTATTTGTTCGCCCACCACGTGTAACTGATCGATCGCTGCTGGACGATACACATCACAAGCTACCAATAATGGTTTCTTTGTTTTTTTGGTTTTAAGGTAATTGGCTAATTTACCAGAGAAAGTTGTTTTACCAGACCCTTGTAAACCCGACATTAAAATAACGCTTGGTGTGCCCGATAAATTAATACCAGCGGCATCGCCTCCCATTAATTCGGTTAATTCGTCTTTCACGATTTTAACCATCAACTGCCCTGGCTGTAAAGCTGTTAATACGTTTTGACCTAAAGCTTTTTCCTTTACTCTATTGGTAAAATCTTTAGCAATTTTAAAGTTAACATCGGCATCCAATAAGGCACGACGCACTTCTTTTAAGGTCTCTGCAACATTTACTTCGGTTATACTTCCGTGTCCTTTAAGAACGTGTAACGCTTTATCTAACTTTTCGCTTAAATTATTAAACATATACTTTCATCAAAATTTTAAGAAGTGCAAATTTAATGATTTGAAGCGTATTAAAGAAGTATTACAAAAAAAAGTGAAGCGTTTTTAAATTTTCACTCTTTTTAAAATAATATTCGTGAATTCGAGGCATAAAACCTAACTAAAAAAACTCACGGTATTGCATCACGCGAAAATCGATAGTATTGAATTCTGGATTTCGTTGCTTTAATTGTTTGTACAGTGGCATACTACCAACAGCGCGATTGGCTGCTCCCGATGGCGCGGTTAAGGATACGGTTTTTATGATTCTTTCTTCTAATTGAAATTCATGAATTCGCGGCACCTCAACTTCTACTTTCCGCAACGCGATGTTATATGTTTTTAAATGTTTTCTGAAGAAATATTCAGGACCGTTTTTACTATTTCCTCCTGTAAATAACAAGGTGTCAATCTTCGGAAATTGCTTCAAATAATAGATTAGATCGCGCAATTGAATGTTTTGCATCCCTAAATCGGAGGCATCTATTTTGTCTCGTTCTGCAGAAGCTACGATATCACAAATACCAATTCCTCTTGATTTCAAAAAAGTTTTACGTTGAAGAATTGCTGCTTCTGAATTTTCAAAAACCAAATTCAAATTGAATATTTTATCTAAAATCGGCCATAATTGTCCATCGATACTGCCATAACAAAAATTGACATCGCCGGGTTTCAAATCACCTGTAGAAAATCGCGGCGGCGGCAAGGTTCCGACAATTAATTTCGTTGCATTTTCAGGAATATAAGGTGGATACGGGTGTTCGTGAACAAACATGAATTTTGTGGTTTAGGCTAAAATTAGTATTTTATCTGTACGTTTCATTCATTCAAAAAAACAAAAAAACATGGGCAAAGGCGATAAAAAAACAAAACGCGGCAAAATTTACCGAGGCACATACGGTGTAACGCGACCACGAATTAAGAAAAAAGTAAAACCTGAAACTAAGATAAACGTCGATAAAGGCACTGTTGTTAGCAAGTAGCTATTGCTTGTATTTGCTCCCAATTTTCTTTCCTAACATATACGCCGAAATAATGGCGAATACAATTATAAACAAAGTTGCAAATACATACAGCGTGTACAATACAGGTTGTTCTTTAGAGTTAAAACACCTGCCAAAAAACATACAGGCTTCAAGTTTTTTTTCGGATGTTAATGTCAAAACAGCACTAATTAACAACATTAATGCCAATCCAGACAAAATGTAGGTCGACGTATAATTTCGGGGTTGTTTGCCTGTGGCTTTAAATCGTTCGCGCTGATCTTCTGTGCGTTTATTATCTTGTAAAGACCAACTCTTCTGCGGTCGAGAGCTGTTCATCGTAACGGTAATTTTCGTAATTAAATCCTTTTAAATCGTCTATGGTTTTAGCATTGGTATCGACTACGTAACGTGCCATATAACCGCGAGCCAGTTTAGCATAAGTCATAATCACCTTATATTCGCCATTTTTAAAGTCTTTAAATGTGGCATTTACAACTGGCACTTTTAAAGCTTTTTTATCGATCGCTTTAAAGTATTCGTTACTCGCTAAATTCAAGAATAATTCATTGTCTTCCAAATCATTGTTTAAGGCTTCTACTATCGATTTTTTCCAGAATTCGTACAAGTTTTTTTTAGTACCGATTGGCATTTTTGTCCCCATCTCTAAACGATACGGCTGAATAAGGTCTAATGGTTTTAAAATACCGTACAGTCCAGAAATAATACGCACTGTATTTTGAAGTGTTCCTAATTTATCTTCAGGAATGGTATATGCATCAAAGCCACGATACACGTCGCCACTAAACGCATAAATAGCCTGCCTGGCATTGTCTTTGGTAAATGGCAAGCTCCATTGCTGATTTCGTTCGTAATTTAATTGCCCTAAAGCATCCGAAATATGCATTAATTTAGATAAACTCTTGGCCGATTTCTTTTTCACCACTTTATTAATACGCTCGGCTTCTTTTAAAAAAACGGCCTCGGTAGTAACTTCGGTTGGCAATTCGCTTTCGAAATCTAAAGATTTAGCTGGAGATAAAACTAATTTCATAATAAGGTTTGATGGAATTAAACTTGATTTGTCTGATATTTTCTAAAACAAAACTACAAACTAAACAGCTGGATTACTATTGCTAAATACTGTTGTTTTTTATTACAGTATAATTAAAATTTATTCTTCTGCTGCATCCACATCTTGATGCTTCACATAGTTCCGCCACTTTTCGATACACAACTGCATATCGTCTGGAATTTCGGAATTAAAGCGCATGAATTCTTTAGTTTTCGGGTGCTCGAACCCTAAAGTTTTGGCATGTAGCGCTTGTCTTGGCAAAACTTTAAAACAGTTGTCTACAAACTGTTTGTACTTGGTAAAGGTGGTACCTTTTAAAATTTTCTCGCCACCATAACGCTCGTCGTTAAATAAAGTATGCCCAATATGCTTCATATGCACACGAATTTGGTGTGTACGTCCGGTTTCCAGTTTACAAGACACTAAAGTTACATAGCCTAAACGCTCGATAACTTTGTAATGGGTTACAGCTGGTTTTCCTTTATCGGCTTCGTCGTCTAAAAACACCGTGTTTTGCAAGCGATTTTTAGGGTGCCTTCCTATATTACCTTCAACAGTACCTTCGTCGTCCTCCATATTACCCCAAACAATGGCCACATATTCGCGCTCCGATGTTTTCTCGGCAAACTGAAACGATAAATTTGCCATAGCTTCTTCGGTTTTTGCAACCACTAAAAGTCCGCTAGTATCTTTATCTATGCGATGCACCAAACCGGGTCTTCCCGATGAATTTTCTGGCAGATTATCGAAATGATATATTAACGCATTTATTAAGGTTCCGGAATAATTACCATGTCCAGGGTGCACTACCATGCCAGCTGGTTTATTCACCACCAAAACATCGTCGTCTTCGTATACAATATCGATAGGAATATTTTCTCCTACTAGTAGATTTTCGTACGGCGGATGGGCAAACAATACCTTTATAACATCGTTACCTTTTACTTTGTAATTAGATTTTACAGGCACGCCATTCACATAAATATTACCCGATTTTGCAGCTGCCTGAATTTTATTTCGGGTTGCATTTTCTACAAAATTCATTAAATATTTATCTATACGTAAAGGCGATTGCCCTTTTTCGGCAATAAAAGCATAGTGCTCGTAAAGTTCGTCTTCTGCCTCATCGGTCTCTGGTGTGTAGTCGCTCATAATTTACTGTGGTCTGTTTCCATTACCCAATACCAAATCTATTTTAGAAGTTTTTGGCAACTTATCGCCTGACTGGATATCTTTTCCTTCAAAAGTCATTTTTAAAACCATGTCTTTACCTATATTATCTACATAGGTAATGTTACCTACAGCAAAACCTAAAGCTTCTAAAGTAGGTTTTGCTTGTCTAAAAGTACGCTCCTCTAGTTCTGGAACCAATACTTTTCTGTATCCTGACGGATTGAGTGTAATATAAATTTTACGGTCTTCTTTTACTTTAAATCCTGGTTTTGGGTCTTGCTCTATTACCGAAAACTTTGGATAATCGGGATTAAAATTAGCCGAATCTTGAATTTGCATGACCAAATGGTTGTGCTCTAACTCCATTTTTGCCATATCTATAGACTTACCTGTTAAATCTGGTACGGTTTCGAACTCACCATGATTGGTAGTCGCATCTAGCCAACGTAGCATAAGATAACACACTACAAAAATGGCTACTACCGCCAACAATACATTTAGAAAAAAAGTTTTACTGGTAAGAAATTTAATAACGCTCATGAATGGAAATTTGATAAGCAAATATATAAAAACCGTTCTGTTTTTACTTTTGATTAATAAATGATATTTTAGCTAAACGATTTTTTCCATCGTTTGTTATTGTTATGAAAAAAAATATCGCCATCATTATGGGTGGGTATTCCAGCGAATACGAAATCTCTTTAAAAAGCGGTAATGTAGTTTACCAATCGTTAGACGCCTCGAAATACAACAGTTACAGAGTTCATATTTTTAAAGAAAAATGGGTTTATGTAAACGATCAAGACGAAGAATTTCCAATAGACAAAAACGACTTTTCCACAATGGTTAACGGCACAAAAATCAGTTTCGACTGTGTGTTTAATGCCATTCATGGCTCACCAGGCGAAGACGGATTTATACAAGGGTATTTTCAACTATTAAATATACCGCATACCAGTTGCAACATGTACCAGGCTAATATTACTTTTAATAAGCGTGATCTGCTAAGTATTTTAAAACCTTATGCCATAAAAACAGCCGAATCGTACTTTTTAAATCTCGGTGATGATATTAACGAAGATGCCATTGTTGCCAAAGTAGGTTTACCTTGTTT
The DNA here is from genome assembly GCF_051200825.1 of Formosa sp. A9. GTDB lineage: Bacteria > Bacteroidota > Bacteroidia > Flavobacteriales > Flavobacteriaceae > Formosa. The sequence goes on along the minus strand of NZ_CP195158.1, from coordinate 800,773 downwards.
TGTAAAGGCCAATAAGGCCGGAAGCAGTTTTGGGGTAACGAAAGTTTACAAAAAAGAAGATTTAAAAAATGCTATAGACATTGCTTTTAAAGAAGACGACGAAATTATTATCGAATCGTTTTTAGAAGGCACCGAAGTATCGGTAGGTGTTATTACCTATAAAGGCGAAACCAAAGTGTTGCCCATAACCGAGATTGTAAGCAAGAATGATTTTTTTGACTATAACGCCAAATATTTAGGTCAGTCCGAAGAAATTACCCCCGCCAGATTAACACCAGATCAAGAACAAAAAGTAACCCAATTAGCAAAAAAAGTCTACGAGGTTCTCAAAATGAAAGGCTTCTCCCGAAGTGAATATATCTTTAAAGATGGTGAACCCCATTTATTAGAAATGAATACTATACCAGGAATGACCAAAGAAAGCATTTTACCCCAACAAGCCGCTGTTGCTGGCATATCGCTTACCGATTTATTTGACAGTGCTATTGAAGAAGCTTTAAAATAAAAACTGTAATTTTATACCATGAGACGAGCTATTTTTCCTGGATCTTTCGACCCCATTACTTTAGGCCATTACGACATTATTAAAAGAGGCGTAAAACTTTTTGATGAAGTAGTAGTTGCTATTGGTGTTAACTCCGAAAAAAAATACATGTTCGATCTCGAGGTCCGCAAACAGTTTATAGAAGAAGCGTTTAAAAAAGAACCAAAAGTAAAAGTAGTTACCTACGAAGGTCTAACAGTAGATTTCTGTAAAGAAATTGATGCCCAGTTTATTTTACGCGGACTAAGAAATCCAGCCGACTTTGAATTTGAAAAAGCCATTGCCCACACCAACAGAAAACTCTCTAAAATAGAAACTGTGTTTTTACTTACTGCTGCCAGAACTTCATTTATAAGCTCTAGCATTGTTAGAGATGTTATTAGAAACAAAGGCGATTACAAAGTATTGGTCCCTAAAAGTGTTAATTTAAATAGCCTGTAATTCCACTAAACATCTTTTAAAAAAATCCCTGCTGCGTGTACCATCAGCCAAGTAACACAGCATATTATTTAACAGGCAACCGACTCTTTAAAAAAACCAAGAACCGAAGCAAACCAAAGCTTCTATTCAAGATACCGATATCAATATTAAAACTGATACTCAGATAATGGCTTCGGGAACTTCTCAGGATCGGCAGCCAAGTGGTAACGCGGATCGTGAACATCTTCCACAATCACCTCTCTAAACTTCGGATTCGCCTTATACATTAAAGTTTTACAATCTTCGCTTAAATGCTTCAACTTAATCGTCTTGCCTTGCTCTTCGTATTTATTTACAATATTCGTGATGGCTTCTAAAGCTGAATGATCGCTTACGCGAGATTCAACAAAATCGATAATCACCTCATCGGGATCGTTTTTCACATCGAACTTTTCATTAAAAGCAGTAATCGACCCAAAGAATAAAGGCCCCCAGATTTCGTAGGTCTTCACTTTACCGTCTTCGGAATAACGCTTTCTGGCACGAATCTTTTTAGCATTTTCCCAAGCGAAAGCCAAAGCCGAAATAATCACTCCAACAAAAACCGCAATAGCTAAATCGTAAATTACCGTTACCGCCGAAACGATTACCAACACCACAGCATCTGCCACAGGTATTTTTCTAATAATTCGGAAACTCGACCAAGCAAAGGTTTCAATCACCATCATAAACATCACACCAACTAACGCCGCAATAGGCACTTGCTCTATATATTTATCTGTAAATAAAATGAAAGTTAATAAAGTTACAGCCATCATTACTCCCGACAATCTACCACGACCACCAGCATTTATATTAATAACAGTTTGCCCAATCATACCACAACCACCAGTGCCACCAAACAAGCCACTAACCATATTTCCTGCACCTTGTGCTATACATTCTCTATTACTATTACCACGGGTTTCGGTCAATTCATCTACTAAATTCATAGTCATTAAAGACTCTATTAACCCAACCGAAGCCGCTAAGAAAGCATACGGCAAAATAAATTGAAGCGTATCGAGATTAAATGGTAAATACTGCCATAATTCTAAGTTTGGAGTTGGGAACTCGCCTTTCAGTCCGGTACCTCCACCTTCAACTATATAAGATCCTACGGTACTCACATCCAAACCTCCAAAAATAGTCACCGCCGTAGTAACCAAAATAGCTGTTAAGGCCGCTGGAATTTTAGTTGTAATTCTGGGTAACAACCAGATAATGCCCATGGTTAAGGCCACAAGACCAATCATGGTATAAAGTTCTGTACCTTCCATCGGGATATTAATATATTGCTTAACACCCTCGGCAGTAATTTCTAATTTTTTATGAGAAAACATACGCACTTGCGCCAGAAAAATAACAATAGCCAGACCGTTTACAAAACCCAACATAACAGGATGTGGAATTAACCTAACAAAACGCCCTAATTTAAACACACCTGCTGCAATCTGAAAAATTCCCATTAAAATTACGGCTGCTAAAAGATAAAAGTATCCCATATTTTCCACAGGCGTTTCAAACAACATGCCTTTAGTATGCCCTTCGGAGATAAGATGCACAAAAATAACAGCAACCGCACCTGCCGCACCAGAAATTAACCCTGGGCGACCACCAAAAATAGCTGTAATTAGCCCCACTATGAAGGCTCCGGAAAGTGCCACCAACGGATCTATTTGAGCCACGAAAGCAAAGGCTACTACTTCGGGAATCATGGCTAACGATACAGTAACTCCTGCTAAAACATCATCTTTTGGGTTAGGTGTTATTTTCCTAATAAAATCGGTCATGTTTCTGTTTTTTTTTAAGCGGCAAAAATACAGTTAAAATAGCGTCCTGCAAGTTCTTACTGTAATAATTTCATTAAGTTTGAACCAAATTTACAAAAAATGAAATCCCTAAAGTCTGTTTTACTTAGTCTTGTAATAACCACTGGTTTACACGCCCAAATTAACAATACGTTTTTAACACATTTCGAAAAAAGTAACGGTACCGAAACCGCAACGTATCAGGAAGTGATTCAGTTTTACGAAACTTTAGCTAAATCGTTTCCTGAAATTCACATAGAAACTGTTGGACAAACCGATTCTGGCAAACCGCTTCACCTTATCACTTTAAATCCCGATAAGGATTTCAATTTTTCTGAAATCGGAGAAGATAAACGTATTTTACTCATCAATAACGGCATTCATCCAGGTGAAAGCGATGGTATAGATGCCACCATGATGCTGTTTCGCGATCTTGCTCAAGGTAAAATTAAAATGCCCAAACACACGGTGTTAACCACCATTCCTATATATAATATTGGTGGAAGTCTAAACCGAAACTCAAGTTCCAGAACCAATCAAAACGGTCCTAAAGATTACGGGTTTAGAGGCAATGCCAGAAATTACGATTTAAATCGCGACTTTATTAAAAGCGACACCAAAAACAGTAAAGCGTTTGCCGAAATTTTTCATAAAGTAAATCCCGATGTGTTTATAGACAACCACGTAAGCAATGGTGCCGATTACCAATATACACTCACCCATTTATTTACCCAACACAATAAATTAGGTGGCGATTTAGGTAACTACCTACACACCCAAATGATGCCTGAATTAGAACAACAACTTGCCGCTAAAAACTGGGACATTACCCCTTACGTAAACGTTTTTAATCAGGTTCCTGAAATTGGATTTAGCCAGTTTATAGATCACCCAAGATATTCCACCGGATATACAACCTTGTTTAACACGTTGGGTATGATGGTTGAAACCCACATGCTGAAACCTTATAAACAACGTGTTGAAGGCACTTACGAACTGATGATAAGCATGATTGATTTAATTGAAAAAGATTACAAAACAATAAAAGTATTACGCGACCAAGCCAATCGCACTTTTGCAAATACTAAAACCTATCCGCTAAATTGGGTTGTAGACACCACTAAAAGCTCGACGCTTCAATTTAAGGGTTTTGAAGGCAGTTACACGACTAGCAAAATTACAGGCTTAAAACGTTTACAATACGACCGCAACAAACCGTTTACCAAATCTGTAACCTATCAAAATTACTTTAAATCCACTACAAGTATAAATATCCCGAAAGCTTACATAATTCCGCAAGGCTGGTATCCTATAATCGCGTTATTTGAATTGAATCAGGTAAAAATGAAACCGCTAGAAACCGATCAAACATTTTTGGTTGAAGCTTATAAAATTGAAGATTTTGAAACTTCGGAAACTCCTTACGAAGGCCATTATCTACACAAAAACACCAAAATATCTTCAAAAACCGTATCTAAAACCTTCCGAACTGGCGACATTTACATCGAAACCAACCAACCTGCCATTCGCTACTTATTAGAAACTTTAGAGCCTCAAGCCGTCGATTCGTTTTTCAACTGGAATTTCTTCGACAGTATTCTTCAGCAAAAAGAACATTTTTCGCCGTATGTCTGGGAAGATTTAGCTTTAGAGCTCTTAAACAACAATCCCGAACTCAAAGCCGAATTTGAAGCAAAACAACAAACAGATTCCGATTTTTCAAAAAATTGGTATGCGCAATTAGACTGGCTTCACAAACACAGCAAATATTACGAAACGACACATTTACAATATCCTGTATACCGACTCAATCATTAAAAAAACACATTGATTTACAAGCAATTATTTAACATTAAAAATTTTATTGAAAATGTAAATGATATTCAAAAATGATATACTTTTGATTAAAATTACTACCGCTATGAAGCGCCTTTAATGAACAAATACATTGTTGTCAATCAACCTGAAAAATGGAATTTTTCGATTGAGAATATTACAGTAATCTCTGCCCAAGATTACCTTACCAATCCAGAATACGCCTTAGTAAAAAAAGCAAGAATTTTCAATTTATGTAAAGATTATTCGTACCAATCTAAAGGGTATTACGTATCGCTTTTAGCAGAAGCTCGCGGGCATTTACCTATACCAACGGTAAAAAACATTGTCGATTTAAAAGCTTTAAAACTGGTTAGAATTGTATCGGATGAGTTTGACGATATCATTCAGCACAGCTTAAAAAACATAAAATCACAAGACTTTACCCTTAGCATTTATTTTGGACAAAATGTAGCGCAAAAATATAAAGAACTAAGCCTGTTGTTTTACAAACATTTTCAGGTACCTTTTTTACGTGTTAAATTTAACCACACCACAAAGTGGCACATACAAAGTATAAAGGCCATTTCGGAATCCGAAATACCATCGGAACACATCGAAAGCGTTCAGGAATTCGCTAATCAGTACTTTTCTAAAAAACGTTACGATATCCCGAAATTGAACAAAAGCGATTTCGATTTAGCCATATTAGTTAATCCAAAAGATCCGGCACCACCAAGCAACACGAAAGCCTTAAAAAAGTTTATCGATCTTGCTGAAAAAATGAATATTTACGCCGAATTGATAGAACCTAAAGACTTATCGCGTCTATCATCTTTCGATGCTTTATTCATTCGCCAAAGTACCGAAGTTAATAACGAAGCTTACGCCTTTGCCCGAAAAGCACAACAAGAAGGTATTGCCATTGTAGACTATCCTGATGCCATTTTAAAATGCTGCAACAAAGTCTATATGGCAGAAGCTTTGCAAAATGCGAACATTCCAACACCAAAAACACTTATTGTGCATAAGGACAATAAACATTTGGTTTTAGACACTGTTGGTTTGCCTTGCGTGTTAAAAGCACCCGATTCTACATTTTCGTTTGGCGTAAAAAAAGCAAAAACAGAACGCGAGTATCAGGATTTGGTCAATAACATGTTAAAAGAATCAGATCTCATTATCGCGCAAGAATTTTGTCCGTCAGATTACGATTGGCGTATTGGCATTTTAGATCACAAACCTTTTTTCGCCTGTAAATATTATATGGCAAAAGGCCATTGGCAAATTTACAACTGGAATGCTAAAAAGAAAACCGACCAAGATGGCGACGCCGAATGTGTCCCTATAGAGTCTGTACCAAAAAACGTTTTGAAGATGGCTATAAAATCGGCGAAACTTATCGGTTCAGGACTGTATGGCATCGACATTAAAGTGGTTAACAACACCCCAATGGTAATTGAAATTAACGACAACCCCAACATCGATTTTGGTGTAGAAGACGCCTATTATGGCGACACGGTTTACACTGAAATTTTAACAGCTTTAAAAACACGCTTAGACTAACAATGCATAAAAAATATCATCTTTTCGACGTGTATGGCATCGAGCTAGAATATATGCTCGTGCAACCTTCTAATTTAAAAATAGCACCTATAGTTGATGCCCTTTTCACCAAAAAGAAAGGCAAATTAACCTCGGATATTTCCAACGGAAAAATTGCCTGGAGCAACGAATTAGTGGCGCATGTAGTAGAACTTAAAACCAATGGGCCGACTAAAGATTTAAACGGATTATCGAAACTGTTCCATGAAAATATAACCGAAATTAATACGCTTTTAAAACCCCTACAAGCACAATTATTACCAAGCGCAGCGCACCCATTTATGAATCCCGTAACCGAAACCCAACTTTGGCAACACAGTTACAGCGAGGTTTACGAGCTTTATAACCGTATATTTAATTGCAAAAACCATGGTTGGAGCAATGTACAAAGTGCACACATTAATCTGCCTTTTTTTGATGACAAAGAATTTGAAAGACTACACGCCGCAATTCGTTTAATATTGCCGCTTATTCCAGGTTTAGCTGCGAGTTCGCCAATACTAGAAGGTAAAATTACAGGCTTTAAAGACACCCGTTTAGAATATTACAAAACCAACCAAAAGGAAATTCCTGAACTGGCCGGACTTATTATTCCTGAGCGCGCATTCACAAAATTAGATTATTACGCCACGATTTTCGAACCGATTAAAAAAGCTATAAAACCTTTTGACACGCACCATATTCTCGATCATTACTTTTTAAATTCACGAGGCGCTATTGCGCGATTTGACAGGAATGCGATAGAAATTAGATTAATCGATATTCAAGAATGTCCAAAAGCAGACTTAGCCATTTGCGCTTTAATTATTGAAGTATTAAAATTATTGGTCAATAAAAAACTAGCACCTTTAGCCATGCAAAAACGCTGGGTCAAAGAAGATTTATTCGCTATTTTAAATGATGCTATTAAATATGGCGAAACTACTATAATTACAAACTTAGATTACCTTAATGTATTTGATATTGAAAACGCCTGCACCATACAAAGCGTGTGGAAACACCTTTATGAATTAGCAAAACCCAACATTCATAAATCGCATTACATCACCATCGAAACGCTTTTAAATGAAGGGACTTTGGCAACAAGAATAACTCAAGCTCTCGCCAATGACAATTCTGAAAAGCATATAAAAAAGGTGTATTCTAAACTTGCAGAATGTCTTCAAAATAACACAATGTTTTTATAATGAAATTCGTTTTAACTTGCGAACATGGCGGGAATGACATTCCGAAACAGTATCAGTTTCTCTTTGAGAATTCAGAAGAAATTCTGGATTCTCATCGCGGTTACGATTTGGGCGCTCTCGATGTTTTCAAATATTTAAAACCACAGGCAGACTTTTCAAATTTTAGCGAAACAAGTCGCTTAGTCATAGAATTAAACCGATCGTTGCATCATAAAAATCTATTTTCAGAATTCACAAAAACGGCATCAAAACCCATAAAACAACAGCTTATTGAAAGCTATTACACGATTTACAGACAAGCTGTTGAAAATTACATAACACAAGCACTCAACAAAGGAGAAACCGTTATACATTTATCGGTTCATAGCTTTACCCCTATTTTAAACACCGTAGAGCGCCATTGCGATGTAGGTTTGTTGTACGACAGTTCTATACAAGCAGAAAAAATATTTTGCCATAAATTTAAAACGGAATTAACAAGACAAAACAAAGCCTTACACATTCGTTACAATTACCCATATCTAGGCAAAGCAGATGGTTTTACAAGTTATTTGCGAAAAAAATTCCCTGAGAATTATGTCGGTATCGAGTTAGAAATCAATCAAAAGTTCGCTAAAAACAATGCTATGCCCGTACCATTAAAGCAAACGCTATATAACAGCTTAAAAAATATCCTTCTTAAATAAGCAACCGAATATTAGCATACGAATTTTCTAAAGCTTGGGCAGCTTCCATTTCGCTTAACCATTCTACTTTAGTAATACCCTCGTTAATTTGCGGCCACAAATTACCCGTAAATGTAGTGGTCATCTCAAACCAGTGGGTAACCTTAATTTTATACTTCCCGTTGCGTTTAAATATATGATAGGTCGTTTCTAAAGGTTTTGTTATTTTTAATCCTTTAACTCCTGTTTCTTCCTCGACCTCACGTATAGACGTTTCTTCTATACTTTCTTTTGCCTCTGCTTTACCTTTAGGCAAATCCCATTTATCGTTTCTATAAATAAATAAAATTTGTCCTTCTTTATTATATACCTTACCTCCCCCGGCTTCAACTACAGGTAATTTTTTTAAAAACTTTTTTAAAAGTTTATCTTCATTTTTATGAATTAACCGCACCTCTTTTAAGTTAGTGTTGTTTAATTCTTTAATAACTTTCCCGAGTTGCACCGTATCTAGCAAATAATTTTTAAAATAGGTTTCTTGCTCAACCTTTGTCGTTAAAATAATAGGCTTATCGTTAACAAAAACTTTATACATAGTAAAATTTACTGTATTAATACGGTAAAAATATCAATTTTTAAAAGAAACGTATTAACTTTAAAAAAATAATTTTAATACTTTTAACTGCTACATAAATTTAAATTTATGTGTAGTTTTGCAACTATGATTTTTAATAAACATACCGCTCGAAAAACTGCTGAAGTTTTATTGCAAGTAAACGCTATAAAACTAAGCCCAAGTGCTCCTTTTACATGGGCATCTGGATGGAAATCACCTATTTACTGCGACAACAGAATAGTGCTTTCTTTTCCTCCTATCCGAAATTATATTCGCGAAACTATGGCCAAACAAATTGAAAAACAGTACGGAAAACCAGACGTAATTGCTGGTGTTGCTACTGGCGCAATTGGTATTGGTATGCTTGTTGCCGAATACTTAGGAGTTCCTTTTATTTATGTTAGACCAGAACCAAAAGGCCATGGTCGTAAAAACCAGATAGAAGGTTTTATACAAAAAGGGCAAAATGTAGTTGTTGTTGAAGATTTAATAAGTACTGGTAAAAGCAGTTTAAATGCTGTAAAAGCCCTACGCGAAGAACAATTGAACGTAAAGGGCATGATCGCCATTTTTTCGTATGGTTTTAGCGTGGCCCACGACAATTTCAAAAAGGAAAATGTAACACTACACACTTTAAGTAACTACGACAGTCTTCTAGAACAAGCTGTAGAAACCAACTACATATCGCAGTCTGAAGTGCAAACCTTAACAGATTGGAATGCCAACCCTAGCGAATGGAACGTTATTTGATATCCTTAAGATTTAAAACAAACATTCATGAAATTAGAATCACCTAAAGTTACAGTAAACAAATCGTCTCAAGATATTTTTGATTTTTTATCAGATATTAAAAATTTCGAAAAATTAATGCCAGAAAACATCAACAAGTTTGAAGTTTTAGAAGACGATAAATTTTTGTTTGCTTTACAAGGCATGCCAGAAATTGTACTTAAAAAGAAAGAAGTAATACCACCAAATAAAATCGTTTTAGGTGCTGCGGGCGGCAAATTAGATTTCGCTTTAACAGGTCATATTAACGAAACTAGCGAAGGCAACAGCGATGTACACCTTCAATTTGAAGGCGACTTTAACCCAATGATGGCCATGATGGTAAAAGGTCCAATTTCTAAATTTATAGAAACATTGGTTACTAAAATGCCACAAGCACTTTAATACAACAAACTTATTTCTTTTAAATCGAACGGTTTTATAAGCTGATCTTCAACAAGCACCTGTAAACAGCCTTGTTCTGTAACACCTCTTATAATACCAGAAAACATACGACCTTCGGCATCTAAAAATGTTGAAGGTTTATTTTTTTTAAACAGTACACTTTCGTACTCCAATTTTAAAGACTCGTATTGTTGGTCTTCCAGTTTGGCAAAACCCGCTTTCAATTCAACTAACACATAATCTAACACTTCGTCTAACCCATAAGCAATACAGGTTTTATTTAAAATAGAATCGGCTTTAGGCAAATTCGAGAAATCGGTTTGATTCACATTAATTCCTATTCCCAAAACACTGTCACGCAATTCGCCGTTTCTAATAATATTCTCTATTAAAATGCCACAAATCTTCTTGTTATCTGACAAAATGTCGTTTGGCCATTTAATAAAAACTTTAGGCAGCGACATCTTTTTAAAAGCTTTATAAACGGCAATAGCAGTAACCATACTAATATAAAACTGCTTTTCGGTAGGCAAGAAATCTATAGCCTTAAACACACTAAACATAAGGTTTTTAGCCGGTTCAGACTCCCACTGCGTTCCCATTTGTCCGCGCCCTAGCGTTTGCACTTCAGCAGTAACCACGGTATAATCTTCTAACAGCTCGCAACTACTTAATTGTTTTAAAAAAGTATTTGTAGAATCGATGGCATCAAGTTTGATTATACGCATTTATATTATTTATATTAGCAGGAAAAAAACTTCTGTAAAATTTAAAGTATAAAGAACTAAAAAATAATAACTTTGTACAAATTAAATCAAATTAATGGCGAAAGACAATACAAACGCAGACCTACTCATAGCAACCATTCTTAGTGGGATTGAAGATGTTAAAGGTAAAGAAATCAATCTTCTAGATTTACGCGAAATTGAAAATACGGTGTGCGACTATTTTATAGTTTGTGAAGGAACTTCTAACACCCAAGTTAATGCCATTGTAAACGCAGTTCAAAAAAAAGTAAGCAAAGAACTTAAGGACAAACCTTGGCACATAGAAGGTCAAGATAATGCCGAATGGGTGCTTATGGATTACGTAAATGTTGTGGTGCATGTATTTCAAAAACACATACGCGAATATTACGATATCGAGAGCTTGTGGGGCGATGCAAAAACAACTATAATTGAAACAAATTATTAAAATTTAATGGCTAAAGACAACAAAAATTCAAATAAAAAACCCAAGTTAAATCCGTATTGGATTTATGGGGCTATTATCGCATTCTTTATTGCAATGCAACTTTTTAACACGAGCAGTTTACAAAATGCTAATAGCACGACACCGTCTCAATTCATGACATATCTTGAGGAAGGCGATGTAGAATCTGTAGAAATTGTAAATAAACGCGAAGCCCAGGTATATTTAACAGACGAGGCATTAAAGAAAGATGTACATAAAAAATCTAAACCATCTACTTTGTTGCCTACCGCAACACGTTTACCTAATTACACTTTCGAATTCGGGGATTTACAAAACTTCGAAAACCAATTACACGATACTATTCGCGATAAAAATTTAAAAACCACAATTAATTATAAAACCGAACAAAACCTTTGGGGCGATTTCTTAATAGGTATACTGCCGTTTATTTTATTAATTGGGGTATGGATTTTCATTATGCGCAGAATGTCTGGTGGCGCTGGCGGAGGTGCTGGCGGACAAATATTTAACATCGGAAAATCGAAAGCTAAGCTTTTCGACCAGAATACAGATGTTAAAACGTCGTTTAAAGATGTTGCAGGTTTAGAAGGTGCTAAAGAAGAAATACAGGAGATTGTAGATTTCCTTAAAAATCCAGAAAAATACACCTCTTTAGGAGGTAAAATTCCTAAGGGTGCATTGCTTGTAGGCCCTCCAGGAACTGGTAAAACGCTTTTAGCAAAAGCTGTAGCAGGCGAAGCCAAAGTACCATTCTTTTCACTATCTGGTTCAGACTTCGTAGAAATGTTTGTTGGTGTTGGTGCTTCTCGAGTTAGAGACTTATTTAAACAGGCTAAAGAAAAATCACCGTCTATTATATTTATAGATGAAATTGATGCTATTGGTCGTGCCAGAGGAAAAAGTAATTTCTCGGGATCTAATGACGAGCGTGAAAACACCTTAAACCAGTTGTTAACAGAAATGGACGGTTTTGGCACAAATACCAATGTTATTGTATTGGCTGCAACAAACCGTGCCGATGTTTTAGATAGTGCTTTAATGCGTGCTGGTAGATTTGACCGCCAGATATTTGTAGATCTTCCAGACATTAGAGAACGTAAAGAAATTTTTGAAGTTCACCTAAGACCTATCAAGAAGTCTGAAAATTTAGATACCGATTTCTTAGCAAAACAAACCCCTGGATTTTCGGGAGCAGATATAGCTAATGTTTGTAACGAAGCTGCTTTAATTGCTGCCAGACAAGGCAAAAAAGCGGTAGACAGGCAAGACTTTTTAGATGCTGTAGACCGTATTGTGGGAGGTTTAGAAAAGAAAAATAAAATCATTACACCTAGCGAAAAGAAAGCCGTTGCTTATCACGAAGCTGGCCACGCCACAGTTAGCTGGATGCTTGAGCATGCTGCGCCTTTAGTTAAGGTAACTATAGTACCTAGAGGCCGTTCGTTAGGTGCCGCTTGGTATTTACCAGAAGAACGCTTAATTGTTAGACCAGAACAAATGCTAGACGAAATGTGTGCTGCATTAGGTGGTCGTGCTGCCGAGCAAGTCATTTTTAATAAAATATCTACTGGTGCTCTAAGCGATTTAGAAAAAGTTACTAAACAAGCACGTGCCATGGTAACCGTTTATGGGTTAAGCGACAAAGTTGGCAACCTTACCTATTACGATTCGCAAGGTCAAAACGAATATGGTTTTAGTAAACCTTATAGCGAAAAAACTGCCGAATTAATAGATAAAGAAATTTCAGATATTATAGAAGAACAATATGCAAGAGCCGTTAAGTTGTTAGAAGACAATAAAGACAAACTTACAGAGCTTGCCGAAGTGCTTTTAGAAAAAGAAGTTATTTTTAAAGATAATCTCGAAAAAATATTTGGAAAACGTGCCTTCGGAAACACCGAAAAACCTTTACTAGATAAATAATATTTTTTTCGAACTTATATTAGCTTACTAATTGTAAAAATCTTAAATTAACCATTTGGGTTAGTTTAAGATTTTTTATCTTTGAACAACCTGATATAATAAAGATTAATAGCGAATAAATGTCTTAATGAGTCTATTTAGAAAACTTTTTGGATCCAAATCTAACAAAGAAGCAGAGGAAATACAATCTGAAGACAGAGGCAAATACATGCCAGAAGTAAAGTTACCTATTGATGAAAAGTTTACCATAAACTTTAAAGCCAATGGCGGTAAGTTTTTGTATTGCGAAAATATAGATGAAGTTTTTGAAACTTTAGATCATATTATTGAAGAAAATAGTTGGGAAGATAAAAAAATCCTGATCTTAGAACAAGAACTACAAAAACGCTTTGCATCTTCTAGTTTAACAATTGCCAAACCAAACGATACAGATGCCACTTACTTTTTAACAAGTTGCGAAAACTTAATTGCAGACGATGGTTCGCTACTTATTACCTCCAAACAAATTGCCGAGAAAAAGTTAATCGATTTACCCGATAATTTTATTGTATTTGCTACAACCAGTCAAATTGTTGAAAACATCAGTGAGGGCTTACGAGGCATTAAATCTAAAAACACGCAAAAAATACCTACCAACATCACCACAATTAAACACTTTAAATCTGTTGATGAAAAAAACTTTATGACCTATGGTAGTAGTTCAAAAAACTTATATTTGCTGCTTTTAGAAGACCTCTAGCATGAAAGAAATTCTTACCAGATCTATTTTTGGTTTAATATATATTACACTTCTTATTGTTTCGTTATTTAACGAACAGGCACTCACCATTTTATTTTTTATTTTCGGACTTATTTGTGTTGCCGAATTCAAAAAACTAATCGATTTTAGAGGATTTACTGCCTACCTTATCTTTATAATAATCTACCTGATTTTTGGCTTTTGGCACTTAGTTTATCCAGATTTAAGTGGCCTTAACGAAGCCTCGCAAATTTTATTGGTACTTTCTGTTTTTATAGAATTGTTTCTAATTAAAGATTTATTTTCTAAAAAGGGTATTCAAATTTTTAAGTTTAAACGTTTCTTACTAACCAGTTTTTACTTATCGAGCGCCTTTGTGTTTTTAATTTTAATTGCACGATTCGAAAACGCTTATCATCCATCCATCTTATTAGGATCGTTTATTTTAGTCTGGGTTAACGATACGTTCGCCTTTTTAGTTGGCAAAAATTTTGGCAGACAAAAACTCTTCGAAAAAATATCACCCAAAAAAACAGTCGAAGGTTTTATTGGCGGGCTCTTTTTTTCGTGTATTGCTAGTTATTTTATTGCTACCTTTACGCACACCTTAAACTTTAACCATTGGCTTATTTTGGCTATAATTGTTAGCGTTTTTGGTACACTTGGCGATTTAGTTGAATCTAAATTTAAACGCCAAGTTAATGTTAAAGATAGCGGTATTATTATGCCTGGCCATGGTGGTTTATTAGATCGATTAGACAGCATAATTTTTGCAGCTCCTTTTATTTATTTGTTTTTAAGAATTTTGAATTATGTTTCATAAAGAAGGTTTTAAAATTATACTAATTACATTTGTATTAGTAATTGCTTCATTTTTAATTATAGATAATGTAGTATCGTTAACATGGTTAAGAAACATACTGTTTTTTACACTTTTTGTGTTTCTGGTACTAATTCTTCAATTTTTCAGAAACCCAAAACGTAAAGGCCAATTAAACGACGCCCAAGTATTATCGCCTGTAGATGGCAAAGTAGTTGTTATTGAAGAAGTTTTCGAAAAAGAATATTTTAACGACAAACGCATTCAGGTTAGTGTATTTATGTCGCCAATTAATGTACACGTAACGCGCTACCCTATTGGTGGCGAGGTTGTATTTAGTAAATACCACCCTGGAAAATATTTAGTGGCTTGGCACCCTAAAGCTTCCGAAGAAAACGAACGTACTACTGTAGTTGTAGAAAATGCATCGTTTGGTAAAGTTTTACATCGCCAAATTGCAGGTGCTCTTGCTAAACGTATTGTAAACTATGCCAAAGTTGGCGATAAAGTTGTGCAAGCATCAGACTCTGGGTTTATAAAATTTGGTTCTAGAGTAGATTTATTTTTACCTTTAGGTACCGACATTAAAGTTAATCTTAACGACAAGGTTAAAGGCGGAGAAAGTATTATAGCGCAATTATAAAGTAGCTATTATGGCTTCAAAACAATTAGATGAAGAATTTAAAGATGCTGTAGATCGCATCAATAATTTCCAGGGACCGTTTCCTGCCGATTTTCTTTTGCGTCTTTATGCCTATTACAAAAAAGCCACTAACGATTACGGCAGACCTAGCAGTAGCAAACCCATCATTAATGCCTTCAAAACAAATGCCTTATTTCAGGTGCAAAATATTTCTGAAGACGAGGCTAAACGCATTTACATAGACTTAGTAAACAATTATTTCTTGTACAGAAAGTAAACTGCACAAGAAATAATTATTATCCTCTTCTATTTTATTTTAAAACGAATTCTAAAGGCTGACCAGTTGCCCCGTTAGGAAAGCTAATACCCAATAAACCAGAAATTGTTGGTGCGATATCTATAATTCGAGTTTTTTGAAGCGTACTTCCGTGCTTCACACCTTTTCCGAAAAACAATAACGGCACATGGGTATCGTAATTTAAACCTGTACTATGCGCTGATCCCTTTTTGCCAGAAGACGTTACACCAGGTTCGAATTCGTATAATATATCGCCAGATCGCTTTTGGTTATAGCCATTTTCTAATAATTCCTCTATACCAGAAGTAAATGCTTGGTGCACCAATGTAGAAGCTGCATAGACTTTATAAATGTAATTATAACCTTCTAATTCCTTAACTATTTTGTCTTGCACCATACTCAAATCCAATTTCATGGCTTTCAATTTAGCACGATCTAAAAATATCTGATTGTTACTGATATTTTCGATTAAATCTGAAGCACCAAATGTAGACGACATGAATTCATTTAACTGGGTTTTAAATTCTTTTTTATTAAAATAACCCGCTGGTATGTGCTGAGATTCTAAATATGCAGGAACCTCTACAGCACCGTGGTCTGCGGTTAAAAATAAAGTATACTGGCCTTCGCCTACTGTCTTGTCTAAGTATTTCAAAAACCGTTCTAACTCTTTGTCTAACCTCAGGTATGTGTCTTGCACTTCTTTAGAATTTACTCCAAAATTATGTCCAACATAATCTGTACTGGAATAACTTACAGTTAAAACATCTGTAATATCGTCCTTACCTAAATCCTCTCCTTCAATAGCTTCCATAGCAAAATCTGTTACTATGCTGTTTCCGTAAGGAGTCGTTTTTAAAATATCGAAACCATCGTTAGTTTTACTTAAGCGTTTTAAATCGTAAGGAAAAGTAGCCGTTTCTTTACCATCAAAACCATGTTCAAAGTCATTTAAATCGTCGCCACTTTCTGTGTATGTTTTTATATTATACAAGGTATTCCAATCTTTTAAATACGATTTTACAGTTTTAGATGCATTAAAACGTTCTACCCATTTTGGTAACTCTTGTTGATAATACGTACTAGAAATAAAAACGCCCTCATCTTTACCGTGAAACCAATAAGCAGCATTTGCGGTATGCCCTGCAGGTAAAATAGCGCCTCTGTCTTTTATAGAAATACCTATCGTTTTGCCTTGGTTTTGGGTAAATAATCTGTTTTCGTCTGAAAACGTTGTTGTAAGCATGCGGTGCGGAGACATTTTACCAGCATCGGATGTTGTTCCAACAGCATTCACACTGTCATCGCCGGCACAATACACGCTACTTTTTGTAGTTTTATCGTACCAATCGTTGCCAATTATACCATGACCCTTTGGTGTTGTTCCTGTATAAATTGAAGCATGGCCTGGCGCCGTTTTGGTTGGTATATAATTAAAATGATTGTTTTTACAATTAAAACCTTCATTCATTAAGCGTTTAAAACCACCATCTCCATATTTAGTATAAAATCGGGTTAAATAATCGTAGCGCATTTGGTCTACTACTACACCCACTACCAATTTCGGTTTAACATAAATATCGTCCTGCGAACTAAATTGATTACTATTTTGTGAAAATCCTTTAAAACTAATTAAAGCTAAAATTATGCTGTATTTTAAATATTTCATTTTTAATTTTTATTTAGAACAGCAAAAGTACAATTTTTAAAAGCCCTCTTAATTTAAATAATCATTAAATAAGTTATAGTATTTTTTTACTTTAGCAGTTATAATTTACTGTATGAATTATCTTCACTATATAGGCGCTTATGCCTTAATGATTATTGAGATTTTTAAAAAGCCTACCAAGTGGTCGGTAATGAAAAAACTCATTCTTAAAGATATAGACGATTTAATTATAGGGTCGTTAGGTATTGTTGCCTTTATTTCATTTTTTGTTGGAAGCGTAGTTACCATACAAACGGCATTGAATATGGACAACCCGCTTGTACCAAAATCTTTAATTGGCTTTGCAACCAGACAATCTGTAATTTTAGAATTTGCGCCCACATTTATGTCGGTTATTATGGCTGGTAAAGTAGGATCGTTTATAACATCTAGCATTGGTACCATGCGCGTTACCGAACAAATAGATGCCCTAGAAGTTATGGGGATTAACGCTTTAAATTATCTCGTGTTCCCAAAGCTAATTGCTCTTTTATTATATCCGTTTTTAATATCTATTTCTATGTTTTTAGGTATTATGGGAGGCCTTGCAGCTTGTTATTTTGGAGAGTTCGCCACTATTAACGATTATGTAACTGGTTTAAAAGAAGATTTTATTCCTTACCACATTATATATGCCTTTATTAAAACCTTTGGTTTTGCCTTCTTATTAGCTACTATACCATCGTATCATGGATTTTACATGAAAGGAGGCGCCTTAGATGTTGGTAAAGCGAGTACGGTGTCGTTTGTATGGACCAGTGTTGCCATTATTACGCTAAACTTTATTTTAACCCAAATTCTTTTAAGCTAATGATAGAAGTTAAAGATTTACATAAATCGTTTGGAGACACCCATGTTTTAAAAGGCATAAGTACAACTTTCGAAAAAGGAAAAACTAACTTAATTATTGGGCAAAGTGGCTCTGGTAAAACCGTATTTTTAAAATGCTTGTTAGGTTTATTTGATTACGAGCAAGGCAGCATTTCGTACGAGGGCCGTATATTTTCTAAATTAACAGAAGACCAAAAACGTGAATTGCGTTCAGAAATCGGCATGGTTTTTCAAGGTAGCGCCTTGTTTGATTCTATGACTATAGCCGAAAATGTTAAATTCCCGTTGCGAATGTTTACCAAACAAAGTAATTCTGAAATGGACGACCGTGTAAACTTTGTTTTAAAACGTGTAAATCTTGAAGGCGCCCACAACAAACTACCTTCTGAAGCTTCAGGAGGAATGCAAAAACGTGTCGCTATAGCCCGTGCCATAGTAAACAAACCTAAATACTTGTTTTGCGACGAACCCAATTCTGGATTAGATCCTAAAACAGCTATTGTAATAGATAACCTAATACAAGAGATCACAAACGAATACGATATTACAACAGTAATTAACACCCACGACATGAATTCGGTTATGGAAATAGGAGAAAAAATCGTATTTCTTAAAGATGGTCTAAAGGCTTGGGAAGGTTCTCACGAAACCATTTTTAAAACCGATAACGAAACCGTTACAGACTTCGTCTATTCTTCGGAATTATTTAAAAAAGTTCGCAAAATGTACATTGAAGAAAACAATCTTTAATGTTTCGATTCACTTACCACTAAGGTATCTAAATTAAGTTTATACTTAAGCCACTCTTGCAGTTCTGAATTTTTAGATGCTCGTTCTGTCTCCTTTAATTTACTGTCTTTTTTCCATCGCACTACAAAAACAGGCACCGTATCTGTTTTTTTGAAATCAGACGTAATTACAGGTGAGTAACTAAATCGATCTAAATCGCCATACAGAATATGAACTTCTTTAATTATGGCTTCAAACGGAATAGTTTTATTCTCTAAATATTGTAATTGCGATAATCTTTTTTCTAGAAAAGCTATTTTTTGACTTTGAGATAGTAAATCCAACGAATCCCTAGATCGTAATTGTTCCATGTATTTTACATGGTCGAAATTAGATCGTCTTTGGTTTATTACTAAATTAGTTCCTTTTAATGCCGGATAATCTTGTAATCTTGCTTTCAATAAATCTACCGTTTCTTCTGGTATGTAACTTAACCCATAAGTATTAAGTTGTATTACAGAGCCCTCCTCTTTATTAGAATAGCTGTAAACTACATTCTTTTTTACATACTCGTATTGTGGTAAACCTCTTAATTCTACATCTAAATACGACTGTACTTCTCTGTTAAATCTGCTCTCTTTAAGTACATCTATAAAAGTCCAAATAGCCGGAATCATAACAACAATCGCTAGTACAGAAGCAATTTGCGAGATACGCTTACGTTTTTTAGAGTTTACGTATTTAATCATAGGAAAACGTAAAATCTTTAAAGCAATAAACGTAGCCAACGCTATAAAAATCGTATTGATAATAAACAGGTAAAAAGCTCCTGAAGCATAGCGAATACCCTTAGAAAAGTCTTCCCAAGCCACAGCAAGACCATAACCTACTGTACATAAGGGAGGCATTAAAGCGGTTGCAATGGCTACACCAAAAATAACCGAAGCAATTGTACCGCGTTTGGTTCGCGCTATAATTAAAGCAGCTCCCCCAAAAAAAGCGATCAATACATCGCGTATATCGGGTTTTGTTCGCGCCAATAATTCTGAAGACTCAATTTGTAAGGGAAAGAATTTATAAAAGAAAAATGCGGTTAAAACACTTAAAAAAATCATAACCCCAAAATTGACTAGTGATTTCTTTAAAGTATCGATATCGTTTATAGCCACGGAAAGTCCGATACCCAAAATTGGCCCCATTAAGGGAGAAATTAACATGGCACCTATAACTACGGCTGTAGAGTTTGCATTTAACCCTATGGAGGCTACAAATATGGAACAAATTAAAATCCAAGCCGTTGCGCCTTTAAAAGGAATATCGCCTTTTATCGCTTCTATTGTGGCTTGTTGATCGGTATCTTGCCTAAAATCTAATAAATCGGACAGAAAGGTTTTTATGCTTACAAATAAACCTTTAGCTTCCTTTTTTATAGCTTCTTTAGACTCTTCTACTGCTGCGTCCTGAGCTTCATTAGCAGCTTGTTGTTCCTTCTTTTCTTCTTCTTCAGAAAAATTAAACTTATTTTTGGTCATATTTAACTGTACTGCTCACCAAAAGCATTCGCTACTTTTGTGCGAACTTGCTTAATGTCTTGTTCTTTTTCTTTTGGAAAGATAAGCAAAACTTCGTCTTTATCAATAATTATGTAATCGTTTAATCCTTCTACAACTACAATTTTATTGTCTTTAGTTCTAATCATATTACCAGAAGCATCCTCTACAAGGGTTCTAGCATTAATAACAGCATTATTATCGGTATCTTTATCGAGCTTATCGTACAAACTTCCCCAAGTTCCTAAATCATTCCAATCGAACTCTGCTGGCAACACAAATACGTTTTTTGAGCTTTCCATGATAGCGTAATCTACAGATATGTTCTCTGCTTTACCATAATTTTCTTTAATAAAATCGGCCTCTAAATTGGTGTTGTACGCAGGAATTCCGTCTTGAAAAAGAGTAAATAATTCGGGTTGATTATTTTGGAAAGCTTTAAGCACACTCTGTACACTCCACATAAAAATACCAGCATTCCACACAAAATTCCCTTGTTGAATAAAGGATTTAGCTGTTTCGTAATCTGGTTTTTCTCTAAATTGCGCTACGGGCTTAACCGCTGCTTGGGTGTTGGTATCGTACTCTATGTAACCATAGCCAGTATTAGGAAAAGTTGGCTGTATACCAAGAGTCATTAACGCATCGTTTTTCTCGCAAAAATCGAAAGCGGTTAACACATTTTTAGAAAAAGCAGTTTCATCCTCAATCCAATGATCGCTTGGCGCTACTAGCATTAAAGCGTTAGGATTCTCTTTTTGAATTTTAAGAGCCGCATATAATATACATGGCGCTGTGTTACGCATGGCTGGCTCTAAAACCACCTGACCTTGAGATATCTCTGGTAATTGTTCAAGAACAATATCGTTATAACATTCGTTGGTTAATATATATATATTTTGTTCTGGAATAAACTTCGTTAAGCGTCTAAATGTTTTTTGGATAAGTGTTTCACCTGTACCCAACATATCGTGAAATTGCTTTGGAAAGCTATTCGTGCTTACTGGCCAAAATCTCGATCCTACTCCACCGGCCATAATTATGGCATAATAATTTGAATTCATACTATCAATTTTTCTCTTAAAGGATTTCTATTTCTACGTTGGGATTAAAAAGGTATAACTTTCCTGTTTTAAGCTCTACGCATTCATAACGTTTTACGCGTTTTTTACCTTTTTTAAAACGTCTACCATTATATATCTGGAATAAACTCCCTATGGGTACTTCAAAAATATACGTTTTATCTGAATTTTCATCATATTGTTTTAAAGCTAAAGCTAAAACTGCATCGGTATCGCTAGTCGCTTTTGGATTTTTAAAATGCTTTGCCAATAAAGGTAATAGCTGATTCGGAAAAACATCGGGGTTTAAAAAAGGTAACATTAAATGCTGAAACGTAATCTTCCATTCCTTACCATGGGGTTTGATATGTCTTCCATAGTTTTTAAAAGCTTCAAAATGTGCTATTTCATGAATTAAGGTAATTAAAAACCGATACGGGTTTAAATTAGAATTTACCGTAATTTGATGGGTTCCATTAGGTAATCGCCTATAATCGCCATGCCTTGTTTTACGCTCTTGCTTAACAAAAACACTTAAATTGTCGTGTTGCAACAATGTTAAAACTCTTGGGTAAGCATGTTCTGGAATGTAAGGTTTTAAAGTTTCCTGCATTACTTACAAAAGTAAAATTTTATAGAATATGGGCAATATTAATTTACCTTTATAAAAACAAAAAACCAATGTAAACTTAATCTCTAACTAAAGGCATTGTAGAGCACCTTAGCAAACCTTCTTGCTTAGAAATTTCGGAATAAGGCACCTCTTCTACCACAAAACCATTGGCACGTAACCAAGCATTAAGACGAGTAAAGTTTCGCTCTGAAATGACTACATTTTCATCGATAGAAAACACATTACTATTCATGTGGTACATTTCTTCTCTGGTAATCTGAAATACATTATCTGCCCCAAATAAATTCAGCAAATACTCATATTCCTCTTTAACTCTAAATCCGTCTTTATACATTATCGCTTTGTTTTTTCCTACAGGCTGAAAACAACAATCTAAATGCAATGCATTATCCCTTGGCTCTGTTTTAGATTTTACTAAATCGAAATCTTTAACTATTTTATCTGGGAATAACTGTTTTATAAACTCTACACCATAATGGTTTGTTCTGGCCGTAATGTAATCGGCATAATCTTCGCCACGATAAGTGCCTATAAAAATGTAATCGTTCCATAGCATAACATCACCACCTTCAATATGAACTTCCTCTGGTGGTTTCACAATTTTAGAGGAATCTATTTGCGCTAAAACATGGTTTAAAGCTTCTAGTTCCTGCTCTCTATCTGGTAATATATTGGCTTTAATAAAAATATCATCTATAACAAAAGCGATATCTCTAGCAAAAATCTGATTGTAATTTGGAATAATTGTAGGACGGAAAACCTGCACATTATATTTTTCAAAAACCCGATTAACAGCCTCCATTTCTTTTACCATATCGCTCTCTACAGGATATGTTCCTGCTTTAATATGCTCTAAAGATTTAGGGTCGTAAGCCTCTTCTACACTAGGCGTTGGCCCGTTACTAACGGCTGTACCTAACACTACAGCTCTTAGTCTTGACGTTTCATTTTTTACGTGTAATGATAACATAATCTATATATAAAAAATGTCATTTTAATCTCGATAAACGAAAAATTCGCAACTAGATTAAAATGACATTTATATTTTATTAGTACTTAATTAGCGTTTGTCTATATCTACAAACGGTCTTAAGGTTGCTCCTGTATAAAGCTGGCGAGGACGTCCAATTGGCTCTTTACGTAAACGCATTTCTCTCCATTGTGCAATCCAACCTGGCAATCTACCTAAAGCAAACATTACGGTAAACATATCTGTTGGTATACCCATACCTCTGTAAATAATACCTGAATAAAAATCTACATTAGGATATAACTTTCTATCTACAAAATACTGATCTTCTAACGCTTCTTTTTCTAAACCTTTAGCGATATCTAAAATTGGATCTTCAATACCTAAATCGCCTAAAACTTCATCTGCAGCTTTTTTAATGATTCTAGCACGCGGATCGAAATTTTTGTAAACACGGTGACCGAATCCCATTAAACGGAATGGATCTTTTTTATCCTTAGCCTTAGCCATATACTTTTTAGTATCGCCACCATCTGTCTTAATAGCCTCAAGCATTTCTAATACAGCTTGGTTAGCACCACCATGTAAAGGCCCCCATAATGCAGAAATCCCTGCAGATAATGAAGCAAATAAACCAGCATGCGACGACCCCACTATACGTACTGTAGAGGTTGAACAGTTTTGTTCGTGATCTGCATGTAAGATTAATAATTTATCTAAAGCGTTTACAAGTATTTTATTTTGCTCGTATGGGTGATTAGGTTTTTCGAACATCATTTTTAAAATGTTCTCAACATATCCTATTTCGTCGCTTCCGTAATTTAATGGTAAACCTTGTCTTCTGCGTAATGTCCAAGCTACTAAAACAGGGAATTTCCCCATAATCTTAACGATGGCCTTATACATATCCTCTTCGGATTCTACATTTACAGACGAAGGATTAAATGCTGTTAAAGCACTGGTTAACGATGCAATCACTCCCATTGGGTGAGCCGACTTAGGGAACGATTCTAAAATTTTCTTAACATCTTCATCAACTACAGCTTCGGCTTTAATATCGTTATGAAATTTATCGTTTTGTTCTTTTGTTGGAAGCTCTCCAAAGATTAATAAATATGCAACTTCTAAAAAGTCTGCTTTTTCAGCTAATTCTTCAATGGAGTACCCTCTATATCTTAAAATTCCTTTTTCTCCATCTAAAAATGTTATGGCGCTTTCGCAAGAACCTGTATTTTTAAAACCTGGGTCTAATGTTATAACTTCCTCTGTTCCAGATCTTAAATTCTTAATATCTATAGCGACTTCATTCTCTGTTCCAGTAATTAATGGAAATTCGTATTTCTTTCCATCTATTTCTAATTTAGCTGTTTTTGACATATTTATTTTATTGAATTTTTCTATTTTTTTAGCTGCTCGCTAAAATACGAAATATCTCATGAATTTTAAAGCTAATAAATAAAGGTTTTAGTAGATTTTTTACAAAAAAAATGGCGATTATTTAATTTAATAACCGCCATTTTAAACTATTCTACGAATTTAGAATTTAAAAGCTTTGGATTGTGGATAATAAGCCACATCTGCCAACTCTTCTTCTATACGTAATAATTGATTATACTTTGCCATACGGTCGCTTCGCGATGCAGAACCTGTTTTAATTTGGCCACAATTTAAGGCTACTGCTAAATCTGCAATGGTGTTATCTTCGGTCTCTCCAGAACGGTGAGACATTACAGATGTATATCCAGCATTTTTAGCCATGTTTACAGCAGCAATAGTTTCAGTTAAAGAACCGATTTGGTTTACTTTAATAAGGATTGAATTTGCAATACCTTCATCGATACCACGAGATAGACGCTCTACGTTAGTTACAAACAAATCGTCGCCTACCAATTGTACTTTATCACCTATTTTTTCGGTTAGCAATTTCCAACCGTCCCAGTCGTTTTCATCCATACCGTCTTCAATAGATATAATAGGATATTTTGCCACCAATTCTGCTAAATAATCAGCTTGTTCTGCGCTTGTTCTAACTTTCCCTGTAGGCCCTTCAAATTTAGAGTAATCGTACTTACCATCTACAAAGAATTCTGCAGAAGCACAATCTAAAGCAATCATTATATCGTCTCCAAAACTGTATCCTGCTTTTTCTACGGCCAATTTAATAGAATCTAAAGCATCTTCGGTACCACCTTCTAATGTTGGAGCAAAACCACCTTCATCTCCAACTGCCGTACTTAAACCACGATCGTGAAGTACTTTCTTAAGGTTATGGAAAATCTCGGTTCCCATTTGCATAGCATGTGTAAAGTTTTTGGCTTTAACAGGCATAATCATAAATTCTTGAAATGCAATTGGCGCATCGCTATGAGAACCACCGTTAATGATATTCATCATTGGTACTGGTAAAGTATTAGCAGATACACCACCAACATAACGGTATAAAGGCACGCCTAATTCGAAAGCAGCAGCTTTAGCAACAGCTAAAGACACACCTAAAATGGCGTTAGCACCTAATTTTGATTTGTTTGGTGTTCCATCTAAATCAATCATAATTTGATCGATTTGATTTTGTTCGAAAACAGAAGTTCCTAATAATTCTTGAGCTATAATGGTATTCACATTTTCCACTGCTTTAGAAACGCCTTTCCCCATATAAGAATCGCCACCGTCTCTTAACTCTACTGCTTCATGCTCTCCTGTAGATGCTCCTGAAGGAACTGCCGCTCTACCTAAAGCACCATTTTCTGTAAGTACATCTACCTCTACCGTTGGATTACCACGCGAATCTAAAATTTGTCTTGCATGAATATTAATTATTATGCTCATCGTATTAATTTTTTAATGTTATTTTAAGTTTTTCTAACTACTAAATTACAAAATAGATACACTATAATTTAACATTTGCCTTTATATTTATGCAATATTTTCACTATAATGTTTTCGTAAAGAAAAAACCTCAGAAAAAGCAATTTTTTCTGAGGTTTTATTGTTTTATTTTTTAATGTTTTCGATAAACTGATCGAACAAATAATCGGCATCGTGTGGACCTGGACTGGCCTCTGGATGGTATTGTACAGAAAAACAATTCTTATTTTTCATTTTTAAGCCTGCAACTGTATCGTCGTTAAGATGTACATGTGTAATCTCTAAATCAGGATGTGCTTCTACTTGTTCTCTATTAACTGCAAACCCGTGATTTTGTGAAGTTATTTCGCCTTTTCCTGTTAGTAAATTTTTTACAGGGTGATTAATACCTCTATGGCCGTTATGCATTTTATAAGTAGATACGCCATTAGCCAAAGCGATTACTTGATGCCCTAAACAAATACCAAAAACAGGTAGGTTTCTGTCTAAAATTTCTTTAGCCACAGCTTGTGCTCCTAATAAAGGTTCTGGATCTCCAGGTCCGTTTGATAAGAAATAGCCATCTGGGTTCCAAGAGCTTAATTCTTCGAAAGTAGCGTTATAAGGATACACTTTAATATAGGCACCACGTTTTGCAAGATTTCTTAAAATGTTTTTCTTTATTCCTAAATCGAGGGCTGCAATTTTAATATCTGCATTTTCATCACCTACAAAATAAGGTTCTTTTGTAGACACTTTTGAAGCTAATTCCAAACCATTCATATCTGGAATATCAGCCAATTGTTTTTTAAGTCCTTCAATATTATCTACATCTGTAGAAATTACAGCATTCATAGCGCCATTATCTCTAATGTAACTTACTAGAGCACGCGTATCTACATCGGATATTGCTAATAAGTTGTTTGCGTTTAAAAAATCTTCTAAACTAGAATCGGCAGAAGCTCTTGAATAATCGTAACTAAAATTTTTACAAATTAAACCAGCAATTTTAATGTTATCAGATTCAACTTCATCTTCTTGAGTACCATAATTGCCAATATGGGCATTGGTTGTAACCATGATTTGACCAAAGTACGATGGATCTGTAAAAATTTCCTGATAACCAGTCATTCCGGTATTAAAACATACTTCGCCAAAGGCAGTTCCTTCTTTACCTCCAACAGCTTTACCATAAAAAATGGTACCATCTGCTAACAACACGACTGCTTGTTTCTTTTTCTGATATTTCATTGTTTTTATATAAGTCAAAAAATTGAATGTTATTAAATAGATTTTGCGTAGTTCAAAATATATCTTACATCGGTTTCTTCTTTATAAGACAGATGCTTATCTTTTGCATATTTCTTTACTTTCGCTTGGTCTTCTTCAGTAATTAAACTATTTACTAATTTTTTATTTAGTTTGGTTTCTTCCAGAATTGGATTTTCTTGGTCTTCTACAACAAAATAGGTTTCTTTTGTCACATATTTGTCTGGGTTAAGTTTATTACCAGTCATTTGGTTTACCATGCCTTCCTTTATATCTAGCTCATATTTTTTTAGAAGAACCATTTTATCTGATGCATATACTTCTTCGAAAAAAAGATTTGTTTTTAAGTCTGGATCGATATACTTTTTGAAAGTTTTATTTGCAATAAGTACTTTATCTACATATGCTGAATTAATGCTGAAAATAGAATCGCCAGAATACATCATTTCAAAACCTTCGTCTTTGATATTAAAATTACAGCCATCAATTCTTACTGGATCTTCCTGATTTTCGAAATAAATTTTTGAACCTAAATACCAAGTATCAAACAAATAAACCGAACCTTTAATATCTGAAGCTGTATTAGGTTTGTAGGCGGTAATTGTAGAGCCTGGACCTAACAAAGGTTTTGGTCTAGATTGATTTTCTCTTAATTCGTTTAAAACACTTAATTCTTTTGCTTGGGCAGATACACAAAGGCTTGATAAGGCGAAAATTACAATTGGTAGGTATTTCATGTTTATATGTTTTTATTAGTTGAGGCAAATATAAAAAAAAAGCCATCCCTAACAGGATAGCTTTTTTTAATATTTGAAAAATGATTTATCATTTATTCTTCTTCGTTTGAAGCTTTAGTCTCTTCTACAGCAGGAGCAGCAGGTTGAGCAGCTTTAGAACCACCTCTTCTACTTCTACGTGTAGTTTTCTTTTCTGCTTTACCAGCGTTATAGATTTCGTTGTAATCAACTAATTCTATCATTGCCATATCAGCGTTATCTCCTAAACGATTTCCAAGTTTAATAATACGAGTATATCCACCTGGTCTGTCCCCAACTTTAGTTGCAACATTTCTAAATAACTCAGAAACGGCATCTTTTTGTCTTAATTTACTAAAAACTAGACGTCTGTTGTGGGTTGTATCTTCTTTAGATTTTGTTACTAAAGGCTCTACAAATTGTTTTAAAGCTTTTGCTTTAGCTACGGTAGTATTAATACGTTTGTGCTCGATTAAAGAACAAGCCATATTGGCTAACATTGCTTTTCTGTGCGCTGTTTGTCTACCTAAATGATTTACTTTTTTTCCGTGTCTCATGACATTTGTGTTATCATCTTGCTACCAAACTCGATTATTCGAGGAGCAAAATATGATTAATTAATCTTTATCTAATTTATATTTCGACAAATCCATTCCGAAATTAAGACCTTTAACATTTACTAGTTCTTCTAATTCTGTTAAAGATTTTTTACCGAAGTTACGGAACTTCATTAAATCGTTTTTATTGAACGATACTAAATCTCCTAAAGTATCAACTTCTGCTGCTTTTAAACAGTTTAAGGCACGTACAGACAGATCCATATCTACTAATTTAGTTTTCAGTAACTGTCTCATATGAAGTGATTCTTCATCGTAAGTTTCTGTTTGTGCGATTTCATCAGCTTCTAATGTAATTCTTTCGTCTGAGAATAACATGAAGTGGTGAATAAGTGTTTTAGCTGCTTCTGTTAACGCGTCTTGCGGAGTTATAGAACCATCTGATTGGATTTCGAACACTAATTTTTCGTAATCCGTTTTTTGCTCTACACGGTAATTTTCGATGCTATATTTAACATTTTTAATTGGCGTGTAAATAGAATCTGTAAAAATTGTTCCAATAGGAGCAGTTGCTTTTTTATTTTCTTCTGCAGGAACATAACCTCTACCTTTTTCGATAGTAATTTCCATATTCACGCTCACTTTAGGATCTAAATTACAGATTACTAAATCTGAATTTAACACTTGAAAGCCAGAAATAAATTTTTGGAAATCCCCTGCTGTAATTTGTTCTTGACCAGAAATTGAAATAGATACCGACTCGTTATCTACATCTTCTATTTGTCTTTTAAAACGTACTTGTTTTAAATTTAAAATAATTTCTGTTACGTCTTCTACAACACCAGGAATTGTTGAAAATTCGTGGTCTACCCCTTCAATTCTAACCGAGGTAATAGCAAAACCTTCTAATGAAGAAAGTAAAACTCTACGTAATGCATTACCAACTGTTAGTCCATAACCAGGTTCTAATGGTCTGAATTCGAATTTACCTTCGAAATCAGTAGAATCGATCATGATTACTTTGTCGGGTTTTTGAAAATTAAATACTGCCATATTGTTCTTCGTTTTAATTGTTATTTAGTTGCGCGGTCTATAAGTTTGAAGAAGTACGAATAAACCCTTTGGCCAAATACCAATGTTTTTAGTTATTATTTAGAGTATAATTCGACGATGAATTGCTCGTTAATGTTTTCTGGGATCTGGATTCTTGCAGGAACAGACACATAAGTACCTTGTTTAGTTTCAGAATTCCAAGTAATCCATTCGTACACTTGACTAGAGTTAGATAAAGATCTTTCGATAGCATCTAACGATTTAGATTTCTCGCGTACAGCTACAACATCTCCAGCTTTTAATTGGTAAGAAGGAATATTTACAATCTCTCCGTTTACAGTAATATGTCTGTGAGATACTAATTGTCTAGCACCGCTTCTAGAAGGAGCAATACCCATTCTAAACACGACGTTATCTAAACGAGATTCACATAATTGTAATAATACTTCACCTGTAATTCCAGGAGCTGCTGTTGCTTTTTTGAAGATGTTACGGAATTGACGCTCTAAAATACCATAAGTATATTTAGCTTTTTGCTTTTCCATTAATTGAATTGCATATTCCGATTTTTTACCACGACGTTTGTTAGCACCGTGTTGCCCAGGAGGGTAATTTCTTTTTTCGAAAGACTTATCGTCTCCAAATATAGCCTCGCCAAATTTACGAGCTATTTTAGTTTTAGGACCAGTATATCTTGCCATTTTAATTAAATTTAAGAGTGATTATGAATTAAGGTCTTATAAATCTTATCCTTCGATAATCGTTAATCTCTTGTTATACTTGTTGTTATATTTTTTCAGTGTGCAAATGTACATATAAAAAAAATTAATACCAACTGTATATTGAAGCTGATATTAATTTTTTTATTATTTAGAGTGTAAAATTATACTCTTCTACGTTTTGGAGGACGACATCCGTTGTGTGGTAATGGAGTAACATCGATAATTTCTGTTACTTCTATACCTGCATTGTGGATAGAACGGATAGCTGATTCTCTACCGTTACCTGGTCCCTTAACATATACTTTTACTTTTTTAAGACCAGCCTCTTGAGCTACTGCTGCAGCATCTTCTGCCGCTAATTGTGCAGCGTAAGGCGTGTTCTTTTTAGATCCTCTAAATCCCATTTTACCAGCAGAAGACCATGAAATAACGTCTCCTTTTTTGTTAGTAAGCGAGATAATGATGTTGTTAAAAGAAGCAGTAACGTGAGCTTCCCCTACAGAGTCTACTACAACTTTACGTTTTTTAGTACTCTTTGTATTTGATTTTGCCATATTCTTTTAGTTTCTAGTTGTTAGTTGTTAGTGATAGAATCCTAAACTTTTCAATTTCAAACAGATTCATCTAACAGCTAAATACTAATGACTTAATTATTTAGTTGCTTTTTTCTTGTTAGCAACAGTTTTTCTTCTACCTTTTCTTGTTCTAGAGTTGTTCTTGGTGCGTTGCCCTCTTAAAGGAAGACCAGCTCTGTGACGAATACCTCTGTAACAACCAATATCCATTAAACGTTTAATGCTCAATTGTGTTTCAGAACGTAGTTCACCTTCAATAGTATAAGAAGATACAGCCTCACGAATGTTACCAATTTGGTCGTCTGTCCAATCTTGTACTTTAGTGTTTTCGTCAACCTTAGCTGCTGCCAAGATATCTTTTGCTCTGCTTTTACCTACTCCGTAGATATAAGTTAAAGAGATTACTCCTCTTTTGTTTTTTGGTATGTCTACACCTGCAATTCTTGCCATACTTTTTTAGTTTTTAGTTGTTAGCTTTTAGTTGTTAGAATCCTAAACATTTCTATTTCGAACAGATTCTCATCTAACGTCTAATTACTAATGACTTTTTTCTAGTTTTAACCTTGTCTTTGTTTGAATCTAGGGTTCTTTTTGTTAATTACGTAAAGTCTACCTTTTCTGCGCACGATTTTACAATCTGCACTTCTTTTTTTAACTGATGCTCTTACTTTCATCGTATTAGTATCTATAAGTTATTCTGGCCTTAGTTAAATCGTAAGGACTCATTTCTAATTTTACTTTATCTCCTGGTAATAACTTAATGTAATGCATACGCATTTTACCAGATATATGTGCTGTCACAATGTGACCATTTTCTAACTCAACACGAAACATAGCATTAGATAATGCTTCAATAATTGTTCCGTCTTGTTCTATTGCTGCTTGTTTTGCCATTGTAATATAATAATTAAGCGACTGCTTTTCTATTTTTACCAGTTTTCATCAAGCCATCATAGTGTCTGTTCAACAAGTAAGAGTTTACTTGTTGCATCGTGTCGATTGCAACTCCTACCAAAATTAATAGTGATGTACCACCAAAAAATAAGGCCCAACCCGATTGTACGTTCATTAACTTTACAATAACTGCTGGGAACACAGCAATAATAGCTAAGAAAATAGAACCCGGTAATGTTATTTGCGACATGATTTTATCTAAGTATTCCGAAGTTTCAGATCCTGGTCTAATACCAGGGATGAAACCACCACTACGTTTTAAATCGTCTGCCATTTTGTTCGTAGGAACAGTAATAGCGGTATAAAAGTAGGTAAATACTATAATTAATAAGGCAAATAACAAGTTATACCAAAATCCGAATATATCAGAAAATTGAGATTGTAACCATTGTCCAGCGGCAGAATCTTTCATAAAAGACGTCTGACCAATAAGACCTGGCACAAACATAATAGCTTGAGCAAATATAATTGGCATTACTCCAGAAGCGTTAAGTTTTAATGGAATGTATTGTCTAGACCCCATAATGTTTTTCTCATAGCCTCCAGTAGCGGTACGTCTTGCATATTGTACTGCAATTTTTCTAACTGCCATAATAAGCATAATCGATGCGAATATGATTACGAACCACAACACCAATTCTATAAGGATTAACATAACGTTATTACCCTCTAATCTTGATGCTGCATTTTGAAAAAACGATACTGGCAAACGTGCAATAATACCCACCATAATTAAAAGTGAAATACCATTACCAATACCCTTATCTGTTATTTTTTCACCTAACCACATAGCAAAGATACAACCAGTTACTAGAATGATGATAGAAGAAAAATAGAACAATCCACCTTGCCCTAATAAAAAGGCACTTTGTGGGATACCTAAAGTTGGTAAACTCGCTAAATAACTTGGTGCTTGAACCAAACAAATAGCTATAGTTAACCAACGTGTAATTTGATTAATTTTCTTCTGCCCACTTGCACCTTCTTTTTGTAATTTTTGCAAGTAAGGAATCGCAATTCCCATTAACTGCACTACAATAGAAGCAGAAATATAAGGCATAATACCTAAGGCAAATATTGATGCATTAGCAAAAGCCCCACCAGTAAACGCATTTAATAAACCTAATAGTCCAGAATCTGTACTATCTTGTAAGGCTTCTAATTGTGCTGCATCTATACCTGGTAAAACAACTTGTGCACCAAAACGATAAACTAATAATAAACCAACTGTTAAGATGATTCTATTTCTTAGTTCTTCTATTTTCCAAACATTCTTTAACGTTTCTATAAATTTCATGCTCTATTACGTGTGATTATAAAGTTACAGCTTCTCCTCCTGCCGCTTCTATAGCAGCCTTTGCTGAAGCAGTAAATTTGTGAGCAGTTACTTTTAATTTTGCTTTTAGTTCACCTCTACCTAAGATTTTAACTAGATCGTTCTTTCCAGTTACACCTGTAGCTATTAAAGTGTCTAAATCTACTGTGTCGTTAATTTTCTTATCATCAACCAATTGTTGTAAAGTATCTAGGTTTACCCCTTGGTACTCTACGCGGTTAATGTTAGTAAAACCAAATTTAGGAACACGTCTTTGAAGTGGCATTTGTCCACCTTCGAATCCGATTTTCTTAGAATAACCAGAACGAGATTTAGCTCCTTTGTGACCACGTGTAGCGGTACCACCTTTTCCAGAACCTTGTCCGCGTCCTACTCTTTTCCCTTGGCCTTTAACTGAACCTTCTGCAGGTTTTAAATTACTTAAATCCATTTCTCAGTTTTATTATTTAGTTTCTTCAACAGAAACTAAGTGTTCTACTTTAGCAACCATACCAAGAATATTTGGTGTAGCTTCGTGCTCTACAACTTGCCCAATACGTTTAAGACCTAAAGCCTCTAAAGTTCTTTTTTGTCTTAATGTACGATTTATTGCGCTTTTAACTTTTGTTACTTTAATCTTTGCCATCGTTCTTGCTTTTAACCTTTGAAAACTTTCTCTAATGAAATTCCTCTTTCACGAGCAATCGATTCTGCACTTCTTAATTGTAATAATGCATCAAAAGTTGCTTTAACAACGTTGTGAGGGTTTGATGAACCTTGAGATTTAGATAATACATCGTGCACTCCTACGGCTTCTAAAACTGTTCTCACAGCTCCACCAGCGATAACTCCTGTACCAGGAGCAGCAGGAATGATGTTTACTCTTGCTCCACCAAATTTTCCTTTTTGTTCGTGTGGCAATGTACGCTTTACGATTGGAATACGCACTAAATTTTTCTTTGCATCTTCTACTGCTTTTGCAATAGCACTTGCAACATCTTTAGATTTTCCTAAACCGTGACCTACTACACCTGCTTCGTCTCCAACCACTACGATTGCCGAGAAACCAAATGCTCTACCACCTTTAGTTACTTTTGTAACTCTCTGTACACCAACTAAACGATCTTTAAGATCTAATCCACTTGGTTTTACTAGCTCTGCGCTTTTGTATTTTTGATACATAATTTCTTAGAATTTAAGTCCTGCTTCTCTAGCTCCTTCTGCTAATGATTTTACTCTACCATGGTATAAATAACCACCTCTATCAAAAGAAATAGTTTCTACACCAGCTTTTAAAGCTTTTTCAGCCACAGATTTCCCCACTAAAGCGGCAATTTCTGATTTAGTTCCTTTTGCAGCACTAATGTCTTTATCTCTTGAAGATGCTGAGCTGATAGTTTTACCAGTTACATCATCTACTATTTGAGCATAAATTTCTTTATTACTTCTAAAAACAGATAATCTTGGTCTAGCTTCTGTACCAGAAACTATTTTACGGACTCTGCTTTTAATTCTTAATCGTCTTTCGTTTTTTGTTAACGCCATAACTTATAAATTATTAAGCTGATTTACCTGCTTTTCTTCTTAATATTTC
Source organism: Formosa sp. A9 (assembly GCF_051200825.1). Classification (GTDB taxonomy): domain Bacteria; phylum Bacteroidota; class Bacteroidia; order Flavobacteriales; family Flavobacteriaceae; genus Formosa. The sequence goes on along the minus strand of NZ_CP195158.1, from coordinate 766,139 downwards.
TCCTACAAACTTAATACCTTTTCCTTTATAAGGTTCTGGTCTTCTAAAATCACGGATTTTAGCAGCTACTTGTCCTACAAGTTGCTTATCGTGCGATGTTAGTTTAATTATAGGGTTTTTACCTTTCTCTGATACTGTTTCAACTTTTACTTCTGGAGCAATATCTAAAATAATATTATGAGAAAATCCTAATGCCATATCAAGTTTTTGTCCTTGATTACTTGCTCTATATCCAACACCTACTAATTCTAATTCTTTAGTCCAACCTTTAGATACACCTTCAATCATGTTGTTAATAAGTGCTCTGTAAAGTCCGTGTTTAGATTTTTCTTCTTTCTTATCAGAAGAACGTTCAACTATAACATTTCCGTCTTCGACTTTAATTGCAACGTTAGAAAACTCTTGAGATAATTCTCCTAATTTTCCTTTTACTGTTACAACATTATCTTTAACATCTACTGTAACTCCTTCTGGAATCCCTACTGGGTTATTACCTATTCTTGACATTTCTTATAGTCTTTAAATTAGTAAACGTAACATAAAACTTCGCCACCTACATTTTCTGCTTGTGCTTGCTTTCCTGTCATTACTCCGTGAGAAGTAGAAACGATAGCAATACCAAGACCATTTAAAATTCTAGGTAGTTCTGATGAACTTGCGTACTTACGTAAACCAGGTTTACTGATTCTTTGAATCTTTTTAATTACAGGTTCTTTTGTTTCTTTATTGTACTTAAGAGCTATTTTAATAGTTCCTTGTACAGTAGAATCGTCGAATTTGTAACTTAAAATATATCCTTGCTCGAATAATATTTTTGTGATTTCTTTTTTAAGATTAGAAGCAGGGATTTCTACCACTCTGTGGTTAGCACGCACTGCGTTTCTAATTCTTGTAAGATAATCCGCTATTGGATCTGTATACATATGTATTAATTTGCGGTTTTGGTTTTCGGGATGTTACTCCCGAACCTGAAACCAATTTATAATTATTTTTTTACCAGCTTGCTTTTTTAACACCTGGAATAAGACCGTTATTTGCCATTTCTCTGAATAATACACGAGAAATACCAAATGTACGCATGTACCCTTTTGGACGTCCTGTTAGTTTACATCTGTTGTGCATACGTACAGGAGAAGCATTTTTTGGTAACTTTTGTAATGCTTCGTAATCGCCAGCTTCTTTTAAAGCTTTGCGTTTTTCTGCATATTTAGCTACTGTTTTTGCTCTTTTTACCTCACGGGCTTTCATTGATTCTTTAGCCATATCTTAGTTCTTTTGAAATGGTAAACCTAATTCTGTTAATAATGATTTTGCTTCTTTATCAGTTTCGGCAGATGTTACAAAAGTAATATCCATTCCTGTAATTTTATTTACCTTATCGATATCAATTTCAGGGAAGATGATTTGTTCTGTAATACCAAGGTTATAATTACCTCTTCCGTCGAATCCTGTAGCTTTAATTCCATTAAAATCTCTTACACGTGGTAAGGCAGAAGTAACTAAACGGTCTAAAAATTCATACATTCTTTCGCCACGTAAAGTAACTTTTGCCCCAATTGGCATACCTTTACGTAATTTGAACGATGCAACGTCTTTTTTAGAAATTGTTGCTATAGCTTTTTGTCCAGATATAGTTGTTAATTCGTCTACTGCGTAGTCTACTAACTTTTTGTCTGCAACGGCAGCACCAACACCTTTAGAGATTACTATTTTCTCTAATTTAGGTACTTGCATTACATTTTTATATCCAAATTCGTCTGTAAGAGCTGCAATTACTCTGCTTTTATACTCTTCTTTAAGTCTCGGTGAATATGCCATAACTATATTACTTCATTAGATTTTTTAGAAAATCTCACTTTCTTATCGCCTTCCATTCTGTACCCTACTCGTGTTGTTTCGCCTTTAGCAGTTAACAACGACAAGTTAGAGATTTGAATAGGAGCTTCTTTCTCTACGATTCCTCCTTGAGGGTTTTGTGCACTTGGCTTGGTGTGTTTCTTCACTAAGTTTACGCCCTCAACAATCGCTTTGTTCTTATCTATTAATACTTTAAGTACTTTCCCTTCAGATCCTTTGTGATCTCCGGCTATTACTTTTACAGTATCTCCTGATTTTATTTTAAGCTTTGTCATCTTATAAGTCATTAAAGCACTTCAGGTGCTAATGATACAATTTTCATGAATTGTTTATCACGAAGTTCTCTAGCAACAGGTCCAAATACACGTGTACCTCTCATCTCGCCCGCTGGGTTTAATAATACACAAGCATTGTCGTCGAATCTGATATAAGATCCGTCTGGACGTCTTACTTCTTTTCTAGTACGAACTACAACTGCAGTAGATACAGCACCTTTTTTAATGTTACCATTAGGTGTAGCATCTTTAACAGAAACAACTATTTTGTCTCCTACAGAAGCGTATCTTCTTTTAGTACCACCCAGAACACGTATTGTTAATACTTCTTTTGCTCCAGTGTTATCGGCAACTTTTAATCTTGATTCTTGTTGTACCATAATTACTTCGCTCTTTCAATTATTTCAACTAGTCTCCAACATTTAGATTTACTCATAGGTCGTGTTTCCATGATCTTAACAGTATCTCCAATGTTACAATCGTTAGTCTCGTCGTGTGCAACGTATTTTTTTGTTTTTAACACGAACTTACCATACATAGGGTGCTTTACTTTTTTAACTTCAGAAACTACAATAGATTTCTGCATTTTGTTACTAGTAACAACTCCTATACGTTCTTTTCTTAAATTTCTTTTTTCCATCTTTCAGCAGAATTATTGTAATTCTCTTTTAGTTAATTCGGTCGCAATTCTAGCAACATCGCGTCTTACGCTACGTAATTGAATTGGATTTTCTAAAGGAGATATTGCATGTGCCATTTTCAGGTCTGAATAACTCTTTTTTGTCTCACCAAGTTTCTCTTGTAACTCAGCTGTAGATAATTCTTTAATTTCTGATTGTTTCATAACATCAAATAAATTATGCTTCGTAATCTCTAGCGATAACAAACTTAGTTTTAACTGGTAATTTTTGTGCGGCTAAACGTAATGCTTCTTTAGCAATGTCTAATGGCACTCCTCCTACTTCAAAAAGTACTCTACCAGGTTTTACAACAGCTGCCCAATATTCTACGGCACCTTTACCTTTACCCATACGTACTTCAAGAGGTTTCTTTGTTATAGGCTTATCTGGAAATATTTTAATCCAAAGTTGTCCTTCTCTTTTCATGTAACGTGTAGCGGCAATACGTGCTGCTTCTATTTGACGCGATGTTAAAAAATTCGAATCAAGCGATTTTATTCCAAAAGTTCCGTTAGAAAGTTGGTGACCTCTTTGAGAGTTCCCTTTCATACGTCCTTTTTGTTGTTTACGAAATTTTGTTCTTTTAGGCTGTAACATTTTTCTTTACTTTAAAAAATTACTTTCTACGACGTGGTTTACTATTACCTCCTCGTGTTCCACCTTTTCCTTGCTTCTTAGACAATCCAACAAGCGGAGAAAGCTCTCTTTTACCATATACTTCACCTTTCATGATCCATACTTTAACACCTAATCTACCGTAAGTAGTATGTGCCTCAACTAAAGCATAATCAATATCAGCTCTAAATGTAGATAATGGAATACGTCCTTCTTTGTAGTGCTCGCTACGTGCCATTTCGGCACCGTTTAAACGACCACTAATTTGAACTTTAATTCCTTCTGCATTCATACGCATTGTAGCAGCGATAGCCATTTTGATTGCACGACGGTAAGAGATTCTGTTCTCGATTTGTCTTGCAATACTAGATGCTACTAAAAATGCATCAAGTTCTGGTCTTTTAATTTCAAATATATTTATTTGAACTTCTTTACCTGTAATTTTCTTAAGTTCTTCTTTTAACTTGTCTACCTCTTGGCCACCTTTACCGATAATAATACCAGGTCTAGCAGTAGTGATAGTAACGGTTACAAGCTTTAAAGTTCTTTCGATAATTACTCTAGAAACACTAGCTTTAGATAGACGTGCGTGAACGTACTTTCTGATCTTATCGTCTTCGGCTAATTTATCGCCATAATCGTTTCCTCCATACCAGTTAGATTCCCATCCTCTGATAATTCCTAAGCGATTCCCGATTGGATTTGTTTTTTGTCCCATACCTCTAATTAAGCTTGTGTGTTATTGTTAGCTCCTACCACGATGGTTACATGGTTAGAACGTTTTCTAATTCTGTGCGCACGACCTTGAGGAGCTGGACGTAATCTTTTTAACATAGATCCGCCATCTACTCTAATCTCTTTTACTATTAATTCAGCATCTTCAATACTTGCATCTTCGTTTTTAGCTTGCCAGTTTGCAATTGCAGACAATAACAATTTCTCTAAACGGTTAGATGCTTCTTTTTGGCTAAATTTTAAAATATTAAGCGCTTTTTCTACCTGTTCGCCTCTTACTAAATCGGCTACTAAGCGCATTTTTCTCGGTGACGTAGGACAGTTATTAAGTTTAGCAAAAGCAACTTGCTTTTTATCTTCCTTAATAGCGTCTGCCATTTGTTTTTTACGACTTCCCATAGCTTACTACTTTTTACCTTTGTTTTTAGCACCAGCATGACCTCTAAATGATCTTGTTGGTGAAAATTCTCCTAATTTATGTCCTACCATGTTTTCAGTAACATATACTGGAACAAATTGGCGTCCGTTATGTACTGCTATAGTTTGTCCAACGAAATCTGGAGTAATCATAGAGGCTCTAGACCACGTTTTGATTACTGCTTTCTTTCCGCTTTCAACATTTTCTTGAACTCTCTTATCTAATTTATAATGAACGTAAGGTCCTTTTTTTAATGATCTTGCCATGTCTTATTTCTTTCTACGTTCTACAATATACTTATTACTCGCTTTTGTTTTAGAACGGGTTCTGTAACCTTTAGCTGGTAAACCTTTTCTAGAACGTGGGTGTCCTCCAGAAGCACGACCTTCACCACCACCCATTGGGTGATCTACAGGGTTCATTACTACTGGTCTTGTACGTGGTCTTCTTCCTAACCATCTGCTTCTACCAGCTTTACCTGATACTAATAACTGATGGTCTGAGTTAGATACTACCCCTATTGTAGCCATACAGTTAGCTAGAACTAATCTAGTTTCACCAGATGGAAGTTTAATAGTAGCAAATTTACCATCTCTTGCCATTAATTGAGCAAAAGCACCAGCACTACGAGCCATTACAGCTCCTTGTCCTGGACGTAACTCTACACAAGAAATAATTGTTCCTAATGGAATTTGACTTAATGGCATTGCGTTACCAATTTCTGGAGCGATACCTTCTTGCCCAGATACTACAGTTTGTCCAACTTGTAATCCGTTTTGAGCAACAATATAGGCTTTCTCACCATCTTGATAATTTAACAATGCGATAAAAGCTGTTCTGTTTGGATCGTACTGAATCGATTTTACTTCGGCAGGAATTCCTGTCTTAGCTCTTTTAAAATCGATAATACGATAACGCTTTTTATGACCACCACCAATATAGCGCATGGTCATTTTTCCTTGACTGTTTCTACCACCAGACTTTTTCTTCGGAGCTAATAAACTTTTCTCCGGCTTATCAGTAGTAATGGCGTCAAATCCATTAACTACTCTAAAACGCTGTCCTGGTGTGATCGGTTTTAATTTTCTTACTGACATTTTTGTCTAATTACATGTTACTGTATAAATCAATCACTTCACCTTCCGCCAGTTGTACAATTGCTTTTTTTACAGCATTTGTTTTACCATGTTGAATACCCGTTTTTGTAAAACGTGTTCTTCTATCTGGACGGACATTTATAGTACGAACTTTTTCAACAGAAACGCCATAAGCAGCTTCTACTGCTTTTTTTATTTCTACCTTGTTCGCCTTTGTATTAACCTGAAAGCTATAGCAGTTGTTTAACTCACTATTTGTAGTCGCTTTTTCGGTGATAATAGGTTTAATTAAGATACTCATCGCTTCCTTATTTACTTAAATTCGTTTCAATTTCTTCTAAAGAACTCTCTAAAAGCACAACTTTATTTGCATTTAAAATTTTGTAAGTGCTTAATTCTGAGTTAGTTATAACTTCAGAGCTTTTTAAATTGCGCGATGACAAATATACATTATTATTTGATGCACCCAACACAAATAGAGATTTTTTATTTTGTAAGTCTAAAGCTTTCAATACACTAGTGAAATTTTTAGTCTTTGGCGTTTCAAAATTAAAGTCTTCTAAAACTACTATTGAAGCTTCGTTTGCTTTAATTGTTAACGCTGATTTACGAGCTAAACGCTTTAAGCTTTTGTTAAGTTTGAAGCTGTAATTTCTTGGTCTTGGGCCAAACATACGACCACCGCCTTTAAATACTCCAGACTTAATACTACCTGCTCTAGCCGTACCAGTTCCTTTTTGCTTTTTAATCTTGCGTGTAGATCCAGCAATCTCAGCGCGCTCTTTAGCTTTGTGAGTTCCTTGTCTTTGGTTTGCTAAATATTGTTTAACATCCAAATACACAGCATGATTGTTAGGCTCTATACCGAAAACTGAATCTGAAAGGTCTACCTTTCTACCAGTTTCTTTTCCGTTTATATCTAAAACTGCTACTTTCATTACTTCTCAATGATTACATAAGAGTTTTTATGTCCAGGTACACAACCTTTAACAACAAGTAAGTTCTTTTCTGCAACTACTTTTAAAACTCTTAAATTTTCCACTTTTACTCTATCGTTCCCCATTCTTCCGGCCATTTTCATTCCTTTAAATACTCTTGCAGGATATGAAGCAGCACCAATAGAACCAGGAGCTCTTAATCTGTTATGTTGACCGTGAGTTGATTGCCCAACACCACCAAATCCGTGACGTTTAACAACACCCTGAAAACCTTTACCTTTAGAAGTTCCAGCAATATCAACAAATTCACCTTCTATAAAGTGCTCTACCGTGATAGCATCACCTAATTTGTACTCCTTATCAAAACCTTTAAACTCAGCGATTTTGCGTTTTACAGAAGTTCCTGCTTTTTTAGCGTGACCTAAGTCTGCTTTAGTAGCACTTTTTTCTGTCGCGTCATCGAAACCAAGTTGTAGCGCTTCATAACCGTCTACTTCTTCAGTTCTGACTTGGGTAACGATACATGGTCCAGCTTCAATTACTGTACATGGAATGTTTTTTCCATTTTCGTCGAAAATGCTGGTCATACCGATTTTTTTTCCAATTAACCCAGACATAATTATTAATTTATTTATTAGTATTTATTTATAAAAAAATTCAGGGTCAAAACACGTTCAACCCTGAATGTATTTTTACCGTTTTTCCCTCGCTCGCAGCTTAGGACATGTTTAGAAAACGTATTGTTTCCGTTCTCGATGGTGCTGCTCTTGCAGTACCTACTTACACTTTAATTTCTACTTCAACACCGCTTGGTAATTCAAGCTTCATTAAAGCATCGATAGTCTTTGATGAAGAGCTATAGATATCAAGTAATCTTTTATAAGAACTTAATTGAAATTGCTCTCTAGACTTTTTGTTAACGTGTGGAGAACGTAATACAGTGAAAATTTTCTTGTGTGTTGGTAATGGAATTGGTCCAGTTACTACAGCACCTGTACTTTTTACAGTTTTTACAATCTTATCAGCAGATTTATCTACTAAGTTATGATCGTAAGATTTTAATTTTATTCTGATTTTTTGACTCATTTTCTTAAGATTTAAGCATCAGCACCTTTAGCTGCTTTAATAACTTCTTCTGAAATATTTTGAGGTGTTTCAGCATAGTGTGAAAACTCCATTGTAGATGTTGCACGACCAGAAGATAATGTTCTTAATGTAGTTACATATCCAAACATTTCTGATAATGGTACAATAGCTTTAACAACTTTAGCACCAGCTCTGTCGCTCATATCGCTTACCTGACCTCTTCTTCTATTTAAATCTCCTACAATATCACCCATGTTTTCTTCTGGAGTTATTACCTCTAGTTTCATCATTGGCTCCATAATTACTGCTTTCGCAGCTTTTGCAGCAGCTTTAAATCCTAATTTAGCAGCTAATTCGAATGATAATTGATCCGAATCCACATCGTGGTAAGAACCGTCTGTTAATGTTACTTTCATAGCATCAACTTCGTATCCTGCTAAAGGACCATTCTTCATAGCTTCTTTGAATCCTTTTTCAATTGAAGGGATAAATTCTTTAGGAACGTTACCACCTTTAATTTCAGAAACAAATTCTAAACCATCTTTACCTTCTTCTGCTGGCTCTAAAGTAAATACGATATCTGCGAATTTACCACGACCACCAGATTGCTTCTTGTAAACCTCTCTGTGCTCAGCTCTGCTAGTAACAGCTTCTTTGTACTCTACTTGTGGCTGACCTTGGTTTACTTCTACCTTAAACTCACGCTTAAGACGATCTACAATAATATCTAAGTGAAGCTCTCCCATTCCAGAAATAATAGTCTGTCCTGAAGCCTCGTCTGTTCTTGCTGTAAATGTTGGATCTTCTTCTGCTAATTTAGCTAAAGCCATACCCATTTTATCTACATCGGCCTTAGTTTTAGGCTCTACAGCGATACCGATTACAGGATCTGGGAATTCCATAGATTCTAACACGATAGGGTGTTTTTCATCAGACATGGTATCACCAGTCTTAATGTCTTTAAATCCTACTGCTGCTCCAATATCTCCAGCTTCGATAAACTCGATAGCGTTTTGTTTATTAGAGTGCATTTGGTAGATACGAGAAATACGCTCTTTTTTACCAGAACGGTTGTTCAAGATATAAGAACCAGCATCTAAACGACCTGAGTAAGCACGGAAGAACGCTAAACGACCTACGAAAGGATCGGTAGCAATTTTAAATGCTAATGCAGCGAATGGAGCATCAACACTTGGCTTACGAGATTCCTCCTGTTCAGTAACAGGATTAATACCTTTAATATTATCTCTATCTAACGGAGAAGGTAAATAACGACATACAGCATCTAATAAAAACTGTACCCCTTTATTTTTAAACGAAGAACCACATACCATAGGAATGATAGCCATATCCATTACAGCAGCTCTTAGTGCAGCATGCACTTCTTCTTCTGTAATAGACTCTTCGTCTTCCATGAATTTTTCTAATAAGTTTTCGTCGTAAGAGGCAACTTCTTCAATTAAAAGCGCACGGTACTTACGAGCTTCTTCTTTCATATCCTCTGGAATCTCAACAACATCGAAAGTCGATCCGAAGTTATCATCATGCCAAATGATAGCTCTGTTTTTAACTAAGTCTACAATACCTTTAAAATCAGCTTCGTCACCAATGTTTAAAACGATTGGCACAGCATTAGATTTCAACATATCTTTAACTTGCTGACAAACAGCTAAGAAATTAGACCCTTGACGGTCCATTTTATTTACGAACCCAATACGTGGTACTTTATAGTTATCTGCAAGTCTCCAGTTAGTTTCAGATTGTGGCTCTACACCATCTACAGCACTAAATAAGAATACTAAACCATCTAATACACGTAAAGAACGGTTTACCTCTACTGTAAAGTCAACGTGACCAGGAGTATCGATAATATTAAAGTGGTAATCTTTAGCATCCTCGGTTGGAACACCGTTTTCTTTAGGAAATGTCCAGTCGCAAGTTGTAGCTGCAGAAGTAATGGTAATACCACGCTCTGCTTCTTGCTCCATCCAGTCCATTGTAGAAGCTCCATCGTGAACTTCACCAATTTTATGAGACACTCCTGTATAAAAAAGAATACGCTCTGTTGTTGTTGTTTTACCAGCATCAATATGAGCTGCAATTCCTATGTTTCTTGTTAAATTTAAATCTCTTGCCATGTTTTAGAATCTAAAGTGTGAGAATGCTTTATTTGCTTCTGCCATTTTATGAGTATCTACTCTTTTCTTAACAGCAGCTCCTTCTTCTTTAGCCGCAGCTAAAATTTCTGAAGCTAAACGTTGAGCCATAGATTTCTCGTTTCTTTTACGAGCATAACCTATTAACCACTTCATTGCAGTTGAAACTTTACGATCTGGACGAATTTGCATTGGAATTTGGAATGTTGCACCACCAACACGACGGCTACGCACTTCTACGTGAGGCATCACATTAGATAAAGCGTCTTTCCATAATTCTAAAGCCGTTTTTTCTTCGTCAGTCTTCTTTTGATCTACGATATCTATCGCATCGTAAAATACTTTAAACGCCACAGACTTCTTACCATCCCACATCATCATGTTAACAAAACGCGTTACTAACTGATCGTTAAATCGCGGATCTGGTAAAAGCGGTCTCTTTTTCGCTTGTCTTTTTCTCATGTCTTTTCTTTAAAAGTTTTTTAATTACTTTTTAGGGCGTTTTGCACCATACTTAGATCTACGTTGTGTTCTACCTGCAACACCAGCTGTGTCTAAAGCACCACGAACGATGTGATATCTAACTCCTGGTAAATCTTTTACCCTTCCACCTCTAACCAATACTATCGAGTGCTCTTGTAAATTGTGACCTTCACCTGGGATATAAGCGTTCACTTCGTTACCATTTGTTAATCTAACCCTTGCTACTTTACGCATTGCAGAGTTAGGTTTCTTAGGCGTAGTAGTGTAAACACGCGTACAAACCCCTCGTCTTTGAGGACACGAATCTAAAGCAGCCGATTTACTCTTCTTGGTTATTTTGGCTCTTCCTTTTCGTACTAATTGTGAAATTGTTGGCATATTTTTCTATAATATTTATAAAATACCTCTTCTTAGAGGGCTGCAAATGTATGAATTAAATTTAATTTTTCAAACCCTAAACAATTAATTTTCAATCCGATTTCATTTTTTAATACAACTTCATATTAATAGTATCCTTTTTACGTTAGTTTTACACTGACTAAAAGAAATTACACAGTGCCATTTAAACACATCGCAATTTTAACACTCTTGTGCTTAAGCTACTACACAAATGCGCAACACCTGTATTTAAATGTTGCTGGTGAAACCGACACAGAAACCGAGCGCTTAGATTCTATTTGGTACCCGAAAAAACACATGAACTTGCAATCGGCACAACACGCTTTAGACACGTTGTCGCAGCAACTTAATTACTTAGGCTATATTGAACACACCAGAACGCCATTACAACACATTAACGATTCTACACTTACCTCACGCTTCAAATTAAAAACACAATACAATAGCATAAAAATATTTTACAACGACAGTTTATTAAATACAGAAACTCTAAAATCGATTAGCACAAATAGTACTGAAGATTATTTTATTGTCGCCTTTAAAGATTTAGAAAAGTCCTTAAACCATCTTAACATAAAATTATCTGAACACGGCAATCCCTTTATTAAATTAAAATTAGAGGATATCAGCATTCATAATAAAATTGTAACAGCTCAATTAAAAACCGTAACTGTTTCCAAACCCAGACAAATCGATAACATAATAATTAAAGGTTACGAAAAGTTTCCCGAAAAATTTATCAAGCATTATTTAAAACTTAAAACAGGCACAGTTTTTAATCTAAACACCATCAGAAAAAAAACGGAACGCCTAAACGAACTCCCTTTCGCCAATCAAATTCGAGATCCAGAAGTATTATTTACAGAAGACTCTACAACACTATATATATATGTAGAAAAAATTAAAAGCAATAGTTTTGATGGTTATTTAGGATTTACCACCAACGAAAACACAAACAAATTAGAGTTTAGTGGTTACCTGGACATGCTTTTGCAAAACAATTTAAATTTTGGAGAATCGTTAAAACTAAATTACAGGAGCGACGAAAACGACCAAAGGAATTTCAACCTAAAACTAGACGCCCCTTATTTGTTTAAATCCCCTATCGGTGTACAAGCAGAATTAAACATCTTCAAAAAAGATTCGTCGTTTACAACCACAGATCAAAATCTCAAATTATACTATCAATTTAACCCAAAACACAAAATGTATTTGGGATTAAACAGCACGCAGTCCAACAATCTTTTAACAACCAACAACACAACCATAACCGATTACAACAGTACCTTTTTCGAAACACAATACGATTTTACCAACCGCACAGTAAACACCCAACTCTTCCCAATAAAAACTTACGCTACCACGCAAGTCGGTTTTGGAGACCGTACCATAAGACAAAGCAAACAAAAACAAACCCGATTAACAGCTAAAGCCTACCACAGTTTTTATTTAAACGCAAAAAACAGCATATACACTAAAATTGAGGCTGCCGCATTACTATCGGACAATTATTTAGATAATGAACTCTTTAGATTTGGAGGGATTAATTCCATTAGAGGATTTGAAGAAAACAGCTTAGTCGCCAATTTATATGGTGTCTTAAATTTAGAGTACCGCTTACAACTCAACCCAACCATTTACATACACACAATTTCGGATTTTGGCTATCTGGAAAATCAAATTTTTACCCAAAAAGAAAAATTATTAGGCCTAGGCGTCGGTTTTGCCATATTAACAAAAGCAGGGCTATTAAAATTCAATTATGCTAATGGACAAACCGAAAAACAACCCTTTAATATCTCTAATTCAAAAATACACTTAAGCATCACTTCTTTTTTCTAAAAAAACAGTCCATTTTACGATACAATTCTCAACCGAAATGAAAATTTTAACCATTAATTATTGTTTAATTAACTTTTTATTATGATTTTTGGCCAAGACTAATTCAAATAAAATATAAAATGAAAACAAAGTTTAGTGGAATTCTAACGCTATTCCTAGCGTTTGTTGTGCAACTAACGTTCGCACAAGAAAAGACAATTTCAGGAACTGTGTCCGATGCGACGGGCTTACCTCTTCCTGGGGTTAACATTATTGTACAAGGTACAACTCACGGTACACAAACAGATTTTGACGGGAACTACTCGTTAACTGCAAATACTGGTGATGTTTTATCTTTTTCATTCATTGGTTACAAAACTCAAACTGTAACTGTTGGTGCTTCTAGCACAATTAACTTAACAATGGCTGAAGATTTAGCCGAGTTAGACGAAGTTGTAGTAACAGCACTTGGTATTAAAAAAGAAGAGAAAGCTATTGGTTACGCTTCTCAACAACTTAAATCTGAAGCTATTGCGGATGTACCTACAACTAACGTAACAAACTCGTTATCTGGTAAAATTGCAGGTGTTAACATTACACAATCTTCTGGTGATGTTGGATCGTCATCTCGTATTACAATTCGTGGTATTTCCACTATTTACGGAAATTCGCAACCATTAATCGTAATCGATGGTGCTGTAATTGATAACAACACATATACTGGTGGTAGCTCAGGTACAGATGTACCTAACGGTTTAGCAGATATTAACCCTCAAGACGTTGAAACTATTAACGTTTTAAAAGGTGGTGCTGCAACGGCTCTTTACGGGATGAGAGGTACTAACGGTGTAATTGTAATTACTACAAAATCTGGTAAGAAAAATAAATCTTTAGGTATAGAGATTAACAGTTCTGTTAGCTTCTCTAACCCATACATTTTCCCAGAATACCAAAACTCTTACGGACAAGGTCTTAACCCAAGCTACTTCGAATTCGTTGATGGTTTTGGATACGACCAAGGTGCCAACGGTGGTGACGGTGGTGTTGATGAAAGCTGGGGTCCTGCTTTAGATTCAGGATACGAATTTATCCAATTCTCATCTCTTATAGACAATCCTGACAACCCTCAAGCACAACCTTGGGTATCTAACCCAAACAGTGTACGTGACGAGTTCTACCAAACTGGTTTAACTACAGATAACACAGTATCGTTCTCTGGTGGTACAGATACAGGAAACTACCGTTTATCTTTAGGTTTAGTAGACACTAAAGGTATTGTGTACAACACAGACCTTAAAAAATACAACATTTCAGGTAACGTAAATTATGAATTAGGCGAAAAATGGACTGTTGGTTTTAGTGGTAGATTTATTCAATCGACTTCTCAACAAAGAAACGCTGTTGGTTATGGCGATGTAGATAACCAAGTAGGTCAGTTAGTATGGAGTGCAAGACAGGTAGACTGGTCTCGCCTTAGAGATTGGGAAAGCTTACCTTTAATTGAAACTGATAATGGTACATTAACACCATTAAACTGGAACTTGTCTTACAACAACAACCCATACTGGGCTTTAGATAAAAACTTACACCCATGGACACGTAACAGATGGATTGGTACCGCAAACTTAGGTTACCAAATTTCTGACGATTTATCTTTAAACATGACTACTGGTATCGATTATTTCGATGACTCTAGAGAGACAATGAGAAATATGAGTACTGTAAACTTCAGAAATGGTTACTACTCGTTAACGAAAAGAAACCGTTACGAGATTAACTCTCAAGCGATTTTAAGCTACAACAAAAAATTCGGTTCTAACGATCAATTCGGAGTATCGTTTAGTGTTGGTGGTCAGTTAATGACAAACAAATACACAGCATTCCAAGGTATTGCAGAAAACTTAGTATTAGACGGTTTATTCAACTTATCTAACTCTGCTGGTGCTCCACTTATTACAGATACTAGTAGCGATTACAAAATCAACAGTTTATTTGGTACTGGTCAGTTAAGCTACGGCGATTTCTTATTCTTAGATTTCACAGGTCGTAACGACTGGGCTTCTGTATTACCAGTAGACAACAACAGTATTTTCTACCCATCTGTATCTTTAAGTGCAGTAGTTAGCGATATGTTAAACATTCAATCAGATGCTGTTAACTTCTTAAAATTAAGAGCTTCTTGGGCAGAAACTGGTAGTGCAGGACCTTTAGCACCTTATAGTGTTATCCCTACTTATGCATTATCTACTTCTCCACTTAATGGTTCTTCTCCAACGGCTCTTTATCCAAATACCTTATGGAACCCAGAAATTACAGCACAAACAGAAACTGCTTTAGAATTCGGTTTAGATGCACGTTTCTTCTCTAACAGATTACGTGTAGACTTTACATACTACGACAAAGAAAACAACGACGTAATTATGCCACTTCAAGTATCTGCTACTTCTGGTTTTACTAGTGTTTGGAAAAACGCTGCTACAGTAACCAATACAGGGGTTGAATTAGTACTTGGTGTAGATGTTATTAGAAGCCAAGGAGATGGTTTCAACTTAGGTTTCGATGTTAACTTCGCGAAAAACGAAAACGAAGTTACAAACATTGAAGGCGAAGGTGTAATTAACTTAGAAAACGGTGGTTTATGGAATGTTAATACACAAGCCAGAAACGGAATGCCAATGGGTGTAATCTGGGGACCGTCTTTCGAGCGTACACCTAGCGGAGCTATCCTTTACCAAAATGGTTTACCAGTAATTGGTGATTATAAAGTATTAGGAAACTCTCAGCCTGACTGGGTTGGTGGTTTAGCTATTAACGCTTCTTACAAAAACTTCTCTTTCAGAACATTATTTGATGTTAAACAAGGTGGCGATGTTTACTCGCAAACTACTACCTGGGGTAACTTAGCTGGTATTCTTGAAGAAACTATGGTTGGTAGAGAAACTGGTGTAATTGGTGTTGGTGAAATGTCAGACGGTAATGGTGGTTACATTCCAAACGATGTTGTTGTTGGTGCTCAAAACTACTACTCGTCTGCTTACAACCAAAACGTAGCAGAGTCATCTGTATTCGATGCATCTTTTGTAAAATGGAGAGAATTATCTTTAAGCTATTCCTTACCTACAAAATTCATCGAGAACACAGGTTTACAAGCCGTAAATTTAGGTGTTAACGTTAGAAATTTAGCGATATTACACAGAAATGCGCCACACATCGATCCAGAAACTGCATTTGGTGTTAGCGCAGGACAACAAGGTTTAGAGTACGCTCAAACGCCTTCTACTCGTACAATTGGTGTTAACCTTAATGTTAAATTTTAATAGAAATGAAAATGAAAAATATATTTAAATCATGGTCTCTAGCAGCTATTACAGGTTTAATGGTGGTTACCACAGCTTGTGATACTGATTTTGAAGAAACCAATACCGACCCTAACAGTCCAACTGAAATTTCTGTTGACTTACAATTAGGATACATAGAAAGAACTTTAGTAAACGAAGTACATAATTATTTCGCTGCTGGAGAATGTGCCTCAGACTGGCCACAACACATCTCTAAGCCTATCTATAACGATGCCGATAGATATTATCCGCGTTTAGGATCTATAAATAACTTCTGGACTATTATGTATGCCTCTGTTATTGCCGATGCTAACGAAATGTATAATTTAGCTGTTGAAGCAGAAAACCCTGCCGTGCAAGGTGCCGCTTTAACCTTACAAGCCATCGCTTACCAATATTTAACCGATGCCTTTGGTAGTATTCCAATGTCTGACGCTATAAAAGGTGAAGAAGGTAACTTTAACGCTACTTACGACTCTCAAGAGCAAGTTTACACGCAAATTTTTGCCATGTTAGACGAAGCTATTGCTAGCTTCCAAGCTGGTGGATCTATAAATGCTGGACAAGATTTAATGTACGGTGGAGACACTTCTAAATGGTTAAAATTAGCTACTTCTATTAAATTTAGAGCTATGATGCGAATTTCTGACACCTCTTTATTTAGTGCTTCAGAATTACAAAGCTTAGTAAATTCTGGTAACTTAATTACCACTAATGCCGATAATGCTTTTATATCTTTCGAAACCATTGCCACTCCTAATGCCAATCCATTCTATGCCATCGTTTTAGACGGTAGAACAGGCGAATGGTGTATGGGCGAGGCTTTAGTAGAGTTTATGAAAACTGCTAACGATCCAAGATTAGCCGTATATGCTAACCCTAACGATTCTGGTGAATACCGCGGTAAGCCTGCTGGTTACATTAACCCAGGTTCTGCTGGTTACGCTACAGGTACTGTGTCTGAAATTGGAGATGCGTTTATGGCTGCTGATGCACCTTTACAAATCATTAATGCTGCACAAGTAAACTTATTGTTAGCTGATGCTGCTGCTAGTGGTTACATTGGCGGTGCTGCTGCAGATTATTTTAGTGCTGGTGTAGCTAGCTCTTTAACACAACACGGTTTATCAGCAACAAGCTTTACTCCTTCTTACCAAGGGCCACAGTCTATTGGTGAGCAATTATGGGTTTCTACATTCATGCAAGGTTACGAAACTTGGGCTGAATGGAGAAGAACTGATATCCCTGGTGATTTACCTTTAGCTGTAGATCCGCAACCAGGTGTAAACAGTATTCCTACAAGATATACCTACCCTAACGACGAAATTTCGTTAAACGCTAGCAATGTAAATGCTGCCTTAGAGGAGCAAAATATTGATGATGCTTTAACTGCTAAAGTTTGGTGGGACGTAAACTAATTTAAAAACAACAAAGATTATGAAAAATTTATTATATATAGCTTTAGTAATGCTAAGCATCCTTGGTTTTACTGCTTGTAACGCAGATGCCGATGTAGATGTAGTTGCTCCAGTGGCAGGTGAAGCTGGAATTATTGTAAACGTATCAACAAACTCTTCAGGAGCCCTTTTGGGTTCTCCTGAAGCAGGAAAAGATTTACCAGATGCAGAAATTACTTTTTCTGACGACTACTTAAACTTAGTTGTAACGCAAACTTCTGGTAATTTCGATGTTGGAAATGTAAACCGTATCGAAATTTATAAAGCTTTAAACGGAGGTGAGCAAGTTAAAGTAGGTGAAACTACAGCATTACCTTATACTTTAACTTACAATTCTATAGACGAGTTTGTTGAAGGTTTAGGTGTACAACCATCAGATTTAAGAATTGGTGATGTATTTGCTTTTATTGTTAAGGTTGTTAAAAACGACGGTGCCGTTTACACTTACAGTGCTAGTATGGGGCGTTTTTCTTTAACGATTAACTGTTCTTACGACTTAACCGGTACTTATACCATGACAAACAATGTTTGTGACAACCCACAAACCGTTACAATTTCTCAAAATTCAGACGGAACATGGTATGCTTCTACAGCAGACGGTGGTTTATTACAATTTTGTTCTAGCAACACAAGTCTTCAAAACGACGGAAGCTTTGCCGTTGGTTGTGGTGGTGTTGTAGATGCTTCTGGTACAGATGGCGGCCCTGGTTATTGTGCTGGTGGTGGTTATGGTATTGGATGTATAGAAGGTGGTACTTGGGACCAAGAAGCAGGTGTATTAGAATTAAACCATTCTAACGCATTCTTTACTTGGGCAGCTGCTGAATATACTTCTAAATATGTAAGACAATAATTTTAGCCGTAGAATTAATATTTAACTTAAAAAATGATGAAAAACATATATAAAACTTTGTTACTATTAACTCTATCTGGCTTTGTATTCACATCTTGTGACGAAGATGCTGGAAACACTGGAGAGTCAATAGTAGACTATACAAAAACAGGAGCGACCGTATCTACTCCTGATAATAACATTACTGTAAGCGAATCAGACGCATATGCTTCTGGAGATGATATTATGATACCTTTTACAGTTACTTTAGCAGAAGCTACTACTGCATCAGCTGTTATTGATTTAGTACAAACTGGTGGTACTGCAGATAGCGACGATTACGCTGTTTCTAATGTAATGATCACACCAGGTAATACTACTGCAACTGGTTATATTGCTATTCACAGCAATGGTTACATTGAAGGTACAGAAACTTTAGAATTAACTGCCAGATCTAGAGCGAACTTTAACATCAACGATTTTGTAATGAACATTACTATTGATGATGATTATGTGAACGACCATTTAGATTTAGATTTAGTATGGGAAGGTTCTTTTACTGGAGAAGTTGGTGATGGTGCAGAATTAACATTAGATTTCTGTACTATGGATTTTGACATCTTAATTTTTGATGAAAATCTTCAAGATACCGGAATTTACGGTGGTGCTACAGGGTCTTGTCCAGAGCATGTAAGCTTATCAGGTTTACCTGACGGACTTTACTACATCGTAGTAGATCTTTACGAGAACCCATTAGCTGCAATTATAAATGCTAACGGTACCATTGGTGTTCCTTTATCTTTATCTTGGGGTCAAGAGTATTTTGATGATGTTGCCGGGAACCTTGTATACAACGGTTTCACAACAGACGATACTTCTGGAACATTCCCAATTGCTACAGTTACTGTAGAAAATGGTTATATGTACACAGTTGCACCTTACTAATTAAAAAGTAAAGTTTTAATTATATCAACAAAAACCACCTCTTTCGAGGTGGTTTTTTTATGCATAAATTTTATAAAATGACAAACATTAAAATTGTACTTTTACAACATGGAAAAAGACACTCAAATTTTTGGTATTCGTGCCGTAATTGAAGCCATTCAGTCGGGCGAAAACATCGATAAAGTATTTGTTCAAAAGGGGTTAAAAGGAGAACAATCGCACGAATTAGAAACTGTTTTACGTAAACAACGGCTTAACGTGTCTTATGTTCCTGTAGAAAAACTTAATAAACTCACACAAAAAAACCATCAGGGTGTCGTTGCCCAAATTGCTCCCATTTCTTTTTACGATTTAGAAGAGTTAGTTTTACAGGTTACAGAATCTGGACAAACGCCTTTATTTTTACTACTAGACCAACTTAGCGATGTGCGCAACTTTGGAGCAATAATACGTACAGCCGAATGCACAGGTGTTCACGGCATTATTATTCAAAAAAAAGGCGGTGCTCCTGTTAACGGCGACACCATTAAAACCAGTGCCGGAGCGGTCTTTAAAATTCCGATTTGCAAAGTAGACCATATTAAAGATGCCTTATTCTATATGCAAGCCTCGGGCATAAAAGTGATTGCAGCCACAGAAAAAACAGACGATTTAATATACGACGTCTCGTTTAAAGAACCGTGTGCAATTATAATGGGTTCGGAAGGAAAAGGTATCAATCCATCGGTTTTAAAATTGGTAGATGCTAAAGCAAAACTACCTTTACTAGGAGACATCGGCTCGCTTAACGTATCGGTTGCTTGTGGTGCTTTTTTATACGAAACTGTAAGACAACGTATCTAATCTTTCGTTTTATTTTCCTTAAAAACATAATGAATTTTAGGTGTTCCTGCGATGCCCTCAAAAGTATCTGTTGTGCTTTTGTTTTCTTCTTCTAAAACATTTTCTGGTAAAGTTTCAATAAAATTACCATCGGCATCAAAATGTCTTAAGAATTCATCATCATCTTCATTATAATCTTCTTTTTCCCAAGCATATTGTTCGGGTTTTGCAATCTGCTTTTTAAAGATTACTGCAAATAAAAGTCCAGTAATTAAACCAGATAAATGGCCTTCCCACGAAATACCTTCTTCAACAGGAAAAACATACCAAACCATACTTCCGTATAAAAATACAACTAACAACGACAAAGCAATTAAACGATAGTGCTTAGCAAATACACCTTTAAAAAATATAAAACTCACCAGAACGTAAATGAGTCCGCTTGCCCCAATATGATATGATGGCCTACCAATGCACCACGTTAAAAAACCAGATAACAACACCCCATAAACCAGTACTTTCCATGCTATTGGCTTATAAAAATAAAATAAAGCCATACTTAACACGAATAACGGAATGGTATTATGGTACAAATGTGTGATATTAGAGTGAATAAAAGGGCTGAAAATAACACCTTGCAAACCACTTAATGTTCTTGGATATATGCCATGGGTGTTCAGAGATATATTCGTTTCAATTTCGAACCAAAACACATACCAAATTACTAAAACAAAAGCCAATGGATAAGCTAAAACCGCGTTGGAGAATTGAAATGGTTCGGTATGTAATTTAGAGTTCATGAGTCTATTAAAACAAATAGTAAACCAATATACTGTTAAATGATAAAATGTCAGTCTAAAAAACAAATAGCTTGCCGCTTTACATCACTGCTCGGTGCCAAATTGTTTTATAAGATGCAAAAAATACAGTAATTTTACATTATGAATGCACCATTAGCAGAGCGATTACGACCACAGACATTAGAAGATTATATCAGTCAGACACATCTTGTCGGGCAAGAAGGCCCTTTGCGTTTACAATTAAAACAAGGCCTGATTTCTTCCATGATTTTTTGGGGACCTCCTGGCACGGGAAAAACTACATTGGCCAATATTGTTGCCCACCAATCTGGCCGTCCGTTTTTTACCTTAAGTGCAATAAATTCTGGAGTAAAAGATATCCGAGAAGTTATAGATAAAGCCAAGAATTCTGGCGGATTATTTACAACCAAACATCCTATTTTATTTATTGATGAAATTCATAGATTTAGTAAATCGCAACAAGATTCGCTGCTGCAAGCTGTAGAAAAAGGATGGGTAACCCTTATAGGTGCCACAACAGAAAACCCAAGTTTTGAAGTTATTCCTGCCCTACTCTCCAGATGCCAAGTGTACATTTTAAAAGCCTTCGAAAAATCTGATTTAGAGCAACTTTTAGAACGTGCAATCGTAACGGACGAACTTCTCGCTAAAAAAAATATTACTCTTAAAGAAACGGCTGCTTTACTACGGCTATCGGGAGGCGATGGCAGAAAGTTACTAAACCTATTTGAACTAATTATAAATACGTTTGAAACTGACGATATTGTTATTACAGATGATGTTGTTCTAAAAAAAATTCAGAATAATACCGCACGATACGACAAAACAGGCGAACAACATTACGACATCATTTCAGCATTTATAAAATCCATACGTGGTAGCGACCCCAATGCAGCTGTGTATTGGCTTGCCAGAATGATTGAAGGTGGCGAAGATGTAAAATTTATTGCCAGACGCCTATTAATTTTAGCTAGCGAAGATATAGGAAATGCCAATCCTACAGCATTGGTTATTGCCAATAATACATTTCAGGCTGTATCGGCCATTGGCTATCCAGAATCCAGAATTACGCTTAGCCAATGCACCACTTACCTAGCCTGTTCGCCTAAAAGTAATTCGGCTTACGAAGCCATTGGCAAAGCCCAACAATTGGTACGTGCTACTGGCGATTTATCGGTACCTTTACACATTCGTAATGCACCAACCAAACTTATGAAGGAATTGGGCTATGGCGAAGACTATAAATACGCCCACAACTACGAGAACAATTTTGCACTACAAGAGTTTCTGCCAGAAGAAATAAAAAACACCAAGCTCTACGAGCCTGGTGCTAATACCAGAGAACAATCTGATCGTAATTTTTTAAAACAACGTTGGAAAGGCAAATACGGGTACTAAAACTTATTAATAACCGTTATTAATGATAAATTTACTGTCATCCCGAACTTGTTTCGGGGTCTCATAATAAAATGCTAATTTACAAACAACATGAGATGCTGAATCTAGTTCAGCATGACGACAACAAAGTATTATGTCTAAACGGGCAATCGATTAAAACTTAATGTTTAATGTTTTTGTTTTAAGTGCATCGCCTTCATAATATTCTAAGACCCAAGCATCACCATCCTTACGCACCATAGCTTGCTGACCTTCTACCAGAAAGACATCCTTTGTATTGGTCTGTTTTAATTTATAAACGACTTTAGGTGTACTATCTACCAACTGGTATCCGTTAGTGATGGCCTGCGCATATAATATTTGGGAGGCATCGGTTTGTACAGGTGTTGTATTGGCTACCGTATTAGCAACTACCGGAGTTGCAGCCACTGGAGCAGCTACCGGAGCGACAGGTGGTGCTACTTGTTGGACAGTGTTTAAACTGCCATCGTATTGATGATCAAGCTCGGCAACAGATTCGAAAGCTTCGCGTAACGCCAACTGATAGGCTTTTTCGAATTCCTTTTCTTTGGTAGAACCTATTTTTGAAGAAAACACCAACTGGTTTTTACAGTCTTTTAACTCTACTTTTAATTTCGTGGTAAATAAACTCGATTCGTTTAACACATTAGAGCGTAAAGCTAAACAGCCATTTGCATTTAAATCGGCTGGCATATCGCTATCTTCCATTAGCGCTACAAATCCGTATTTATTAAACAAAAACTCTGTTAAAGCGTTTAATTTATATTGGTTTTCTTCCTTTAAAAACCCAAAAGTCTTTGGAACTATAACGTACTTATAAGCATTTAAATTTGTTTGCGCAAAACTGCTTACCGCAAAGGCCAAGCACATTAGTAAACATAATTTTTTCATTGTTATTTAGTTTTTTGTAAATATAATTAAGTTTTATTTGATTGCAGACAAGTCGCAAGAATCATTTAATATTTAGCACGATATAAAATTGTTTATAAATGATTTTTTAACTCTATCAGCTTTTGAATTTGTGGAACTTTTAAATGATTATCCGCAGTACTTTCACTAAAATAAATAACACCAAAGCCCAGAGCCACTGCTCCCTCAATATCGGCTTCAAAATTATCGCCAATCATAACACTCTGTTCAACCGTAGTGTTTGCTAAATTAAGGGCATAGTTAAAAATATCGCGATGTGGCTTTTTAACACCTGCCATTTCGGAATTCGTAACGGTTTTAAAATACTGAGCAATATTAGAACTGCTCAATTTTAAATGTTGCACCTCGTTAAAACCATTGGTTATAATATGAAGATTGTATTTGGGTTGTAAATAATCTAGCACCGTAACGGTATCTTCAAACAAATGGTTAAACGACGTTATGTGTTGTATATACGCCTCGGATAACTTTAAAATCATCGGCTTAGAAACATCTATATTTAAAATCTTAAAAGTATCGTTAAGTCGTCCAAAACGCAGTGCTTCCTTATCGACTTCGCCTAATCTATAACGTTTCCAATACGTGGTATTGATAGCTTTATACACATCTAAAAACTCAGGCAGATTAATAGGTAATGCATGTAATTGAAATATTTTATGGAAAGTTAATGCCGAATTGGTTTCGAAATCCCATAAGGTATGGTCTAAGTCGAAAAACACATCGGTAATTTTTGATTTAGTCATCGGCAGAATCTAAAATAATATTAAACAGCTCTTTAAAATCTTTCCAGCGCCCCAAGCCACTTAACGTATAATTATGAAATACCGGTATAAACTCGCCGTTAACGTATTTAACTTCGTTAATTAAACTTTGTAAGGTTTCCTTTTTGTCTAATAACGAATTGTATTTTAGTAAAGCAGAATCGATAACATGATATGGATTTACTTTCAATGGCGTTTGTATTTCGTAATCTAAATCGTAAAAGAAAAACGGTGTACAGGTACCAGCCCTAAAGCCTAAGTGGTTTACATACCCCATGGTATAATCGTCTTGCACTTCTAATTCTATCAGGTTGCGATAAAATTCGGGTAAATTCAATTTCGAAAACGAATTTCTAGATTGCGCTAAAGAGGTATTAATTATGCCTTCCATACGCTGTTTTTCGGTTTTTAAGATATTCGCGTCTTCAATAGCAAAATACGACACTTTTAGACCGACCTTACTGTAATCGGCCATCGATTTAATTAAAGACACATAGTCTTTTCTGTGTACGCTTACCCCTTTATCGTAAGTCGAATAATCGCCAATTAAAAAGAAAAAATAAAATTTAAATTTAGTGTTCTTCTGGCGGTTTATAATGTATTTAAAAGTATCGTAGGGATCACGTTTTACTCCAAAAAGCACCATAAATTTGTAATAGATCTTTTTAAGCTTAAGCCCTAGTAAATCTTTAATTGTACCGCCAAACGTACGCATTAAGCCTTTCAGCTTAAAGTTATAAGGAGAAGGCACATCTATTATAGGCTTTATACGGTAACTGCGTTCTGGAAATTCGAATTCTGGATAATGCGTTTGCAACACACGCTTAAATTTATAAGCCCAAATATCGACAACTGGCTGATTTAAAAACTGATATTTATACGCTAAGCTTTCGGTAGCCACATAACGTCCAAATTCGTCTTTAACATGTGGCAAATACTCTTCGTAGCGGCTAAGCAAATAAAAAGCAGCTGCAAAGATATCGTAAGGCATGGCACTTTTATCGCCATTAAAAAAGAAGCATTTTGTGTTTTCCCATTGCTGTACGTTTAAATCGATATCGGATAAGCCTTGCTCGAAAAGTAAATCGTGGCTTCGCACAAAAACCTCGTCTCCCAAAGGCTGTTTCGTATACGACATTTTTAAGCTGTCGTGCGCAATAAATTCTTCTATTTTTGAAGTAAAAGCTACAGGAACTCCTAAAATACGAGTACAAATATGTTTAAACGAAAATTTTAAACGTGGCGTAATTTTATGGGTATAAACTAAAAGCACAGATAGAATTTAAAACCCTAAAAGTAATGAATTATAACCGGATGAAAACAGTTTCTTTCGCAAAGTCGCTATAAAATACCTTGATCGGCAAAGCTAAAATATTGATGCTCGGTAACAATAACATGATCGAGTACTTTTATATCTAAACTTTGCGACGCTGTTTTTAGTTTTTGAGTAATTTGTTGGTCTGCCTGACTTGGCTTTAAAGTACCAGACGGATGATTATGCACTAAAATTAAGGCCGTTGCGCCAACTTCCAACGCCGTTTTTAAGGTTAACCGAACATCTACCAAAGTTCCTGTAATACCTCCTTTACTAAGCTGTTGCTGTTTTATAATTGCATTCGCGTTATTTAAATATAAAATCCAAAACTCTTCGTGGGGCAATTCACCTAAAAGCGGTTGCATGACTTCAAACACACTAGTAGACGATGTAATTTTTGTACGATCTACCTTATCTTCGCTACGCCTGCGTCTGCCCAATTCCATTGCTGCCGCGATGGTAATGGCCTTAGCCTCCCCAATGCCATTAAACGTCATAAGTTGTGCGACAGACAATTTACCTAGTGCGCTTAAATTATTATCTACACTCCCCAAAATGCGCTTACACAAACCAACCGCACTTTCTGTTCGGTTGCCAGAACCTATTAAAATAGCCACCAACTCGGCATCGCTTAATGCCGAACGCCCTTTGTAAAGTAATTTTTCTCTGGGCTGATCGTCTTGAGACCAATTCTTAATAGAAAATGACATCTTTTTTTCTGACATACGATAAATATAATTATTGTAAATTTCAGAAACAATTAAATCTGCTAATTATGAGATCTTTACTAGACCAATCGGCATCCGATTCCATAGCCGAAAGACTATCAAATTTAACCCCTTCTACAACCGCACAATGGGGCAAAATGGATGTTGCACAAATGCTAAAACATTGCCAGGGTCCATTAAATGTAGCTTTAGAGCACGTTACGCTGCAAACTAAACTGGGGTTCTTTCAGAAGTTAATGATGAAACTGTACAAACCTTTACTCTATAACGACAAACCTTGGAAACACGGTTTACCAACCGCTAAAGAATTCGTTATCAACACTCCTGTAGATTTTAATCCCGAAAAGGAAAAACTCACAGCTCTTATTAACGAATTTACAACAAAAAAAGACACGACTAATTGGCCTGAGCATCCGCTTTTTGGTTACTTTACACCACAACAATGGGGACAAATGCAATACAAACATTTAGACCATCATTTAACTCAATTTGGCGTATAACCTAAACTATAACTCACGTGCCTTATCCTCCAGAAATATATCAAGAACACAATACATCTGTACTCGTAGAAATTGTTAATCGTTACCCCTTGGCCACTTTAATTTCGATAGAAAATAATCAACCTTTTATTACACATGTGCCCTTAATTTACAACAACGGTAAGCTTATAGGACATATCGATAAAGACAATCCTCAGGCTAAATTATTAACGAACAACAATCCCGTTACTGCAATTTTTTCTGGGCCAGACAGCTACATTTCCCCGAGTTTATTTGCAAGAGAACAATTACCAACTTGGAACTACATAAAAGTACACCTAACAGGTAAGGCTAATGCAATTACAAATACCGAGCAGATTAAAAATACGATGGTAGAAATGACTTCTTTTTTAGAATCTCCCGACCACAAATACATTTTAGATGCAAACGATGTTAAAATGAATCAGTTTATCAACTATGTTGTTGGTTTTGAAATTGAAATTACACACTGGGAAGGTAAGTTTAAAATATCGCAAGACAAATCGGACACCGAGAAACAAATTGCAAAACAGCAGCTACTCAGTAAAACACATCAATCCATAGAAGCCACTGTGCAAACCTTAATAAATGTAAAACACTAAACCATGAAACCATTAAAAAAAGAAGATATCAACCAAAAAGTATTTGATTTATATGATGATTACGCTCATAATAAATTATCTAGACGAAAGTTTATTGAGAAGCTTTCTGCTTTTGCGGTTGGCGGTATTACCGTATCTGCCCTACTGAGTTTTATTTCTCCAAATTATTTGGATACTGTGCTTATAGCTGCAAACGACCCCAAATTAGATACCGAGTATATTTATTATAATTCTCCACAAGGTGGCGGACGCATCAAAGGGCAGCTGAGTCGACCAAAAAACACACAAGAAAAACTGCCTGGAGTAATAGTTGTTCACGAAAACAGAGGATTAAACCCATATATTGAAGACGTTGGCCGACGAACAGCTTTAGAAGGTTTTATAAGTTTAGCACCTGATGCCCTGACGCCTCTAGGTGGATATCCTGGTAACGACGACGAAGGTAGAGCTTTACAAAAACAGAGGGATAGAAACGACATGTTAGAAGACTTCATTGCTGCATTTAATTATTTAAAAAACCACGAAAACTGCAACGGACATATAGGCGTGGTTGGCTTTTGTTTTGGAGGTTGGATTTCTAACATGATGGCTGTTAAGGTTCCTAACCTTAAAGCTGCTGTGCCGTTTTATGGTAGTGCTCCATCAACAGAAGAAGTCGCTACCATTAACGCGCCGCTATTACTACATTTTGCTGAATTAGATACCCGAGTAAATGACGGATGGCCAGCTTACGAAACCGCTTTAAAAGCCAATAATAAAGCGTATACGGCTCACCTATATCCAAATGTTAACCATGGCTTTCACAACAATACAACTCCCCGATACGACGACCCTGCAGCAACTTTGGCTTGGCAACGCACAATCTCCTTTTTTAAAGAGAATTTACAATAAGACTATTTAACCATCTAAGTAAAAACCTTTAAAAAACTGTATATTTAGTATTTCCAAACCTAGTTTATAAAAAAGAATGCATTTTAAAAATTTTATTATCGCGCTTTGTTTCTGCATGGTAATGGCTGGAATGTCTTTTAATTTACATGCTCAGCAAACCACTACTGAAACTTCAGAAACCGATTCCCTTGCTGTTAAGCCTAAGGCCATTCCTTTAATTAATATTATACAAGAAGTAGAACAAACCAACAGTAGTTTAAAACTGATTCAGCGTAAAATAAAACGGCCAAGCAATATTGCTAAAATAGATTCTTTACTTCCCCTTTACGCCAACTTTTTAAACGACGAGGGTATTCTTATAGATAACTTCACAAAAGCTAACCCTAATATTCAAAAGATAAATAATGTTTCGGTAAAGTGGAATGGTTATCTGAATTTCCTAAACCAATGGATGGATGACATTAACGATCTTGAAGAACGAAATTCATTACTTATTGAAGACATTAACTTTAAAGACAAAGTTTGGAAATTAAGCTACGAAAATGCTGTAAACAACAACGCCCCAACAGAAGTTCTTGCATCGATAAAAGAAACTATGGAGCGTGTAGCGCAAACCAAAAAAGAGATTCTGGATAATAATAACTACTACATTACTTTAGAGTCTAAAATAAACACGCAAACTAATTATGTAGAAGACGTTATTGATGATATTAAATCCTTAAAAAATTCGGAGGTTTACGATTTACTTTATTTAAGACATCCCCCAATTTGGAAAACTAAATTCGACACCAAATTAGCAAGTAATTTTGATCAGGAAGAACATGCCATAGTTGGTAAAATTTCTAACATGTACAAATTGGCCCAGAACGAAAAAAGCGGTATTGTTCTGTTTGTTTTTTATCTTATAATAACCATTTTATTGTTTAGATATTTTAAACGTGGGTTCGAGAAACATCCTTTTAACGACACTGGAGAAATCGTTTTGACTGCAAAAAACTTAATTATCAATCAAAATGTATTGTGCATAACATTTATGTCTTTACTTTTTGCACAATTATATTTTACAACACTGCCTAAAATAGTTGGCGACGTCATCACGCTTTTAGCCATTATGGTAGCAGTGCCTATTATTATGCCGTTAATGTCTAAACGGTTTAAAAACATCTTATATTTTGTGGTTTTATTTTACATCCTTAATTCTGCTAAATCCTATTTTTGGTTCGCATCGTTGGGTTACCGCTTATATATTTTGTTAGAAGCTATAATTGTTATCGCGATACTGTACCACTATACCCATCCGTTTTTTAAAACCATTAAACAATTTAAAGACGGTTTCAACTGGTTACTTATTAGGCTTACTCCTGTTATTTATGTCTTAAGCATTATCTCCATTCTATCAAATATTTTTGGTTACACCAATCTAACAGATATCACCCTTAAAATAAGTACCCAAAGTGGTATTATCACCATTTTGTTTTACAGTTTTACCTTAATTATAAACGGTATTGCCATAAGCATTATACACAGACATTTTACAGTAAAAGCCACTTATAGCCCTTTGGAGCGTGCCAGTATAGAAAATAAAACGCTTAAAGTTATTAGATGGTGCATGTACTTTTTATGGGGTATTTTTTTCTTGGCCATGATAGATGTGTTAAGACCGGTGACCGAATTTTTAACCGATGTATTTACAGAACCCTACAAAATGGGAAGTTTGACCTTTACGTTGGGAGAAATCTTTTCGTTTATCATTACCTTACTTATTGCTTTTGTTTTAACCCGATTAATTAGCTTTTTAATAAACGACGATGATGGTGTTTTACGATTTTTGAAGCTTCCTAAAGGTATTCCCGCTGCCGTATCGTTGGTTATTAGGTATTTTATAATAGGGTTTGGGATTGTTTTGGCACTATCGTCTTTAGGTATCGATTTAAGTAAATTCAACCTCATGGCAGGCGCATTAGGTTTAGGTATTGGTTTTGGTTTACAAACAGTAGTATCTAACTTTATCTCTGGTATTATTTTAGTGTTCGAACGCCCTATTTTACCTGGCGACACGGTTGAAGTAAACAACCTTTTAGGCACCGTTAACCGCATTGGTGTTAGATCGTCTAGCATTAGCACTTTTGATGGCGCCGAAGTTGTAGTACCCAATAACAACCTCATCTCTAACGATCTTATAAACTGGACACTCTCTAACAATACCAAACGTGTAGAAATTCTTGTAGGTACCAGTTACGATTCGGATCCCAACCGGATTTTAGAAATTTTAACAGAAGTTGCCACCAATCATCAATACACACTGCAAGATCCTGCACCAAGAGCGCTGTTTAACGATTTTGGCGATAGTTCTCTAAATTTCAGATTACTGTTTTGGGTGCATTACGAATTCGGGCTTCAATCGAAAAGCGACGTATCTATAGCCATTTATAACCGATTTAAAGCTGAAGGTATAGAAATTCCGTTCCCACAACGCGATTTAAATGTTAGAAACGTACCCGAAGATGTTTTTAGAATACCAAATACACCTGTCCCGTTAAATACACCAGACCAAAATCCACTGGATAAAACCATGGAAAAGCCATTTGTGCAACCTTTAAAAACAGATGTTAATTCTGATGATACTTCGGAAAAACCGCCCCACGATGACAATGCAGGAAAAACTTAAAGCGTATTGAATTTTGCCGATAAAGTATTAGTGTATAAAGGCTTTTACTTCCTCAAAATCCAAACCGCCGTAATTTCCAGAACTCATTAACAGCAACGCAGAACTTTCGAAATTTTGAGTTCTTAAAAACGCTTTAAAATCTGCTGGGTCTGTATAAATAATTAAATCGTCGCGCTCGAAAGCCAATGCAATCTGGTCTTTGGTTACAGGCTCTAGTTTTTTAATGTCTACTGCATGTGGCGAATAAAACACGACCGCAACATCGGCTGCATTTAGAGCTCCCTTATATTCTTTTAAAAACTCGGCATTTAAGCTACTGTAAGTATGTAGCTCTAAACAAGCTACCAAAGTACGTGATTCGTATTGCGCTTTTACAGCTTGTGTAGTGGCAGCGACTTTGCTTGGAGAGTGTGCAAAATCTTTGTAAGCTACACTTGTTGCGCTTTCCGCTATTTTTTCTAAACGCTTACTTGCGCCCTTAAACGAAGCTATAGCTTCATAAAAATCGTCTTCATCAACACCCATATGCTGACAAATCCACTTGGCTCCTGCTAAATTATTTAAATTATGTGCCCCAAAAACTTCTATTGGCAATAGTCCTTCTGGAGTTTCTAATAGGGTTTCTCCATCTTCAACAGTATATTCAGGAGTATAATAAGGCAATTTTCTAATCGGATTTTCTGACGCTTCAACAACACGTTTTACAGCTTCATCTTCGGCATTATAAGTAATGCTTCCGCCCTTTACAATACTATCTACAAATATTTTAAACTGTACTTCATAATTATCGTAAGTCGGAAAAACATTTATATGATCCCAAGCAATACCACTCAACAAAGCAATATTAGGTTTATATAAATGAAATTTAGGACGTCTGTCTATTGGCGAACTTAAATACTCGTCGCCTTCCAACACCATAAAATCGTTATCTTCGGTTAGTTTTACCATAACATCAAACCCGTCTAACTGCGCACCCACCATATAATCGACATCGCGATCGTGATAGTGCATTACATGTAAAATCATAGACGTAATCGTGGTCTTGCCATGACTCCCGCCAATAACTACACGTGTTTTATGTTTAGATTGTTCGTACAAAAATTCTGGATACGAATAAATTTTAAGCCCTAATTCCTGAGCCTTCAACAATTCTGGGTTATCGGCTTTGGCATGCATACCTAAAACCACCGCATCTAATGCATCAGTGATTTTTTCTGGAAACCATCCAAAAGATTCTGGTAACAAACCTTTATTTTTTAAGCGAGATTTTGAAGGTTCAAAAATTTCGTCGTCGCTTCCTGTTACGCGATACCCTTTATCTTGTAGTGCTAATGCTAAATTATGCATGGCGCTTCCACCAATGGCAATAAAATGTACGTTCATAAACTTATTTTGAAGATTGTAAATATACAGGTTTACGCGGTGTTTTTAATGCATTTCGCTTTCAATCTGCGCTATTTTATCCAGAAAACTCGTATCATCCAAAGTTTGAAATGCCGACTGAAGCACTGCTTTAGCAGCTGCATTTTCTCCATTTTTTAAATAAAAATCGGCCAAAGTATTGAAACAGGTTTTAGATTGCCCAAGGTTTAAAGCCGTTTTGTAATGCTGTTCCGCCAGATTGATGTTGACTTCTTTTTCGTATATAAAACCTTTAGCCAAATGGCCATCTACGCGAGAAATAGCTTCTAGCTCATCGGCATAATGTAGTGCTTTATCTGTGCTTCCGCCAAAAATACCAGGTAATTCCATATAAAGCTTAACCAACGCCCAACGCGTATCGATATGCTGAGCATCTAAACTGGCTGCTTTTAAAAAGGCATCTTTAGCATCAAACACCAAGGGTAAGGCCTGCCATTTACTCCCTGACAAGGCTTTCATAGCTTTAGCACCGCCATACTTATAATGATATTGAGCTACATGGGGTTTTTCTTCGACCAAAACGGAATACTGAGCTATCGCCTCGCCCCACAATTGCTGATGCGCATAAGCATCGCCCAACAACTCTATGGCTTCATAATTATTAAAAGATGTGTTAGCCGATAAGGTTTCAACAACATTGGCATATTGCTCGGTTTCGAAATAATGCTGTGCCACGTTTAAATACGATTGCGAAAATCCTATTTGAACAACACCACATATAGTTAAAACAAAAACACTTGCAATACGTTTCATATTACAAAAATACAGTTTCTCCCTTAACGTCTAACCATTTGACCCCAGACTATTGAATTTCCAACTAAAACCAATTAAAAAATATTGCTGAAGCAAATTACTCTCGCTATCTTGAATATAATCTTGATTAACCACACGACGGGCATTGGTGTTTTGATTTAAGATATCGTAAGCTTTGAGGGTAACATAAGCACTATCGTTTAGCAAGGCATACGATAAAGTACTGTTCCAGAACCATGCGCTTTTTTGAAATCCGTCGGAAATATTAGAGTTATAACTATAATTTATATTATTTCTCCACTCGAACCCTTTAAGCATATAAGTGGCTGTATTTAATCGTAATCGATGGATGGTAAACTGGGTATCTTCAAACGTATCTATACTATATGTTCCCTTAGAAAATTGCGCCGAATAAGAAGTTTCTATCTCGAAAACATCGGGCATTTCGTAAACTACGCCACACGAAGGCTCGAGAGCGCGCACCGTGCTCGTGTATTGTACATCGTTATTAAAATTAACATTATGTTGCAAGGCAGGACGCGCCCCTACCACTAATCTTAATGAAGTAATAGAATCTAAATTAATTTTTTTTGACGCATTAAGCCTGACGTCTAAATTATAATTCCCATCGACATTTACATAGGTAGATCGTTTTACCAAATTCTCATCTATTACAGATTTTCTAACTACATTATTATCCAATAAAGTTAAATTCGCATAACCGAAAAAGCCAAAGCCTTTATTGTAATTTGTAGTATTAAAACGAGCATGCACTCTATGATTTTGTGTCATCTCTAATGCTGGATTTCCTTGAATAATGTGTAGCGGATTGCTAATATCTACATACGGTTGTAACTGAGAAATACTAGGCGCCTCGTTTCGTAAACGGTATTGCACACGAACAGACATTTTAGACTTTACACGATACCCAAAGGTAGAACTGAGTTTTATTTGCGAAAAGTCCTGATTAAAATTCAATTCTGGACGGAGGGCATCTTTAGACGACAGTTGAATAAAATCGTATCCCAACTCGGTTCTAAAATACCATTTATCGCCATTATATCTCAGTCCTAATTCTGGTGTTGCGGTAACATTTTCATTTTCGAAATCTGTACTCTGGTCGAAATTAAAATCTGTATAATCTTGATTGGATTCGTTATAATCGAAGGTTGATAATTTACTTGTTGTTGTTCTGGAATTGTAATCGTATTCGGCATCTAACATCAGTTTCTCTGCAATAAGCGGCACACGAAATCTAACTTCGGATCCTAATTGATGCTGAGATTGTTTACCATCTTCGAACTGGTTTCTAATCTCGTCGCTTGGTGTATCGCCATAATAGTTAGTTTCTGATTCCAAAAATTTATCGGAATCGCTCGCGCTAAAATGAGCGTTCATTCTAAATCTTACAAATCCACCTTGTTTACCTATACGCTTTGTGGTTGCCAAATCTCCCGAAAATTGCTGCGCTGTATTATCCTCGCTAATACGACTAACAGATTGGTTGCTTAACTCCCGATCTTCATTAAAAGACTGTTCTTCGCTAAACCATTCTTCGGTACTTGAATTGGCTTCAAACCTTGGCCTAATGGTTAACAAAACAGTAGAATCTAATTCGGTTTCGTAGTTCAAATTTACTTTATGGCTTTGGTTGGTCACGAAGTTAGTTGACTGCTCGGAGGTATAGTATTTAGAATCTGGCAGAAAAATTTCTTTATCTATTTTCTGTCTTTCATCGGAATCGCTTCGAGCATAAAAATAATCGCCATTAAACTCGTTGTCTTTTGATGGCGAATCGGTGTAATTGGCACCAATATTTTTTGAAGTTACAATACCATTACCTCTGCCCGAACTGTATTCTCTACTTCCGCCTCTACCAAAAGTGTCGTTAAGTTCCGAATTGCTAAAACCCGGTGCATTAATATTATTACCTCCTGCCAAAACACTTAACCGTTTATCGCCCTTAAACTGATTGTATATTCCAGACATTTCGTAACGTTCATCGGTACCACCCGCAGCAGAAAGTCTGCCAAATCGGCCTTTATTCTTATCTTCGTCTATTGTTAAATTTATAGTTTTGTTTTCTTGTTCTCCAGCCTCACCAACAAAGGCTTGATCTTTGGTTTTGGTATCGACGATCTGTATTTTTTTTATAATGTCTTTAGTTAAATTTCGAGTAGCTATAGTAGGATCGTCTCCAAAAAACGATTTACCATTAACCAAAACGTTATCTACAGCCACACCATTTACCGTTATAACGCCATCTTGATCTATTTCTACGCCCGGCAGTACTTTTAATACGTCTTCTACATTAGCATCTTTTTTAGTTTTAAAAGAATTCACATTATACTCCAATGTATCTCGTTTAAATGTAATAGGTGCAGTAGATTTTATAACAACCTCATCTAATGCATTATCTTGGGCTTCTAAAAATAATGTGGGAAGTTTTATGTCTTTAGATGAAACTTCAATGACTTTAGCATAGGTTTTATATCCCAAATACGACATAAAAATGTTTAATCTATCTTCGGATGTTTTTCCTTCTATATGAAATACGCCTTTAGCATCGGTTATCCCATAAGCCACCAAAGTACTATCCTGAATTCGCTGTAAATACACTGTTGCGGCTTCTAAGGGTTCGTTAACATCGCGAGCCAACAGCTGCCCTGAAATTTCGAACGTTTTAGATTGTGAATACGCTGTACCAAAGGCAATTGTTAATAACAGCATTATAAAATATTTCATAAAAAACGAAAACTAAAAATTAATAGCATTGCACCTTTATTGTAACAACAATAAAAGCATTTAAAACTTTGACTGTAAATTTGACAAAAAGTTTAATAGCTTATAAAAAAACAACCCTGCCTTTTATAAAAAGACAGGGTTTATTGTTAAAAATATTGATATTTACTATTTTATTTTTTACGCATATACACACTAATTGGCACACCTTTAAAATCGAAATGCTCTCGGAGTTTATTTTCTAGAAAACGTTTATAAGGCTCTTTTACATACTGCGGCAAATTACAAAAAAATGCAAACTGTGGCTGTGGCGTAGGCAATTGTGTAATGAATTTAATTTTCACATATTTTGCTTTATAGGCTGGCGGCGGATAATTTTCGATTATCGGCAATAAGACCTCGTTAAGCACACTGGTTTTTATTTTTTTAGCTCTGTTTTGGTACACTTCTACAGCAGTTTCTATAGCTTTAAAAATACGCTGCTTGTTTAGTACCGAAATAAACACAATAGGCACATCTGTAAAAGGTTCTATTTCCTTACGGATGCGTTTTTCGTATTCTTTAGCCGAGTTGGTTTCTTTCTCTACAAGATCCCATTTATTTACCAAAATAACGATTCCTTTACGGTTACGCTCTGCCAACCAAAAAATATTCTGTACTTGACCATCAAAACCACGTGTAGCATCTAAAATCAAAATACACACATCGCTATGTTCTATAGCACGTACACTACGCATTACCGAATAGAACTCTAAATCTTCTTTAACTTTAGATTTACGACGGATTC
Source organism: Formosa sp. A9 (assembly GCF_051200825.1). GTDB lineage: Bacteria > Bacteroidota > Bacteroidia > Flavobacteriales > Flavobacteriaceae > Formosa. Next base: position 729,828 of record NZ_CP195158.1, on the reverse strand, counting down.
CCGCGGTATCTACCAAATTAAATTCAAATCCAAATCGGTTGTATTTCGTATCTATAGCATCGCGAGTTGTTCCTGCAATATCCGTTACAATGTAACGATCTTCGCCAATTAAGGCATTAATAAACGACGATTTTCCTGCATTTGGCCGTCCTACTACTGCAAAACGTGGTAATTCTTCGGCTTCCTCCTCTTCTTCTTGTTCTGGTAATGCCTCTACAATTGCATCTAACAAATCGCCTGTTCCACTACCGTTTATACTTGCAATGGTATAATATTCGCCCAAACCTAAGGCATAGAACTCAACAGCATCTTCAGCACGTTTCGCGTTATCTACTTTATTAACAACCAAAAACACTGGTTTTGTAACCTTGCGTAATAACCGTGCAACATCTTCGTCCATACCCGTTACGCCTGTTTCGACATCTACCATAAAAATAATGGCATCGGCTTCATCTATAGCCAATTCTACTTGCTTATCGATTTCGGCTTCAAAAACATCGTCGCTTCCTTTTACATAACCACCGGTATCGATTAACGAAAACTCCCTTCCGTTCCAATCACTTTTACCGTAATGTCTATCTCTTGTAACTCCGCTAACGGCATCTACAATAGCTTCGCGACGTTGAATTAAACGATTAAAAAATGTTGATTTTCCAACATTTGGTCTTCCTACTATAGCTACTATACTACTCATATCCTTATAATTGTCTGCAAAGGTAGTGTTTACAAGTTTAAGAAAAAACTGTATTTTAACGCTTTCTATAAAGATTTAAAAAAACATGATTTTAGATAACGACATTGTGCTTAGACCACGATTTAACATGGTTTTAAATACGACTAACAGCGCTGCTTTACAACGCTTTGAAACCATGAAAACCCAACAGTCTGATTTTGTTATTTCTCGTGTAGACGATCATGTTTTTATACGTATTCCCAAGCACAAACAACACTTTTGGTCGCCACAATTGCATTTAGAAATTAACGCTATAGACGAAAAAAGTTGTAAACTTTATGGCTTGTTTGGCCCTAACCCAACCGTTTGGACCTTATTTATATTTTTACACTTTATGGTGATTTTAATTTTTATTGGATTTGCCATTTGGGGCTATTCCAATTGGGTATTAAACAACTGTTATTCGCTACAATTAACTGTTTGTATTGGCATGATTATACTTTGGTTTGTACTGTACTTTATTGGTCGCACAGGCCGATTTAAAGGAAAAAAAGACATGCTGTTGTTACATCAATTTATGAAAAACACACTAGACCTTTAAACTTATTTTTGATTATACCCAAAGCGACGTAACTGGTTGGTGTTTGTACGCCAATTCTTATTTACTTTCACATATAACTCTATGTGAATTTGTTTTCCAAAAAAAGTTTCCAAATCCTTTCTAGCTTCAACACCTACACGTTTTAAAGCTGCGCCTTTATGGCCTATTATAATGCCTTTTTGAGTATCGCGCTCTACCATAATTACAGAGCGTACACGTATAATATCGTCTTCTTCTAAAAACTCTTCGGTATCAACTTCTACAGCATATGGAATCTCCTTTTTGTAATGCAATAGAATTTTTTCGCGTATGGTTTCGTTTATAAAAAAACGCTCAGGTTTATCGGTTAATTGGTCTTTTGGATAAAATGGTGGCGACACTGGTAACAAATCTATAATTCTGGTAAATACTTCGGAAACATTAAACCCTTCTAATGCCGAGATAGGATATATTTCTGCATTTGGCACTTTAGCTTGCCAAAGCTGCACTTGGGTTTCTAATTGTTCCTGATCGGACTTATCGATTTTATTAAGTAATAATAAAACAGGGATTTTAGCATTTGTAATTTTATTAAAAAAGGCTTCGTCTTTTAGTTCGGTTTCTCCTATTTCTACCATATACACTAAAATATCTGCATCTTCGAAAGCCGATTTTACAAAATCCATCATCGATGTTTGTAATTCGTAAGCGGGTTTAATAATACCTGGCGTATCCGATAAAATCACTTGAAAATCATCGCCATTTACAATCCCCAAAATACGATGTCGGGTTGTTTGTGCCTTAGATGTGATTATGGATAATTTTTCGCCTACAAAGGCATTCATTAAGGTAGATTTTCCCACATTTGGGTTACCTATAATATTTACAAAACCTGCTTTATGACTCATAGTACTTCGTATTAAACCGTTGCAAAGTTACACTATTAAATTCGCTTTTACACAAAGCCTACAACCACTAAAGTGCATAAAATAAAAAAAGCGACCAAGAAGGTATCTTAATCGCTTTAAATTTTAAATTGATAGCGGAATTACATCCCCACTAAACTTAATGCTTTTTTAAGAATGTCTGGGTTACTAGAAATCCAATTCATTAATTTTTGTGTAAGTTCTGGGTTATCCATTACATACTTCATTAAATTTCCTTTAGCACCTGGGTTTTTAGTTAAAAAATCGGTAACCTTAGCTTGTGTATCTGGGTTAGATTTTAAGTATTCTGTCGCTTGACGTCTTAACGGAGAATCTTCATCTACTAATGCTTCTTTTACTTTAGCTTGAGCATCTGGATTGTTTAAAAAATAAGATTTCATTTGGTCTGCACTCATGTCTGACACTGCAGAACTTGTAACATCGCTTGCCGCCGACTTCGAAGAATGGCATCCTGTAAAGCTTGCAACTCCTAGAGCTAAAGCCATTAATACAACTGTTTTTTTCATAATTTAAGTGATTTAATGATTAATATGATTTTAGTAAAAATACTTCTTTTGTCTTAGTTAAAACTAAAACAAAACCCTTAATTATTTTTTTCTAGCATCTGTAGATACATTTGCTCTACTTTTGTTCTTGCCCATGGGGTACGGCGTAAAAATTTTAAACTCGATTTTATAGACGGGTCGTGTGTAAAACAACGAATATTAATAGTGTAGCCCATATATTCCCAACCATAATGTGCCTGAAGCTCCATTAAAATCTGCTCTAATTTCACACCATGTAAGGGATTATTTGGTTGACTAGCCATATTCTACCTCCTTCTTTCCCGAGATCTACGCCCAGAGTTTGACGAGTTACTTTTGTTTGAACTTCTATCACCTGTTTTTGCTCTTGGATTTCTACTTCTAGAGCGTCCTTGACTTTGATTAATAGGTTCGGTTGAAGCATTCGGATCGGGTTCAAAACCTTCAACAATTTCTACAGGAATTTTTATACCTATTAATTTTTGAATATCTCTTAAAAAAGTGGTTTCGTCTGCACTTACCAGCGATATGGCTTCCCCACTAGCTCCAGCTCTACCAGTTCTACCAATACGATGCACATAATCTTCTGAAATATTAGGTATTTCAAAATTAATAACGTGTGGTAACAAAGGGATATCTAACCCACGTGCTGCAATATCTGTTGCAACCATAACGCGTATGCTTCCATCTTTAAAACCAGCTAAAGCTTTTGTTCTAGCACCCTGGCTTTTATTTCCATGAATAGCTGCAGCTGTTATCCCTGCCGCAATCAACTTTTTTGTTAAATTATTAGCACCATGTTTTGTTCTAGTAAAAACTAAAACTTGTTTCCAATTTCCATCGGAAATTAACTTTATAATTAATCCTATTTTCTTTCCCTTAGCAACGCGATATACTTTTTGTTGAATAACATCTACTGTACTATTTTCCGGTGTCGCTTCAACATGAACAGGCTGATTTAAAATACCATGAGCCAGCTTTTTAATGTCTTTAGAAAACGTTGCCGAAAACATTAAATTCTGACGTTGTGCAGGTATTAGGGTCATTATTTTTTCTATATCTCTAAGAAAGCCCATATCTAACATACGGTCGGCTTCGTCTAGAACAAATATTTCTACTTGCTTTAATGATAATAATCCTTGGTTGCACAAATCTAATAATCTACCAGGAGTTGCTACTAATACATCGACACCTTGTCGTAATTGAGCAGCTTGTGGTTTCTGATTTACACCACCAAAAATAACGGCAGAGCGTAAATCTAAAAATTCGCTATATTCTTTTACATTATCGTAAATCTGAGCGGCTAATTCTCGAGTTGGAGTAAGTATTAATGCCCGTACAGGTCGCCGTTTTTGAGTCGTCTGTTCAGACAAAATTTGTAATAAGGGCAAAGTAAACCCTGCTGTTTTTCCTGTTCCGGTTTGGGCCGAAGCCAAAACATCTTTACCTTCTAAAATTGGCGGGATAGCTTTTTGTTGAATGGGTGAAGGTGTGTTGTATCCTTTTTTATTGATTGCTTTCAATAAGGCATCAGATAAGCCTAGTGAATTAAATGACATAAATTATAATTGCAAAAGATAACATTGTGTTTATAATATCATCTTTAATGAAGTTGCAAAAGTACGCTTATTTTTTGCCTTCTCTCTTTTTTCAATGGTAAATCGTATTTATCTGTAATATAATACAAACTTATAGTGGTTTAAAGCTTTATCACGGCCCAAAATAATCGTAAATTTGTATAATGATTTTTTCCCTATAAAATAAAGCGTAAACGCATGCCTAGTTTAATTCAAAAATACAACATTCCAGGACCAAGATATACCAGTTACCCCACTGTACCATATTGGGATAAAAATGGAATTGATTTAAAAGATTGGTTAGCAACTTTAAAAGCTTCCTTTACAGAATCGAATACTACAGAAGGTATTAGTTTATACATTCACCTTCCGTTTTGCGAAAGCTTATGTACGTTTTGTGCCTGCCATAAGCGTATTACAAAACAGCATAACGTAGAAGAACCGTACATAGATATGGTACTGAAAGAATGGCGCATGTATTGCGATTTATTTAGTGACACACCTAATATTAAAGAAATCCACTTAGGAGGCGGCACACCTACATTTTTTTCGGCAGAGCACTTAAAACGACTTATTAACGGAATTTTCACAACAGCACATAAAGCTAAAGATTTTGAATTCAGTTTTGAAGGACATCCTAATTACACCAGCAAAACACAGCTACAAACTTTATTCGATTTAGGGTTTACACGTAATAGTTTTGGCATTCAAGATTACGACCCGACGGTACAAAAAGCGATTCATCGTATTCAAGATTTCGACACCGTAAAACAGGTTACCGAAGATTCCAGAACTATCGGTTATACTTCTGTTAGTCACGATTTAATTTTTGGATTGCCCTTCCAGACCGAACAAAGCATTCGCGACACCATTAACAAAACAGTTGCTCTTAAACCAGATCGTATAGCCTATTACAGCTATGCCCACGTGCCGTGGATAAAAGGTAACGGACAACGCGGGTTTAATGAAAATGATTTACCCAAAGACGACCAAAAAAGACATTTATACGAGCTTGGCAAACAACTCTTTTTTGATGCGGGTTATGTAGAGATTGGCATGGACCATTTTGCTTTACCAACAGACAGTATGTACAAGGCAATGACCAACAAAACGCTTCATCGGAATTTTATGGGATATACGTCTGGAAAAACCCAGCTTATGATTGGTTTGGGAGTATCATCTATAAGTGATTCGTGGTATAGTTTTGCTCAAAATGAAAAGAAAATAGACGATTATTACGCTAAACTTAATGCCAATGAGTTCCCTATATACAGAGGTCATTTACTTTCTGAACAAGATTTAATTGTGCGCCAACATATTTTAAATATTATGTGTCATCTAAAAACGTCTTGGCAAAACCCTAGCTTGCAAATGGACGCTTTACCAGATATTATTTCTCGTTTAAAAGAAATGGAAGCTGACCAGCTATTAACTATTAACGACAATGGTTTAGTGGTAAAAGAAAAGGGCCGCATGTTTATTAGAAATATTTGTATGGCATTCGATTTAAAACTTCATGAAAACAAACCAGAAACCAAATTGTTTTCTATGACGATATAACAATCGGTACTTTTAAAACACAAAGAGGCTGTCTAAAAGTTTAAAAGTGCGTCATTCCGTGCTTGACACAGAATCTCATCATATTGAAAATCAACAATAATGAGAATCTGAAATCAAAGATTCAACGAAGTTAAATAAATTCAGATTGACGAAAAATTAACTTTTTTGGACAGCCCCAATGATAAAAAAACAAAACTAGCTATTAATTAGATCATTACTAATCATTTACAAATTCTAGTGGTTTAAATGTCTTAACCGTAGCATCTGAACCAATAAACACATGAAATATACCTGGTTCGGTTTCCCATTTTTTATTGGCGGTATAATATTGAAGTTGCTCTGGGGTAATATTAAAACTTACAGTTTTTGTTTCCCCCGGATTTAAATCTACCAACTCAAACCCTTTCAACTCTTTTACTGGACGTGCTAAACTACCAACCAGATCGCGAACGTACAATTGCACAACTTCCCTCCCTTTCACTTTACCCGTATTGGTAATTGCTACTGAAGCGGTAATATGTTCTCCTGTTTTAAATTTTGAAGCTGATAAGGTAATATCTGAATATTTAAACGTTGTGTAACTTAAACCAAATCCAAACGGAAATAAGGCCGAATTATCCACGTCGTTATGATGCGAAAACGTTACCTCGCCATTTGCAAAAGGACGCCCTGTGTTTTTATGGTTGTAATAAAATGGTTCTTGACCAACTGCTCTAGGAAAAGACACGGGTAATTTCCCCGATGGATTGTAATCCCCAAAAAGCACATCGGCTACGGCATGACCATGCTCAGACCCTAATTGCCAAACTTCTAAAATACTAGGTACATGCGCTGCTGCCCAAGTTATTTCCATTGGTCTACCATTCATCAATACCAAAACCATGTTTTTATTTACGGCATAAACGGCCTCTAATAAATCTTGCTGAACCCCAGCAAAGCCAATTTGCGACTGACTTCTACCTTCTCCAGATTGAAAAGCATCTTCGCCTAAAACCATAACCACAACTTCCGATTGTTTTGCTGCTGCTACGGCCTCATCAAATCCAGATGTATCTGTTGTATTTATAGTTAAGGGCTGTAAAAATGAACGTGCCCCAATCGACAACTCAGCCCCTTTTGCATAGTTGATTTTTGTTTTACCATCAATGGCTTCTTTAATGCCTTCTAACACCGAAACAGCCGAATTTTTCTCTCCTTGCGCTCTCCAATTACCAATTGGCGTGTCTTTATCGTTTGCTAAAGGCCCAATTACAGCAATACTATTTAGCTTCTTTTTAAGAGGCAACATATTACTTTCATTTTTCAGCAATACAATAGATTTTTTGGCAACATCCCGTGCTATCCCTAAATGCTCTTTTGTTAAAACCTGTTCTTTTTCGCGTTTTGTATTGCTATACCTATAAGGATCGTCAAACAAACCTAAACGGAATTTCACACGTAACACACGTTTTACGGCATCATCTATTAAAGCAATATCAACAGAGTTATTATCTACCAAAGTTTTTAAACTCGCTTCGTATACACGTCCTTCCATATCCATATCGCTACCCGCATGAATAGCTATATTTGCAGCTTGTAATTTATCTTTTGCCACCCCATGAGGAATTAACTCGGCAATCGACCCCCAATCGGAAACTACAAACCCATCAAAACCCCACTGCTCTTTTAATAGTTTACGTTGTAAATATGTACTGGCCGTTGCAGGAACACCATCTACATCATTAAACGCATTCATAAAGGTTGCAACCCCGGCTTTAGACGCGGCTTTAAAGGGAGGCAAAATAGCATTATGCAATTCATGTTCTCCTATATTTACGGTATTATAATCGCGGCCAGCTTCGGCAAAACCATAACCAGCAAAATGTTTAGCACAGGCTGCTATAGTAAATGGATTTGACAAATCGTTACCTTGAAACCCTTGTATTCTGGCTACACCAATAACACTCGCTAAGTACGGGTCTTCTCCTGAACCTTCCATAATACGTCCCCAACGGGCATCGCGAGATACATCTAGCATAGGAGCAAAAGTCCAATGCAACCCTGAAGCTGCTGCTTCTTTTGCTGCAATTTCGGCACTTTTCTTCATAGCATCTAAATCCCAACTCGCACTTTCTCCTAACGGAATTGGAAACATAGTTTTGTACCCGTGAATAACGTCGTAGCCAAAAATTAATGGAATTTTTAACCGTGAATGTTCCATAACCAAACGCTGTGCATCACGCGTAGCTTCGGCAGTTAATACATTTAACATAGAGCCAACCTCTCCGTTTTTCAACTTTTCGAGTTTGGTTTTATTATCTATGTCCGAAGGCACACCTGTCACATCCCAACTGCCGTTGTACTGATTTAACTGTCCGATTTTTTCTTTAAGCGTCATTAATGCCAATACCGAGTCTACTTTCTTTTCTAAAGCAATTTCACTGCGAGATTGTTGTGCTAGCATGTTACTGCCACGGCCTACAAATAAGGCCATAGCACTGTAAAACACTATTTTATTTAACTTTTTATTCATTACTGTCTCTTTTATTGAAATACTTTCACATAATCTATCTCCATGGTAGATGTTGTAAATTCAGGGGCGACATCGCCACCTAAAGTACCACCCATAGCTACATTTAAAATGATGAATTGATCTTTTGAGAAAGGCCAAGTATCTTCGGTTAACGTAGGATTATAGGAGTAAAACTTTACATCATCAATTAAAAAACTCAATTGATTTTCGGACCATATTAAAGAATACACATGAAACTCCGATGTTTCATTTTCTATACTTGTCGCTTTGTAATTCACAGTATCTCCGTAGCTGGAAGGCGTATGAATAGCAGAAGATACTTGCCCTGGTGTGTGCCCTGAATACTCCATGATATCAATCTCACCACATTTAGGCCAACCTTCGGTGTCTATATTCGCTCCTAAAGTCCAAATCGCGGGCCAAGTTCCCGTTCCGCCAGCTAACTTTGCTCGCACATCTATACGCCCATAAGTAAACTCGAATAAACCTTGTGTTTTTAGTCTAGCCGACGTATAGTTAGCACCTTGATACGTTTCTTTTTTAGCCGTAATTTTTAACAGGCCATCTTCTACAATAACATTGTCTGCTCTATCTGTATAATATTGTAACTCGTTGTTCCCCCAACCATTGTCTCCTGTACCAATATTATACCCCCATTTTGTTGGGTCTGGCGCACCTGCTTCATCAAAATTATCTTCCCAAATAAGGTTGGTATAATCTGGATCTTCTGGAGATGGAGATTCTTCTTCCGAAGTTAAAATAACAAACCAACCGTTAGAATCTGCTCCTACCGTTCTTAAAACCAAATCGGTACTTGTTCTGGAAATAATGGCATAACTATGCGAACCCCCTACATAAAAGCCATGATACCCTTTATCTGCAAAGGTTAATGTTTCTTGCCCACCAGGTGCAGATAAAGACCAGGTATCATTAAAGTCGTCTACCGGATAATTCACATATTCACTATCTCCATTTGGTGTTTGGTTAGCAATACCAAAATCTGAATCTAGAGGGCCGGATTGTCCATACATAGTCCCGTTTGTTTTATAATTTACGGTACCATCTACATTAAAAGTTATCACATCGTCGTAAGCACCTAAGCCTTCCTTATCGTATGGCGCAGCGCTCCACCAAATAGGAGAAGTTTCATCAGGTGGACCAACACCAAAATGACCTGCAGTTTCTGCCTTAACACGCCAGCTCTTAGAACCATCTCCCGTTAAGTCTGTAATTAAATCTGCAGGTGGTGCGTACAACGCCAATACCTCAACCTGTGTTGATGCTGTAGAGCTTAATCCGCCTTTACCAATGGCCTCTACAGTTACTGTATAGGTAAACACGCCTGTTTTACCAAAGTTATATTGCATTTCGCCATTAGGTGCCATACTACCTGCACCTTCATAAATGTACTTATAGGTTATTACGTGATCTGCAGAGGCTTTAAAATTTACTTGTCCGCTACCATCACCATACGGGTTATCTGCATCTGCACCAACAACCTCAGCTGTAATTTGTACGTTGGAAGGTGCTTGCAAATCACCAAATTCGTAATTCTCGTCGTCGCAACTCGTAAAAAAAGCAAGCATGCAAAATATTAAACCGAACATATATTTAGAGTTTTTCATGTGTCTTAATTTTAATTTGTTTGTATGATGTCATCAAAATAGAAGTCTTCGTTGTCACCAATATTTCCGAAATCTGGAAACAGAATAACGCGATCGTATGTATTAGAAGTGCTGAAGGCTTCAAATTTTGTTAAGTCGAAACTTAATTCCTCCCATTGATTTGCAACAGTTGTTTCGCTCAGTACCTCTACAAATACCGAAGGGTTGCCGTTACCATCGGGTTCGGATGTAGAATCTTCCATTTTAAACATGATAGGCACACCCGATCGTGGCGACCAAACTTTAACTTTTATAGTTGTATTACCTGAAGAAAAATCGGCTGCTCCGGCAAGATCCAAACTTGCTCCCGCCCATACTTGTCCGCCTGTTGGCTTGTTAATATGTGTTACTTTTGATGATATATTTTCGCCAGTCGCATCGGGATTATCAATTACTCCTGCATTTATGGCACCAAAATTAGCATCACCAAAGCCATTCCAAGCATATTCTAAACTTGTAGATTCAAAAGTAATTGGAAATGTAATTCCTGCTTCTCCTGTACCTTCAATTTTAATATCATCAAAATAAAAATCTTCACCTAGGCCTACATTTCCGAAGTCTGGAAAAAGAATAACACGATCGTAATTATTTGATGTGTTGAAAGCTTCAAATGTTGTAAGATCAAAACGCAGCATTTCCCACTGGTTAGCCACAGTAGTTTCGGAAAGAACCTCTACAAACACCGACGGATTTCCGTTACCATCTGGTGCAGACATAGAGTCTTCCATTTTAAACATGATTGGTGTGCCTGCTCTTGGCGACCACACTAATACGTTAACCGTAGTGCCTTCAGAAAAATCTTGTCTTGCCCCTAAATCGATACTAGCTCCTGCCCATACTTGCGCTCCAGATGGTTTATTTATTTTAACCACATGTGCCGATGTATTATTACCAGACTGATCGGGATTTGAAATCACACCAGCGTCTATAGGCCCAAAATTAGCATCACCAAAGCCCGACCATGCATAATTAAGTGTTGAAGACTCGAATGTAATAGGCATTTCTACAGATTCTGTAGGTGCTTTATAGAAGTATAAATTATCTACAAACACCGTTCCTGCCGCCCAAGGGTTACCAACAAATTTAAACTGAGCTAAATTATCTAAAGCTAATCCCTGATCTGTAAATTCGGTTAAAGGAATATCGATACTATTCCATTCGTTAGGCACCAATTCTTTAGTCACAAATCGTTCTTGATCTGGCTGAACTCCTGCTGGCAACGGAAAGATATCTATAGAAGATACATCTGCTGTCCAAACATCGATATGAAGATACTCCATTGGCACAGCATTTACAGGCGCACCTAAATCGATACCTTGATAACTTAAATTAATGTACTGCAACATAATGTCGCCATTTAAATCATATTCGGCATAACTACTCCCTTGACCAGATTGTCCCCAATCTGGATTGTAGTTGGAACCTTCTATGTTTGTATACGCATTGCTATATACCGAAATGACATCGCCTTCTTGACGTGCTTTTGGCGTTGGAGCCGATGCTACCGGTTGTAAAATGGCCGTAACTTCAAACTCTTGCGTATATGTTGTAGTTTCTATTGCTGCACTTTTTGCTACCACGCGAATGGTATATGTTCCAGCCTCTTGATACACATACGAAGCCACGTCACCAATATTAGCACTTACGGGATCGTCTTTACCTGCTTCTCCAAAATAAACATCAAAAGTCATAGCATAATCTGCTGTTGCGGTGACATTCACTTTTTTAGACACTGAGACATCATTTTCTATAGTCACTTCTAAATTTTCTGGTGCCTTAAATGATACTACTAAAGGCAATTCCGTTTCGGATGTTAGTCCGGTAATGCCGTATCCAATAAGTTTAACTTGATAAGTTCCTTCGGCATAAGTATGCGAAATACTCTCACCTTGTTTCACTTTCGATGCGGTAGTATTTCCGTCACCAAAAGCCACATCGTAGGCAACAGCGCCTTCTGCGTTGGGTGTAATGGTAACGAATCCTGTATTGTCTTGCGTTACGTTAAATAATGCTGATAAATTAGATGGCGCTTGGGCGGTTTCTAAAAATTCTGTACTCCCAAAATCATCGTTGGTACAACTCCAAATAGCAGTAATTAAGAGCGCAACACCTAAAACGTATTGTAATCTTTTCATCTTTCTTAATTTTAGTTTTGTTTGCATTAGTATCCTGGATTTTGAGTTAGTCCCGAAATATCAATTTCCTGTTGCGGAATAGGGAAAACTTCGTGCTTACCAGCTGTAAATCCTTCGATAACATTTGCAGCTTGATTAGTTCTCACCAAATCGAAAAAGTGATGTCCTTCCATACTTAGCTCTAAGTTTCTTTGCTCCCAAATTAATTGGGTTAAAGTATTTCCTGAAGCTGTTATATTATGATCTGTATTCCCGAAAGCCCTCTCTACAACTTGATTTAAGTAGTCTAAAGCTTTAGTATCATTACCGTTTCTATTATTTGCTTCGGCAGCCATTAATAATACATCTGCATAGCGAATTGCGCGGTAATTGGTTAAGTAATTTAATTCGGTTTGTGCACCGCTTTCTCCTGCTCGCGGGATGTATTTTTTATTATAATAGCCAGTATGTTTATAGCCTTCTGCATACGATGCTCCTGTTTCTGCAGCAAAAGCTTCTATATCTAAAATGGAGGCTTCTTTTCTAGAATCGCCATCATCGAAAGTTGCTACTAGAGTTGGCGTTGGCAGATTAAAGCTCCAACCTGTTGCATATTCTGGTCCAGAGAATGCTCTTGGTCCATTATGAATGACCCCAAAATTACCTTCTGTACCCTGTGGAACAAAATCCCAATCGTACCATTCTGAATCATTAGAATATTGCACTTCGAAAACAGACTCTGGCCCGTTTTCTCCAGCTTTTAAAAATTGATCTTGGTAATTTGGCACTAAACTATAATTGCCAATAACGTTTTCTAACATACTTGCAGACTCGGCAAACTTATCTTGAAACAAATACACTTTACCCAATAAAGCTTGGGCGGCATATTTGGTAACACGTCCTTTTTGACTTTGTGTGTTTGGCAAAGCACTTATGGCCGTTAATAAATCTAACTCTATTTGCGCATACACATCTGCCTTAGAAGCACGTTCTAAAGTTCCAGAATCGGTCGCAGTTAATCTGCGTTCTGTAAATAATGGCACATCGCCAAAGAATTTTACCAATTCGAAATAATAATATGCTCTTAAAAAGTAGACTTCGCCATATAAAGCTTCTTTACCATCAAATTCTAATTTATCTTTATTTTCTTCTAAATAATTAGCGCGATTTATGCCTTCGTATAAAAACCGCCAGATAGACGTTAAATTATCATTTGTTGGCGTATGGCGCATTTCATCTATTTCCTGAATACCAATAACATCTGTTGCACTTTCTCCTCCACTAAATGAATTTTCTGATGCAATATCTCCTATCAATACATTTAAATACATCCATTGTAGCGGATCGTAGGTACCAACCACTGCAGATTCGTAATCTTCTTTTGAATAGAAGTAAGCATCTGCAACAATTTCAAAATTCTCTTTCGCTTCATAATCCACATAGTCTGAACATGCAGAACTTATAAAAAGTATGGCGATTATAAACGGTATATGTTTTACTATTTTCATGTTCTTAATTTTTAAAATTTAACATTTACCCCGATTAACCAAGTTCTTGGTTGCGGATAATTACCTCTATCTACACCAGTATCTAAAACCCCAGAAGAAATTTCTGGATCGTAACCAGAATAGTCTGTAAAGGTTAATGCGTTTTTAACTTGCGCATAAACTCTTACGCGGCTCATACCTGTTGCAGTGTTAAAACTGTCTGGTAGTGTATACCCCAACTGAATGTTTTTAATACGAACAAAACTACCATCCTCTACATAGCGGTCTGATGGCCTAATATTGTTGTTGGTATCTACAAATGTTACTCTGGGTTCTGTTGTACTTGTGCCTTCTCCTGTCCATCTATCTAAAGTAGATGCAAAGCGGTTTGTATAATTCGAGTTGCGTTCGTAGGCTCTATAAATATCGCCACCAACAGAGGCATATGTAAATACCATAAAGTCGAAGTTTTTATAATCGAAAGCTAAATTCCATCCAATATTATAATCTGCAAAAGGGTCGCCAATTTCACCTCTATCATCGGCATTAATAACCCCATCGTTGTTTAAATCTTGGTAGCGAATGTCTCCAGGTTGAGCGCCATCTTGTGTCGCATGTGCATCAATTTCTGCTTGGTTTTGAAAAATACCATCTGTTTTATAACCGTAAAAGTATCCTGGAGAATAGCCTTCTTCAAAACGAGTTAAATTAGTATACGGAATGCCGTAACCCGACCCCCAAATAAATTTATCGCCGTTGTTAATTTCTTCAACTTCGTTTGTTGCTGTTGTAAGGTTTACAGATGTACTAAATCTAAATCCGCCACTTGATGTATCACTATACCCTATCGAAAAATCAAATCCGCTGGATTTTGTTTTTCCAATATTTGCAGCAGGATAGTCTGGCGTACCTAAATACAAAGACAGTGTTGGACTAAATAATAAATCGTCTACCGTTTTTTGCCAGTATTCGGCAGTTAGGCTTAACCTGCTTTCAAAAAACTTCACATCTAAACCTGCATCAAACTGCGTTTGAGTTTCCCAAGTAACATCGTCGTTTGGAATAGATTGTAATGTAGATCCTGTAATTATATTTCCATCGAATGTATATTTAGGAAATGTAGAAATGGTAGCAAACTGTGGGTCTATATTATCGTTACCTACTGTACCATAACTACTTCGTAATTTTAAATAATTAATGGTTTCTGAATTCCAAAACGCTTCGTTAGAAATTACCCAACCTAAAGACCCCGCGTAGAAGACTCCAAATTTATTATTCTTACCAAAACTTGTAGATCCATCTACTCTAGCAGACGCCGATAATAAATATCGTTCTTTAAAGTCGTAATTCATTCTCCCAAAGTAAGACACGTTGCGCTTTACATATTGCCAAGAGCCAGATGTTTGCGATTCTAAATCTCCAGTAGCTGCGCTAACATCGGCATAATTCCACGAATTAAACGGAATATCTTGTGCATTTGCTGTAACATTACTGCCTTGGTTTTTTGCAATTGTTAAACCAGCTACGGTTTCAAAACTATGATCTTCACCTATTTTAAAATCGTAGTTACCAAAAAGTTCGTAACTAAAACGGAAATAATTGGTTCGAGATTCCGATACCCGGTTATGTGTGCTTGTTTCCTCTCCGTCTGGACTTACTGTTACTATAGGAGATAAATCTTCGTTAGCTGTGGTATTATTATGCCCTACACCATAAAATACTAGTGGTGTAAAATCCTTTCCATAAATGTCTACATAATTATATCCAAATCGCGAGGTAATCTTAAAATTATCTAAAACATCATACTGCAATTCTAACTTACCATATAATTTATTGGTATTATTTTTATTGTATGAATTATCTATTAACGCTAATGGGTTTTTAATTTCTTGCGTAATGTTGGTACTTGTTCCAAAATTTCCGTTAGCATCGTAGGGCGACACTGTTGGATCGAAATTTATAGCATTAGATAATACGCTGTTTATATTATTTTCAGACAAGCTACTACTTTTTATATTAGCGTAACTTGTATTAATAATAGCCACTAATTTGTCTGTTAAATTGGTATTGAAATTAGCTGTTAACGTCGTTCTATCGAAGTACGATTTATCTTCGCCACCAACAACACCTTCTTGGGCTAAGTGTCCTGCAGAAATAAAATAAGATGTATTTTCGCTACCACCTGAAGCTGTTAAATTAAAATTAGTAATTGGTGCTTCAACAAAAACCTGATCTTGCCAATCGGTACCTCTGCCGTAACTTGAAATATCATCGAAAATTAAGCCTTCGCCTGCATTAGAACTGGCTTCGTTTAAAATACTAACATACTCACTTGCGTTTAAAACATCTATAGTATTGGCAACTTCTTGTATACCTGTAGACGCATCAAAACTAAACACTGTTTTATTATTTCTGCCTCCGGATTTTGTCTGCACAAGGATAACTCCATTACCACCAGAAACTCCATAAATTGCAGACAAAGCAGCATCTTTTAATACATTCATCGATTTAATATCGCCTGGGTTAAGTGCATTTAAATCGTCTAAGGTTTGTTGTACACCGTCTATAACCACTAAAGGGTCTGTACCTGTATACGACGGAATGCCTCGAATTAATACGGTAGGCTTTGTTCCTGGCGAGCCATTTGCGATAACATTTACACCTGCTGCCTGCCCTTGTAAAGCATCTTCTGCTCTAACCGGCTGTAAAGTCTCAATGCTCTTTGCATTGACTACCGCAACAGAACCAGATATTTTGCTCACTTTTTGAGTACCATACCCAATAACCAATACTTCGTCCAGCGCTTGCAAATCTGCCTCTAACTGTACATTTAAAGGATTAGGTGACGAAACAATAATCTCCTGGGTTACGAACCCTAAATAAGAGATAATTAGAATATCGCCAGAAGCAATATTCGGGATTGTGAAATTCCCATCAAAATCGGTCGTCGTTCCATTAGTTGAACCCTTCACTAAAATAGAAACTCCTGGTAACGGTATGTTGTTATCGTCGTGAATGCTTCCTGAAATAGGAAAGGTTTGTGCATTCACAAAATAACTAACACAACAAAATAAGAGTAATAAAAATTTTGATTTCATATGTTTTATGTAATTAGTTTCTGTAAATCTAATGTTAACATATGTTAAAGAAAACTAACTAGCCTATACAAAAAACATACAAACACACAAATACAGGTGTTAATATTGAATATTTAATGGTTAAAATTGCATAGATACTAATATTTACGGAGCATACACAGCCACTTAAATACTATGCTAAAATTTTAAAAAAAATAAATGTTATTTTTACACAATAACGTTGTAAATCGCCTAATGTTGAGGTAATGTTGTAGTGATTTGTAATATTGTAAAGGTCTTTTAAACCTCTAAAATATACTCAACAAGACTTTTCTCGTGCGGCAGATTCATTTTCTTTCTTAAACGGTATCGTTTAATCTCAACACTTCGCACAGAGATATTTAACAACGGTGCTATTTCTTTTGATGTTAAGTTTAAACGTAAGTAAGCACAAAATTTTAAATCGTTGGGTGTTAATTTAGGATGTAGTTTATGTATCTTTTTCAAAAAGTCTTTATCTGCATTATTAAATGCCTCTTGAAAGAAATCCCAATCTTTTGTATTGTTAATGTTTTTATCGATATTTTTAATAACAGGTTTTAACTCTGCTTCTTTATTTATTTCCAACAAATCTTTTTTCAAACTGCTCAATAGCTCATTTTTCTTAATAAGACTCATAGTAGCAATTGCCAATTCGTTATTTTTACTTTCTATATCCTTTCTTAATTGTTTGTTGTTTAAAGCCATTAATTTTTGCTCGTTTTCTAAATTAATAAGCTCCAGTTTCTTTTCATTTCGCTTAATTAAATCGGCCTTTTGCTTTTTATATTTTTTTCTAGAATACGAATCGATTACATATAATATCGTTAAAAACCCAACAAAATATACCGCTAACGTCCAATTAGAAATGTACCAAGGCCTATTAATTTTAAAGCTATAACTAGCATTGTTTGTTAAAGTATTAGACACGACAGCCCTGACATTAAATGTATAATCGCCATACGGTAAATTCTCAAAAAACACTGTGTTTTTATCTGACAGCTCAGACCATTCTTCATAACCAGGAATAAGTTGATATTGATATCTGGACATCATAAACTTATCAAAATCTGGAATACTATAAGATATTTTTAAGTTGTTCTGTTTATAATTAAAAGATTCGATAGCTTCAGGATAAACAGGCAAAGCTTCTAAAGCACTATTTTTTTCTCCCAATGCTACCGCATTTATGGCAACACGGTTATGCTCTTCTGTTACTTTTAACAAATTTAACCGTAAATACCCGTTTGTAGTGCCCAACAAATAGTGCTCATTGTTTAAAGGGAAAACATTCTCGTAACTCACCATTGTTTTTCGCAATGCTACTGGTATTGCAATACTTTTTATTTCTAAGTGATTATCTATACTATTAGGATAAAAATAATTGATGTTATGCTTGGTAAAAAACCAAAGTTTATCTGATTTTACAGGAATTAATTTACCTGACACATAATCGTCCTTTAAGAACAATGACGATAAAAGCGAATCTTTCTTAAAATCACCCAAACGACTATCGTATTTAAAAATACCGCTGTTTGAAGCATATAAAACCTGATTTCTAAATTTTGCTAAACTTGAACTTTTAGCCTGAGACAGCACCTTACTTGTTTCTAGATGGTTTACTTTGTAAAACGTTTCATCTATTTCTAATTTATAGACGCCTTTATACTCATGATTTACCCACACTGTATTAGGCCCAGAAAACTCGAAAAAACGTGTAGAAATATCAAAACCATCAATTTTATTACGCACGCTCCAATGTCCGTTGTTAAACTCCAAAACATGCAACCCATTATAATTACCTTGAATTAACAATTTGCTATTTTCAATCGGGACAGGTTTTATTTGCCAGCTTCCGCCAATAGCACTAATTCTATTTGCAGTACCATTTTTAATTTCAAAAGTCCCCAAATCATGCCCACATAATAACGTTTCGTTAAAAACTTCCAAACACAATACTTGCCCGTCTGTACCTTCAACAAACTTAAAATCTGAATTGGTATTAAGTGGCTTATAAAACACACCGTGATTAGTACCTAAATATAAATTATTCTCAAAAATTTGTGACGCATAAACAGTTCCCAAAACACCTTTATCATCGTAATAAATAGTAACTGGCGACTTTAAGTTAACGCAATCAATACCATTATCTAAACCAAGCCATACATTGTTATCGTTATCTTCTAGCATGGTTAAAACCGTATTGTTGTGCAAGCCTTTTTCCTGATCGATGTTTAAAAGAATTTCTCCATAAGGGCTTATTTGTATTAAACCCGATGCAATAGTCCCTAATAAGATTGTACTGTCCTGTAATTGTACTGAACTATAAATAGATACCCCCTGCAAGACTTCTGAGGCCAATTTTGAAGCCTTCGCACCAGCATCATTAATTTCGAAAAAACCATTATTTCTGGTTAGAAAAACCAACGAATTCTGATTTTCAAAGATATTTATAACCAAATCATTTTTAAAATCTTCGGCTTTAACCAGCAAACGCTTCTTACCATTTTCCAAGCTGTAAATACCTTCATTAACAACATGAAAATATATGGTATTAGACACCTTAAAAAGCTTTGTTATGTTTTTTGAAGACGATAAGGATTTAAAGCTTTCATCCTTTACATTATAAAAATAAATACTATTAAACGATTGAAACAAAATCCAATCTTCGTACGCTACAATATTCCAAATTTGTTCATCTTCTTTAAGTTTAAATCCCAATTTAGATTGTAAAGACGAGTACTGCAATATGCCACGCTCGTCTGCCTCGTAAAAACCAAAATCCATATACAAGCCCACATAAATTTTATTATTTATACAGTTTACAGATCGGATTATTGAATGGTTTGGCGAATCGTACAACGTCCAATTTTCGCCATTAAACTCTAATAAACCAGCGTTATTGGCGGCATAAATAAACTTATTTTTAGCCTGACATAACATCCAATTTTGATTTTCGGCTGCGTACTCTTGAGGAGAGAAATTTTTTATAGGAGGTAATTCCTGCCCAACCCCTTCAAAAATGAGCAAAAAGAAACAGACAAAAAAGCAGAAAATAAAAGCTTTCAAATTATAGTTTTAAGTTAGTTATAAATGCAATTAACAAATTATATTTTAAAACACCTGTAGACTTTAACCTTTGGACACAAAAAAAGGAGAAAACATTGTTTCCTCCTTTTTTTGTGTGTTTTATCATTATCTATTTAATTCCAGAACAAACTGTAAAGCGCTACCAAAATAATCATTACGGTAAAGGCGCCAACATTAAATACAGGCCCTGTTTTAAACACCGATTTGGATAACGGAATCCCTTTTTCGTCATCTGCACCTTTATGTTGCCATAAACTCACTACAGCAATAACTATCATGGTTAAAATTAAAGTATATCCCATTTGATCCATAAATGGTACATCTACAAAAAGAGGACTTGTAGACCAGCCTTTAGGCGCTACTTTAAAATACATCGCGATTGGAATTGAAGCTAAAGCTCCAACAATAGCAGCTTTGTTGGTTGTTTTTTTCCAAAACAAACCTAATAAGAAAACCGCTAAAATTCCAGGACTTACTATACCTGTATATTCTTGTATAAACTGAAACGCCTGATCTATACCACCTAACAAAGGCGCCATAATACAAGCGATTATTAAAGCTACCGCAGCAGAAATTCTACCCATATTTACCGTTTGCTTCGCACTGGCATTTTTATTAATGTATTGCTTATAAATATCCATAGTGAAAATGGTTGAAGTAGAATTTAGCATAGAGGCTAAAGACGATACAATGGCCGCTGCCAATGCAGCAAAAGCCACACCTTTTAATCCTGTTGGTAAGAACTGTAACAACCACGGATAAGCTTTATCCGCTTGATCTACAGATGGTAGATTCTTTAAACCAGCTTCTCCTAAACTAGCTAAAATCTCTGGATTATTTACCATTACATACGCCGCAATTCCAGGAATTACAACAATTAAAGGAATAACCAACTTTAAAAAAGCGGCTAACAAAATACCTTTCTGAGCTTCTTTTAAAGATTTAGCCGCTAATGTACGCTGTATGATGTACTGATTGAAACCCCAATAATACAAATTGGCAACCCACAATCCACCTACTAAAACTCCTATTCCCGGTAAATTTTTATATTCAGGGTTGGATTTGTCTAAAATCATTGCAAAACGTTCTGGTACGGCTTCATAAACTGTTTTAACACCTTCAATCATACCTTGTCCTCCAGATACCGTATTTAAAGCTAAGTAAGTCGTAGCTAGACCTCCAAGTACTAAAAACACCACTTGAATAACATCTGTCCAAGCCACTGCAGAAAGTCCTCCATATAACGAGTAAGCCGCTGCAAAAAGCGCTAATCCAATAACACCATACATCATAGGAATACCCATAATGGTTTCTAAAGCTAACGCACCTAAATACAGCACAGAAGCTAAATTTACAAACACATACAATGCTATCCAGAATACTGCCAATATGGTTTTTAAATTTGTAGAATAACGTTTTTCTACAAATTCCGGAATGGTATACAATCCTTTTTCAATAAAAATGGGTAGAAAAAATTTACCCACAATAAGTAAGGTTAAAGCCGCCATCCACTCGTAAGAAGCTATGGCCAATCCTGAAGCAAATCCAGAACCTGACATACCAATAAACTGCTCGGCAGAAATATTAGCTGCAATTAGCGAGGCACCAATAGCCCACCATGGTAAAGATTTTCCTGCCAAAAAATAATCTTCGGCACTCTTTTCGTGACCTTTTTTATCTCTGGACATCCACAGCCCTACTCCTAAAATAAGAATGGCATAGGCAACAAAAATAAAATAGTCTAAGAATTCAAATTGAGTTGTCATATTAATAATTAGTTTGGTTTGTATTGAGTCGCGGTAAATATAGGAAAATCTAATAACGTTTTACCGCAGGCCATCAGAATACTTCTTTCTAAAACACTTAAAAACATCTATAACAGAAGTCTGTATTTTAAAAAAGGCTATCTAACTGACAGCCAAATCTTAAACGATATCGTTTTCGTAAGTTTATCTGCGTGTGCATTTAAGTCAATAAAAGATGCTTTACAAAACCTTTTTTAAGCTTTTATAAACTAATATTACCATATTTAAAATGAAATACAAATTATGAACATCAGAACATTTACAGCTATTGGCTTAGCCTTTTATATCTCTTTTATGTTAACGTCGTGCGCTTCCATTCCTGAAAATGCCGAAGCAGTTTCCCCTTTCGATGCTAAAAAATATTTAGGCAAATGGTACGAAATCGCCCGTTTAGATTTTAAATACGAAGAAAATTTAAACAATACCACTGCCCAATATAGTTTAAACTCGAATAACACATTAAAAGTAGTTAACCGCGGCTATAATTATAAAACGGAAGCATGGGAAGAAGCCCAAGGCAAGGCAAAATTTGTTAAAAGCGATACCATTGGTATGCTGAAAGTATCTTTTTTCGGGCCGTTTTATTCTGGATATAATATTATTGCATTAGACAAAGACTATAACTATGCATTAGTTGCCGGCAGAAACTTAGACTACTTATGGATTCTGTCTAGGAAACCAACACTACCAGAATCTATAAAACAAGAGTTTTTAGCCAAAGCCAAAACAATTGGCTATAATACGGATGACTTGATATGGGTAGCGCATGATAAATCGTAACTAAACGCTACACATTTTTTTTATTAAAACTTCTAATTTTTTCGCATATTTAACATCAGATAGTTGATAGTCGTCTTACTACAAGAATTACATCAACTACTATTAATTAATAAACCCAACTTATATGAAAAAATTAGTAGCAGAATTTATAGGCACCATGTGGCTTGTATTAGGCGGTTGCGGAAGCGCAGTTTTAGCCGCTGGTTATCCAGAATTAGGAATTGGTTTTGTAGGCGTATCTTTAGCCTTCGGACTTACAGTTTTAACAATGGCTTATGCCATCGGGCACATTTCGGGATGCCATTTAAACCCTGCCGTATCCATTGGTCTGGCCATTGGTGGCCGCTTTGACAAAAAAGAATTACTTCCATACATCGTCGCACAAGTGCTTGGCGGTATTTTAGGCGCTGCAATTTTATATGGCATTGCATCTGGAAAAGCAGGTTTCGAGCTTGGCGGATTTGCCGCGAATGGTTATGGCGAACACTCGCCAGATAGTTACAACCTCACTGCCGCTTTAATTACCGAAGTAGTAATGACGTTTGCATTTTTAATTATTATTCTGGGAGCCACACATTCCAAAGCGCCAAAAGGGTTTGGCGGTTTAGCCATTGGTTTAGGGCTAACGCTAATTCACTTAATCAGTATACCTGTAACCAATACATCGGTAAACCCAGCACGTAGTACTAGTCAGGCGCTATTTGTTGGCGACTGGGCGTTAAGTCAGTTATGGTTATTTTGGGTAGCTCCTATTATAGGTGCAGCAATTGCTGGTTTGGTTTACAAATACCTTTCGCCAGAAACCACATAATATTCCTTTTCAATTTATAATATATCATCTACTTTTATACTGCATTTTGTAGTCTAAAAGTAGATTTTTATTTTTATAACTCGTTTCTCCTTATATACAAGATCGCATTAAAACAACAGTTGCCATGGGTAAAAAAACAGATCATATCGCTCCGCATATCGTTAATTTTATAAATGAACAGCATATCTTTTTTGTGGGTACCGCTGCAGAACAAGGCCGAATAAATGTATCGCCAAAGGGCATGGATAGTTTTAGAGTCATTAATGAAAATAAAATTATTTGGTTGAATTTAACCGGAAGCGGCAACGAAACAGCAGCTCATTTATTACGAAACAACCGAATGACGATTATGTTCTGCGCTTTTGAAGGCAAACCACTTATTTTAAGATTATATGGCCATGCCGAAATTTTTCACCCGAGAGATGCCGAATTCAATACATACATATCGCATTTCCCTAAGCCTGTTGGTGCCAGACAAATTATAGAAATGAAAGTAGACTTGGTACAAACCTCTTGCGGTTTTGGCGTACCATTTATGGACTACAATTCCGAGCGCAGCATGCTAGACGATTGGGCTGAGCAAAAAGGCCCAGAGGGTATAGCACAATATTGGTTAGATAAAAATTCGGAAAGCATTGATGGTTTTGAGACCAAAATCAACATAGAATAACCACCGTTTATTGGCTTCATTTAAATCATACTTTAATTTGCATCCCCTATGAATTCTCCCAAACATTTTGCCATACACAGTTCGGCTTATAGCAATATCGAACCTTTTTTAAAACGTCCTACCACAGAAAACCCAGTTCTTAACAAGGTGGTTCAAAATAAAAAAGGTGCCTATTTTTCTAATAAAACCTTAGATGATTTTATTAAAGAAGAGTTGCTTCACGACGATTTTACGTTAACTTCAGCTACACATCGTCACCTTCTTAGCTTGTCTAGTGGAGAACGTAAAAAAGCTTTGCTAAATCATATTTTAAAAAGCAACCCTGATTTTTTAGTATTAGAAAATCCGTTTGATGCCTTAGATCGTGAAAGCGTTTCGCAGTTAAAACAACAACTAATAACTTTATCTAAAAGCATCAATATTATTCAAATATTCAATCGCCAAGACGATATTTTACCGTTTACAACCTGTGTTTTAGAATTCGACAAGACGTTACAAACAACATCGATTTCAGAATATTTAAATCGCAAACTAAATCGCAATGTCATTTCGCTAACAGCATCAGACATTCCTGAACCAATAAAACCACAAAAAACAATACAATCGCCTTTAATACGTTTTAAAAACGTTACAGTAATGTATAGTGGACAAACTATTTTAAAGGATATTAACTGGGATATTAATCGTGGTGAATTTTGGGAACTAAACGGCGAAAACGGCTCTGGAAAATCGACCTTAGTAACCATGATGATTGGAGACAACCCAAAAGGTTATGGCCAGAACCTGTACATTTTTGGCAAAAAAAGAGGCTCGGGAGAAACGGTTTGGGACATCAAACAACACATCGGATATTTCACCCCCAGCATGATGGATCTTTTTAATGGTCATCACTCTGCAATTAACATGGTAATTTCTGGCTTAAAAGACAGTATTGGCCTGTATAAAGTCCCTAGCGATTTAGAAATCGATTTAGCGAAACAGTGGTTGCAACTTATTGATTTAGCAGATCTAAAAGACACTAATTATTATTATCTTACCGAAACTCAAAAACGCTTAATTTTAATCTGCAGAGCCATGATTAAGCATCCGCCATTACTTATTTTAGATGAACCCACTGTAGGACTAGACGATTATGGCGCTTCGGTTTTTATTAGTCTTGTTAACCAAATTGCCCAAAACACCAATACTGCAATACTTTATGTTTCGCACCGGCAGGAGCCCGAACTAGCACCGTCGCACACCTATGTATTAAAGAAAACGGAACACGGCTCGTTAGGAAATGTGTTAAAATCTTAACGTTTAGAAAGCATAAATCTCATTTTATTTTTTCGGTGTTATGTTAAAAAATGCGTACCTTTGTAGCACAATAAAAACACCATTCTTAACGGTATTTTATTGTTTATTTTCATAAAAATTACAGACATGAAATTATTACTTATCACTTTAGTTTTATTAGGATTAGGTATTGCAGGCATTGCTATTAAAATTTGGGCAAAAAAAGACGGCAAGTTTGCAGGCACATGTGCGAGCCAGAACCCTATGTTAAACCAAAGTGGCGAAGCTTGTGGTTTTTGCGGCAAAACACCAGACCAATATAAAGATTGTAGCGAACCTCAACACTCTTAAGCCCTTTCATGATTGCACTCGACATTATTTTCTACAGTTTTGTAGCAATTGTCTTTATTCAGTTATTTTATTATTTAGGAATTCTTAGAGTTTTTGCTTTTCTACATCCGCAGAAAAAAGAAACGAACAACATACCCGTGTCGGTAATTGTTTGCGCCAAAAATGAAGCCGAAAACCTAAATAACTTTTTACCTTCAATATTAAATCAAAACTACCCAACTTTCGAAGTTGTACTTATTAACGATGCATCGCACGATAACACATTGGAAGTTATTGAAGCTTTTGCAGAACAGCATGCCAACATTAAAGTTGTAAACGTAAAAAACACCGAAGCTTTTTGGGCCAACAAAAAATATGCCCTAACCTTAGGTATTAAAGCATCAAAATACAGCCATTTACTATTTACAGATGCCGATTGCGAACCTGTATCTAACAACTGGCTTTCAGAAATGACCTCACATTTCAGTAACGATTCGCAAATTGTTTTGGGGTATGGTGCCTACACAAAAATAAAGAACTCGTTTTTAAACAAACTTATCCGGTTCGAAACCGTGCTTACAGCTGCGCAATATTTTTCATACGCCAAATTAGGCCTTCCTTACATGGGTGTTGGCAGGAATTTAGCGTACACTAAACCTTTATTTTTTGAAGGCAATGGCTATATAAGTCACATGAATGTACGTTCTGGAGACGACGATTTGTTTGTAAACCAAATGGCTACTTCTAAAAACACGGCCATTTGCTTTTCGCCAGAAAGTTTTACAACATCTGTTCCAAAAACAACTTATGGAGCATGGCTAAAACAAAAGCGCAGACATGTTACAACAGCATCGCATTACAAATCTAGCCATAAATTTATGTTGGGTTTATTTTACGCCTCGCAATTGGCATTTTGGATTTTTATAATTCCGCTTCTCATCTTCTTACACCAATGGCTATTTGTAACCACTTTGGTACTATTACGAATAATTTGTCAGTGGATCGTTTTAGGCAAGACCTCTAAAAAATTAAACGAAACCGACATTATTTACTTCATTCCTTTATTAGAACTCTTTTTAATTGCGTTTCAATTAACTATATTTATATCTAATTCAATTTCAAAACCCGATTCTTGGAAATAGAAGAAGCCATTGACAAAGCAAAAAAAAACGACCAAAAAGCGTTTAATTTTTTGTTAGATACCTACTGGGAAGACGTGTACGGTTTTCAACTAAAACGTATTGGCAACGAAAATGATGCCGAAGACGTTACGATACAAACCTTTTCGAAAGCCTTCGATAAAATACACACATACAATAGCGATTATGTATTTAAAACATGGCTAATTACGATTTCTAAAAATCTACACATCGACTTACTTCGGAAAGAAAAAACAGCATTCTCGCAACGCATTCTTAGCGATGATAGCGATACGATTAATCAGATTTTAGACGAATCGCCATCTCCCGAAGATAAAATCATAACCGATCAAAACTTAGCCAAATTACTTCGGGACATTAAAAAACTTAAGCCCCATTACCAAGAAGTCATTAATTTGCGCTACTTTCAAGAATTATCGTATAAAGAAATTTCGGAAGAACTTAAAGAACCCATAAACAACGTTAAGGTGAAACTATTACGAGCCAAAAAATTACTATCGGCCATCATTCAAAATGAATAATGGAATTAAAAAGCTTGGCCCTGGTTTATTATTTGCTGGAGCCGCAATAGGCGTTTCGCATTTAGTACAATCTACCAGAGCTGGCGCCGATTTTGGTTTAGGCTTAATTTGGGCCTTAGTTTGTGTTCACATTTTTAAATATCCGTTTTTTCAATTTGGCCCGCGTTACGCAGCAGCAACAGGCGAAAGTCTTTTAGAAGGCTATAAAAAACTAGGAAAAGGAGTGCTTGCCGTATATTTTACAATCACTTTAGCCACAATGTTTACCATACAAACAGCCGTAACTATAGTAACGGCCGGCATTGCTTCGGCACTTTTTAAAGATTTTCTTCCTTTACAATATTGGACCGTTATTATTTTATGCGTCTGTTTTTTAATACTGATTATTGGCAAATACAAAGTGCTAGACCAATTAATGAAACTTATTATTATAACGTTAAGCATAAGCACCGTAATTGCCGTTGTGATGGCATACCCCAAAACGGAAACCTACCAGTTAAATTGGCAACAATTAGTGCCAGAAACCACAACACAAATTGCCTTTTTAATTGCATTTATGGGCTGGATGCCCGCGCCTTTAGACATATCCATCTGGCATTCGCTATGGACCATCGAGAAAGCAAAATCCAAAACCAAGTTAACACCTAAGTCGGCGCTTTTCGATTTTAACATTGGTTTTTTCACCACTATATTTCTAGGTTTGGGATTTATGTTTTTAGGGTATTTTGTAATGTTTAACACTGGCGAAAGTTTTAGCGATTCGGCGAGTGTCTTTGCTAATCAACTCATAACCATGTACACCACACATTTAGGGCAGTGGGCGTTCGTCCTTATAGGGTTGGCTGCATTAACCACCATGTTTAGCACAACACTTACCACCTTAGATGCCTCGCCAAGATCTATGGCAGAAAGCGCTAAATTATTGTTCGGTAAATCCCACAAACACGGCTACCTGATTTGGATGTTTATTTTAGCACTTGGGACCGTAATTATTTTTTTCTTTTTAGCTTCAGAAATGGGTTTACTCATTAAAACAGCTACTATACTTTCGTTTTTAACAGCACCTTTCTATGCCATTTCAAATTACGTTTTAATCTCTAGTAAGCACACACCTAAAGGCTGGAGACCATCTAAACCACTACATGTTTTAAGCTGGTTAGGCATTCTGTTTTTAATAGGTTTTAGCATCTGGTATCTTAGCGTGCTTTAGTATTGTTTTAATTTTATACTTCGTATCTTTGTAGACTGAAAAATGTAAATTCATGAATACAGATACAGTTTCCAATATATTACCAGAACGCCAACCTAAACCCAAATGGCTACGTGTAAAACTGCCTACTGGAAAAAAATACACAGAGCTTAGAGGTCTTGTAGACAAGTACAGTTTAAACACCATTTGCACCTCTGGAAGTTGCCCGAATATGGGAGAATGCTGGGGAGAAGGCACTGCAACGTTTATGATTCTAGGAAACATTTGTACACGTTCCTGCGGATTTTGCGGTGTAAAAACTGGAAGACCTGAAACTGTAGATTGGGACGAACCCGAAAAAGTAGCACGTTCAATTAAAATCATGAAAATTAAACATGCTGTTTTAACTAGTGTAGACCGAGATGATTTAAAAGATATGGGAAGCATTATGTGGGCCGAAACCGTAAAGGCCGTTAGACGCATGAATCCCGAGACTACATTGGAAACTTTAATTCCAGATTTCCAAGGTATAGAGCATCATTTAGATCGTATTATTGAAGTCGCACCAGAAGTCGTATCGCACAACATTGAAACCGTGCGCCGATTAACACGCGAAGTTCGTATACAAGCTAAATACGACCGTAGCATGGCTGTTTTAAAGTACTTAAAATCTCAGGGACAACGTCGCACCAAATCTGGTATTATGCTCGGATTAGGTGAAACACGCGAAGAGGTTATAGAAACACTTCATGATTTAAGAGCTAACGACGTAGATGTGGTTACTATTGGCCAATATTTACAACCTAGTAAAAAACATTTACCGGTTAAACAATTTATTACGCCAGATCAATTTCAGGAATACGAAAAAATAGGCTTAGACTTAGGGTTTAGACATGTAGAAAGTAGTGCTCTAGTACGATCGTCTTACAAAGCCCAAAAACACATTAATTAACATGATTAATGTTGCCATTAATGGGTTTGGCCGCATAGGCAGACGTGTCTTTAGATTACTACAGCACCACCCCAATATTAATGTTGTTGCCATAAACGATTTGGCAGATGCCAAAACATTAAGTCATTTACTGAAATACGATAGTATTCACGGGGTATTACAAGATACGGTTTCGCATACGACATCTGGTATTATTGTAAACCACACGACCGTTCCTTTATTAAGCCATAATCACCCAAAGGATTGCAATTGGCATCCTTATAATGTTGATTTTGTGATTGAGTCTACCGGTAAATTTAAATCTACCGAACAACTTCAACACCATATAAACAACGGTGCTAAACGTGTTATTTTAAGCGTACCACCATCAGACGACATTATCAAAACCATCGTTTTGGGTGTTAACGATTACCTTATAGATGGTGAGGAAACCATCATATCCAATGCATCCTGTACCACAAATAATGCCGCACCTATGGTAGACATTATAAACAGGGAATTTGGCATAGATCAAGCTTACATTACCACCATTCATTCGTATACAACAGACCAAAGTTTACACGATCAGCCGCATCCTGACTTAAGGCGCGCGCGCGCCGCAGGGCAATCTATTGTACCTACAACTACGGGAGCAGCCAAAGCGCTTACTAAAATTTTCCCGAAATTATCGCATGCTATTGGTGGATGTGGTATTCGCGTTCCTGTACCTAATGGCTCGTTAACAGACATTACTTTTAACGTTAAAAAAGAAGTCTCTATAGACACCGTTAATGAAGCTTTTAAAACTGCAGCATCAACCCGACTTAAAGGTATTTTGGAATATACCGAAGATCCCATTGTTTCAATAGATATTGTTGGTAATTCGCACTCGTGTATTTTTGATTCGCAAATGACATCGGTTATTGGTAATATGGTAAAAATTATTGGGTGGTACGATAATGAAACTGGTTATTCATCTAGAATAATTGATTTAATATGTAAATTATCGGAAAAAATATAACTTTTATCGAGTAAAAAGTTATATTTACAGGCGTAAGTCAACCAAATCAACATGCCTAGTATCAAGAATTACATATTTGGTATCGTTATGCTTATAACTATTTGTGTTCAAGCCCAGAACACATTAAGCAACGACCCAGAAACCATACAAAATACTATAGATTATCGTATTACCCAAGCACAATACGATCTGGACAACAACAATTATTATCCCGCTAAAAAAAAGTTAGAAAGTGCTTTACGTTTAGCAGAAAAGGTAGATAACAAAAAAAGTATTGGGCTTATATATTCTAAGATTGGAAAACTAGAATATATTATTGAAGAACCCGAAGAGGCGATAAAAACGCTTACCAAGGCCATAGAGGTACAGCGTTTTGCTAAAGACAATATTAATATTGCAGAAACCTATAAAACTTTAGGTAATGTATATTACAGCATGCAAGACTACGAGCAAGCTTTGGTGTATTATCGCTCATCTTTAACCCTATTTGAACAAGAAGATTTAAACGAATTTACAGCAGAAGTACTTCTAAACGAAGGCAAAACCTATTTAGCAACCAAACAATACCGTAAAGCCCGCGAACGCATAGAAAAATCGCTTGCTTTGGCACACCGCTACGAATTAAAAAAAATCCGTAGTAGCGCGTTAATTTATCAAGCCAACGTGTATTCGCATTTAGAAGACAACGAAACCGCCTTAAAACTAGGTAACCAAGGGTTATTAATTGCCGAAAAAAACAATTACACCGATATTTTAAGTGAAGCCTACTTGATACTAAGTAATCTCTACGAAAAAATAGAAAACTACAAATTATCGGCTCAATACCTTCGTAATCACATTAAATTATCGGACTCGTTATTGGCTATCAAACGAAAAAATTTATCGCCAGAAAAACGCGCCCAATTTTTAATAGACAACCAAACCGAATTTCAGAAAGAAAAAGAAGCCGATTTAGAGAAACTTAAAGTAGATAAAAGTTTAAATAAATTAGCGACCATTTTAAGTATCGCCCTAATTACCATTTTATCGCTATTAACGCTATCGTTATACAAAAACAATAACATTAGGTTAAAAACCAATAACATGTTACACAAAAAAAATGGCGAATTAATTTTAGCAAAAGAAAAAGCCGAATTAGCATCTAAAACCAAAGCTAATTTCCTATCTACCGTAACACACGAGTTAAGAACACCGCTATACGCTGTAACAGGTTTAACCAATATGTTGTTGGACGAAAACCCAAAACCTGACCAAATTCAGCATTTAAAATCTCTAAAGTTTTCTGGTGAATATCTACTTACTTTTATAAACGACATTCTTCAGATTAATAAAATTGAAGCCAATAAAGTAGGTGTAGAATTAGAAGTTTTCGATTTAAAAAAGAAAATCTCTAATGTTATTGCCGCACTAAACAATTCAGCTGAAGACAACAACACAAAACTTCATTTTGAATACGACACCGATCTGCCACTAAACTATAATGGCGATCAGCTTAAAATCTCCCAAATCCTGATAAACCTAATTGGGAACTCCATCAAATTCACTAAGGATGGAGATATTTGGATTCGTGTTTCTAAAATTTCAGACAAAAATGACGTGTTTAATGTACGGTTTGAAATAGAAGATAATGGCATAGGTATAACCAAAGAAAAACAACAACATATGTTTGAGAGTTTCTCTCAGGGATCTATTCAAATAAATAGAAAATATGGTGGTACAGGCTTAGGGCTGTCTATTGTTAAAGGATTAATCGATATTTTAGGCGGTAAAATTTACTTGAAAAGCGAATTAAATAAAGGCACCACCTTCTATTTTGAAATTCCATTAATACATACCACTAAAGTAGTAGAAGATGTTAAACCTAACTACTTTAAAAATGTAAACGAAATAGAACTTAGCAATATTAAAATTTTGGTAGTTGAAGACAACAAAATCAACCAAATGATTACCAAAAAAATCCTAGCCAAAATGAAGCTTAACTGCGACATTGTAGATAACGGAGAGGAAGCTGTAGACATGGTTAAAAACAATAATTACGATGTGGTTTTAATGGATATACACATGCCTGGAATTAGCGGAATTGAGGCTACTAAAATTATTAGAACCTTCGACAGAGAGCTTAATATATTTGCCTTAACTGCGGTAACTATAGAAGATAAAATGCAAGAATTTGAAGAAGCTGGATTCGACGATATTATCTCAAAACCATTCAAGCAAGAAGATTTCGAAAAGAAACTGTTTAAAGCTGTTATGAGCAATAAAACAACTTCTTAATACTGTGCTACAAAATTTTGTACAGCAGCATTAAACACAGAAGAACGATCTATAACAGCCTCGATACTTAAATAATACAATTTAGATGCTAATTGCGGATATTGCATTAAACGCATATAATCTTTTTCGGTGGTTACAATTAAATCCAAGCTCTCAAACTGTTGCAATTCTTCAGATGTAAAGTGATGATGATCTTTAAAATTGAGATGCTTAAACCGTAAATCCTTTTCAATTAAAAACTGAAACAGCGGTTTAGGGTTTGCAATCCCAGTAATTAAGGTAAACTCAGGCAATTGCTCCAAAAGCAATGTATTTTGTTTAGAAACAACCTGTTTTGCATAACTAACCCAACTAAAAAATACCTGCTGATGTAGTTTAGGGTTTATAGCATTAACAATGTGTAGTTTTTCACTTTCGCTAATACCCTCAGGGCATTTGGTAACCACTATAAGTTGCGCTCTGTTTGCGCCAGATTTAGGTTCTCTTAAATTTCCCGTTGGTAGCATAAAATCGTTAGGATATAAATCGGAATACGTTGTAAGCAAAATATTAAATCCGGCCTGTACTTTTCTGTGCTGATAGGCATCATCTAAAAGAATTACCTCGGGTTGCGGATTTAATTCACAAAGCTTAGCAATACCCTCTTGCCTATTGGCATCAACAGCAACCGTAATATCATCTTTAAATTTCGAGTAAAACTGAAAGGGTTCATCTCCTAAAACATCGGCATTAGCCTGGGCATTCCCTAACTGAAAACCATCACTTTTACGCTTATAGCCACGACTTAAAGTTGCAACTTTATAATCGTGTTTTAATAACCGAATTAAATACTCTATCATTGGTGTTTTTCCTGTTCCGCCAACACTCAAATTCCCCACACAAATCACAGGGAAATTATACGATTTCGATGATAATACACCCAAATCGAAGCCTTTATTTCGCAACCACGTTATAGCATAGTAAATTGGCACAATCGGAAAAAATATGTAACGCAATAATTTCATAAGAACGAAAGTAAATATTTTATCTTTGTTTTAAACCTAATACCTAAATATTATGATTATTCAAGACGTTATAAATCATCTTGAAGATTTTGCACCTTTAAATTACGCCGAAGATTTCGATAATGTAGGGCTTCTTGTTGGCGATGCCAAACAAAACCTTACAGGCGTTTTAGTAACTTTAGACACTTTAGAATCTGTTGTAGACGAAGCTATTGAAAACCATTGTAATCTTATTGTTAGTTTCCACCCCATAGTTTTTAAAGGTTTAAAAAAAATCACTGGAAAAACATATGTAGAGCGTGTCGTTTTAAAAGCCATAAAGCACAACATTGCTATTTATGCCATACACACCGCTTTAGACAACCACATTGAAGGCGTAAATGATATTATATGCAACCAGTTACAACTAAAGAATAAAAGCATTTTAATTCCGCAATCCAACACCATAAAAAAACTAACGACTTATGCGCCACAAGCCGAAGCTGATACACTAAGGACAGCATTATTTAAAGCAGGTGCTGGGCAAATAGGCAACTATTCGCATTGCAGTTTTAATGTCGATGGCACAGGTACGTTTAACGGAAACAGCACTTCCAATCCTACAAAAGGCAATAAAGGAGAAACGCATTACGAAGCCGAGACCAAAATTACAGTCACTTTCGCTAAGCATTTGCAATCTAAAATATTAAAAGCTTTATTTACCACGCATTCTTACGAAGAAGTCGCTTACGAAATTGTTACCCTAGAAAACCACAATCAGCATATCGGCATTGGTATGGTAGGTGAATTGGAAGCCCCCATGCCCGAAACCGAATTTCTTCAATATTTAAAAGAAAAAATGAATACGGCTTGCATTCGGCACAGTGCATTTTTAGGCAAACCCATTAAAAAGATTGCCGTTTTGGGAGGCTCTGGAAGCTTCGCTATAAACAACGCCAAACAAGCTGGCGCTGATGCGTTTATAACGGCCGATTTAAAATATCACGACTTTTTTAGCGCCGAAAACCAAATAATTTTAGCAGATATCGGACATTTTGAAAGTGAACAGTTTACAAAAAACGGTTTAGTAGCACATCTTACAAAAAAAATTACTAATTTTGCAATCGTTTTATCAAAGACCGATACAAACCCCGTTAAGTATTTTTAAAGTATGGCAAAAAGTAAAGAAGTAACTGTAGAAGAACGTTTAAGAGCTTTATACGATCTACAACTTATTGATTCTAGAATCGATGAAATTAGAAACGTTCGCGGAGAACTACCTTTAGAGGTTCGTGATTTAGAAGATGAAGTTGCTGGACTACAAACAAGACTTGAGAAACTAGACGCTAGTTTAGACACTTTAGACGAAGAAATAAAAGCTAAAAAGAATTTAATTGAAGAAGCTAAATCTTTAATTAAAAAATACAGCGAACAACAAAAAAATGTTAGAAATAACAGAGAATACAATTCACTTACCAAAGAAATAGAATTTCAGGATTTAGAAATTCAATTGGCTGAAAAGCACATTAAAGAATTCAAAGTTCAAATCGAGCAAAAGAAAGAAGTTATCGCTCAAACTAAAGAGCGTTCTAAAGAGCGTCAAACCCACCTTAAACACAAAAAAGGCGAATTAGACGCTATCTTAGCCGAAACTGAAAAAGAAGAATTGGCTTTAATTAAAAAGTCTGAAGAGTACAAGAGCCTTATCGAAGAACGCTTAGTTACGGCTTACACAAGAATACGCAGTAACGTTAAAAACGGATTAGCGGTTGTGCCAATTGAAAGAGGTGCTTCTGGAGGTTCGTTTTTCACTATTCCACCACAAATTCAGATGGAAATTGCTTCTCGTAAAAAAATTATTACCGATGAGCACAGTGGAAGAATTTTAGTAGACGAAGCTTTAGCTAACGAACAAAAAGAAAAAATGGAAAAACTTTTTGCTAAGTTTTAAGCTCCTAAAAATATACCGTTAAAGCCATCTTCTTAGATGGCTTTTTTTATATCGTTTTTTAATATCCAAATTATATCTTCGCAGTATGAATTCAGTCGATTTTATAGTAGTAGGTTGTGGTTTAGCCAGTATCGCCTTTATAGAACAGTTAAAATTTAACCAACAATCGGTTATCGTGTTCGATGACAACTCGCAACAATCCTCAACCGTAGCTGGAGGCTTATACAATCCGGTAGTTTTAAAACGCTTTACATCGGTTTGGAAAAGTAAAGAGCAACTAGATTTAGCCTTACCTTTTTATAAAAAGTTAGAACAAAAACTAAAGGTGCAACTCGATTATAAAACACCGGTTTTAAGACGCTTTACATCTACCGAAGAGCAAAACAATTGGTTTGCAGCAGCCGACAAACCTAATGTTGGTAATTTCATTTCTACAAAAATCGTAAAAAACACCAATCCAGCCATTAAAGCAGATTATGGCTTTGGAGAAGTTTTACAAACTGGCAGAATAGACACACAAGCCTTAATTGACAGCTATAAAAACTATTTATTGACAAACGATGAATTTGTAAACTCTAAGTTCGACTACGAACAGTTAAACTGTACAGAAAACGGCTTTGTCTACAAAAACATTTCAGCCAAACACATTGTCTTTGCTGAAGGTTTTGGATTAAAACACAACCCATATTTCAACAACTTACCTTTGAATGGTACAAAAGGTGAACTTATTACTATTGAAGCCCCCGAATTAAATATCGATTTTATATTAAAATCTAGTGCATTTTTAATTCCGTTGGGCAATCATTTATATCGCGTTGGCGCGACTTACGAATGGACAGACAAAACCAATAATCCCACCGAAAAAGGCAAAGAAGAACTCGTTTCGAAATTAAAAACTTTTATTAACTGCGAGTTTAAAGTTATCGATCAAGTTGCAGGCATCCGTCCCACAGTAAAAGACCGCAGACCTTTAGTAGGCGAACATAGCGCACAAAAAAACATGTTTGTTTTAAACGGATTAGGAACAAGAGGAGTCGTGATTGCACCTTACGTTGCTCAACAACTTTATAAACACATTACGAGCAACACCGCATTAGATCCAGAAATAGATTGCCACAGGTTTAAAACAGAAAATTAATGCTTTTTTTTCGCTAATTCTGGATTATAAGACATAAAAAAGTTGATCCAAATATTTCTAGACCAACGCATAATTATAGGCATAAACACAATTAAAGTACCTACAATAGCTATAAAACAGGTCATTAAACCTGCTCCAAAAAAGAAAAAACTAATAATAAAAGCAGCTACAGCAAAAGCAACACCAACAGCATAACTTACATACATAGCACCGTAAAAAAAAGACGGTTCTATTCTGTATTTTGTATGGCAATGCGAACAGGTTTCGTGTATCTTTAACGTATCGGAAAGCACATATGGGTTTTTATTTATGTACATAGATTCTTGATGGCATTTTGGGCAAGCGCCTGTAAAAATACTATATAGTTTCGATCCTTTTTTAAACATTTTATTTAATGTATTTTTGCTGCTTATTTTAAAATACAAACTTAAGATTTAAAAAGCTAAAGTTTGGTAACATTCGTAACAAAACTATGCTTAACATACATAACTTATCCATTTCGTTTCAAGGCGAATTTTTATTCGAAGACATTACCTTTAAGCTTGGCCAAGGCGACCGAGTAGGCTTAATTGGTAAAAATGGTGCAGGAAAATCTACCATGCTCAAAATACTATCTAAAGATCTTCAACCAGATTCTGGTCAGATTTCAGCAGATAAAGATTTAAAAATAGGTTTTCTAAGACAGGATATCGATTTTGTACTAGGCCGTACCGTTCTGGAAGAAGCCTATCAGGCTTTTACAGACATTAAAGCCTTAGAAGCCCAAATGGAACATATTAATGAACAACTAGCAGAGCGTACCGATTACGAAAGCGAATCTTACCATCAGCTTATGGTAGATCTAAACGATGTTCAACATCAATACGAAATTATTGGAGGATATAATTACCAAGGTAATACAGAGCGTATTTTGCAAGGTCTAGGTTTTAAACGTGACGATTTTGAAAAATTAACCGACACCTTTTCTGGCGGTTGGCGTATGCGTATCGAACTAGCTAAACTCTTGCTTCAAGACAACGACATTTTGTTACTGGATGAGCCCACAAACCACCTAGATATTGAGTCTATAATTTGGTTGGAAGGGTTTCTTAAAAATTACTCAGGCGCCGTAGCCATTGTATCGCACGATAAAATGTTTTTAGACAATGTTACCAACAGAACTATAGAAATATCTTTAGGGCGTATTTACGACTATCCTAAACCCTACTCTAAATTTTTAATTCTACGACAAGAAATTAGAGAACAACAATTGGCATCTCAAAAAAATCAGCAAAAACAAATAGAGCAAACCGAAAAGCTAATTGAAAAATTTAGAGCCAAAGCTTCAAAAGCCACTATGGCGCAATCGCTTATAAAAAAGCTGGATAAAATAGATCGCATTGAAGTCGATGAAGACGACAATAGTGTAATGACACTAAACTTCCCCGTGTCTGTAACTCCAGGAAAAGTAGTCGTAGAAGCCGAAAATATTGTAAAATCGTATGCCGATAAAAAGGTACTTCAAGACATAAGTCTACATATAGAAAGAGATAGTAAAACGGCTTTTGTTGGCCAAAACGGACAAGGAAAATCTACCCTAGCAAAAATTATTGTTGGCGAAATTAAACATCAAGGCCATTTAAAACTAGGGCACAATGTGCAAATTGGCTATTTTGCTCAAAACCAAGCCGAATATCTAGATGGCAACAAAACGGTTTTAGACACGATGATAGATGCCGCAAACGAAACCAACCGCAGTAAAGTTCGTGATATTTTAGGATCGTTTTTATTTCGAGGCGAAGAAGTCGATAAATACGTAAGAGTACTTTCTGGAGGAGAAAGAAACCGACTAGCTCTGGCAAAATTGATGCTTCAACCTTTTAATGTTTTGGTTATGGATGAGCCTACTAACCATTTAGACATAAAATCTAAAAACGTACTCAAAGAAGCATTAAAACGATTTGAAGGCACCTTACTATTAGTGTCTCACGACCGTGATTTCCTTCAAAATTTAACCGATAAAGTTATCGAGTTTAAAGATCATAAAATAAAAGAATATTTAGGAGATATCGATTTTTACTTAGAACAACGTAATGTTGAAAATTTAAGAGAGGTAGAAAAACGCGATGTTGTTAAAACAGAAACTAAGGAAAAGAAAACAACCTCTTACGAAGACCAAAAACGGTTAAAATCATTAAACAATAAATTAAGCAAAATAGAATCGCAAATTAACCAACTCGAAAAAGAAATTAAACAATTAGATAGCGATTTAGAGCAAAATTACGACGAGCTTGCTGCAAAACCCGATTTTTTTGAACACTATAATACGAAGAAGAATACCTTATCAACCTTAATGGGCGATTGGGAAAATGTGCAACTAGACATTGAAGAATTGGAAGGTTAATTCTTAAACAAAGTGCTTTTCATCGAATAAATTTGAGTTTCACCTAATATTTCACTAATATTGAAGTACGTTATCCTCAAATCTAATTCTATTATGAAAACACTTAAACTAACAACCCTCTTATTATTTTCGACCCTATATGCTTTTGCAAGCATCCCTTTCGAAGAAAAGAAAGCTTTAGTTAATTTATATTATGCTACCGATGGTGAACACTGGCACAACCCTTGGAATTTAAATGCGCCTGTAGAAACTTGGTTTGGTGTTACCATACAAGACGATCATGTCGTGGCCTTAAATTTACCTAGTAATAACCTTAAAGGCGAGTTAACTTCTAGCATAAGCGATTTGATGTATTTAAAATCCTTAAACCTAGCCGCAAACAAATTAGGCGGGCATATTCCTAGATCTATTGGCGAATTAAGAGACCTTGTTACTTTAGAATTATTCATGAACCAATTTGTTGGTTTTTTACCTGTAGAAATTGGCAATTTAGAGCAATTAGAATTTTTAAGCCTGTACCACAACCGCTTTACAGGCAACATCCCTTCTACTTTTAAAAACTTAAGCAAATTGGAAATCCTACAATTAGGAAGAAACAACTTTTCTGGACAATTTCCAGATCATTTATGCCAATTAGAAAACTTAGAGCATTTAAGCCTAGAAGATAATAATTTTGAAGGCGAACTACCTGTAGAAATTGCTGAACTTTCTAAATTGGAAGAATTAGTAATTAGTAACAATAAATTTACAGGCTACCTACCAAATTCTTTAGAGAAACTTTCTAAACTTAAAGTGTTAATGCTTAAAGACAATAAGTTCACCAAAGAATACAAAAACTTCACCAATAAAATGCCAAGACATTATCTGGATTTGGAAACAGGCACGGTTATTACAGATAACAATTAAAATACTATATATTTTTTATAAATTAAGGGCATGTTAGAACATTTTTTTACATGCCCTTATTGTTTAGAAAGCATCTCTATGCTATTGGATTCTAGTCAAACCAAACAAATTTATATTGAAGATTGCGAGGTATGCTGCAACCCAATAGAGTTGAAAGTCATTTTTTTTAATGGCGAACTTTCAGATTTTCAAACGGATAGAATTTAACTAAGAATTAATTCTATTTTATGCTTGTATTATCTAAAAAGCGTTGTATATTTGCAACAGATATCGCGGGATAGAGCAGTAGGTAGCTCGTCGGGCTCATAACCCGAAGGTCACTGGTTCGAGTCCAGTTCCCGCTACAAAGGCTCACGCTAGTAAAATCAACGGATTGTGTACTCACAATCCGTTTTTTATGTCTTCTATTTTTTTACTTTTGCGAACAGTATACGATAACGTATACGATTTGCCTATGAAAATCGATTATTCAGAACCTAAAATCTACACGGGTGGAGTTGACATTAACCACTGGTCAAAACTCACTAAAAAAGAAAAGGATTCTGCATTAAAAAAGAACTGGTATGTTTATTACGCTTTCAGAAATCCCAAAACTGGTAAACTTCAAAGACAACCTTATATTAAGGGAGGCGCAAACTTATACAAAGACCGTAAATCCCGTTTGCATATTTTAAAGGTAATACAAACAAGTTTATTAATTATTTTAGAAGAAGGGTTTAATCCTTATACAGATAATACTAGCCTAAAAGAATACTTACTTAAAAGATCTAAAAGGAAGGGGGAAATTTCAGATCCAACACCTAAAGTTTCAACAGTTCAAGCAACAACACAGTCTTCTACCCCAATTCACATAGAAGAAGACAATGAGCAAAACACTATAACTATTGAAGAAGCTTTCAAGCTAGCTTTGGAATTAAAAGAAAGGATGATGTCCAGTGACTCTTTCACCAAATATAAGAGCCGCATAAATAGATTCAGAAAATGGCTTTTAACAAAAGACATTACTTCTAAAAATGACATCTCTTGTATTACAAAGAAAATCGTAATACAACATTTAAATGACGTCTTACAGAGTTCTAGTCCTAGAAATAGAAATAATACAAGAACAGACTTAGCTTCTTTATTTCAGCTTTTGGAAGATAACGATATCATACCGTCTAACTTCATTCAAAAAATAAACGTTCTTAAAGCAGTACCTGAGCGCAATAAGACATACAAACCTCACGAACAGAAGGACATATTTGAATATCTTAAAAAAAATGATCCTGTACTTTTCTTATTTGTTCAATTTATATCCTATAATTTTTTAAGACCGATTGAAGTTTGTAGAGTAAAAATTGGAGATATAGACCTAAAAGACAAGAAGATATATATCAGAGCAAAGAATCAACCTGTAAAAATTAAGATTATACCTGATATATTAATTAATCAACTTCCCGATTTATCGCATTGTTCTAAAGATGATTTTTTATTTACCGAATCGCAGATAGGTGGCAGTTGGGATACAAAGGAATCAAATAAGAGAGACTTGTATACCAAAAAATTCAAAAAGGTTAAAGATCACTTTGGTCTTGATAGCAATTATGGTTTATACAGCTTTAGGCACACTTTTATTACTAAAGTATACCGTGAGATGGCAAAAACAGCAACCCCTTTTGAAGTTAAAAGCCGACTACAGTTAATAACAGGACATGCAACCATGAATGCTCTTGAACAATATTTGAGAGATATTGATGCAGCACTCCCAGATGATTACTCTAAACTATTACAATAAATGAATTCAAATTATTTCGGGATTATTAAAGACCCCACGTTTCTTGACTGGGATACCGCTAAACAAGATAATTTTTTGGTTAAAAACTCTCTTTTTCACTATGTTATTACACAAAACCTAAACCAGATTGATTTTAGCGACCCAGAATTAATTAAGTCTAACGGCTCACTAAAAAATTCAATACAGAAACTTCACGCTACAGATTCAGTGCTATACGAGTTTGTTGATTTCTTAAAGGATCATTATAAACAAGTAACACAAAGCCTAATATTAAATTTTGAACAGAATTTCAAAATTGAAGCTTTGGCTAAATCTGAACAAGACAAAAGACAGTATGCATGCAATTATTTCAAAAATACATTAAAAAATATAACAAATGAATTCAATATTTGGATATCCGATAACATATTTGACAGTCTAAAAGCTAGGCAAGATTTACTACCTTTTAATTTTCAAGAAGAAAGAGAGTTACTCCTTCGTTTTCTGACAGGTGAAAGCTCATATTTTACTAGGAATATTAAAAATAAGAAAGTCAAAAAGTATCTACATTTTCAAGAACAGTTATTGTTTCTAGTAGATTTAAATAAGTCTTTTAATTTTGAGAAGGACAAGCATTTTAATAGAAATCTTACAGTTGATTTAATATATGAAGACTTTGAATCAAAGGTTAATCATGATGTTATAAAATTTATCGACATGTCAATTAAAACTATCAATGACAAGATACCTTCTCAAATCGCTGCGTTAATTGACTTTTTAAATAAAGAACTAAATGTTCTTCCTGTATCTGAAAAAATAATTAGAAACACTCTTAATACTCATTATTCTCTTAACTTAAAAAGAATAAACAAAAGAGATGTATTGAATGAGAACCACAAAAAAAGGGTTTCTAAATTTAGAGAAAGTTGGAATTCGTTCCCTAAAAACAACTAATTTGGAATAACCTAGATTCTAAATTACACCACTTTAAAAAGGTTGGGCTTATCAAAGTCCAGCCTTTTTTTTATAAAATAAAGGTCAAAAACCACAGCACTTCCGTCACACAAAAACCACATTTTGTACTCCCCATTTTTAAAATTTAGCGTCAAAAAAATAGCGTTGCACCAAAACTCAACTTTTTGCACCTAAAAAACACCATTTTGCACCTAAATGCACCAAACTGTGTCCTTTTTTAAATTCTAAACACGGTGTTAATTGCGTAATACAATTTTAAACAATATTTAAATGACAACATGTATTACAAGCGGAATACACCGCACCACAAAAACAACATTCAATAATGTACACATAAGATGTTTGGCAACATTGAATTTAACTACCCCTCTTTATTCATTAAATCTTAAAAACTAAAAATTATGAACACAAAAATCAACATTAGAATTGACCACAGTAGCAAACTTAGTTTAGAACGCTATGCAGAAGATCAACAAGAAACCTTATCTGTGTATCTAAGAAATGTATTAGTAGAACACATATACAAAGTTAGAACAGATCCTAGTATAAATAATTCGGAGCCTTTAAGAGGCGTAAGAGCTGTTTATGTAAAACCCTTTGAAGAAACTTTCGGTTTTACATTCTTAATTACATGGCTATTTTACAAACACTTAAACCCTAACAATAATGATAGCATTGAATTTATGTGGGTAATTCGTGACAGATTAGAGAGCGTAATGGAAGAAAGTAATTTAACGGAATCATTAAAAGATGAATTTCTAAAAATTCTGGATAACGTAACAAATTATTTAGAAGAACCTAACGACAATGTAAATCAATTGAAATTTCAGGTTCAAGGAAACGAGTTCTCTTTTGACTATCAGAAACTAGCTAAGGAAATATTAGCAATTAAACACTAATTAATGGAGCAATTAGAAAACAACAAATCCCCTAGAAGTGAAATTTTAGGGGATATAAAAAAGCACCAAAGACAACTTTCTGATGATTTAAATAAAAGTGGATGCCTTATTGTTAAACC
Organism: Formosa sp. A9; assembly: GCF_051200825.1. Classification (GTDB taxonomy): domain Bacteria; phylum Bacteroidota; class Bacteroidia; order Flavobacteriales; family Flavobacteriaceae; genus Formosa. The sequence continues at coordinate 686,110 of NZ_CP195158.1, read as the reverse complement.
CGCAAACCATTGGGTTGAAGAAGCTAGAGACCGCCCCATACCAAACATGCTGTTCAGCGAATTTTGGTATGAAAATGAGTTAAGCATTTTATTTGCAGACACCAATATCGGAAAATCCATACTTGCTGTTCAAATTGCAGATAGTTTAAGTCGTGGTAAAAGTATTCATGGTTTTAAATTAGAGTGTCCACCCAAAAAAGTATTATACTTGGATTTTGAATTATCGGATAAACAATTTGAGAACCGATGTTCCGAAAACTATAAAAATCACTATGTATTTCATTCTAACTTTTTACGGGCTGAAATAAATACAGATTTTAGTATCCCTAAGGATTTTAACAGTATAGAAGATTATTTATGTAAATCGCTTGAAACCATTATTACACAAAAAAAAGCAGAAGTTGTTATTATAGACAATTTAACCTACTTAAAAAGTGATAATGAACGTGCTAAAGATGCATTAGAATTAATGAAACTTCTAAAGCAACTCACAAAAAAAAGTAACATTTCAATCTTAGTACTGGCACACACACCGAAACGGGATGAATCTAAACCTATTAGTAAAAATGATTTAGCAGGCAGTAAAATGCTTATGAATTTTTGCGATAGTTCTTTTGCTATAGGCGCAAGCTCAATGGAACCATCATTAAGATATCTAATCCAAATTAAGCAGCGTAATACAGAACATTTATACCACACCAACAATGTGATAATTTGTAAACTACAAAAACAAATTAACTTTTTACGTTTTGAATTTGAAGATTTTGGAATAGAAAAAGATCATTTAAAACAATCATCTTATAACGACATTTCCGATAGAGACGATTTAATGAAAAATTTAATCGAACAAGGAGAAAGTAACGTCAAGATTGCAGAACAACTTGGATTATCAGAGGGTGCTATAAGAAAAAGAAGAAAGGTTTTAGGTATTTAACATGGAAGCTAATGATGTCTATAAAATAGCAAAAGCTCTTCCTGAAAATGAGTTTATTAAGCTGTTTGAACTACTTAAAGGCAACATTAAATGCAACCTACCACAAAAAAGAAAACGCAAACCATTACCTGACTTTACTATAGAGGATGGTATAGAATACCTAATTAATAATCATTTCAACACCATAAGAATCCCATAAAACCTAATTCGTACCAATCGTACCTATATAGGAGTACGATTGGTACGAATTCAAAATATGAATTATAAATATACCTTAGACAAATCTAGCAGAAAATTTAACTGTCCTAGTTGTAATAAAAAAACCTTTGTACGCTATGTAGTAGTAGAAACGAACAACTATTTAGAAATTACTTTAGGTAGATGTGATCGTGAAAGTAAATGTGCGTATCACAAACGACCACAACACACCACTACCACCACCCCTTTTGTAATAAAGCGACCACTACCTGTCCCGCAAGTCGAGCCTTCTTGTCATCATAAAGCCGTCATACAATATTTCACAAAAGATTTCATGCAAAATCATTTTGTGCTTTATTTATTAAAATATTTCACACCTACCCAAGTTAGAAATGCTCTTAAAAAGTACTTTATAGGTACATCTAACAAATGGCAAGGTGCTACTGTATTCTTACAGATTGATGAGCAGTTGAATGTTTGTGCGGGTAAAATCATGTTGTATGACAAGAATACGGGTAAAAGAATAAAAGAACCATTCCCACATATCACATGGTTACATAAAGTATTATGCATTAAAGATTTCGTACTACAACAATGCCTTTTTGGATTACATAATTTATGCGACTATAAAAAAGGCAGCACCGTATGTATTGTTGAATCGGAAAAAACTGCTGTTATTATGAGTATTATATTTCCAGATTATCTTTGGTTAGCAACAGGATCTAAAGCCAATTTAAAAGCTTTACTCCTTAAACCCTTGAAAGAGTATAATATTATTTTATATCCTGACAAAAGCGAATTTGAAGCGTGGAATACTAAAACTTTAACCTTAAAAAACATGGGATTCAACATTTCTTGCAGTACGTTTCTTGAAGAAAAAGCTATTGAAGAAGGTGACGACTTGGTAGATTTGCTATTTTAAGGCTCGAAAATTTTCTAAGAACTATGGGATTAAATTTTGACTAATAATAAAACGTTCTCTTATAATTAATTATAATCATTTTTCATTAAATTCCAATTTATAAATAAAAATTTTAATGTAAATCATTTAATTTGCATTTATTTTTTATCACATAAAAAAGTCACAAAATATTTTATGCATCCTTTTAAATTAGTTTTATTATTACTTTTAATAATATTATACTCATGTAAAAATAGAGAAGCTAATAATTATTTTAACGAGGCTAACGAACTTTATAACAAGGAGAATTTTGCAGATGCCTCATTAATTATAAATAAAGCAATAAAACTGGACAGTTCAGACATACGCTTTCATTTTTTAAATGCCAAGATTAAATATAAAAACAAACAGTATAAAGAATCTATAAATCTTTTCGAAAAGTGTCTAAGCAATAATATTGAATTAGACACAACTTTATTTTTTTTAGGAAAAAATTATTATGAACTAGCTAAAATTAACGCGAACAATAATCAAAAGTTGGAGGCTTCAAAAAATTATGAAACTGCCATTAAATATTTTAATCAGACTTTAAATAAAAACATCAAATATCTAAGAGCCTACGACTTTAAATATAGATCTTTACATAATATTGGTAATCAAGAAGAAGCACTTTTAACAATCAATCAAGCTCTAAACATATTTCCGAAACACTCATTCTTCATTGGTTTAAGGGGAATCGTAAAAAGATATTTGGGAGACAAAGAAGGTGGATTTAATGATTTGATTCTTGCACTAAACAGTAATTCACTTACTGACTCCGAACGATCTAATCTTTTAAGATTTAAAGGCTTATTTTTTATTCTAGATTATAAAAATTATCAGGAAGCATTAACGTGTCTTACTAGATCAATAGAGTTTAAAAATGAAAATCAAGGATTAACTTACTATTTAAGATCCATTGTTTACTTTGAATTAAATGAAACCGAAAAAGCATGTAATGACCTTCAAAAATCAGGTGAGTTAGGGTATACAGATGCTTATGAAGAATTAAAGTATAAATGTTTAAATTAGATAACTTCCTATACTTTTCTGAAACTGCTATAACAAACACAACATATCATAACACCTAACTAATTTACTGATACACAGCTTTTAAAATCGTTGTGCTATTTTTCTTTTTATCCTTTAAGAGAACTTTTCTAGGTTGAGAATTCATGTATATAGGAATCAAAAAAAATGATAAAACCTTTTATTACTGAAATAGCTGCAAAAAACGGCCATAGTGAGCCACCTGCAGCGGATTAAAGTGAGCATAGTGCGGCGGATGAAATTGAGCCACCCACAGCGGATGAAACTGAGCCACTAAAAAAATCGATTCTATTTGTACGGCATTTTCGATCTTTTACCTAAAAAGATCATGGCCAATAAACAAATAGATATGCGTAAAATAAAACAGATATTTAAGCTTTACAGTGAGGGTGTCAGCAAGCGAAAAATAAGCCTCCAACTTGACATTTCACGTAATACCATCGATAAGTACATCGATTTCTTCAAACGATATGGGTTAACAGGCTATGAAGTGTCAGCCATGACCTTAGAAGAGTTGGACAGACTTTTTAAATCGGACCAAAAAACCAAACCCGAACAGCTTGTTATATTAGAAAAGTACTTTCCTTATTTTGATAAGGAGCTTCGCAAAACGGGCGTTACCAAAGAACTTTTATGGCAGGAATATTATGCCAAGCATCCTAATGGCTATAAACTATCCCAGTTCAGATACTGGTATCGAGAATGGAGCAAGGAAGTGTCGCCTGTAATGCATTTTACACACAAAGCCGGCGATAAATTATTTATAGATTTTACAGGAAAGAAACTCACCATAGTGGACAGGCACACAGGAGAAATCCAGGATTTAGAGGTTTTTGTGTGTGTTTTGGGCAGTAGCCAATATACTTATGTAGAAGCCTGTGAGAGCCAGAAGAAAGAAGACTTTATGGCTTGTGTAGAAAATGCACTTTGGTTTTATGGAGGCGTACCACAGGCTCTAGTGCCCGATAACCTTCGGGCAGCTGTTAATAAAAGTAGTCGCTATGAACCTAGAGTTAATGCAGATTTTGCAGATTTTGCAGAACATTACGACACTGCAGTATTACCTACAAGAGCCTACAAACCTCGTGATAAGGCCATTGTAGAGAATGCCGTTCGCATCATATATACCCGTGTATTTGCACCGCTCCGCCATCAAACCTTTCATAGTAAATCAGAGCTTAACAAGGCCATATTAGAGCAGCTTAAAAAGCATAATGCTATGTCTTTTAGAGGGCGCGAGTACTCCAGATATTCTTTGTTTGAAGAAATCGAAAAACAAGCCTTGAAACCCTTACCAGAAAAGCGCTATGAAATTAAGAGGCAGTCCAGAGCTACCGTTCATAAAAATAGCCATATATACTTTGGTAAAGACAAACACTATTATAGTGTGCCTTACCAACATATTGGCAAACGTGTTAAAGTTATATACTCTGAGAGTGTCATTGAGATCTACCATCAAAATGAACTGTTGACCTTTCATGCAAGGGCGCCTAAGAAATACGGGTATACGACCACCAAGGAACATATGCCCTCACACCATCGCTTTGTTAGTGAATGGAGCAGTGAAAAATTTATCGATTGGGCAGGCCACATAGGAGTACATTGCCAAACCATGATTATTAAAATCCTGAACAAAAAACAACATCCAGAACAGTCCTATAAATCCTGTTTAGGTATACTTCACTTAGCCAAAAAAGTGGGAAAACAGCGCTTAGATAATGCTTGTAGACGTGCTTTGGATTATGACTCTTATAATTATAATATGATAGAAAACATACTAAAAAAAGGATGGGACAAACTAGATGAAACCATAGAGGAACCCGTTGATATCCCCAACCATAATAACATTAGAGGCAGTCACTATTATAAATAAAATTAGATTATGAATACAAAAACATTAGAACAAATGAAGCAACTAAGGCTCTTTGGTATGCATAGAGCCTTTGAAAATAGTTTAACGCCCGAGAGCATTAACTACACCAGCGACGAACTCGTAGCATATCTTACCCAATCTGAATGGGACGATCGTCAAAACCGTAAAATAGAACGCTTAACAAAATCGGCTTACTTTAGGTACAGTGCCGTCATGGAAGCTATAGACTATGATCCGTCAAGAGCACTCGATAAAAACCAGATCCAACGTTTTTCTTGTTGTGATTTTATTAAAAATAAACAAAATATCCTTATAACTGGAAGTACTGGTGCCGGTAAAAGCTATATGGCCTCTGCTATAGGACATCAAGCGTGTTCTCTAGGCTACAAGGTTGTGTATTATAATACCAATAAACTGTTTACCTTATTAAAAACCGCTAAGGCAGATGGTTCCTATTTAAAACAGATTAGTAAACTAGAAAAACAAGATCTTTTAATTTTAGACGACTTTGGTCTTAGAGCTCTGGATAATATGAACCGTCATGCATTAATGGAAATTATTGAAGACCGCCATGGTAAACACAGTACCATTATTGCCTCGCAATTACCTGTGGAAGCCTGGCATGAACTGATAGGAGAACACACCATTGCAGATGCCATTTTAGACAGGCTTGTACACACAGCTCATCGTATTGATATTAAAGGAGAATCTATGCGTAAAAAATTAAAAAAATAACACTAAATTTAAACACAAATGAATCGATTTTGAGCACTTAGTTTACTATGCTCAGTTTGACCCGCCGAGGGTGGCTCACTTTGTCCGCCCCATCCAGTTGCTGCCCTTAATATAGCATAACCGTAGTTAAGGAAATTGTTGGGATATTTACCAAAACGTTCTCTTTTAATACCTATATCGAAAAAAGATTTCCAATAGGCTGCCGCTGCCACAGCTTCCATATTAGAAGTATCACCACTTAGCACTTTGGATGCTAGAAAATCAAAATGGTTTGGTTTTCCTGTAATATACGAAAGATGAATCCCTTGATTTTTAATTTTATGTGTTATAGTTTGTTGCCAAAGTCTTTTTCTAAGAGGTTCACTAGCATTGATTTGGTATTTAAAGATTTCATGTTGGATATGATGACTGTTAAGACTCATAAAGAGTCCATTAGGCATATGATTATCTGCACAAATAATGACAGCACTATTGTTTTCTACTAACTTGTTCAATGCAGGTAAACTGATATAGGTTTCCATATTGTCAACAACTAAATATCCAATATCTTCAATAGGAATGGATCCTTCCCGAGTTTCGCTTGATATAAGCAATTGATTGTTCTTACAAGTAATTTTCGATTTATTTTCTATTAGTAATGTTTTTTTTAACATCTTCCCATTTTTTAAATTAATTTATTAATAATGAGACTATTATAGTTTTTTATTAGATGTAGCGGTTATATTATCTATAAAAGGTAAATTAGATACAAGATTAATCGATGAAATACACTGGCTTCCATGTCGACACATATCAATTGCGGGAAAATTCAGGAAAGAATCTTAAGGTAATATTGAACGATGAAAACCTACTCTCCTATTTCAATCAATTGTCCAAAGAACAAAGTGATGAATTTGATAAGATATTGTTTGGAACTTAAAAAGAAAAGCAATTGGAACTATGAAAGCTACCGTTTTGCAGAATTGGGTGTCGATTCGAATAGATTTGATTTTAAGATTTTGGAATCCTTTTTCCTAAACGAGGAATGGATAAAAACCGTCACCATCGATTTGAGTAAAAGATAAAATTCACTTCAATATTTATGTGATAATTACCATGATAATTTTGTGATAAAAAATTGTCACAAAATTATTTTTCACTTTTCACTCCGTTGATTTCAGCTTTAAACACCAGTAAAAAACCTAAATTTGCTATCATCGTTTAAAAATGAACCGTTGCAACAGTTCATTTTTTTGTGATACAGGCACCCCAATATTTGTATTCAGAGCTACGCATAAAATTTTTCCTGCGGAAAATCCTCGTCGTCAAATTCGCAACTTTTCATAAACAAAACCGTTATACATAATTTACCCAAAAAAACAACATCCGAGGTAAATTTACCTTGTTAAAAATAATTATATCATTATTTTCACTATCTTTGAGGTAAATTTACCGCATTTAGATGATTAGTGAAATATTAGATAGAAGTTTTAAGACAAATAAAGACCTTGAAAAGTTACTAAAGGATAAGCTTAAATCGACTGGACTTAGTAAAACTCATTTTGAAAGGTTATCAGGTATTCAAAGAAAAAGTTTAGATGGCATATTAAAAAAATCCTCTAAACAAACGGACATTTTGAATCTTTTAAAACTAGGAGAGTTTTTAGAATTAAACTTAGAAGATTTATTAATTCTTCATTTCAAAGATAGACCTAGAGAAGAAATTAAAGATTTACAAAACTCAATGGATATAACATACATTAACAAAAATTTTGATTTAAAAACACTAGCTAGTCTAGGTTTTATCAATATAGATGATAGCGTAGAAAAATTGTCTGAAAGAATATGTGAGTTTTTTGAACTTGATTCAATTTACGACTACGAAAAAGATTTAAACGATGCTTTATACAGTAGAACAAAAAGGCCTTACAGTGACAAAATGAAAGACTTTTGGATTAAATCTTCTTACAAATATTTTGAATTAATTGATAATCCTAACGAATATTCTCGAAAAGATTTAATCGATTTAATTCCAAAAATAAAACCTTATACTCAAAATATTGAAAAAGGACTATTAACAGTTTTTCAAGCTTTGTTTAATATTGGAGTTACAGTTGTATTTCAACCATCTTTACCCAAAACGCAAATTCGAGGTGCAACTTTTTATATTAACAATAAACCTTGTATTGTAATAACAGACCTAAATAAAAATTATGCAACAATTTGGTTTGCTCTTATTCACGAACTAAATCACGTTTTATTTGATTTAGATACAATAGAAAACACAAAATTCCACTTATCAGGAGAACCTGATTTATTTCTACTACAAGAAGATAAAGCAAATGAATTTGCATCAGAATATCTATTATCGTCCGAAAAAATGAGATATATAGAAAAACTAATAGACAATCCTTTAATTGTAAAAAGGTTTGCAAAAGAATGTCAAATTCATCCTTGTATTATCTATTCGCAATATCAATGGAGGCAATCAGAACTAGGGAATAATTATTGGGGATTTTTCAAAGAGCATTTTCCTGATATCAATTTAGCAACTAAAAATTTAAATGTGTCAAATTGGGATGCCGAGTCTTTAAGGATTGCAGCAGAAAATATAAGAGAACTTTTAACAGTATAATATGAAAGAAGAAAATAAAGACATAGAAAAGAAAAAAAGAGAATTATCACAAGCTGATATTGAAAGATTAGAGATTATTCAAAAATCAGAAGAAGTTAAAGGAGAACAACTTACTATCAATATAGACTCTGAACTAAAAGTAGAGAATGAAGCTTTAAAATTACTAGGTCAAACAATAGATGACCCAGTTGAGAAATTTCAGCTTTACTATCACGGTCTAACTAAACTTCTTAAAGATAATTTACCAAAAGGCAAAGAAAATGAACAAGTTAGGCGTATAGTATATGACGAAAAAAATATATTAATTAATCGTGGTGCTAAAAAAGATGAGAAAGGAATCAGAGGTAGTGATGGAAGAATGGCTTACATTGAAGATTTGGAATTTGCAATACAAATAGTTGCAGATTGGATTTCTAAAAAGGGTTCTGCATCCGAATTGTTTATGGCATTTTGGGATAAAAATGAAGAACTTGGATACGAACATCAAGATTAAAAAAACTACGTACAACAAAGATGGCTATAAGTAATTGCTTGTTCTCGCCTACTTCTGAAAATCCTCGCGGATTTTCAGCTTGGTGTGTACTTGATAAGTTAAGTACCAACCCACGCAACTACTACGAGCCGAGACCGTTAGCATAAATTATGAATGTCCCTTTCTGAAGTTTACTTTTATATAATCATCATTCTTTGCCAAATCTATAGTTTAGTGGTCATCACAACTACAGAAGACTTAAAAGAATATAAATACTTTAAAAAGCATTTAAAGATTACATTCTGTATCGGATTGCTTGGAACCTTTATGGAACTGGTTAACTGGAATTATTTCTGTCTATTTAACTGTACACTTTTGACCTTCTCCCCTTTCCTAACTTTATTAATTTCAAAAGGAATTGTTGAATTTTATATAAACGTTCTGAGAAAAGAAGCTTTTCAAGTTGGTAGAAACGGAGATTTAATGGATGGTATTTGGACAAAAAATAAAGGAGTATCAAATCATATCGGACATAAAACACATTATGCAATCTATAGCGTTATCATTGCAGTTATCCCTTTCATTGCAATAAGCAGCCTATTTTTACTAATTGAAAAAAACTTATGCTAACAATGTTTATGAGTTCATTGCTTCTGAATTTCCTCTCGGAAATTCCTCGCAAATCACCTATCTTGGTTGCTTAATCTGGAAATCCTAGCGGATTTTCAACGCAACAAACCATACACGAGCCGTTAGCAAAAATTGAAAAAAATGAACCCAAGCACCAAAATCTTTAGACCAAATAAATCCAAGTTAACATTGTATGCAATTGCTTGCATAGGATTTATATTTTGTGGCGTTTATATAGTTAAGGAAAGTTCAGTTTTTAATATAGTTGGTATATCATTTTTTACCCTTTGTTTAATAGTATTTCTAATCCAACTGATACCAGGCTCATCACAATTGAAATTAAATGAAGATGGCTTTACAATAACTACTTTCTTTAAGGATGACTTTACTTCTTGGAAAGATGTAAAAACATTTAAAGCAGGTTATATTGGCCCTAATAAAGCAATTCTGTTAGATTATGTCGATAATCACAATAAATATACAACAGGAAAAAAAATAGCAAAAGAGCTTTCAGGTAGCGATGGTGGAATTCCACAATTGTATGGCTGTTCCCAAATTGAACTTTTAGAAATTTTAACAGAATGGAAAAATGAATACAGTGAATAAACAAAATGATATTTTTCTACGTTAAATAAATCATTTAGATCTTAATAAACTACATCAGTTTGAGTTTTTAGCTGAAAAAATCGCAAATTTTCCCTTTCCAATTTATCGCTTAGTTTCTGTGTGAATGGACTGCTTATTTAACTCGAGAATTTTCTTGTGAATAACTGTAAATGGAAATAACAACTTTTGCTAACACCGTATAAAGTTTATTGCTTCGGATTTTCACGCAACAAACCTTATACAAACCGTTGTACCTAATTTCATACCCCAACGATTCTTAAATTGGCATATTTGCCAATTTATATTAAATCCCCTATATTTGTTTCATAACTATTAAAGTGTCGAGCAGCACATAAAACACGGCAAATTAAATTATGATAAGAGCAACATTTGTAGACGACTATTCTATTGAGGTAATTGCCTCAAACGGAGAAAAATTCATTTGGAAAACATATTTCCCAACCTCCAAACAACACCAAAATTACTATGCTAATAGATTAGAATATTATTATGAAAAATATCTCAAAGATAATATTGGACACCAAACAGGAATGGGGATGGCATATTGGGTTTGGATAAGAATGAATTATGACGAAGGTTTAGGTATTTATGGTGATAAAGGAGACCGAGATGATCAAAAAATTTTTCAAAAAGAGCAAAGGGTAAGAATTGGAGAAAAAATCCGTGAATTAAGGAAAGAAAAGAATATTGAAGCAAAGAAACTTGCTCAACTAGCTAATATAGATGCAGCAAATCTTAGCCGAATAGAACAAGGTCGTTATTCTGTTGGTCTAGATGTATTATCAAATATTACACTTGCACTTGGTGCTAAAATAGACTTGAATATTGTTGAGCATAAAAAATCTTAATTATGGTCAATATAAAATCTTTTAACAAACAATGTCAATGTATTTATAAAAGCGAAAGATATTCTGTCAGAGACAATGGTTCAATCTTCAGACATAGTAAACCAAACAAAAGGAAAAGACCACTAGACGAAAAATGGACTTTTGGAAACCCATGTAAACAAAAAGGATATATGAATTTCTCATCTGAAACGGTTCATAGAATAGTTGCAACTGCATTTCATGGTAAACAACCCTCTAAAAAGCATATTGTTGACCATATTGACACTAACAAAAAAAACAACAGATCAGAAAATTTAAGATGGATAACCAGATTAGACAACATATTACTTAATCCTATAACTCTATCAAGAATAGTTCTCAAGTACGGAAGTATTGATAATTTCCTCGAAAATCCATCCAAACCAATAGACGGTGAGCTTGAACAAAATTTTGAATGGATGAGAACGGTTACTAAAGAAGAGTCGGACAATACCAGAAGGAATTTAGAAAATTGGGTTAAAGAGGGTAAAATTCCCAAAGGAGGTCACTTAGGAGAATGGGTTCACACGAAGTTAAATCCATACAATTCAAAAACTAATACGAAATCTTTAAACAAACCAAAAAATCCTAATACACCCAAAATTATTGGTGAAAATCCCATACAGTCGTATTATGATAATTTGAACAAAGGAGATATACTTTTCTGTCAAGATGACGAAATACATTTTGTCCTAGAAAAAGAGATGACCAACAGTCAGCAAATGAAAGTTACAGCAATACAGGATCTTTCCCCAAGTCACATTGCTTTTTATTGGTATGAAATAATTTATAATGGTAGATTCTACGAACATATTCGCAGAGATGTGTTTTATAGAGAGTCAACGGAAGAGTATCGAAATATTTTGGAATTATTTTCCAAAGCAGTTCAACAAAAGGATGATTATTCTAATGAAGATTTCCAAATACAATCCATAACACCAAATGCAATTCAAAAAAACTGGAAAACTCAAAGTGAGTTCCCACTCTGTCCTACTAAACTACTAGATAACCCAATTAAAGAATACAAAGAAAAATTAAAAAATGGAAGTATCTTTTCAAAGAACCAATATGGAGAATCATATGTTGAAGAATTAGAGCTTTCTAATGACAAAGATGAAATAATTGTAATTACCAAAGGAGATAATGTTAAGCCCTACGCACTAGCCAAAGTTTATATCGAAAATAACAAATTTATTCACGAAAGTCTTGGTACATTTTTCACCTTAGTTGGAACACAGAAAAGATTTAGTTTAGTATTAGGCCTAGAATGGACTGGAGAAGATTCAATTGATGATTATTCATAAAAAACTAGGTAAACAAAGTACATAGTTCATAGCTAATTAGCTGATTAGCTGATTAGCTGATTACACGAAATTAAGACATATTTTGAAAGTTGCAAAATTTATAAGACTAAATGTATCTATCTGAAAAATTGAAAAATAAAATTGGATTTATTTTATCCTTTCTAATTGGACTTTTAATGCTCTTTATTTCTTATTTAAATTTAAATGACAACTCTGAGAAGAGAAAAATCATTGGAACGTTTAAACAATTATTATTGAAAAATGGACTCAGAGGAAATGATTATTATGTTATAAATATAAACGAATATGAGAATGATTTTTTGATTTCAAATCTATATCTAAAAGCATTTAATCAAACAAAATTTTCATCAAATGTTAGACAAAAAGATACGTTATCTATAATCATAGACAAGAATGTAGACTTAGAAAAAAATAATGGAGAAGTACTTAGTATTACGAGTAAAAACATTGAATTTATTAACCAGAAAACTTGGAAGAAAATTGAAAAATCTAATGGAAATATTGGAATAGTATTAGGAATAATATTTTTGGGAATTTCTATCTACATTTTAAAGCGAAAATAATTAATGAAAAAACTATGTCCAACACCGTTTCCTATAAAAAATTGCTATTTTTAGCCTAAACCGAGTGCTATTGAAAATTTACCAACTTATCATAGACAAAACAGTTAGCAATAATTAAACTCAAAACCTGAAATGACTATGAAGATAAAATTTCTGTTTTTTTCATTACTAATTTATTGCAACATTTATTCTCAAGATTTAGAAAATGAGAATCCGATAAGTGTAATGCTTATGAATTGCTATGAAGGAAGTGAAATGGATGAAATTAGAATTGACTTTTCTGACTATTTCGCTGTCTATGAAAAAGAAAAATATTTAATAACTAATTTCAAAATAAAAAAATATAATTCTGATAGTATTGTTCAACCAAAATTTCTAATCAAAGGATTGGATTCTATAAAAGATTCAACAAATGGCAGATGGATTAACCGACAAATGTATCCAGGAGAAACTATAATATTTTCTGTTCCTAACTCTGAAAATGAAGAAAAAAGCAGAAGTTATTCAATTTACACAAAAGGGAAATTAGTAGAGACAGAAAATAACACGTTTCCATATTTTAAGAAAATAGAAAATTATGAATTAAGAGTTGACTCTGGAAAGACTAATGAAAGTATTATAAAAATGGATATTCCTTCCTTTTCATCTGGAGGTTTTGAAGGTGGAATTTATCTTTATTGGATTGGAGACTTAAATGGAGATAATCGACTTGATATGCTGGTTGGAACTTCAACTCATTACGCAGGAATTGAATTAGTTTTCTATTTATCTGACAAAACCGACAAAGAATTATTTATAAAACATAAAGTTGGAAGTTGTTCTTCCTGTTAAAAATAACTTTGCCAACAAAGACGGCTATAAGTAATTGCTTGTTCTCGCTTACTTACGAAAATCTTCGCAGAATTTATACTCGGTTTTTTATTTGCTAAATTAGTTGCTTAAATTCAAATTTTAACTGTAGCCATATTTCAGGACTAGCCATAGTTTGAAAAGTAGTATTTTACTATTCAATATTGAACAGAGGAATGAAAACATTTACTGATTTTAAAACATTTAATACTTATTTTGGAACAGAGCCACCATTGGATAATCATATAGATGTTAACAGTTATGGCAAAAAATTTCTAAAAAAATCAGAAGCAGTAAGTATAGATTTTTATCGTATATCTCTCAAACAAAAAATATGTTTACCTAAAAATCATCCACTATATGATTCCGTAAAACAACCGTTTAGTGCCTTCTTTTTCAGTAGCCCAAAAGATGTTAATAGTTGGTGCATAGAAAAACGGTTTAAAAGATATTATGTACAGTTCTCACATAAAATAATTAATGAGAACAAGCACATTTTTAAAAAGTTGATGGATTTTGGGCAGCACGAGCCCTTATTTCTAACCTCCCAAGATGAGCAGGAAATTGAGCAAAACTATAAATATATGCTACGTCATCACCAAGAAAACCCTCAAGGGTATGACATCATTCTATCCTATGCTTTGGTGATATTCAACTTTATTGAAAAATTATATTTATCAGCACTAAACAAATCAAGTTCAAAATTTAATTCAATTGTTATTGAATTTCAAGAATCATTGAATAATTATTATACATCACAGCTATCAACTCAAAAATATACTAAAATCCCAACCGTGAATCACTTTGCTTCGCAAATGGGTGTTTCGGCAAATTATTTAGGTGATATATTAAAAAATTATACAGGACAATCTGCCATAGATCATATTCATCAGCACATTGTTAAACAAGCAAAAGTTAAATTACTCAAAACCAATACGCCAGTAAAAGAAATAGCTTGGGAGCTCGGTTTTGAATACCCTAACTACTTCGCTCGTTTCTTCAAAAACAAAACAGGACTTACTGGATGGGGCGGACAAAGTGAGCCACCCTCGGCGGGTCAAACTGAGCATAGTAAACTAAGTGCTCAAAATCGATTCATTTGTGTTTAAATTTAGTGTTATTTTTTTAATTTTTTACGCATAGATTCTCCTTTAATATCAATACGATGAGCTGTGTGTACAAGCCTGTCTAAAATGGCATCTGCAATGGTGTGTTCTCCTATCAGTTCATGCCAGGCTTCCACAGGTAATTGCGAGGCAATAATGGTACTGTGTTTACCATGGCGGTCTTCAATAATTTCCATTAATGCATGACGGTTCATATTATCCAGAGCTCTAAGACCAAAGTCGTCTAAAATTAAAAGATCTTGTTTTTCTAGTTTACTAATCTGTTTTAAATAGGAACCATCTGCCTTAGCGGTTTTTAATAAGGTAAACAGTTTATTGGTATTATAATACACAACCTTGTAGCCTAGAGAACACGCTTGATGTCCTATAGCAGAGGCCATATAGCTTTTACCGGCACCAGTACTTCCAGTTATAAGGATATTTTGTTTATTTTTAATAAAATCACAACAAGAAAAACGTTGGATCTGGTTTTTATCGAGTGCTCTTGACGGATCATAGTCTATAGCTTCCATGACGGCACTGTACCTAAAGTAAGCCGATTTTGTTAAGCGTTCTATTTTACGGTTTTGACGATCGTCCCATTCAGATTGGGTAAGATATGCTACGAGTTCGTCGCTGGTGTAGTTAATGCTCTCGGGCGTTAAACTATTTTCAAAGGCTCTATGCATACCAAAGAGCCTTAGTTGCTTCATTTGTTCTAATGTTTTTGTATTCATAATCTAATTTTATTTATAATAGTGACTGCCTCTAATGTTATTATGGTTGGGGATATCAACGGGTTCCTCTATGGTTTCATCTAGTTTGTCCCATCCTTTTTTTAGTATGTTTTCTATCATATTATAATTATAAGAGTCATAATCCAAAGCACGTCTACAAGCATTATCTAAGCGCTGTTTTCCCACTTTTTTGGCTAAGTGAAGTATACCTAAACAGGATTTATAGGACTGTTCTGGATGTTGTTTTTTGTTCAGGATTTTAATAATCATGGTTTGGCAATGTACTCCTATGTGGCCTGCCCAATCGATAAATTTTTCACTGCTCCATTCACTAACAAAGCGATGGTGTGAGGGCATATGTTCCTTGGTGGTCGTATACCCGTATTTCTTAGGCGCCCTTGCATGAAAGGTCAACAGTTCATTTTGATGGTAGATCTCAATGACACTCTCAGAGTATATAACTTTAACACGTTTGCCAATATGTTGGTAAGGCACACTATAATAGTGTTTGTCTTTACCAAAGTATATATGGCTATTTTTATGAACGGTAGCTCTGGACTGCCTCTTAATTTCATAGCGCTTTTCTGGTAAGGGTTTCAAGGCTTGTTTTTCGATTTCTTCAAACAAAGAATATCTGGAGTACTCGCGCCCTCTAAAAGACATAGCATTATGCTTTTTAAGCTGCTCTAATATGGCCTTGTTAAGCTCTGATTTACTATGAAAGGTTTGATGGCGGAGCGGTGCAAATACACGGGTATATATGATGCGAACGGCATTCTCTACAATGGCCTTATCACGAGGTTTGTAGGCTCTTGTAGGTAATACTGCAGTGTCGTAATGTTCTGCAAAATCTGCAAAATCTGCATTAACTCTAGGTTCATAGCGACTACTTTTATTAACAGCTGCCCGAAGGTTATCGGGCACTAGAGCCTGTGGTACGCCTCCATAAAACCAAAGTGCATTTTCTACACAAGCCATAAAGTCTTCTTTCTTCTGGCTCTCACAGGCTTCTACATAAGTATATTGGCTACTGCCCAAAACACACACAAAAACCTCTAAATCCTGGATTTCTCCTGTGTGCCTGTCCACTATGGTGAGTTTCTTTCCTGTAAAATCTATAAATAATTTATCGCCGGCTTTGTGTGTAAAATGCATTACAGGCGACACTTCCTTGCTCCATTCTCGATACCAGTATCTGAACTGGGATAGTTTATAGCCATTAGGATGCTTGGCATAATATTCCTGCCATAAAAGTTCTTTGGTAACGCCCGTTTTGCGAAGCTCCTTATCAAAATAAGGAAAGTACTTTTCTAATATAACAAGCTGTTCGGGTTTGGTTTTTTGGTCCGATTTAAAAAGTCTGTCCAACTCTTCTAAGGTCATGGCTGACACTTCATAGCCTGTTAACCCATATCGTTTGAAGAAATCGATGTACTTATCGATGGTATTACGTGAAATGTCAAGTTGGAGGCTTATTTTTCGCTTGCTGACACCCTCACTGTAAAGCTTAAATATCTGTTTTATTTTACGCATATCTATTTGTTTATTGGCCATGATCTTTTTAGGTAAAAGATCGAAAATGCCGTACAAATAGAATCGATTTTTTTAGTGGCTCAGTTTCATCCGCTGTGGGTGGCTCAATTTCATCCGCCGCACTATGCTCACTTTAATCCGCTGCAGGTGGCTCACTATGGCCGTTTTTTGCAATTTCAACAGTTACTTCGAGATTATTATAATGGTCGTATAGAGGGAGTGCCATCAGTGAATTATTTTGCCAGTAAAATGAATCTCACACCAAATTATCTTGGTGACGTTTTAAAAGCATATACCCACAAATCTGCTTTAGAAACCATCCACGAGCACATTACAAATAGTGCCAAAAAACTACTTCTTGAAAGTGATTTAACCAATGCTGAAATAGCATTTGAGTTAGGTTTCGATTACCCCAACTATTTTGCCAAGTTCTTTAAAAAGAAAACACAATTAACGCCTAAACAGTTCAGGATGAAGCAAAAGTTAACGAACAGTTAAAAATAATATTATCAGTAAAATGTTTCTTTTTGGTCAGTAATTGTTACTGTTCAACCACATAGTTATCAAGTAATTTTGAGGTATAAATTAATTGTTAATCTTAAAACTCAATATGATGTCACAACAAAAAATTTCTTACAAGAACACAAATAACGGCATTATGATGTCTGCTTATTTAGACCTTCCAAATGATTTTGATGAAAACAAAACATACCCAGCCATAGTAATAACTCACCCAGGTGGTGGTGTAAAAGAGCAAACCGCTGGTATTTATGGAAGAAAATTTTCAGAACACGGTTTTGTAACCATCGTAACTGATGCTTCATACCAAGGTGAAAGCGGTGGAGAACCTCGTCAGTTGGAGAATCCTTATATCAGAACTGAAGATATAAGTTCGGCAGTAGACTATTTAACCACTTTACCTTATGTAGATAACGAGCGTATTGGCGCTTGGGGTATCTGCGCAGGTGGTGGTTATACCGTTAATGCGGCTATTAATGATAAACGTATTAAAGCAGTCGGAACTGTAAGTGCGGTTAACATTGGGCATATGATTAGTAAAGGTTGGTTAGGCGACCAAGATATGAAAGATGCCATAGGCTCTTTACAATTTGGTGCGCAAGCTCGTACCATTGAAGCCAATGGCGGTGATATTGTTCAAATGCCAATGGCACCTCTTAATGAGGATGATACACCTTATACCGATTTAAAAGAAGCTTGGGAGTATTACCATACAGACAGAGCGCAATGCTCAACATCACCAGGTTATGGTACAGCTCGTAGCTTAACGCAATTGGTAACTTATGATGCCTTTAATATGGCTGAAATTTACTTAACACAACCATTATTTGTGGTAGCAGGTAGTGTTGCAGAATCTAAATGGATGAGTGATAACCTTATGGAAAGAGCAGGGACAGACAACAAGCAAATGTATATTGTTGAAGGGGCTAATCATATGAAACTATATGATATTCCTAAATATTTAGACGAAGCTGTTGCACAGTTAGCACCGTTCTTTAAAGAGCATTTAGGCGTTGCAGAACTCGTTGAAGCTTAATTCAGAATTAATTATATAAGCCAAAGTATCAAAATGCTTTGGCTTTTTTATCCAATAACTAAAAACTTTAAAAAAATGGAACATCAAATAAATTTAGACGGAATAGAAAATCAACCGACAAATACAGCAAGAATGTCAAAGGAAATGATGGAAAATGCTGTTGACCAAATGAACAGAATTTCAGAGGAAGACTATGCCAAAATTATGGGTATGGTAAAAGTCTGTAAAAGAGAATGGAGAAGTTTATTACACAAAACACCAGATGATTATGGAATGAAGGGATGGGAAGACATTTACTTTCAAGCAGATGATGGTGTGCCTTTAAACGGTTGGTATATCCCTGCCAAAGGTGGTGAAAGTGATAAACTGGTTATTTTCAATCACGCATTACCTATGAGTAGAGCAGGTTTTCAAGGGCATATGGGAGAACCTTGGAGCGGTTTTGAAGCTGTAGAAATAGACTTCGTTATCCAAATGAAACATTTAACCGATGCAGGGTATAACGTATTAGCTTATGATATTCGTAATCACGGACAGAGTGGTACTGCAAATGATGGTATGTGCGGTATTGGGCTATTGGAATGGAGAGATTGCGTGGGCGTAAAAAAGTATGTGGATGCACACCCTCGATTAGGTAAAATGAAAGTGGCACTTTATAGTCAATGTATGGGTGGATGCTCTCAATACGTGGCGATTGATAAACGTCCAGACTTATTTGAAAACGTAGCCTGTATGTGTAGCCCATTAGTACCTTCTATGCGTTCAATCTACAATGCCTTTTCAAAACTATTGGGTGTCAATGATTATTTAGACCTGTTGGATTTTGAATTGATTAGAGCAGGTGGATTTACTCGTGATGAAATGGATCCAAAACTATACACTAAAAACATCAAAATGCCATTATTAATGTGGCAGGTAAAAGATGATGCTTGGGTAGAAAACCCAGGCGATGCACAAGCTACTTTTGATACGATTCCAAGTAAGGAAAAACACTTACACTGGATTGAAGGTACAACACACCGTTTTAAAGATGGGTATAACTATTTTGGAAGAACACCAGAGAAAGTGTTAGCTTTCTTGGATTCTCATATGAAATAGAAAACATATTAATCATAAAGCCGAAGTTCTGTGCTTCGGCTTTTTATAATATTAGAAAAAATGAAAAACGCACTCATATTAGGAGCAAGTGGAGCAATTGCACAACACACCATAGAAAAATTGCAAAAAAATAATAATATTAATTTAACCCTTTTCGCAAGAAACACTAACAAAATAAAGCAGTTTGAAAGCCCTAACACTAAAATCGTAGAAGGTGATGTGTTGAATAAATCAGATTTAAAAGAAGCATTAAAAAACAAAGATATTGTATATGCTAATCTTTCAGGGGCAATGGAAAATTTGGCTAAAGCAATAGTTTCCGAAATGGAAGAAAGCCAAACAAAAAGATTAGTTTTTGTAACCTCTTTAGGTATTTATAATGAGATACCAGGCAAGTTTGGTGAGTGGAACGACAGAATGATAGGCAACGCATTAAAAACCTATCGTAAAGCGGCAGATATTATTGAAGCATCCGATTTAGACTATACCATTGTAAGACCTGCTTGGCTACAAGATGAAGATGAAGTGAACTTTGAAACAACTCAAAAAGGAGAAGATTTTAAAGGTACTGAAGTATCTCGTAAAAGTGTAGGTAATTATATAGCAGACCTCATCGAGCATCCAGAAAAAGACAGTAAAGCAAGTATAGGCATAAACAAACCAGGTACACAAGGAGATAAACCTTCATTTTACTAATTCAATCACAATTGAAATTAAAGAAGAAATATAAAAAGATGATTTGGGCAATTTTAGGTGTTGGTATATTAACAATCCTTGCTTTTGCTATAACGATTGTAACTATTGATTCCAGCCAGTATAAGCGTAATCAAAAAATTATTCAGTCACTAACAGAAACTCAAAAGCCTTCTAATACGTTAGTGGTATTTTTTTCTCGTTCAGGTAATACAGAACTAATGGCAAAAAAAATTGCAGAGTTAGAAGAAGCACACGTTTTACCTATAACTTCCAATAATTACAACATTGGTTTTAAAGGTTGGTTTCAGTCACTAAAAGATGCAAGAAATACAGAGGCAGAAATTACAGCAACAACAATAAATTTAAAAGAATACGATACCATTTACATAGGTTCACCAATATGGTTGTATAGTCCAGCACCACCCATTTTTGAGTTTGTAAGCAATAATGATTTCACCAATAAAAAAGTGGTGTTGTTCAATTCTATGAATAGCAAGTTTGAGCCACAGTATATAGATGAATTTAAAAATAGTGTTGAACAAAAAGGAGGAACTTTCTTAAAACACATATATATCATTCGAGGACGTATGACACAGCAAATGGATGTTAATACCTTTTTGAGTGAAGTAGAACAAAAACTAATTAATTAACTAAAAAATATGAACTTAAAAATCGTAAAATCTAAAATTGGTAATGCTAAAATCACTCAAATCGTAGAATGCGACATTAACGAAGCAATGCCAATCATTCTTCCTGATGCTACGCCCGAAGAAATGAAAAAAAATAGAATGGTTAGACAAACCGTACAGGACAGATGATTATTTAATGAACGCAGATTCACAGGCATTCTTTGTGGAAATGAACGGAAGGTTATTTGTTGTAGATACTTGCGTTGGTAATGAAAAAGAAGTATTGGGGTTCGATGGTTTTACCAATCTTAACCTACCCTTTTTGGATGCTATTGAAAAAGCAGGATTTGACCGCCACAAAGTAACGGATGTTATATGTACACATTTACATTTTGACCACGTAGGCTGGAACACCTACAAGGAAAATGGCGAATGGAAACCAACATTTCCAAATGCCAAATATCACTTTGCCAGAGAAGAATATGAGTATTGGGAAAAGGATGGTTTTAAGAATCACGTCTTAGGGCCTTTAGAAAATGTATCGTTTCACGAATCCATAGACCCTGTTGTAGAAGCAGGTTTGGTAAATTTGGTAGAAATGGATGCAGATTTAGGCGATGGTATTTCCTTTAAACCTTCTCCAGGGCATAGTAAAGGGCACGTTAATGTACATTTCAATGCAGGTGATGAAACCTTTATCATAGCAGGAGATATGTGTCACCATCCTTGCCAAGTTGCACAAACCGATTGGGCAGCAATTATTGATTACGATCAAAAAGAATCATCGGCAACAAGACGTAAGATTTTAGGTGAATTAAGTGGTTCTGATACTTTGGTAACCTGTACTCATTTTTGTAGTCCTTCTTTTGGGCATATTAAAGGTAACGAAACAGAAGGCTTTGTGTTTAAAACTGTAGATAAAACAAAATAAGCTTATGTGGATTTTAAATTCGCATAGAAACCTTTTAAAAAGGCAAATTTTAGGGTTTGCCTTATTTCTTATTATGGGCGATCAGTTTATGGAAGCACAGATTGCGGTAGATGAAAAAGGAACATTCTTGTTTACTGGAGCATCTATGGACATTCCTGGTAACAATAAATTTGTATTTTACTATGGGTATAGTCCATCTGATAATTTTCAAGCTTTGGTAGCATTGCCCTTTTTTAAATTACATAAAAACATTCAGTTTATGCCTGGTTATATGGTGACAAAAACTGATGGAAATGAAGTGTTTACCAATTTACAACATCATTTTTTACCCAGCCTTATTTTCAACTTCAAATTAAGTGAACGATTTACATTAACCGATAGGAATATGTATTTTAGATTAGAACGAAAAAATGCTGATGCTGTTTCGTTTTACAGGAATAGAATAGGGCTTATCTACCACACCAAGCTATTTAAAAAACCTGCCGATATTTTTGTGCACGATGCTATGTTTTGGAGTTTAGAAAGTGGAAAATTTACAAGAAACCGTGTGATATTAGGAACAACTGTAAAAGCTTTTAAGTGGTTGTCCCCACAATTCTGGTATGTATTACAGAACGATACAGGATTATTGCCAAGGCATCAATTTTATGTTATCTTAACTGTGCCTTTAGAAAACTTTGGCGTATTTAAAAAGAAAGAGAAACTAGTTAACAATTAAGCAATGAAAAAAGAACGTTTTGAAGCCATTACAGATGCGGTTATGGCTATTATCATCACAATAATGGCATTAGAGATTGAACTGCCAAGTCTAAATGAAGAAGGTATTAATGAATTTATGGTTCAAATTGGTATCTATATTGTAAGCTATGCTTTTATAGCCATTCTTTGGATAAACCATCACAATATTTTTAAATATGTAAAAATGGTTGATCATACCACATTATGGTTTAACTTTTTGCTGTTATTTTCAACTTCATTAATTCCTTTGGCCACAAGAACAATCGATGAGTCTTTTTATGATAATAAAAGCCACATCATCTTTGCTTTAGTGTTTGGTTCAGCAACCTTATTTTACTTTTTGTTAGATGAAAGAGCAATCAAATTATCTGGAAATAAACATACCGCAGATACTCGTAAAATGAATATTGTAGCCACTATATTATTTATGTTGGCTGTGCCTTTAAGCTACGTGAGTATTTATATATCATCTGCTATATTCGTTTTAGTTCCAACGGCTTATTTTTTATTGCCACGTAAACAAATAAAGGATGAAATAATATAATCGATAATGAATAAAGTAATAATAACAGGAGCTACAGGTATGCTCGGTAAAGCCGTGTTACAAGAATGTTTAGAGCACCTAAAAATTGATAAAGTACTTATCATCAATAGAACCCCATTAGGGTTAAACCATCCCAAATTGGAAGAAATCATTTTAAAGGATTTTTCTAATATTCAGTCTATTGGTGAACAGTTAAAGGATTACGATGCTTGCTTCTTTTGCATGGGAGTATCAGCTTTAGGCATGGATGAAGAAACATACACCAGCATTACTTATACAACGACTAAAACATTTGCCGATGTAATTTATAGCATGAACCCCAATATGGTTTTCAACTATATTTCAGGAGCTGGTACAGATACTTCAGAACAAGGAAAAGTGATGTGGGCAAGAATTAAAGGAAAAACGGAGAATTATATTTTACAAAAAGGATTCAAAAAAGCCTTTATGTTCAGACCAGGAATTATTATTCCAGAAAAAGGAACAAAATCAAGAACAGGATGGTTAAATACTACATATACCCTTATGAGTCCTTTGTTTCCTTTTCTTAAAAAGTTAAGTAACGTAACAACATCAACCAATATTGGTTTGGCTATGATAAATTCACTCTTCTTTAATGTTGATTCAAAATATCTATCAAATAAAGACATCAATTTATTGGCTAATAAATAAATTTTAGAATATGATTGTTACAAAGAACATAAGCTTTTCACGCTTGATGAAAACAACAGGCCATCACTTTCTATGGCTAATTCCTTTAATGGGTAGCATAGCGGTGTTATATCATTTTAGTATAATAACTTTCAAAATACCTTGGATTCCTGTATCTGTTATTGGTACAGCTGTAGCATTTTATGTGGGTTTTAAAAATAATCAATCCTATGACAGATTATGGGAAGCACGTAAAATATGGGGTGGTATTGTTAACGATAGTCGCACTTGGGGTATGATGGTAGATGGCTTTGTTACAAGTCAATTTACAGATAAAGCTATTCCAAAGGAAGAAATAAAAAAGATAAAGAAGAAACTCATTTACCGACACATAGCTTGGCTATACGCACATCGTAGTCAATTATTAGTTCCTACATCATGGGAGCATAGTGCCCAATCAGGACATATAGGTAAATCGGCACAAAAATCTCAAGAAAAATTTGGAGTAGGTTTAATAGATGATGAAGAAACAAGAAGTAGTCTCGACACCTTTTTATTGCCAGAAGAACACCAACGCTTAGTGAATGCAGCTAATACAGCGACACAAATAATCAATGAGCAGTCAAGGGATTTGACACAGTTAAGAAAAGAAAACATCATAGATGATTTTAGGCATATGTCTATGGAAAATGTACTGAGAACGTTTTATGAACTACAAGGTAAAAATGAACGCATTAAAAAGTTTCCGTTGCCAAGACAATATGCTAATATGAGCCGTTATTTTGTGGGGATTTTTATTGCGTTTTTACCATTTAGTATGATACCTGAAATGATGAACATTGGACAATTGGGGTTTTGGTTCTCAATTCCTGTTGTGGCATTAATTGGATGGATTTATGTAGCCATGGAATTAGTTGGGGATTATTCTGAAAATCCATTTTCAGGACTGACCAATGATATTCCAATGTTATCCTTATGTAGGATAATTGAAATTGATCTACGTGAAATATTAGGTGAAAAAGATTTGCCTCCAAGTATTGAGGCTAAAAAAGGAGTATTGATGTAGTTGGTCTAAATAGATTTCTATAATTATTATAATGGTTCCACTTTCTAGCTTATCAATTAAACCTACTAGAAAAACAATATGAGCAATGTCTGAATTCACTGAGACGGGAACGGTAAACATTCTTTAAAGACATACAAAATCAATCTTTTTTATCTTAATTAGGTCATTTGCTAAGGTTAATTATTGTAAATAAATGTTATTCGTTTTTGAAGAAAAAAAATTACTGCATTCGTGTATTTACACCTATTGGATTTCGAATTAATTAGAGCAGGCGGATTTACTCGTGATGAAATGGATCCAAAATTACACACTAAAAACATCAAAATTTCATTATTAATGTGGCAACTAAAAGATAATGCTTGGGTATAAAACCCTAGAGATACCGAAGCTACTTTTGCAACCATTCCATAAATTCAAAGGAAATATTAATCAATCCGAAGAGTAAATCACTGTAAAAATAATTTAATTAAATTTCATAATTAAAAATGCTAAACAACCATTTGACTTGAGCATAAAATTAATGGAAAACGGAGTTATAACGATAATAAACGTTGACGGAGAAGAATTTACGTTTAACAAATTAAACAAACGATTATTCGAACTAAATAACTCTGTAATTACCAACAAAGTCTTTGGCAAATTCAAGGCAGAATAAATTAACTCCCATTTCAACGCAACCATTAGATAATTTTCTCATCTAGTAGAAAAAGCTTACAACAAAGTAAGTTTAAAGAGACTTAGATTTTTGCTTATGGGGCTCTTCTGAACCTTTCGAAACACGAAACGAGCATTTATCTAATTCTCATGTGCTATTAATTAACCAACCCCCAATGAAGCGTAATAAAAACCTAGTTGGGTTAAAAAAATCAAAAATGAAAGTAACGCGTTTAATTTTAGGATTGTTAACAATTGGAATGGTTTCCAGTTGTGAAATGGATGGTGATTTGGGATCATATGAAGTTTATGGAGATTCAGAAGTAACATTACCAGGTGACACTTACAATGAAGTGGGAGAAAATCCCTTTGTCCAAGTATTGGAACAGCCTATTTCCACGTTTTCAGTTGATGCCGATGGCGCTTCCTATGCAAATGTCCGCAGATTCATTCAACAAGACAATCAACTTCCACCAAGCGGAGCGGTAAGAACAGAAGAGCTGATTAATTATTTCAACCTTGACTATGAGTACACCGACCCTACCCACCCTATCTCTTTAAACGGAGAAGTAAGTCAATGCCCTTGGAATACTTCAAATAAACTGATTAGGATTGGTATGAAAGGAAAACCAATTCCACAAAACGAGCTACCCCCTTCAAATTTTGTATTTCTCATTGATGTATCAGGATCCATGGGTGGTGAAGACAGACTGGAGCTATTAAAAAATGGTTTTAAATATTTTGTGGATGAATTGACATCTGCCGACAAAGTTGCCATAGTAACTTATGCTGGGTCAGCGGGAGTTGTTTTGGAGTCAACATCGGGTGACAATAAAACTGAAATAAAAAAAGCTATAGATGCTTTGGGCTCTGGTGGAAGTACAGCTGGAGCCGAAGGTATTATTACTGCCTACGAAATAGCCCAACAAAATTTCGTTGAAGGAGGTAATAACAGAATTGTCATTGGAACTGATGGAGATTTCAATGTAGGCCCATCTAGTCAAGAAGAGCTAATTACACTAATCGAAGAGAAAAGAGATTTTGGCATCTTTTTAACCGTACTTGGTGTTGGACGAGGGAATTTAAACGATGCTGCTTTAGAGCAAATTGCCAACAATGGTAATGGCACATATGAGTACATTGATAACCTTGAACAATTGAGAAAAGTATTTATTTATGATTACAGCAAATTCTATACTGTAGCCAAAGATGTTAAAGTTCAAGTAGAATTTAATAGTGCAAATGTTGAAGCATATCGTTTGATTGGATATGAAAATAGATTATTAAACCAAGAAGACTTCGAAGATGACACTGAGGATGCAGGAGAAATAGGCTCAAACCAAAATATCACGGCTTTATATGAGATAGTCCCAAAAGAGAATCCCAATTACAAAATTGCCCCTACGTTTACAATAAACTTTAGATATAAGCTTCCTGATTCCGATAGCAGTATTCCTCTCGATTTAGAGATCTACGACAAGGGAAACTCCTTTAGTGAAGCTAGCGACTTTATGAAGTTTACAGCAGGAGTTGCATCTTTTTCAATGCTTATCACGGATTCTGAATACAAAGGAGATAGCAGCTATTTAAACGTACTTAACTGGATTGACAACCTGAATCTAAGTGATGAGCACAACTTTAAATCAGAGTTTAAAGAAATTGTGAAGATGACTCAAGAGTTGTAGGTCTAAAATTTCTGTATCTTATATTGTCTTTTAACTGGATACGGCGGACAAACTGAGCCACCCTCAACGGGTTAAACTAAGCATACCTAAATTTGAGGTAAACCCCTGTTTAATAACACTTAATATCTAGTGGCAGATTGGATTGTTATTCCGCTGTTCATAGTTCAGGTTCCGATCCTATCCATCATTCTTAAAAAGGTAGTGCGAGGTAGTTTGAGCTGTTTCTTTATCAATAGGATAAGTGCCTTCTAAATCTACATAAGGGGAAACAT
Source organism: Formosa sp. A9 (assembly GCF_051200825.1). Taxonomy (GTDB): domain Bacteria; phylum Bacteroidota; class Bacteroidia; order Flavobacteriales; family Flavobacteriaceae; genus Formosa. The sequence goes on along the minus strand of NZ_CP195158.1, from coordinate 658,539 downwards.
GATTATATCTTTAATGTCTAAAAATTGGGTTGTATAAATGTTTTGAGCGTAAATTGTTGACGTTATAACAAACAGTACTATTTATAAATATTTCATATTTGATTGATGTATATTATTCATATTTTTTGAGTTGCTTCATCGCATTAGCCTTATAAAAATCACCAATTGGGATCTCTACCTTACCAATTTCAATATCTTGCTTTGTAAATGCTGAAATTTTTGTTGAATTGACTACATAGGATCGATGCACTCTTAAAAAACGAGCATCTAATTTCTCATGAAAGACAGTTAGCCCCTGTTTTATAATTAAAGAAGAATCTTTTAAGTGAATTTTAATGTAATCTTTGATACTTTCTATATAAGTTATATCATCATAAAAGACTTTAATACTCTTCTTGTTACTTTGAACAAAAATATATGAATCTTTAAGTTTTGAACTTTCTGTAGCTTCAATAGATGACTTGCCTGTATCTATAAACTTTTCAATCGCTTTAAAAAAGCGTTGGAATGTGATTGGTTTTAAAAGGTAATCTACAGCATTTAATTCAAAACCCTCAAGCGCATAATCACGATAAGCTGTGGTAAAAATGACTTTTGGTTTATGTTTTAAATTTTCAAAAAAATCAGTTCCTTTTAATACTGGCATTTCTATATCCAAAAACATTAAATCTATAGTTTCGACTTGTAATATCTTGTGCGCCTCTAGTGCCGAAGAACATGATGCAACTATTTTAAAAATATCGAGCTGAGACAAATGAGTTTCGATTAGCTCTCTTGCCAAATTTTCATCATCAACTATAAGACATTTATAAAGCATTGGAAGTGATTTTTAAGTTTACGGAATATAGGTCTCGTTCATTATTAACGTCTAATATATAACTATCGGGATATAATAATTCTAATTGTTTTTTTATGTTCTTAAAGCCTATAGCTTCTCGATTATCATTATGATTTTTTTCGGAAATAGCTGGCTTTGTATTTACTATTCTAAATTCGATATTTTGAACATCTCCTTGAATATAAATATCAATACGTGCTGAATTTATCTCTTGGCTAACACCATGTTTAAAGGCATTCTCTAAAAAAGTAAGCAAAAGCAATGGCGCTATTTTAGCATCATTCGTTATATCCTTATTAAAACTAACTTTCACACGATTTCCATAGCGCACTTCCTCTAGATCTACGTAATTGTGCAAAAGTGCCACTTCATTTTTTAATAGGACATACTTGTCCTTACATTGGTATAATATATAATCTAATATTTCAGAAAGTTTAGCAATTACTTCAGGTGTCTTATCAGATTTTTTTAATGCAAGCACATATAAATTGTTTAATGTATTAAATAAAAAATGCGGGTTTAATTGATTTTTTAGAGCATTTAATTCTGAAGTTCTTTTCTTCTCTAATAAAATAGCCGTTTCTTTTTGTTTTTTGTAATAATTAAAAATAACTAAAATTACTGTCGGAAAAAGATATTCAGGAATACTGCCTATATATGCTGGCCAGTTAGTAAACCTATCTGCTAGAATAAAGGGTGGCCTATATGAAAATTCATCAGGATAAGAAGGTATTAAAATGTATGCTTTATAAATAGAGTAGCTAATAAATAAAATATAAATTAAGACCAAACAACTAGAGAAAAAGACAAGCTTTCTATTGGCATTTAATAAATATGGGATACCTATTTTTATAATAGCATACGCTAATATTATTTGCAGAATTAGCTTAAAAAAAACAGATTCAAATAAAAATATTTTATTGGTTTCATAAGGCCAAGACACGCTCATGAAATAAATGAGTAAGACTGCCCAGAACAAGACGTGTCCCAATATTTTCTTATTTAAAAATGAAGTCATATCTATTAATTAGTAAACTTTGTTGCTTAAGTAAATCTACAATTTATAGGTTATCTATTGTTTATTAATAGACAGAAATATGATTACAGCCAATAAAAAGCTATAATGCACAAACAAAACGGTTTTTGGTTCAATTTTACATTTCTGTATTCTTAAAGTTTTGATTGGTCTATTTTTTTATTTCCGAATTTAAAAGCGCTATAATTTGGCAACATTAATTATAAATTAAAAAACTATGAAACGTACATTAGTAACAACAGTTGTATTAATTATTTTTTCTACAATGATTGGTGTTGCTCAAAACACTAATCTTGAATATGCTAATTTAATAAGAGATGGTTGGAAACTTTGCTTGGAAAAAGACTTTGCTGGTTCAGCAAAACTCTATGAGAAAGCCTTTAAGCTTAATAATGAAGTCCCTTTGAATGATCGCTATAACGCCTCATGTATTTACGCCTTATCTGGAAATAACAATATGGCTTTCCATCATTTATTTATTACTGCAAACGATTTAAAGTGGGATGATTATAATCATTTAATCAATGATAGTGATTTAAAAGTTTTGCATTCAGATAAACGCTGGGAAGAATTAAAGTCAATCGTCATGCAAAATAAAGAAGAGACTGAAGCGCACTTTGACAAAGATTTGGTAGCTGTATTAGACACAATATATTTTGACGATCAAAGCACTCGAAATCAAATCCGTTCTATGGAAGAGAAGTATGGAAGGAATTCAAAGGAAATGGATGACTTTTGGAAAACCATTCTTAAACAAGATTCTATTAATCTTATTAAGGTTAGTAAAATTCTAGATGAACGAGGATGGCCAAGTAAATCACTTATTGGCAAACGAGGCACTTCTACCCTATTTTTAGTGATACAGCATGCCAATCAAGAAGCTCAAGAAAAATATTTACCCTTAATTGAAAAATCTGTGGCAGACAACAATCTTCCTAAAAGACAATATGCTATGTTTTATGACAGACTACTTTTAAGAAGGGGTGAAAGACAAATTTATGGAACTCAATTAGCTATTAATAATGAACTTAAAACACCTTATGTCCTGCCATTAGAAGACCCAACTAATGTTGATATGCGAAGAGCACAAATGGGACTTAACACCATGCAAGAAAATCTAAATAGATGGAATCTTATTTGGGATGTAGAAACCTACATTAAAGAACTACCAACTATAGAAGCAAAAGAGAAAGAATTAAATGAAAAAAAAATGTAATTTACTTAGATATATGGATGGATAGGGCGGACAAACTGAGTCACCCGCAACGGGTTAAAATGAGTATGCCTAAATTTGAGAAAAAACCTGCTTAATAACACTTCATATCTAGTAGCAGACTGGATCGTTATTTCCACTGTTTATGGTACAGGTTCCCGTCCTATCCAGTTACAGAGCAGCCTCCCGTTGGCAACAAGCCAAAAAATCAATATTTATTACCAATTTGGTAACTCATTTCATATATTTGCGACAAACTAGTTTAATGTGAGAGTAATAGCCAAAAAAACCTTACGAGATTTCTGGGAGAAACACGCTGACCGTGAAGAACAATTAAAGTCATGGTATCGGGAAACAGAAAAATCGGAATGGAATAACATTAACGAATTAAAAAATGATTATCCAAACGCCAGTATTTTAAAAGACAACAGGATTGTTTACAACATTAAAGGAAACAACTATCGGTTGATTGTAAAATTCAACTTTGAATTCCAAATATGTTGGATAAGGTTTATAGGAACTCATGCAGAATATGATAAAATAGACGCAAATAACATCTGATTATGAAAATAGCACCAATTAGAGATGAAAAGGATTATCAAAAAGCACTCGACAGACTTGAGAACATTTTTGATGCAAAAAAAGGAACTGAGGAGGGAGACGAATTAGAGATCCTTTCAATTTTGATTGACCGATATGAAAATGATAATTTTCCAATTGGAATGCCAGACCCAATTGAAGCCATCAAGTTCCGAATGGAACAAATGGGAATGAAGCAAAAAGATTTAGCGGAGGTTGTTGGTTTCAAAAGTAGAGTCAGCGAAATTTTAAATAAAAAACGTAAACTGACCTTGGATATGATTAGAAAATTGAACACGACTCTTCACATTCCGACTGAAGTTTTGATTCAAGATTATTAACAAAAAAGCCAGTTGCTAACAATGGTAAGGTAACCGTTGTACAAACCTATAATTTTCAGAAAACATAATAAAAAACGTCCTTTTTAAGGGCGTTTGTTGTTTTGTTAGTTATTTAACATCTTAATATGGTATGCTACAAAAAAAGTCAGTAGATGACCACCTGAGGCGGAAAAAACTGAGCAACCTAAATTTAAGTTAAACTGAAAAGGAAAAATTTTAGACACACGTCATAACCTTAACTTTATTAATATTTCCTACTAACTTCAAAAGCAAAACGCTAAAGCCATAAGTTCTCATTTATTTGGCATAGTTACATAAAATCCGTTGTAAGCTGTATTTTTGTATACTCATATAAAAACCAGTTTATGGAACTTTATAACCTAATAGAACCCACTGCACCCAAAGTACCCATTCTTATAAGTTCGCCGCACTCTGGCACATTTTTTCCAGAGGATATCGCAAAAACCTTACAATCAGACCTTGTAAACCAACCAGACGACACCGATTGGTTTATAGATACTTTATACAATTTTGCGCCTAGTCTGGGCATTACCATGATTACTGCAAATTACAACCGTTGGGTAATAGACCTTAATCGTAACCCAGAAAGTAAACCGCTGTATAACGATGGGCGTGTAATAACAGGCTTAGTACCAACAACCAATTTTAACGGCGTAAGTTTATATAAAAACGACGTCCCCGACGAAACTGATATAAAATATAGAATCGCGCATTACTATACACCTTATCATTTAAAAATAGAAGAATTATTAAACACGATGCGTCAACAATTTGGCAAAGCAATCTTGTTTGATGCTCACTCCATTCGCAAACATGTTCCCGGTATTCAAGACGCGCCATTCCCTGATTTAATATTAGGCGACAATGATGAAACATCTGCTTCAAAAACAATTATAGACACGGCTTTAAAGGCGTTAAACACATCTGGCAAACAGGTAGAGCACAATCACCCTTTTAAAGGCGGTCACATTACTAGATCCTTCGGAAACCCTAAAAATAATATCCATGCGCTACAGTTAGAAATGGCTAAAACCAATTATATGGACGATTCCGAAACCCAGTATCACGAGCAACGTGCCAACAATATCAGAACGACACTCGATCACCTTTTTAACGAATTGATTAAAACTTTATAATGGAACACGCATATCTTTTTAAAGGCTTACTTACCGAAAATGGTTGGCTAGAAAACGTGAAAATTACGGTAGATAATCTTGGCAAAATAACTTCAATTACGCCCAATACACCCCTAACAACCGAAGAATGGGTTAATGGGTATGCCCTGCCGGGGTTCCAAAATGCCCACTCTCACGCTTTTCAATACGCCATGGCTGGGCTTGCAGAATACCACGAAGGGCAAAGTACACCAGACGATTTTTGGAGCTGGAGAACGGCCATGTATAATTTAGCCTTAAGTATTTCTCCAGAACAATTAGAAGCGATTGCCACCATGCTGTATGCCGAAATGGTGCGTCATGGCTATACCGCTGTAGCTGAATTTCATTATTTACATCACGACAAAAACGGAAAACCCTATACCAATCTAGCCGAACATGGAGAACGCTTAATAGCTGCTGCAAAAAATGCTGGTATTGCCATAACGCTTGTCCCCATGTTTTATCAAAAAGGTGGTTTTGGGCAACCTGCCGAAGACAAACAGAAGCGTTTTATATCGGCCCATATTACAGATTACTACAATTTATTAGAAGCCAGCAATCAGGCAACTGCTTGCTACACCAACGCAAATTTAGGCATTGGTATTCACTCGTTGCGGGCTGTTGAAGCCAACGCCATTATTGAAGTTTGCAATACCTTAAAAGATCATCAACCTTTTCACATACACATTTCCGAACAATTAAAAGAGATTGAAGACTGCCTTAGTTTTTACAATAAACGCCCAGTAGAGTGGTTATTAGAAAACTGTAACGTTAATAACAATTATCATTTAGTACATGCCACACACCTAAACAAGCAAGAGGTAGAAGGCATCGCTAAGGCGCAAGCCAATGTGGTAATTTGTCCAACCACCGAGGGTAATTTAGGCGATGGTTTATTCGCGTTCGCGCATTACAAATCCTTAGAAGGCCGTTGGAGTATAGGCACCGACAGCCATGTTAGCCTAAACCCTTTCGAGGAGATTAGACTATTAGATTACGGACAACGGCTTACTACACACAAACGCCACACCTTTTTTAAACCTAATTATGGTGATAGCGGTTTTAATGCCATAAAAATGGCTTGGACAGCAGGAAAAAAAGCAATGGGACAAACAACACAGGATTTTTTTAAAATCGGACAAGGTTTTGATGCGGTTGTTTTGGATGCCAATGCACCTTTAATAGCTAGCTCAAGCACCAAAAATTTATGCAACACTATGGTTTATGCTTCAGATCCTGCACAGATTTTAGGCACGATAGTTAACGGAAAATGGATTGTAAAACAAGGCATACATAATAAGAAAGATGAAATCACTTCTAAATTCATTTCCACAATGAAAGCTTTAGGATCTAGACTGTAAGTTCCCTAATCTCTTTTTATTTTGAGTTCATTATAAAAACAAAAAAACGGCCTACATCTGTAAGCCGTTTTTTTATTTTATAGATTATATACGTCTTAGTAAGACCACATATCTAACTCGAAATTTCTAATATTTTCTTTAATTCTATCAGATTCTAACAACTGCATTAAAGCGTTATCTTCTATATACTCGGTAACTTCTCTATCTCCATAAACATTTTCTTCTTTAAAAATGTAACCGTTAAAACGTCTGGAGTTTAAGATGTGGTCGAAAGAAAATGGCACTGCACTATTGTCGTTATTAAACGCTTTTGCATCGTGCAACACTTGTCTTGCATCTGGATAGAATACCCAAAATAAAGGAATTAATTCTTTAACATCGGTATCTATAAAGTTTACGTCTGGGGCCACTGGTGCTATCGCTAATAAACGATATTTTAACTCAGACTGACGCTTATCGAAATACCAAAGTCCTTTAATCCAATATTCTGTAATGTCGTAAGCAGAAATTTCGCGTCTTCTAATGTACTGCGGATCTACAACACCTTCGGCGTTAAACTGCTCGAATCCGATGTCTGTAGTATCTACTAAAACTAATGCATCTTTAATATCAGATAATGTTCTTTTAGTAGTAAAGTAAGAATCGTCGTAAATATTCTTGATTTTGTCTTGCTTTATACTTTTTAAAAGCACATCGTATAACGATCTTCTGTTGCTTCCAATATTATTGGTATCTACAGGATAATAAAGCGGGAAATTAACACGCTCGTCTAGCACAATTTTCTCCCATACCATTTTAGAAAACATCAGGTCTCGATCGTCTACATAACCATACTCTAATGGTTTATCGTTATCCATTGCCTTTTGGGCATCTGTTCGTAAACCAATTTCTTCTGGACTTTTAGCATTTAAAATATTTGCTTGAGCGAACGATGCCGAAGCGACCAAAATGCTACATAGGGTTAATAAAAAACTTTTATAATTCATTTGTTTAAAAATTTTAATTATTGCGCTAATATCTCTTTAGATACGCTTTTTAGTTTGATAATTCAATTAAAACTGGAGATACTTTCTTCAATTTGTAAGATGAATTATTACTAATTTGAGCTTTAATATCGAAAATAGTTACAGCATCACCACGTTTTGCTTTACGCAAAGCAGATTTAGCTCTATCGTTAAGTTTTGTTCCTCCAACAGAAATTGTTGGCTGTCCTGGTATTTTAATTTTGAACGATGTTACTGTTAAAGGTAAATCGAAATCGAAATCGTCTAATTTAGCACCAATAGTAGCAATCTCTAAGCTGTTACGTTGCATAGAAACGTTACCGTCTTCGCCACGAATAGTACCTGTAGGACTAGGGATATCTTTAATTCTGAATGTTGCTCTGTCGCTTACTTTACCACCATCTGGTAATGTACCGCTAACATTAATAGTTACCTCACGACCTTGACCTGGGTTCATAACATATTTACCAACACCTGATGCTTTGCTTAACCCTGGTGCACTTGCAGAAACTTTATTGTCTGCAATACCAGCGAAAGAAATTGTCATTGGGTTAGCAACACCACGATAAACTACATTCATTTTATCTGCAGAAATTGTAGCTGAGTTAGGTTTAGATACTGTTGCAAAAGTAGATTTTACAGGTACCTCTATTTGCTCTCCATCTTGTTCGAAAACTAATTTACCTTCAATAGTGTGTTCTCCTGGAGATCCAGTGCTAAAGTTTAATTTAACTTTACCATCTTCTACAGTATAATCCTTATCGGTTAACGCTCTACCATCTAATGTTAATTCTACCTTGTTTGGTTTTGTAGAACCATCTTTACGACCTAATACAATGTTACCATCGAAAGTTTCGCCGTTAAAGTAAGCCGATTTAGAAGTTTCTAATAACGTTGTATAGTTAGTCATAGACGCTTCTGCAGCTAATTGACCTGCTAACATTCTGTTTAAAATTTCAGAATCTGTTGTTTTAACATCGGCTTGTAACTGAGTGATTTTTGTTAATGATGCTACTAAAGGAAATCCTTTATAGTGGTAGCTCAACCAATCTACTTCATTACCATCTCTGTTTTCTACAGGGGTTGTGTTAAAAGTTTCTTCTACATCTTCTGCTAAAGGTGCTAATTTAGGATCTGTTTTTAAAATAGCAGACACACCGTCTCTAAACGTTGCAATTTGCTTTAAAAACTCTTCGCCTTCTGGCTTATAATTATCACCAATAAAAAAGTAATTGTCCAAGAAATCACCTTTATCCATAGTTTCGTAATCCTTAGGATTTTCGGTTTTAGCTAACATTTTAGATTTTAAGTCTTCTAAATAACTGTTAAAATCGTGAGCTAAAGTATTTACTTGGTCTGCCTTAAGTTTAAGTGGTTTAAACTTTTCTGGTTGCTCTTCTGCTTTCAATTCAAGACTGGAAAGTAAAGCGGTATTACGGTCTGTTGCCGCTTGGTTAGATTCAACCAATTTTTCGTTCATCAATCCAAATGCCGAAAGCACTTCTTTAGACATATTTAAGGCCAACATCGCAATGAAGATTAAATACATCAAGTTAATCATTTTCTGCCTTGCAGATAAATTTCCTCCTGCCATTTCTAATTAGGTTTTAAGTTAATAATTTCTAGAACTTGATATTCTAATTAGTTATTTTTTGTTCATTGCAGAAAGCATACCTCCATAAACACCATTTAATGATGATAAGTTAGACGCTAAAGATTGCATTTGATCTTTTAATTTTTGTGCATTCTCTACAGACTCTTGGTTGATTGTTGCTTGACGACTTACACTTTCTAATTGTACTTTGTATAAGCTGTTTAACGACTCCATTTGAGAGGCTGCTACAGACATTTCTTCGCCATATTTTTTAGTTGCTGCAATAGAATCTACTGTTGGGTTAATACCTTTTGCTGCACCTTCAAAGTTTTTAATGCTTTGGCCTAAGCTAGCCATTAATTCACCATCAATTTTAGCTTCTTTTAATAAGTTGTCTAATTTTTTAGATAATAAACCATCAGCATCTTTAGGCTCTTCTTTTTTAGCTCTTGCTGTTTTTTGTCCTCCAGATAATTCTGGGTATACTAAAGACCAATCTAATTCTTCTTCTACAGGCTCGAATGCCGATATTGCGAAAATGATTGCTTCTGAAACCAGACCAATAGTTAACATTACGTTACCTGTTAAAGGTCCTAATTCGAAGTGAGTAATTTTAAATAATGCTCCAATAATTACTACTGATGCTCCAAGGCCATAAGCCATGTTCATGAATCTTTTACTTGCTTTTGATTGTGCCATAATTTCTAATTTTAAGATTTAAGGAATTTCCCTAAATGTGGTTGATTAATTTTAATAATGAATAAAAGGGGTTTTAGTTTAATTTAATTATCGGTTAGAATTACTGGTAATATCTGTACCCATGTAATCTTGTACGGTTCTAAAGCCTATGTAACTTCTTGCAGAATCTGCGTATTCGTAATCTCTAGAACTTACTTGTAAAAAGTATGCAACATCTTTCCAAGATCCGCCACGCACCACTTTACGTTGGTTGCTTGGGTCGTTTACACTTGGATTAATGGTTGATGAATACTCGTAAGATGCTGGATCGTAAGACGAATGTACCCATTCGGACACGTTACCTGCCATGTTATATAAGTTATAATCGTTAGGCTCGTAAGACTTTGCCTCTACTGTATACAAAGCTTGGTCTGCAGCGTAATCACCTCGTAAAGGCTTAAAGTTTGCCATAAAACAACCTCTGTCGTTTTTAGCATAAGGCCCTCCCCAAGGGAATGTAGCAGCTTGTAAACCACCGCGAGCAGCATACTCCCACTCAGCTTCAGATGGTAATCTGAATGAGTTTACATACTGTCTCTTCTTATCTTTTTGATACGAATTTTTATATAAGGTTCTCCACTGGCAGAATGCATTGGCTTGTTTCCAGCTCACACCTACTACAGGATAGTCTCCATAAGCATCGTGCCAAAAATAATCGTTATGCATTGGCTCGTTGTAAGAATAAGCGAAGTCTCTAATCCAAGCTGTTGTATCTGGATACACTTCTACTTCTTCTTGTACAATAGCATCGCTACGTTTTAGATTTTTATTCTTAGCTGCCTTTTGAATATCTAAGTAGGTATACTGAAATTTAAACTTCGTAACATCCCAAGTACGCTGCCCGTTGTAAGATTCTTCTAAAGGAATATACATGGTATCCATTACTTCGGTATAATACTCGTCTGGATACTCTGCAGTATCAAAAACAAGATCTACGTTTTTGTTTAATTTTCTGCCTTCGTATCCTGTTGGGCCAAGACCACTATAGTTATCCAACATATACTTTTCGTAAACGGTCATACTTGCGGTATCTGCATCTGTAAATGCATACTCACCTATACCACCATCTTCTGGGGTTTTACCAACCTCGTCGGCCAAGATTGCCAAACGGGTTCTGATAATAGAATCGCGAACCCAATTTACAAATTGACGGTATTCGCTATTGGTAATTTCGGTTTCGTCCATATAAAATGCACGCACCGTTACTGTTTTTGATGGCGCATCCTGAATGGCTGCTACATCATCATCGGCTTTACCCATTATAAACGATCCGCCAGGAACTAGTGTCATTCCATAAGGCTTTTCTGGGTGCCATCTCTTTCCTTGTACTCCAACCAATTCTCCCCTATCTCCGGAGCCACAACTGGTTAATACTGCTAAAACAACTGTTAATAAAACAAACTTTTTCATATCCATAGAAAACTCGAGGTTATTATTAGTACCTAAATTTTTGTGAGCGTAAACATATTTATATATTTTCTAAAAAACAACTTTTTTGAGGAAAATTTACTCATTTCATCGTAAAAAACATGCATTTAATCGATGAACGGTACATTTCGTCTTGTTTTTATGCATTTAAACGCAATTTTTCTGATACGCTTTATACCATCTTTCTGGGATGATATTATTGCAAGCATCTAAATAATCTTGATGCATGCATGGTAATAACGTATGACGTTTTAATTTATTATTGATTTCATTCAAAAAAGGAATCTCAATCCACCAGCGTCCAGTTTTGATGCTTTTATAAAAATTGAGTTCTTGGGAGTCTACTAAGGTAATGAATTTTTGGTAGATATTTTCATCTTTAAAATCGGTATCGTTCACTCTATTATTGTAGCCTTCTATAAAATACCAGATCATTTGAGCTATTAATACACAGGTAATTTCGTCGTCTTTAGATGGTTTATACTCAAAAATCCCTAAAGCACTTACTTTATTACTGATCCCCGCATAGCGTGTAATGGCACAAATTTCTTTACCATCTAAACCATTTGGCGATACTTTTTGATTTAAACTAACTTCGGAAGCTTTCATAGCTCCCAAATCGACACTTACAATGTTGGCATCACGCATGGCTGGTTCTACCAAAGTAATATCGTTAGACACCTCGCCTAATCGATACGATTCGAAGTACAACTTCTCCATCAAATCTATTTCTTCTTGAGAATTGAAATAGGTTTGATAGCCTATAGTGGCGTAGTTGAATAAATTGTATGGTTCTTCTAAAATAATTTTACCTACAAAACTATCATTCTTCATAGGTTTTGAAGAATCCCCTAAATCGAATTTAGAATCGACATTAACAATATTTACCATAGGTATCAGGCTATCGAAAGCACGATACATTGGGTAAGTAAGATCTTGACTACCGCCTAGGATAATAGGAATAATATTGGCTTTCACCAATTCAGTGACAGTTTCCTTTACAGCAAAATATGTATCCTCTAGAGTTTCGCCTTTTGGTATATCGCCTAAATCGGCTACTACAGAACTCCAACTACCAGGAAACAATTTGTACAAGGCTTGCCTTACTTCGTTTAGGTTAAACGTTTCGCCAATATAATTAACATCGTTTCTATTTTCTAAAACACCAATAATTGCAATCGACACTTGGTCGAGCTCGGGAATACCATTTTGTTTGGTGTGAATTTTCAATTTTCTTCCAAAGGCCTGTGGCGATAATAGTTCTGTATGTGCTAAAACCATATCTGGTACAGGTACCAAGAAGTTAAGGTCTGCCATTTATTTCTTTTTTGCAGGGGTTTTCTTCTTTTTTGCAGCAGTTTTTCGTTTTGGCGTTTTAGCTTCAATTAAAGCTTTAGCCTCATCTAAGGTTATTTTAGTAGCATCTACTGTTTTGTCTAATTCTACTTTAACTTTACCTTTTATTACATTATGTCGTCCCCATCGGGCTTTTTCTACACGAATACCTTCGTCTTCCCAATTATGAACGACTTTATCTATTTCTTTCTGAATTTTTTCTTCTATTAATGTTACAATATCATCATCGGATAAATTATCCCAATCGTATTTCTTGTTTACATTAATAAACATATTGTTCCATTTTATATATGGCCCGAAACGGCCTTTACCTTTTTGTACTGGCAAATCGTTGTACATATATATAGGTGCATCGGCTTTTTGCTTCTCTTTAATAAGTACTATGGCATCTTGCAATTCCAAATCTAAAGCTTCCACTCCTTTAGGGATTGAAATGTAAGCATCACCAAATTTCACGTAAGGTCCAAAACGGCCATTATTAACCTCGACCGCCTGCCCTTCAAACTCGCCTAAAGCTTTTGGTAGTTTAAACAAATCTAAAGCCTCCTCGAACGTTATGGTGTTTAACTGTTGCTCTGGCGATAAACTTGCAAACTGCTTGTCTTCATCGTCTGCTGCACCAATTTGTGCCATCGGACCAAATTTACCTAAACGTACACTCACGGGACGTCCTGATTTAGGATCTGTTCCTAAAATACGCTCTCCAGATTCGCGATCGGCATTCTCCTGAACATCTTTTACATGTGGATGAAAATCTTTATAAAAATTCTTCATCATTTTAGTCCAGTCTTCTTTACCTTCAGCAATATCATCAAAATTCTCTTCTACTTTAGCCGTAAAATTGTAATCTAAAATGCTTTCAAAATGATTCACCAAAAAATCGGTAACAATCATACCAATATCGGTCGGTACCAGTTTACCTTTATCTGAGCCTACTTTTTCGGTGAGCAACTTATCTTTTACCTCACCATTTTTTAGAGTTATTTGAGTGTATTCGCGTTCCTCGCCCTCAATAGTTCCTTTTTCTACGTAATTTCTATTTTGAATGGTAGAAATAGTTGGCGCATAAGTAGACGGACGACCAATACCTAACTCTTCTAATTTTTTAACTAAAGAAGCTTCTGTATAACGATATGGCGGACGCGTGTAACGTTGTGTCGCAGTAATGAAACTATTCAACAAAGTCTCGTTAACTTTCATTGCGGGCAACATACCATCCTGCTCGGAATCCTCATCGTCTGTACCCTCTAGATACACTTTTAAAAAGCCTTCGAAAGTAATTACCTCTCCGTTAGCTGTAAACAATTCGCTATGGGTTGAAGCCGAAATTTTAACATTAGTGCGCTCTAACTCTGCTTCGCTCATTTGCGAGGCTATGGCTCGCTTCCATATTAATTCGTATAATCGTGCTTGATCGCGATCGATATCTACAGAATGTAAAGCAAAATCTGTTGGTCGAATAGCTTCGTGTGCCTCTTGTGCTCCCTTAGCTTTTCCAGTATAATTTCTTGGCTTAGAAAATTTCTTACCATATGCATTTTCAATCTCTGCCTGAGCTCCTTTTCGAGCTTCGTCCGATAAATTCACACTATCGGTTCTCATATAAGTAATAAGACCCGCTTCGTATAAACGTTGAGCTAAGGTCATGGTTTTACTTACCGAAAAATATAATTTACGAGCAGCCTCTTGCTGTAAAGTAGACGTGGTAAATGGTGCCGCAGGCGATTTTTTTGCTGGCTTTTTCTCTAAATCGGCAACTTTAAAACTTGCTGAAGCATTAGACTCCAAAAAGGCAAATGCCTCTTCTTTAGTTGCAAACGTTTTTGGTAGTTTAGCTTTAAAAGTCTGACCAGATTCGTTGGAAAATTCAGCATCTATTCGGTAAGAGGCCTCTGGAGTAAACGCTTGAATTTCGCGTTCGCGCTCCACAATTAATCGCACAGAAACCGACTGTACTCGTCCTGCAGACAAACCGCCTTTAACCTTACGCCACAATACAGGCGAAAGTTCGTAACCTACAATACGATCTAATACGCGGCGAGCTTGCTGCGCATCGACTAAATGATAATCGATTCCTCTAGGGTTTTCGATAGCCTTTTGTATGGCCGATTTAGTAATTTCGTGAAAAACAATACGTTTTGTTTTAGCCTTATCTAACTTTAGGGTCTCGGCTAAATGCCAAGCAATAGCCTCTCCTTCGCGATCCTCATCACTTGCTAACCAAACCGTTTCAGCTTTTTTAGAAAGGTCTTTCAATTTCTTTACAACGGCCTTTTTATCGCTTGAAACTTGATATTTCGGACTAAAATCGCCATCTACATCTACCCCTAATTCTTTAGAAGGCAAATCGGCAATATGCCCAAAACTAGATTCTACTTTATAATCTTTACCTAAAAATTTTTCGATCGTCTTGGCCTTTGCAGGAGACTCCACTATTACTAAATTCTTCGCCATTTTTATTTTTTTGGTGCTACAAATGTAAATCAAAAAAAATACATCATCCTAATTTTATACGCTTTCCGCACGATAATCTGCAAATAATAACTGCTTATTTACCAATTATTATCCTAAAAACAACACTGCGTTTTAAAGATTTTAAAGCTCTAATTCTTTAATATCATTTACACTTTCTTCATCGTTAAAACCGACAACGTGCTTATAAATAAAATAAATAGGTAAGTAAGAAAACGAACTTGTTAAGAACACACCCACAAAACACATTAATAAACCTACTATTTGAGCCAACACCCCGCAAACTAGAATAAGCCCAAAGGTTATCAACCATTTTTTATTACCAATTTTAAAGCTGGTTTTCACAATGTCTGACACCGTCATTTCTGGATTGAATGCAAAAACAACCACAAAAAATGATACTGGTACAATAGCATAAATAAGAGGTAATACACATAGCATTGTACATAAAACTGAAATAATCACCGTAACCAACGCCAACGTAATCAACTTTAGCAAATAAGGCTTCTTAAAGTAATAGAAATAATCGTCTTTAGTGTTTTCATTCAAATCTTTCTGCTTACAAATTCTGTAAAATGCAGCTTGCATTGCTAAACTTATGGCTGCAGCAAAAATCATAAACACTATAAAAACAAGAACAAATGGAATAAGTAAAATAGGGTTACTATCTATACTATTTTTAAAGGCATCGGGATCTATAATGTCTACCGCTATTAATGGCGTATAAATTATAAAGTAAAAAGGGAGCATTAAAGCCAAGGTAAGCACCAAGGTAATCAAGCCTTGCAACCATACTTTTTTAAAGAGCTCTATACAATTACTAAAAATTGTTCCAAAATCTAATTCTGGAGCTTGCGCGATTTTTTGTTCTATTTTGGTATTCATAATAAGGTTAGGTTTAGTTGGCTGTAAAAAAAGTACTTTTTAACAAAAAAACAAGAAATTTTAAACTGACACTTTGTCACTAAACTTAATTTTAATTGTATCTTTGCACACTTATTGACTGATACCTATTTTTTTCGGGGATAATTATGGAAAAGACTATAGATGAAAGCAAACAAGGTGAAGCCCTTGTACTTGAACAGAAAACGGAAAACAAACGTAAATTATTTATAGAAAGTTACGGCTGCTCTATGAATTTTAGTGATAGCGAAATTGTAGCATCAATACTATCAAACCAAGGCTATAATACCACGCAGAGTTTAGAAGATGCCGATTTAGTTTTGGTTAACACCTGCTCTATTAGAGATAAAGCAGAACAAACCGTACGCAAACGTTTAGAAAAATACAATGCTGTTAAAAAAATAAACCCAGGCATGAAAGTAGGGGTATTAGGTTGTATGGCCGAGCGTTTAAAAAGCAAATTCCTAGAAGAAGAAAAAATTGTAGATCTTGTTGTTGGCCCAGACGCCTATAAAGATTTACCCAATTTACTTGCCGAAGTCGATGAAGGCCGCGATGCTATAAACGTTATACTTTCTAAAGAAGAAACTTACGGAGACATCTCTCCCGTTAGACTAAACAGCAACGGTGTAACAGCCTTTGTTTCTATAACCAGAGGTTGCGACAATATGTGTACATTTTGCGTTGTACCATTTACCCGCGGGCGCGAACGAAGCCGTGACCCACAAAGTATTTTAGAAGAAATAAACGATTTATGGGATAAAGGTTTTAAGGAAATCACTCTTTTAGGCCAAAACGTAGACAGTTATTTATGGTACGGCGGCGGACTTAAAAAAGATTTTGAAAAAGCTTCAGATATGCAAAAAGCAACTGCTGTTAATTTTGCTAAACTTCTAGAACTTTGTGCCAAGGCCCAACCAAAAATGCGTATTCGTTTCTCAACTTCTAATCCACAAGATTTCACTTTAGATGTTATAGAAACCATGGCCAAATACAAAAACATTTGCAAACACATACACTTACCAGTGCAAAGTGGTAGTGACCGTATTTTAAAAGCCATGAACCGTTTACATACCAGAGAAGAATATTTCGAGTTAATAGACAATATTTATCGCATAATACCAGATTGTGCTATTAGTCACGATTTAATTGCTGGTTTCCCTACAGAAACTGACCAAGACCACCAAGACACCTTAAGTTTAATGGAATACGTTAAATACGATTTCGGTTATATGTTTTACTACTCCGAGCGACCTGGCACTTTAGCCGAACGTAAAATGGAAGACGACATTCCGCTGGACATCAAGAAAAAACGCCTAGACGATATTGTGCAATTACAACGTAAACACAGCGAAATAAGAACCCGAGCATATCTTAATTCTGAAGTAGAAGTTTTAGTTGAAAAAGAATCTAAAAAATCTAATGAACACTGGTCTGGAAGAACTTCGCAAAACACTACTGCCGTATTTCCTAAAGGCGACTTTAAAATAGGCGATTTTGTAACTGTAAAAATTACAGATTGCACAAGTGCTACATTAATAGGAGAAGGTATTGCATTATCTAACCTTTAATTTTAACCAAAAGCTAAACATCAATATATGGAATCAGTTCAAGCCATAAAACAACGTTTCGGAATTATAGGTAACGACCATAAACTTAATCGTGCCATCGAAAAAGCCATACAAGTGGCCCCGACAGATATTTCGGTTCTAGTTACAGGAGAAAGCGGTGTAGGTAAAGAAAGTATTCCTAAAATCATCCATCAGTTATCCCACAGAAAACACGGTAAGTACATTGCTGTTAACTGCGGAGCTATTCCAGAGGGCACGATAGACAGCGAATTGTTTGGACACGAAAAAGGTGCATTTACCGGAGCCACTCAAACCCGTAGCGGTTATTTTGAAGTTGCCGATGGTGGCACCATTTTTTTAGACGAAGTTGGCGAATTACCACTCACCACTCAAGTACGACTATTGCGTGTTTTAGAAAACGGAGAATTTATAAAAGTAGGTTCTAGTAAAGTACAAAAAACCAATGTACGTATAGTGGCTGCTACCAACGTAAACATGTTTGAAGCCATAGAAAAAGGAAAGTTTAGAGAAGATCTTTACTACCGTTTAAGCACTGTAGAAATAAGCTTACCACCATTACGCGATAGGCAAGAGGACATCCACTTACTATTCAGAAAGTTTGCGAGCGACTTTGCTTTAAAATATAAAATGCCAACGGTAAAATTAACCGATGATGCCGCTGCCCTACTTTTAAAATTTAGATGGAACGGTAACATTAGACAATTACGAAATGTGGCCGAGCAAATTTCCGTTTTGGAAGAAAACAGAACCATTAATGCTCAAACCTTAAAAACATACCTTCCAGAAACAAGCTCTAATTTACCCGCTGTTATTTCGAGCACCAAATCGGAAAGCGACTTTAGTAGCGAACGCGAAATTCTTTACAAGGTATTGTTTGATATGAAAAGTGATTTGAACGACTTAAAGAAATTAACCATGGAACTTATGAAACATGGTAACGATAAAAACGTTCAGAAAGACAACGAATCTTTAATTCAGAAAATTTACGGTAACGAATCGGATGCAGAATACGACGATACAACTTACGACAACAATACTGAAGACGATTTAGAAATCCTTTCCATACCAGAACCCGCCAATACCGCTTTAATAGACCCTAGTAATAATGCGTTAGACAAATATCATTTTGCAGAGGAAATTGAAGAAGAAGAAACATTATCTTTACAAGACAAGGAATTAGAATTGATTAAAAAATCGTTGGAGCGCCACCAAGGAAAACGTAAATTGGCAGCAGCCGAACTTGGTATTAGCGAACGCACATTATACCGAAAAATAAAACAGTACGACCTATAAAAGCATGAACATTAAACATTATTTTGTACTACTTTGCATAACAATTAGCCTAGTTGGCTGTGGTGTCTATTCCTTTACAGGAGCAAAAGTTAACCCAAACACAAAAACATTTCAGGTTAACTATTTTCAAAACAACTCTAATTTAATAGAACCTGGTTTAGATTTAGATTTCACGAATGCGTTAACCGATTTACTATTAAACCAAACCAATTTACAATTAGTAAAATCTAATGGCGATTTGGTTTACGAAGGCGAAATAGTTGAGTATAGAATTTCTCCAACTACAGCAACAGCTCAAAATACAGCAGCGCAAAACCGCTTAACCATTTCGGTTAATGTGCGCTTTTACAATAAGCAAGACGAAGATGCCGATTTCGAGAAACGTTTCTCGTTTTTTTACGATTACCAAGGCAGCGATCTATTAACAGGATCGACCAAAACTACTGCTCACGACGAAATTTTCGAACGCTTAACTCAGGATATTTTTAATGCTTCACTAGCGCAATGGTAATGTAAATATGACGCTTTCAGACTTTACAGACATATTACAACAGCCAGAAACCATAACAGCTACCCATACCGAGGCCTTGCAAAGTGTGCTCGAAGAATTCCCGTATTTTCAACCTGCTAGAGCATTGCATTTAAAAGGTCTAAAAACAACCGAAAGCTTCAAATATAATCAGGCACTAAAAACAACAGCAGCCTATACAACAGACAGAAGTATTTTGTTCGATTTTATAACATCCGAAGTGTTTCTTCAAAATGCCGTATCGGAATTTATAAAACAAAACACGGCGCATTTAAAAGATTTAGAAGTAAATGTAGACGATATTTCAGTAAACAAAAAAACATCTATAGACGATACTTTAAAACAACATATTGATGACACCGAAGGCGTATTGGATCCTGAATTATTTCAGCCAAAAGTAACGCCTTCAAAAATTTCTAGTTTTACTTTAGAAAGTCCAAATACTACCAACGCGACTAACAGCAACAGCAATCAATCTCCAGAAAGTGTTCTGGAAATTGGCAAGCCTCTAGAATTTAATAAAGCCGAAACCCACTCGTTTAACGAATGGTTAAAACTTGCCCAATTTACACCCGTTAACAGACCTGACACAGAAACATCTAGCAACACAGAAGACGAAACAGAAACGCAATCGTGCCCTGTTAAGGCTAAAAAATTTGAATTGATTGATAAATTTATTTCTTCTAGCCCTAAAATAGATCCTAAAAAATCGACAACTACTCCAAATCAAAATCTTGCCGAATCACAAATGATCCCTTCGGAATCGTTAATGACAGAGACTTTGGCCCGAATTTATGTCGAACAAAAAAACTATAAAAAAGCAATTCAATCTTATAACATTTTAAGTTTGAAATATCCAGAAAAAAGTGGTTTCTTTGCAGACCAAATTAAAGCAATAAAAAAAATACAAGAACAAAATACAAAAAACTAATGAGTACGTTTACTATATTTTTATTCCTAATCGTTGTCGTAGCCTTTCTATTAATTGTAGTTATTATGGTACAAAACCCTAAAGGTGGCGGATTATCGTCTTCTTTTGGCGGCGGCGGTTCTCAGCAAATTGGTGGTGTTAAAAAAACGACCGATTTCTTAGACAAAAGTACCTGGACATTAGCGACCTTAATGCTTGTTTTAATTTTATTATCTAACGTAGCTATAAACAGAGGTTCTGGCAGTGTTGAATCTAAAGCATTAGATACCGAGTCTACAGCGCAACCGTTACCAAACACGCCTGCAGCTCCGGCAACTACAACAGAAACACCTGCTACAGATGACAGTGCAGAATAAGCAAAACTCATTAAACTTATATAAAAAATGCCAACGTGTTTACGTTGGCATTTTTTGTTTCTGAAAGTTTGTCAGTCCTATTAACTTGGCATAATTTTCGAAATGTACAGTTCAGTAAATCATAAACTATTAAAAAAATATAATAACATGAGTAAAGTAAACATCACACCACTTGCAGACCGCGTTCTGGTAGAACCACTTCCTGCAGAAACTCAAACAGCATCTGGATTATTCATTCCAGATTCAGCACAAGAAAAACAACACAAAGGTACCGTTGTTGCTGTTGGTACTGGTAAAAAAGATGAACCACTTACTGTAAAAATTGGAGACACCGTACTTTACGGTAAATACTCTGGTTCCGAATTAAAACTTGAAGGTAAAGATTACCTAATGATGCGCGAAGACGACATCATGGCAATTATTTAATGCTTTTGGCTTTAGGCAGTAAGCTTTAAGCAATAGGCTTATGAGGGATTTTAAAAAATACGACATTTGGAAACTAAGTCATTCGCTTACTCTAGAAATTTACAAGTTAACCAGTAATTTTCCACAAGAAGAGTTATTTGGATTGACTTCGCAATTAAGACGAGCTTCCGCCTCCATCCCAACAAATATTAGTGAAGGCTGCGGAAGAGATAGTGACAAAGATTTCAACCGATTCCTCGCTATTGCTTTAGGCTCAGCAAACTAAGTTGAATATTTATTAATACTTGCGAAAGATTTAAATTACATCTTAGAGCAAGATTTTATTCAACTTAACCAAAACATTAACCTTATTAAGAAAAAAATATTCACTTTAAAACAAAAGTTAACCAAGTAGACAAAGGCCAAAAGCATAAAGCCTATCGCTTAACGCTTACAGCCTATTGCCTACTGCAATTTTAAAATAAAATGGCAAAAGACATAAAATTTGATATTGAAGCTCGCGACGGATTAAAACGCGGTGTAGACGCTTTAGCAAACGCAGTAAAAGTAACATTAGGGCCAAAAGGTAGAAACGTAATTATAGGACGTTCTTTCGGAGCTCCAAATGTAACTAAAGACGGTGTTTCGGTTGCTAAAGAAATCGAATTAGAAGACGCTCTAGAAAACATGGGCGCGCAAATGGTTAAAGAAGTAGCCTCTAAAACCAACGATCTTGCTGGAGACGGTACAACTACCGCTACTGTTTTAGCTCAAGCTATCGTTAAAGAAGGCTTAAAAAACGTTGCTGCTGGCGCAAATCCAATGGATTTAAAACGCGGTATCGACAAAGCTGTTGAAGCTATTGTTGAAGATCTAGCCAAACAAACCAAAGAAGTTGGAGATTCTTCAGAAAAAATAAAGCAAGTTGCAGCAATTTCTGCTAACAACGACGATGTTATTGGCGATTTAATTGCCATGGCGTTTGGTAAAGTTGGTAAAGAAGGTGTAATAACTGTTGAAGAAGCTAAAGGAACAGACACTTATGTAGATGTTGTTGAAGGTATGCAATTCGACAGAGGTTATTTATCGCCTTACTTTGTAACCGACAGCGAAAAAATGATTACAGATTTAGAAAATCCTTACATTTTATTGTACGATAAAAAAGTATCTACAATGAAGGATTTACTTCCTGTTTTAGAACCAGTAGCACAATCTGGAAAACCATTATTAATTATAGCAGAAGATGTAGATGGTGAAGCGCTTGCAACTTTAGTAGTTAACAAATTACGTGGTTCGTTAAAAATAGCTGCGGTTAAAGCCCCTGGTTTTGGAGACCGTCGTAAAGCTATGTTAGAAGACATCGCTATTTTAACTGGCGGAACAGTTATTTCTGAAGAAAGAGGATTTACTTTAGAAAACGCTACTGTAGACATGTTAGGTACTGCCGAGCGCGTATCTATCGACAAAGATAATACTACAGTAGTAAATGGTTCTGGAGATAAAGACATGATTAAGAATCGTGTTAACCAAATTAAATCTCAAATCGAATCTACAACTAGCGATTACGACAAAGAAAAGCTTCAAGAGCGTTTAGCTAAACTAGCTGGTGGTGTTGCTGTACTTTACGTTGGTGCTGCTAGCGAAGTTGAAATGAAAGAGAAAAAAGATCGCGTAGATGATGCCTTACATGCCACAAGAGCAGCTGTAGAAGAAGGTATTGTTGCTGGTGGTGGTGTAGCCTTAGTAAGAGCTAAAGCTGTACTTGAAACCATTAGCGCAGACAACGCCGATGAAGCTACAGGAATTCAAATCGTAGCTCGTGCTATCGAGTCTCCTTTAAGAACTATTGTTGAAAACGCTGGCGGAGAAGGTAGCGTGGTTGTTTCAAAAGTATTAGAAGGAAAAGACAACTTTGGTTACGATGCAAAAACTGAAGCTTATGTAGATATGCTTACTGCAGGTATTATAGACCCTAAAAAAGTAACACGTATTGCTTTAGAAAATGCGGCATCTGTATCTGGAATGATCTTAACTACAGAATGTGCATTAATCGACATTAAAGAAGATGCTCCTGCTATGCCTCCAATGGGTGGCGGTGGAATGCCTGGAATGATGTAAACCAAGAATTACATCTCTCAAGTTTTTTTAAATTTGAGTGAAATTAAATATGAAACGCTTCCTAATAATTTTAGGAGGCGTTTTTTATTTCATCTGAAGTTTCAAATCCCTCTTTTGTTTTTGTGGTTGTATTTTTAAACCCACCCATAAGGAAACTAGTCCGCAGAACAACCAAGTAATATCCACAAAAAAGGAATCCGTATACCCGAGTTTAAACGATTTCCAAAACCATAACCCAGAATGAATTCCATTAAAAACGGGAATCAATACTCCCATAAATCCAGCTAAAACCAAAGCATTTCTATTGATTTTAAAGTTGCTCTTTATAACAAATGAATATACCGTATATCCTACCCAAAAAGCCAGAAACAACCAACTGATCCAAACAAAACGCTGTGCCATTCCTAAAGGAAACGTTTTTGTTAATAGAAACATAAAGGCAATAGCAGGATATAGGCCTAAACAGGAACCAAGATAAATTGCACCAACATTTTTATTGAATTTCGCTTTATGCGAATAACTCTTTTTATCGCGTGCTACCAGCCAAATCATCACTCCCGAAATAATAACCACGCAGGTAAGCAATGCCAGTATAAAATACAGTACTTTTAACAAAATACCGCCATAATCTCCAAAATGAATAATATGAATAAAATCCCACGAGGCTTCGGTGTATAGAGGTGCTTCTGAAGCCGACTTGTACTCTAATAATTCATGATCGGAAATACGATAAATCATTTTATTATAATTATAAACACTTTCAATCCCTTCTGTACCTACATAAATTTCCAGCTCGGCATTTTTATCGTGATAATTTTTAATTGAAGCGTAAACACTTTCGATGTTTTTATTAGAAAAATCAGATAATATTAAATCAACCTCATCATTAATAGATAATTCCTCGTGATTATAATCGGACTTAATTTCTGAAGAAACCTCTTCTGTATTTTCTTCGGGAAGTATCGTATCTATAGGAACCGAAATTACAACTAACAAACAAAAAATAGCCCCTGTAATAGCGTACATAAGTTGAAAAGGCAAACCTATAATTCCTAGAGCAGTGTGTGCATCTGTCCAGAGGAGTTTAACAGTAGATTTTAAACGAAACGTAAAAAAGTTCGACACAATTTTTTTCCAATGCACAATCACACCTGTAATAGTGGCAAACAAAAAAAACACAGCAACAAGCCCTGCCAAATAAAAACCAACTGTAGGAATTTGATCGAAAAAATGAAGATCGTAAAGAAAGGTGCCTAAAGTCTTTTGAGAAATTACTTTATGGGCAGATGCCTCATACGTTTTATCGTTAAGATGTAGATCGATACGCCCACTAGCTTCCAAAGGATCAAGAATACCCAACTTACTTTTTACCAACGTAGTATCCCGTAAAGGCCGAGAATAAACATTAATGCCGCCATCATGCTCGTAAATACTCAGGTTTCGCCCATGCATATCGTAGCCAACTGCTTTAACCTTAGCAATCACTTTATCGTAATCTATTAAGGTAAGACCATGAGGTTTTTCATTAGCTTCCCAGCGGTCTATATTATGCATAAACAAGGTAAAAGCCCCTGCAAAGAAAATCACATAAAGCCCTATGCTTATAACAATTCCGCTTACTGTGTGTGTATTAAAAAACACATTATAATCTCTATTACTCATAGCATTTAAAACTTGTTACTTTGCTAATAGAATAACAATAGCACATAACGCTACAATACCTATTAAAAAAGACCATGCCTGCCAAACTTTAGGAAACCAATACGTGACGAGCATAAACCCAACCCAAACAATAAAACCAGAATACACAGCAGTAGCGAGCACTACCGATCTGTCTAACCAAGTTGCTAAAGCCGCATGTATAGCGACTGAAGCCAATAAACTCCCTAAAATAGCTGCCGTGAGTTTACCGAATTTGAACCAAGAAGATTGTGATAAATATTTTTTGTTTGCCGGCATAATTAAAAGTAAGTCATTATTAATTCGGTACTAAAACTTACCACAACGGTTAACACAATATGCATCCATTTAATAATTTTGAAAGGCATACAAATAACCACTAAACAAGCTAACACCATCCATAAAGATAAGCTAGTAAAAACACCAACCCCTAAACTTACTTTAGCAACAAAAATGAAGGTACTAAATAAAAATGCTGAGCCAGACAAAAGCAGGCTCAACATTTTATTTTTCTGTAATAAAAGCATAACGCCTGTTTTTTCTATCTCTACCCGATCTGAAATGGCATACAGGCAATACACCGATAGAAATGACAAACAAAATGCTAAGCTATACATAAAATTATCGATTAGAAATTTTTAAACAAGGCATTTACATAAACGTTACTACCGTCTAATTTCGCACCTTGAGTAAACCCATTAGCGCCACCGCCAATGTTAACTTCGTAAATATGAGCTTCTCCACCTGTTACACTTACAGGAATATAAAATTTACCATCTTCTACACAATCCAAAGAAAAGATATCTCTAAACGAAGCTTTAGGCAAGTTTAATTCTGTTACAGTTCTATTGTTCAAGTTTATTTCTACTATCGTACCTGTGTTTTGTAACAAATCGCCCCAAGTTGGCACATCTGAATTACGTACAATATTAGCATAAGCAATACCATTTCCTGCATACCAAGCATTCCAGATAGAAATTGATTCGTTAAATTCGGCAGAAATGTCAAATACATAATCATCGTAGTTTCCATTCTTAATTCTAACAAATACCGAAGGTTTATCTGTTACTCCTCCATTCCACAACTCGCTAGTCATGTTATACTGGTAGATATCGCCGTTTTCAGTTACAAACGATCCATTGGTACGATAACCAGCTGTAGATCCTGCAGATGCATTAGATTGTAAAATTTCAGGATTCGTCATAGATGGATAGTCTAACCTTACTGTCACTAATGATTCGATAGCCTGAGTCCAATCTGGATCACTATATAACGATCCGAAGTAAATATTACTACCCTGTACTACGGCATTAGACCATACATTTTCTACACCATCTATTACAGGCATTGTAATATATCCGTAACTTGTTGCTCCAAAACTCTCTAAATCTATAATAGCATAAGGCACACCACTATCACCAGGATTATTTAATAACAATATTTCGCTATCGTTTACAACCTGTATATACCTAAAAAACGCTCCAGCTGTTAAAACACCGTTATCTATAGAAGCAATAAATACAGGACCGCTTGGGGTTAACTCGTACTTCTCTGTTAAACCTTCAGTATTATTCAGAATATACAAATAACCATCTACTGTAACCGATAAGTTAGCCCAGCCTTCAGAGCCATTTCCTACAATAGAAATATTTCCCGACATTAAATCGTCTGTAATGGTGTAATACCCTTCGCCATCAATACCTGCACTTACTGTATATTTGGCATATTCTGGATCTGGTGTCGAATTATTGTTATCGTCGTCGCTAGAACAAGACACGAAACTTAAGCCCGAAAGCAACATCGCACCTATAGCTAATAATTTAAATTGATTTCTTGTTTTCATAGTTTAAAAAATTGATTTTTGAGTTATTTGATAATTAATTTTCAGGAAAATTGCCCTTCCTGGTTTTTGTAATAAAAAATTGTCGTAAACCTGTTCGTTAAATATGTTGGAAACATCTACCGCCACAACAAACTTCTCTGACGGAAAAGTATATCCAATACCCGTATCGAAAGTTAATTGCGTAGGCACTATACTTTTTGTAGAAGAATCTCCCAAACTAGGCCATCTTAAGTAAAATTCATGAACGTAACCCGAGCTTACATATGCAAAAAACTTACTGTTTTTTTGAATAAAGTCTTCTGTCTTATAATCTAAACTGGCATTCATCATAAAATAAGGGGTGTTTCTTAGGCGATCACCATAAAGAATGTTATCTCGGCCATATTCATCGGTTTTTTGATTGTTTCTTAAATCTTGATAAGTTCCATTTAAGTTTAATTTAAAGTGCTGAAAGAAATCGTAAACTACATCTAACTCGACTCCTGCACCAGTAATCTTTCTTATATTCTGAAAAGATCCAATTTCTTGTCCGCCTTGAATATCAAGTTGTAAAATATCCGATACATCTCTATAAAATGTATTTAAACCTACTTTTACCCCATGCTGTTCGCCCAGACGATAACGCCCTAAAACCACACCTAAATTAGCATTAAAACTCTCTTCAGGCTTTATATTAGGATTACTCGTAATGGTAACACCATCGCCTAAAGCTTCTGTTGCACTAGGCAACCTAGTTGCTTGTTCTATTGATGTTTTTATTAAAAATTGAGAGTTTAACAAATACGAAGCAGCAATACCTCCACCCCAATTACCTACAGTATTTTCGTGCACTATAGTTTCGTATTCGGTGTTGTAAACCAATTCGTTTATTGATGAATCGAAACCGTAATGCTTTAAAAACACATTTGCGTGAAGTCGTTCGTCAAATTGTTTAGTTTCTAACCAAATACCCGCAAATTGAGATGCTACTTTTTGAGGCTCTAAAAACGGAATTTCATAGTCGGCTGCAAAAGGATCTTCTCCGGTACGCTTGGTACTAGAATACAAATAATTAAAACCCAACTTAAAATTAGTTGATAATTGATAACCAATATTTGCTCTAGTTATTAAAGCATTGTCCGTTAAAGTATAGAGCGCTTTGCTACCGCCACGCCCCCTTTCGCCACCAGAAGGATTGTAACCTATTACTTTCCCTCTCCAATCGTAACGATTAGTTGTTGTATCTATAGTTGTACCTTCCATATAAGAATATCCTGCAAAGACATTTACATCTAAACCTTCTGTTATTAAATCTTTTTTCTGATAGGTAACACTAGGCATAAGTACCTGTTCGTTATTACGCATTTCGCCATAAACATGCCCCATAGTTTGCCCAGTTTGCACCCCTTGTTTTTGATCTGAAGCTAACATGGTAATAAAAAACTGATCGGCCCATGTTTTTTGGGTAAATCCAATATCGAACTTGGCGGTAGCCGTTTTAAAATCGTCGTTAAAGCGTTCAGCTGGATTGTCTTTAGTAAAATAAATAGTTCGCCCGGTATTTTCGTCGCCGTAAAACACCCCTTCTCCCCAGACTTTATAATTATTATCTGAATAAGTATAAAATGCAGACAATTTGGTTGTGAATCCAGAATTGGTTCGCCATTGGCCATGTAATGCAGCTTGATGAGTATTAAAAGACCCGAATGAATACGACGCTGCTGCAAAGTTGGACACGTCTTGATTAGTAACCAAATTAATAGCACCACCTAAAGCATCAGACCCCAAATCTACAGGAACCACACCTTTATAAACATCAATACGTTCTATAAGTGCAATGGGTATATTGTTTATGGAATAAGACGAACCATAATAATCCATAGGAACGCCATCTATAAAAAAGCGAATAGCATTGCCAGACATACCATTTAATGAATAATCGTAATCTGAACCTATACCTCCTGTACGCCTTACACGAACTCCTGGAGCGCGATCTAAAACCTTATTTATATCTAAATTTTGCGATTTTATTTGTTGAGTTTCTATAACATCAACACTAAATCCTTTTTCCTCTATTTTTAAAGCCTTAGATTTTCCGTTAACTACAACTTGGTTTAATTGCGAAGTATCTTCTAATAAAATAATATTTTTAGTAATCGTAATATTTGCCGTTACCGAAATTTCAATTGCTTGTGACTTATAACCTATCCCAGAAATTTTTAAAACATAATTACCAGGAATAACTTCATTAATTATATACCCTCCATCAAAACTACTTGCGGCACCTTTGTTCGTATTTTCTAAAATAATTGTAATACCAAATAAAGGTTCATTATTAACATTTTTAACTATTCCTTCTATACTACCATTGCTGTTTTGTGCTTTAACCATTGAAAAACACAGCATGAAAAAAACTGATAAAATCCGAATCATTATTTAGACTAAATATAAACAACAAATGTGAGAAATATATATTGGTAAAAAAATTCAAATCTGTGAACGACATTTTTAGCACCGCAAACGACAACTGAAATAGCTATGAAGATTAGTTAAAGAATAGCTTTTAACTAAAAGAAAGTTATATTTTTGATTGCTAAATTCTAGTATTTAATGCTTCAAAAGATAACTTCTTTCTTAAAAAACAATTACGACGAGTTAATTTTTCAAACTATAGTAACCGTACTATTATTTTTAGTGTATTCGTACAATCAAGAAAACGCCAATTATTATACACAAAGCAACATAACCGCTATACCTTATAAAATTCCGTTTTTTTTAAACTATGCCATTGGTGCATGGCTAATTAGTTATGTACTTTTACCTAAACTGTATGTAAAAAAGGACATCTTATTTTTTACAATCGGCTTAATAATTATAGAAGGTGTTGTTATAATAGTAGATGAATTTATACTAGAAAAAATATATTTTCCGACAACTCGAGGCACATATTTTCCCGGTGTTATACCTACTTTAATAGAAACCCAACCTGTAATTATTACTATTATTCTATTTAAGTTTGTTTGGAATTTTCATAAAAAACAACGGGAAGTTAAGCAGCTAAAAAACTTGGTTAAAGACAGTGAATTACAATTCTTAAAATCGCAAATTAACCCGCACTTTTTATTTAACAATCTTAACAACCTGTATTCCCATGCCATAGAAAACTCACCTAAAACACCCTCTATTATTATAGAATTATCATCTGTATTACGCTACATGCTGTATGACTGTAAAGAAAATTACGTGTCTTTAGAAAAAGAAATATCCCATTTAAAAAATTTCACCGAACTCTATAAACTGCAAATAGAACATCGTGGCAACATTCAATTTAAAACCGATACTTTCGAGAACAGTAAATTAAAAATTGCCCCACTAATTTTGATGGTTTTTATAGAAAATGCTTTTAAGCACAGCACCTCTAACCAGTCTGATAATATACACATCACCATAAACGTTAAGACATCTGAACAGGGAGTATTAAAATTTTCTTGCAAAAACAATTACATCGTTTCTAACAAAAAAAGCAATCTAGAAAGTGGTATTGGGTTAGAAAATGTTAAGAAACGCCTTATGTTATTGTACCCGAAAAAGCATGATTTAAATATTGAAATGACAAATAACATTTATAAAGTTGAATTATCTATAAACCTGAAACAAGATCGTTAATGCTAAATTGTATCATCATAGAAGACCAACCCCCAGCGCAAAGAATTTTAAAAAAATACATTTCTGATATTCCGGAATTGGAATTAAAAAATACGTTTCCAGATGCCGTAAGCGCTTTGGAATATTTAAAACACGAAACAGTAGATGTTATTTTTTTAGATATCAATCTGCCAAAAATATCGGGTATGGAATTTTTAAACGATTTAAAAAATCAGCCTTACATAATCATGACAACAGCATTTTCTGAATTTGCATTAGAAAGTTACGAGCACCATGTTATTGACTATCTATTAAAACCATTTGCATTTGACCGTTTTAAGAAAGCTATTAATAAAATTTTAGAATTAGAGAACAATTTATCATCTAAAAATGAGGATACTGTTTACGTAAAAACTGGACACGAACTTTTTAAACTAAATTGCAACGATATTATTTTTATCACTTCCGATGGCGATTATACAGAAATTTACACGCAACATAAGGTATACTTAAGTTCAGACACACTAAAACAATGGTTGGAGAAATTAGATCATTATTTTTGTCAGATTCACAAATCTTACATTATTAACATGAAACATTTGTCAAAAATTTCTGCAAACAAGATTTTTTTATCAAAAAACCACATCTTACCTATTGGCAGAGCTTATAAGAAAAATTTCACAGATAAATTTTCAGAACATTAAGTTTATAAACTTTCGTTGTTTTCTATAGTTTATAAAAATATTCTAATGGCTAAAAGAAACTACGATTCTTGAAGAACTTTTGTACTATTACTACATTTATTTATAACAAATTTTCGCTTACCTGAAGATAACAATGGAATTTCATCAACATATAAAATATTAATGATTGCCCTGCTTCCTAAAATTTCTTGAAACTCTTGTCTTATTTGTGTTTCAGAATTAAATTCAGGATTGACATTTAATTTAAAAGTATAATGTATTTCGTCTTCCTGAATAAATTGATACTGTTTTATATTCGGATATTTTAAAATATGGTAAACGGCATACGAAGAAATATGTTTCCCTTCCGAATCAAAAATCATATCCAACTTTCTACCTTCAATTTTTTTAAGCACTGGATATTGTTTTGAATTCTTATTTTCATAACCCAACAAACCAATATCTCCAGTATCATACCTAATCATAGGCATAGCGTAATTAAACAAATCTGTTACCACTATTCTCCCCAATTCGCCTTCAGAGACTGGCTCGTCTCTATCAAGCTTTAAAATTTCCACATAATAGCTTGCCCAATTAATATGGAAATCAGAGTTTTCACCTACCTGTTGCGCTATAATTCCATTTTCAACGTTTGAATATCTAGACACCACATTAACTCCAAAATATTCTTGTAAAACAGTTTTTGTCTTGCCGTTTAAAGCCTCCGCCATGCCAATAACAGAATTAATACCACTATTTTTTTGAGGCTGTAAATTATATTTTAAAATATAATCTCTAATTTCGTTTAAAGATGATGCATATGCTAAAATTCCCTTTCCTGATTTGGTTTTATGTATTTCATTTAAAAACATTTTAACATCATGTTCTTCAAGTTTAGAAACAGGGTGCATATAAATATTCTGTTTCCATGCCTGAAACCTAGTTTTGCTATTGTACTGATCCCAATGTCTTAAATAAAACAATTTGTCTCCTAGTTGAAAACCCGACAGCTTAGAAAAATAGATTACATCGGCTAAATTCCTGTGTTTTTTATTAAGGTTATGATACACCTTAAATGGAGTACCTGTAGACCCACTAGTATATGCTGAAAAATTTTTCTGATCTAAATACTCCTCTGATTTAAATTTATCATATTGCTCTACAATCTTGTTTTTATTTAGTATTGGAAAATCTGAAATTTTTAAAGAATCTACATCTTCTCTGTAATAAGGAGTCGTTTTTATGGCATGCTGTAACAATCGCTCTAAATTACGCTCTTGCATCTCTTTAGATTTTAGAGTATTAAGATTTTCAAGTATATAGTTAATTTCCTTGTAATGTGCATTTACTTTGTTACCCTTTACATAGTCAAAAGACCAAAACAAAAATCTCCTTATAGAATTTACCATTACAGTTGCCAGTTTTTAATCCCCTTTTGTTTTAACATCTATTTGTTGTTCTAATTCAGACACCCTTTTTTCCATTTGCAGAATATATAAAGTCATTTCTTCAATTTTTTCAAGAAGAACAACATTCATTTTAGCGAGATCAATTCCATTCGCTTTAACTTCATTCGCACTCGGTACATTTGGCAAATGCCCATATTTACGAATAAACAATTCAACATCCTTTAATGTTGGTAAATCGTATCCCTTTTCAAACACATAATCTGGCCAAGAAGTTTGCAGAGCGACGTTAATTTCCTCAGCAACTACACCTCCAGCGACAGCTAATCTGTAATTAGACGTATTTAAAGTACCTATACCTAGATTACCATTTACAAACGTATGGTTAGAATACCAATCTACATCTAACCTGTTAGCATTCTGATCTGTATAATTAACCTCCTCATTTAGAGTCGTTGCTTCTAAAGCAACACTCTGTAAGGACATATTCCCAGAACCATCCAAAGCACGAACCGTGAAACTATAAGTTGAGGATGGCGTTAAACCTGATACTGTATAACTCGTTAATCCGCCTGTTAATCCTAAACTTACGCCATTCTGAAATACTTCATAATCGCTAACACCTACATTATCCGTTGAGGCCGTCCAACTTAAATCCAAGCCTGTTGTCCCGAGGTTCGAAGCCAACAAGCCCGTTGGAACACTTGGAGACTCTGTATCGGCTGGGCTTAGGGTCGTTGCCTCTAAAGCGACACTCTGTAAGGACATATTCCCAGAACCATCCAAAGCACGAACCGTGAAACTATAAGTTGAGGATGGCGTTAAACCTGATACTGTATAACTCGTTAATCCGCCTGTTAATCCTAAACTTACGCCATTCTGAAATACTTCATAATCGCTAACACCTACATTATCCGTTGAGGCCGTCCAACTTAAATCCAAGCCTGTTGTCCCGAGGTTCGAAGCCAACAAGCCCGTTGGAACACTTGGAGCTTCTGTATCGGCAGGGCTTAGGGTCGTTGCCTCTAAAGCGACACTCTGCAAGGACATATTCCCTGAACCATCCAAAGCGCGAACCGTGAAACTATAAGTTGTGGATGGGGTTAAACCTGAAACTGTATAACTCGTTAATCCGCCTGTTAATCCTAAACTCACGCCATTCTGAAATACTTCATAATCGCTAACACCTACATTATCCGTTGAAGCTGTCCAACTTAAATCCAAGCCCGTTGTCCCGAGGTTCGAAGCCAACAAGCCCGTCGGAATGCTTGGAGCTTCTGTATCGGCTGGGCTTAGGGTCGTTGCCTCGAAAGCATCACTTTGCAAGGACATATTCCCTGAACCATCCAAAGCACGAACTGTAAAACTATAGGTTGTGGATGGCGTTAAACCTGAAACTGTATAACTTGTTAATCCGCCTGTTAATCCTAAACTCACACCGCTCTGAAACACTTCATAATCGCTGACCCCTACATTATCCGTTGAGGCCGTCCAACTTAAATCCAAGCCAGTTGTCCCGAGGTTCGAAGCCAACAAGCCCGTTGGAACACTTGGAGCTTCTGTATCGGCAGGGCTTAGGGTCGTTACCTCTAAAGCGACACTCTGTAAGGACATATTTTCTGAACCATCCAAAGCGCGAACTGTAAAACTATAGGTTGTGGATGGCGTTAAACCTGAAACTGTATAATTCGTTAATCCGCCCGTTACCCCTAAACTAACTCCGTTCTGAAAAACTTCATAATCGCTGACTCCTACATTATCTGCTGAGGCCGCCCAACTTAAATCCAAACCTGTTGTCCCGAGGTTCGAAACCAATAAACCCGTTGGAATGCTTGGAGACTCTGTATCGGCTGGGCTTAGGGTCGTTGCCTCTAAAGCAACACTCTGCAAGGACATATTTCCCGAACCATCCAAAGCGCGAACTGTGAAACTATAAGTTGTGGATGGTGTTAAACCTGAAACTGTATAACTCGTTAATCCGCCTGTTAATCCTAAACTCACACCATTCTGAAATACTTCATAATCGCTAACACCTACATTATCCGTTGAAGCTGCCCAACTTAAATCCAAGCCCGTTGTCCCGAGGTTCGAAGCCAACAAGCCCGTCGGAATGCTTGGAGCCTCTGTATCAGCTGGGCTTAGGGTCGTTGCCTCTAAAGCGACACTCTGCAAGGACATATTTCCCGAACCATCCAAAGCGCGAACTGTGAAACTATAAGTTGTGGATGGTGTTAAACCTGAAACTGTATAACTCGTTAATCCGCCTGTTAATCCTAAACTTACTCCGTTCTGAAATACTTCATAATCGCTAACACCTACATTATCCGTTGAGGCCGTCCAACTTAAATCCAAGCCTGTTGTCCCGAGGTTCGAAACCAATAAACCCGTTGGAATGCTTGGAGCCTCTGTATCGGCTGGACTTAGGGTCGTTGCCTCTAAAGCGACACTCTGCAAGGACATATTCCCTGAACCATCCAAAGCGCGAACCGTAAAACTATAGGTCGTGGATGGCGTTAAACCTGAAACTGTATAACTCGTTAATCCGCCTGTTAATCCTAAACTTACGCCATTCTGAAATACTTCATAATCGCTAACCCCTAAATTATCTGTTGAAGCTGTCCAACTTAAATCCAAGCCCGTTGTCCCGAGGTTCGAAGCCAACAAGCCCGTTGGAACACTTGGAGCTTCTGCATCTAAAATTGTTATACTAACATTATCTATAAAAACTTCATGCCCAACTTGCCAACCACTATAAGGCGCTGCATAAACTCTAATTAAAGGATTTGAATTTGTAGCTATTAAAGTCCATGTATACTCCGTCCAATTGGTTCCTGAAATAAGTGTAGTATTGAAACCTTGTACCCCTGTCCAATTTGCAAAGGCTGGCTGAAAACTAGACTCCCCTCCTCTTGCCCAAATACTTACAATGTACTGTTCTCCAACAACTGCGTTAAAAGTATAATTCATATCACGAGAATTTTGACCAGTTGCTGCTACACGTAAAGAAAAATTACCACTTTGAGGATTTATACCACTAGATGTCAAATTAGCATTTGAATTCCAACCTAACACAGAATTAGACTCATTATCGCCAGATGCGGCATTAGAATGAGTGTGTAAATTTTGGGAAAAAAGTACCGCAGTTTGAAAAAATAAAACAAAGAGGTAAAAATATTTCATAGCAATTTATAAATTAATTTTTCTTAATTATTTTTTGCTATTATCCAGTACCTATGGGAGTCGTTTTATTAAGACATTATTAAAACAACATATTGAAAATAAATCTTATTTTTTTAATATCATAAAAAAAACCTCATTCTGCATATAAAATCGCCAAACCCATCGCCAAGTAAGTAATTTATTACTAAGTAAATCTAAACTGTTTTCCGCAACCTTTGGTAATAGAATGCAGGCAATAACAGTAGCAATAGTATGGGTTGAATTAAAAAGCGCCTAACATTAAAAAGCATTAAATACTGCTCTTGTTTGGCATCACTGATTAAATACCAAAATAAGCCTAATAACAACACAAAAGCGAAACTGTAAACAACCCCTGAAAACTTTAAAATTTCGACATCTTTAAAAAACGCAAAAATAATCCCTAAAGAAAGTATTGTATTTAACAGATATCTAAAACCAGTGAACAATAGTAACTTAAAAGTTTCAAATTTTGGAGCATCTAAAAACAAATAATCATTTTTAAAAAATTCAATAAACGGATCGTAAAAAAGCTTGCTTTCGAACATGCGAACTATTACAAGCCCTAGTAAACATAATGCAGCAATGCTATATCGTTTCACCCTATCCATTTTCATTCAAGGTTTTAAAATCTTGAATGCGATTTACCCATATCACCCACAACAAAAATACCATTCCGTAAATAAACAACGGAAATACAACGCCATGCAACACATGCTCATAGTTCGGATAATGATATAACCCAATAGTTAATAACGCAATACGCAACACATTAGCCACATAAATTAAAAAACCACCAAAAGCTAAAAACAAAACTGTGCGCATAAAAGATGATGAAAATGCAATAACAAAAGCTACGAACAATATAATAACACTTACAGCATTGCACCCCTCAATAATCCTAACAACATACGTATTATTATAGTACAATCTTACCCAAGCTTCATTGTCGACGGTTTCTATAAATGCAGGTAAGCCTAAAAACGACAAAACGGCTTCCGTATGTTTGGCCACATAATAAGTAATAAAATCGGGATGAAAAACACTGGTTTTCGACCAATTTAAATACCATCCATAAAGTATAGACAGTATTGTATAGACACCTAAAAAGGTTACTATAAACTTTAAAACCAACTTATATTTTAATAGTAATGCTTTCAGACTACTTAAGAATTAAAAGATGTTAAATTTATATAAAATGAAGCGCATTAATAGTACATTTTTAAATACTTTTGCGAAAAAATTCACCTATGACGTTTTCCGAATTAAAACCGCAAATAAACACGATAACTAGTAATACCCAAAATTCTGTCGAAGAACGTTTACTAAGCATTTGCGAGCTCTTAGAACAACATATTCCATATTATAATTGGGTAGGATTTTATTTTAAAAACGGCGATAAAAACGAACTCAAATTAGGGCCTTATGTTGGCGCACCTACAGACCACACGATTATTCCTTTTGGCAAAGGGATTTGCGGTCAAGTTGCTGTTAGCAATAAAAATTTTGTAGTTCCAGATGTTGCTGCACAAGACAATTACATTGCTTGTAGCATTACAGTTAAAGCAGAAATAGTAATTCCTATTTTTGTTAATGGTGAAAATATTGGACAAATAGATATTGATTCCAACACTCCAGATCCGTTTACAGAAGAAGACGAACGTTTTTTAGAATTTGTTTGCGAAAAAGTTTCCGAAATCCTGTAATTACATTCCTGTTCTAATCGCTTCAACAGGATCTAATTTTGATGCCGAAATCGCAGGCAAAACGCCTGAAATCAATCCAATTAGTGTCGATAACGAAAATCCTAAAAACATATTCCAAAACGATAATACAAACTCAAAATTATCGACCATTTGGGAGGCTATCAGGGCTACAATCCAAACTAAGGTTAAACCAATAACCCCGCCAATAACAGCTAAAATAATCGCTTCGAATAAAAACTGAAAAAGAATAAATCTATTTTTAGCACCCAACGATTTTTGAATACCGATAAGGTTGGTGCGCTCTTTAACACTTACAAACATAATATTGGCAATTCCAAAACCGCCCACTAAAAGCGAAAAACCACTAATAATCCAACCCGCAATATTTAAGCCTCCAATAATACTATCTATTGCATCGGTCATGCCAGATAATTTATTAACAAAAAAGTTATCGGGTTCGTCGGCTTTAAGCCCTCTATAAATTCTAAATTTCTGTTTCAACACCTCTTCAAACGCATCAATATCTACACCTTTTTTTGGTTTAATCATTACTGCTCCAGGAATTCCATCTGTTCCTCCAGTCGTAAATTGCCGAACAAAATTTGAAGGCAAGAATGCTTTTTCATCTGGCGAATCAAAAAGCGAAGATCCTACTTTTTTAAGCACACCAATAACCGTTACTTTACGCCCATAAATACGCACTTGTTTTCCGATTGGCTCTTGATTATCGAATAAATTTTCGGCCAATTTAGCTCCGATTACAATTACAGGAGCTCCTGTTACCGACTCCGATTCTGTATAAAACCGACCGTCGCCAATCTTCAAATCTTCTATAACATAAATACCATTCGATGCTGGCACCACATTTACATTGGCAATGGTATTACTTTGGTATTTAATAGTTTCAGAACTTCCAAAAATCACATACGCGCTAGCTTCAATATCTGGCACATTTCTATTTACAAATTCGTAGTCGTCGTGCTCGGTCTGCGGGAAATTATCTCGTTGCCATTTTGGCACATTAGTTGGCCCGAAAGAAAACTTGGTTAAATAAATGGTATTTAAATCCAACCCCGAGAGTTGGTCTTTTATACTCTTATCTAAAGAGTCTACAGCTGCAAGCACAGCTATAATAGAAAAAATACCTATAGTTACCCCTAATAACGATAAAAACGTTCGCAATTTATTATTGCGTAATGCGTTTAAAGCAAAGGCAAAACTTTCTTTAAAAAGTCTTAAATACAATATCATTTAGCGGTACTTTTAGTTTTAATTTCAAAATTTAAAGATAGGACGTTTTAATTAGAGTTTCGTTACAAAAAAAATAAAAACAAAAGCCTTTGTAAACTATAAAAATTTTATTCTAAATACTTACTTTTGCACCTTGAATATAACACAACAGTAATGAGTAACGAAAAAACAATTAAATCTGCATTAATTTCGGTATTTAGTAAAGATGGTTTAGAGCCTATTATTAAAACGTTAAACGAACAAGGTGTAACTATTTACTCTACAGGAGGCACCCAAGCGTTCATTAACGATTTAGGCGTAGATGTTGTACCTGTAGAAGATATTACATCGTACCCTTCTATATTAGGTGGCCGTGTAAAAACCTTACACCCTAAAGTATTTGGAGGTATCTTAAACCGTCAAAACAACGAGCAAGACCGTTCTGAATTAGCAGAGTTTGAAATCCCTCAAATCGATTTAGTGATTGTTGATTTATATCCGTTCGAAAAAACAGTTGCTTCTGGCGCTAGCGAACAAGATATTATAGAAAAAATCGATATTGGTGGTATTTCGTTAATTCGTGCTGCTGCTAAAAATTATGCCGATGTAGTTTGTATTTCTTCTATGAACGACTACAGCGAATTTTTAGACCTCATTACCGAGCAAAAAGGCACTTTAACGTTAGAACAAAGAAAGCATTTTGCTAGAAAATCTTTTAATGTGTCTTCGCATTACGATTCGGCTATATTCAATTATTTCAATCAAAATAATGAAGAAACTGTTTTAAAATTAAGCGAACAAAAAGGTCAGGTATTACGTTACGGAGAAAACCCGCACCAAAAGGGATTTTTCTTTGGCGATTTCGACAGTTTATTTACAAAACTTAACGGCAAAGAATTAAGCTACAACAACCTTTTAGATGTAGATGCTGCTGTTAATTTAATGAACGAATTTAAAGGAGGTGCGCCCACTTTTGCTATTTTAAAACACAACAATGCCTGTGGTGTTGCGCAAAGAGCCACTTTAAAAGAAGCTTATGCCGATGCCTTAGCAGGCGACCCTGTTTCTGCTTTTGGAGGTGTTTTAATTTCTAATACGCCAATTGATTTAGATACTGCCGAAGACATTCACAATTTGTTTTGCGAAGTGGTAATTGCTCCTAGCTACAGCGACGAGGCTTTAGAGCTTTTAAAAGGAAAGAAAAACAGAATTATATTAGTACTTCACGATATCGAATTACCTAAAACAAACGTAAGAACTTGTTTAAACGGAGTTTTAGTTCAAGATAAAGACAATATAACAGATGCTTTAGAAGATTTATCTGAAGCTACAAACAATAAACCTACAGAAAGCGAGTTAAACGATTTAATCTTTGCTTCAAAGATCTGTAAACACACAAAATCTAACACTATCGTTTTAGCAAAAAACAATCAGTTATTAGCTAGCGGTACTGGGCAAACAAGTCGTGTAGACGCTCTTAATCAAGCTATCCATAAAGCACAGTCTTTTAATTTCGATTTAAAAGGATCGGTAATGGCCAGCGACGCCTTTTTCCCTTTCCCAGATTGTGTAGAAATAGCAAACAATGCTGGTATTACAGCCGTAATACAGCCAGGAGGTTCTATAAAAGATCAATTAAGTATCGATTATTGTAATGAAAACGATGTGGCCATGGTATTTACAGGTACACGTCATTTTAAACATTAATTTTATTACATTTACGTTTACCGATTTTTAACAAGAACAAAAAGACATTAACGCATGGGATTTTTTGATTTCCTTACCGAAGAAATAGCTATAGACTTAGGTACAGCTAACACACTTATTATTCACAACGACAAAGTTGTTGTAGACAGCCCTTCTATTGTTGCTCGCGATAGAATTAGCGGTAAGATTATTGCTGTTGGTAAGGAAGCCAGTATGATGCAAGGAAAAACGCACGAAAACATAAAAACCATTAGACCGTTAAAAGACGGTGTAATTGCAGATTTTGATGCTTCGGAGCAAATGATTAGCATGTTTATAAAAAATATTCCTGCGTTAAAAAAGAAAATGTTTACCCCTGCCCTACGCATGGTAGTTTGTATTCCTTCTGGAATTACCGAAGTAGAAATGCGAGCAGTTAAAGAATCGTGCGAGCGCGTAAATGGCAAAGAAGTTTATTTAATACACGAACCTATGGCTGCGGCCATAGGTATTGGTGTAGATATTATGCAACCTAAAGGAAATATGATTGTAGATATAGGTGGTGGCACTACCGAAATTGCAGTTATTGCCTTAGGCGGTATAGTTTGCGATAAATCGGTTAAAATTGCAGGAGATGTCTTTACAAACGACATTATTTACTACATGCGTACACAACATAACTTATACGTTGGAGAACGCACAGCCGAAAAAATTAAAATTCAGATTGGCGCAGCTACAGAAGACTTAGAAATTCCGCCAGACGATATGAGTGTTCAAGGGCGCGACCTACTTACAGGTAAGCCTAAACAGGTACAAATTTCGTATCGTGAAATTGCAAAAGCACTCGACAAATCTATTCTTAGAATTGAAGATGCCGTAATGGAAACCTTATCGCAAACACCACCAGAATTGGCTGCCGACATTTACAATACAGGTATTTATTTGGCGGGCGGCGGCTCTATGCTACGCGGTTTAGATAAACGTTTATCTCAAAAAACAGATCTGCCGGTTTATATTGCCGAAGATCCCTTACGTGCCGTGGTTAGAGGTACAGGAATTACACTTAAAGGTTTACCTAAATTTAAAAGTGTATTGATAAAATAAACATAACACATGCAGCAAATTTTAAATTTCATAATACGCAACAAAGCGTTTTTGTTGTATTTGCTGTTATTTTCGGTAGCGCTGCTATTTACAATACAAAATCATTCGTACCACAAAAGTAAATTTATAAACTCTGCTAACTTTGTTAGTGGTGGCATTTACGATCAATTAAATACAGTAGATCAATACTTCGATTTAAAAGTTCAGAACGAAAATTTAGTTGAAGAAAATGCAAGACTCCGAAATCAAATTGAAGCTATAGAAACCACTACCGACAGTACATTTATAGACACTACCAATTTTGACGGTTCATTTTTATTTAAACCCACACGAATTGTAAAAAACAGCTATTCGGCATCTACCAACATATTATTAATAGACAAAGGCGAAGCAGACAGCATTAAACAAGATTTTGGACTTATATCTCCTAAAGGTGTTATTGGTATAGTAGATAAAACTAGCGACAACTACGCAACGATCATTTCTATCCTTAACACAAAAAGCCGAATTAGCGCCCAGCTAAAATCTACCAATCACTTTGGTACATTAACTTGGGACGGAAAGTCGCCAGAATTTGTACAATTAATAGATATTCCTAAAATAGCACCTGTACAAGTAGGCGACACCATTGTAACCTCTGGCCGTTCGGTTATTTTTCCTAAAGGCATTCTTATTGGCACCATAGAAGATTATAAATTAGATGCTGCAGAGAACAACTACGAAATATCGGTAAAGCTTTTTAACGACATGACTAACATAGAGCATGCCTACATTATCGAACATTTAGATGCTCCCGAAATTAAC
The DNA here is from genome assembly GCF_051200825.1 of Formosa sp. A9. GTDB lineage: Bacteria > Bacteroidota > Bacteroidia > Flavobacteriales > Flavobacteriaceae > Formosa. The sequence goes on along the minus strand of NZ_CP195158.1, from coordinate 616,310 downwards.
AATCTCTTAAACCTGTCTAATGAACAATAGTACGCTTTTACACATATTTAGGTTCGTTATTCTGGTTTTAGTACAAGTCGTTGTTCTAAACCATATTAACTTTTTAGGCTACATCAATCCGTATCTGTACATTTTATTTATAGTATTATACCCAATAAAAAACAATCGGTTATTGTTTTTACTATTCAGTTTTTTACTTGGGCTAACCATCGATATGTTTTCAGACTCTGGTGGAGTACACGCAGCCGCTTGTGTAAGTATTACCTACTTAAGGCCACTTATTTTAAAATGGTCGTTTGGTTCGGCTTACGAACACAATTCTATAAAATTTAATACCATAGAGTTTGGCACTAAACTCCTATACATATCCATACTAACACTAATCCACCATTGTATATTATTTCTTTTAGAAGTTTTTAACTTTTCCGAAATAATTTTAACGCTTCAAAAAACGTTATTTTCAAGTATCTTTACTATACTACTGTGCACCATAGTTACAATTATTTTTAGCAAGCGATCTAAATGAGGCAAATTTTATTATTCTTTACCATAATTTTTGTAGGATTAGTATTTATTTCACGGCTGTTTTATCTTCAGGTTTATAGTTCTCCAGCCAATAATTTATACGAAGACAATGCCATACGCAAAGTTTACGATTATCCCAAACGCGGTTTTGTTTACGACCGTAACGGCACTCTTTTAGTTTCTAACCAGTCCTCTTACGACGTCATGGTAATTCCTCGCGAAGTAAAACCTTTAGACACCACGGAATTCTGTAACCTTTTAAAAATTGACAAAGCCACGTTTTTAAAAACCTACAACAAGGCTTACCACTATTCGCCAAGACTTCCGTCGGTATTTGTCTCGCATTTATCTAAAGCCGACTATGCCGTGTTACAGGAAAAAATGAGAAAATTTGAAGGTTTCTATATTCAAAAACGCTCTTTAAGACATTATGAAGCTTCTATTGGAGCCAATGTGTTAGGCGATATCGGCGAGGTAAATGTTAGAACTATAGAAAAAGACCCTTACTATAAAATGGGGGATTTAATTGGTAAACAAGGTATTGAATTATCTTACGAAGAAGAATTAAGAGGAAAAAAAGGTATTAAATTCATCCAAAAAAACCGATTTAACAAAAACATAGGCCCTTATAAAGATGGTAAATTTGACACCTTACCGACACCTGGAAAAGACATTACGATAACCATCGATGCCCAATTACAAGCCTATGGCGAAAAATTAATGGCGCATAAACATGGTGGCATTATAGCCATAGAACCTAGTACAGGTGAAATCTTAACCATGATTTCGGCCCCCACTTACGACCCCAACAGTTTAGTTGGCCGAAAACGTTCTAAAAACTTCAACAAATTATATCGCGATTCTATAGCTAAACCCTTATACGATCGCAGTCTTTTAGCGCAATATCCTCCTGGTTCACCATTTAAAGTACTTAACGCCTTAATTGGCTTACAAGAAGGCGTAGTTACCACCAACGATAAATTTACATGCAGCCATGGGTATAGATATGGTAAACGCAAAATGGGATGCCACGGCCATATTAGCCCTGCAAATATGAATATTGGTATTTACGAATCGTGCAATGCCTATTTTGCTAATGTTTACAGACGCATTATAGAAAAATACGACACCCCATACGAAGGCATGACTATTTGGAACAAACACGTTACCAGTTTTGGTTTAGGTGATTATTTAGGTTACGATTTAAAAATAGGAAGCCCTGGCAGAATTCCTAGCGGCGACTTTTACGACAAATGGTACGGCAAGAACAGATGGCGAACAACCTTTACCCTATCAAATGCTATTGGACAGGGCGAGGTAGAAGCCACTCCTATTCAATTAGCCAATATGGTAGCAGCCATAGCCAATCGCGGTTATTTTTACACCCCACACATTATAAAATCTATTGAAGACCAAGCTATAGACACCAAATATACTACACCGCGCCACACAACTATAGACAAGCAAAATTTTGAACCTGTAATACAAGGTATGTTCGATGTTTACAACAAAGGTACGGCTGCAAGTTTACAAGTTAAAGGCTTAGAAATTTGCGGAAAAACAGGAACAGCAGAAAATTTTGTAAAAATAGACGGCGAGAAAACTCAGCTAACAGACCATTCTATTTTTGTGGCATTTGCACCAAAGGACAATCCTAAAATAGCTATAGCGGTATTTGTTGAAAACGGGTATTGGGGAAGCCGATTTGCTGGAAAAATAGCGAGTTTAATGATAGAAAAATACATTAATGGCTCCATTACAAGAACCGATTTAGAAAAATGGATACTAACCCACAGTCTAGAACACGAATATGCCAAACCATATTCAGGACAACCTTTTAAAATTAACGGACAAACAACGTTAGAAGTTATAGACCCTGAAGAAATAAAAATAGCACCACAAAAACCTACGACACTAAAATTATGATTAGAGAAACCAACAGACATTTTTCTTTCGATTGGATTACCATCATTATTTTTATGCTTTTAGTAGGTTTTGGGTGGCTAAACATTTTATCTGCTTCGCATGTAGGCGATGAAATTGATTATTTAGATTTTTCGCAACCTTACGGAAAACAGTTACTATTTATTTTTTTAACCTTTGGCTTAATAGTGCTCATCCTAGCTATCGAAGCCAAGTTTTACGAACGGTTTTCTAGTCTAATTTATATCATTTCTTTACTCTCCCTAGCAGGCTTGTTTATTTTTGGTAAGAACGTTAACGGTGCGACATCTTGGTACGGCATCGGGGGCATGACCATACAACCCAGTGAATTTGCAAAAACAGCTACCGCACTAGCCGTAGCCAAATACATTAGCGATCTACAAACCGATATCCGTAGTATTAAAGACCAAATAAATTTCTTCATTATTATAGCGCTTCCTGCTGTATTAATTCTCCTTCAAAACGATGCCGGAAGTACAATTGTTTACGGTTCTTTCTTTTTTGTATTGTATAGAGAAGGCCTCTCTAGATTATATCTTATTATAGGCTTAAGCGTATTATTCCTATCCGTTTTATCGCTTAAGTTTGGCGCTTTAATCACAGGCATTATTGCTACTACAATAATATTTACACATTTTTTCCTTCAAAAAAAGAAACCCGTTATTTTACAGCCTATTCTTATAACCTTAACTGCCATAGCCATCACTTTTGGAGTGCGTTTTTTTTATGAAAATATTCTTCAACCTCATCAAAAAGATCGTATTAGCTTGTGGTTAAGATTAGAGAATGATCCCGATAAATTGGCACAAATGCGACGCGACATTCTATATAATTTATACGAATCTGAAAAAGCCATTAGCTCTGGCGGTTTTGGAGGTCGTGGCTTTTTAGAAGGTACAAGAACTACTGGTAAATTTGTACCCGAACAACATACCGATTATATTTTTAGTACTGTTGGCGAAGAATGGGGATTTGTTGGAAGTTCGCTTGTTGTTATTTTATTTGTTTTGCTGTTACTTCGGATTTTACATCTTGCCGAACAGCAAAAATCGCAATTTAGTCGCGTGTACGGATACTCTGTAGCCTCGATCATCTTTTTTCATTTTATGATAAATATCGGTATGGTTATGGGGCTAATTCCTACTATTGGTATTCCGCTACCTTTCTTTAGTTACGGGGGATCTGGCCTATGGGGATTCACTATTTTGCTATTCATTTTTATTAAATTAGATTCGAATAAAATAAACGAATGGTAAGTTTTAAACCGTTTGTCTACTTAAAACATGGCTTAAGCGATATTCCTAAAATTATTTTCAAAATAAAATTGTTAGTTATTAGCAAAATATTAATTTTAAAACAGACTAAACAGTGCGCTATTAACTAAACCCATACCATGATTAGGAATCTAAGTATTGCTTTTATATTGTTACTCTTCAATTGTATACAAGCACAAACACAGTATTCCGATTTCACCATAAATTCCGACTCAAAAGCTTTAAGTGTTGAGGACGCATTAAGTCAATACATTCAATTCGAATCGGTTACAGGTAGCGAAAAAGAAGCTGGAGAATGGCTAAAAAAATTATGTATAGAGAACGGACTATACATAAAACAAATGGGCGACACGAATGGCAATTATAACTTGGCAGCGTCTTTATATCCTTTAGATAGTGGCTTACCCAACATTGTCTTACTAAACCATATTGATGTTGTACCCTCTGGCGATATCACTAAATGGACACACCCGCCATTTTCGGGATTAATTACCGATACAGAAATTTGGGGTCGTGGTGCTTTCGACAACAAAGGGAATGGCATTATGCATTTGTTTAGCCTTATAGAAATCATGCAAAAATACAAAGACAAAAAAGTGCCTTATAATGTTACTTTTTTGGCTGTTTCTTGCGAAGAAACCCAGTGTAATGGTGGCGCTGGATATGTGGCCGAGAATTATTTTGAAGAATTAAATCCTATTGTAATTTTAGGCGAAGGTCCTCCCGCATTTAACGATGTTTTAGATAAACACCCAGAAAAAAACCTATTTGCGGTTTCTATAACCAACAAAAGACCCTTATGGCTAGAACTATCGTTAAAAGTAAAAACTTCTGGTCATGGCTCTATTACTCCTGCCGAATACGCCAACAAAGAAATGATTACTGCTTTACATAAACTGTTGTCTAAAAAACAAAAGTTAGTGTATACCGACACCAATATTAATATTTTAAAACAGCTAGGCGCCTTAGAAGGCGGATTTGAAGGCCTTATTTTAAAACACCCAAGATTATTTAAAGGCCTTATTGGCAAACCTCTTAGAAAAAAAACAGAACTATTTTCGCTTTTTTCGAACTCGGTAACACTTACAAGTGTAGACAGTTACAACAATGTGATTAATGTAATACCAGATGAAATTACAGCTTTGCTAGATTGCAGGTTACTACCTACACAGTCTAACGAAGTGTTTATCGAAGACATTAAAAAAGCATTGAACAATAAAGATATAAACATTAAAGTCATAAATCAGATTCCAATTATTCCTCCCTCAGATGATAAGTCTGTATTTTTCGAAAAAATTGAAGATGCCATACAAAAAAACTATCCAAAATCTAGTGTTTTAAGCGCCTCTGTCCCAAATTATAACGATGTTGGTTTCTTTAGAGCCAAAGGCATTAATGCGTTTTGTTTTACGCCAATTAGATTAGACCGCTATTATCTGGAAAAAATACATAATATAAACGAACGGATACCGATACACGTACTCACAAAAGGCGTTCAAACTTATGTCGATTTTTTAGAATCTTGTTTGGATGAAAACTGATAACCACTATTAAAATTCTATTTATGAAAGTAGCTTTCTTTAGTACAAAATCTTACGACCGCGATTGTTTTAACAAACACAACACTGGAAATCATGAATTGATTTTTCTTGAAGCTGCTCTTAATAAAGACACCATTAACCTGACCCAGGACTGCGATGCCGTTTGTGCTTTTGTAAACGACCATTTAGATGCAACAATCATAAAAAAATTAAAACATAACGGCATAAAAATAATAGCCATGCGTTGTGCAGGATTTAACAATGTAGATTTAAATGCAGCAAAAGCCGAAAACATAAAAGTAGTACGAGTACCATCCTACTCGCCCATGGCCGTTGCCGAACATGCCGTTGCACTTATTTTAACCCTAAACCGAAAAACACATAAAGCTTATAATCGGGTTAGAGAGGGAAATTTTTCGTTAGAACGATTAACCGGATTCGACCTTTACGGCAAAACCGTAGGTGTTATAGGTACTGGAAAAATCGGTCAATTCTTTTGTAAAATCATGTTAGGTTTTGGCTGTAAGCTTGTAGCCTACGATCCTTATCCTAATAGCGATTTAATAGCACTAGGTATTAATTATGTCGCGTTAGACGAATTATTAAAAACAGCCGATATCATTTCTTTACATTGTCCGCTTACTCCAGATACAGAACACATAATAGACAAACAAGCGTTTTCTAAAATGAAAAAAGGCACCATGCTTATAAATACCAGCAGAGGTGCTTTAATAGATGCTGCTGAAGCCGTTGAAGCACTAAAAAACAAAACCTTAGAGTATTTAGGAATAGATGTCTACGAACAAGAAGAAAAGCTCTTTTTTCAGGACCTTTCTGAAAATATTATAATGGACGACGTTATTTCGCGCCTTATCTCTTTCCCGAATGTGCTAATCACTTCTCACCAAGGCTTTTTAACCCACGAAGCCCTAAACCAAATTGCCACAGTAACATTACAAAATTTAACTGCTTTTGAACACGGCGAAACTTTAGAGAATGAAATTACTATTCAGTAAAACAAATTCATTTACTATACTTTTAACTCCCTAAATTTCAGAACACAAGTTTATTTGTTCAATATGCACCACTGCAAAAAAAACATCAATTTGCTTTAAGAATTTATCTGTTCTTTAAGGCTAACCCCTTAATTTCTTTTATCTTTATGGTAACACCCATTGCCAGACTACAACCCAACTAAAATTCATTTAAATTATGACACTTGGAGCCTTTTCTATTAGCTTAAATGTAAAAAACTTACAAGCATCAAAACAATTTTATGAAACCTTAGGTTTTACGGTTTTTGCTGGAAACGAAACCAAAAATTACCTCATTATGAAAAACGGCACGGCGTTAATTGGACTGTTTCAAGGCATGTTCGAAAATAATATTTTAACCTTTAACCCTGGATGGGATCAAGATGCCAATACACTCAAAAATTTCGATGATGTTAGAGCCATTCAAAAACAATTAAAAAGTAAAAATATTACACTAACAAGCGAAGTCGACGAAACGAGTTCTGGCCCAGGTAACATTATCGTTATCGATCCAGATGGTAATCCTATTTTAATAGATCAACACGTGTAAAAAACATAGCTGGTTTTATCAATTTACTTCAATAATGACGATTCTTTTAACAGGTGCAACAGGATATATTGGCAAGCGGTTATTACCCGTATTAATTGCACAAGGTCATGATGTTATTTGTTGTGTAAGAGACCCGAAACGCTTTACCCCACCAGAGTCTTTAAGAAGCAAAATTCATATTATTACAGTAGACCTTCTAGACGAGTCCACGTTACACCATATTCCTAAACACATCGATGCGGCTTATTATTTAGTACATTCAATGTCGTCGTCTAGCGACTATCAGCATCTAGAAAAACAATCGGCTATAAATTTCAGAGAAACTATAAATACCACACAAGCAAAACAAGTTATTTACTTAAGTGGCATTGTTAACGACAACACCCTCTCTAATCATTTAAATTCCAGACAAACTGTAGAACAAGAACTGGATAAAGGTTCGTATAATTTAACAACTTTACGCGCAGGTATAATTATTGGATCTGGAAGTGCATCATTCGAAATTATAAGAGATCTCGTAGAAAAACTACCAGTTATGATTGCTCCAAAATGGCTAAACACCAAATGCCAACCAATTGGCATAGCAGACGTCATTTCATTTTTAAGCAAGGTGCTAAATAACAAAGCTACCTTCAACAAGAATTTTGATATTGGAGGACCAGATATTTTATCGTATAAAACTATGCTGTTGCAATTTGCAGAAATCAGAAAATTGAAACGTTACATTTATATCGTTCCTGTAATGACGCCGCGATTATCGTCTTACTGGTTATACTTTGTAACTTCTACCTCTTACAAACTTGCAGTAGCCTTGGTTAACAGCATGAAAGTAGAAGTGATTTGCAGAGACAACTCACTAAACAAAATATTAAACATTACCCCTATTTCTTATAAAGACGCCCTAAATAAAGCCTTTAAAAAAATAGAAACCAACGAAATTATTTCTAGCTGGAAAGATGCTTTAAGCAGTGGTAATATGAACATTCATGTCTCCGATTTTATACAAGTGCCTACACATGGCTGTTTTATAGATAAACGTGAAAAACCATGCAATAACCGATCGCATTGCATAGATCGCATTTGGCGAATTGGTGGCGAAACAGGCTGGTATTACGGCAATACACTGTGGAAGCTAAGAGGGTTTATAGATAAACTTTTTGGCGGTGTAGGTTTACGTCGCGGTCGCACGCATACAGACTCACTTTACCCAGGCGATGCACTCGATTTTTGGCGTGTATTGTATGCCAATAAAACCGAAGGCCGATTATTGTTATTTGCCGAAATGAAGCTCCCAGGCGAAGCTTGGTTAGAGTTCAAAATAAAAAATAACACCTTAATACAAACCGCCACATTTAGACCCATTGGCATTTCTGGGCGTTTATATTGGTATAGCGTTTGGCCTTTTCATGGTTTCATTTTTAAAAATATGCTCCACAAACTTACTGCCTAAAACAACAAAATTTCATTCTTAATTTATGACTTTCACAATATTCTGGTTTAGACGCGATTTAAGATTAACCGACAATACAGCCTTATTTGAGGCGCTAAACAACCATAGCAATGTTATTCCGCTATTTATTTTTGACGACGACATCTTAAACGATTTAGAACCAAACGATGCGCGTGTACAATTTATTTACACCACTTTAAAAGATTTAAATACTGAGCTAAACACTTACCAATCGTCTGTTTTATGTATTAAAGGCTCTCCCGAAAAAGTCTGGCAGCAACTCATCGCAGATTACAACATAGAAGCTGTTTACACCAACCGAGACTACGAACCCTATGCCCAAGAACGCGATGCTAAAATAGAAGCGCTACTTAACAAAAACGATATCGCATTTACCTGCTGTAAAGATCATGTTGTTTTCGAACCTCACGAAATTTACAAACAAGACGGCAAACCTTATACTGTATATACACCTTACAAAAACAAATGGCTAGAGCATTTTAAAGGTGTAAATCTTAATGACACGCCTAACTTTAAAAATTTGTATCAGCATCTTTTTGAATTTCCAGAATTAGAATCGCTGCATTTTAAACCTTCAAGCATTAAGGTTAAACCGTTCAATTTGAATCAGCTTAGCCAATACCAAAAGTTAAGAGATTACCCTAGCAAAGATATTGGTAGTTATTTAGGGCCACATTTAAGATTTGGCACTGTAAGCATCCGCCAAATTATAGCCGATTTAAAACCTGAAGACCACACCTTTTTAAGTGAATTAATTTGGCGTGAATTTTTTATACAAATTCTATATCACTATCCAAATGTGGTGCAAGACAACTTCAAAGCTAAATACGATGGCATTGTTTGGAGAAATAACGAAGCCGAGTTTAAGCAGTGGTGCGAAGGCAAAACCGGGTATCCGCTAGTCGATGCCGGAATGCGACAATTAAATGAAACTGGATATATGCACAACCGCGTTAGAATGATAACCGCAAGTTTTTTGTGCAAGCATTTATTAATAGACTGGCGTTGGGGCGAAGCTTATTTTGCTAAGCATTTATTAGATTACGAGCTAGCCTCTAACAACGGTAATTGGCAATGGGTGGCAGGAACTGGCTGCGATGCGGCGCCATATTTTAGAATATTTAACCCCATAACACAATTAGAAAAATTCGATAAGCAACTAGAATATGTAAAAACCTGGATTCCCGAATTAGATACCGCCGACTACCCTAACCCAATGGTAGATCATAAATCGGCACGAGCTCGAGCTTTAGATACATATAAAACAGGAATACAAAACTAACGCTGTTTTGCCTCAAAATACTTGAAGCCTTCAATATTCATAAAAATCAATAGCAATCCGTAAATACTGTCTTCTACAGGAATGGTAAATAACCGTAAGCCTAAATTTTCGGCATTATTATACCACACTATTGGAGCATCTAAAAACGAACCTGTAAGCAATCCGTTACTTAACAAGAAAAACGGAAAAATAAATGCATACGTTACATAATGTCTAGACAATTCCGTTCGTCGTGCTAATAAATACGCTAAATACACTGCTGTAAAACCAAACGCCGTAACTGTATACCATTTATTATAATTAAAAACTGCCAAAAGAATTAAAGTAACAATCATAAAAATTGTAACATATCTCAACTTCTTCATTTTAAGTTTTTCAGCCGGTATTAAATATTGAAAAGCAAAATAAGAGAATACACAACTAAACGGAATACACACAAAAAACAAGACTTCTTCCAGAGGCAAATTACCTAAATAAATGCCCAACAAATAATCTGGGTTGAAGCCCCAAACGCCTATTTCGGTAAAATAATAGTCCCATACTAAAAAGAAAAAAGTAACTAGAACAATACTTTTTATAAAAGAAAGCCACCGCTTGTAAAACGCGTGCTTGGGATAAAAACTAGCAATTAAAGGAACAGCGATGCATGCCAGATTAACAAGTAAATAGGTAAAACATTTCATTACTTTTGATACTGTTGGTGGTACTTTTTAGGCACGTACAACATACCAAAACATTCGCCTTGTTCTTTACCTAAATGTTTATGATGCACTTTGTGCGCTTTTCTTAAGCCTAACAAATACTTATTCTTAGTGTTTTTAAACCATTTAAAACGCTGATGAATTAGCACATCGTGAATTAAAAAATAAGCAATGCCGTAAAGCAAAATACCTAACCCAAAAAAGAACAACACATTTAGTTGCGGATGAACCCCAAAGTAAAACAGAGCAATACTTGGCAAAGCAAAAATTACAAAGAAAGCATCGTTTTTCTCGAATATATGCGGGTATTTAGGCTGATGGTGATCTTCGTGCAAGTACCATAAAAATCCGTGCATAACATACTTGTGCGTTAACCAAGTAATTACTTCCATAATTACAAAGGTGGCCAAGGTTATTACTATGTACAAAACTATTTGCATAACTAGTGTGTGGTTATCTGTTTTATGGTTTCACTTATTTGAAGCTTATAATTTTCGGGCAGCTCTGCGGTTTCTAAATGCGTATTTATAAACTGCAGATCTTCATCTATGTTACTGCTATACCCTAAAAACTTTGGTATGCTATGCTGTGTTAATACTCTAACATAACGTGCTTCTAAATGTTTAGGATGTTTCAGTATAAAATCCTCCAACATATTTTTGCCTTCTTTAAAATACGATATTTTTTTAAGCGGCCAACTTGTAAACTCAGCTTTTCGCATAATAGCCGAAGCTAGATATGGCGTTTTATCGTCGCATTCTACAGCATCCAAAGTATCTAAAAACAACTCTAATTGATTTTCTGTTTGTACTAGATGATACTGTTCGCGTATACTTAACATACCATTGCAATTTGTATATGGTGCTACCAACAACATTAAAGAAACAATTATTAATTTAAATAACATTTAGTTTATATCGTATATAGGCTTTTGTTAAAATAACCAGTTTTAAAGGATTAGAAATACGTATACGTTCGCACAGTAAACGTTTAGAATCCATTCGCTTTAATTTATGCAACAATTTAAGATAATACTTATAAGCTAAATAGACGCCTAACCGGCTTTCTATTGGCAATTGCACAATACCTTTATAGGCTTCGTTAAAGTCGGATTCTATATCTTTTATAATATCAGCTTTAGCTAAATTATTTAAATTATTGTTTTTGATGTTCGGAAAATAAGAGCGCCCCAACAATTCGGTATCATCTTTAATATCTCTTAAAAAGTTTACCTTTTGGAACGCGGAACCCAAATATCTAGCCGAAGCTTTTAAAGCATTAAACTGTGCATCGTTATTATTTACAAAAACCCGCAAGCACATAAGCCCAACCACATCGGCCGAACCGTAGATGTAATTTTTATACTCGGCATCGGTTTCGTATTCGGTAATATATAAATCGGCTTCCATACGCTTCAAAAAGTCATCGACATAAGTTTGCAAATTATATTTGATAACGACATGTTGAAACGCATTTAAAATAGGATTCAAACTGATGCGTCGCTGCAAGGCGTTCTGGTAATCATTTACAAATTCCTTAAATAATACCTCCTGATTGTAACCATGAAAGGAATCGACAATTTCGTCGGCATAGCGCACAAAACCATAAATCGCATAAATATCTGGACGTATAGCAGGCGCAAATAAGCGAATACCCCACGAGAAAGACGTACTGTATTCTTTGGTAATAATCTTACTACATTTTAAACTCGAGGTATCGAAAAGTGCTTTCATGATTTAGAATATTTTGAAATTAATTCGCTTACTATTTTTCCTGAAATTAATGCCGGTGGCACACCTGGGCCCGGCACAGTTAATTGTCCGCAGAAATACAAATTATCTACTTTTTTACTTTTTAGTTTTGGGCGTAGCACATGGGTTTGCATTAAGGTATTTGCTAATCCGTAGGCATTCCCTTTATAAGCATTGTAGTCTTTAATAAAATCGTTTACGCAATACGATTCTTTAAACAATATCGCATCTTTTAAATCTACACCTATGTTTTTTTCTAACCGATTTATTAGTAGATTAAAATAACGTGTTCTAGTCTCTGGGGTATCGGTTAAACCCGGTGCGATAGGCATTAAAAAAATACCCGCTTCTTGACCTTCGGGTGCTACAGTCTTATCGGTTTTACTAGGAAAACTTGCATAGAACAGTGGTTTTTCTGGCCAAGATGCTTTATCATAAATGGTTTTGGCATGGGTTTCAAAATCAGTATCGAAAAACAACGTATGATGCGCTACATTTGGAATCGATCTTTTAAATCCTACATAAAACAATAAAGCCGACGGCGCAAAGGTTTTACTTTGCCAATACTTCTCGGAATACTGCCTAAAAGCTTTAGGCAATAACTGTTCGGTATGGTGATAATCGGCACCGCTTAACACAATATCGCAGGCATACTTACCCGTTGAAGTAGAAACTTCTGTAATGCGTTGTTCCTCTAATGTAAAATGACTGACCTCGCTATTGGTTTTAAATGTAACCCCTAAACTAAGTGCTAATTGCTCTATCCCTTTTACAACTTGATACATGCCTCCATTAGGATGCCAAGTTCCTAATTTAAAATCGGCGTAATTCATAAAATTATAAAACGAAGGCGTGTTACTTGGTTTGGCACCTAAAAATAATACGGGAAATTCTAAAACCTTTTGAAGCGCTTCATGCTTAACATGGCTAGCCACTTGATTTTTTATAGTTGTAACAAACGCTTTGGCTTTGGTAACAGTTTTCCAGTTTATAATTTCTAAAAGACTTTCGCCTGGGCGATATACCAAATCTTTAATCGCAATGTTGTAATTGTCTTCTGCCTGAGCCATAAACTGGCTTAAAGCTTTTCCGCTAGTAGGCTCGATTTTTTCAAAAACCGATGCTATGCCTTCAAAATTATCGGGCACTTCAATAGCAAAATCTGGATTAAAATATACTTTGTAAGCGGGGTTCAGCTTTTCAAGTTGATAATAAGACTGAACCGTTGTATTAAAATCATTAAAAAAAGCTTCAAAAACATCGGGCATCCAATAAAATGTAGGCCCGATATCGAAAGTAAAACCTTCTTTTTTTAATTGTCTGGCACGTCCTCCTATGGTTGCGTTTTTTTCCAATACCGTAACATCGAATCCGGCCTTTGCCAAATAACAACTCGCTGCTAACGACGAAAACCCCGAACCTATAATTACAACTTTCTTTTTAACCATGATATCGTTTAACGAATTACAACCAATCCAACAGCTATTTTAACCGCTGGATTAGTTTTAAATCCTCATGCACTTTTCTAATATACCAATTAATTAGGTAACAACACTTTATCTATTACATGAGCCACACCGTTAGACGCCATAACGTCTGTTATTAAAATATTGGCTTGAGCCCCTGTAGCATCCTGAATAACATAAGTATCTCCAGACATTACAACACTTATGTTATTTCCTGCAAAAGCAGTTTCTACAGTTGTTTCTGAAAGATCTGCCTCATAAATATTTCCAGAAACAGCGTGATACAACACGATATTTCTTAATAAATCGATTTCGGCTTCTGTATCAAAATCATCTAAACTATTATAATCATCGCCTAAATCTTCTAACAAAGCAACAAAAGCATCGTTAGTTGGTGCAAACACTGTAAAAGGGCCATCGCTACTTAAGGTTTCTACCAAACCTGTTTTAACTACAACATCGGCTAAAATTGAAAAATTATTATCGCCAACTAAAATTTCAACTAACGTTTTTTGGTTAAGCATATCTAACACCTCTTGAGGAATTAGCACCTTATCTATTACATGCACAACACCATTGGTTGCCAACACATCGGCCGTGGTAACTTTTGCCGAAACGTCTGTGGCGTCTTCAATATACACCCCATTTGTTAAATCGACCATTAGACGCTCCCCTTGCACTGTAGTAATTTCCTGGTTGTCGGACAACTGATTTGAAGTTACTCCTGCCCCAGCCACAACGTGATATTGCAACACAAGTCCTAAAAGCATTTGCCCTTTGGCCGTATCGAAATCCGACAAACTATCATACCCATCCAATTGCGCTAATAAATTACTGAACGCCTGATTGGTAGGCGCAAAAACAGTAAAAGGGCCATCGCCACTTAAGGTTGCTATTAAATTACTCCCATCTTGTTTATCGGCTAAACTTAATGCCGCTACAAGACTACTTAACGATTCTGTGTTTTGAGCCAATTCTACAATATTTTGCGTAGGCATAGGATCTGTAATACCAGAGTTATTATCGTCGTCATTACTCACCCTACACTCAAAAGACATACACTAGCTAATACTATTAAAAATTTAAAATTCGTTTTCATGTCTATATTTATTAAATTAAACTTATACAAATCTATATATAAATATTATTTTGTCCAACTTTTATTTAAAATAATTAGACAATAAATATTATTATTTCACAAAAAAACAGCCAATTAAGTAGATTTTTGTTTAACTTTACCCCATAAATACCTAGACATGAGTAAGTACACAATGGCTCAAATAGTAACGCTAACAGGCATAAAATCTCATACCCTGAGAAAATGGGAAAGCCGGTATAATTTTTTAATTCCCGAACGTACATCTACAAACATCAGGTATTACACAGACTTGCAATTAAAAAAATTGTTGAATATTGGCATCTTAACTAGAAACGGTTATCGCATTTCTAAAATCGATAAGATGAGTGATGACGAAATTCACGACGCAGTTTCTAAAATTGTTTTGGATGGCGCTCCAGAAGACGAGGTAAGCGCACTAATAGTAAGTACCATTAACCTTAATGAAGATGACTTTAGCGCAGTAATAAACAACAATATTTTAATGTCTGGGCTTATAAGTACGGTTACACAGCTTATTTATCCATTTTTAGCACAAGTTGGTTTACTTTGGGGCACCAACAAAATTATGCCCGCGCAAGAGCATTTTGTATCTAATTTAATACGGCAAAAAATGTTTTCGGCAATAGAACTCTTACCCAAACCTCTAGCCGATGCCCCTAAGGCACTTTTATTTTTACCAGAACACGAGCAGCATGAAATTGGCCTTCTACTAGCTTCATTTATCGCCCAAAAATTAGGCTGGCGCGTGTATTATCTTGGACAAAACGTGCCTACAGAAAATATAGTAAGCATAACAAACATTACCACTCCAGACTTATTGGTAACCATGTTTATTTCTCAGGTTTCCGAAGACAGGATTGCAGAGCAGTTGAGCGCTTATTTAAATGCTGTAACAATCCCTATCGCCGTGTTTGGTCACATACCTTCCCCAGATGCAATTACCCAATTATCTGCGCAAATAAAATACCTACAAAAACCGACCGATTTTATACAGCTCATACAAACATTTAAGAGTACAATTTAATACCATATACACATATTATATTTACATTCAATTTAATACAACACCTCCTACAAGACACACTTACCTTTTTAATTTACAACGTATTACCCTAAGAGAACAACGACAACACTCTACCGATACTATATTGCACTTTTTACACTAAAAAGGGCCGATTTTGGAAAAATAATACCATCAATCGCAAAATAATCATTACATAAGCACAGCCTTTTAACTTACTTTTATGTTAAATTTTTAACAATAAAATCCAGTTATATTATCATATAAAAAATTTCAAACGGTTTTTTTGTTAATAACTCAAAATCAGATCATCTCGAATTCAATTTTACTAATCACTAAAAACAAAAAACGAAAACGTTTAATTAAACATTACCATTTTGAAAACAAACAAATTAATTAAATCATTACTAACACGTATTAAACAAGACTAACATGACAAAACTTGATTTAAAAAAGTTAGGACATTATCGCGAAAAAATAATATGCTTACTCGCACTTTTATGTTCTACTTTGGGCTTCGCCCAAGACTTACAAATTACAGGAACTGTTACAGATGAGTACGATTTTCCGCTACCTGGAGCCAGTATTATTGTTGTTGGAACAACAACAGGTACGTCTACAGATTTTGATGGGAATTTTGAACTTAACGTACCTTCTGATGCCCAACTAACCATTAGTTATATGGGCTACATTACCAAAACAGTAAATGTTGCAGGACAAACTACATTCAACATTAAACTAGACGAAGATGTAAATAGTTTAGATGAAGTTGTTGTGGTGGGATATGGGGTTCAAAAAAAGGAATTAACCACAGGTGCCAACTTACAAGTTGATGGTGAAGCGCTTCAAAAACAAAGCACTACCAACGCATTACAAGCTATGCAAGGTCAAGCTGCTGGGGTACAAATTACATCGACTTCTGGGCAGCCAGGAGAATCTATGAATGTTGTAATTCGTGGTTTAGGATCGGCAGGAAGCAACGCTCCTTTATATATTGTAGACGGTGTACAAACTAGCGATATTTCTTACCTTAACAACGCCGATATCGAAAACGTATCCATTTTAAAAGATGCTGCATCTGCTGCAATTTACGGTTCGCAAGCGGCCAACGGTGTGGTTTTAGTAACCACTAAAAAAGGAAAAGAAGGTAAAGCTCAAATCACTTTCGACTCGTATTACGGTGTACAAACCCTAGCCAAAAGCATAGACATGTTAAACGCGACAGAATACATGACTATGATTAACGAAGCTAGAATTAACTCTGGAATGAGCAGACAATTCTCGGATTCTGACATTGCCAATGCTGGTAATGGTACAGATTGGATGGACGAAATGTTTGAAACTGCGCCAACAGAAAACTATACTTTAGGTATTACTGGCGGAACAGAAATGTCTAGCTACTCATCGTCTTTATCTTATTTAAATCAAGCTGGTATTGTAGGTGGCGAAGATTACTCGTATTACGAGCGTTATAACTTCAGATTCAACTCGGAACACAAATTATATAACGACAAAATAAAATTCGGAGAAAACTTCAGCTTCGCTTGGATTAACAATAACGGTATTGGTGTAGGCAACCAGTATAACAACGCTTTAAGAGGCGCGTTCCAAACCAACCCGTTATTTCCTATGTACGACGAGAACGGCGAGTTTTTCAATTCTGCAGGTTATAGCGATCCTTGGTTACAAGGAGTATCTAACCCGTACGCACAAATGGTATACTCTAACCAGAACGAAAACGACACTCAAAAGTTAGTGGGTAATGTGTATTTAGATTTCGAATTGGCAAAAAACTTAAATTTCAGAACCAATTTAGGTATCGATTATTTTGCTAGTCAAGGCCACAGCTTTACACCTATTTACGAATTATCTATTTACGCTTTCAGTAACTTCAGAAGTGTAAACCAAAACATGAGCAAAGGAAAAAGCTTAATCTGGAACAACTTATTAACCTATAATTTTGATTTAGGTGAAAATGACGATCACCATTTCGAAACCATGTTAGGTACAGAATCGTTTAAATATGATGGGCACTCAATGAGTGGTTCTAATGTCGATTTAATTTACGACGATTTAGCGCATGCTTGGTTAAGCAACGCTACCAATACAGACGGCTCACTAATTTCGCTTTCTGGTGGTCCAGATGCTATTAGTAAAAGAATGTCTTACTTTGGACGTGTAAACTACAACTACAAAGGTAAATACTTATTGAACGCTACATTTAGAGCAGACGGGTCTTCGCAATTTGCAGAAGGCAATCGCTGGGGCTATTTCCCATCGTTATCTGCTGGTTGGGTAATGACCAATGAAGACTTTATGGATAACAGCGACTCTTTTATGAACTATTTCAAATTAAGAGCTAGTTGGGGGCAAGTTGGTAACCAAAATGTTGGTAATTTCCAATTCTTAGGTTTAGTAAGAACTCAAAACACAAATTATAGTTTTGGTGACGAAGAAGGTGTATTAACACCTGGTGCTTACCCTTACAGATTAGGAAATGCAAACCTTCAATGGGAAACTGCCGAAGAATTAGACTTTGGTTTTGATGCCAGATTCTTCGATTCTAAATTTACAGTTAACTTCGACTGGTACCGCAAAGAACAAAAAGACTGGTTAGTATTAGCTCCAATTCCTGCTACTGCTGGTGCAGAACCACCTTATATAAATGGAGGTAGTGTAGTAAACACAGGAGCAGAACTTGTATTGGCATATAACAATCGCGTTAACGACGACTTTAGCTATAACGTAAGCTTTAACGGAGCATACAACAAAAATGAAGTAGGCGAAATCCCTACAGAAGATGGTATTATTCACGGGTTAAGTAATCAGCTTTGGGATAACTCTCCAGAATTTTACAGAGCAGAACAAGGTCACCCGCTTGGATACTTCTGGGGTTACGAAACCGCTGGAATTTTCCAAACCGAAGCCGATGTAAACAATTATGTTAATGCAGACGGTAACTTATTACAGCCTACAGCACAACCTGGAGATCTTATTTACGTAGATACCGATGGAAACGGTACAATAAATGGAAACGACAGAACAGAAATTGGTGACCCTAATCCAGATTTCACATACGGTTTCTCTTTAGGATTTAACTATAAAGCTGTAGATTTCTCTTTACAAGCTAGTGGTGTTGCTGGTAACCAAATTGTACAATCGTACAGAAATACGGCTGCAAACCAAAACTGGACTGGAGCTATTTTAGACCGTTGGCACGGACCAGAATCGTCTAACACGTTACCTAGATTAACTGTAGACAACAGAAACTACAACCAGTTTTCAGATATTTTTGTACAAGACGGCGATTTCTTAAGAATCAATACCGTAACCTTAGGCTACGATATTGCTAAAAGTAGTAAAACAGGCAATTTCTTTGCAGACCAATTCCGTTTATATTTCTCGGTACTGAACCTGTATACTTTTACAAACTACGACGGAATGGATCCTGAAGTTGGATTCGGTATTTCAGACAGCAGTTACAACTTCTCTTCTGGAGTAGATGTAGGTTACTATCCAAGACCTAGAACTTACATGTTTGGGTTAAACGTTAAATTTTAAAAATTGAACCATGAAAAGAATGAATAAATATCTTATAGTATTAGGAATGCTTGCCATGGTAGGGTGTTCCGAAGACTTTTTAAATACAGAACCAATCACCGATACCACAGACGATAGTTTTTATCAAATTCCAGAACATGCTTACTCGGCATTAGTAGGGTGTTACGATGGATTACAAGTGGTTACAGGTGCTGCAGAACGTACTTTCCCAGCCGTATCGGAAGTGATGTCCGACGACTGTTTTGGTGGTTTAGGTAACACAGACCCTTTTGATTATCAAGCTATAGACGAGTTCGATATTAGCAGAGCTCCAGGATATCAAGACCTGTATAACGACACTTGGGTTAAATATTACCAAGCCTTATACCGTTGTAATGTACTTTTACAAAAAATAGATCAAATAGACTGGACCGACAACGAAACGTTACGTAATCGTTATGTTGGCGAAGCCCGTTTTATTAGAGCATATTTGTATTTCGATATGGTACGCCTATGGGGGAACATTCCTTTATTAACGGAACCATCTACAGATAATATTCCACAAGCAGATCCTGCCGATGTGTATACTGTAATTACAGAAGATTTACTTTATGCCGCCGATAACATTCCAGAAGAAGCCTATAACGCTGTTCCTAATGGCCGCGTTACACGTTGGGCTGCAAAAGCCATGCTAGGCCGCGTGTATTTATACTACACGGGTTATTACGGAGCATCAGATTTAGTTGGTTTAGTATCGCAAGCCGATGCCCTAAACCATATGGAAGATGTTATTGCCTCTAGCGGTCATGCTCTGGTTTCAAATTTTGCAAACTTATGGCCAGCTGCTAGCACAGACGAAGAAGGATCAACTTATGCAGGCGAGTCTAACGAAGAAATTGTATTTTCTGTAAAATACACCCATACGAGTGACTACAATGGTAATACAGACGGAAATCACTGGTTGGTTTTATTTGGTATGAGAGAATTCATGTATTTCCCTTACGGAAATGGTTGGGGCATTACAGCTACCGAAAAACTTTACGATTTGTATAACGACAACGATTCTAGACGCTCTGCAACTCTTATTGCTATAGACGAAGACGAAGTACCGTTCGACAATCTTGAAGGACAACGTGAATTTACTGGCTATTACAACAAGAAATACACTCCAATGTCTGAATATAACGAAGAAGGCGAATTAGTAAGCTCGGCTGTTGCAGCAGGTAACGAAAGTTTCCAAATTGGGCAATTTCAAGACTATTTTGCCATCAGATATTCCGATGTATTATTAATGGCAGCAGAACTTGGTAGCGGAAGTGCGCAAAGCTATTTCGACCAAGTAAGACAACGTGCTTACGGCAACAACTTCACACCGTTATCTATCACTCCAGATAATCTTTTAAAAGAAAGACATTTGGAATTTGCTTTAGAAGGCATCAGATATTGGGACCTTATGCGCCAAGGTGTTAGCGAAGCCGCTAGCGAATTGGAAGTAAATACGACTGTTTTAAGTGGTAATTTGGAAGAAAACAAAACTATTTCTAGCGGAAATGTACAAGCCACACAAGGCTTATCGCAAATTCCAAATACACAAATCACTTTATCAGGTGGAGTACTGCAACAAAACGCAGGATGGTAATTAAACTAATTGATATAAATTATGAAAAATATTTTTAAACTTTTTATGCTAATCGGGGTGCTGGCAAGCTTTGTTTCTTGTAGCGACGACGACCATCAACTTGGCGAAAAGCTAGACCCATCAGAACTTGAATTCACTGTAGTACAAGATTACGCTATAGATGAAGGCGGAAACACAGTAGTTTTAACTAACAATACACCACAAACCGTGGCGTATTGGAACTACCAGACTGGAACGTCAAATAAAAATCAGTTAACCGTACAATATGCTTTTGCAGGCGAATACACTATTCAATTTTCTGCAACAACAGATGGCGGACTTGTAGAAGCTGTTCCTGTTACCATTACAGTAACCGAAAACAACTTAAACTACGTAAGCGACCCATTATGGACAAGCTTATCTGGAGGGGTTGGCGAAAACAAATCTTGGATTCCAGATAACGGACAATACGGTATGGCACCAGGTTTTTTATCGTATGCAGATCCTGCTAACGGAACTCCAGAATTCGACAACTTTACGACAAACTGGGAGCCAGAAGGATTACCTCCAGGAAGCACCGAAGACGATGTAGATTGGGATGCCATTATGAACTTTAGCTTGGATGGCGGACCATTCATGACCGTTTACGACGGAGAAGGCAATTTAACCGAAAGTGGCACATACTTTTTAGATAAAGATGCTAAAACACTTACTACATCTGATGCAACTATTTTAAGACCTGAAAATTACATCGCCAATGCAAGCAACTGGAATAACGACTTACAAATTGTTACTTTAGACGAAAATCAATTACGTATTGCCGTATTTAGAACTAACGACGAAGGCGATTGGTGGTATATCTGGAACTACGTTTCTAAAGACTACGCCGATAATTACGTCCCTGAAGAAACTGGCCCAGAAGAACCAGACTTACCAGAAGGTTGGGAAGATACCATATCTGAAATTACAACCACTGCTATCGAGTGGAAATTATCGGAAAGCAACCCGTTAGATTGGGCTAACTTAGACGGCTCCATGATGAATGGCTGGCAAAACCCAGAAGATTATCCAGATTGGTTAGGCACTCCAGATACGGCTGTGTATGGCGGTTTCTCTATGACTATGGATTCTGCGGATAACACTGTGGTATTTGTAACTCCAGACGGCACAACTACAGAAGGCACTTACACTGTAAGCAATTCGGGAATTTACTCGTTCAGTATACCTGTTCCTACGTTCCCATTAATCAACTGGGCTAATTTTGCACCAGATGCAAACAATCAACTACGTATCCTAGATATAAAAACAAACACCAATGGCAATATAACAGACCTTTGGTTAGGTGCAGTTGATAATGTAGACGAGCCAGGACAATATACGGCTTATCACTTAGTACCAAATGCAGGGAATTCTGGAGGTGCAGATCAGCCAAAAGAATTAGCTGTCGATAACAGTAAAATTCTTTTTGGAGATTTAGAAAACAATGGAAACTTCAGAATCGAAATCTTTAATGAATTTGGTAGCGGAACAGCAGGAGATCCTCCTATCGATCTTTCGGAATTAGTGTTTAGCGAAAGTATGGAAATCACCTTCACTCTAAACGGCATCACTTTAAACGACGATGCTGTAGGAACCTATGCTGCATACGCAAGTTATTCAGATCCAGATTGGGCACCTGCCTATTGGGGAGACGGTTCTGGTCCTGGAGATACAACTGTTAATGGAGATGGTACTTATACCGTATCCTTCACTATAGACGATGTTGCAGAAGGCGCTAATGTATTTGTAGTCGATATGGCTGGTTTAGGTCAGGACATTACAGATATAGAAGCCGTTACTGCTACAATAGACAAAATTATTATAAAGTAATATCCCTTCTATAGCCTTTATTAAAAGTATAGAAGTGGTTAGAACAATCACTTCTATACTCTTTTATAACACATATTCTTAAACGACATGGTTTTGTTAAAAAAAATATCTCGATATCAACTATTAACTTTAGTTGTTATAACGCTTTTTGCGTGTACTTCTTCTAAAAAGGAAACCACAGAAATACTGGACAGACGCATAAATTTTAACGATGCTTGGCAATTCCGATTAGAAAATTCAACACAAGAGAATCTTAACACAAACACATGGCGTACATTAAACCTGCCACACGATTGGAGTATTGAAGGCGACTTTAGCGACAAACATCCAGCAACCTATGGTGGTGGTGCATTACCAGGAGGCACAGGCTGGTATCAAAAAACATTCAAATTAAAATCTGAAGACTCGCTTAAATCTATTGCCATACAGTTTGATGGTGTTTATATGAATAGCGATGTTTGGATAAACGACCAACATTTAGGGCACAGACCTAACGGATACATTAGTTTTGAATACGATTTAACTAAATATCTTCATTTTGGCGATCAGGAAAACATTATAAAAGTAAAAGTAGATAATTCCAAACAGCCGAATTCGCGCTGGTATTCTGGTTCTGGAATTTACAGAAACGTTTGGTTAGTAAAAACCGACAAACTTCATATTTCTAATTGGGGAACATTTGTAACAACACCGTTAGTAACCCAAGACAGCGCTCAGGTATCGGTAGCGACAACTTTCAAAAATAATTACAACACATCGAAACAAGTTACCTTAAAATCAAAGCTATATTTCGATAATAAACTTATTACAGAAACTTCGCAAGATTTCAATATCGATGCCCATTCCGAACATGCTTTAAACGATCAACTTTTGGTACAAAACCCAAAATTATGGTCAGACACCTCACCTTTTCTGTACAATTTGGTTTCAGAAATTTATATAGACAACACCTTAATAGATCAATACAAAACACCAATAGGTATTCGATCTTTCTCCTTCGATTTAAACAAAGGTTTCCTATTAAACGGGAAGCAGGTTAAAATTAAAGGCGTTTGCAACCATCACGACCTTGGTGCATTAGGCACTGCTATTAACACTCGTGCCTTAGAACGTCAGTTAGAAATTCTACAAGATATGGGTGTAAATGGTATTAGAACCGCCCATAACCCACCTGCGCCAGAGCTCTTAGACCTTTGCGACCGTATGGGCTTTATTGTTATGGATGAAGCCTATGATATGTGGAACAATACCAAATCGAAATACGACTATGCTAACCACTGGGACGAATGGCACGAAAAAGATCTTCAAGACTTAATTAAACGCGACCGTAATCACCCTAGTATTTTTGTATGGAGCATTGGTAACGAAATTCAGGAACAATGGAACGAGCAAGGCATCGCAACCGCAAAAACCTTAAAGGCCATCGTTGAAAAATTAGATACTACACGACCCATTACTGTGGCAATGAATCCGCCAGTAAATATGCCAAACGCCGATGTTACTACTCAATTTGATGCTTCAAATGTTAACTTCAATCCGTTAGCTGCCTCGGGAGTTTTAGATTTAATTGGTTACAATTATGCCCATCAAACCTTCGAACATCATCAAAAAAACTTTCCGAATACACCTTTTATAGCCACCGAAACAACTTCGGGCTTACAAACCAGAGGCTATTACGATAAAAAATCCGATACTTTAAAACGTTGGCCTGTACGTTGGGACTTACCTTTCGACGGCGGGAATGCAGACCATACTGTTTCGGCCTACGATCAAGTCAGTACCCCATGGGGATCGACTCACGAAGAAACTTGGAAAATTATAAAAAAACACGACTTCCTTGCAGGCATGTATATCTGGACTGGTTTCGATTATCTGGGCGAACCAACACCTTATGTGTGGCCGTCGCGTAGTTCGTATTTCGGAATTATAGACTTAGCTGGTTTCCCAAAGGACGTGTATTACATGTACCAAAGCGAGTGGACCCATAAAGATGTACTTCATATATTTCCGCATTGGAACTGGAACGAAGGCGAAACCGTAGATATTTGGGCGTATTACAACCATGCCGACGAAGTAGAACTTTTTGTAAATGGCGAATCGCAAGGTATCAGAAAAAAAGAAGGCGACGATTTACATGTCATGTGGCGCATTCCTTTTAAGCCCGGCACACTTAAAGCCATATCGCGAAAAGATGGCAAGGTTGTTTTAGAAAAAGAAATTAAAACAGCCAATGCTCCAGCTAAAATAAACCTTGAAGCCGACAGACAAACTATTGAAGCCAACGGAAACGATTTATCGTTTGTAACCGTAACGCTAGCCGATAAAGACAATGTAACAAACCCAACAGCTACCAATCTTGTAACTTTCGAAATTGAGGGAGAAGGCACTATTGTAGGTGTAGATAATGGCGACCCTACCAGCCATACGTCCTTTAAAAGCAAGAAAATTAATGCCTTTTACGGTAAATGTTTGGTCATTATACAATCCAAAAAACAGGCAGGAACTATTACACTAAAAGTAACATCCGAAGGTTTAGAGCCTTCAGAACTCCAAATACAAACCCAATAAATAACTAAACCGCATAACAAGCAATCCGCAAACAAACAATTAAAGCATAAAACATGAAAAACAAACTCATTTGTATGGCTTCGGCAACAAGCCTCTTACTAGGGGTTTCTTGTAAAAATGAACCTAAATCAGAACCAGTGCAAACAACACATCAAGAAATAGCAGCAACATACCAAGGAAAACCAATTACAAAAGCATTCGATGCTAAAATAGACTCGCTAATAGCCGCTATGACCATCGAAGAAAAAACAGGCATGTTACATGGTAGCACCATGTTCGCAACAGCTGCTGTAGAACGTTTAGGCATTCCAGAACTTACCATGGCCGATGGCCCTCTAGGTGTTCGTGAAGAAATATCTAAAGATTCTTGGGCTCCTGCCGGCTGGGATAACGACTTTGCAACTTACTACCCTGCTGGCGGTGGTGTAGCAGCGACTTGGAATACCGAATTATCATATGTATTTGGCAACAGTGTTGGCGAAGAAGCCATTGCCAGAGATAAAGACGTACTGCTATCGCCTGCAATCAATATTATTAGAACACCTTTAGGCGGAAGAACTTACGAGTACTTTACAGAAGATCCGTTTTTAAACAAAAAAATGACTGTTCCGTTTATTGTAGGTCTTCAAGAAAACGACGTTGCGGCTTGTGTGAAGCACTTTGCTGCCAATAACCAAGAAACCAACAGAGATTTTGTAGATGTTCAAATAGACGAACGAACACTTCGGGAAATCTATTTACCAGCTTTTAAAGCAGCTGTTCAAGAAGCCCATGCATACAGCTTTATGGGCGCTTATAACAAATTCCGAGGCGAATATTTATGTGCGAACAGCTACATGCTAGAAGATGTACTTAGAAAAGAATGGGGATTTGAAGGTATCGTAATTTCCGACTGGGCAGCCGTTCACGGTACTAAAGAATATCTAGAAAATGGTACAGATATAGAAATGGGTACACCAAAACCATTTAACGAGTATTATTTTGCAGATGCTTTAATTGAAGCCGTTAAATCTGGAAGTGTTTCTGAAACCGAATTAAACAAACACGTAAAACGTATTTTACGTACCATGTACACCCTAAAAAGCATAGACGATAAAGGTCGTGCCAAAGGAAGCATAAACACCGAAGCACATTTTAAAGATGCTTATGCCATCGCATCGGAGTCGGTTATTTTATTAAAAAACGACAAAAATATGCTACCACTACAAACCGAAGGTTTAAAAAGCATAGCAGTAATTGGTAACAATGCTACCAAAACAAATGCTTTAGGTGGTTTTGGTGCTGGTGTTAAAACCAAACGCGAAGTAACCCCATTACAAGGTTTAAAAAACAGATTACCAGAAAACATAACAATTAACTATGCCGAAGGTTATTTAGAACGCTACTCTAAAAACGAGAACGACCAAAAACAAGCTGTAACCTTAAAAGGCCCTGTTACTGTAGATGAACTTGATCCTAAAGTATTGGAAGACGCCTTAACAGCAGCTAAAAACTCCGATGTTGCTATCATTTTCGCTGGATCGAATAGAGATTACGAAACCGAAGCTTCCGACCGTAGAAATTTAGACCTACCATTTGGTCAAGAGGAATTAATTAAAAAAGTTCAGGAAGTAAATCCTAACACCATCGTTGTAATGATTGCTGGTGCACCATTCGATTTAAGACAAGTAGATGCACAAAGTGCTACTCTGGTTTGGAGTTGGTTTAATGGGTCAGAAGGTGGTAACGCTTTAGCCGATGTACTTCTTGGAAATGTAAACCCTTCAGGAAAATTACCTTGGACCATGCCTAAGCAATTAGAAGATTCTCCTGCACATGCAACCAACAGTTTCCCTGGCGACAAAACAGTATCGTACGACGAAGGCATATTAGTTGGTTACCGTTGGTTCGACACTAAAAATGTTGCGCCTTTATATCCTTTCGGCTTCGGGTTATCGTACACGACATTCGAAATTTCCGATGTAACAACTAATGCAAAAACCTATCAGGAAAACGATGTTATAAACGTGCAGGCTACGGTTAAAAACACAGGAACTGCAGCTGGTAAAGAAGTTGTACAGGTGTATGTATCTAAACCAGATTCTAAAGTAGAGCGCGCTGCAAAAGAGTTAAAAGCATTTGCAAAAATAGACGTTGCTGCAGGACAACAAAACACGGTAACGCTTCAAATACCAGTAAAAGAATTAGCATTTTACAATGTAGATACTAAATCTTGGGAGGTCGAAAAAGGCACTTACACTATTAAAGTAGGTAACTCTTCAAGACACATTACTGGAGAATACACGATATCAATAAACTAATTAATACAACAACTATGAAAATCATCAAACACATTTTTAAAATTGCTGCATTGGCACTCCTAAGTATAGGAATCGTGTCTTGCAACGATGACGACGATAACTATGGCAGCGGCACCTTTTCTGTAGATACAGATACCATGACTTTTATTGCTGCTGGTGGCGAAAATATGTTTCAAGTTACAGCTTCACCTAATATTACTTGGGGTGTTAGCTCGGATGCTAACTGGCTATCCTTTTCAACAACCTCTAGTCTTGGTACTGGCAGTATAACGGTTCAAGCTTCGGCCAACGATGCAGAAACAGATCGTTCTGCTGTTATTAAAGTATACACTTCTAGTGTAAGTCACGAAATTCAAGTGTCTCAATTAGGTTCAATCATATCGATTGCTCCAGACCCAAGCGAAATGAGCGACTATACTTCTGTACAACTAACAAGCATGATGGGTGCTGGTTGGAATGTTGGAAATTCGCTAGATGCCGTTGGCGGAGAAACTGCCTGGGGAAATCCAGCAATAAACAAACAACTTATAGATGCTGTTAAAGCTGCGGGATTCAACACCGTTAGAATTCCTATTGCTTGGAGTAATTATATAGAAGAAGGCGACGATAACTATACCATCAGTCAAGCAGGATTACAACGTGTAGAAGAAGTTGTAAACTACGTTAGAGACAACGATATGTTTGCTATGATCAATATCCATTGGGATGGCGGCTGGATGCAACCAACTTACAACGACCAAGATTATGTAAATGATAGACTGGCCAAAATGTGGCAACAAATAGCTATTTATTTTAGAGATTACGATTACCACTTAATATTTGCAGGAACCAACGAAGTCATGGTAGAAGGCGACTATGGCACACCTACCGAAGAATATTACACCGTGCAAAACAGTTTTAACCAAACCTTTATTACTACAGTACGTAATACAGGCGGAAGAAACGCTTACCGTTATTTAACCGTACAGGGCTTCAATACCAACATAGACCACACAGTTAATTTTGCAACGATCCCTACAGATACAGTTGAAAACAGAATGTTAATGGAAGTACACTATTACGATCCTTACGAATTTTGTTTACAAGAAGACAACGATGCTATTTGGCAATGGGGAGAGATTGCAACAGATCCGTCTGCAACTGCAGGATGGGGAAATGAAGATTGGCTAGAAACACAATTCTCTAGAATGAAAACTGATTTTGTAGACCAAGGACTTGGTGTTATCTTAGGAGAATATGGAGCGCTTTATAAAGCCAATGTAGAAGGTGCCGATACTTACAGAGCATATTATTACGAAAAAACAACTGAGGCGGCCTTAAACCATGGCATGGTACCGGTTATTTGGGACAACGGTTCTTTGATAAACAACAATTTTGGTTTATTCAACAGAACTACTGGCCAAGAACATTTTCCAGAAATTATAGATGCAATTACAAATCAGGTAAACTAACCTAAAGCAGTGTGCAAGCATGAAATTGCATTTTTTAGATAGAACCGATTTGCAAAACAAATCTATTTCTGTTCATCATAATACCTATCCTAATTTTTTAAGGGTATGGCATTATCACGAACAGCTAGAATTAGTAGCTATTTTAAAAAGTAAGGGCACACGTTTTGTTGGCGACAGCATCGAGCAGTTTAACGAAGGGGAAGTTGTTTTAATAGGAAAAAATTTACCACACTTGTGGCTTAACGATAAATCCTATTTTAAAAACAATCCTAACCTAACTGCCGAAGCTGTCGCCATTCATTTTAAAGAAGAATTTATAGGCAACGCCTTTGCAACTGCACCAGAAATGAAGCACATAACGGCTCTATTCGACAAAGCAAAGCAAGGTTTAAAATTTACAGGAAACACCTCTAAAATTATTGCAGACATTAAGGAGCTACAGCACCTTAACGATTTTGAACGCATTATAAAACTCATGCAAATTTTAAATACCTTATGGGTAGAGGTTGACTATGTAAAACTAGCATCGGCTGGATTTCTTAGCACTTTCAATCAGACAGAAAACCGCAGTCTAGACAAAGTGTATTCGTATATTTTCGATAATTTTAAAAAACCCATATCGCTTCAGGACATGGCAAAAGTTGCCCAAATGAACCCGGCTGCGTTTAGTCGTTATTTTAAAAAAGGAAGCCGCAAACCCTTTTCCAGATATCTAAACGAAGTTCGCGTAGGTTATGCTTGCAAATTACTGTTAGAGGAAAAATATAACATTACCGATATTTGTTACGAATCTGGATTTCAGAACTTATCTAATTTCAACCGTCAATTTAAAGCCATTACCAGTTATTCGCCTTCAGACTATTTAAAGAAACATAGCAGCACCGTCAAATAATCTGCATTTTTCAATTAAGAATTTATAAAAATACAGCTTTACAAGTCTATAAGTTTTCAAATAGTTATTTTTGGGAAAACCAATAACTAAAATAATATCATCTATATATTATGAAATTTGACTTATCACATAAAACAGCCATCGTTACAGGTGGCGCTAGCGGTATAGGCGCAGCTATAGCTACTACTTTCGCAAAGCAAGGAGCTTCGGTACATGTTTTCGATTTAAACACCAACAATGCAATCGATACCATAAAAACGAATTCCAAAATTACCTTACATAATTGCGATATTACAAATGAAGCTAAAGTTAAGACTTTAGTGGCTGAAATTAGTTCTGATGAACCTATTCATATTCTAATCAACAATGCTGGTATTGCCCATGTTGGTAATATCGAACAAACAGAAGGCGCAGACCTCGACAAACTATACCAAGTCAACATTAAAGGGGTTTTTAACTGCTCTAAAGCCATTATTCCCGTAATGAAACAGCAGCAAGAAGGCGTTATTTTAAACATGGCCTCTATTGCCTCTAGTGTGGCCGTCGCCGACAGATTTGCCTATAGCATGACCAAGGGTGCGGTATTAACCATGACCTACTCTATCGCTAAAGATTATATAGACTCTGGCATTCGCTGCAACTGCGTATCGCCTGCACGGGTACACACCCCTTTTGTAGATGGTTTTATTAAAAAGAACTATCCAGGAAAAGAAGCAGAAATGTTTAATGCACTATCTAAAACCCAGCCCATCGGCCGTATGGGTAAACCAGAAGAAGTTGCCAATTTAGCACTGTATTTATGTTCGGATGAAGCAGCTTTTATTACCGGTACAGATTTCCCTATAGATGGCGGATTTATAAAATTAAATGGATAACCAATAAAATATATCATATAATGAAACTTATTAGATTTGGCGCAGAAGGTCAAGAAAAACCAGGCTTACAATTACAAGATAAACGCATAGATGTATCGGCTTTTGGCGAAGATTATACCGAAGACTTTTTGGCTACAGATGGCTTAAACCGATTACAAAATTGGCTAACAGAACATCAAGACCAATGTCCTATAATTCCAGATACTATTCGATTGGGCGCCCCAATTAAACGTCCGTCAAAACTGGTTTGTGTGGGACTTAATTATGCCATGCATGCCAAAGAAAGTGGTATGGAAGTTCCAAAGGAACCTGTGTTATTTTTTAAATCGACTACGGCTATTGTTGGCCCAAACGACGACCTTATCATTCCTAAAAACAGTACAAAAACCGACTGGGAAGTAGAGCTTGCCATTGTTATAGGTAAAAAAGCGTCTTATGTTAGTAAAGCAGATGCTTTAGACTATGTTGCAGGGTACGTACTACACAACGATTATAGCGAACGTGAATTCCAAATAGAACGCGGCGGACAATGGGTAAAAGGCAAAAGTTGTGACACCTTCGCTCCACTTGGCCCATTTATAGCCACTAAAGATGAAATACCAAATGCCAACAACCTTAATCTTTGGTTAAAAGTTAACGACGAAATGATGCAAAACAGCAGCACTTCCGATTTTGTTTTCGATATCGAAACTGTCGTAAGTTATATTAGCCAATACATGACGCTTTTACCTGGCGATATCATATCTACGGGAACACCATTTGGCGTTGGATTAGGTTTAAGTCCGCAGCGCTATCTTAAGCCAGGCGATGTTGTAGAATTAGGCATTGAAGGTCTTGGTTCATCCAAACAACATGTAAAGGCTTACCAATAATTAAAAAGCATATCTTATAAATTTCAATATAAATAAATACCATGTATAAAACGTTTTTGTGTGTTCCTTTAATTGTTCTAGGGCTTGTTTTTCAAATAAGTTCTGCGCAGCAAGATGCAACACTCTGGTACACCTCGCCAGCCGAAAATTGGGACAATGCGTTACCAGTAGGTAATGGTCGCTTAGGTGCGATGGTTTTTGGAAACCCAACCAAAGAGCGCATTCAATTAAACGAAGATTCCATGTGGCCAGGTGGTCCAGATTGGGGCAATGCTAAAGGAACACCACAAAACCTTGAACACATTAGAACGCTTATAAAACAAGGCGATGTACATTTAGCCGATAGTTTAATCGTGGACTATTTTTCGTACCAATGGGTGACGCGTTCGCACCAAACCATGGGCGATTTATTTATAGATTTTGAATCTAAACCTATTTCAGATTACAAAAGAAGCTTAAACTTAAACACCGCGGTAGTTAGCTCGACTTACAAGGTCGATGGGTATAACACCTCGCAAGAGGTATTTGCCTCAGCTGCCGACGATGTTTTGGTGGTAAAGATTGCAACCGAAAATCCAAATGGATTAAACTACACGTTAAGCCTTAGCAGACCTGAAGATCATGGTCACAAAACCGTTACAGTGTCTACCCCTACAGATTCGCAAATTAAAATGTTGGGGGAAGTCACTCAATATGGCGGACAAGTACATTCCAAGCCTTTTCCGTTAGATTACGGTGTAAAGTTTGAAACGCTTTTAGATGTTACCAACACTTCGGGTACAGTTACAAAAACAGCCAATGGCTTAAACCTTAAAAACGTAAAAGAAGCGGTACTTTACATAGTTTGTAACACCTCGTTTTATGGTAAAGATTATAGTTCTAAAAATCAGAACAGCTTAAACACACTGCACTCTAAATCGTATCAAGACATTTTAAAACATCACATTACAGATTATCAAAATTTGTATAACCGCACGGTTTTAAACCTTGGTCACGACGAATTCAACAACATACCTACAGACCAACGTTTAGCTAAGGTAAAAGAAGGAAAACAAGACATAGACCTTGCCGAAAAGTTATTCAACTACGGCAGGTATTTATTAATTTCCAGTTCCAGGCCAAACACCAATCCAGCGAACTTGCAAGGCATCTGGAACGAACATATTGAAGCGCCGTGGAATGCCGATTACCATTTAAACATCAACTTACAAATGAATTATTGGCTGGCTAATGTTACAAACCTTAGCGAATGCGAATTACCCCTTTTCGATTTAGTTGATCGATTAATAGAACGTGGCAAACTATTAGCCAAAGAACAATACGGGTTATCTGGTACGGTTGCCCACCAAACCACCGACCTATGGGGAACACCTTGGATGCGTGCCTCTAAACCCTATTGGGGATCATGGATTCATGGAGGCGGATGGATTGCCCAACATTATTGGGAACACTATCGTTTTACCCAAGACACCACATTCTTACGCGAACGCGCCTACCCTGCCATTAAAGCATATGCCGAGTTTTACTCGGATTGGTTGACCTTAGACGAGCGTGATAACACCTTAGTATCTTATCCAGAAACATCGCCAGAAAACTCCTATTTAGCTCCAGATGGCACATCGGCTGCCTTATCGCGCGGTAATGCCATGGGGCATCAAATTATTGCTGAAGTTTTTGACAATGTTCTAGCTTCCGCAGAAATTTTAAATATTGAAGACGACTTTATTTCAACAATTAAAACACAACGCAAACAATTACACTCGGGCATTAAAATAGGACCAGATGGCCGTTTATTGGAATGGGATCGCCCTTATGAAGAACCCGAAAAAGGCCACCGACACATTTCGCATTTATACAGTTTACACCCAGGAGACGACATTACCGTTAACGATCCAGAACTGTTTGAAGCAGCAAAAAAAACCATTCAATACCGATTAGACCACGGTGGAGCTGGGCCAGGATGGAGCCGAGCATGGATAATAAACTTCTACGCCCGTTTATTAGATAAAACTGCTGTTGAAGAGAATATCGATTTATTCATACAGCGTTCTATTTTTGGAAATCTGTTGGACATACACCCGCCGTTTCAAATTGATGGTAATTTCGGATTCACCGCTGGTGTTGCCGAAGCCTTATTACAATCGCATGAAGGCTTTTTACGCATTCTACCGACTTTACCAGATTCGTGGAAAACAGGATCTATAAAAGGTTTAAAAGCTAGAGGCAATATTACTGTAGACATTACTTGGAAAAACAACAAACTACAGAACCTTACCCTACTATCGCCTGTAAACAAAACCATAAGTGTAGTTTACGGCGCCAATACTACAACAGTAAATCTGGTAGCCAATACACCTGTT
Organism: Formosa sp. A9; assembly: GCF_051200825.1. Classification (GTDB taxonomy): domain Bacteria; phylum Bacteroidota; class Bacteroidia; order Flavobacteriales; family Flavobacteriaceae; genus Formosa. The sequence continues at coordinate 582,285 of NZ_CP195158.1, read as the reverse complement.
ACACTTAACCAACACCTTAAATAGTGAATTTGTATATATTCTAAAACAAACAAAGCAGTCTAAAAAGTTATATTGTCCGTCATTCTGTGCTTGACACAGAATCTCATCTTATTTAAAATCAATAATTATGAGAATCTGAAATAAATTCAGATTGACGAAAGTTATACTTTTTAGACTGCTTTGTTTATTAAAAATCATTACTTCATTTTAAATTATTCGTTAGAAAACGGACTCGCAGGTAAATCTTCGGTATTGTACAAGCTCGCATCGTCTGGATTGTCTGCCCAAGCGTAACGCACATACTTAGGTTGCTTAACATCTTTATTCCAAACAATTACTTTATCGCCTTCAATTTTAGCTTTCGCCCAAACAAATTGCTTATCGTCACCAGCTATGGCAAAGCCTTTAACATAACCGTATTTATCTTTGGTTTTAAGTCCGTTCCCAACATGTGTAAAACTAAGTTCCAAAGTATTACCCACTACGTTTGCTTGTTTAAACACAGGGCCAGAATACTCTAACTGCTTACCGTATTGCAACACTTCGGCGCCTAAAGCCAAGCGATACCCTACATCTTGCTTATTTCTTGGGTGAATATCTTCGGCATCACCTATATCTATAATTACAGCTTGTGCGGTATTTGGCAAGCTTAAGGCTTTTGATTGGGATTCCCTTAAAACTGCCCAATTACTTGCAATAGGCTCTGGTTGCGCCTTCATAAAATTAGCCAGCTGCACCCATAAAAACGGAAAATCGCCTTGCTCCCATTCGGTACGCCATTGAGTGATCATGGTTTGGAACAATTCTGCATAAGCAGTAGCATCGGCTTCACTATTAGCATTAGATTCGCCTTGATACCATATTACACCGGTAATAGGGAATTTTTGAATTGGCACGATCATTTTATTGTACAGTAGCGTTCCTATTTGGTTTACCCCCATATACGGTTCGCGATAAGCGCCAATATTAAAAGCCCATGGCTGGGACAAATCTATTTTTTGCGAACTGGTTTTCAAGAATAAATCTTTAGCATCGCCATAAATTCCGCCGCCACCACCAGTGTCGTCTACTTTTACTACAATAACATTCGCTCCTGGCTTTAAAAACTGAGGTTCTACATTGTACACGCGTTTAGCTTCGTATTGCTGTATGGTTTCGCCTACCTTATTTTCGTTTACCCAAACCTCATCAGAGTCGTCTACCATGGCCAAACTTAAGGTCGCTGCATGTTGTGCTTCGGTTTCGGATAGTGTAATCGTTTTTCGATACCAGCCTACGCCATCAAGACCTTCAAAGCCTTGAGCTTCCCACAATTGAGTTGGAGCCATAGGAATCCATCCCGTTTCATCTAAATCTGTAGCCGCCCAAACTGGCTCTCCATTTACGGTACCTTGATCGGTTGTGCCAACCTTTGGGAAAGTCGCTTTCAACTTATTCTCTAAAGCCATAAAAGCTGCTTTATGTTCTTTTTGAGCTTCAGCAATATACGCTTCGGTATCTTTTATTTGTAATGATTCGGCGCTCATCCATGGTTCTATTCGGCTGCCACCCCAAGACGTATTTAATAAGCCGATGGTAACATCGTTATCGGTTCTTAAGTGCTTTGCAAAATAATATCCTACTGCTGTAAAATTAGCCATGGTCTCTGGCGAAGCGACTTGCCATTCGCCACCAGCTAAAGTAAGCTCTGGGCTATTGGCATAAGAATTAGGCACCTTAAAATGACGGATACGGCTATCGCTCGCATTAGCGATTTCGGCTAAAGCATTGTTACTATTTTCTACAACCCACTCCATATTCGATTGCCCCGAACATACCCAAACATCACCAAGCATGATATCGTTAAACTCTTGTTGTTCCTGTCCTGAGACAACAGAAAGCACATACGGGCCACCAGCTGTCATTTCAGGAAGCGTAATCATCCACTCACCTTTTCTATTGGTTTTAACTTGTTTTGTAGAGCCATTAAATGTTACCGATACTTTCGTGCCCTTTTTGTGCCACCCCCAAATGCGAATCTCTTGATTTCGTTGAATGACCATGTGATCGGAAAATAATTTAGACACCTGTAATTGGGCATGCAATTGCGAAGTTGTTGCTAAAATAAGACACCCCACAACCCATAGTTTTAAATGTAATTTCATTTTAAAATATTAGTTTGTTAAAAATTAAGTTGAAGACAACTAAAACGATGTATAAAAATATAAAAACCGATAGCCAAAACGGATGCTTACCAAAAGTATTTAGTGTGTTTGATTAAATAGTATTACATTTTGCCAAACCACGCAAACCAAGTTAAACTGGTTGATACGAATTATCTATTTTATGGTTTTAATTATACGGAATCTAAAAACGATATCGTTGGTTCGGGTTAATTTATCGAGTTCTTCTTTCGAATAATGATACGCCAGACTGCCCTCTATTTTAAATCCAGCGTTAAATTGATAGCCTAAACCAGGAGTTACCCTAATAACATCGTTAAACTCTGATGCTCTTACCAAATTAAAAAAACCTTCTACAGCAATAGGCACATAAAACCCTTCGTCTTCTCCAAACCACAACCCTTCTAAATTAATAACAGCTTTTACCTGATACCTTAAGCGCATACCAAAGACTTTGTTATCTGGATTTCCCGAAAAAACAAACCGTTCTTCCACCCTTACTGTCTGCCCCAAAACAATTCTATTGGTTAAATTAAAGCTCATGCTATAGCCCTGATACGGACGAATTTCGAACGAGCCATAATCATCTTTCTTGGTTAAAATAAAAAAGGCATTCCCAAACAATAATGTTTCTTTATGCTTGAAACGTTTAAAAAATAATTTATCGTAATCCCTTTCAAAAGTACCTTTAAAAATAACACGATGCCAACTTTTAGGATTAATGGTACGATAACCAAAGTTACCACGAACCTTTTGGTGTGCGGCCAATTGCCAAGACGGATCGAAATCGAACCACAACTGACTTGTAAAATCGCTTTCAACATCATCACCAACTTCCTGTTGTGCCACGACGCCCCAACAACAGCACCATAAAAAACTCCACAGATAAATAGTTTTACTATGTAATAAATGGCTAAAGTTAAAAATCATGAGATTAACGAGACATAAAGTTGGCTTAAGTATTTAAAATTATTCATTTTAAAAGTACTACACAATAGCTTTTATAAAATAACACTTGAGACTTTCTTATTTTAAAAGCTAAGTTATTCAACAAATTATATTAACTTTAAATCACATTTTTTGTAAGAGAAATTGACAATACTATCATTACTTTTACGAAATTAAACTGTTATTAATTCAAAAATTAAAATTCAAAAACTATCAACTTTATGAAAAAACATCTGATGTATTTCATTTTATGCATGATGCCCTATGTGTTTTTTGCTCAAAATGAATCTAGAAATGTTGATCTTGATGCCGTAGTTGTATTAGATCAAATGGGAGAAACTATTGGGGAGCTAACTTCGGTATCGTTTCATTTATCTGTAGCTAACGACGAGCTAAACGCCGATCATAACATGGTAAAACGCTACAAAGAGCACGACGTTAAAATGGTAGGCCCAGATAAAATGCTTGTTAAATCGCACAGTATGGGTCGCAATAGAGGATATTGGTATAATGGCGACCACATTACTTACTACGCGTTCGATGAGAATAATTACATTACTATACCTGCACCAACTAATATTATTGAAATGATCGATTTTATGAACGAGAAATTCGACATGGATTTTCCTGCGGCCGATTTCTTTTACCCATCGTTTACAGACGATGTTTTAGAAGCTTTTAATACCATTAGCTATAAAGGTGAAGTAGAATTGGGTGGGCAACCTTGCTATTTAATACATGCTGAAAACGACAGTAAACTGGTGCAATTATGGGTTACAGCAGATGCTTATACATTACCTAAAAACTTTGTAATTACTTATAAAAAAGAAGGCAACAAACAGTACCAAGCTACTTTTAGCGACTGGGAGTTGAACCCTGAAATACCTGAGAATATTTTCGATTTTACACCACCTTATAACGCAAGGCTTATAAGTGTTTTACTAGCAAAATCTTAAATAACAATCTATCATTTTTAAAATATAGTCTTATGAAATTTAAACAATCACATATACAATATAAATTAGGCTTTATGGCATTACTCTTTGCCTTTATAATGCCTACCGATTTATTCGCCCAACGCTTAGGTCATGGGGCGTCTCGTGGAGGTGGCGGAGGCGCAGCTGCACATCGTTCTGCACCGTCTAGATCGTCTAGTATGAGTAGACCTAAAACAAGTACATCCAAGCCAAAAACAAGTATTAATGGCGGCTTCAACAAATCGTCTTCGCGAAATTTACCTAGTAAAACATCAAATTCTAAATCGACAATTAAGCCTAAAACATCTACAGTAAATAGAAACACTAATACGGCTAATCGTAATAAAACCACAAATATTGGCAACAAAAACACCAATATCGGAAACAAGAAAACATCTAACATTAAAAACAAATCTGGCAACAGAGTTAATGTAGATAACAGTAGAAAAAACGTTAATATAAATGTAGATAACAGCAAGCATATAAACGTTAATCGCCACAATACCGTTGTAAGAAACAGCCCAGTACGATACAACAGACCGCCTTATGTTTACGGCGGAAGAGGCTATTATTGCCACAGACCATATTACTACCATCCATACCGCCCATTTTATTGGGGACCAGCTTGGCATCCTTGGGGGTATTTCATTACTACCTTAGCTGCTACAGCTATAATAGTTAGTGTAGAAAACCAAAAATACCACTACGATAATGGTGTGTACTATGTACAAGAAAACGGAGGATATACCGTTGTACAAGCCCCAGTTGGAGCCACCGTACAAACCATACCAAAAGAAGCCGAAACGGTAAAAGTTAGCGAAACCACAAACAACTACTACTATGGCGGTGCGTATTACGAAAAAAGCGCCGAAGGCTATACCGTTGTACCTGCTACAGCAGGAACCATAGTACCTAGCTTGCCTGAAGGTGGCGAGGAAACCAAAATAGGCGACCAAACCTATGTGCAATTTGGAGACACCTATTACCAGCCTATACAAGTCGATGGTAAAGACATGTACGAAATTGTAGAAGTTAAAGACGAATAATATAATCGTCTTTCAAAACCAAAAAAGGTCTAAAAAAATTAAGTGATTCGTCATTCTGTGCTTGACACAGAATCTCATCATATTGAAAATCAATAATTATGAGAATCTGAAAATAAATTCAGATTGACGAAAAACTACTCTTTAGACCTTTTTTTATTATTCAATATTACAATTAATTTAAGGCTGTATAATTAAAATTCTTAAAGGTAACTTTGCCTGTACCTGTAGATACCAATCCGATTCTTAGACTTAAAAACCCGCTTAACACATTATGGTGCATGGCAGACACTTCGGCAGAGTTCTCGGTTTTGTGCCAGGTTTTACCATCTAAGCTATAATACATATCTACTGTATGGTTATTATTAACCAATCTTAAAAACACCTGCTTTTTAAAGACATCATTTTCGGTAACAAACTGCCACCCTCTTAAATTGGTAATAATATCTTTTTGATTAGCCAAAATACCAGAAAATGACTGTGGATTATAAAACAATACCAAACCTCCAATAGCATCACCTTCCATTTCCAACTCGACATCCACACTATAAGAATGATCTGCTGGCACCATTAATAATGGCGCACTATCTGTTACCGATGTTCCTTTTCCATCTATAGTTAAGCCTGTTTTAGACAGAGAATACCTGTCGGTTTCGAGTCCGCCAAAAAAATGCCATTGTGATGCTAAGGTATTCCCCGTTAAATCATCCGACAAAGAAAATGATGATCTTGCCGCTGAGCCTTTAGGGCGTTGTACAGGTTGGTCTATAGCTACAGTTTCCGGGATTTTAAACCAATCATCGGCCGTCCATTCCACAGGGCTTAACATAGTTTGTCTTCCCATATTGTAATGTTCGTTTTCGTAAGCATGAAACATCATGTACCAATCGTTATAAGCATCTTCAAAAATAGTTGCATGTCCTACAGAATTCCATTGTTCACTAGCGCTTTCTGCTCTCGCAATAGGATTATATGGCGAATTCTCCCAAGGCCCTAAAGGAGATTTAGACCGCGCCGAAATAACCATGTGTCCTGTTGCGGGCCCTGCCGTACCTCCTTGAGCTACTGTAAGATAATAGTAATCGCCTCGTTTAAACAACTTTGGTCCTTCCATACAAAAACACTCAATTGACCATTCTTTTGGGATAGGCCAACCATCATAAGCGTGTTTTAAAGGTCCTGTAACCGATAACCCATCCTCGGACAACGGTACATAACCACCATTACTAAAATACAGGTACCTATTGCCATTAGCATCTGCTATATGCCCTGGATCGATGTTACCTATTTTTAGATCTACAGGTGTCGACCACGGACCTTCTATGCGATCTGCAGTAATAACATAATTAGTCTCCTGAACAGGAAAATAAATATAGTACTTATTGTTATGTTTTATTAAATCTGGCGCCCAGACAGAGCCCAAATACGTATGTAAAGCATTGGTTACAGGAGCCCAATCTATTAAGTTTTTAGAATGCCATATGGTTAAGCCCGGATAATATTCGAAAGAAGAATGAACCATATAATAGTCGTTACCATCAACCAGAATACTCGGGTCTGGATAATCTCCCGAAAATATTGGGTTTATAAAATGGCTTTCAGGTACATTCGTGTGCTGACTTTGGGTTTGTCCAAACATGGAGTGACTTAACAGCAACACCAATATGGTTATTTTTTTTAATGTTTGCATGTGTTTGTTTTTTTACAAACACAAAAATACTAAAAGCTTAAGGTTTACCTAACAAAACCAAACACGAGTTACCGCACTTTACACCTAAAAATTGTGCTTTCCCCTGTAAAGTTTCACCTTCAATCCTCTTCCAAATGATAGTATCGGATACGTATTCTGACAAAACAGCTATATCTCTCCTTGCACTCAGGCTATATTAAATGCTTTTAATAACGCTCGCTTTGGGGTATTGTCGCAATCGGGTTTTACTGTTATTTTAGTCATCTTTTCTTTATTTAGAGCATTTATAAACATAATGAAATAAATGTATTGATTTGGGCAATTAATACACTTTATGAATTCCTAAACCAATTACTAGTCCGACCCCGATGTAGCTATGATTAGATATATTCGCCACTAATTTATATCCAAAATCCGCTCCAATGGCCGTCGGCTTTCCTACAGGTACAATACCCGCTATTCTAAATCGTTTCTTTTTCGCTTTAAACCAAATATAACTCACTTCTAGTGGCACACCCAAATAATGATGCTCTTCGGTAATCGCATGGTCGTATTCTTCGTTTGATAACCTAACCGAATAACTGACAACCGAAACACCGCCAGAAACACTTAACGAAGACCTTCTAAAAATCCATCGTTTACCATAAAGCACACCTAAGTCTCGTAATGTGCTTTTTTTCTCAACAACAGGCATAGCGACAAATGGAGATAATCTAGCCACTTTCGAATTTAGCTCCAGTTGCTCTAAAAATCTAAGTGTTAATAAATTATTTCGAAACTGATGGTTCAATTCAGCACCATACAACAATCCGCCGCCGCCATTAAATCCACCACCTCCTCCAAGCATGAATCCTCCATATAAAATGGGCTCACGTCCCTTAATTGTGTCTTGGGCAAAACCTTGTAAACACATACAAAGCATTACTACAAGTAGGTTTTTCATAGGTTAATAGTTCATATTTTGTGGTAATATGGGCACGAATACAAGATAACAAGTCTGAAATTATAAACGACATTAAATTTTCATTAATATTTAATAACTTGTTCCTTTAAGGTTTGTGTAACCTTAACATAAAAACATTTCTACTATCATGAGATTCAAAATTTATACTATTTTTGAACATGATAACAATAAAATCAACGCTCTAAAACGAAACAGAAAACCCCAAAGAGCACTTATAACCCCTGCGTTTATATCGTTCAATAAATCATGAGAGTATTTGCCGTTTTACTACTAATTATACTATTAACAACTGGAGCTTGCAAGCAAGACCACAACGCGCACATACAACCCTCTAAACGCCCCACCCCTGTAGTATATGTAACCAATTATCCGTTATACTATTTTACTAATCGCATTGCAGGGCAAACCATAGACTTACACTTTCCCGCTTATAAGCATCCCGACCCTAGCAATTACACGCCACCAACAGACACCATTACCACCATGCAACAAGCCGATGCTATAATTATAAATGGTGCGGGTTTCGAACCTTGGTTAATAGATGCTGATCTAGCTGAACATCTTATTGCTAACACTAGCCAAAACATCATTGATAAATTACTCGGTAACGGCACTATATTTACCCATAGCCACGACAATCAAACCGAACATGCCCACACCGAAACGGCAAGCATACTTTGGCTAGACCTTGACATGGCAAACCAGCAAGCCTTAGCCATAACCAACACCCTTAAAGCCTTATTACCAAAAGCTGCGACTCAATTTGAAGCTAACTATAACAACCTATCTAAAGAGCTGATGCATTTACATCAGGCTTTTAAATCCACTACGCAGAACAACCAAAAACCTGTTATTTTTACGCATCCTATTTATCAGTACTTTCAACGCGCTTATAAACTAAAAGGAGCAAACTTACATTGGGAACCTACAGATAGTTTAACCCCCGCAAAACTAACCGAACTTAAGCGCTTAAATACTAAAATACAAACCGACATTATCATTTGGGAAACAACGCCTAATCCACAATCTGTTACTACACTGCAACAATTAGGTTTTAGAAATACTACTATAAACCCATGTACTGCCACCCCAACACAAGGCGATTTTTTAAGTGTTATGCAGCGAAACCTAAATAGTTTACAAGGCGCTCTTAATCAAGACCAATAGACTTTAACTCATTAATCTCTATTAAGACACATCTACTTAAGAGTCAAACATTTCTCAATATTTTTTCATATTTTAGAATAATCAATAAACACTTATAAAATGAGAATCTCTTCCATTCTAATACTTATGCTTGCGCTTGTTTTAAATGCTTGCAGTTCGAGTTCGTCAACGACTTCAAGCACTAATGTACCACCACCAAATGTGAGTGTTAACAACGCACCTACGACCAACAGTACAACAACTACCACGACGGTAGAGGCGAGTAATCCTGATATTAGCGATAACTTAGATTTAGAAGCTGTAGCCTCGGTGTTTGGAGAATCGAAAGACTTAGAAGATTTCGAAAAACGCTTAAACAATCCAGATACACAAATCTCTAATTTAGATCTTAACCAAGACGGCCAAGTAGATTATTTAAGAGTAGTAAGTGTAGATAAAGGCGACGAAAAAATAGTAACCATACAATCGGTATTAGCAGAAGATAAATACCAAGATGTTGCGACTATAGACGTTAAAAAGGAAAATAATACGGTACAGGTTATCGGGGACGTTAATATTTACGGACCAGATTATTACATTTATCCGGCTTTTGCCGTAACACCTTTAATTATGGATTGGTTTTGGGGGCCATTTTTCACCCCATGGATCTCGCCGTTCTATTGGGGATTCTACCCACCATTTTTCCGTCCATGGCGACCATTTCCTCCATATATTTATCACAATAACATTAATGTTCATATTAATAACAACAACCATTACCACCACACGAATTTCGATCATCATAACCACAACCTAAAGCAAAACCAAAACCTACAACACAACCTATCTAGAAACGATCATTTTAATAATAATACCAATCATTCGTTTCAGCAAAGAAATCAAAATATGTACAACAAACATACTTTAGACATGAATCGGGGCGCATCGTTTTCGCGTTCTGCACATCCTAATTTTGGGGGTATGCGCGGCGGAGGCATGGGTGGTTTCCATGGCGGTTTCAGACGATAAATTTAAATTACAAATACAACAAAGGGCACTAATATTACTATTGGCGCCCTTTTATTTTTATACTAAAACCAGATGCTGTAGCTTAACTTATTTTTTATTTAGCTCTAACTTTTCTGCAAAATAATCGCAAAAATCTTTCATGGTTGCGGTCATTTTTTCATCCTGCGTAGCACGGTTAAAGGTATTGCTCATAGCCACTAAGGTTTGATGAAAAAACACCTTCATTTCATCTACTGGCATATCTTTAGTCCAAAGATCTATACGCAGCGATTCTTGAGCTTTACTATCCCATACAGACAACATCATGGCTTTCGCCTCTTCGTTAGTAATTCCGCCATCCTCGGCAGTCCAAGACAAGCGTTCTGGAACTCTGTTTTCGTCTAATTCTACTTGTAATTCTATAGTCGATTTTATATTTGCCATTATTTTTTAGGTTTAAATTTTGAATGATTAAAAATATCTTCTGTAGACATCGTTAGCATATCTTTAAACGACACCTCTTTATTATTGTCCATAAATGCTTTTACAATTTGCCACCCGATATACTGCCCGATACGCCCTGGAGATTCAGTATCTATTTCTGCTAAGTAGAATTTAGAAAACGGTGCTGGATTTATAAAACGACTTGGCAATTTAGCATCGGAACTAAACAGTAATTCGCGCTCTATAAAATATTTCCAGATATCGCTCTCGTTGGCTTCGGCCCATTGCAATTGCTCGGGGCTGTAACCTATTTTTTCGGCATCGGTCTTAAACGGAATCATTATATCTTTAAAATACAAACGTTTTCCAGCAGTAATCATTTCATCTAAAAGAGTTTTATTTTTTACAGGCAACATATAACGTTTTGCATAAGCATCGGCCAAATCTACCACAATCTGCTCTGGTATAAACCCCAATCTTATGTACTCTTGCACCCCTTTATAAAATTCGTGCTCTGGTCCTAAATACGTATCTAAAGCTATAATGTCTAAAGAATCGGTTACAATAACCTTATTTCTGTAATCTACATACGATGTTGTTGTAATAACCCGTGGCGCTCTAAATTCTGGATAATAATATTTTAAATGCTGAAATAACGACGTGATTTCGGAAGCAACACCTTCTAAATTGCTGGGAAACGCTTCAATAACAGCAGCAGACAATTCTTGCTGCAAAGTATCTTGCAGCTTAGACTCCCAAAAACTGTCCGGGTACGATTTCGAAAACATAAACGGATATTCGTCTCTTAAAGCTTTCCAATTCGCTACCGTTGCATTTGCAAAAGCTTTATCGAAGCGCTCTACGGTTACATCCATTTTAATTTTTGAAATCTCATCGGCCTTCTTACTATCATTTTCACAAGAAACCAGGGTAATTATTACTAAAAGGAAAAAACTAAGATACTTCATAAAAAACTTGATGCTGTTAATTTTTATTACTTCAACGATTCTTTTAAATTTGTTGGGCAAAGGTAAGGTTCTTTGTTCTAAATTCTTTCAAAATGCAAACAGAAAAAATCGTAGATTATATTGTTAATTGGTTAAAAGACTACGCTATAAACGCAAAAGTAAATGGTTTTGTTGTAGGCGTATCTGGTGGTATAGATTCGGCTGTAACCTCTACACTTTGCGCTCATACAGGGCTTGAGGTTTTAACAGTAGAAATGCCCATACACCAAGCCCCGAGCCATGTAACACGTGCCCAAGAACACATGCAACAATTAAGCGAACGATTTTCGAACGTAAAAACAACCAGAGCCGATTTGACTCCCGTTTTTGAAGCCTTTAAAACTGAAGTTGATTTAGAAGGAGAAGAAACTACGGTTAATATGGCCTTAGCCAATACACGTGCCCGTTTACGTATGACGACCTTGTATTATTACGCTGGACTACACAAATTATTAGTTGCTGGAACCGGAAATAAGGTGGAAGATTTTGGTGTTGGCTTTTACACTAAATACGGAGACGGTGGTGTAGATTTGAGTCCGATTGCCGATTTAATGAAGTCTGAAGTTTACAATCTTGCCGCATTTTTAAAAGTCCCTCAATCTATACAAGAAGCCGTGCCGAGCGATGGTTTATTTGGCGATGCCAGAAGCGACGAAGACCAAATTGGAGCTTCGTACCCCGAATTAGAATGGGCCATGACTATGGCAGACGCTGGAAAAACAGCAGACGATTTTTCTGGACGAGAAAAAGAGGTATTTACTATTTACAAGCGATTTAATATGGCTAACAAACACAAAATGGAACCTATACCTATTTGTATAATTCCTAAGAATTTAAAGTAAAAAGCCGTGAGTCTTAAGTAGTTTTTTTTTATATTTACATTGACTGGATTTTTAAAATAGAAATCTGTGCCCCAACAGTCATTCTTTTAAAACATTTGAAATTATGATAAAACTGTTGGTAGCGGATCATCATCCGATTATACGTAAAGGGCTAGAATTATTATTTTTAACATCTCCAAACATTCAAGTTGAAGGCGGTGTTGATGACGGCGAATCTATATTCGACTTCTTAAAATCTACTCCTGTAGATATAATAATCTCTGAAATTGACTTACCAAAATTAAACGGCATTACCGCATTAAGACGCCTTAAAAAAGAGTTTCCAAACATAAAGGTTTTAATTTTTAGCACACATCCAGAAGAGGTTTATGCTATGAGTGCCATAAAAGCTGGCGCATCGGGGTATATCTCTAAAACAGCAAATGTGGTAACACTTAAAGAGGCCATTTTAAAAATTAAACAAGGTGGTATTTATTTAAGCAACGACCTTACGCACCGCTTAGCATTTGGCGAACGGGTTACACGAACAGGATCGTTATACAAAAAGCTATCTACCCGAGAGGTCGAAGTATTAAAACTACTATCAATTGGTAAAAAAAATAAAGATATTGCTAGCGAATTAGATATTAACGAAAAAACGGTTAGTACATACAAGGCTCGATTAATGAAAAAGCTACATGTGTCTAATCTGGTAGACTTACTTAATCAAGCAAAGCTTCTGGAATCATAACACCCGGTTTAACTTACGGGACAACAACATTTTTAATCCCGAGTAGTCTTTAACTTCTTCTAAAATATTACGGTTGCTTTCGTTTAAATGCTCTAACGTTGCCTTTTGAAATTCGAGTACTTTCTGGTCTATTAAAAAACAACGTAAATTTAAAATGGTTTCGCTAACCAATTGCGCGACACTATCTGTTTTCTGTTTCGGAAATATTTCTTTTCGGTGCCAGTCGTGCAAAGCATAACGTTCGTCGTCCATTAAAATACTGGTAATTTCTTCAGCTAAATTGATATCGACTGTATTTACAAACTGCTCTAAAACAAAATCGGGATCTTGGTTTAGTTTTTCAATAATGGTATAATACAACGTTTTAAAAATGGCGTTACCAAATTGCATTTCGTCCTCCTGAAGGTCTAAAAATATTTTTTCGAATACTCTTGCTTGCTGTACTACCGGTTCTAATTCCAGATCGCCTTTATCGTTTTCTTTTAAAATAAGATCTTCAAAATCTTCTTCCCGATTACCGTAAAGCAATAGAATTTCAATAATTTTACGCTCTAAAAGATACTGAACGTCTACCTTTTTGGCTGGAGCTTCATTTTTAACGACTTCAAAAGCACGCTGTTCCTTTTCGGCTTTTACATTTCCGCCTTTGTCTTTATTATCCAACTGTGCCAACGAACTAAACAGTACCGCTTCACTAATATCCATAATTCTTGCGCATTCCTGCAGATACACTTCCTGTTTAATGCGGTCTGGAATTTTGGAAATACTCTGAATGATATCGCGAATGGTTTCGGCCTTTTTTATAGGATCGTTTTGTGCATCTTCAACCAGTAACGACGCCTTAAACTGAATAAAATCTTTGGCATTGGTCTCTAAATATTCTCGCAGTTCCTCTTCGGTATTGTTTTTAGCAAAGCTATCGGGATCTTCGCCCTGAGGAAAAGTACACACTTTTACGTTCATACCCTGCTCCAGAATTAAATCTATACCTCTAATCGAAGCGCGCATTCCCGCAGCATCACCATCAAATAATACGGTTATATTTTTAGTAAGCCTATTAATTAATCGAATTTGCTCTGGTGTTAATGCTGTACCTGAAGACGACACCACGTTTGTAATACCCGTTTGATGAAACTGAATAACATCGGTATACCCTTCAACTAAAAAACAATTATCTTCCTTAGCAATGCTTTGTTTGGCATGATAAATACCGTAAAGCACCTTACTCTTATAATAAATTTCACTCTCGGGAGAATTCACATATTTTGCTGCTTTTTTGTCGTTTACCAAAATACGACCGCCAAACCCCAAAATACGACCGCTCATACTTTGTATAGGGAACATAACACGGCCTTTAAACCTATCAAAATACTTCTCGCCTTTTACTATGGTTAGCCCAGTTTTTTCTAAAAACTCTAATTTATAACCTTGTTTTAAGGCCTCATCGCTAAAGGCTTGCCACTCATCTAAAGCATAACCTAAACCAAAACTTTTTATGGTCTCGGTGGTAAACCCACGCTCTTTAAAATAACTTAAACCAATAGCCTGTCCTGCATCGGTTTTATGCAGAATCTTCTGAAAATAAGTATTGGCAAATTCACTTACCAGATATAAGCTCTCGCGTTTATCGGCCTTTTCCTTTTGGGCATCGGTTTGCTCGGTTTCTTCTATCTCTATACCGTATTTATTTGCGAGATAACGTATCGCTTCTGGGTAAGTAAAATGTTCGTGCTCCATTAAAAATGCCACAACATTACCACCTTTACCACTCGAAAAATCTTTCCAAATTTGTTTTACTGGCGATACCATAAAACTCGGTGAGCGCTCGTCGCTAAACGGACTTAACCCTTTAAAATTACTTCCCGACTTTTTCAATTGCACAAAATCACCAATCACCTCCTCTAATCGGGCGGTTTCGAATACTTGATCTATAGTGTTTTTTGAAATCAAACTGATAAGGGATTTAATTAAAAAAGTGTTTACAAATATAACGCAAAGCTATAAATAGACAGAAAACCTAAAGGAATAATTTTGTACTCCTATTGGATAATTTAAGACGCCTAATTAATAATTAAAACCGTAAATTAGTAGTTTATTCCCTTAATAATCAATTTTAATATTTATAATGAAAAGACTTTTAACACCACTCCTGTTTACTTTTCTTGCCTGCTACCAATTTATTGGTATAGCACAGCAACAGGTTACACCCATTTTTAAAGATGGTGAAGCCCAAATTGTTCCCGAATTCAGTAATTCTGAAGATTGGATTAGACACGATTTGTGGGTAGAAACAGAATTTGATACCGATGGCGATGGCAAATTAGACCGTATGCATGTTGCCGTTACCAGACCAAAGCAAACCGAGACAGATAGTTTAAAACTACCGATAATTTACGAATCCAGTCCGTATTATGCTGGTGTTGCGCCAGATGTACCTGGTGCGTTTTGGGATGTACACCACGAACTAGGAGAAACTAGCAAGCCACATTTACACCCAGAGGTAACCCGAGTAGGCAAACGCCCTATTATTTCTAACTCCCAAATTAAACAATGGGTACCAAAAGGCTATATCGTAGTACACTCGTCCTCGCCAGGCACAGGTTTATCCGATGGTTCACCAACTGTTGGTGGCGATAACGAATCGTTGGCTCCAAAAGCAGTTATCGATTGGTTAAACGGACGCGCCAAAGGCTTTACCACACGCGAGGGCAACGACACTATAAAAGCGTATTGGTCTACTGGAAAAGTAGGAATGACGGGGACATCGTACAACGGCACCATTCCCTTAGCAGCTGCCACCACTGGAGTTGAAGGCTTAGAAGCCATTATTCCTGTTGCGCCAAACACTTCGTACTACCACTATTACCGTTCTAATGGTTTAGTGCGCTCGCCAGGGGGCTATTTAGGAGAAGATATTGATGTGCTTTACGACTTTATACACAGCGGAGATGAATCGAAACGTGCGTATAGCAATAAAATGATTCGCGATACAGAAATGAAAAACGGTCAAGATAGAATTACTGGCGATTACAACGATTTTTGGGCAGGACGCGATTATTTAAACGATATGGAACCTATGAGAGCAGCCCTTTTAATGTCTCACGGATTTAATGACTGGAACGTTATGCCAGAGCATAGTTATAGAATTTACAAGGCTGCAAAAGATAAAGGTTTAGATGTTCAAATTTACTATCATCAACAAGGGCACGGCGGCCCACCACCAATGCGCATCATGAACCGTTGGTTTACCCATTACTTATTTGGCATAGACAATGGTGTTGAAGACGATAGCAAGGCGTGGATTGTAAGAGAAAATGATGACCGCTTAGAACCAACTGCCTATGCAGATTACCCAAACCCTGATGCTAAAAATGTTACATTATATCTAGGTGAAGGTGGTCGCTCTGCTGGACGCCTATCGCTAAACAAACAAAATACAGCTATACAAGAAACGTTAATAGACGATGCTAATTTTTCTGGCGATTCTTTAGCGCAATCTACAACATCCAAACACCGTCTTTTTTATGTTACAGCGCCATTACAAGAAGATCTTCATATTTCGGGGCTATCTACCTTACGTATTAATTTGTCCAGCAACAAACCCGCAGCCAACCTATCGGTTTGGTTAGTTTCGCTACCTTGGAATACTAATGCCGAGGCAAAAATTACCGATAACATTATTACACGAGGTTGGGCAGATCCTCAAAACCACAAATCGATTTACGAAAGCGAACCGCTTACTCCTGGAGAATTTTATAAACTAACGTTTGATTTACAACCCGACGATCAAATTATTCCTAAAGGCCAACAAATTGGTTTAATGATTTTTTCTAGCGACAATCAATTTACTTTACTTCCAAAACCTGGCACTGAATTGACTGTAGACTTAAAAAACACTTCAATAACCTTACCTATTGTTGGTGGAGAAAAAGCCTTTAAAAAAGCAGTGCAATAATTTTAAATAGTTACAATTAAAAAAGCCACAAATCAGACTTAAAGCTTCTGGTTTGTGGCTTTTTACTATCAATCTAAATCGAAACGAATCCCTAAAGAAATATTATTCTGATCGAATTCCTGATTCCTAAAAATTGGCGATAAATCGTATTTGAAATACAGACCTATATCTCCCCAACCCATATAACTACTCACACCGTAAACAAAATTGTTTACTGCATCATAATTTTTATATTTTTCTTTTTCTTTATTACCATCGTCGTAATATTTTACTTTTTGAAGCGATGCTATATTAAATCCGCCATAGCCTCCTATACCAAACTTGATTTTTTTATGAGTAGAGTATCTAAAATAATCGTCGTGTTCGATTTTCTTTGAAGGACCAAACTCAAAATGAATGGGAAAAACCAAATTGGTCGTTCTAAACTTAGATTTTCTAACATGATAAGGATATTCTACCAAGTTTACAAAATCGCCTTGCTCTTCAAAATACATATTATCTTTAATATCTAATTTATTCCATTGCAACGAAATACCATATTTAAAACGCAACGCATTCGAATTTTCGAAAACACGTGTTTTCCAAGCCCAACCCAATTCTACAAAACCAGACCCGCCCAATTTATATGGCGAATCGCCAAGGCTCTCTCCTTCTATAAGCGCATTATTAAAACCAATAGCAAATACCAAATCGCTAGTAGTACGCCTATCGTACACTGGAGGTTTTCGCTTTTTTGGCCCAATATAAAAATATGTATCATTAGGCAAGGTATCGGTTTTATAATCCTTACCTATTTCAATAATAATTTGTCCGTCGTCATCAAACGTATAACTTTCTGTATTACGCTGTAATAGATCGATTTTATTATCTATAATTTCTTCGCGACTTGCAATGTTCAACGCCCTTTTTTTGGCAGCTTCCTTTTTTAAAATCTCGCCCTCTTCGGTAGTAATATACCCTGCATCTACTTTCTGGTTAATAGACTCGACCTCTTGTTTTAACAATTCCTTTTCTTGAGTTCTAACTTCTGATTTTTCTGCTTTTAATATTTCTATAGATTTACTACTAAGCGAATCTTTAGCAACGGGTTCTTGTGCTTGCATTTGAAATGCCCATACAAAGACACTCCAAAACACAGCAATTTTAGTAATTGTGTTCATAACTGTTCGTTTTTTTTGATGTTTATTATTGAATGATGATTGATGATACTATTTGTTACGCTCCACTACGGCGGTCTTTACCTTGCCAAAACCTTTTTTAACTACGTCGAAAACTTTTTCTCTAAAACTATGTTCTATATCGTTTTCTACCCCTTCTAACAATACTTCGGCATTTACGGTTTGTTTAGCTCGCTTTATACCTTGCTGCTGTATTTGAAGATCTTGATTTGCCTCTTCTAACAAATCTTCTAAATAAGCATCGGTAATTTGTTCTGACTCCTGAAATGACGCTTCTGAAACTATTGTATTACCTGAAGCTATACCATTAGCCTCTAAATTTTCAGCTGTTGTATTTTGAAGAACCTTTTTATCTTTAGCTATCTTATTTTGTGCTGGATTGGCTACCTCAATATGTTCTTTAGGCTTAGTCTCGGTGACTACCAAAGACCTATTTCCCTTAATATTCTCTACTGTATTAAGCTCCTCAACCTTCATTTTTGAAGTCGTTGGCATCTGCTCCACCTTTGGGTTTTCCACAGACTGAACATCGGTTACAATATGGTGAGTTGTATTTGATTTAAACATAAAAAAACTAACTAGAGCCACACCTACTACACTTGCCGCAATGCCCACATACATTAGCCACTTCTTATATTTTTTTTGAGTATCGTGTTTATCCAAACGCCCTTGAAGTTCGTGCCACCCATTTTGTGGAGTTGGCAGTTTACGAGCTTCCAATTGCTCACGCATACTATTTTCAAACTTATTTTGTACCATAATGTGTAGCGTTTAATTCTTCTAATTGCTGTTGTAACAATTGTCTTGCTTTAAATAACTGCGATTTAGATGTCCCTACAGAGATCTGTAATTCCGAAGCAATTTCATGATGCTTATAGCCTTCAATCGCATACATAACAAACACCGTTTTATAACCCTCTGGTAAACCATCTATCGCATTCTGAATGATTTCAACAGATAATTGCGAATCTGCAAGAACAGGTGATTCTTCACTTAAGGCATGCTCGGTTTCTGTAAAAACCATTTGCTTTTTTTGTCTTAAATACGAGATAGCCTCGCGGGTCATAATTTTACGAACCCAGCCTTCAAAACTTCCCTGATGTTGAAACGACTGTAACTGTGTAAACACTTTAAAAAAACCGTTATGCATAACCTCCTCTGCATGATGCATGTCGTTTATGTAATACCTGCAATGGCTTAACATTTTAGGTGCAAACATAGTATACAAGGCCTGCTGTGCATCTCGACTGTTTTTAAGTGCCTTTTTTATAAGGTACTCTTGGTTTTTATGTAATTGAATAACTTTCAACAGCGGTTTCATTTGGTCTTCTATTTATAAAGACGATAAAACTTGTAAAAAGGTTGCCTGAAGATTTTATTTTTTTCTGTCGATTACATAATTCACCATTAAAATAAGTGATTTTTTGTAATCGGATTCTGGATAAGGTGCTATTAATTTTAGCGCTTCTTGCTGAAACATTTCCATTTTTGTAATCGTATAGTCCAATCCTCCATTTGCTTTTACAAAAGCAATAACTTCCTTTACACGTTTGGCATCTTTATTATGGTTTTTTATAGAATTTATCAACCATTTATTGTCTTTTTCAGAAACTTTATTAAGCACATGTATTAACGGAAGCGTCATTTTTTGTTCTTTAATATCTATGCCTGTAGGTTTTCCTATTTTTTCTTGTCCGTAATCGAACAAATCGTCCTTTATTTGAAATGCCATACCAATAAGCTCACCAAACTTACGCATGGTTTCTACATGATGCGAATCGGGTTTAACAGAGGCGGCGCCCAAACTACAACAAGCAGCGATTAATGTGGCTGTTTTTTGCCTGATAATCTCGTAGTATACATCCTCTGTAATATCCAATCGTCTGGCTTTTTCTATTTGAAGCAATTCGCCCTCGCTCATTTCGCGTACGGCAACCGAAATGATTTTTAGTAAATCGAAATCTCCATTATCTATAGACAATAATAAACCTTTAGAGAGTAGATAATCGCCTACTAAAACCGCAATTTTATTTTTCCACAAAGCATTTACCGAGAAAAACCCACGTCGGCGGTTACTATCGTCTACCACATCGTCGTGGACCAAAGTGGCGGTATGGATCAATTCGATAACCGATGCCCCTCTGTAAGTACGCTCGCTAACCTCGCCATTAGCCACCATTTTAGAGACTAAAAACACAAACATAGGCCGCATTTGCTTCCCTTTTCTATTAACGATATAATGGGTAATTCTATTAAGTAAGGCTACTTTAGAAGACATCGAGAGTAAAAACTTTTGTTCGAAAAGTTCCATCTCGTAAGCAATAGGCTGCTTTATTTGCTCTACTATTTTCAAAAAAGAATCTTAGGGATTAATTAGCTATACAAACCTAATAAAAAAGTAAGTGAAATACTATTTTAAATTTTTGAAAACCGAGTAGCTGTAGTTGTATCAACAACAGTTGTTATCAACTCTTCAGGAATTATACAACAATTGGTTATGATAAACATCTGTTACCACTTATATTTGCCGAAATTAAATAGAGAATTATGAGAAATTTTACATTTTTATTCATTTTCGCCTGTTCGTTTTTGCAGGCGCAAAGTGTGATTTTTGAGGAAGATTTTGAATCGACCACGTCGTATTCACCTCCTGTTGGCTGGCAAAAAATCGATTTAAACAACGACAACACCTCTTGGTTTGTTTTAACAGAGAACTATTTTTCTCCAGCCATGACACATTTAAACGGAAGATATGAAACTTCATTTTCTTGGGCAGCAAATACTGGTGGTATTACTCCAGATAATCTTTTAGTTACTTCTAAAATTACAATCCCTGAAAACGCTAAGGATGTAACTTTAAATTTTAATGCAGGAACAGGTTATGACTCTGCTAGAGTTAAAGAGCATTATGCCGTATACGCTTCAACTTCAAGCGATGCAGAATCTATTATTGCTACAACACCTATTCTTGAGGAGACATTACAAGTTATGGGTAACCATGCACGTTCTGTAGACCTTTCGGATTATGCAGGTAAAGACATTTATGTTGCATTTAGACATTACAATTGTAACGATCAATGGATTTTAGCTATAGACGACATTGTTGTGCAATCATCGAACGCCTTATCTGTACAAGACGTAAACCTTGAAAACATTACACACTATTACGATATAACTTCTGAAAGCTTAGTTTTAGCTTCTACAGAAGTGTCGTTTTCATCGGTAAGCATTTTTAATATTCTAGGGCAGGAAGTGTTACAGACGCAACTTTCTAAAAGTGAAGAACACATTCGTTTAAATACGCTAAACAAAGGTGTTTATTTAGCAAAAATAATGACTACTAGCGGACAAACAAAAACTATTAAGTTCGTAAAACATTAATTAGGTAGACCTTTACCAAACAAAGAAGGCTGTTTAAAAAAGTTGATTTTTTTCGTCAATCTGAATTTATTTAACTTCGTTGAATCTTCGATTTCAGATTCTCATAATTATTGAATTTCAATATGATGAGATTCTGTGTCAAGCACAGAATGACGCCCTTTTTAACTTTTTAAACAGCCTTCTTTTTTAACTCTTATTAGCCAACTGCCCGCAAGCCGCATCAATATCTTTACCTCGCGATCGGCGTATAGTAACAGTTATATTATTAGCTTCCAAAACCTTGACATACATATCGATTGCCTCGGAATTGGCTTGTTGAAATTCTCCATCGTCTATCGGATTATATTCGATAAGATTAACTTTACTAGGAGCAAATTTACAGAACTGCACTAAAGCATCAACGTCTTTTCGCTTATCGTTTATGCCTTTCCAAACCACATACTCGTAGGTAATCCTACTTTTCGTTTTACTGTACCAATATTCTAAAGCACTTCGCAAATCGGCTAACGGAAATGTAGCATTAAACGGCATGATGGACGTTCTAACCTCATCGATTGCCGAATGCAACGAAACGGCGAGTTTAAACTTTACTTCATCATCGGCCATCTTCCGAATCATTTTTGGCACCCCGGAAGTTGAAACCGTAATACGTCTGGGAGACATTCCCAAACCTTCATCATCGGTAATTTTATCGATAGCTTTAAGTACATTATTATAATTCATAAGTGGTTCGCCCATGCCCATAAATACAATATTACTTAGCGGACGGTCGTGATATAATCTACTTTCGTTATCGATAGCAACTACCTGATCGTAAATCTCGTCTGGATTTAAATTTCGCATGCGCTTTAATCGTGCTGTAGCACAAAAACGACAATCTAAACTACAGCCTACTTGGCTAGATACACAAGCGGTTGTTCTGGATTTTGTTGGAATTAAAACCGACTCCACTACCAAACCGTCATGCAATTGCACAGCGTTTTTTACCGTACCATCGCTACTGCGCTGCATGGTATCGACTTTTATATGATTAATGACAAAATGATTTTCTAACATTTCGCGTGTTGCCTTAGAGACATTCGTCATATCTTCAAAACTGTGCGCACCTTTTCCCCATAACCATTCGTACACCTGATTACCGCGAAATGCCTTATCGCCTTGAGCCACGAAAAACTCACGAAGTTGCTCTTTGGTTAATGCCCGAATATCCTTTTTCTTATCTGCCATAACACTGCAAAAGTAATGAAATTGAATTTAGGTTTGTGTTTATTATATAACCTTAAACCTATTAGAAATTATAAAAAAAGCCTTGACTTAACAAGGCTTTGAAATATTTTAAACGCTAGAAGATTAAAGAATTAACATCGCGTCTCCGTAGCTATAAAACTTGTAATTTTCTTTAACAGCTTCTTCGTAAGCACGCTTAATAAAATCGTGACCTGCAAAGGCTGAAACCATCATTAATAAAGTCGATTTTGGAGTATGGAAATTAGTAATCATACAGTTTGCAATACTAAAGTCGTAAGGCGGGAAAATAAATTTATTGGTCCAGCCATTAAACTCGTTTAAAGTACCTTGAGACGATACCGAACTTTCAATTGCACGCATACACGTAGTACCAACTGCACATACACGACGCTTATTTTTAATTCCGGTATTAATAGTATTTACTGCTTTTTCGTCTATAATTACCTCTTCGCTATCCATTTTATGCTTAGAAAGGTCTTCAACCTCAACTGGGTTAAAGGTTCCTAAGCCCACGTGAAGCGTTACATCTGCAAAATTGATTCCTTTAATTTCCAAACGCTTTAATAAGTGCTTAGAAAAGTGTAACCCCGCAGTTGGAGCAGCAACAGCACCTTCGTTCTTCGCAAAAATGGTTTGGTAACGCTCTTCGTCTTCTGGCTCTACAGCTCTTTTAATGTATTTAGGAAGCGGTGTTTCGCCTAATATCTTTAATTTATTTCTGAATTCCTTATAAGAACCATCGTATAAGAAACGTAAGGTACGCCCTCTGGAAGTTGTGTTATCTATAACTTCGGCTACCAAGGTATCGTCGTCTCCAAAATACAATTTGTTTCCAATTCTTATTTTACGAGCAGGATCTACCAAAACATCCCAAAGACGTTGTTCTTCGTTTAATTCTCGTAATAAAAACACTTCAATACGTGCCCCTGTTTTTTCTTTATTACCAAATAAACGTGCTGGGAACACTTTGGTATTATTAAGAATCATGACATCGTCTTCGTTAAAATAGTCGATAAGGTCTTTAAACTGTTTGTGTTCTATAGTTTGATTTTTTCTATCTAAAACCATTAAACGCGCCTCATCTCTGTTTTCTGACGGGTATTCTGCCAATAATTCTTCAGGTAGTTTAAAATTAAAGTGTGATAATTTCATGTTATGATATTTTAATTTTTAAAATATTGCACGTTAAAACAAGCAATATATTTTTAAGCAAGGTGCAAATATACAACCTCGCAATAGCGGTTGTCAAGTAAATGAATGATTATTATTAAATTAATTTAGAAATTCTACTTTTAATTTTTAATACGATTCCATTTCAAAACCTATTTTTTCGAGATCGTTCCAAAACTCAGGATACGATTTAGACACGACTTCGGCATCATTAACATACATTGGCACACGCAAGGCTAAAGGTGCAAAAGCCATTGCCATGCGGTGGTCGTTATAAGTATCTATGGCAATATTTTCAAAAATATCTGTAGCAGGTTCTAATCGTAATGTTTTATCGGTAACATGTACTTTACCTCCTAACTTTTCTATTTCGGTTTTAAGCGCCTCTAAACGATCGGTTTCCTTAATTTTTAAGGTATGTAAACCCGATAAGTTGCAGGCAATTTTTAAACCAAAACAAGTTACGGCAATAGTTTGTGCAATATCTGGTGCATTAACCAAATCTAAAGTGATATTAGTCTCTTTAGAAATTTCTTTCACTTTTTTTAGTGTAATGGCATTATTGCTAAAGGTTGTTTCTACTCCAAAAGCCTTATAAATTTCTGCTAAAACAGAATCGCCTTGCAACGAATTTGCCTTATATGCCGATAAAGTGATAGATGTACCAACCGCACTTAAAGCCACAATACTAAAGTAATACGACGCCGACGACCAATCGCTTTCTACAGTTAAGGCATTCGCCAAAACGGATGTGGTTTTAGGCGATATGGTTATGGTTTGCCCTTCAAAATGAGCATCTATTCCTAACTGGTGTAATAAATTGAGTGTCATTTTAATATACGGAACCGAAGTAATTTCGCCTACCAAAGTCAATTTTAAACCATTTTTTAAGGTAGAACCTATTAACATTAAAGCCGAAATGTACTGACTACTAACATTGGCTTGAAGACTAACAGCCGACTCGGTAATGGCTTTCCCCGAAATTTTTATTGGTGGGTAACCTTCATTCTCCACGTAAGTTATTTCTGCCCCTAAACTACGCAAGGCATCTACTAGAATTTTTATAGGACGCTCTTTCATACGTTTTGAACCGGTTAGTGTTACCGATTTACCTGACTTACTAGAAAAATAAGCCGTTAAAAAACGCATGGTTGTGCCAGCATGATGGATATCTACAAGCGCTTCCTCCGATTTTAAGGCCTGTTGCATTACCTGAGTGTCATCTGAATTTGAAAGATTCTCCAAAGTAATTTCTGGAAATAAAGCCTGTAAAATTAATAATCTATTCGATTCACTTTTAGAGCCTGTTATGGTTATTTGTAGCGGCTGTGGTAAAACTTTAGAGTGTTTTAAACTGATGTTCATGCTAGATTATTTTAATTTTTCGTTATTATGATGCCTGTCGTGATCGCGCTTGGTTTTCTTATCCATTTTCTTATCGAAAGCGTCTTGTAGGTTAATTCCTGTTTGATTAGCCAAACACAATACCACAAATACAACATCGGCTAATTCTTCGCCTAAATCTTTGTTTTTATCGCTTTCTTTTTCACTTTGTTCGCCATAACGTCTTGCAATTATGCGGGCTACTTCGCCGACTTCTTCTGTAAGTTGAGCCATATTGGTAAGCTCGTTAAAATAGCGTACACCGTGTTCTTTAATCCAAGTATCTACGGCTAGTTGAGCAGCTTCAAGTTTCATTTGTAATTGTATTAAAAAAAGCGCCAAACTCTTATAGCTTTTAAAGCGTGAAGACTTGACGACTTGTTTACTTTAGTATGTAAAATTACTATTTTATTTATAGCTAACCTTTAAAAAAACCGACTTATTCTGTTCCTGCCAAGCCATCTTTAACCAAGATTAACTTTTCGGTTTCTTTGTTAACCATCATTCCCACAAAATCCTTAAACTGCTTATAATCGTTGGCTAAGACAAAAGTGTTATTTATATCGAAATTGACTTTTAAAACTACACGACTACCATCTTGTACAGCCATATAAGTAAATTCGGCTTCTTCTCCATTAAATTTCACTTTAGAACTTTCTGGTAAGGCCTCGACTTTATAGCCTTCGGGTAAAATTAAAGAAATATTATAGCTATAATTGCTTGGGTACGTAAACTCCAGTGGGTAAACACGCTCTTCTTCTTTAAATTCATTTTCGGCAGATGCAAAAAACAACATTGGAGAGATGTATATTTTTTCGCCAATAATTTCGCCTGCGTTTTGTAATTTAAAACTATAAGAATATTGAAGACTTGGTGCGCTTAAAATATCTTCGTTTTTAACCTTATAATTTTCGATTTCTATTTCGCCTTTTCCTTCTTCTAAATCCTGCAAACGTTCGTCGGTACCCATAGCACTATATTCTGTTCTGAAACGCATTGCTGAAGTGTTTTTTAATTGCGCCCGCACTCGACCTTCGGCACTAAAATCGTCATTAAATTTTACTTGAAGGGCATAACTTTCCTCTACGCCTAAAGGATGCATTAAATCTATCCAAGCAGAGCTACCATGCTCTCTTACAATGCGACCTTGCCAATTAATGGCGCGTTTAGGCAAAATATTAGGCATGGCATAACGATCGGTAGCATCTAATAACACCAATTGGTTAGGCAACTCTACTGCTGCTATTACATAATTAAACCCGTTACGTGTAGGAAATAAAGGAATTCCATGACTTTTAGTACTAATTAGTACCGGATTGGCATTTAAGCCTGCGTAACGCAGCATGGCTGTTAACATTAAATTGATATCGCCTACATTCCCAGAGCCTTCTTTATACGCTTTACGCACTCCCTTTTCTGCATAATCGCCATAGTAATCGTTCCAAGCCACTTTCGATTTTACAAAATCGTAAATAAGCGCTATACGTTTTGTTTTATCTGGTGTATTGGCAATTAATGCATTGATATCGTTTTCAAAATACCCTGTTTTAGATAATTGTCCGCCAAAACTTTCATGATCGTAAATGGTTTTTGTAACACTTTCCCAATCGGTTGAGTAATTCTTAATTTGGTTGTCAGGGCCTTTATACATGGCATACTCCCAATTAATTACACAGCGGTAAACATCCATATTATCTATAAATGGCTCTTGTTTTAAAGCAGGAATATTCTCTAAATCTGCTTCGTAAACAGTTTCTGAAAAATCCCATTTCGAGGAACTAAAACTCGTGCTAGTATTTGTGTAATTATCAGTAGTATTTTGTCGATATTTACTCGATAAGTTCGGTACGATTGGCTCTGCTTTGCTTGATTTCTGGATTATATCTCGATTTAGGATTTACATATCGGTTAAAGTGAAAATATTCTGGAATACGCACCGAAAGATCCAGCTTTTTTACAGGAATATCGTATTGTAAAACAACATCGTCTATTGAAATATATGGTGATTGTTTTCGGTATTGAAATTCAACTACACAACCATCTGTAATGTTAGGCATGGTAAATTTTACTTGGTTCCAATATTTATTTGTGCGCTCTTTAAACACACTATTTTTATCTAACTTATCTTTTTCCACTTCACCATCTTTCAAGTAATAGGTGTAACCTTTTAAGTTATTCAATTCTTCGCCTTCTGTGTTTCCTGTATCGTAAAACGCAACACTTTCTGTGGCCCAATCTACACCCTCCTTATCATAAATTTTTATACGTTTTTGCACTTCTGTAACCACGACAAAACCTCTACCTGGTATAAATTGAAAAAATACATTTTCGCTAGCATATAAAATGGTGGCGTGCGCTTCAGGATCTGAAGGATTTGTAGTTTCTTGAAGTTCTGCTTCAGAAACTTTTCCAAATTTATAGTCTTGCGCATAAATAGTGCTGGCAATTAAAAAAATAAGTAGGTTAGTGAGTTTAATCATTGATTTTGAGATTTAATTAATAGTACATTTTTAGCATTATCGTATTTAGAAACAGCAACCCAAAAGTCTCTGTAGGCCTTATAATCTTCTTTGGGGTACAGACCTTTTTTAACAAACAGCTTGCGTTTGTAAACTAGATTTCCGTTTTCTAAATGATCTATTCTGGCAGAATACGTTCCAAACTTAGTCTCTAAAGTTACTGGCTGCTGTAGGGCTTCTACCTCTAAATTATCGTCTAGCTGAAACTCGTATTGGTCTTCATCTAAAAAACCACGATCTATTTTTAAAGGTCTAGTTCGCGAAGTATAACGTGGTGGGATATACGTTATTTTATTAAAAATATTGGGAACAAATAGTAAGCGATTGCCCGTTTTAGACGCATATGATGTTGCCGAAACAGTAACTTGTTCTGTAAATTCTACTAAATCTTTATTATTGGTATACTCAAAACGCTCAACTGTCAGCTCGTTTACATTATCCCACATGTTTTTATATCTCAATTTCTGATCTTTTTCGAGCTCTTCTTCTATACCTTTTGTGCCTCGATATTGCGTGCCATAAGATTTTATATTTACAGTAGCATTAAAGCTACCTGCTGCCTTTAACTGTATATTAGCCGAAGTTTTTAGTAAGTTTTGAGCCGCTTCGTAAGTTGTGGTATGTACAATTTTACCGCCTTCTGGGGTTATAATTAAGGCATCTCTATCGTCTGTGAAATTACCAATATACCCGAATGGGTTTTTCTGGCTCGTGCATTCTAACCATATATAGTCATCTCCATTAGGAATAGTCAATACCGCGTGATTACCTTCGGTAGAAGAAAATGTTTTATCGAAATTTCTAATATCTCTGTCACCATAAATAACCGCATAATATGATGGCACTCCAACAACATCCAATAACGCTTTGGTGTAGTTAGATAAGCCCTTGCAATCGCCATAACTTAAACGATCTACTTCTGATGCTTGCATGGGTTTCCATCCTCCAATTCCAATTTGTACACTTACATATCTGGTTTTTTCTTGAAGATAATTATAAACAATTTTCGCCTTTTCGATATTTGTAGTTGCGTTGGCTGTTAATGCTTTTATTTCGTTTTTCACACTCTCTGGAAGTTCTCTGGTGTTTACCAAAAGGCTTTCATGCATCCACTTACCAAAATCGGTCCAACTGGTATTAACTCCTTTTACCCCTTTCATATCAAAAGTTTGCAAAGCCGCTTTTACATAAGGAGCATAACTAAAAAACTCGGGGCTATAAGCTTCGGGTTTAATAGCCGTTAAGTTTTCTGCTACATAATGGAATTCGCCCTTCTTAGTAATATTATAATCTTCTAAATGCGACTCTTTAAGCGATAACGGAATATTGGTGTCGTTTATAATTTGGTACGACGATGATAGCACACTTGTGTAATGCCCTTCTAAAGGAGACCAACGCGGAATAAAAGCCGTCATTTTATGCTCGACTTCCGAAACAAACTCTATGGTATATGGATATTTTGCCGAGGCATAATCTAAGTATTTAATTCTATCATCATTATAAATTGAAATACCGTCTGCTCGTGCCACATCCTTAAAGTCTTTCTCTTTATAACGTTTTATTTTTTCGCCCAACGCGTTATATACAGTAGCTTCTAATACTTTTATTTTTGTAGTGCCATCGTACGACTCGTAAGTATATCCTTTATAATCGCCCGACTCGTTAAATATGGTTACGGTCCGATGCGTTTTTACAAGCATCCTGTTATAATCTAGAATATGAATTTGGACATCGTTATTCTTGACCAAAGCATTAGAATCTTGCTTTAAAATAGCGGTTGTAATCGTTGAAGCACTTAAATCTGTTTGGGCAAAAACAGATGTAGGAAGGCATAGCAAGGCCAAGCCTATAAAAATAGTTTTAAACATAATTAGGTTAAGTTAGCGCCTAAAACTATGTTAATTTATGTTAAAAACAAATAAAAAAAGTAATTATTCCTTGTTTTTGGTATCAATGATTATGGTTACAGGACCGTCGTTTAACAAGTCTACTTTCATATCGGCACCGAACTCTCCGGTTTCCACGGGCTTATTTAAATGCGTTTGCAACTGATTTACAAAACTTTGATACAACGGTACTGCCACATCGGGTTTTGCTGCTTTAATATAACTTGGCCTGTTTCCTTTTTTGGTAGCAGCATGTAATGTAAACTGACTTACAACTAGGGCTTCACCATCAATATCTACAAGCGAATTATTCATAACCCCTTCGTTATCGTTAAAAATACGCAAGTTTGCTATTTTATTGGACAGCCATTTCAGGTCTTCCTGTGAATCATCGTTTACGACACCCAATAAGATTAAAAGGCCCGATTGAATTTGAGCCACTTTTTGTTCGTTTATGGTTACACTAGCCTGCGTTACACGTTGAATTACAGCTTTCATTAAAATTCTCCTTTTTCTTTATCCCAATTATCGGTACGGTAATTTTCGTCTTCGCCTTCAATAATTTGCAAATAACTTCTGTATCGCGAAAAAGCGATCTCATCACGATCTAGAGCTTCTTTCACGGCACATTTAGGTTCTTCTATATGTAAACAGTTATTAAATTTACAATCTTGTTTTAAAGCAAAAAATTCTGGAAAATAATCGCCAACTTCCTCTTTTTCCATATCAACAACTCCAAAACCTTTTATACCAGGCGTATCTATAATCTGGGCTCCGAAATCTAAATCGAACATCTCTGCAAAGGTTGTCGTGTGCTGCCCTTGCATGTGCTGAACCGAAATAGCTTTAGTTTTTAAGTCTAAAGATGGCTCTATGGCATTTACCAATGTAGATTTACCCACACCAGAATGCCCTGCAAACATGCTAACCTTTCCGGCCATTAATGCTTTTACTTTGTCTACATTTTTACCTGTTTCGGCAGAAATACCAATACACTCATACCCTATTTTTCGATACACCGCCGCAAGATACTTTACCTCCAGAATTGTATCGTCATCGTAAGCATCAATCTTATTAAATAACAAAATGGTTTTTACCGAATAAGCTTCGGCTGTCACCAAAAACCGATCTATAAAACTGGTTAATGTGGGCGGATTATTTATGGTAATTAACAAAAATACTTGATCGACATTCGCAGCAATAACGTGAGTTTGCTTAGAGAGGTTTACAGATTTTCTAACAATATAATTTTTGCGGTCGTGAATGTGATGAATAACCCCTGTGGTAACATTATTTGAGGTTTCCAACTCGAAATCTACTATATCGCCTACAGCAATTGGGTTTGTACTTTTAATACCTTTAATTCTAAACTTCCCTTTTATTCGGCAGTCGTAAATAGCACCTAATTGCGTTTTTACGGTGTACCAGCTTCCTGTAGATTTATATACTGTTCCTGTCATTCAAAATTTTTAAATCCGAAGTACAAAGAAACGACTTTTCAAATTAACTATTTATGTATATTAGATTTAATAATTAAACCTGTTTTTATGAAAACCCTGCTAACAACCTTAACTTTAAGTCTTTTTACTTGTACTATGCTGGCTCAAGTAGAATACAAAATAATAACGTCTATCGAATCTATTGTTCCTAATGGATTAGGCCGATCGCGTTTAATATCATCGCAAGAAAATAGAAACTACAAAGATTTTACAACCGAACAAACCGAAGACGATAATTCTAGAAACAAATCCGACAGAAGTGAATTACGCGTTAAAGATTTTGAAGAAACCAAACTACTAAACTTCTACAATATAGGCGGCATACGTTTTCAAAACATAGCGGCCAACGATGTTTTAGTTAGCTCTAAAATTAACAGCATGACGGCAGAAGGTTGGGAACTTGCCTTTGTTACCAGCGCTGTTGAAAGCGACTCCGGAACAGAAGATGGCCAAGGCATTTTTATTACAAGATACATTTTTAAACGCGCCACTCCTTAAACTAAAGCAATACAAATAATAACAAAAGCCTGACTAAAAAGTAGTCTTATACGAATATAAAACACTTTAGTCAGGCTTTTGTAACTTTAAAATCAACTAAAATTATCCTTTAATAATTTTTTCTTGATGGTTTATAGATTCTTGATGGATGGCTTTAAACATCTTTAAAACAAACTCTTCGCTTAAGCCATGAGCTTCGCCTTCTAAAACCATTTTTCCTAAAATTTCGTTCCAGCGTTTACTCTGTAACACTTGTACGTTTTTTTGTTTTTTAAGTTCCCCAATACCATCTGCAGCTTTCATACGCTTACCTAACAACTCGATAATTTGGTTATCTACCACATCTATTTGCGCTCTTAAAAACTCTAACGATTTATTGTATTCTTCTTCAGAGTGGGTTTCTTTTCTAATTTTAAGATCTTTCATAATTTGCACAAGACTATCTGGTGTTACTTGTTGTGCAGCATCGCTCCAAGCATTTTCAGGGTCGAAATGCGTTTCAATCATCAATCCATCAAAATTTAAATCTAAGGCCATTTGCGATACATCAAAAATCATATCACGTTTTCCCGTAATGTGCGACGGGTCGTTAATTAATGGAATATCTGGAAATTTATTTTGGAATTCGATAGCCAACTGCCACTCTGGATTGTTGCGGTACTTTGTTTTCTCGTAAGTCGAGAATCCACGATGAATGGCTCCTATATTTTTAACACCTGCACTGTAAATACGCTCTATACCACCTAACCATAGGGCTAAATCTGGATTTACTGGGTTTTTAATTAATACAGGCTTATCTGTTCCTTCTAATGCATCGGCGATTTCTTGCATAATAAAAGGACTTACAGTAGATCGTGCACCAATCCACAACATATCTATATCGTGCTCTAAAGCCAATTTTACATGAGTTGCGTTGGCTACTTCTGTACACACTTTCATTCCTGTTTCGGCTTTCACTTTCTGCAACCATTTTAATCCTAAAGCACCAACACCTTCAAACATTCCTGGTCGTGTTCTTGGTTTCCAGATACCAGCTCTAAAATAACTTACATCGGTATCTTTTAACTGATGTGCAATTTTTAATACTTGCTCTTCGGTCTCTGCGCTACAAGGCCCTGCAATTACCAAAGGGTGGTCTAATTGCAAATTGTCTAGCCAAGTTCTCATCTCTTTCGTGTTTTCCATAATGTTACTGTTTAAGCAATTCCTTTTAAAATATCTTTTATGCGATTTGTATTTTTCATCTCATCAAAAATAGCTTCAAAGTCATCTGATTCTAATAAATTTTTAAATTGATTAAGGTTGTTAATATATTCATTTAATGTCTCTACAACATTGGTTTTATTTTGTTTAAAAATAGGGGTCCACATTTCTGGCGAACTTTTTGCCAAGCGCACTGTTGATGCAAATCCACTACCTGCCATATCAAAAATATCACGCTCGTTACGTTCTTTTTCGATTACGGTTTTCCCCAACATAAACGAACTGATATGCGACAAATGCGACACATACGCAATGTGTTTATCGTGCGACTCCGGATTCATATATCGAATGCGCATGCCTAAATCTGAAAACAGACTTAATGCGCGCTCCTGAAGCTTAAATGCCGTTTTTTCTACATCGCAAATAATATTTGTTTTCTGTTTAAACAAGTCGTTAATGGCAGCTTGCGGACCAGAAAACTCGGTTCCTGCAATAGGATGAGCCGCCAAATAATTTCTCCGATTGGGATGATGTTCAACAGCCTTACAAATATCTTGTTTGGTAGAACCTACATCTATTACCAACGTGTCGTCTGCTATAAGATCTAATATTTCTGGAAGCAACTTCACTGAAGCATCTACAGGAATTGAAAGAATAACAACATCGGCATCGGCTACGACTGCTAGGTCACCTGTTTCATCAATCAAACCAGAATTTAACGCGGCAGTTATATGCGCTTCATTAGCATCTACTCCTATAATTTTAATCTCTGGACGTAGTTTTTTCAGGTCTTTAACCATACTCCCACCTATTAAACCAATGCCAATAACTACTACATTTTTCATAGATTTTTATTTTGCATTAAATGTAATACGTTTTATAGCCTCTTCTAGATTTTGTTCGGAAGCACAAAGCGAAAACCGAATGTATCCAGCACCTTGGCTCCCAAAAATTATCCCTGGCGTAATAAAAATGGAATTATTATATAAAATCTCGTCTATAAATGTTTCGGCATTAACGCCTTCTGGCAATTTAGACCACACAAATAAACCTGATGCATTTTTATCGTAAGTACATCCTAGGGCATCGGCCAATTCCCAAACCAGTTCACGACGTTTTTGGTACACATTATTTAGGCTAGTAAACCACATTTTTGTACTTTTTAAAGCTTCAACAGCCCCCATTTGAATGCCATAAAACATACCGGAATCCATATTGCTTTTCACCTTTAAAATCGCATTTATATGCTTGGCGCTTCCTAAAACCATACCTACACGCCAACCCGCCATATTAAAGGTTTTACTTAGCGAATTTAGTTCTACACAAACCTCTTTTGCGCCGGTAACACTTAAAATACTTTGCGGATGCTCGTTTAAAACAAAACTATAAGGGTTGTCGTTTACAACTAAAATATTATTACGTTTTGCGAAAGCCACTAAATCTTCATACAGTTTTTTTGAAGCATTTGCTCCGGTTGGCATGTGCGGATAATTTACCCACATTAGTTTCACTTTACTTAAATCGGTTTGCTGTAAGGCTTCTAAATCTGGCAACCAAGCATTATTTTCATCTAGATTATAAGTTACAGCCTTAGCTTCAACCAATTTGGTTACCGATGCATAGGTTGGATATCCTGGATTAGGAATCAACACCTCGTCTCCCGGATTTAGAAACGCCATAGAAATATGTAAAATACCTTCTTTACTCCCCATTAAAGGCAGTATTTCGGATGCCGGATCTGCATCCACACCAAACTGCGATTTATAAAAACCAGCCATGGCTTCGCGCAATTCTGGCAAACCTTGATAACTCTGATACTGATGCGCTGTAGGGTTTAAAAAACTATTGGTTATTGCATCGACCACACGTTGTGGTGGCTGCAAATCTGGGCTACCTATTCCTAAATTTATAATAGGTTTCCCGCTTGCTTTTAAAGCATTTACTTCTCTTAACTTTTTAGAAAAGTAGTATTCTTCTACAGTTTGTAACCGGTTTGCTACAGTTATCATAATTTTGCGTTTTTATATTCGCCCAAAACTTTAAATTCTTGTGCCATTATTTTTAAAATAGACTTTGCTTTTTCAAAATTTTTATATTTCAAAAAGGTTACATCTACAAAAAAGGCGTATTTCCAAGGTGTTTCGATTTTGGGTAACGACTGTATTTTTGTTAAACTCATTCTGCAATCGCTCAATACATTTAAAACACTGGCCAGACTACCACGTTTATGTTCTAACTCAAAACGCAACGACGCTTTGTTAATTTCACTTTCGTCTAATACCGAGTTTTGAGTTTTTACTATTACAAATCGTGTTTCGTTTTCTTTAATAGTTTGTATGCCTTCTGCTAAAATTTCCAAATTAAAAATGTCGGCAGCTGTTTTACTTGCAATTGCGGCTATTCCTTTTAAATTGTTTTTGTTAATACGCTCTGCAGTTTCGGCAGTATCTTTATCTTCAATAAGTTTTATAGTTGGATATTTTTTTAAAAACTCTTTACACTGTAATAAAGCCATTGGGTGTGAGTGCACCTCGGTAATATCTGCTATAGTTTGTCCTGGCAAAGCCATTAAATTATGTTGAATATCTAGATAATGCTCACCTATTATATGCAGGTTATTTTTATCTATCAAAGCATAATTAGGAATAATAGAGCCTGCAATAGAATTCTCGATGGCCATGATAGCCACGTCGCTCTGCCCTGTTATTAGATGATCTACCAACTTGTCGAACGACAAACATTCGTCTATCTCTACGTGCTCATCAAAATAATGTTTGGCAACAATATGATGAAACGAACCTTTAACGCCCTGAATGGAAACTCTTTTAATCATATAAACAAAAAAAGTCCCGATTTTCATCGAGACTTCATATTAAAATTTATGTTATAAATTACACATATAAGGTCTCGCTCTTTTAGCTAAAAAAGAAATAAAACCAGTTAAAATATGTGAAATTTGTGTTTTGCATATCTTGCATTTTGTTGGCATAAAAGTAATTAATAATTTCACATTTCAAAATGAATATTTTATTTTTTTTCAAACTTTCATAAAGTTTTAAAGATTTTAACGTATTTAAGCTTTTCAATTGGATATTGTTTATTTTTGACCAAATTTTTTTAAAATGTCTATAAAGGTAGAATCGCTAACCAAAACTTATGGTTCTCAACACGCGTTACAACACGTTTCTTTCTCAATAGGAAAGCCTGAAATCGTTGGTTTTTTAGGGCCTAACGGCGCTGGAAAATCGACTATGATGAAGATCTTAACCACGTATTTAAGTGCAACAAACGGCCATGCCGAAGTTAATGGATACGATGTTAATACCAACAAACAGCAGGTCCAAAAAAGTGTTGGTTATTTACCTGAACATAACCCGCTGTATTTAGACATGTTTGTAAAAGAATATTTAGCTTTTAACGCCAATATTTACAAAGTAAGCAAGTCTCGCATTCAAGAGGTTATAGACTTAACAGGATTAAGTCCCGAAGCCCATAAAAAAATTGGTCAGTTATCTAAAGGGTATCGCCAACGTGTTGGTTTGGCCAATGCACTACTTCACGATCCAGATGTTTTAATTTTAGATGAACCAACAACAGGTTTAGACCCTAATCAATTAGTTTCTATTAGAGAACTGATTAAAACCATAGGCAAAACCAAAACCGTGTTTTTATCTACACACATCATGCAAGAGGTCGAAGCGATGTGCGATCGTGTTATTATAATAAATAAAGGTGAAATTGTTACCGACAAAAAACTAAAAGACTTACACGAAGGTAAAGACCAGATTGTAGTTGTTGAATTTGATTATAGGGTTGAAGATGCTTTTCTTTTACGCTTACCACATGTTAAGTCGGTTAAAAACACTTACGATTTTGTTTACGAAATCACTTTTAATACCGAAAAAGACATGCGACCAGCTGTTTTTGATTTCGCTCACGACAACGCCTTAAAAATTCTACAACTCAATCAAAAAAATGAAAGTTTAGAAGAATTGTTTAGAAATTTAACACAAGACTAATTTATAAAAATTAGCTCTCCTTTATAAAGCGCTTTCAGGTTAACCGTTTCTGGTCTATTTACAGACAACACATTACCTGTGCCTAATATTTCGCCGGTTAGCGACAGTAATGGATTTACAATCATATCGTTTGTACCTCTATGGTAAATATCAATATGCTGGGCATGTAATTGCTCGCCTTCAAATCTACCTGCACCGGCATAAAATCCGATATTTAAATTTTGGACAACACCCGACAAATAGAATACTGCAATATTATTAGACACAATTTGTAAATCGGTTACCGATACATTAAGTCGAAAATCACCTACATTAAAACTCTCATCAGCATTGAAATCTTCCGAAATCAAAATTAACTTCCCTAGCCTTAAAGTCCCCTCCGAAACCACGTCGAACTGCGACGAATGTCTAATCTGATAAATGTTTGGAGTTGTAACTATTATTTTAGTAGGCTTGTAATCGCGCACCAAATTACAAATATTATTATCGGTTAAAACCAGTTCTCCGTTCTCAACATTAACCGAAACGTCATTCATTAAATTCTCCCCTGCCTCAACAACCACCGAAACTATGCTATCTTGTTTTATGGTAAGTTGAATGTTTTGATTTACCAGAATTTTATCAAAAGTCTTTTCTACAGTTATCGTTTTAGACAATGTTTTTCCCGCTGTCTGAAAACAATCGTTCGCATCCTCGCTATTACAAGCAAAAGCAACACAAATAAGGCATAGTAATAAGATCTTTTTCATTCTTTTAATCTTTAGTTGATCTGAAATAGTATCAATATCAAACGAATTTCAGAAACAATTTTCTTTGCATACAAGGCATTTTTTCGACTAAAAAACAATTCGTGTATTCGTGGCAAGCTTACCATTTATTTTATATACGTATTCCCACTCCAAACTCTACACACTCTGCTTTCGCGCCATGCGACTTTAAAGTTATGGCTCCAAACCATTTCTCGCCAAAATAGCGTTTAAGACCGATTCGTAAATAGGTACGTCCTTCAAAATCGAACGGATAATATACGTAATACCCAAACTGAGTTTCTACAGACATTTTATTAATAAACAATTCGTGGCCAGCAAAAAGACCTACGCGCTTATAATCGGTGTCGGGATCAACCCTTTCTTCAGGAAATGCCACAGCTTTAAAAGCAATTAATTCCTTTAAAAAATTCGAAAAAAAGATATCCGTTCCAAATTGCACAGCACTTTTTCTAGACAAGCGTTTATCGGCATAAGCAGAAACTACATAAAACGGAAATTGCCCCATTCCAATAAGATCGCTTTCGTTTAAACCACTTCTAAACGCAAAATTAAACTTTATGGGTTCTGTTACTTTTTCTTGGTCTTTATAAATATACTCGGGATCGGCTTCATCTAAATTATAAGTTAGTCCCACGTTTAGCAACAACGAGTTAATGCTCGCATTCGGCGCCTTAACATTGGCATTGGAATAATGAATAACCGAAGCTCCTGCCTGCAACCCGAATCTACCAAAAATACGCTCTCGCTTATAGTTCAACATAAAATAAGT
The DNA here is from genome assembly GCF_051200825.1 of Formosa sp. A9. Lineage (GTDB taxonomy): Bacteria > Bacteroidota > Bacteroidia > Flavobacteriales > Flavobacteriaceae > Formosa. Next base: position 543,846 of record NZ_CP195158.1, on the reverse strand, counting down.
GCTACTAAGCAAGGTCGTTCCAAAGGCAGTGTTTTTGTAATTTGTATACTTATCGTAAGGATTTGTATTGTAAGCCAGCCCCTGCCCTACGCGAAATAATAAACGTCGCTTAAAAAAGTAAAAATTGTAATGGGCATACAGCGCAAAGTTATTCCCTAAGGTTTCATTTTTTAAATCTTGATAAGAGAATGAAACCCCATAATCGGGGTAATTATACCCTTGTTGCCAATCTTGCTCCCCAAACGTTTTCTTGTTCCAACCAATAATAACACCTTCTGGATGGCCCTGAATTAAATGCAGAATATTTTTGTTATGAAGCGCAATATTTCCTCCAAAATAATTAACATCGAAAAAGGAAGCACTTGTATTTTCTTGAGACCTTAAAACCGAACTTAAGGCAATACAAAATAGAAGAATAAATTTTTGCTTCATAAACCAATTTATGAAGCAAAAATAAGAGAATTATTAGAATAGCGCCGATGCTATGGCTTTAATATTGTCGCTTTTTCCCATAGAATAATAATGTAAAAACGGCACACCTGCATCTCGCAATTCCTTAGACTGCTGAATAGCAAACTCTATGCCTACTTGCCTTACCGATTTACTATCTTTACACCCCTCTACAGCATCAATTAAATCTTCTGGTAAATCAATTTTAAAAACCTGAGGTAAAATCTGTAAATGACGTTTAACAGCTATGGGTTTAATACCTGGAATTATTGGCACTGTAATTCCAATAGCTCTGGCCTTTTCTACAAAATCGAAATATTTTTGATTATCGAAAAACATCTGCGTCACTACATAATCGGCACCCGCATCCACCTTAGCTTTTAAGCGTTTTAAATCCGTATTTAAGGAAGGGGCTTCCATGTGCTTTTCTGGGTAACCCGCAACACCCACACAAAAATCGTAATTGTGCTCTACCTGAATATCGTCGTGCAAATATTTACCGTTGTTTAAATTCGAAATTTGTTCTACTAGTTCGCTAGCATACTTGTTACCGCCTTCGGTTGGTGTAAAATACGGCTCGTCTTTTCTAGCATCGCCGCGTAAGGCAACCACATTATCAATGCCTAAATAATGACAATCGACTAACACGTATTCGGTTTCTTCTTTAGTAAAACCACCACATAATAAATGCGGAATCGCATCTACTTTGTACTTATGCATAATAGAGGCACAAATGCCTACAGTACCAGGTCGCATACGTGTAATTCGCTTATCCAGAAGGCCATTACCTTTATCGACATACACGTACTCTTCTCTAGAGGTGGTGACATCTATAAACGGTGGATTAAACTCCATTAACGGATCGATATTATTATACAAATCCTGAATATTTTTCCCCTTCTGCGGCGGAATTACCTCAAACGAAAACATTGTTTTTCCGTTTGCATTTTTTATATGGTCTGTTACTTTCATTAGTTCTGTAATGGTATGTTACAAGAAATAAGCCGCCATTAAAGCAGATGCTGCTAGCATAAAAAGCTGTAAAAAAAATTTAATTTCTGTACTTAATCGTTTCATTTTACTTTTTATGCAAACTTCTTATTTCTTTAAAATTTTATTATTAGAGGAATTAAAACAAATTGTTAATTTTTCCTTCTATTATTTTGGCGTTACCCAAGGGTCGCGCTTTCTGTTATATCTTTTTTTCGTGCCTCAAAAAAGGATGCCACGGCAATCGCTAACGCAAGTTTACAAGCAAACTCTTCACGTAGTCGTAATTCTGCTCGTATTCCCAGTATATCCACCTTCCATCTAAATAATCGGTTAAAATATACGTTTCGCTAAGCGATTTTATTCGGGATAGTGCAATCACTTTTTCCGAAAAACCTGCTACTTCTACAGATTCCAAAACCTCTTTATTTTCAGAATCGTATCCATGCGAAATAACATGGCTACCAAGATTTAATGTTATAAAACTCATATTTAATCTGCGATATTAGGATGTAGCCACTTTAAAGCCTTGGCTTTATCGATGCCTTTTCTGTTAGCGTAATCTGTTACTTGGTCGTCGGTGATTTTTCCTAAACCAAAATATTTCGATTCTGGATTTCCAAAATAATACCCCGAAACCGCAGCTGCTGGCCACATGGCTAAACTTTCGGTAAGCTTTACACCTATTATTTTTTCGACATCTAAAAGCTCCCATATCGTTTCTTTTTCAAGATGATCTGGACACGCTGGATAACCTGGCGCCGGACGAATCCCTTTGTAACTTTCCTTAATTAAATCGTCGTTAGTTAAATCTTCGTTTGCTGCGTAGCCCCAATGTTTGGTTCGTACTTGCTTATGTAAATACTCAGCAAAGGCTTCGGCAAATCGGTCGGCTATGGCCTGCGCCATAATACCATTATAATCGTCGCCTTTGGCACGATAACTATCGGCCAATTCCTGAGCGCCGAAAATCCCAACGCAAAACGCCCCGATATAATCGGTTTTACCGCTGTCCACTGGTGCAATAAAATCGGCCAACGCATGATTCGGAACACCTTCGCGCTTACTTAACTGCTGACGTAAGGTTCTAAATACCGCTACTTCTTTTCCTTTCTTCTTCACCGAAATATCGTCGTCGTTAATCGTGTTGGCTTCAAACAATCCAAAAACAGCTTTCGGCTTCAACAGCTGTTTGGCGATAATTTCTTCAATCATCTCCTGCGCTTCCTTATACATAATAGATGCCTGCTCGCCAACAACTTCATCGGTTAAAATATCCGGAAATTTCCCGTGTAAATCCCAGCTTCTAAAAAACGGACTCCAATCGATATAAGGCACCAATTCTTTTAAACTTAATTGCTTTAACATCTGAACACCTAATTCTTTAGGCTTTACAATGTCTGCTGTTTCCCAATCGATTTTATATTTACGTTTACGTGCTTCATCAATCGAAATATACGATTTTTGCTTGCCGCGTTTTAAAAACTTCTCACGAAATTCGTCGTAATCTTTTTTAAGTTTAGCTACGTATGCGTTCGATGTTTTCTTATTCAACAAATCGCCCACAACAGTCACCGCACGCGAAGCATCGTTAACATGTACCACAGCATTTTTATACTGCGGATCGATTTTCACAGCCGTATGCGCTTTCGATGTGGTCGCGCCACCAATCAATAAGGGCACATTAAAATTTTCGCGCTGCATTTCCTTAGCCAAATACACCATTTCGTCAAGCGATGGCGTAATCAATCCGGAAAGTCCAATTGCATCCACACGCTCTTTTATGGCGGTTTCTATAATTTTTTCTGGCGGCACCATCACGCCCAAATCGACGATTTCGTAGTTGTTACAAGCCAGTACCACACTTACAATATTTTTACCAATATCGTGAACATCACCCTTTACGGTTGCCATTAACACCTTACCAACAGGCTCTGATTCATCTGATTTTTCAGCTTCGATAAACGGATTTAAATAGGCCACGGCTTTCTTCATCACACGCGCCGATTTCACCACCTGAGGCAAGAACATTTTTCCAGCACCGAATAAATCTCCAACCACATTCATACCAATCATTAAATGCCCCTCAATCACATCAATTGGCTTTTCAGATTCTAATCTGGCAGCTTCAACATCTTCAATAATAAAAGCATCAATGCCTTTTACCAAAGCATGGGTAATACGATCTTGCACCGGGTTTTCACGCCACGATAAATCGACTGTTTTTTCGGCTTTTGTGCCTTTTACAGTTTCGGCAAAATCGAGTAAGCGTTCGGTAGCATCATCCCGACGGTCTAAAATAACGTCTTCAACATGTTCTAATAAATCCTTTGGAATATCGTCGTAAACCTCCAACATGGTCGGGTTTACGATGCCCATATTCATTCCCGCCTGAATGGCATGATATAAAAATACCGAGTGCATGGCTTCGCGAACGGTATCGTTTCCTCTAAATGAGAACGATACGTTACTCACACCACCACTCACACTTACATTCTCCAGGTTTTCACGTACCCAACGTGTGGCTTCAATAAAATCGATAGCGTTTTTACGGTGTTCGTCCATTCCGGTTGCTACCGGAAAGATGTTTAAATCGAAAATAATATCTTCGGACGGAAAACCTACTTTATCAACCAAAACGCGATACGAACGTTCTGCAATTTCAATTCTCCGTTCATAATTATCGGCCTGACCAACCTCATCGAACGCCATTACGATAACTGCTGCGCCGTAGCGTTTAATTTGTTTGGCTTCCCAAATGAATTTTTCTTCACCTTCTTTTAAAGAAATAGAGTTCACCACACATTTTCCTTGCACCACCTGTAAACCAGCTTCGATAATTTCCCACTTGGAACTATCGATCATCATCGGCACACGCGAAATATCGGGCTCGGCAGCGATTAAATTCAGAAAACGCACCATCGATTCTTTGCCATCAATCAATCCGTCGTCCATATTAATGTCTACAATCTGTGCACCACCATCTACTTGATGACGGGCAATATCGAGCGCTTCATCAAATTTTTCTTCTTTAATTAATCGAAGAAATTTTCGTGAACCCGCTACGTTTGTGCGCTCACCAACGTTTATAAAGTTACTGTTCTCGTTTAAAACCAATGGCTCTAAACCAGACAGTTTCATGTATCTAGTTTGGTTGATAGTTGCTCGTTGTTTGTTGTTTGTCTCACTCATAACTAATGTTTCTTGTAATAGTTAATAAATCCGTTGAGTAACTTTTTACAAGTTTCTATTTGAGATAATATCGTATTTAATTTTTCTTTCTCTATAAAATTCAGATCATTGATTGTATTCTTACGTCTTCTCAGACCCTTCAGGTTTTAAAAACCTAAAGGGTCTTTACCTACGACTAACAACTAACTGCTCGCCTTGGCTCGTACTTCGCTGCTATATCCGCAATCACTTTAATATGCTCTGGTGTGGTTCCGCAGCAGCCTCCAATGATATTGATTAAATTTTTCTTGAGATATTCCTCAATTTGCTCACCCATTTCCTCTGGAGTTTCATCGTATTCTCCAAAAGCATTTGGCAATCCAGCATTAGGATGTGCCGAAATAGCGAAATCTGTTTTATTGGCAATTGCTTCTAAATGAGGCTGCAATAAATTTGCCCCTAAAGCACAGTTAAAGCCAATCGACAATAACGGAATATGCGATACCGAAATTAAAAAAGCTTCGGCTGTTTGCCCTGAAAGTGTTCTACCTGAAGCGTCGGTAATCGTACCGCTTAACATGATTGGCACATCAATATTCCGTTCATCCTTTACTTCTTCGATCGCAAATAAAGCCGCTTTGGCATTTAAAGTATCGAATACCGTTTCTACCAACAATAAATCGGCACCACCATCTAATAAGGCTTCTACTTGTTGTTTGTATGCGATACGTAATTCATCAAACGTTACGGCTCGATACCCCGGATCGTTTACATCGGGAGACATGCTTGCCGTACGGTTTGTTGGTCCTATAGACCCTGCAACAAAACGCGGTTTGTGTGGTTCCTTTGCTGTGAATTCGTCGGCAACTTCCTTGGCTATTTTAGCCGATTCGTAATTCAGTTCATACACCAAATCTTCCATTTGGTAATCGGCCATAGCAATGGTTGTTCCCGAAAAGGTATTGGTTTCCACGATATCGGCACCAGCTTCAAAATATTTGGCGTGCACCTCTTTTATAGCTTGGGGCTGGGTTATGGACAATAAGTCGTTATTGCCTTGTAATGGGATTGGAAAATCTTTAAATCGTTCACCTCGAAAATCTGCTTCGGTGAATTTATAACGCTGCAACATGGTACCCATAGCACCATCGAGTACTAAAATGCGTTCCTGCAAAGCTTGTTGTATGTTAGACATGTTTGATGTTTATTATCAATATGTCATCAGGAAAGAAAGGAAATATTTCTTGGGTTATCTGCCCCTTTGAATATGGTTTTCATAGAGTAGAATGTAGCACCTTCTTTAAATGTGGTAAAGGGTTGCTAAGGCTTCACCGGGTCTATTCCCTCTGCCTTTCGTGATAACGAAATCAATATGATTATGAACTAAGATGCAAATTAAAGTAATAATTTTATAATTACCTCATTTTACCATCAATTATTATTTTACTCGAACAAAGTAGATGACAAATACCTATCGCCACGATCGCAAATTATTGCAACAACAACACCTTCTTCTAAAGTTTCTATAATTTTTAAGGCACTCGCTACGGCACCGCCACTACTCATTCCGCCAAAAACACCTTCTTGTTTTGCTAAACGTTGAGTAGTAAGTTTGGCATCGACTTCACTGACCTCGACAACTTGATCGACTTTCGATTTATCGAAAATCTCTGGTAAATAAGCTTCGGGCCATTTACGAATTCCTGGAATTTTGGCGTCGTCTGTTGGTTGTGCACCAACAATAGTGATATTTTTATTTTTTTCTTTTAAAAAGGTAGATACCCCCATAATGGTTCCTGTAGTCCCCATAGCCGATACAAAATGCGTGATTTCGCCATTGGTCGCCTCCCAAATTTCGGGCCCTGTGGTTTTATAATGGGCTTTCCAATTGTCTGGATTGGAAAACTGATTGAGAATGAAATACCCTTTTTCCTCATGAAGTTTTATTGCCAAATCGCGAGCACCTTCTATACCTACTTCTGCTGGCGTTAAAATAAGTTCGGCACCAAAAGCCCGCATGGTTTTTATACGCTCTTCGGTTGAATTCTCTGGCATAATGAGTACCATTTTCAGCTCTAATAATTGTGCTATAAGCGCCAAAGCAATTCCTGTATTACCGCTAGTTGCTTCAACTAAAGTGTCTCCTTTTTTAATATCGCCACGTTTAAGCGCTTCATTAATCATATTAAAAGCCGGGCGATCTTTTACACTTCCTCCAGGATTGTTACCTTCTAATTTTAAGAACAATCGCACCTTCGGATTGTTGTGCAAATGCTTAACCTCTACTAAGGGCGTGTTGCCTATTTGATCTAAAATTGATTGGGATTTAATCATTACGAGATCTAATTTTAAATTCCTTTTGATATGTTAAAATAGAATTTTCAGGAACAGATATAGTTACACAAACATTGGCTCCAATAATAGAATTGGCACCAATTACCACATCGCCTCCTAAAATAGTGGCATTCGCATAGATAATAACATTATTTTCGATTGTTGGATGCCGTTTAGTAAAAGACAAACTTTTTTTCACCTGTACCCCACCAAGCGTTACTCCTTGATAAATTTTCACATTGTTTTTAATCACCGATGTTTCGCCAATTACAATACCAGTAGCATGATCTATAAAAAAGGAATCTCCTATTTCTGCACCTGGATGGATGTCGGTTCCTGTAATACCGTGCGCATATTCGCTCATCATACGTGGGATAATTGGAACGTTTAACTGAAATAACTCATGACTTAAACGGTAAATGGCAATGGCGTAAAATCCAGGATAAGCCAAGTACACTTCTTCTAAACTTTTGGCCGCAGGATCATGTTGCTCTATAGCTATTGCATCCAAATCTAATCGACGTCTGATACTTGGTAATTGAAATTTAAATGTTTCCCAGATTTGAAACGCATTTGCAATTTCTAATTTGGTAGCCATATCTAAAAATAAGGTTTCTAAATGTTGTAATTCGGAGGCTGGCTCGTCATCAAACAACACGTAATACAAATTTTTAGTAAATCGCTCTATGGTATCCTTTATACGAACATTGTATATTTTTGAAACTAACTTATCTTGTAGTTTTGAATTTTCGGCCATAATTTCAACTTTTGGTTTTATAACAGTCGCATTAACCTCTACGAATTTACACAGTATTTAACTAACAATGTAATAAAAAACCAAATTTATACAATAGCCTGCACAACCGCTTTTGGCGCTTCTTTACGCGAACCATCAAAACCATCGATACCACTTACCGTAGTATACTTAAGCACGTATTTTTTACCCGGATTGATAATTTTATAAGCTGACTGACACATTAAAGTTGCTTCGTGGAATCCACAAAGTATCAGTTTTAATTTCCCCTCGTAGGTATTTACATCTCCGATGGCGAATATTCCTGGAATGTTGGTTTGATAATCTACAGTGTCTACTTTTATTGCATTTTTTTCGATTTCCAATCCCCAGTTTCCAATAGGCCCCAATTTAGGCGACAGCCCAAATAACGGAATAAAATGATCGGTTTCAATTTGAGTATCTTCACCATCTTTGGTAACTGTTATGGCCTCGATTTTACCGTTACCGTGTACAGCCGTAACCTCTGCTGGCGTAATTAAATTGATTTTACCTAATAATTTTAATTCTTGAACTTTTTCAACAGAATCTAAAGCACCACGGAATTCATTTCGTCTGTGAATTAAGGTTACTTCTGAAGCAACATCGGCCAAGAAAATACTCCAATCTAAAGCAGAATCACCACCTCCAGAAATCACTACGCGCTTCCCTCTGTATTTTTCTGGATCTTTCACAAAATAGTCTACACCGTGATCTTCGTAATTTTCAATGCCGTCAATTAATGGTTTTCTAGGCTCGAAAGATCCTAAACCACCTGCAATAGCCACTACTGGCGCTTGGTGCTTCGTCCCTTTATTGGTCGTTACTATAAACGAACCATCTTCTTGCTTATCGATAGTTTCTGCACGTTCGCCTAAAGTAAAACCAGGTTCGAATTGCTTACCTTGTTCCAACAAATTCTTGGTTAAATCGCCAGCCAACACTTCTGGAAATCCTGGAATATCGTAAATTGGTTTTTTAGGATACAATTCTGAACATTGTCCTCCAGGTTGTGGTAAAGCATCAATTAAATGACATTTTAGTTTTAATAATCCTGCTTCAAAAACGGTGAATAATCCTGTTGGTCCTGCTCCAATTATTAGTATATCTGTCTTTATCATTTTTAATTCGATTTTGCTATAAAAGCGGCATTAATAGTTTATTTTTTGTTGGGTTACTACCCTGTTTTGCTTACTTGCGTTTAAAAACCAACCACAAGACCAAAGCCTTTGCACGAGCTACCATAAACTTGGTTAATTGTTTAGGCATTATTGCCGTGCTATCCCCATTGCGTTTCCTAACAAAAATCGTTTCTGAAGAAGGTGAAACGTATAAATGTAAGTCAACATTAATAAGTGATCTTTTTTCCCCTAATAATCTGTCACTTATTACCGAAAAGTCCGGTATGTTGTTAGTTGTTTGCATAGACTAATTCGCGTGATCTAAAAACTTCAATGGTATTGAAAAAAGCTTTGGTTTGACTAATATATGTGGTTGCAAATTCTTGATTTGGTTCGTTTTTATTGATTTCGTAAATGAAGTCTGAAAAACGAACGTTAGTTGGTAATTCTATTTTATTGGTTTCTATAAAAGTTTCATCAAACAAATTGATAATATTTGCTTGCGAATTGGTTTTCTTATCTTCAGAAAGCAGTAAGGCTTTAGCTGCATTTACTTGCCCAGTATAAGCATAGTAAATAGCATCGGCAAAACGACCTGCTTCAAAAGCCTCATCAGCTTTATCTACTTTTTCTTTCGCTTCTAAAAGTAACGTCGCTACTAAATCTATAACAACTCCAGCACACTCTCCTACACCTACTTCTTGTTTGTACTCGTCGGTATTCCCCCAATCTATAAAATCGTTTGGTTGTAAGTTATCGGTATCCGAAAGGCTTACCAAAAAGTTGTAAAAATATTTCTGACCATCTTGGCGATCGTAATAATCTAAAAACGATTCGCCTGGATTAGCATTAGCTTCAAAATCGTCTAAAATAAGACGTAAAGCTTGTGGCCCACGTTTAGATGGCAATTTAATAACCTTATCGGCAAAACGGCCTTCTCCATTTCCTAAAACACCACCTCCTAACAACACTTGTACGGCTGGCGCAACTAGTTTATCTTTAGTTCTGATAGACATACCTTGAAAACCAATGTGAGCCATATTGTGTTGCCCACAGGCATTCATACAACCGCTAATTTTGATTGCGATATCCTGATTATTGATGTATTGCGGATATTCTTTGTACAACACCTCTTCTAGAGCATCGGCCATCCCTGTACTACTTGCAATACCTAAATTACAAGTATCTGTTCCTGGACATGCTGTAATATCTGTTGTAGCATTGTAACCAGCATCTACGAAATCTAGAGCTTTTAATTCTTGATAAAAATATGGCAACAAATCTTCTCGTACGTGACGAATTAATATGTTCTGTCTTAGAGAAAAGCGTAATTCATCGGCTGCATAATCGCGAATTAAGGCGGCTAATTTTCTGGCTTTATCAGTATAAAAATCGCCTAATTTCACTTTTATTCCCACAGCATATAAACCGTCTTGCTTTTGCGGAATCACATTTAAAGCTCTCCAGCTTTTGTAAGCATTTTCATCGTCTATAGTTACTTGAGGTACTTCAGCCTGCGACACTTTTATGGTTTCCTCCTGAACAGGAATATGATATTCCTGATGCGCCAAAGCTTTTTGTTCGGCTTCTACCAATTCTAAAAACTTATCTAAGCCTTCATCTTTTATTAAGAACTTCATACGTGCTTTCATACGTCTAGCACGCTCGCCGTGACGATCGAAAATACGCAATACACTTTCTATTAAAGGAATGATTTTATAGGTTGGCAAAAATTCATAAATAATATCTGCATTTCTTGGTTGCGATCCTAATCCGCCTCCCAACATCACTTTAAAACCACGCTCGCCATCTTTAATTTTTGGAATGAATCCTAAATCGTGAATGTAACTTAAGGCCGTATCGGCATCTGAAGACGAAAACGACATTTTAAACTTTCGCCCCATTTCTTGACAAATTGGGTTTCTTAAAAAGAATTCGAAAGCCGCATGTGCATAAGGCGTTACATCAAAAGGTTCGTTAACATCGATTCCCGCTGTTTCGCTTGCAGTAACATTTCTAACAGTATTACCACAGGCTTCGCGCAAGGTGATATCGTCTTGCTCTAATTTCGCCCATAATTCTGGTGTATCGTCTAAGCTTACATAGTGAATTTGTATGTCTTGGCGTGTGGTAATGTGCAACCTTCCTGTTGAATACTCGTCTGAAACATCCGATATTCTTAACAGTTGTTTAGAAGTTACTTTTCCGTAAGGTAATTTTATACGAATCATTTGCACACCTTGTTGGCGTTGTCCATAAATTCCGCGCGCTAATCGCAAACTTCTAAATCCCTCATCGGCTATACGCCCTTCTTTAAATAATCGAATTTTCTTTTCTAATTCGATTATATCTTTCTCGACAATTGGGTTTTCTATTTCTGTTCTAAAACTTTGCATGATGCTTCTTCATTTATTGAAAGTGTATACCACACTCTCTGTTTTGTAACGCTTTTGTAGGATCGAAATAAAATTGATTTTTAGGAAGTTTGTGCTCTAACACATAAGCATCTAAATCTTCGTCTGACCAATAATAAAACGGACTTACTTTTAAAATTCCCTCTTTACTTAAGCTTAAAATATCTTTAGACTTTCGGTACTCGGTTTGTCTTACTCTTATATTTGTAAACCAAAGTTCTGGTTGCTCTTCTGCCAAAGCTCTCCTAAAAGGCTCTAACTTTACCACTTCTGTAAACGCTTCGTGTTTAGGTGAATTCACCTCTGGAATACCCAAAGTGGCATCTATTTCAGCTTTACTTTTAAGTGGTTCGTATTTTTTTATATTTAATTGATACTCTTCTATTAAACGACTAGCGTGCTGATACGTTTCTGGTGTATTAAACAACGTATCGCACCATACCACATATATATCTTTATCTTTTCTTGCAAAAGTGCTTAAAAGCACTGCGCTATACACACCAAAACTTGTGGTAACAATTCTCTTATCTGTTAACGTCAAGGCCCAGTCTATAATTTCGTCTGGGGTTTTATCTCGCAATTGCTCATTCCAATAAGAGATGTCTATCGTTTTACCTAACATAAGCTGTTTGTTTTTTAATACTACATCCGTTATTCCTATCGGATTAGTAGATTTTAATACAAATGTATAAGATGCATATGATATACGCAAATTAAAACTGCAAAAAAATGATTAAATTAAATCGGCTAACGATTTGTTATTGAATATATTTAAGGTATTATCCCTAACTTCTATCATTAATTTATGCACGCCGCACAAGGTTTCGTCTGGGCAATCGTCGCATTTTTCGTAAAAGTTTAAACTCACACAAGGCACCATAGCAATAGGACCTTCTAAGGTGCGCATTACTAAAGACATTTTAATATCTTCGGGGGATTTTAATAAATAATACCCCCCGTTTTTTCCTTTTTTAGATCCTAAAACACCAATTTTACGGAGTGTTAACAGAATACTTTCTAAAAATTTCTGAGATATATTTTCACTTTTAGAAATGGCACTTATTTGCACGGGGGCATTAGATTCCTGTCGTGCCAAAAAAATGAGTGCCTTTAGGCCGTATTTTGTTTTCTTTGAAAGCATAAACAAATATACTTTTTTTTCGGAATTAGTTTAAGGCCTGGTTTAAATCGTTTATAATATCGTCTGGGTGTTCTAAACCTATCGATATTCTTACCAAACCATCGGTAATTCCTGTTTCCATACGGTCTTCTGTACTCAATTTACTATGCGTTGTAGATGCCGGATGCGTTACGATAGTTCTAGAATCGCCTAAATTAGCAGACAAAGACAGTGTTTGTATTCTGTTTAAAAACTCACGCCCAGCTTCTACTCCTCCTTTTACTTCAAACGCGATAATATTACCACCTTGTTTCATTTGCTGTTTAGCGATATGATATTGTGGATGCGATTTTAAAAACGGATACTTTACTAAAGCTACACGATCATGCCCTTCTAAAAACTCGGCAACCTTAACAGCATTTTCGCAATGTCTATCTACACGAACAGCTAAAGTTTCTAAACTTTTAGACAATACCCAAGCATTAAATGGCGATAAAGCAGGCCCTGTATTTCTAGAGAATAAATAAATTTCCCGAATTAAATCGGCTCGACCAACAGCAACACCACCTAAAACACGGCCTTGACCATCTATTAATTTTGTTGCTGAATGGATAACAATATCAGCTCCAAATTGAATTGGATTTTGTAAATAAGGCGTCGCAAAGCAATTATCGATGACCAATAACAGATTATGTTTTTTAGCAATCTCACCCAACACTTCCAAATCTAAAATATCGACTGCCGGGTTGGTAGGGCTTTCAGCATATAGAATTTTAGTGTTTGGTGTTATCAGTGCTTCAATGGCATCTACCTCATTAACATTAAAATATGATGTTGTGATATTCCATTTAGGCAAATATTTGGTGAATAATGTATGCGTAGAACCAAATACCGAACTACACGACACTACATGATCGCCACTATTTAAAAGCGCTGCAAAGGTTGAAAACACTGCCGACATTCCTGTAGCAAAAGCATAGCCGCTTTCTGCCCCTTCCAGTTTGCACATTTTATCTACAAACTCGGAAGTATTTGGGTTAGTAAACCTGCTATAAATATTACGTATTTTCTCTTCGGTAAACGACGCTCGCATATCTTCGGCGTCTTCAAAAACAAAACTAGAACTTAAATATAGAGGACTAGAATGTTCTAAAAACTGAGAACGTTCTAATTGTGTGCGTATCGCTTCGGTTTCAAAATGATTCTCTTTCATTTTATATTAAATATTTTTTTCTGTTAATCTTAAAATGTCTCCAAACACACCACGAGCGGTAACCGCTGCACCAGCTCCAGCACCTTGAATAACTACTGGTTGATCGCCATAAGATTCGGTATAAATCTCGAAAATAGAATCCGATCCTTTTAAAGCACCTAAAGGCGAGCTTTCTGGAACAGATACCAATTTCACTTCTAATTTAGCACCTTTCTCATCGGCTAAATTCCCATGCAAATCACCTATATATCTTAAAACATGCCCTAGTTTTTGATCTGCTTTTATTGTCTGATATAAATCATCCATATCGGCAAACGACTGTAAAAACGTTTCGGCGTCTATGCTACGTAAATGTTCTGGAATTAAATTCTGAATATCTACATCGGCTATCTCGTTATGTAAATCGAGCTCTCTTGCCAAAATTAACAATTTTCTCGCAACATCGTTACCACATAAATCTTCTCGCGGATCTGGCTCGGTGAATCCTTTATCTACAGCTTCTTGTAAAATTTTAGAAAACGGCTCGTTTTTCACCGAATAATTATTGAATAAATAACTTAAAGATCCCGAAAACACACCTCGGATTTTGGTAATATTTTCGCCAGACAAATGCAATAATTTAATAGTATCTATTAACGGTAATCCTGCGCCAACATTGGTTTCGTACAAATAACGCTTTTGATTTTTTGCCAGTACTTCGCGCAATTCGCTGTAAAAATTAAAATCGATAGTATTCGCTATTTTATTAGACGACACCAAATCAAAACCTTGTTCCACTAGCGGGATGTAATTTTCTACAAATTTGGCACTTGCTGTATTATCTATAGCTATTAAATTTTCTAAATGATGTTTTTTTGCATAAGTCACCAAACTCTCTAAAGTATACGCCTTTCCCTTCTCTTGCAGGGTTTCTCTCCAATCGCCATCTATTCCATTTTTATTCAGTAAGGCTTTTCTAGAATTGGCTATGGCAAAAATATTCAACTTAATGCCTTTGCGTTTTTCGATATCGTGTGCTGAAGCAATAATCTGATCGATTAACGTACCACCAACCAAACCATGACCAAAAACAGCTAGATTTATCTTTTTGGAAATCCCAAAAATCTCGCCATGAATTACATTAAGCGCTTTATGTAGTTCCGATTTTCTAACCACCAAACTCACGTTCTCACCAGTTATCGTGTTGTTAAACAACAAGGGTACAATCTGGTTTTTTATTAGGGCATTAAACGGCTTATGGAACGTACTTAAATCCTGCCCCACAATAGAAATTACCGCAACATCGTCTATAATACCTATTTTATTAACATCCTGAACATAAAAATCGGTTTCAAACTCACGCTCTAATGCAATAGCTGCCAGCGAGGCCTTATTAGCATCGACAACAAGACCAAGACCACGTTCGGACGAGCCTTGAGAAATGATACTCACACTAATATCGTTAGCACTTAAAGTTTTAAACACACGCGCATCGACACCTACTTTACCCAGCAATCCGCGACCTTCTAAATTAATTAAAGCTACATTATCTAAAACCGATAGCGATTTTATGCCCTTCGTATTGGTTTTTGCAGTAATTAAAGTCCCTTGATCTTCGCTGTTAAAAGTGTTTAAAATGCGTAAGGCAATATTTTTTTCCAACAACGGAATAATGGTTTTGGCATGTAATACCGTGGTTCCGAAATTTGCTAATTCGTTAGCCTCTGCAAAAGTAAGCTGCTCTATTTTCTTGGCATCTGGAACTAAATCTGGATTGGCCGTATAAATTCCGTTTACATGTGTATAGTTTTGAAGCTCCTCGGCATCTAAAAAATTAGCCAATAACGATGCGGTGTAATTGCTTCCGTTTCTACCTAAAGTTGTAGTATCGTTATCTTGATTTGAGGCTATAAAACCAGTAACCACATTAACAGTATTGGCATTATTTTTTTTATAATGATTGACCACCAATTCTTTAGAAACCTTAGTATTAGGCTGGGCATTACCAAAAGTATTATCGGTTTTTATAAGTTGTCTGGCGTCTGTTGCAAAAGCCTTAACACCGCGTTGTTTTAAGAGCTCCGACACTAATTTCACCGACATCAATTCGCCTTGTGCCAACACCTCATCTTTTATTTTTTCGCTATAATCTCCCAACAGTTTTACACCATTAAAAACTTTGTCTAAAACCGAAAATTCTTCGGTAAAATCTATGGTCTCTAACGGTGTGGTCTGATAGGTTTTTAAGGCTTCTAAATCTTTTTTGTAAGACGCGCCAGATTTTGCCAAATCTAAAATAGATTCTAAAACATCGGTAGTGTTGCCTCTGGCCGAGAGTACAACTGTTATCTTTTCTTCGTTCTTAACTTTATTTTCAATAATATCAAGTACGGTATCCAAACCTTCTCCATTAGCTAAAGATTTCCCTCCAAACTTTAATACTTTCATACGTTTATGTTTTAATTCGGGCTTAAAAATCCCTTCTACTATATGCTCCAATTGTTCGAATTCTATTAAAAAAGCATCGTGACCGTGGTCTGAATGAATTTCGTTATAAGTAACATTTGGATGTGTGAGTGCCAATTGTTTTTGGGTTTCCCGATTTTCTTCGGCAGTAAAAAACAAATCGGAATCGACACCTATTATGGTAATGTTCGACGTTATAATATCTAATACGTTTACATCTTCTGCTCTATCTTTAGTAACATCGATTGTTTTTAACAACTGATTCATCAATTTATAGGCTGAAAGCTGAAACCGTTCTTGCAGCTTATTACCATGATGCAACAACCAGCTCTCGACATTAAAAATCTCTAAATCTTCATTTTTACTTCTATGAAAGCGTTCCTTAAACGATTTTGGTGTACGGTAACATAGCATGGCATGCATACGTGCATCGTGTACAGGGTTGTTAGAATTGGTTAAAAACTGCTCTTGAATCTGGCAATTTGCTATTAACCAATCGGTAGACTTCCAATCGGTGGCAACAACAATTAAATGTTCTGCTAAGGTAGGATTTAACACGGCCATTTCCCAAGCAATACCTCCACCTAAAGATCCGCCTATTAAAGCAAAAACCTCTTTAACATTTAAAACCTGAAGGCCGTTTAAAAAAATATTGGCAATGTCTCTTGCCACAAAATCCTTATAGTTTTCTATTATAAACCCATCGTAACCATTACCAGGTATGTTAAAAGCCAGAACGGTATATTTTAGGGTGTCTATTATTTTGTTATCGCCAATAAGGTCTTTCCACCAACCACTTTGCCCAGCAACATCGCTATTTCCTGTTAATGCGTGATTAACGAGTACAATAGGTGCTTCGTGCAATGGCCTACCAAATACCTGATAAGATAATTGAATAGGTAATGTTGCACCGCTTAAGGTTGTATAGGATTCAATTTGTATGAATTGTAAATTGTTCATGAAGTAATATTATAAAACTATCGTTTTAAAACTGTAAACTTAAAAATTATAATGCGTTTTCTACTGCTTTAAACGCGTGTTGTAAATCTAATTTTAAATCTTCTAGATCTTCTATGCCAACAGACAACCGAATTAAATCTTGAGTAACTCCTGTTAATGCCTGAGCAGCCTCGTCTAATTGTTGGTGCGTGGTACTAGCCGGATGAATAATTAAAGATTTAGTATCGCCTATATTGGCTAAGAGCGAGAATAATTTGGTGTTATTGGCAATAATCTTAGCAGCTTCAAAACCGCCTTTATGTCCAAAAGTTACCAAACCACTTTGTCCCTTTGGTAAATATGTATCGGCTAAAGTTTTGTACTTACTGCTTTCTAATCCTGGATAATTTACCCAAGCAACGGCTTCTTGTGCTTCTAACCATTGCGCTAATGCTAAAGCATTTTCGCTGTGTTTTTTAATTCGGATTTCTAAAGTTTCTAAACCTTGAATGATTTGAAACGCATTAAACGGACTCAAAGCGCTACCATAATCGCGCAAGCCTTCAATCCTTACTTTCGCAATAAAAGCCGCTTCTTTCAACACCTCGCTATACACTAAGCCATGATATCCCGCCGAAGGCTCTGTAAATTCCGGAAACTTACCATTAGCCCAATCAAACGTTCCGGCATCTATAATGGCGCCACCTAAACTGGTGCCATTACCGTTTATATATTTTGTTAAGGAATGAATAACGATATTTGCACCGTGCTTAATCGGGTTTAGTAAAGCTGGAGATGCCACTGTATTATCTACAATAAAAGGTAACTGATTTGCTTTTGAAACAGCTGAAATTGCTTCCAAATCCAACACATCCAACTTCGGATTCCCTAACGACTCTACAAATATTACTCGGGTATTAGCCTGAATAGCCGATTGAAAATTATTCGCCTCGGACGGATCTACAAAAGTGGTTGTTATGCCATGTCTTGGCAAAGTAACCGATAACAAATTAAATGTACCACCATACAAACTATTAGAAGCTACAATATGATCGCCGGCTTTTAATAAAGTTAATAGCGTAGTTGTTATGGCTGCCGTACCAGAAGCCGTAACAACTGCCGCAATACCACCTTCTATTGCCGCTAAACGCTGCTCTAAAATATCGTTTGTAGGGTTGTTTAATCGGGTATAAATAAAACCAGGTTCTGCCAACGAAAACAAATTTGCTGCGTGATTAGAATCGTTAAACACATACGATGATGTTTGATAAATAGGCACGGCGCGTGTGCCTGCGTTTTGTTTTACATCGTGCCCTGCGTGCAACGCCTGGGTTGCGAATTTTTGTGTACTCATTTTTCTTTCTTTTTGAGTTAATTAAATTAAAACTAAAAGCCAAATACGTCTGTTTAGGACGAACTGATAGAAAAATGTTAAAAAGAAAATTTAAAACTACTGCAGTAATTTTGTTTAGTTATCTATCTAAATCCCCGATAAATGAATCGGTTTTTAAGTAGAATGTAGCACCTTCTTTATAAGTTAAAGGGTTGCTAAGGCTTCAGCGGGTCTATTCCCTCCACCTTTCTTGATAACATTTCAATATAGCATTGAACTTTGTGAATGCAAATATTCAATTAGAAAAGTTGATTTTCCAAATTATTTAAGTCTTTTTTCAGAAAAAAATAAATCTCACCCTTGTGCGGCTAAATATTTATCTCTTATAATTTGTCCCACTGGTTTATTTTCAATTTTGCTTTCAAGCCAAGAAATAATATCTAAATATAAAAAGGCACGACGCTCGTACGGGTGGTCTTCAAAAGTTTTTAGAGTGTCTCGCAAGGCTTCGAAAGCTTTTTTAATATCCTGCGGATAAATATCTTGTAAGCCCTTTATAAATTTTATCATTTCCTTTTGCACTTCGTGTAAATCGTTCATTTTTATTAAAAACTTATATGTACTACGCAAAAGGCTTTCTATGTGGTAATCGAGTCCTGCCTCGTAATGCGCTACTAAATTTAGCACTCTAGAAAAGCACAATAAATCTTCACGCATAGACAAGCTTTTGTTAGATATAATTTTATCGAGATACGCTATACACTCTTTATTATTACCAACACCAAAATGCAAACTAGCAAACTTGTAGTAAAACGTCATGGTATGGTGTTCGTCTATTCGGTTACTGTATTGCTTTAATTGGGTTTCAATTTCAGGAACAATTAGCAATCCTTCATTAAACGAACCGTCTATAAAATGTAAATTAATTCTGTTTAAATTGATGTACAAAAACGCCAGCGCTTCAACATTTTCGTCTTTATAAAAAGTTTTACTGTTTACCATATCTATCATTCTATGCAGCGCTTTTTCGAACTTATCGCGACGTCTAACATAAAACAAAGCCTCTAGCAAATAATTACTTCCTTTTAAAAAAAATACTGGATGTAGATTAATCATGCTAGGATTATCGTAAAATAAATTCACCCATTTGGTTGCATATTTATAGCAGTTCTTAAAGTCTTGCATTAAAAAACTATACCATAAATAGGCTTTATAAAGCCACAATTTTTCTCTGAAACTTAATTTCTGAATGTCGTATTTAGGAAGTCTTTTATAAAAATAGGTTGAAATTTCTTCGGCCTCTACCCTGTTTCTTGCATATCCCGTTTTTAAAAACAACCCATACAATTGAAGCGATAAATTAGATAGTTTACTAGCAATAACATTTAAGTAGCTTAACTCTTTAGCCTGAATGGTAAGCTCGTCTGCACGGCCACTAATACTACGCGTAATGTATTGCGATTCGATTAACTTTTCGAACTCTACAATTTCGTAAGCTAAATTCTTTTCTTCATTGTGTATGGCTAATTCTTTAGATTTATCTAAAATCTTTAAGCTTTGCTTATACAACCCTTTATGATATAAAATAGAAGCAAAATCTAACTGCTCTCTAATTTGCGATCGAATGTTTTGATGCGAGGGGTTAAGTTTTAAACTTATTAAAATTTGTTTATATAAATGAGCCTTAACATTGGCGAGTTGTTGCTTTTTAACATCGCCGTGTTTTAAAATAAAATCTTCGTCGTAAGTTTGAAGTTTATCCAGAATATTAAAAAGGTTTAAAAATTTAGAATCGGCATTTACCCCTAAACGCCCGACATAAAGTTTAAACTGTCGTTTTTCCGACTTGGTTAACGACTTTACAAGTAAAAACAAATTATCTTTTTGATCTTTTATCATCAAATAATATACATTATAAATAATTGATTATTAAGTATTTACAATATTACAAGCCCTTTTAAACATCGTAAAACTTCAATTATAAGGTTCCTCTTAAACAAAACCAAAGTATAAATTCGTAAGACAATACGAAAATATATTTAAATAAATGTCGCACACAAACATTCAAATATTTGACACAACGCTTCGCGATGGCGAGCAGGTCCCAGGTTGCAAATTAAATAAAGAGCAAAAGTTAATTATTGCAGAGCAGCTGGATTTCCTGGGAGTTGACGTTATTGAAGCTGGGTTTCCAGTGTCAAGTCCGGGAGATTTTGCTTCGGTAGAAGCCATTTCAAAAATCGTAAAGAATGCTACCGTTTGTGGTCTGTCTAGATCTGTAGAAAACGATATTAAAGTTGCGGGAGAAGCGTTGCGTTATGCCAAAAAATCTAGAATCCATACAGGTATTGGCACATCCGATTCTCACATTAAATTTAAATTCAATTCTAATCGCGACGCTATTATTGAACGCGCCGTTAGAGCAGTTCGTTATGCAAAAACATTTACCGAAGACGTTGAGTTTTATGCCGAAGATGCTGGTCGTACAGACAACGCCTATTTAGCACGTGTTTGCGAAGAAGTCATTAAAGCAGGTGCAACTGTTTTAAACATTCCAGATACTACTGGCTACTGCTTACCAAGCGAATATGGTGCTAAAATTAAATACTTAAAAGAAAACGTAAAAGGTATAGACAAAGCCATTTTATCTTGCCATTGCCACAACGATTTAGGTTTAGCTACAGCGAATTCTATAGAGGGCGTTATAAACGGAGCCAGACAAATAGAATGTACTATTAATGGTATTGGAGAACGCGCTGGAAATACTGCCCTAGAAGAAGTGGTAATGATTTTAAAGCAGCATCCAGATTTAAAGCTAGACACTAACATTAATACGTCTTTACTATATGGCATGAGCCAATTGGTTATAGAACACATGGGTATTTACACCCAACCTAACAAAGCTATTGTAGGTGCCAATGCTTTTGCACACAGCTCGGGAATACATCAGGATGGCGTTATAAAAAACAGAGAAACCTACGAAATTATAGATCCTAAAGATGTAGGTGTTACAGAGTCTGCTATAGTATTAACAGCCAGAAGCGGTAGAGCCGCATTAGCTTACAGAGCAAAAAACGTAGGTTACGAATTAACAAAACTTCAATTAGACGAAGTGTATGCTAATTTCCTTGAATTTGCAGACAAAAAGAAAGAAATAAACGATGCCGATATTCATCAAATTATTGAAACCAGCAGCGTTTACAATCAAATTATTTCAGCTTAAAAAAGCTTAAAGCCTGTATAAACTATACAGCGTAATTGAATTGAAATGAAAAAAACATTATTCGATAAAGTTTGGGATGCACATGTGGTCGATGCTATAGAAAACGGTCCACAAATATTGTACATAGACAAACATTTAATACACGAAGTTACCAGTCCGCAAGCCTTTAACGAGCTTGAAGACAGAAACATTCCTATTTTTAGGCCAGATCAAATTGTGGCCACAGCAGACCACAATACACCAACATTAAATCAACATTTACCAATACAAGACACACTTTCTAGACATCAGCTTGAGCAGCTATCAAAAAACTGTACCAAAAACGGAATCACACTATTTGAATTAGGTCACAAATACAATGGGATAGTGCACGTTATGGCACCCGAATTAGGTATCACACAACCTGGAATGACCATCGTTTGTGGAGACAGTCATACCTCTACACATGGTGCATTTGGAACCATTGCTTTTGGAATCGGTACCAGTCAGGTTGCTCAAGTTTTTGCTAGTCAGTGCTTACTGTTAACCAAACCCAAAAGTTTACGCGTTACAGTAAATGGCAAATTAAAGCCTGGCGTGCTTCCTAAAGATGTTATTTTATACATTATTTCTAAAATAGGTACCAATGCTGGTACAGGATATTTTTGTGAATATGCCGGCGATGTTTTCGAAAACATGAGCATGGAAGGTCGCATGACAGTGTGTAATATGAGTATAGAAATGGGCGCCCGTGGCGGTATGATTGCTCCAGACCAAACCACATTCGACTATGTAAAAGAACGTGAGTTTGCCCCTAAAGGTGACGATTTCGATAAAAAAGTAGCCTATTGGAAAACACTGCCTACAGACGACGGTGCGGTTTTCGATAAAGAATATAATTTTGATGCTGCCGACATAGAGCCTATGGTTACTTACGGTACAAATCCGGGTATGGGCATTAAAATTTCCGAAAACATTCCAGCTTTAGACGATGCTTCATTCGAGAAGTCGTTAAAATATATGGATTTCAAAAAAGGGGAATCCTTAATTAACAAACCTATAAACTATGTTTTTATAGGCAGTTGTACCAACTCTAGAATTGAAGATTTCAGAATTGCAGCACAATACATAAAAGGTAAGCATAAAGCGCCAAACGTTACGGCTTGGTTGGTACCTGGCAGTAAATTAGTAGAATCTCAGATTATAGAAGAAGGTTTAAAAGACATTTTTTTAGAAGCTGGTTTTGAATTACGCCAACCTGGATGTTCTGCGTGTTTAGCCATGAACGACGATAAAATTCCTCAAAACGAATATTGCGTTTCTACCTCTAACCGAAATTTTGAAGGCCGACAAGGTCAAGGAGCTAGAACCATTTTAGCAAGCCCATTAGTGGCAGCTGCAACCGCCGTAGAAGGAAAAATTATAGACATTACAAAACAATTAAACTAAATGGAAAAGTTTACAACCTTTCAGTCTAGAGCCATTCCATTAGACATAGAAAATATAGATACAGACCAGATTATTCCAGCGCGTTTTTTAAAAGCCACGGACAAGCAAGGTTTTGGCGATAATGTGTTTAGAGACTGGAGATATTCTAAAAACGGTGATTTAAACGAAGATTTCGTACTAAACGATACCACCTACATTGGCAGCATTTTAGTTGCTGGCGATAATTTTGGTTGTGGTTCCAGCCGTGAGCATGCCGCTTGGGCACTTGCTGGCTATGGGTTTAGAGTAATTGTTTCGAGTTTTTTTGCAGATATTTTTAAAGGGAATGCTTTAAACAATGGGCTGTTACCCATACAGGTATCGCCTGCGTTTTTAAAAGCACTCTTTACACAACTAAAAGCCAACCCAGAAACGATAATAAGCGTAGATTTAGAGGCACAAACCATTGCTATAAAAGACTCTAACCTTATAGAATCTTTCGATATCGATCCTTATAAAAAAACTTGCTTATTAAATGGTTACGACGACATTGATTACCTTTTAAGTAAAAAAGACGAAATTTTAGCTTTTGAAGCCAAATCGCAACACATTGCTATAGAGCATTAACAGCATAGCATATTAAGCACATAAAAACACATTCTTATGAAACTAGATATAGCAGTATTAGCAGGAGATGGTATAGGACCGGAAGTCACTGCTCAAGCCATAAAAGTTCTTAAAGCTGTTGCTTTAGAATTCGACCACACTTTTAATTTTAAATATGCTCCTGTTGGTGCAGTAGCTATAGACGAAACTGGCGATCCGTTACCAGAAGCTACTTTAGAGCTTTGTAAAAACACCGATGCGTTGCTGTTTGGTGCTATAGGAGACCCAAAGTACGATAACGACCCTTCGGCTAAAGTACGCCCGGAGCAAGGTTTATTAAAGCTTAGAAAATCGCTTGGACTATTTGCTAACATTCGTCCTGTAAAAGCTTACGATACCCTTTTAGATAAATCACCTTTAAAAAAGGAGATTATTAAAGGAACAGATATTAGCATCTATCGCGAGTTAACAGGTGGTATTTATTTTGGTAAAAAAGAAACCAGCGAAGACGGAAACTCGGCATCAGATTTATGCGAATATTCAAGAGAAGAAATAGAACGTATTGCGCATTTAGCCTTTAAAAACGCACAATCCAGACGTAAAAAGTTAACGTTAGTAGATAAAGCTAATGTTTTAGAAACTTCGCGTTTATGGCGTAAAATAGTAAAAGACGTTGCCAAAGACTACAAAGATGTAGAACTGGATTTTCTGTTTGTAGACAACGCAGCCATGCAAATGATATTAAACCCAAAACAATTTGATGTTATTTTAACCGAAAATATGTTTGGAGACATTATTAGCGACGAAGCTAGTGTAATTGGTGGTTCTATTGGTTTATTAGCATCGGCATCTGTAGGCGAAAAACATGCCATGTTCGAACCTATACATGGGTCTTTCCCGCAAGCTACAAACAAAGGTATTGCAAATCCTATTGCTTCCATCTTATCGGCAGCCTTGCTGTTAGATCATTTCGATTTACATGAAGAAGCAGACCTTATTAGAACCGCTGTAGATAAATCGTTAGCGTTACATATTACTACACCCGATTTAAATAGTAAATACGACAATATTACCACCTCTAAAGTTGGTGATTTTATAGAAGATTTTATTAGTAATCCTAAAGATTCTAATCATAACTTTTCGAATATCCATTTAGGACAATCTACTATTATTTAACTTTCTTAAGTTTATAATATATTTTTAATTGTATTCAAAAAAAGCGTCTCTTAGTTCAAGAGACGCTTTTTATATTTAAAAAGATTTACGTATGAATTATTCTACAATAAACTTTCCTTTCATTAAAGCATAATGCCCAGGAAAACTACACAAAAAGTCGTAAGTACCTGGCGCTGGAGCAGGAAATTCTATAACAGTTGTTTCTCCACCACCAATTAGTTTGGTATGAGCGATAACATCTTCGCTACCTTCTGGAACATAATCGTGGTCTGCTGCCGCTGCAGCCAATCCTGCAAATTTCGCCATATCTACACCTTGTTTAAGTAGCACAAAATTATGCCCCATAACATTCTTTGCCATCTTACCCGTATGCATTAAAGTTAACTTTACATTTTGACCTTGTTTAACTTTAATTTCTTTTAAATCGAAACTCATTTTATCATCGCCATGCAACATGATATCTGCAACGGTTTCTACTGTACTGCTGGCTGCTTCAGAAGTATCAGATTCAGATTCGGTAGCCGCTTCAGTTGAAGTTTCCATCTCAGACGCTGGAGCGGCTGGTGTATTTGTAGTTGTTGAACTTTCTGTTGTTGCTTCAGGAGTTGTTTCGTACGAAAATGATTTTTTTTCTTCTTTACCTCCACAATTAAGTAACAATACAGAAGACAATAAGAGTAGACTTGATTTTACAACTTTCATAATGACTATATTTAAGATTTATTGTTTAGGAAATTTACGACTAATTTCAGTTAATCCCAAATTATGAATGCTTCCTAAATGTGTGTGCTTTTTAGATGTATCGGGCGTATAGGTTCCGGCTTCTACCTCGCCCCCTATCTTTTTGTAAGCCTCTCTAAAAGGCATTCCGTTTACCACTAAGGTATTAATATTATCTACCGTAAACAGAAACTTATATTTATCGTCTTCCAAATTGATATCGTTTGCCTGCATTTGCGCTATCGAGAAATTGAAAATATCTAACACCGCTTTTAAATCTTCGAAAGCCTGGATAACATTTTCCTTTAACAATTGGTAATCGCGATGATAACCGCTTGGCAAATTATTGGTAATTAAAACCATTTCTGACTGTAATGCTTGAATTTTATTACACTTACCACGAATTAGCTCGAAAACATCTGGATTCTTTTTATGCGGCATAATACTGCTACCTGTAGTTAACTCGTCTGGAAAAGAAATAAACCCAAAATTCTGACTCATATACAAGCAAATATCCATTGCAAAACGCGCTAAAGTATTGCTTATGCTTCCTAAGGCCGCAGCAATGGTTCTTTCACTTTTTCCGCGACTCATTTGGGCCGCAACCACATTGTATTTTAGTGTTGAAAAATTCATTTCGGCAGTTGTAAACTCGCGATCTATAGGAAACGAACTGCCATAACCAGCAGCCGAACCTAAGGGATTTTGATCAACTACTTTTAACGCTGCATTTAGCAAGTATACATCATCTATCAACAATTCGGCATAAGCTGACAACCACAAACCGAAAGACGACGGCATGGCCACCTGTAAATGCGTGTAGCCTGGCAACAGTTTATCTTTAAAGGTCTCTGCCAGTTCTAATAAGGTATCGAAAAAAGATTTTGTTTTCTTTTGAATGCTTTTTAATTCTTCTTTATAATACAAATGCAAAGCCACTAAAACCTGATCGTTTCTGGAGCGCGCCGTATGTATTTTCTTTCCAACATCGCCAAGCGTTTTGGTTAATTCGAATTCTATTTTAGAATGCACGTCTTCAAACGTTTCTTCGATTACAAAAGTACCTTCTTCTATTTGCTGTTCTAAAACCGCTAAACCGCCTAACAACTGCTCTAATTCTTCGTCCGAAATAATTGCTATTTCTTTAAGCATTTTAGCATGCGCTTTTGAAGCAATTACATCGTACTTGGCAATATAAATATCTATCTCCCTGTCGTTACCAACAGTAAATTGCTCTATTTTTTTATCTATCGAAAGCCCTTTATCCCAAAGTTTCATGGTAATATGGTTTTAATAATGATTTAAACTACCGATTAAGCCGTGTTGTTAATCGGTAAAAATTATAATATTTTTTCTAATAACTGCACGTAAATAGCTACACCTTCTTCTATTTCGTTTACATAAATAAATTCGTCTGCCGAATGCGATCTGGTGCTGTCGCCTGGCCCTAATTTTAATGAAGAACAGGACAATACAGATTGATCGGATAGTGTTGGCGAACCATAAGTTGTTCGCCCTATAGCAATACCTGCTTTTACCAATTCGTGATCTTTTGGTATAGACGATGAATTTAAACGTAAACTTCTAGGCACAATCTCGCTGCAAGGCGCCTCTTTTTGTAGAATTTCGGCAATTTCGGCATTGGTATATTTATCGTTCACACGAACATCTATTACCAATTCTACTTCGGCAGGAATGGCGTTGTGCTGTTTACCACCTTTTATTTGAGACACTGTCATTTTAACGTCGCCTAAGGCTTCAGAAGGTCTATCAAAAGTATAATCTTTAAACCATTTTAAAACGTCTATTGTGTTATAAATGGCGTTATCGTTATTAGGGTGTGCCGCATGGCTAGGGGTTCCTTTTACTTTAGCATCAAAAACCACCAAGCCCTTTTCGGCGATTGCCAAATTCATTAAAGTCGGCTCGCCCACTATTGCAACATCTATTGGTGGTATTACCGACAACATACTATTTAAGCCATCTGGACCACTGCTTTCTTCTTCAGCCGACGCTACAATTACCAAATTGTATTTTAAATCTTTTTTCTTATAAAAATAAGTAAATGTAGCTAATAACGATACCAAGCAACCGCCAGCATCGTTACTGCCCAACCCATATAATTTTCCGTCTTCTACTATAGCTTTAAACGGATCTTTGGTATAGCCATTGTTAGGCTTTACTGTGTCGTGATGCGAATTTAATAGTAACGTTGGTTTTCCTTCTGTAAAATCTTCATTCACTGCCCAAACATTATTTTTGGTGCGTTTAAACGGAATTTGATGCGAAGTGAACCACGCTTCGATTAGTAAAGCCGTTTGATCTTCTTCCGATGAAAATGATGGTGTTTCAATTAATTTTTTAAGTAATAAAATGGCCTCTTCGGTTAGTTTTGTCGTCGTCATTAGGCTTGAATTGTTGTGTATTTTGAATCTTGATTAAATAGCATTTTAGGTTTGCCTAAGCATACTTTATGAACTTGGTTAGAAATGGCATGAAAACAATTATCCAGTTTTGGCAACATACCATCTGTAATAACACCATCGGCTTTAAGACTAGCAAACGAACTGGTATTGATGTGTTCTATTACCGAATTAGGATTTTCTACATCTAATAAAACGCCATCTTTTTCGAAACAATAGTACAATGCAACCTCGTAACTTTTGGCTAGCGCAATGGCTAATTCCGAAGCTACAGTATCGGCATTCGTATTAAATAATTGTCCGTTGTTATTATGAGTAATGGCACAGCACACAGGCGTAATGTCGTTTTTTAACAACACTTCCAAAACAGCTGTGTTAACTTGTTTAATATCGCCTACAAATCCATAATCGATGGTTTTTACAGGACGCTTTTCCGACACAATAATATTACCATCGGCTCCTGTAAAGCCAATACTGTTACAGGAATTCGCTTGCAGCTGTGCAACTATATTTTTATTGATTTTACCGGCATACACCATGGTAATTATATCTAAAGTTTCAGCATCTGTAATACGGCGTCCGTCAATCATTTTCACCTCAACCTGCATAGAGTTTGCCATTTTTGTAGCCAATTTACCGCCACCATGTATTAACACCTTTGGTCCTTTTAACTTCGCGAAATCCGTTAAAAATTGAGCTAGAGCGGCTTCATCGTCAATAATATTACCACCTATTTTTACTACTTTTAGTATTTCCATATTATAACGATTCTAATATTTCTTTTAACACAATTTGCGCAGCATAAGTACGGTTGTTAGCTTCGTGCATTACAACAGATTGCTCGCTATCTAACACAGCGTCTTCTACCACTACGTTTCGTCTAACCGGTAAGCAGTGCATAAATTTGGCATGGCCTAATTTTTCTTTGGTCATCATCCAGTTGCGATCTTTATTTAAAACTTGACCGTAATCGTTATAACTACTCCAATTCTTTACATACACAAAATCGGCGTCTTTTAAAGCCTCCTCTTGATTGTAATTAATAGGCGTATTTTTGGTAATCTCAGGATTCAATTCGTAGCCTTCGGGATGCGTTATGGTTAAATCCATATCCAATTCCTGCATCATCTCTACAAACGAATTCGCCACGGCCTGGGGTAAAGCTTTAGGGTGTGGTGCCCAAGACAAGACTACTTTTGGCTTCGGTTTTTCGGCTAATTCGGAAATGGTAATGGCATCGGCTAAAGCCTGTAGCGGATGCGCCGTGGCACTTTCCATATTTACTACAGGCACCGTCGCATATTTTTCGAAGCTTTTCAAGATATACTCCGAAGCATCTTTTTCTTTATCCACCAAACCTGGAAAGGCTCTAACGGCAATAATATCGGCATACTGCGAAATAACTTTCGCGGCTTCTTTTACGTGCTCCGACGTATTTGCGTTCATGATGGTACCATCTTCGAACTCTAAATTCCACGCATCATTGACATTCAGACTCATTACTTCCATCCCCAAATTTTTCGCGGCTTTTTCTGTACTAAGCCGAGTACGTAAACTCGAATTAAAAAACAACATAACTAAAGTTTTGCGTTTTCCTAAATTCTCGTACTCAAAAGGATTCATTTTTAAAAGAATCGCTTCTTTAATGGTTTCTGAAAGGTTTGAAATATCTTGTATTTGCGTGTATTTTTTCATGTTAATTTAACTCTTTTTTTAATGCTTCAAAGAACATATATAGGTGCTCTTTTTGAATCGTTAACGGCGGAAGTATTCTTAATAAATTAGGATTTTTAGCACTTCCTGTAAATATGTGGTGCTCGAATATTAAATTCTTACGAAGTTCTGCTATCGGGAAATCAAATTCCAATCCCAGCATTAAACCACGCCCTTTAATGGTTTTTAAACGCGGTAACTCTTCTGTTTTCTTTATAAAATATTCCGAAATCTCTTTAGTATGATTTAATAAGTCTTGCGCTTTCATGACTTCTAAAACTGCTAAAGAAGCGGCACAAGCCAAGTGGTTTCCTCCAAAAGTAGTTCCTAATAAACCATGGGTTCCTTTAATACTCGGGTGGATTAAAATACCACCAATAGGAAAACCATTCCCCATACCTTTAGCCATAGAAATAATATCTGGCGTTATATTGTGTTTCTGAAATGCAAAAAAATCGCCCGTTCTACCAAAACCAGATTGTACCTCGTCTGCAATTAAGCAGGTATTATATTGTTTACATAAACGCTCTAAACCTTGATAAAACTCGGTAGTGCTTTCATCTAAACCGCCAACACCTTGAATGCACTCTATAATTACGGCACAAACATCTTCCTTTTTTAAAGCGTTTTCAACACCTTCTAAATCACCTAATTCAAAAAAATCGACTGCTTGTTGTGCATTTAAAGGCGCTACTATTTTAGCATTGTCGGTAGCTGCTACCGCAGCCGATGTACGCCCATGAAATCCGTTTTTAAAAGCTACTATTTTTGATTTCCCGTTATGGAAAGACGCCAATTTTAAAGCGTTTTCGTTAGCTTCAGCACCCGAATTACACAAAAACAACTGATAATCGTTACACCCCGAAAACGTTGTTAATTCTTCGGCCAACTGTTCTTGTAACGGATTTTGAATGGCATTACTGTAAAAAGCAATCTGTTTTAATTGATTAGAGATACGCTCGACATAAGTTGTGTTTGTATGCCCAATAGAAATAACGGCATGACCGCCATATAGATCTAAATATTTTACATTCTTATTGTCGTAAACAAAAACGTCTTTCGCCCTAACTGGCGTGATATCGTAAAGCGGATACACAGGAAATAAACTCATATCTGATCCTTTTTAATATTAGTAATTTTATTATACGACGCGACCATACCTTGAATTAAAGACGAACTTAGCCCCTTGTGCTCCATTTCGTTTAAGCCTTCAATAGTACAACCTTTAGGCGTTGTTACCTTATCTATTTCTTCTTCTGGATGACTGCCACTGTGTATTAATAAATTGGCAGCACCTTCGCAAGTATGCATAGATAATTCTTGAGCAACTTCGGCATCGAAGCCTAATTGAATAGCGGCTTGAGTAGTCGCTCTTATTAAACGCATCCAAAAAGCAATACCGCTGGCACAAACTACTGTTGCGGCTTGCATTTGATTTTCTGGAATACATAACGAATGTCCTAAACGATTAAAAATAGCTTCTGCAATTTTAATTCGTTTTTGTCCTGCTTCGTTACTACATAAGCAGGTCATAGATTTCCCTACAGCAATAGCGGTATTAGGCATGGCTCTAATAATAAACTGGTTTTCGCCTACAATACTTTCTATCTTAGGAATTAAAAATCCTGTAATTGTAGAAATAAGCACATGCTTTTCGGTTAAATAAGGTGCAATTTGCTCTAACACCTTTTCGAAATGAGCCGGTTGTACTGCAAAAATTAAAATATCTGACTGTTGCACAGCTAGCACATTATCGCTTGTAATGGTCACATTAGGATAACCCTGAAATTCTTCTAAAGCCTGTACATTTCTTTTTGTTAAATACAGTGTTGTAATGGCGTTGTTGGTTATTAAACCTTTCGCAATAGAATATCCTAAATTTCCTGTTCCTATAATAGCAATTTTCATATGGTTATGGTTTTAAAAATAGCTTGCTTTTAATTGTAATCCTTCGCCTTCGTTAAAACCAAACATTAAATTCATATTCTGAACAGCTTGACCAGAAGCACCTTTAAGCAAGTTATCGATAACACTTGTTATCAACAATTTATTATTATGTTTATGCAAATGCAGGATACATTTATTGGTATTTACCACCTGCTTTAAATGAATATTATCGTCTGAAACCACAGTAAATTCTGCATCCTTATAAAAGTCTTTATACAAGGCTTGGGCTTCCTCTAAAGTGCCATCAAAGTTTGTATATGCGGTAGCGAAAATTCCTCTTGAAAAATCGCCGCGATTTGGCATAAAAATAATTTCGGAATCAAAATCTCCCTGTAATTGCTTTACCGACTGATTAATCTCTCCCAAATGCTGATGCGTAAAAGGTTTGTAATACGAAAAATTATTGTCGCGCCAAGTAAAATGTGTTGTTGCCGACAACGACGTTCCTGCTCCGGTAGCTCCGGTAACAGCATTAATATGAATGTCGTTTTTAAACTTTTTATTGGCCGCTAAAGGCAACAAGGCCAACTGAATGGCAGTTGCAAAACAGCCAGGATTAGCTAGGTAATTGGCTTGTTTAATCGCATCTTTATTCAGCTCTGGAAGACCATACACAAATTGTTTTCCTAAAAAATTCGCATCGGCTTCCAATCTAAAATCGTTACTTAAATCGATGATTTTAGTTGAATCAGAAAAACTATTATTCTCTAAAAACGCCGTAGAATTGCCATGTCCTAAACATAAAAACAAGACATCTACCTCGGCATTAATGGTATTGGTAAATTGTAAATTGGTACTACCAATTAAATCTTGATGCACTTTAGACACAGGATTTCCTGCATTAGAGGTACTATAAATAAAATTAATATTTACTTGTGGATGGTACATGAGTATTCTTATTAATTCTCCTGCTGTATACCCTGCCCCTCCAACAATGCCTGCTTGTATCATGATTTATTGTTTACTTGATGATAAATTTTATTTTGATTTCCTATAATCTTTATAAATCCTTTAGCTTCATCGGCCGTCCAACCTTTGTTCTCTTCGCCATAACTTGCAAAGTTTGATTTCATTAAATCGTGATTAGACGAGATGCCATCTAAAGAAAAATGATATGGTTTTAAGGTTACCACGACATCGCCACTAACATGTTCTTGGCTGCTTTCTAAAAACGCCTCCATGTTACGCATTACAGGATCTAAAAATTGTCCCTCGTGTAAATGCATCCCATAAAAACTAGATAAATAATCTTTATGCTGCATTTGCCATTTGGTAAGGGTATGCTTTTCTAATAAATGATGCGCTTTTACTGTAATTAATGCAGCTGCAGCTTCAAAACCAACACGACCTTTAATCCCCACTATGGTATCTCCTACATGAATATCTCTGCCTATAGCAAATTTAGACGCCAGAGTATTTAAAGCTTCAATGTTTTTTTCGGGAGCATTTTGCTCGCCGTTTAAAGCTACAAATTCGCCTTTATTAAAAGTTAAAGTTACTTTTTCTGAATCTGTTTTTTCTAATTGCGATGGATAAGCATGTTCTGGTAATGGCTTTTCGGATGTTAAGGTTTCTTCACCCCCAACGCTTGTGCCCCAAAGTCCTTTATTTACCGAATATTTGGCTTTTTCCCAAGACATGTCTACACCATTAGCCACCAAATAATCTATTTCTGTTTGTCGTGCTAATTTTTGATCTCTAATAGGTGTAATGATTTCTATCTCTGGAGCGAGCGTTTGAAAAATCATATCGAAACGCACTTGATCGTTTCCTGCACCAGTACTTCCGTGTGCTATATATTTAGCCCCTATACTTTTGGCGTACTCTATAATTTCGATAGCTTGAATGATACGTTCTGCACTTACAGATAATGGATAAGTGTTATTTTTTAATACGTTACCAAAAATTAAATATTTAACTACTTTATTATAAAATGTAGCTACGGCATCTATATTTACGTAAGTAGACACCCCCATTTTATATGCATTACTCTCTATTTTTGCAATTTCTTCAGAAGTAAAACCTCCTGTATTTACACTTACCGCATGGACATCAAACCCTTTATCTTTTGTTAAGTGTACTGCACAATACGATGTATCTAAACCGCCACTATAGGCTAAAACTAATTTTTTCATTTTTACTTATTTTCTTTTTTTAAAAACAAATGTTCCTTAATGCTTTTTAAACGCCTAAACACCTTAGACTTAATTGGTTTATGATCTTTAGGAGGTTGCTTATCTGGATCGTAAAGCATGCCGGTACACAAACACATTTTTTGTTCGGTACGCTGTAAAACATCGTAATTTTTACAAGTTTGGCAGCCTTTCCAGAAGGTCTGATCGTCTGTTAATTCTGAAAACGTTACAGGTTTATAGCCCAAGTCGCTATTCATTTTCATAACCGCTAATCCTGTTGTAATACTAAAGATTTTAGCATTAGGGAATTTGGTTCTAGAATGGTTAAAAATTTTATGTTTGATTTCTTTTGCTAACCCTCTGTTTCTAAAATCAGGATGTACTATTAGCCCCGAGTTGGCAACAAATTTACCATGGCCCCAGGCTTCTATATAACAAAATCCAGCAAACTTACCGTCTTCTATAGCGATTACGGCATTTCCATTCTCCATTTTTGTCATAATATATTCGGGAGAACGTTTCGCAATTCCTGTCCCTCTTACACGAGCAGATTCTGCAATCGTTTCACAAATAATATCTGCATAAATACTATGCGTTTTGTCAGCAATAACAATTTCCATTGTTTTGATTTTAAATTAAAAAAGTTAAAAAAGATTGTACTGAAAGTAGAACTGGACACACCTAAAGTTCCTAAATTAAAACTCACCCTTACGGGCGGCGAAATAAAATAGGGCGTAACGAAAAACTGTTACTATTTAAAATAACTAAATTTTGTGTGTAAAATGTAAATTGTGATGTAATCAAAGTAAAAAAAATAGAAATACGTATTCAGGCGAACAACTCTTGTAGATTAGTGTGCACTGCGGCGTCGGCGCAATGCAATTGCGGGACTTGATGGACGTATTTTATTTTTTATTAGAATCATATATCAAATGTACAATTTTATTCAATAAATCAATTAACTTTTTAATTTTTTTTATAATATATAATCGGTGCTAATAAAGTTTGAAGCTTTCGTATCTAGCAACTCCTTTAATATCGCATTATTATAGGCATTATCTTTAGAAGCCACAAAGGTTCTAATAGAAAACGATCGCAAGGCATCGTGTACACTTAGAGTCCCAACGGCAGAGTCTTTTCTGCCGGTAAACGGATACACATCTGGACCTCGTTGACAAGAACTATTTAAATTAACACGACAAACTAAATTTACCAAAGTATCTATTAATGGCGCTAAAGCCTGCGTATTTTGCCCAAATACACTCACCTGCTGCCCATAATTAGAATCGGCTATATCGCTTAACGGCTCTTCTATATCTTTAAAAGAAAGTACCGGAACTACAGGACCAAACTGCTCTTCCTGAAAAACTTTCATGTTTTTATTTACGGGATACAGCACAGCTGGAAAAATATAATTCTCTACCGTTTTACCGCCTTTTTTATTTAAAACCGAAGCCCCGTGATTTAATGCATCGTCTATTAATTCTTGAATATAAGCTGGTTTATCGGGTTCTGGCAATGGCGTTAATTTAGCGCCTTTATCCCAAGGGTTACCAAATTGCAACGCATCAACACGTTCGGCAAATCGTTTATTAAACGCTTCCCTAATATTTTCGTGTACATACAATACTTTTAATGCTGTACAACGTTGCCCATTAAACGATAAGGTTCCGGCGATACACTCATCTATTGTTAAATCTAAATCGGCGTCTGGTAAAATTATGGCTGGATTTTTAGCTTCTAACCCTAATACTAAACGCAATCTGTTTTGTCTAGGATGACTATCTTGTAGTGCATTTGCCGATTTACTATTTCCTATTAAGGCCAAAACATCTACGCGACCTGCTTCCATAATAGGGGTAGCAACTACACGACCACGACCATAAATAATATTAACCACGCCTGGCGGAAAACTATTTTTAAAAGCTTCCAATAACGGTGTCATTAACAACACGCCATGTTTAGCTGGTTTAAAAATAACTGTATTCCCCATAATTATGGCCGGGATTAACAAAGCAAACGTTTCGTTTAACGGATAGTTGTACGGCCCCAAACACAAAACAATACCCAAAGGGCCTCGTCGTATATGCGCATAAACGCCATCTTGCTTTTCGAACTTAGCATTATCGCGGTCTAACTGTTTATATTCTTCAATGGTATCGTAAATATAGTCTACCGTTCTGTCGAATTCTTTTTCAGAATCGGGTAAATTTTTCCCAATTTCCCACATCAACAATTTCACGATCTCTTCGCGCTTGGTTTTCATTTGCGAAACAAACTTTTGCATACAGGCAATACGATCTATCACTTTCATGGTTGGCCATTCGCCTTGCCCTTTTCCGTACGCCTCTCCAGCAGCCTCTAATGCCTCCAAGGCTTCTTTTTTTCCTAACTGAGGAATTTGCCCCAATAGTGTGGGAGCATATTGTTTTGTAGATGAAATAGAAGAATAAACATTGGCCATTTCTCCAGACCATGTTTTTAACTCACCACCTACCAAATAGGTGTTTTGTTGTATGGTTGTTGTAATTTGATACTGTTCTGGAATTTCTAGAAACGATGTATTCATATTTGGTGGTTAATTAATGCTTAGTAGCATTAAAATTACATGTATAAAGTTAACATGCAATTATAATTTATTGATTAAGAAATAGTTAAAATCACACTAAAAACTGAAATAAATCTGGCTTGTCGTTTATATAATCACCATAAAAGTTTTTCAGTTTCATTTTGGTCATTAACGGCTCTAAATCGGCAGCCGATTTTAATTCGATACCAACTACAGCAGATCCGTTTTCTCGGTTTGTTTTTTTGGTGTATTGAAAATATGTAATATCGTCGTTCGGCCCTAAAATTTCGGCTACAAACTCTTTTAAAGCTCCTGCGCGTTGCGGGAATTTTACTATAAAATAATGCTTTAGATTAGAGTACAATAAGGCGCGTTCTTTAATTTCCGCAGTTCTTGTAATGTCGTTATTACTCCCACTTACTACACACACTACATTTTTACCTTTAATCTCGTCGGCATAAAAATCTAATGCAGCAATACTCAAGGCACCTGCTGGTTCTACAACAATGGCATCCTTATTATACAATTCCAATATGGTTTCGCAAATTTTGCCTTCGGGAACCGTAATCATATCGTGCAAAGTAGACTGACAAATAGAAAAAGTTCTATCGCCAACTTTTTTAACGGCAGCTCCGTCAACAAAATTTTCTATCGTTTTTAATTCGGTATTATGTCCGTTTTTAATAGAAGTAGACATCGATGGGGCACCTAAAGGCTCTACCCCTATAATCTTGGTGTTTGGAGACAATTGTTTAAAGACAGTAGACAGCCCTGAAGCTAATCCGCCACCGCCTACAGGAACAAAAACATAATCCAAAGGACAATCGGTCTGACTTAAAATTTCGAGACCAATAGTAGCTTGCCCCTCTATAACTTCTTTATCGTTAAACGGATGAATAAACGTTTTATTTAAACGCTCGCACTCCAACATGGCCGCATGATAAGCATCGTCGTAAGTATCGCCTACCAAAACAATATTTGTATACTCTTCTCCAAACATTTTTACCTGTTCAATTTTCTGATTAGGCGTTGGAGACGGCATAAAAATAGTGCCTTTAATTTTTAATAATTTACAAGACAAGGCCACACCTTGCGCATGATTGCCTGCGCTAGCACATACAATTCCGTTTTCCATTTGGTTGGCACTTAAAGAAGATATTCTATTATAAGCACCACGAATTTTGTACGATCTTACCAACTGCAAATCTTCACGCTTTAGCAAAACGTTCGCTTGAAATCGTTTTGAATATTGTAAGTTTTGCACCAAAGGTGTTAAAACAGCAACCGATTTTAAACGTTCGGCTGCTGCTTGTACTGCTTTTAAACTCGGATAATATGTTGTACTATCTGTTTGCATCTATTACAATTAAGCTAATACAGAAGCTTCTTCTTCTACTTCTGTCTTTATTGTTTTCATTGCTGTCATGGCTGTTCTTAGGGTTTTCCCTACTGCTTCGATTGGGTGATTTCTAATCGCATCGTTAACCGCAATTAATTCAATATTATCTACCGCATTAGAAGTTGCAAAAGGCTTTCCTATAACATCGGTTTTAATGCCTTTCATAAAATCTTTCAATAAAGGCTTCGCTGCATGATCGAATAAATAACAACCATATTCTGCTGTATCAGAAATTACGCGGTTCATTTCGTATAATTTCTTTCTTGCAATTGTATTTGCAATTAACGGCAATTCGTGTAATGATTCGTAATAAGCAGACTCTTCAATAATTCCAGCGCTTACCATAGTCTCGAAAGCTAATTCCACACCAGATTTAACAAAAGCAATCATTAATACTCCATTATCGAAATACTCCTGTTCTGAGATTTTTTCTGAAGTCAACTTCGTTTTTTCGAAAGCTGTTTCGCCTGTAGCCGCTCTCCAAGTTAATAGGTTAACATCGTCGTTAGCCCAGTCTTCCATCATGGTTTTAGAAAAATGTCCAGAGATAATATCATCCATGTGCTTTTCGAATAACGGACGCATAATGTCTTTCAATTCTTCAGACAATTTATACGCTTTTATTTTAGCAGGATTAGACAATCTGTCCATCATAGTTGTAATACCACCATGTTTTAAAGCTTCGGTAACAGTTTCCCAACCATACTGAATTAATTTTGCAGCATAACCAGGCTCTACACCTTCTTCAACCATTTTATCGAAACATAAAATAGATCCGGTTTGTAACACCCCACATAATATGGTTTGTTCTCCCATTAAATCACTTTTTACCTCAGCAACGAAAGACGATTCCAAAACTCCAGCTCTATCACCTCCAGTAGCCACAGCATAAGCTTTTGCTTGTGCTAAACCTTTACCTTCTGGATCGTTTTCTGGATGCACCGCTATTAATGTTGGCACTCCAAACCCACGCTTATACTCTTCGCGCACTTCTGTTCCAGGACATTTTGGCGCTACCATTATAACCGTTAAATCTTCACGTACTTGTGTACCTTCTTCTACAATATTAAATCCGTGAGAATACGATAATGTTGCTCCTTTCTTCATTAAAGGCATTACTGTATTTACTACATTAGTATGTTGTTTATCTGGAGTTAAATTTAACACCACATCGGCAGTTGGAATTAAATCTTCGTAGGTTCCTACGTTAAAATTATTCTCGGTCGCGTTTACATAAGATGCTCTTTTTTCTTCAATTGCAGCTGCGCGTAAAGCATAAGATATGTCTAAACCAGAATCTCTCATATTAAGACCTTGGTTTAACCCTTGTGCCCCACATCCTACAATAACGATTTTCTTTCCTTTTAACGCATTTACTCCATCTTCAAATTCTGAAGATGCCATAAAACGACATTTCGATAATTGCTCTAATTGTTTTCTTAATGATAAGGTGTTAAAATAATTTGCCATTTTTTTAAAATTAATTAAATGCTGCTAACATTTGTGATATTTTCATTTCTTCTTTAGTTACTGCTATGCGTCCAGAACGTACAAATTGCATGATGCCATAAGCACTAAAATCGTGGTATAATTGATCGATTTCATGTCTACGTCCCGACTTTTCTAACACAAAAAATTCTTTATTAACGGTTACAATTCTTGTGTTACTATCTTTTATTATATTTTGTATTTCGCGTTCTTCGAACAATAAATCCGATCGTAATTTAAACATACATGATTCCTGATAAATGGTCTCATCATCGGTATGATAATAGGCCTTGATCACTTCGACTTGTTTTTCGATTTGGCCTACTATTTTTTTGATACGCGCTTCAGTTAAATTTACAACAATGGTAAATCTAGAAACGCCTTCAATCTCCGAGATAGAGGTGTTTAAACTTTCTACATTAATATGTCTACGCTGAAAAATTGCTGAAATTCTATTTAAAAGTCCGATATTATTTTCGGTATAAATAGATATGGTGAATGTCTGTACTGTCTCTTCCATAATTAACTTAATCTAACATCTGAAACTGAAGCTCCTGTTGGTATCATAGGGAAAACATTATCTTCCTTCTCTACGCAAACCTCTAAAAAATAAGCGCCTTTGCAAGCCATCATTTCTGCTACAGCATCGGCCAATTCTTCGCGCTTGCTCACGCGTTTAGCTTCTATATGATATCCTTTAGCGATGGTAACAAAATCTGGATTTGTCATTTCGGTTGAAGCGTAACGCTTATCGAAAAACAACTGCTGCCATTGGCGCACCATTCCTAAAAATTCGTTGTTTAAAACCACGATTTTAACAGGAACCTGTTGTTGGAATATAGTACCTAACTCTTGAATATTCATTTGAAAGCCACCATCGCCAATAATAGCAACTACATCGCGTTCAGGCGCAGCCATTTTAGCCCCGATTGCCGCAGGAAGTGCAAAGCCCATAGTCCCTAAACCTCCAGAAGTGATATTACTTTTTGTAATATTAAACTGGGCATAACGACAGGCTATCATTTGGTGCTGCCCCACATCTGAAACAATTGCTGCATCGCCGCCAGATTGTACGTTTATTTGATTCAAAACTTCCCCCATAGTAAGGCCTTCCTTTTCTGGGTGTAAATCTTTTTTAATTACTTTTTCGAACTCAACGGCATGTAAGTCTTTAAATTCTTGATGCCATTTGTCGTGATTACGATCTTCCAACAAAGGCAATAATGCTGTTAAACTCGATTTCGCATTGCCTAAAACAGCGATGTCGGTTTTTACATTTTTATCGATTTCTGCTGGATCTATTTCAAAATGAACAACTTTAGCCTGCTTGGCATAGGTTGCTAAATTCCCCGTAACACGATCGTCGAATCGCATACCAATGGCTATTAACACATCGCATTCGTTGGTTAAAATATTAGGCGCATAATTACCGTGCATTCCCACCATACCCACATTTAACGGATGTGATGTTGGCACCGCCGATGCTCCTAAAATTGTCCACGCCGAAGGAATCCCTGCTTTTTCAATCACCGCTTTTAGCTCAGCTTCGGCTTTACCTAAAATAACGCCTTGCCCCCAAACTATCATTGGTTTTTTAGCGGCATTAATAAGTTGTGCTGCTTCGGCTACAGCCTTTAAATCTGTTTCCGGAACAGGTTTATAACTGCGAACCGACTGGCATTTTTCGTATTTAAAATCGAATTCTTCAAACTGTGCATCTTTTGTAACATCTATAAGCACAGGGCCTGGACGACCACTCTTGGCAATATAAAAGGCTTTTGCTATGGTTGCAGGAATATCGGCTGCTTTTGTAATTTGCACATTCCATTTTGTTACTGGCGTAGAAATACCAACGATGTCTGTTTCCTGAAATGCATCGCTGCCTAACAAATGCGATGCTACTTGCCCCGTAATACAAACTACTGGCGTAGAGTCTATTTGCGCATCGGCAATTCCTGTAATTAAATTCGTTGCTCCTGGTCCAGATGTTGCCATAGCCACACCTACTTTTCCAGAAATACGCGCATAGCCTTGCGCCGCATGTGCCGCACCTTGCTCATGTCTGGTTAACACATGATGAATTTGATCTTGATATTTAAAAAGTTCGTCGTAAACTGGCATAATAGCACCTCCTGGATACCCGTAAAGCACCTCCACCCCTTCTGCCAACAAACATTTTATTATGGCTTCGCTACCCGAAATACGCACGGTTTCGGCTGTAGCTTTTTTATTTGATTTTATTGTTTCTGTATTCATAAATCTTAACGTCTTTTGATAAGATCCTGCCTACGCAGGAACACTAGAACTCATCGGTCACGCACCCTTTTGATGCAGACGATACGGTTCTCGCATATTTGTAAAGCACTCCTCTCTCGAATTTTAATTTTGGAGCTACCCATTTTGCTCGTCTCTCAGCTAGTTCTTCGTCTGAAATTTCAATATTAATGGTATTATTAACGGCATCGATAGCTATGATGTCTCCATTTTCTACCAAGGCAATATTACCACCATCTTGAGCTTCGGGCGCTACATGTCCCACTACGAAACCATGCGAACCTCCAGAAAAACGGCCATCGGTAATTAAAGCCACATCTTTACCTAATCCTGCTCCCATTATAGACGATGTTGGTTTTAACATTTCCGGCATTCCTGGACCTCCTTTTGGACCTTCGTAGCGGATGATGACGACATCTCCTTTTTTAACCTTCCCTGTCTTTATGCCTTCGTTCACTGCCGCTTCACCATCAAACACATTGGCAACACCTCTAAACGACAAACCTTCTTTTCCTGTAATTTTTGCCACAGCACCTTCTGTCGCTAAGTTCCCAAATAGAATTCTGATGTGTCCAGAATCCTTTACGGGTTTATCTAATGTTTTTATGATATCTTGTCCGTCTAATAAATTAGGGACATCTTTTAAATTTTCGGCTAAAGTTTTTCCTGTTACTGTTAAACAATCGCCGTGAAGCATATCGTTTTCTAACATATATTTTAAAACTCCTGGAATTCCTCCAACGGCATGCAAATCTTCCATTGCATATTTACCGCTTGGTTTTAAATCTGCCAATAAAGGTGTAGCATCGCTAATACGTTTAAAATCTTCTAAGGTAAACTCTAATTGAGCCGCTTTAGCAATCG
Source organism: Formosa sp. A9 (assembly GCF_051200825.1). Lineage (GTDB taxonomy): Bacteria > Bacteroidota > Bacteroidia > Flavobacteriales > Flavobacteriaceae > Formosa. Next base: position 501,600 of record NZ_CP195158.1, on the reverse strand, counting down.
CCAAAAAATGAAGCACAGCATTAGTAGATCCTCCTAAAACAGTTACCAGTCTAAAAGCATTTTCCAACGATTTTTTAGTAACAATATCCGACGGTTTAATATCTCTTTCCAACAATAAACGTAAAGCCTCTCCTGCTTTTACAGACTCTTCTTCTTTTAAATTCCCGTTACTAATTGCCGGATTTGAAGAGTTAAAAGGCAACGACATCCCTAAAGCTTCTATTGCCGACGCCATTGTATTTGCAGTGTACATGCCTCCGCAAGCACCCGCACCAGGGCACGCTTTATGTACAACTTCCTTAAACTCTGATTCATCTATTGTGCCTGCCACTTTTTGCCCATAAGCTTCAAAAGCAGAAATGATATCTAATTTTTTTCCGTTATGACAACCCGAAGCAATAGTACCTCCATACACTAATACCGATGGTCTGTTTAGTCGCAACATCGCCATTAAGGCACCTGGCATATTTTTATCGCAACCTACTACAGTGACCAATCCGTCGTAACTCATGGCTTCCACTACGGTCTCCATAGAATCTGCAATAATATCGCGAGAAGGCAGAGAAAATCGCATACCTGGTGTACCATTAGAAATACCGTCGCTTACACCTATGGTATTAAATATAAGACCGACTAAATTTGCATTTTCTGTTCCTTTTTTAACATGCAAAGCCAAGTCGTTTAGGTGCATATTACACGGATTACCTTCGTAACCTGTACTCGCAATGCCTATAAAAGGCTTTTTTAAATCTTCGTCTGTTAGCCCTATTGCATGCAACATGGCCTGAGCTGCCGGCAATGTTGCGTCTTGAGTTACTGTATTACTGTACTTTTTTAAGTTTTTCATATGTTTTTAAACGCTTTTACGCTATATCCTTTCTTTACAAGGGTACTAAATTAATTTTTTATGGTTTTTTAACAGATTTAATCTCATTCTCACAGACTAAACTCATTTTAAATATTAATGATATAAAATATTGATTTACAGTATTTTAACCCAATTAATATATGATGTTCAATACCTGATTTTTTTTCACTTTTTTTCCTTCTATTATTTAACTGATTTTTCACTCAGCATAACTATTCACATTCCATTAAAAAACCAGCAATAAAAAAGCCTTCCCGATAAAAGGAAGGCTTCAAAATTTATTATAATAGTAAACACACTTCCTTTATCCCAGAGTACGAATCTCCACGACAATAATAGAAATGATGTTTACAATTGTTTTTCTCATATACATGTCAAATATCTTAAATCTAAAGGTAACGACCTAAAAAAATAAGCACAAATTAAACTAATTATACTCTAGGCAAATCTATTCCCTTTTTAAGTGGCAAATTAGATTCTCCCATAAGGTACTTATCGACATGATGAGCTGCTTGTCTACCTTCTGAGATTGCCCAAACAATTAAAGATTGACCACGACGCATATCTCCTGCCACAAAAATACCCGGCACATTAGACATGTAATCATTAGTATCGGCCTTAATATTGGTTCTAAAGTCTGTCTCCAAGCCAAATTGCTCTACCAAGGTAGTTTCTGCCCCTGTAAAACCTAGGGCCAACAAGGCCAATTCGCAATCCCAAGTTTTTTCTGTTCCTGCTAATTCTTTAAGCTGTGGACGTTCTCCTGGTTTAAAAATCCATTCTACTTCAACGGTTTTTAACCCCTTAAGATTTCCTTCTTTATCCCCTAAAAATTCTTTGGTCGAAATACTAAAAAAGCGTTCTACACCTTCTTTATGCGACGAACTTGTTCTTAATCGCATTGGCCAATATGGCCATGGTTGATGCGCTGGACGTCCTTCCGTAGGTTTATCTAAAATCTCGAAGTTTGTAACCGATTTAGCACCATGTCGATTAGAGGTTCCTATACAATCGGAACCAGTATCTCCACCACCAATTACAATTACATTTTTACCTGTAGCCAAAATCTCTTCACCTAAATCTTTTTGACCGCTTACTCGCTTATTATTTTGCTTCAGAAAATCCATAGCTTGCACTACGCCTTTTAAATCCGATCCCGGAATTGGCATACCACGTCTTACAGTCGCACCACCACATAACACAACAGCATCAAATTCAGCCTTTAATTTCTCGGCATCAACATTCACTCCTACATGTGCATTGGTTTTAAAGGTAACCCCTTCTTCTTTTAAAACTTCGATACGTCTGTCTATAATTTGTTTCTCCAATTTAAAATCTGGAATTCCGTAACGCAGCAAACCACCAACTTTATCGTCGCGTTCAAAAAGCGTTACTAAATGCCCCGCACGATTTAACTGTTGTGCAGCAGCCAAACCTGAAGGTCCGCCACCAATAACAGCCACAGTTTTTCCTGTACGCGCTTTTGGTGGGTGAGCTACAATCCAACCTTCTTTAAAAGCTGTTTCTACAATATTTTTCTCGATATTTTCTATGGTTACAGGGTCTTCATTTATACCCAACACACACGCCTCTTCGCATGGCGCAGGACATAAACGACCTGTAAACTCTGGAAAGTTATTGGTAGAATGTAATATTGCTGCCGCCTCTTTCCATTTACCCTTATAAACTTTATCGTTAAAATCTGGAATTAAATTTCCTAACGGACACCCGCTATGGCAAAACGGAATTCCACAATCCATACAACGCGCGCCCTGATTTTTAATTTCAGGTTCAGATAAAGGTATAGTAAATTCTTTATAGTCTTTTATACGTTGCTCTACAGGCTCGTAAGCCTCTATTTCGCGTTTATATTCTAAAAATCCTGTTGTTTTTCCCATGACATCTATTGCGTTACAAGGTTTTCTTGTTCTAATTTTATTAAAGCTTGCTTATATTCCTCTGGTAAAACCTTGATAAACTGAGGCAAATATGTTTCCCATTGCTCTAAAATACGTTGTGCTAACGGACTTAAAGTGGCATTGTAATGATTCTCGATTAATTGTTTTAACTGAACAACATCTTCTTCTAACACTACAGGATCTAAATTTAAATCCTCTGCATTACAATTCTTTCTAAAAGATTGTTTCGCATCTAAAACATAAGCGATTCCGCCACTCATTCCAGCTCCAAAGTTACGACCTACATCTCCTAGAATTACAGCAACACCACCGGTCATATATTCACAACCGTGATCGCCAATACCTTCTACCACTGCCTTAGCACCTGAGTTTCTTACACAAAAACGCTCACCTGCCTTACCGTTAATATATACTTCACCAGAAGTTGCTCCGTACAAGGTCACGTTTCCTGTAATTACATTATCTTCAGGAACAATGGTTGCCGTTTCTGGCACTTTAATAACCAATTTCGCACCCGATAATCCTTTTCCAAGATAATCGTTTGTATTACCATTCACAATCATGGTTAAACCTCGTGTTGCGAATGCACCAAAACTTTGCCCTGCAGATCCAGTGAAATTCAGATTAAGTGTATTTTCCGGCAATCCTTGAGCACCATAAATTTTTGAAATTTCGTTACTCAAAATAGCACCCACTGCACGATCGATGTTTGTGATTTTAAAATCTAAATAGGTCTTTTCTTTACGGAATAACGCTGGATGGGCTTTATTAATAATTTCGAAATCTAAATGCGTTTCTAAATTATGATCTTGAGTTTCGGTATTGTACAATTTAACATTCTGTCCAACTTCTACTTGATGTAAAATAGGTGTTAAATCGATGCCCGAAGCTTTATAATGCTCTATAGCTTTATTACGATTTAATTTTTGCACCTGCCCAACCATTTCGTTTATTGTTCTAAATCCGAGTTTAGCCATAATTTCACGAAGTTCCTGAGCCACGAAATACATATAATTAACCACGTGCTCTGGCTTACCTTCGAATTTCTTACGCAATTCTGGATTTTGAGTCGCAATACCTACCGGACAAGTATTTAGATGACAAACACGCATCATAATACAACCCGAAGCCACTAACGGCGCTGTTGCAAAACCAAATTCCTCGGCTCCTAACAAACATGCTATCGCTACATCACGTCCTGTTTTTAATTGTCCGTCGCACTCCAATACAATACGATTTCTTAAATCGTTCATTACCAAAGTTTGCTGTGCTTCGGCAATTCCTAGCTCCCATGGTAAACCTGCGTGTTTTAACGATGTTAAAGGCGATGCCCCTGTACCACCATCGTAACCAGAGATTAATACCACATCGGCTTTAGCTTTAGAAACACCAGCCGCAACTGTACCTACACCAACTTCGGAAACCAATTTCACATTAATTCTAGCTTCGCGGTTAGCCGATTTTAAATCGTAAATTAACTGCGATAAATCTTCAATAGAATAAATATCGTGATGTGGTGGTGGCGAAATCAGCCCTACATAAGGCGTAGAATTTCTCGTTTTAGCAATGGAAGGATTCACTTTTGGACCAGGTAACTGACCACCTTCTCCAGGCTTAGCGCCTTGCGCCATTTTTATTTGAATTTCCTGAGCACTTGTTAAGTAGTTTGAAGTCACCCCAAAACGTCCCGAAGCCACCTGCTTAATTGCACTGTTTTTCCAATCGCCATCCGATGCTTTATAGAATCGCTCTTGGTCTTCACCACCTTCTCCTGAGTTACTTTTACCACCTATACGGTTCATCGCAATAGCTAAATTCTCGTGCGCTTCTTTACTAATAGACCCATAAGACATGGCTCCCGTTTTAAAACGCTTCACTATTTCGGTCCATGGCTCAACCTCCTCTATAGAAATTGGATCGTAATTTGTAAACTCGAACAACCCTCTAATAGTCATTAAATCTTTAGCTTGGTTATTTACAAGTTCGGCATACTCTTTATAGGTTGTTTTATTGTTAGAACGCACTGATTCTTGAAGCTTTGCAATGGTAAGCGGATTAAATAAATGCTTCTCGCCATCGCGTCTCCAACGGTACTGCCCTCCTATCTCTAAATCTAAATCTGCATCAATTTCTTGATCTTGATACGCTCTTTCGTGGCGCTTAGAGATTTCTTGTTCGATTTCATTTAAACCGATACCTTGAATTCTCGTAGGTGTTAATGGGAAATACTTTTCTACTACTTTAGAGTTAATCCCGATACATTCGAACAACTGAGACCCTCTGTATGAGTTAAGCGTAGAAATACCAATCTTATTCATTACTTTTAAGATTCCTTTCCCAACAGCTTTGTTATAATTTTTAACTGCTTCTTCAAAATCTACACCAGTTACATCCTGAGCCTGCAATTGCTGTTCTATAATTTCATTAACCATATACGGGTTAATGGCGCTCGCACCATAACCAAATAACAATGCAAAATGATGCACTTCTCTCGGTTCTGCAGACTCTATAATAAGACTTATTTTAGAGCGTTTATTTTGCTTGTACAAGCCATGATTTACATAAGAACACGCTAACAATGCTGGTATTGGCGCTTTATCTTTACTTACATTTCTGTCTGAAAGAATAATAATATTTGTACCTCCATCTATAGCTTTCGAGGCCGTATCTACTATTTCTTCTAATCGTTTTTCTAGTCCGTTAACGCCTTTTACAACGTCGTACAACATAGAAATAGAAGTTACTTGATAATCTGGACTCTTATCGTGGTGCTTTATTTTATCTAAATCCTGCTTGGAAATTACTGGATTTTGAATTTTAAGTTTTCTACAATGTTCCTCACTAATCTTAAAAATATTAGTATCGGCACCTAATGTTAAACTAATATCTGTAATTAATTCTTCACGAATACCATCTAACGGCGGGTTGGTTACCTGAGCAAATAATTGTTTAAAATAGTTATAGATTAACTGAGGACGATCGGATAGCACTGCTATTGGGGTATCGCTTCCCATACTACCAATAGGCTCTTTTCCGCCCTGAGCCATTGGCTGAATAATTGTATTTACATCTTCTTGCGTGTAACCAAACACATTTTGTCTTACTACTAAATCTTCTTCTTCATGTACAATAGGATCGCTTCCGTAAGGAATATCTCTTAAATGAATTAAGTTATTGTTTAACCATTCTCTATACGGGTGCTTAGATGCGATTTGTTCTTTAATTTCTTCATCGTTTACAATACGGCCTTCATCCATATTCACCAAGAACATTTTACCTGGCTCTAAACGACCATGAAACTTAACATTATTTGGCTCGATATCTACCACTCCAGTTTCTGAAGACATGATTACAAAATCGTCTTTTGTAACAGTATATCGTGACGGACGTAATCCGTTTCTATCTAATACAGCACCAATATAACTTCCATCGGTAAATGGAATAGAAGCTGGACCATCCCAAGGCTCCATTAAACACGAGTTGAATTCGTAGAACGCTTTTTTAGCATCAGACATTTCTGTGTTTTTCTCCCACGCTTCAGGCACCAACATCATCATAACCTCTGGCAACGAACGTCCTGTCATCAACAACAATTCAACCACCATATCCATAGAAGCAGAATCCGATTTCCCTCTTAAAATAGTTGGCACAACACGTTTAATATCGTCGCCAAACCAATCGCTCTCCATAATTTCTTCGCGAGAGTACATTCTAGACACATTTCCTCTTAAGGTATTAATCTCCCCGTTATGACACATGTAGCGGAAAGGCTGCGCCAAATCCCATGTCGGGAAGGTATTTGTTGAAAATCGCTGGTGTACTAAAGCCAGTTTAGCATCTAAGGCAGGGTTTAACAAATCTTGATAATATACATTTATATCTTCCGGCATTAACAAGCCTTTATAAATGATGGTTTTTGTAGACAAACTTGGAAAATAGAAAAACGAAGACTCCGATAATTTAGAATCGTAAACCGTGTGTTCTGCTATTTTTCTAGCAGCGAAAAGTTTCAAATTAAAGTCGAAATCTGTTTGGTCATCAGACCCCTTACCAATAAAAACCTGCTTAATATGCGGCTCGCTTACGGCTGCTATTTTCCCGATGCAAGAACTATTAATTGGCACATTTCTCCAACCTAATAATTTCAACCCTTGTTCCTTTACACAAGCTTCGAATGTTTTTATACAAAATTCTTGCTGATTTTTCTTTTTTGGCAAGAACATATTACTTACTGCATACTCGCCGCGGTTAGGCAAATCGAATTCGCAATACTTTACAAAAAAATCATGTGGTATATCTATAAGAATACCTGCACCGTCTCCTGTTTTTCCATCAGAACTTACCGCACCACGGTGTTCTAATTTCACCAAAATCTCTAATGCTTTATGAATAATTTCATTAGACCTACTTCCTGTCAAACTACAAATGAATCCTGCCCCACAATTATCGTGTTCAAATTCCGGCAAATACAACCCCTGTTTCTTCAACATAATCATTAAATTTTAGTTAATTTTTGCTATTAGCAAGCACTAATATAGTAGTATACTATATACTCTAATAATTGCCTTTAAATTTTTACGACATTATGAGTATAGTTAAACTTTTATTTTCTTTTTACAATTTTTTGGGGATGTAATTTACGAATTCATTATCGCTTTCAAACTAAGAAAATGCAATATTTTTTTAATTCCTCAAAACTCTTCTTAAAGCTTCTCGTTTTTTCCTGCATTAAATTCACAAAAATTAACAATTCTTACAATTTTTATTGAATTTCCATTCCATTAAAATCAAAATAGCACATAAAATTTTAAATACCCACATTTTTTTAGGGGTAAAAATGATTAAATCATAAAAATAAAACCACTACCCCTAATTTTTTAGGGGTGTAAAAACTTTTTATTTAGATTTGACCTGTCAATAACTAATCAAACCCATTCAATATGAAAAAATTATTACCATTTGCATTCTTTTTGGCTACGTTTAGCATTTTTGCTCAAGACACCATTGTTGAAAAAGTAGAAATTATAGACTTAAAGAAATTCTCCTTCAGCGGAAGTGTAGATGCCTATTATCGTGCAAATTTTAATGCCCCAAACAAAGCATTCGACGACGGAAGTTTTGCAGCCCCTGGTTCGTCTTTCGCAAACCTTCCTGGTTTTGCTCTTGGCATGGCTAACTTAATCGCTTCGTACGAAGGCGAAAAAGTAGGCTTTGTTGCAGATCTTGTATTTGGACCACGTGGTACAGATGCAACATTTGCCTCTCCAATGTACTCTATGACTGGAGACATCTTAAACCAACTTTACGTGTACTGGAATGTTAGCGATAAAGTAACATTAACCTTTGGTAACTTTAACACCTTCTTAGGCTACGAAGTTATCTCGCCAGTTGGTAACTTTAACTACAGTACATCTTACTTATTCTCTTATGGCCCATTTAGCCATACAGGCCTTAAAGCCGACTTTGCCCTATCTGAAGATTTCAGTTTAATGCTTGCCGTTATGAACCCAACCGACTTGACAGAGTTTAACCCTACAGGAAAATATGCCTTTGGTGCCCAACTTGGATACAAAGGACAATACCTAAACTTACTAACAGACGACGGTGCTTACGAAATTGATTTTACAGGAGGCTTTAACATTACCGATAGTTTTTACTTAGGTGTTAATGCAGCATTGTATGATGGCGACGGTACTGGTTTTGCTGGAGGTGCGATCTACCCACAGTTTTCTACATCAGACAATTTTACAATCGGTTTAAGAGCTGAATATTTTGTTGAAGATGGCGATTTTGGAGCTATAGGAACTGGTGTTGATGACTCTAGCGTATTTGCTGCAACTTTAACAGGAAGCTATAGCATTCAAAACTTAACTATTAAGCCAGAACTTAGATTAGACTCTGCATCTGACGACTCTTGGTACTTTATGGACTCAGACATGAATCCACAAAAAAGCTTAAGTTCTTTTGTACTAGCTGCTATTTACGCATTCTAAAAACTAAAAAATCCTAACAAAGCAATTCAACAATTTGCTTTATAAAAACTACTAACCCAAAAAAACTATTAATTATGTCAATACTTTTAAATGCTCCTTTATTAATTCAAGATGCGTCAGAAGTCGCTGCTGCGGTTAAAGACGATATGGGCATGCTTTGGATGCTACTGTCTGGTATACTTGTGTTTTTTATGCAGGCAGGCTTTTTCTTAGTTGAATCTGGAATGACAGATTCTAAAAACGCCGTAAACATTGCCATGAAAAACTTCCTGGATATCGCGGTTGGATCTTTAGCATTCTGGTTCATTGGATATTCGTTAATGTACGGAGCAGATCAAGCAGGCGGATTCTTCCACTGGGGCGGTTTTGTGTTCTCTCAAGGCGCTGCCGACTTATTCTTCCAAACTGTATTTGCTGCTACAGCCGCAACTATTGTATCTGGAGCAATTGCAGGACGCACAAAATATACGACGTACGCACTTTTCAGTATCATACTAACTGCATTTATTTACCCTATTGCAGGGGGCTGGGAATGGAATGGCGGATGGCTTAACAATACCGATGGTATCATGCCTGCCGAATTCATCGATTTCGCTGGATCTTCAATTGTTCACTCCTTAGGGGGTTGGGCTGCTCTTGTAGCTGCTTGGATGGTTGGTCCTAGAATTGGTAAATTCTTAAACGGTAAACCTGTAGAAATGCACGGACACAACCAAATGTACGCTACTTTAGGAGTTTTCATTCTTTGGTTAGGATGGTTTGGATTTAACGGAGGTTCTCAATTAGCTTGGGGAGGCGACGACTCTGCCGCTGCATCACAAGTGGTATTGGTTACAAACTTAGCTGCATCAGCTGGTGCTTTAAGTGCCTTATTATTCACATGGATTAAAAACGGAAAACCAAATTTAGGCATGACACTTAACGGTGCTCTTGCTGGTTTAGTTAGTATTACCGCTGGTTGTGGCAACATGACAGAAGGTGGTGCCGTATTAGCTGGACTTATAGGAGGCATCTTAGTTGTATTCTCTATCGGATTCATTGAAAAAACCTTAAAAATAGACGACGCAGTAGGTGCTATTTCTGTACACGGTGTTGTTGGCGCCTGGGGAACCTTAGTAATTGGTCTTTGGGGCGTAGACGGCGACACTGGTATTGGTTTATTTAACGGTGGTGGCGTAGCTCAATTAGCTGCACAAGCCATAGGCGTTATAGCTTATGCTGTTTGGGCCATTGTTTTAACTTATGTATCATTACTTATTCTAAAAGCTACTTGTGGCGGATTAAGAGTTACAGAAGAAGAAGAAATTGCCGGTTTAGACATCTCAGAACACGGTTCTATTGCCTACCCAGGTAAACGTAAAAGAGAATTGGAATAACATACTTTACTCATAATATGTTACGAAAAAGATGCCTTTTTAATTAAAGGCATCTTTTTAACGTTAAAAAAAATCTTAAAATTTTTATTACTTTCAACACATTAAATCATAAACATATGAAATCATGAAAAAAATTGAAGCAATCATTAGAAAGTCTAAATTCTCGGAAGTTAAAACTGCACTTCACGACGTTGGCGTAAACTTTTTCTCGTATTGGGATGTTACAGGTCTTGGTAACGAACAGGAAGGACACGTTTACAGAGGCATCAGTTACAGCACAAGCGACATTCAAAGACGCTACTTATCTATAGTAGTTAACGATCATTTTGAAGACATTACCGTTAAAACCATTATCCAAGCAGCAAGAACCGGCGATGTTGGTGACGGAAAAATATTTGTTTCCGATGTTTCCGAATGTTATCGCATTAGAACCGGAGAAAAAGGAGGCGACTCTTTAAAATAAAAAAACACAAACTAAATTAATTTGAAACTACTTTTATAAAAACTATGGAATTATTAACAACAAATAATGTATGGATGATGATTTGTACAGCCCTGGTATTTTTTATGCACTTAGGGTTTGCATTTCTTGAAATTGGTCTAACTCGACAAAAAAACACTCTTAATATTTTATTTAAAAATATCTTTATCATAACCATTGGCTTACTACTTTACTGCTTAGTAGGCTTTAACCTAATGTACCCAGGAGAATTTAACGGCTTTTTAGGATTTGCCGGATTCGGACTAGATGCACCACTAACAGCCGAAGGCACTTTAGATTTAGCTTACAATGAAGGCTATACCTACTGGACCGACTTTTTATTCCAAGGCATGTTTGCTGCTACTGCCGCAACCATTGTATCTGGAGCTGTTGCCGAACGTATTAAAATTGTTCCGTTCATGATTTTTACCTTAATATATGTAGGCTTAGTTTATCCTATCGCCGGATCTTGGAAATGGGGCGGCGGATTTTTAGACGAAATGGGATTTCATGATTTCGCAGGTTCTACCCTTGTACACTCTGTAGGCGGTTGGGCTGCTGTTGTAGCCGTTTGTCTTTTAGGAGCCAGAATAGGTAAATTTAAGGATGGAAAACCACAAGCCATACCAGGACACAACATTCCGTTGGCTACCGCAGGAGTTTTAATTCTTTGGTTAGGCTGGTTCGGATTTAACGGAGGTTCTGTACTATCGGCCGACCCTGCGTCTACATCGCTTGTTCTTGTAACTACATGTTTAGCTGCCGCAGCAGGAGGTGTTGTTGCCATGCTAACCTCTACCGCTATGTACAAAAATTTAGACCTTACCATGTTTTTAAATGGTATTCTTGGCGGCTTGGTTGGTATTACAGCAGGAGCTGATGTAGTAACTCCAACAAGTGCTATTATAATAGGAGCCATAGCTGGACTTTTAATTGTTTTAGCGGTAAGCTTTGTCGATAATACTTTAAAATTAGACGATCCTGTAGGAGCCATAGCCGTACATTTAGTTTGCGGTATCTGGGGTACCTTAGCTGTTGGTATTTTTTCAACCAATCCAGAGCACAGCTTTATCACCCAATTAATTGGTGTGCTTTGTTATGCTGGCATTTGTATTATCTCTTCATTCATAATCATCTTCATCTTAAAGAAAACAGTAGGAATACGCGTTTCGGAACGCGAAGAACTAGAGGGTTTAGATGCTCACGAACACGGTATGGATGCTTACCCAGATTTCAGATTGAACGAACATTAATACAACATTGTTCAACACATATACACAAAACGCCTTCACTAATAATCAGAAGGCGTTTTTTTATTTTAAGGTTTACTTGCAGAGGCTTTTGTAGTTACAATATTATATGTACTTTTGCCCGAACAATTTAGAGGAAAGATTTGACTGATTGCAACCTCAATAAAAAATGCTAAAGGACAGTGCATACTTCCTGAGACGTTTTCGTCAAATCCACCTCCATATTTAATTTATTTATACATATTATTATGGCGTATTTATTTACCTCAGAAAGCGTGTCTGAAGGACACCCAGACAAAGTTGCTGATCAAATTAGCGACGCTTTAATAGATAATTTCCTAGCTTTCGATCCTGAATCTAAAGTCGCTTGCGAAACCTTAGTAACTACCGGACAGGTGGTACTTGCAGGCGAAGTTAAGTCTAAAACCTATTTAGATGTACAACAAATAGCCAGAGAAACCATCAATAAAATAGGGTACACTAAAGGCGAATATATGTTCGATGGCAATTCTTGCGGTGTTATCTCTGCCATTCACGAGCAATCAGACGATATTAATCGTGGTGTAGATAGAGCTACAAAAGAAGAGCAAGGCGCAGGAGACCAAGGAATGATGTTTGGTTACGCTACCAGCGAAACCGAGAACTACATGCCCCTAGCCTTAGACCTTTCGCATTTAATCCTTAAGGAACTTGCTGCTTTACGACGCGAAAATAAAGATATCACCTACTTACGCCCAGACTCTAAAAGTCAGGTGACTATAGAGTATAGCGATGACAACATACCACAGCGCATAGACGCCATTGTAATTTCTACCCAACACGACGATTTTGGTACAGACGACGTTATGCTGGCTAAAATTCGCGAGGATATTATTAAAATTTTAATTCCGCGTGTTATCGCAAAATTACCAGAACATCTACAAGCCCTTTTTAACGACAATATTAAATACCATATTAACCCAACAGGAAAATTCGTAATCGGCGGACCACATGGCGATACCGGTTTAACAGGTAGAAAAATTATTGTAGATACCTACGGCGGAAAAGGTGCACATGGTGGCGGTGCTTTTTCTGGGAAAGACCCGAGTAAGGTAGACCGCAGTGCTGCCTACGCCACAAGACATATTGCGAAAAACTTAGTTGCCGCTGGCGTTTGCGAAGAAGTTCTAGTACAAGTTTCTTATGCTATTGGCGTAGTAGAGCCTATGGGTATTTATATTAACACTTACGGCACATGCCCTTTTAATATGACTGATGGCGAAATTGCTAAAAAAGTTACCGAAATATTCGATATGCGCCCTGCCGCTATAGAAGATCGCCTAAAACTTCGTCAGCCTATGTATAGCGAAACGGCAGCTTACGGCCATATGGGTAGAGCTAGCGAAACAGTAACCAAAACTTTTTCGCAACCTAACGGCGAGCCTATCACCTTAGACGTAGAACTGTTTACTTGGGAAAAACTAGACTATGTAGACCTAGTAAAAGCGGCTTTTGGACTATAATTTGATTTTTGAATTAAGACCCGACAGCTAAAGATTAGAAGTCAAATACTTTATATAAAATGCCCTTTCCGTTATAACACCGAAAGGGCTTTCTGCTTTATAAAATTAGTTTTTCACTTGTTAGCTGCTTAATTCAGTTCCTACTCCCTAAAACACTTACTAATAGAAGTACAAATGCCTCGGCAGAATCATTTAATGCTAAAATTAAAGCCTTTAGAATGCAACTTAGAGGTGTTAGAAATAAAGAGTTCTTTCGGATCAATCTCAAAAGTTGTGTTTAAATTGAATTTATAGTTAGATCTTTGTTTTAAAAACCGATTGTATTGGATCCATATATTAACCTACTAAAAGTATTCTTACCAGAACCATTAATTACGCATTTTGATATTGCTAAGCATGAAATAAACAAAGACATTCTTCATCTTTATTTTGAAGAAAAGCATGATATCCCAAAAGAGTTTTCCTCTGAGATAATTATTTCACACGGCTTTCATAAAGCAATAACGGTCCAGGATTTTCCTGTTCGTGGTAAAAACGTGTATCTACACATTAAACGTCGTTGATGGCTAGACAAAACTACCGGACAGGCCGTGCATAGAAATTGGGATTTAGTAGCACAGGGAACTCGCATGACTGTAGAGTTCGCTGCTTTTTTAAAAGCACTTAATAACTACTAAGGCTAACGATTGTCATGCCATTGGTAAGTTCTATGGGGTTAATGGCAAGAAGTTACAACGACAATATCGAGATTATCTAAGTGAATTTAGAGCGTGGAAAGATAAGCCCCATGCTAAAGAATGACTCATCTTTCCCCAGAACATGGGCAAACACCTATCTATTGACGAAACCGCTCTATCCAAAGGTGAACTCTACACGATTATTACCAATAAAAAAGCTAAAGGTAAAAAAGGGGCCATTGTAGCCATACTTGCTGGAACCAAAGCTGAACCCATTATAGAACAACTGCTTAAAATACCAAAAACGCTTAGAGATAAGGTAAAAGAGATTACTTTGGATATGGCACATACAATGAAAATGATTGTCAAAAAATGCTTCCCTAAAGCGATACAGGTCACAGACCGTTTCCATGTACAAAAACTAGCTCTGGAAGCTCTACAGGATATTAGAATCAAACATCGGTGGGAAGCTATAGACCTAGAAAACGAACAAATTAAACAGGCTAAGGGTACTCAAAAAGAATTCTCCTCTAAAACCTTTTCTAATGGAGATACCAGAAAACAGCTCCTGGCCAGAAGCAGATATCTACTCTATAAAGCACCAAACGATTGGACACAAAATCAATACATACGATCCAAAATCCTCTTTGAACAATACCCGGATATCAAAAAAGCCTATGATTTAGTACAAGGATTAAGAAACATATTCAATACTGCTACCTCCATACAAACGGCCTACTCCAAGTTAGCGCACTGGTATAGGCATGTAGAACAAACAGGATTTAAAGCCTTCAACACCATAGCTAATACGATAACTATTAACTATAGATCCATTTTGAATTATTTTATCAATAGAAGGCAGAGGCATTTAATGCCAAAATAAAAGCTTTTAGAGCCCAGTTTAGAGGTGTTAAAAATGTAGAATTCTTCCTTTTTAGATTAACTCAAATTTATGCTTAAACACAACAATTAAGCATGATCCCCAATAATCCTGACCCCATTGAAAATGGCATAAAACAAAAAAGCATCCCAATTTTCAAAGTTTGAAAAAAGGAAAGCCTTTCATTGGTTTAACAACTTAAACCGTAGATAAACACAAGGTTTATCTAAACAACACAACTAAAATTATGTGCAAAAAAAAGCTCCAAGTTTTTGGAGCTTTTTGCAATTTTGCGGTCTGGACGGGATTACAAATATGTTTATACTTTCCAGAATCTATGCTGTTTACGAGGGTCTCCAATTTTTAAGTTACCTAATTGTGTACCTTTAAATTAATTTTTTTACTATTTTAAAAATACAATTCTAAATTTACAACTATTACTATTGACAACAAAAGCTTTTTATAACTTTAAAACCTATTTTATTAAAGCAGGTTCTTTTTATAAGAAAAAGGAATATACCACTAACTAGCCGTATTTCCATATAAATGACTCTGGAAGCCAATAAATGATTCTCTAATAGATTTTATATCACCTAATTCTCTTTTAGCATCTGCTATAGAGTTGTATTTTAAGATTAATAACGGTGATAATTTAGAGTCATCCAATTCATTAACACCATCTTCCACATATTTATCCAGCACAAAGTTTAAAAACTCTTGTTGCTTAGAATTATAATCGTTCATTTGAACCTTAGCTCTACTGGCACGTTCTAATCTTGGAAGTAGTTCTGACTGATATGCTACATAACATAACACATCGTAAAGATCGCTATCCTCTCCATGTATCATGTTTCTAAGATCTTCCAATTGTGACTCGCTATAGCCCATTTCACTTAATTCTTCCAAAAGTTTTTTTCTTGTATTAGGTAAACTCCATATAGCTCTTAACTCTTCTTCACTTTTAAATAACGCTGGTAAGTCACCAAACAATTGTTCAATAAATTCTTCTTGCCCTATTTGTTTACCATCACTACCCCAAAAAGTTGTTTTTACTGTAGCATCAAGCTCTCTAACTTTGCCATCTGAAAGTTTAATTTGGATCATTGACGCTGGTTCTTGCTCACAAATACAAGGCGTATTATCGCATGTTTCACAGTGCTCTGGTTCTGGACGCTCACAAACACATGGTCTTTCGTTACATATGTTACAAGTTCTAGGCGTTCCATCTCCCTTTGTTTGTTCAGATGGTATTGGATCGCCATCCCATTCAGGGTCTTTGAAGTGTTTATGGGCTTCTACAAAATCATATACTGTAAAATAATCTTTGCCATCAAACAAACGCGTTCCTCTACCTACTATTTGCTTAAATTCTACCATAGAATTAACTGGACGAAGCAGTACAATATTTCTAATTTCTGGAGCATCTACACCTGTGCTTAATTTTTGTGATGTTGTAAGTATGGTAGGTATAATACGTTCGTTATCCTGAAAATACTTTAAAGCCTGTTCTCCCATAGCGCCATCTTCTGCGGTAACACGCTGACAATAATTTGTATTACGACTGTCACATTCCTGATTAATTAAATCTCTTACAGCAGCAGCATGTACCTGAGTAGCACAGAACACCAAAGTCTTATGATTTTGATTAATTTCAGTTAAAAACTTTTTAACACGAAAACGCTCTATGGCATCTATTATAATCTTTCTACCGTAATCTTTATAGGTAAATACATCGCCTTCTTCTGCTTCTCCACTAATTATGGTATCATCTGCTGTTACCGTATACTCGTCGTAATTGGTACGAATTTGTTTTACTCTAAAAGGTGTTAAAAAACCATCGTTAATACCATCTTTTAAGGCATAGGTATAAATAGGTTCTCCAAAATACTCATAAGTATCTCCGTTTACATCACGTTTTGGTGTTGCCGTTAACCCTAACTGTACTGCGGGAGAGAAGTATTCTAAAATGGCACGCCAGCTACTCTCATCGTTAGCTCCTCCTCTATGGCACTCGTCTATTATAATAAAATCGAAAAAGTCTTTAGGGTATTGTCCAAAATTAAAGGATGCACTATCATAAACTTGTTGTGGTTCGGCAGCATATTCTAGCTCGTCTTCCATGACCTCAACATCATGTTGACTAGTTGTCATAAACGTTTGGAATATGGTAAAAAAGATACTACCGTTTTTAGGTACTTTACCTGTTTTACGTATTTCATCTGGACTGATACGCTTTTTTATATTTTCATCTATCGTATCAAAATCATTAAAGGCATTAAAAGCCTGGTCTGCCAAAATATTTCTATCGGCTAAAAACAATATTCTAGGGCTTCTGGAAGCATCGCGTTTTAGGTTCCATTTAGAATGAAACAGCTTCCAACATAACTGAAATGCAGTGGCCGTTTTACCTGTTCCTGTAGCCATGGTAAGCAAAATTCTATTCTTTTTTTCTGCTATGGCATCTAAAGCCTTTTCTATGGCTTTACGTTGATAGTAACGCGGTAGGTACTGTCCTTTAAATAACGCATAGGGCACCTTTGCAAAACGTGCTTTCCATTGTGCAATTTCTACTTTATAGTCTTCTGTTGGTGTAGGATGGGTCATAGCCCAAAGCGCGTCTGGTGACGGAAATTTAGCAACATCGCCTTCTGTACCTTCTTGCATATCTACACCATAAATTTGAAGTCCATTTGTACAATAGGCAAATCGTGTATTTAGTTTATCGGCATAATCTTTAGCTTGCCCCAAACCCGTTGTGTAATACTTATCTCTAGCTTTAGCTTCTATTACAGCCAAACGTTTACCCTTATACTCTAATACATAATCGCAAGCCAAAGGTTGTTTTCTGCGGTTTACACCTCTAGAACTTTTACCTATAATGCGCCCTAGAGTAATAACCTCAACTTTAATTTTACTTTCTGGCACTACGCCCCAACCTGCTGCACGCAATGCAGGATCTATTAAATCTATTCTGGTTTGTGCTTCGTTCATTGTTTAAACTTACTTTTTATTAAATTTAAAAATGAAGAATTACGTAAATCAGCATCATTAACAACCGCATCAATATCCCAAATAAACACACCTATTGGCAATGTTATTTTTGGTTCTAAAGATATTGCCACATTAGTTTCTCTATAATACATTTTACCCGACGAATACAACTCTGTATATTCTCCAGCCAATTGCATTTCAACATCTTCATTAAATTCAATAACACCATAAAACCATATTCTCTGAATCTGATTATTATAATGTTTCATTAATTTCCTTGCCCTCTTTTCAAGTTGGGTAATTACCTTCATATTTTCCTCAAGTGAAATCCCGCGCTTTTTTAATTCAACAATAACAACATCAAAAGGTTTTTTATTATCAGGATTATTTGAAAAAATTAGCGCTATATCTGGTCTATTTTCATCAAATTCTACTTCATCTTCTGTAATTTCCTTTACAAGCTCACACATTTCTCTATCGCTCAAGATAGTTTCATAAGTCATATACTTATCATCAAGCAACCAAGCATTATTTCTATACAAATTATCAACAGCATCCTTCTTTTCAAACCTACCTTCTTTACGCATGGAAGCAAATAATTTATGTAATTCTGCTTCGCTATTGGCGTAAGTTGTCTTTTTGAGTTTTTCAATAGTCAATTGTCTAAATAAAATATACTCGGTTAGCACTTTTGATGAAAGCTCTAATGATTTTTGAAATTGTTCGTCATTTAAAGAAGATGCCTCTAAAATTTCTTTTTGTTCTTTAAAAAATTGATCTTGAGCTTTGTTTAAAATCTCATTTCTTGACACATAACCGATATTTTCAGTATCAAAATAACTACTTAAATGAGGATACTTATTAATTAAATTGTTACGAACATCCTTATTACGATTCTTAATTTTTGGAATTTCACTTTCAATTATAGAAACGACTTCTTTACGAAAAAGGGTTTGAATATCCTTTAATTCCTGAGGCGAAATTGTAAGGTTTTGTCTTGCTGCATCTATTTTTCCTTTAAAAAAGTCTGAATACAATAAAAAAACCATCTCGTAACCTATGGGTTGATTTTCCTTTGATATTAAGTCCACTTTTACCGTTCTATTATCCACAGTAATAGCAGCTATTAAAGATGAATCAATCGGTTCTACTTTTTTTATCGAATAATACAAATCGAATTTGTGTATTAAATCTAATCTACTATCTAACTCTAATTGTTTGAATTCTGGAATATCTGTATTTTCAATTTTAGATTTAGATTTCTTACCTTCAATGACTGATTCAATTTTTATCGAAATAGAATTACCTTGTTTTTTTATTTGAAAAAGACGAGCATAAAATTCCTCTAAAATTCGTTGTTTAATTTTTTTAGCTTGAACATAATCTCCTTTAGCTATTTTTTGGAGAGTATAGTTAGTCATTAAAAAGTTAGTTCCTGATGCCCTTTCTTCAACATTAGTTTTATCAAATTTACCCTCTTCAAAACCTTCAGAAAAATCAAATGTTCTTTTTTTAACTTTATCGTAATAGCTTGTAATTTTTACATCTTCGAAATAACATAAATAGACTAACCTACCCAGACCTTTGTGCGAACTTTCATCAACATCAAATAGTTTTGAGAACTTCTTGTATCGTTCATCAGTAAAACCATCCCCATTATCTGTAATTTCTACCTGCAATGTTTCTGGCTGGTTTAAAGCATTTACTGAAATTTTAATATTTATTTCAGTAGCATTTGCATCTATTGCATTAGCTATAGCTTCAAAATAAACCATCTCTAAAGATGAATTACCAAAAAACATTTTTACCGCTTGACTAAGTTTTACTTTCACACCTCAACCGCTTTATTAGTTAACTCCCCTGCAAACGCTTTTTGAAGTATGGATTTTTTGAGTTCATCTAATGATTCCAATTTTCTAACGTTTCCATTTATTAAATTTTGGGTAAAATCGTATACTTTACCATGAAGTTTTACAAATACTTGTTGCTCTTCTAATGTTGGGCAGGGTACTTTAATATTTTTTAAAATTTTCACACTTGGAACATTAGGTTGAGCAGCCCCACCAGCAGCCTTAAATATCAAATCTTGAAATATTTTACTTCTAATCCAAATTACAAGAAAATCATTTATAATATAATTTGGCTTTGTTGTAAGCTTAAGTAATGCTTGATTAATTATTCCAGATGGTGCATTTGGTGGTACTTCTGAAACCCTTCCAAGAGTAACCCCTGAACAACTCATAAGTAAATCACCTGACTTTACCTCAAACCTCTTCATTTCTTGAAATTTATCTTCGTTTATGAAGTACCTTAAGGCATCGTAATCATTGTGTATGGCTTGTTTCTGTTCATATACAGCATATCCTGATTCTACAAACATTGATTTTTTTAGGCTTCCTCCAAATGGCCCACGTGTAAAGTCACATATATTACCCCAATTAATTGCCTCCCAGTCAGCTTTTATAATTGTATTAAAAGTCCAATTCTGATAAAACTCTTTAGCGTTTTCAATATTTTTTTCAATATTGGCTTTGGCTTGGTCTATAGCTGTATAGGCTTGGTCTAAAATGGCGACGATTTGTTGTTGTTCTTCTAATGGTGGAATACATATTGGAAATTTCCTCAAATAACCTAAACCAACAAATTTTTGCGTAGACCCCTTTGCATCAAGAAGCATCTTATCTACCACATATGGTGATTCTAAATAATACTTTAAAAAATTACTGTTATTGTTACTTTTAACTTTAAAAAGAGCTATGTTCTTAATCGCATAATTAGGCTCTTCAAAGACAACCGTTGGATTACCAATTGTTCCAATCATTGCAAACAAAACATCTCCTACATTTACTTTACTTCTTTTGTTTATGTTGGAGTAATCCTCTTCAGAAATAAATTTTACCTTATCAAAATTAACAACCCCATCCTTCAAATTTTTAGAAGTAATTAATGGATAGCCCTCATCTATATACTTAGGAGAATCATGGGTTCCATCTCTAACGTCATACACTTCAGAAAGTGTTTTTAACTCCCAACCCTCTCTCATATCAACTCCTTAATAGATTTTAAAATAGCATTCGTTTGAACATCTAAAATTTCCATTTCCGCTAAAATCACTTCAGGGGTACGCAACGGTGCTTCTTCTGGGGTGTTTGGGTTTTTAACAGATAGGTCGCAGGTGGTTTCATCTATATCATTAACCTTAAGGTTCCAAGATTGTTCTGTTTCTGGTTTCGTTTTTTGTAACTCTACAAACGCTTCTAAATCTTTATCATTTAAAGGATTGGTTTTACCCATATTACGCCCTGGGTCTAACTGGTAGTACCAAATGTTTTTAGTAGGTTCTCCTTTATCAAAAAACAATACTACTGTCTTTACACCAGCACCTAAAAAAGTACCGCTTGGCATATCTAAAATGGTGTGTAGGTTACAGGTTTCTAAAATAAGTTTACGTAAGGCTACAGAGGCATTATCGGTATTACTTAGCACGGTATTTTTAATAACTACAGCTGCACGGCCTCCTGTTTTTAGACTCTTTAAAAAGTGCTGCATAAACAAGAATGCTGTTTCGCCTGTTTTAATGTCAAAATTCTGCTGTACTTCTTTGCGTTCTTTACCTCCAAATGGTGGATTAGCCAGAATAACATGGTAACGGTCTTTTTCCTGTATATCACTTAAGCTTTCGCCTAAAGTATTGGTATGTATAATGTTTGGGGCTTCTATACCATGTAAAATCATATTCATGATACCTATTACATAAGCCAGGTTCTTTTTTTCCTTGCCGTAAAAGGTATGCTCATGTAAGGTTTCAAAATTAGTAGTTGACCTATCCATACGGTTTTTCATGTACTCGTAAGCTTCACATAAAAAGCCACAAGAACCTGCTGCACCGTCATACACTGTTTCCCCCATTTTTGGATTAACCACTTTAATCATGGCTCTAATAAGCGGTCTGGGAGTGTAATATTGTCCGCCATTACGACCTGCATTGCCCATGTTTTTAATCTTGGTTTCGTACAGGTGGCTTAGCTCATGTTTGTCTTTAGAAGAACGAAACGGTAGGGCATCTGCATACTCTAAAATTTCACGCAAATTATACCCACTCTGGATTTTGTTTTTAAGTTCTGAAAAGATTTCACCAATCTTGTATTCTATAGTCTGCGGACTTTCAGCGGTTTGTTTAAATTTAGCCAAATACGGAAACAGCTCACCATCTACAAACTGTACTAAATCTGGCCCCGTCATGGCTACATGGTGGTCTACTTTACCATCTGCATCTTTAGGCATCGCCCAACTGCCCCAACGATATTTTTCATCTAAAATATACTGGTAGTCTTGTCCTTTTAACCCTGCTTCATCCGCCTTATCTTGTTCCAGCTCGTCTAAGTATCTTAAAAACATAACCCATGAGGTTTGCCCTATATAATCTAACTCGCTATCTGCTCCTGAATCTTTATACAGGAGATCATCTATATTTTTAAAAGTTTGCTCGAACATTCTTATATTTAATATTATGGTTCTAAAATAAAAAAAAGGCAGCTATTACACTGCCCTTTCTTGGGTTTTAATTTCTAAAAGAAACCACTAGACTCTTGAACTAAATTTTAATCTAAATGAAATAAATAAATTACTTGTTATACTTAGCCCTATTATTTGCCATAATTTCCGTTAAGCCAACAAATAAATTACCGTACCGACATTTCTTATCGCCTCTTAAAATAGCTTTGGCATTATCCATAATTTTACTAGCTTTCACATCAGAATAAAGTGCATAGTTATCATTTAATGATAAAATTAATTCTTTATCCTTATCAGACATTTTAAATTTTTGAAAATTCGGATTTAATTCCTGTGTTTTTGAAAAAATTCTATCCACATACTCAGCTTTTAATTCATTATCATAAACACCTTGAAATTCCTCTATAAGAGCCTCAAATTCAGACTCCCAATTTTCATCCAATTCCAATTCATCAATCACCCCAATCTTGGGGTTAGTAAAAACTTTATTTTTAGTACTCTTGTTATTAGTTGTAGTTACTTTTAACTTGTCTTGACCGTATAAATCTACCTCTCCTGAGAGTTGATTTTCATCTATCCTTGATTTTGCTAGAGTTTTAGAGTTTGTAGACTTACCTTTTCTTTTGGCTTCTGCCCAATCCTTATATGTTTGCTCATTCTTTTTTATATAGGCAATTATATTTTTCTCTTTCAAACTATACAAATTTGGCTTATTAAGTCCTTGTCGTTTTGTCTTAATTAATCCTCTTTCTTTTAAATCTTTCAACCTGCCCTTTAATACGCTTTCTTTATAACTTGTTTCGATTTCCAAATCTGAAAGACTTATGTAAAACCACAACTCACCATCATGCTTTTGCAACTTATTTTCCTTAGCCCAGTATTTATATTTATAAATTAATGTTGCTAATATATCTGCTGCCGCAGGATTTAAAATATGTCTTATTACTTTTGATGATTTTATAAATTCATACTCATTTTCTTTTAAATTACTCATAAAATTATAATAAATGCACATGGTGCAATTATTGTTAATGCATATAACCCCGATGCTTAAAAAAACACAAACGGTTAAATACAAATTGTAAAGGATTACTCAATCCTAAACAGCCCAAATAGGGACTTTAATTTTAATAAATTTGAAATACTCCGTTAGCTAAAGTCAGCTAACTTTTTACGGAGCTTATATTTCTGAAGATGAATGTACCTGCCCTCTCAACAATCACTTTGAGTTGACATTCTAATAGAAAGATTCTCTCTCTATAATAAGCCTTAATATGGTTTTTTATAATGGTGTTAATTACTGTTGATTAAAACTTATCGAACAGCAACATTAAAAATTATTCCAGAACACACCTTGCGACAAATTGTCATATTTCTAAAAATTAAAAAGACCTTAAATATAAAAAGGACTGACAAACGCCAGCCCTCTATATGACAATTGTTTCATTTTCAGTGGTTTTTTATTTAACGTGTAAAAACCGTCTCAAAAGCTTGGCTATCCAAAATACAGCATAAAACACCTAAACTTTAAACTAGAATATAAAAATGGCTATAATAGTATGCCTCCCCATTTATAATAAACACAGTTACCATACTTGTTGAAATTTTAACCAACTCCACATAATATATTTTACCCTTATAAAGATCCGCAATATCATGCTTGGCTTCCACCTTAAATGGACAGGTAAGCTCTATGATTTTATTCTTATCATTTACAACAAGAATTTTTTTAGGAGATGAATATTTTAATAATTCAGCCCAATTTTTTGAATTCATTATCTGTTCATATAAGCATTATTAATTATTCAAAAACCAATTAGGTCTCTTATTTTCTATCGATTTACATATATCTTTTGTAAACTCGAATGCACACAAACTACGTTCTAAATAATTGTCGATATAAGATGACTTGTTGGCCTCGGTTAAAAGATTGTAAAATCTCCATAAATCTATAGACCCATTAGGAGCTCTTTTAAAATTAGGGCAACCATAATAATCTTTCACCATTTTTGTTATTTGAGAATCGTTCATTGAAAATTTGAATATTCCGTCCTGTTCTGTTTTAGGCATGTTTTGAAACATTCTAATTTTACCAACTACATGTGCAAATTGTGATTCTGACAAAACATAATGTTCTAATTGTTGAAGCTCGTTTAAATGTTCTTTAACATTATATCCGTTGAATAATTGAGTTAAACATTCATCAATTTCTGAAATAGAGCTTATTTTAATATCGTTACAAAGTCCATCGGTACTTACACATAAATTGGTGCATACTCGATTGGTATACCCAATAAACACCTTAAACTTTTCTACATTTTTTTTACTGTATAAGTTTTCTTGGTTTAAACTTCTAACACCACCAATACTTAATGATAGCTTATTAGAACCTACTACACTGGTATTATCTGGTATATTAATTACAAAAGCACAACGTTCGTAATAAATAGTTTTTTCTTCCTCCAAAAGATCCTTTGCTGGTTTACCAATTGCACTTGGAACTCGACCTTTTATAACATGACTTACCCGTATATCTGGTTCATTAATTTTTAAACCAGGAAAGTTTAATTTAACTGCTTCACAAGTACTATTTATAAACTGATAATGACTAATTGTCGATTCATTATCCTTCGAAAACACTGGAATTATACAATCATTTTTTAAATGATTTAACGTTACTTTTTGCGTATTTGCCTCAAGAAACGGACTTCTGTTTTCTTTAATTACAGCGTTATCGTTTATAACCTGATTAACATTATTATTTAATACTAAATCCATATTATTTATTGTTTAAAATTTGATTAGAAGGAATAACATGAGCGCTTACATTTTCTATTTCAGATTTACGCTTAATAATATCTGCATGTAAAGACTCCTTGATTGAGATATATTTTTGATATAAGTGCCTTAGACCTTCAACAGTTTCACAACTTTCCACTTCTGTTCGAGCCTTAGAAATAAGGTCGTCTAACTCGCACCATGCTTTTAATTTTTTACCTGTGGCGGCATTGATTATAAACTCAGGCTTACCTGTAAACAAACCCGTTCTATCCTTACTGGAAATTGCCATATGCTTATCATTAATTAATTCAAAATTTACGGTAAGCTCGTATTCAAAACCATCACGCATAATTTGTTTAGTACCATGTTTTACTACCTTAGTTTTTCCGTTAGAACCAACATCCATAGAATAGTCTATCTTACGTCTGGTTGTTGTAATAACATGACAAGTTGACTTTAAAATAGCGTCTATAAACGATTGATGACGAGGTGTTACACGTGCCCAATCCTGAAAACGACCTCCAAGCCTTTCGTGTATTTGTAAACAACCTCCTGTACCTACCCATTCTTTGGATACACTATCGATTATCACCACCTCCATCCCTGCATTTTCACAGGCATTTAAGGCTTCCATATAACGTTCTGGACTATACGGCTCCTGAAGTTGCAATACATTAAAACCGCCCAGATTAGCGTACAAATTTGCACTGTTATTCTCTGTATCTATAATAGCCACTTTACTCCAATCGTTGGTAATACCAAAGGCTAACAATAACGCCGAATAAGTTTTTCCGAAACCGCTGGCACCACTAAAACCTATCCTTAGTTTTACTTGCTCTCTTTTTGCTACTTTTAATTTCATTTGTTTTGATTTTTAAGATATTAAACTTGACTTTTAGGCATAAAAAAAGAGCTCCGTATTTGAAGCTCTTCCTAATATGCGTTTTACTATTTTAGTTAATTTATTAATCCGTTTTCTTGAATGACATGATTATTCAATACTTCCAGACTTTCGTCTATATACTCCCAACGATGACTTAGCTCGATTTCCTCTCCCGTAGCCTCCACAACGTATTTGTAAGGCTCGCAAGCCACCTTTTTAATCTGACCGTCGAAGGTTGTTCCGATAACACTTTTACAGGTCGATTCATCAAAAGTTGTTGGCACTGTAGCTGTACGTGTTGTAAAATACAATCTACCTGTTTTAGTACTTTTTACAGGCTCTACACCACCTTCAACAACAAGCAGAAAGAACTGTTCTCCGCTTTTATTTTTAACTGCTTTGTAATTTTTAATTGTAACCATCTTTTAAAATTTTTAATTATACAAAAAGGACGGGGGGATACCCGCCAATTTACAAAGCCTGGGGGGTTGATGTGTGGATAATTCGGTTCTTGTAGAGGGGATTAAAAATTTATAATCTCTTTTAGTAAAACTATTATAATTGGCTAAATTGAACATTTTCTTTTATAGTTTCGATTTTTGAGGACTTTGACACTTGATCATGATAACGTCTTTTAACATCTAGAATCAATGTTTTATCTCTTAAACTTCCTTCTAAAGACATGTATTCAAATGGTGGGTTTTCTATGCCATTATGATATAATGATTTATCCGCAAAGTACAATTTAACAGATTTTGATTTAATCATACATATTCCCAACTTTGTAGACAAGTATCTTTCAGGGGCTCTATAAAGCCTACTATCCATCTCCAACAATAATTCATTTTTTTCACTCTTTTCAGGGTGATAGTCAAAAACATCTAATGCAGCAAAATTATTTTTACCAATTTTTAAAATAAAGTAATTTCCATTTATCGGCTCACTTACATATATATCAAAATACAATTGAGCAGTAGTTTTATTATACTTCCAAGGATTAACATCTGGAGAACTTTTGCCCTCTGTTTCTGATTTCGAATCAAAAACACCAAGAGCAAATAATACAATTACAATTCCTATAATTATTAAAAACACCATATATTATTTTCTTTTAAATTATTAATTTATTTTTCTGTAATATCTAACCTCAACGGTCTCTCCTTCACAAGATTCATCTTTGCATAACTTTCTCGCCACTAAATAATTCTTTTTAAAATCGAATATTTTATAGTATTTCCAGTCTCCACTATCTCCTGTACGAGAAAAATATATTCTATTACCTTCAACATAATACTCCTTTGTATAAGACTCTCCCCACTCTTCTATATATACCGTTCCATCTGTTCTATATAAAAATGTAGTGTAAGTATCAGCATCATTCTCATCATAATTATCTGTATAATTGCTAGTATTCTCTGGGTCTAATTGCGGCATGTTCACATATTCTTCATAATTATCTTTTGGTTCTCCCTCCCACTGATATTCAACAACCCATTTTCCAATTATCATTTCTTCATAAGAAGACTCTTTGACTTCTGTATTTTCATCTCCAGAATCAGATGAACAACTTAAAAAGATTAAACAAACTATTAGGCAAAGGGACATAAAATTAATTTTCTTCATGATTGGTTAATTTAAATTGATTAATAATATTTCAAGCTTACAATATAGGCAAATGTGCCTATATCAAAACCCTTTTTCTCCACGAATTTTACATTGTGGAGATTAATAATGAAAATGAATATTTAATTGCATTTGGTAAAAACCTAAGAAAGCTTAGAAAAGAAAAAGGTTTTACCCAAGCTAAACTTGCTATTGATTTAAATATTGAAATTTCACAAATTAGTAGAATTGAAAGAGGCGTAATTAACACCTCGATTAGTAATGTCTATAAAATTTCTAAAGTATTAAAGATTGGTATTAAGGAACTTTTTGAGTTCTAGATTAATTTGTTAGTTTATTTTGCAACTTTACCATCTCCTCACTTACTCTACTCTGAACCACCTTCGCATAACTTTCTTGTGTTACTTTAATACTTGAATGCCCTAAAAGCTCAGAAACAATTTCCATAGGAACGTTGTTATAAAGCAATACAGTAGACGCAAAAGTTTTTCTAGCAACATGATGAGTTAAATTAAAATCGAGCTTTATAATAGCTGCAATTTCTTTTAAATAAGCATTAAAATTTGCATTCGAAATACTAGGAAACACATAACCTGAATCTTCATTAGCATACATGCACAATATTTTATATGCTTGCGGCAATAAAGGTATACTATAGTCTCTATCTGTTTTATTTCGATGTATCCTAATCCATAAATTACCATCAAAAGATTTGACAATTTGACTTTTCTTTAAACTTGACATTTCTTTAAATCCTAAACCTGTATAACAACAAAAAACAAACATATCTTTAATTTTCTGTATTCTAGAAATTGTAAAAGTCTTTGATTCAAGTAAAGCCAATTGATCATTAGATAGAAATACCACTTTACTCTTAACCCTTTTTGATTTATACAGCATAAATGGATCCCTATTTAAATAACCTTCGGAAACGGCATATCTTACAGACCTTCTAAAACGCTGAATAATTTTATTTATGGTACTTTGTTTAAATTTACGTTTTGTCTTTAAAAAATATTCAAAGTCATTTATAAAATTAGTTTTCATATTCATTATTGGTATATCGGAAGCTTTAAATTTATCTCGTATATAGACCTTTAAATGCTCTCCCGACTCAAGATATTTAGAATAGGTAACCTGTTTTATTTCTGTATCTACAAGCTTTTTAAGCCTGCTACTGTGAAGATTATATACTTCTAATATTCCAAACTCCTCCTTGTCTTTATCTCCAAAATACCTTCTCCATACATCAGAGATATTGAAATTATCTTCTTGAATTCTTAACTCTAAATATATTTTATTGAATTTCTGAATTATCAGCTCAAGTTCCGAATTAATATTTTTCTTCTCTAAAGAACCTCCCTTAATTAATTGCTGCCTTTTTGAATCCCAATGGCTTTCAAGGACGAATTTTCCAGTAGAAAACTGACGCCTAACACCCTCAAGTGTTATTCTACAATATAACGGTGCTTCCCCTTTTTGATTGATTTTCGTTTTATAAAGTATAAAACGAATACTTAATGACTTTTTGTTCATATCCAATTGCGTTAACGTTTAACAATTGGTACACAATTAGATAAGAATTTAAAATGGTTACCTTTTTAATTTTGGACGGTTACCTTTTTATAGACCTTTTTTACACACAAACCGCCTTAAAACAAAAAAGCATCCCAATTTTCAAAGTTTGAAAAAAGGAAAGCCTTTCATTGGTTTAACAACTTAAACCGTAGATAAACACAAGGTTTATCTAAACAACACAACTAAAATTATGTGCAAAAAAAAGCTCCAAGTTTTTGGAGCTTTTTGCAATTTTGCGGTCTGGACGGGATTCGAACCCGCGACCCCCTGCGTGACAGGCAGATATTCTAACCAGCTGAACTACCAGACCGTTGCGTTATTGCGAGTGCAAATATACACCCCTTTTTGAATTACACAAAACTTTTTTTGACTTTTTTTAAATATTTTTTGACTACAAAAATTTAGAGCGCTCTATCATAAAGGTTGTCAGCACATTATCAAAATTATCATTAATATTTGCTTCTACATATTTTATTTGATATTGGGCGCATTTTAATTTTAAAGCTTCAAAAAAATCTCCTACAGCAGTTTCATAATTCGTTTTTATCGTATCGGCATACACATTTATAAACGCTCCGCTTTCTACATCTACAAACCGTTTTGGATTATTGTCAAAATTGAATTTTAGTTCTATATCTTTATCAAACACATGAAACAACACCACTTCGTGTTTGTTGTATTTTAAGTGTCTTAATGCTTCAAAAAGCGCATCTTGAGATACAACGTCTTGAAACATATCTGTAAACAACATCACTAAAGAACGCCGTTTTAACTTTTCGGCTATTTGATGTAAATAAGTATAGGTCTCTGTCGTTTTTTGTTTGGGTTTGCTCTGTGCAACATTTTCCAAGGTATTTAAAAGCATGTGATGGTGGCGCTCACTCCCTTTTTCCGGAGCATAATATTCGTAAACATCGCTATACACACTTAAGCCTACCGCATCGCGCTGTCGTTTTAAAACATGCATAATGGATGCTGAAGCCAAAGTTGAAAAGGCTATTTTATTTAATTGATTAATATGGAAATCTTTGTATTGCGGATAGTGCATAGAACTGCTATTATCTATAATAAGATGACAGCGTAAGTTGGTTTCTTCGTCGTAGCGTTTAGTGTATAATTTATCGGTTTTGGCAAACAATTTCCAATCGATATGTTTTGTACTTTCGCCTTGATTATAGATTTTATGTTCTGCAAATTCTGCCGAAAACCCATGAAACGGACTCTTATGCATACCTGCAATAAAACCTTCGACCACCTGTTTTGCCAACAATTCTAAATTAACAAAACCTCCTGCCTGTTGTAATTCGTCTTTTAAAATCATTGCTCATTTAATTTAAATAGGCGTTGTGCCCGATGTATTTGGTCTGAAGCTTGTAATATTTTTAGCTCTAAAACCTTGCTAAAATCTGGATGCTCATTTAAAAATTCGTCAACAACTTGCATCGCATACTCCGAGTTATAGAGCCCTACAGTACTTTGCAACCAACCTATAGGAAAAAATATATCACCTGTTAATTGCACCTCTTCTAACAATTCTAAACTTGGTTTAATATATTTTTGAGAATACTTTTGACGCAAAGGGTGATTTAAATAAGACAATCCGTCTAAAACCCATTGTTCTTTAACTCTATATTTCTCTTGGTTTAAACTCTCAAAAAACAAATCGCGCTCTGCAACTTGGTACGATAAAGACGGCTGTAAATATTCAAACCGTAGTAAGCGATCTGGATTTGTAATTTGAGCTTTTGTTTGTGCTAAAATATCTGTAACCTGCTCATGTTCGTAAATAGCCAACTTAGCCGCTAAATTTACATAATCGTTTTCGTTTAGTTTTAAATTATCTAGTTTCTGTTTTTTACTCCAAATACGATATAAAAAGGCTTTACCTTCCTGGTTGTAAGCGATGTCTTCGTACAAACCAAACAATGTCTTTTTAACACCACTTGGTAAATCCTGTTTTAAACGTTGTCTTAGCTCCTTTTCAAGATGTTCAACTTCAATTGTCCTCTCGCCAGGCGTGAGATACCCCCAGAATAGATTTCGAATCTGACTGGAAACTAATCTGATTATCGCTTCATTATTTTCAATCTGCACTGCTGTTTTAAACAATTTTAAACCTTGCAAGGGCGCTATAGTTCCCAATAGTATATTTTCGTAAACATTAATATAAGCATATCCTTTGGCTACGTCATCTTTCAATTCTAGAATATGCGCTAACACTCTTGGCGGAGGAAACACACCATAACCAAAGCCATTGTAATTGTAAAAAACTTCTTGTGGTTTTAATGTTCCTATAAGGCCATCTAATTGATTATCTGCATCAGATACCGATACATTTACAACCCGAACAGAATCAGGGTACACTAAACCAATATCGAAACTTTGCGCCCAAAGGTCTTCTGTACCAGCTTCAGCTTTTTGAGATAATTTGAAATTCGTTAACTCGTCATTCTCATCATAATACATATCTTCTGAAAACACAGCTCGACCAGGTGTATTTACCCAATTATCACTCCACGTTTTTACATCGACCGCTGTTTGTGCATCTAGAATTTCTATTAAATCATTCCAATCCGCATTTTCGTTAGCAAAAGTCTTTATATAAGTCTGAATACCTTTTTTAAACGCCTCTTCTCCTATTAAAGCCTCCAACTGGCGCATCATAATAGGTGCTTTGTTATATATTATGTTTCCATACAGTGTACCTGCATTATTTAAATTATCTAAATGTTGACGAATGGGGTTACTTCCTGCCGTACGATCTACACCATAAGCACTTGGATAATGCGTTAGCATAAACTGCAATTTATGGTTAATATCTGGAAAACTAGGGTTAGCTATTTTATCGGCCATAAAATTAGCAAACACTTCCTTTAACCAGACATCGTTAAACCATTTCATGGTTACCAAATCTCCAAACCACATATGTGCTGTTTCGTGGGCTATTAATTTCCCACGTCTTAAACGCTGACTTTCGGTAGCTGTTTCGTCTAAAAACAAAGTTGATTCTCGATATTGAATAGCCCCAACATGTTCCATACCTCCATATTGAAATCCTGGTATTGCCGCAAAGTCTATTTTTTTAAATGGAAAAGCGCACCCTGTATAATGCTCTAAAAACGTGATGGCTTCGCGATGCAAACGAAATATCTCGGGCACACTTGCCTGAATTTTGTCTTCGTCGGTTTCACGATATAACATGCGCATTTTTAATCCATCAACTTCATCTTCCACAAGTTTAAAATCGCCTACAACAAACGAAAATAAATAGGTACTCATTTTATCAGAAGTTTCAAACCAATGTTCAGTAACATCTCCTTTGGTTTCTACTTGTTGTAATGGTGCTCCTGCCATAACCTTCCAAACATTGGGCGCAGTAATTTTTAAATTATACTCTGCTTTTAAATCGGGCTGATCGAAACAAGGAAAAAATGTACTGGCTCGGTCCGGCACTAAAAGCGTATAGAGGTAATCTTCGTTTCGGTTTAAAGACAATTCTCCAGCTATAAAAGCTATTTCTATACTGTTTTCACCTATTTTATAATCATTTTGATTAATTACGATATGTCCATTGGTATGTTCGATATCGATAGGCTGATTGTTAACGGAAATCGATAACAGCTTATGAGTAGCTTCTTTAAAATCTATAATTAATGGCGCATTTTTATCATTTATGGTACAATAAATAGTTTCTGAAGCAGAAATACTATCGGACAATGTTTTAGGAATATCGAATTTAAGATCGTAAACCAAATCGCTAATCTGTGCTTTCCGAACGACTGCCATTTGTTCGGAAACGCCTTTAACCAAAGTTAGTTCTGTTGCATTTTTTCTGTTCTGGTTACAAGAACTTAAACATAATACAAGGACTAGAAGCAGAAATGGTTTCATTTATTTAAGGAATTATTAGGGCTAAAAATAAAAAAGGTTTGACATTATGCCAAACCTTTACTTTGTATGTTATATAAATTGTTATTGACTACAAAAGAGAATCAATAGCGTCTGTATATGCTTTTTTAGGAGCAACACCTACTTGACGACCAACAACCTCTCCGTTTTGGAATACCAATACGGTTGGAATGTTTCTAACACCGTATTTCGAAGCAAAATCCTGATTTGCATCAACATCTACTTTACCCACTACAGCTTTACCATCGTATTCTGTACTAATTTCGTCTATAATTGGTCCTACCATACGGCAAGGTCCACACCATGCTGCCCAAAAATCTACTACTACTGGTTTATCGCTTTTTAAAACAGTTTCCTCAAAATTCGCGTCTGTTATTTCTAATGCCATTATATTAAATTTTAAAAGTTGTACTTGTTATTATGCAAACTTAGTCAAAAATTACGCCAAAACTTACAGACCATCCATTTGTTTTATTTATTGCCAAATTGTCCGATTTTATAATCAGCGTTTTAGCAACAATTAATTTAATTTATAATACAAATTCTGTCGGTCTAAAGCCGATAATAATTCTTGACTTATGGTGATTTTCTGCCGCCTACTTGTCATTGGTAATTTCACCTTGTCTTCATTATCGTACACCACAAAATGCAATGCTTTAGTTCCTGAATGGTGATGAAGCAATGTTTTTAAGGCTTCGACCTTTTGACTATCTAAATCCTGAATATTTAATTGTATTGACAATTTTTTAGCATAGGCTTCCATAACATCATGAAGCAATTGAAAGCTATTAAATTGTATACGCGGATCGCCTTTTTTTCCAGTATCTTTATTAGCCCAGCCTTCTCTAATATAGCATTTAACATACACAAAACTGTTGACCACAAAAAAATGTCTGAACTTTAAATACTCTTCACCAAAAATTCTAAATTCATAGCTATTGTTATAATCTTCTATAGTGAATAAAGCCCAGCCTTTACCTTGTTTACTTACGCGATGTTGCACGTCTGTAACCACGCCGCCAAAGGATAATTCAGCGTTAACACATTGTGTTAGGTCTTGAAACATGGATAAATCGGCGTTACAGAAATTGGTCATTTCTACTTTAAAATCGTCTAGCGGATGCCCAGAAATATAAATACCGACTACCTCGCGTTCTTTAGCGAGTTTTTCCATGGTTCCCCAAGTATCTGCGGGTGGTACCAGAGGTTCTTCAATCTGTACATCGCTGGCATCTCCAAACAGACTAACTTGAGCGGAATTTTCGTTTTCTTGATGTTTGGCACCGTATTTTACAGCTTTTTCCAAGAAAGTAATCCCGTCTCCATCGTCTTGAAAATATTGAGCGCGATGTGTGTTTTGAAAACAATCAAAACCGCCTGCCAAGGCTAAATTCTCGAAAGCCTTTTTGTTGGCTGCTCGTAAATCGATGCGTTTAGCTAGGTCGAAAATCGACTTATAAGCACCATCTTTCTGCCGATTTTCTACGATGGTTTTTACCGCTCCGTGACCAACACCTTTTACGGCTCCCATACCAAAACGCACAGCATTCTCGTCGTTTACCGAAAACTTATAGAACGATTCATTGACATCGGGGCCAAGCACCTCTAACTTCATACGCTTACATTCTTCCATAAAAAATGTAACCTGCTTAATATCGTTCATGTTGTTAGACAGTACCGCGGCCATATATTCGGCAGGGTAATGCGCTTTTAAATACGCTGTTTGGTAAGCAATCCACGCATAACAGGTAGAGTGCGATTTATTAAAGGCATAACTTGCAAAGGCTTCCCAGTCTTTCCATATTTTCTCTAGCACTTTTCTAGGATGTCCATTTGCTTCGCCGCCATCTAAAAACTGAGGCTTCAATTTTTCCAGTAAGGCAAAGATTTTTTTACCCATTGCTTTACGCAGCATATCGGCATCACCTTTAGAAAAATTGGCCAGCTTTTGAGACAAAAGCATTACCTGCTCCTGATATACTGTAATACCATAAGTTTCTTTAAGGTACTCTTCCATCGCTGGCAAATCGTAAACAATTTCCTGGTCGCCGTGTTTACGGGCAATAAAATCAGGAATGTACTCCATTGGCCCGGGACGATACAATGCATTCATGGCAATTAAATCGTCAAATACTGTAGGTTTTAAGGACTGCATGTGTTTTTGCATACCGGGCGATTCGTATTGGAACACCCCTACGGTTTCGCCGCGCTGAAACAGTTCGTACGTTTCTTGATCGTCTAAAGGAAAATTCTCTGGATCTAACTCTATACCGTGTTTGGCTTTTACAATTTTAACCGTGTCTTTAATTAAGGTTAAGGTTTTTAAGCCCAAGAAATCCATTTTTAACAGTCCGGCAGACTCCACTACAGAGTTATCGAACTGCGTAACATACAAGTCGGAGTCTTTCGCTAACGACACAGGAACGAATTTTGTAATATCGTCTGGAGTAATAATTACCCCACAAGCATGAATACCGGTATTTCTAACAGAGCCCTCTAATACCTTGGCCATATTAACGGTTTCGGACTCTAATCCGGCACCTTCAGAAATATTAAAAAGCTCTTGAATTTTCTCAATTTCTTCCGACTTAAATTTCGCTTTTAATCCCTTTTCATCTAAACCAAAAATTTTATTCAATTTGGTCATATTAGGAATAAGCTTGGCAATTCTATCGGCTTCAAACAACGGTAAATCCAACACCCTTGCAGTATCGCGAATAGACGATTTTGCGGCCATGGTACCGTAGGTAATAATTTGCGCTACCTGACTGCTTCCGTATTTATTGATTACATAATCCATAACGCGACTACGGCCTTCATCATCAAAATCGATATCGATATCGGGCATACTCACACGATCTGGATTTAAGAAACGCTCAAACAGCAAATCGTATTTAATAGGGTCTATATTGGTAATTCCCAAACAATAGGCTACTGCAGACCCTGCGGCCGAACCACGACCAGGCCCAACAGACACATCCATATTACGGGCTTCGCGAATAAAATCTTCAACAATTAAGAAATACCCTGGATATCCTGTTTTTTCGATAACATCCAGCTCGAAATCTAAACGTTCTGCAATATCTGGCGTAATCTCTTCGTAACGCTTTTTGGCGCCTTCGTAAGTTAAATGCTTTAAAAATGCATTTTCACCACGTTTACCGCCATCTTTTAAATCGTCTTCATGCTGAAATTGTTCTGGAATGTCGAATTTTGGAAGTAATACGTCTCTTGCCAATTCGAAAGGTTCGACCTTATCTAATATTTCCTGAATGTTAGAAATAGCCTCTGGAACATCTTTAAAGAGCGCCTTCATTTCGTCGGCCGACTTAAAATAATACTCCTGATTTGGCAATCCGTATCGATATCCGCGACCGCGGCCTATAGGCGTACTTTGTTTTTCGCCGTCCTTAACACACAGTAAAATATCGTGGGCATTCGCATCTTTCTTTTCTTCGTAATAAGTATTGTTTGTGGCTATTAATTTTACATTGTGTTTCTTGGCAAAATCTATTAACACAGGATTTACCCTATTTTCATCTTCTTGATTATGGCGCATCAACTCGATATATAAATCATCGCCAAACTGCTCTTTCCACCAAAGCAAAGCTTCTTCTGCCTGATTCTCGCCAACATTAAGCACTTTACTAGGCACTTCTCCATACAAATTACCCGTTAACACAATAATATCTTCTTTGTATTCCTGAATAATTTGCTTATCTATTCTTGGCACATAGTAGAACCCTTCGGTAAAGGCGATAGATGACAATTTTGCCATATTGTGATAGCCACGTTTGTTTTTGGCTAACATTACAATTTGGTAGCCATTGTCTTTACGCGTTTTATCTAATCGGTCTTCGCACACAAAAAACTCGCAGCCTATAAGAGGTTTTATTTCTTTAAGTTCTGGTGTTCCGCCTGCAGCGATAACCTCTTCATTTTTTGATTTCACCGACTTATTATGGTTGAAAACCGCACGCACAAAGTGAAAAGCCCCCATCATATTCGCATGATCTGTAAGTGCAACCCCCGGCATATTGTGCTTTGCCGCAGCATTTACCAAATCGGGAATACTTATAGTTGATTGCAATACCGAAAACTGCGAATGGTTATGAAGGTGTGCAAAATTAACCTCGGCTAAATCTGATATATTTTGTTTAATTTCTGCGGCCGATAAATCTGTGCTTTGCGCTTTTTGCAGACGTTCACGAATCTGATCGCTAGCCTGTTTTAAATTAATATGCTTTAAGCCTATTAATTGAATTTCCTGCGGATTGGCTTCACTAAAATTCTTAAAATAATCTGGCGCGACATCTAACTGTTCTATTGTAAATTGCTCGCGACGAACTAATTCGAAAAAACAACGCGTTGTCGCCTCCACATCGGCCGTAGCATTATGCGCTTCTGCAAATGGCTGATTAAACAAAAACTCGTGTAACTCTGTTAAGGTTGGCAACTTAAATTTACCCCCACGACCACCAGGAATTTGGCATAATTGCGCGGTATGCTCGGTACAAGTATCTAAAACAGGAAGTTCCTGCAGGGCGTTAGCTACATCTTCTCGAAAAAATTCGGCGCCCATTATGTTTACATCGAAACCTACATTTTGGCCAACAATAAACTTTGTCTTGCTAAGGGCAATATTAAATTTTTCTAACACCTCTTGTAGGCTAATGCCTTGCTCATCGGCTAGCTCGGTAGAAATTCCGTGTATTTTTTCGGCATCGTATGGAATATTAAATCCGTCTGGCTTTACCAAATAATCTTGATGTTCGATACAACGCCCCATCTCGTCGTGTAATTGCCAGGCAATTTGTATACATCTAGGCCAGTTATCGGTATCGCTAATAGGTGCGTCCCAACGCTTTGGTAAACCGGTGGTTTCGGTATCGAAAATTAAGTACATAAACTATATTTGCTAAAAAAATAAGGAGGTTAAAATTACAAATAATTTTGAGGTTTCCTGTGTTTATTTCTCACGTTTTATAAACAACGAAAGTCAATACCATAAGTTTCTTTCACTTACATATTGCCAATAACAAATAAACCACTATAGACTGGAAGTCTATAGGTTTGAAAACAGACTGAAAGTCCGATTATTTGTATTTATCTTAGCCACAAATACACTAATATTCTTTATAAAAACTATGTCAAATATTCGTGCATTCGTGGCGGAAAAAAAATTATAGAAACTGAAAATCTTGCACTAAAAGTGCATAGTTTTAACTAACGCCTGAGACCAATAAAAAAACAAACGTTTTTTCAGGACCTTTTAAATTAACTTTAAAAGTTTAATTCCCCACCAAAAAGGGCACTCTATAAAACACGCCTTTATTAAAATTTACGCCATGTTCTCCTAAGCCATCGTAGGCAGTAAACCAGAACGAGCCACTCACATAATTTTCGGTAGTATTAATGTCGTCTATTACAATTTCACCTTCAGCATAGTACACCAAACTTTCGTCTTCTGGAGTCGAAGGGTCATCTACCGGATTATATAGCGTAGAATAGAGCGTATCGCTGGCATTCGTATAATTGGCATTAG
Source organism: Formosa sp. A9 (assembly GCF_051200825.1). Classification (GTDB taxonomy): domain Bacteria; phylum Bacteroidota; class Bacteroidia; order Flavobacteriales; family Flavobacteriaceae; genus Formosa. Next base: position 462,829 of record NZ_CP195158.1, on the reverse strand, counting down.
CAATTTTACCCGCCCCCAATTGAAACGTGTCAATAGTAGCAGAAGGAATGCTTAAGGCAACTGTTTCGCTTCCTAGTTTTCCTGAAACTGTTATTCCACCATCGTCATTACGTGCTTGTCTGGATTGCGATTTCCACAACACCCCATCTTTATCGGCCTGAAATGCAGGTGAATTAAATTCGATATCATCGCCACAACTACTAATACAAACACTTATAACCAAAAGGCAAACCCAAAATCTCATAACTCAATTATTCAGTACATATTAAACGTCAAAAATAGAATAAATTGCGCACAACATTTCAATTAAATTAATGTATTGAAACTTAAAAATTTATAGTATCTTTGCACCCTCATTAATAACCGAGGTCGCGAACCTCAAATAATTAATTATTATGCCTGTAAAAATTAGATTACAAAGACATGGTAAAAAAGGGAAACCTTTTTACTGGATTGTTGCTGCTGATGCAAGAGCAAAAAGAGATGGTAAATACTTAGAAAAATTAGGTATCTACAATCCAAACACTAACCCTGCAACTATCGAATTGGATGTAGACGGTGCTGTAACTTGGTTACAAAACGGTGCTCAACCAACCGATACTGCAAAAGCGATTTTATCGTACAAAGGTGCGTTATTAAAAAATCACTTAGCAGGTGGTGTTCGTAAAGGCGCTTTAACTGAAGAGCAAGCTGAAGAAAAATTCAACGCTTGGGTAGAAGAAAAAGCTGCAAAAGTAACTGCTAAGTCTGATGGTTTAGCAAAAGCTGAAGCCGATGCAAAAGCAAAAGCTTTAGAAGCTGAAAAAGCGGTAAATGATGCTAGAGTAGCTGCTGCTGCCGAGGCTGAAGCCGAAGCAAAAGCTGCTGAGGAAGCTGCAAACGCTGAAGCTACTGCAGAAGAAACTGCAAACGAAGAAGAATAAAAAATTAATTTTTTATACTTTTAAAACCTGACAAATCCTGTCAGGTTTTTTTATTTAAATACTTATGAAAAAAGACGACTGTTTCTTCCTTGGAAAGATTGTAAAAAAATACAGTTTTAAAGGCGAATTACTCATAAAACTAGATACCGACGAGCCTGAATTATTTGAAGACATGGATTCGGTTTTTGTTGAATTGCGCAATAATTTAGTGCCGTTTTTTATCGAATCGTCGCAACTCCATAAATCGGAATTATTGCGTGTAAAATTTGAAGATGTCGATACCGAAGCCGATGCCGAAGCACTTTTAAAATCGGATTTGTATTTGCCACTTGACTTTTTACCAGAACTGGAAGGCGATAAATTTTATTACCATGAAATTATTGGTTTTACGGTGGAAGACAAACATTTTGGTACGGTTGGCATTATAAAATCGGTAAACGATAGTACTGCACAAGCCCTTTTTGAAATTGATCGTGACGGTACCGAAATCCTAATCCCGATGAACGACGAGTTTATTATTAAGGTAGACAAACCCAATAAAACCATTTTTGTTGAAACACCTGAGGGGTTGATTGATCTCTATTTGTAAGTTGTCATTCCGACGTTAGGAGGAATCTTTAAATATTAAGTTGGTAAGTTGAAAAGATTCATCGCTCCGTAAACTGCGCCTGCCTACCGGCAGGCAGGCTCTGAATGACAGTTCGGTTGTCATGCAGAAGGAGGTACGACTGAAGCATCTTTAAATCAATGAAAACAATTTAATTACACATCACCCTGAACACGTTTCAAGGTCTCTTTAGGGAAAGTTTGCCGCAAAGAAATGTGATGCTGAATCAAGTTCAGCATGATGTCATCTGGAATAGAGAATAAAAAAACAAGTATTATGAAACCATTCATGTTCAAACAATTTACAGTAAATCAAGACCGATGTGCGATGAAAATCGGTACGGACGGTGTGCTTTTAGGCGCTTGGGCACCTGTCGATCAGCAGCCATTTTCTGTGCTTGATATTGGTGCTGGCACGGGCGTTTTAGCTTTAATGCTGGCACAACGATGTTCCGCTGAAATTATTGATGGCATTGAAATTGACGATGCAGCCTACGAGCAATGTGTAGATAATTTTGAGAATTCTCCTTGGGGCGATCGCTTATTTTGTTATCATGCGTCATTGGAAGAATTTGTAGATGAAATAGACGATCAATACGAGTTGATAGTGTCCAACCCGCCATTCTATTCCGAAGACTATAAAACCGAAGATAGTCAGCGTGATTTAGCACGTTTTACGGACGCTTTGCCTTTCGATCACCTTATCTCAAGTGTGTCCAAATTATTAGCGCCAAACGGTAGTTTCTGTGTGGTTATTCCGTTTAAAGAAGAAACGCAATTGACTGCTTTAGCTGCTGAAGTCGGTCTGTTTCCAAATACAATATGTCGCGTTAAAGGTGCTCCCGAAAGCGATATAAAACGCAGCTTAATGCAGTTTTCTTTTGAAGAAACCAAAACCGACATTTCCGAACTCATTATAGAAACAGCACGCCATCAATACACCGAAGATTACATCAATTTAACAAAAGATTTCTATTTAAAAATGTAAGCTTTAATGCGGTATTCGCTAAATTTGACTAATAACCTTGATGATTTCAACAAAGAACTCATCTAACTAATGCATGCTAACATATGAAACCAGACCGCTTTGAAGCCCCCGATTATTACCAATTAGATGAGCTTTTAACCGAAGAGCACAAATTAGTGCGCGATACGGCACGAACTTGGGTAAAGCGCGACGTCTCGCCAATAATCGAAGACTATGCACAAAAGGCTGAATTCCCCAAACAAATTATAGCTGGTTTGGCAGAAATTGGTGCTTTTGGCCCTTACATCCCCGAAGAATATGGCGGCGCTGGATTGGATCAGATTTCTTATGGTTTGATCATGCAAGAAATTGAACGTGGCGATTCTGGCGTTCGCAGTACAGCATCGGTACAATCGTCTTTGGTTATGTACCCAATCTGGAAATACGGTAACGAAACGCAACGCCAAAAGTTTTTACCTAAATTGGCTAGTGGTGAATGGATGGGCTGTTTTGGTCTTACCGAACCCGATCACGGTTCGAATCCTGGTGGCATGACTACAAACTTTAAAGATATGGGCGATCATTATCTTTTAAACGGTGCCAAAATGTGGATTTCCAATGCGCCTTTTGCACAAGTAGCCGTAGTTTGGGCCAAGGATGAAAACGGTCGCATTCATGGTTTAATCGTTGAACGTGGTATGGAAGGATTTTCTACTCCTGAAACACACAACAAATGGTCGCTTCGCGCATCGGTTACTGGCGAGCTTATTTTTGACAATGTTAAAGTCCCTAAGGAAAATCTATTACCAAACAAATCGGGACTTGGTGCGCCTTTAGGTTGTTTAGATTCGGCTCGTTATGGTATTGCCTGGGGTGCTATTGGAGCGGCTATGGACTGTTACGACACAGCTTTACGTTACAGTAAAGAGCGCATGCAGTTTGGAAAACCGATTGGGCAATTTCAATTGCAGCAAAAAAAGTTAGCCGAAATGATTACCGAAATTACCAAAGCACAATTGTTAACTTGGCGTTTAGGTGTTCTTAGAAATGAAAACAAAGCCACTTCGGCGCAAATTTCTATGGCAAAACGCAATAATGTGGATATGGCACTCACCATCGCTAGAGACGCCAGACAAATGCTTGGTGGCATGGGAATTACCGGCGAATACAGTATTATGCGACACAGCATGAATCTGGAAAGTGTGGTAACCTACGAAGGCACGCACGATATTCATTTGTTAATTACGGGATTGGATATCACGGGACTTAATGCGTTTAAATAAGACTATTTTTACTTAAAACTATACAAACTAAGGTTTATCTTTTTTTTACAAAAAACTCGAATTCCTCTCTTCCTAGAGCACCCGAACCATTTATACCTTCTATAGCACCTAAAAATTTAGTATTGATATCTGAACAGTAAAAGGTAATTTGTGCTTGTCCGTTTGTATCGGTAATGATATCGGGTTTCCAATACAAGGTATTTCTGTAATCTGGAAAGCCATTAATTTGTTCGTCCAAATCGTAAACAGGCTCGTAAAACACTTTTTGAATATAGACTCCTTTAACACAACTCACATTAAACAACTTTAACAATTCTTCTTCAGTAAAGTTTTTTTTAATCTGTTCCTTATATATAACTTGTTGAATTTCTCTCCCGACATAGTAATCGTAGGTATTTCCTGGAATTGGGATTTTTCCTGAAGCAGCATGTTTTATACAATTTAAAACTCCATTTTTACAAAGATAATCTATCGTTACATCCAATTTTGCCAAACTATCCAAAGTTCCCATGTATTTATCTCTAAACACCCGTTCTTTTTTAGCGGTTAGCATGACTTCGTCAAGCTGATTCATGTCTTTATAAGACGTGTAATTTTCCTCTGGTTTTAACTCTAAAAGTTTGCTATTAAAATTTATAGGGTATATAAATGTTTTCTGTTTTTTAATTTGATTAATAGTCTTAAAGGTAGGATCGTGTATGGCTATAGACATGTTTTTGTTAGGATCGTTCTGCAATAGCTTTAAATATAAATAGCCGCCATTGGCTTGGCTAATATATTCTGGCAACACTGTAAATCTCCCTATAGAATCGACTTCAATGAGATTCTTACCGCTATCTTCGGCCGTAAATGCTATGACATATTGTTGCGATAAAAGGGCTCTGTCTTTTTGTTTACTGGCGTGAATTTTACCAATTAAAGTATCTTTTACTGCGAGTTGACGCTTTATGTCCAATTGTTTCAGGTTTTGTTCGCCCCAAGTATAAGCTCGCCATCCCTGAGTAAGCAATAAGAGGTTTAAGGCTTGTTTTCTATTTTCATTTTCGTCTTTAAAATAATAACTGGGGTCGTGTAAATTTCCTTTTAATTCTTCGGTTAACAGAAAATGGCTTGCAATGGTTTTGGTGTCGTTCGGGTTGTTGTACATGGCATCGTAAACACTTAAACCTAGATGTGCGATTTGTGGATTGCCATTCTGGTCTACGACTTTTATATTTAATTTAACCTGTTCTTTTGTTAGATATTCGCTTTTGTCTAAAACAGTTTTTATATGCAATTTCTGATATTGTTTTACAAATACCAAACGTTCGGCTACTGGCTGTAAATCCTGATTAAACAAGGTAATCTCAGCAATGCCCTGTGGCATATCATTTACAGGAATACTTACAATTTGCGCTTCATCCAATAGGGTTTTGGCTATGGTGTACACCACGCCTCGAACCTGAACGCGCACATAAATCATTTCTGTTTCTAAACCCGGTGATTTTGAAATTTTTAAAGTAATAGCTTCATTGCTGTTGGTTACTAACTGCATGACTTGCCCCTGAGGTTCTATTTTTGGAAGCGAAACTGTTTTTTGACCTAGTGAATCGTTTAATGTGATGCGATATGTTTTCGTGATGTCTGGTGTAAAAATAAATGCCCCCATGCCTGCATGTGTGCTTTTAAAATCCAGTAATGGTTTATCATTTTCTAATAAAGTTCCCGAAATAGTTTTTGGTTGCCCTTTAGCATCAATAGCCTTAAAGGCTACAGTACTTTGTATGCCAGATACCAAGTGGCCGCCTTCTGGAAATAACTTAAAATCAAAATCAATTTCGTTGGTTTTAGTGATGGAATCTTTAGCAAAATCGGAAATTCGATCTACAATAATAAGTTTACGAGCACTTTTAAAGTCTTGCGTGTTTTTGTAAAACGACTCAGATGTTAAGGCTTCCAAGCGATACGTGCCCGACTTTAAAGTATCCTGAATAAACACATGTCCGTTTACAAATCCTTTTTCGATGGAATACCGTTCTTGCCATACTGCAACATCGGTTTGATCTTCTACCAATTGCACGTATAAGGTGTTACTTAAATCGGAAGGAATTAAATACTGACTGTTTAAAACATACGCTTTAAACCATAAATCTTCGCCTGTTTCGTAAATGCCTTTGCTGGTTTGCAGGTAAACAGATTCTTGCAGATAATTTAATGCGTTTTTAGTGATATTATCTACAAGGCTGTTGGGTATGCTAGGTGACTGTTGTGCCCATATGCAATTGCCCGTAAAACCCAAAACGACAACAAATAATGCAAAGCACGTTTTGTTTGTATTAGGCAGTGGTAAAATATTTAAAATAGAAGTTAAGGCATTCATTTCAATTTAATTTAATTCGCTTATCAATTTTTCAATTTTAGACGGACCACTCACATGTTTTTTAATAATTGCACCATCGCTATCTACCAAAATATGCCAAGGTATTGCAAAGGTGTTTCCCTCGTATAATTGTTTTAAGTTGTTATATAACGCTTTGTTTGCTCGAATTTGATAGCCTTCTAAACCATAAAACGCAATCATTTGTTTCCATTGTGTGGCTTTCTCATCTCGATCTATTGAAATGTATAAAGGAGTGATATTTTTAGCCTTTAACAGCTTATAAAGTTCAGAATTGTGTGCAAACTCTTTTTTGCAGGGTGAGCACCAAGTAGTCCAAACATCTACATAATACCTGTGGCCATTTAATGTTTTTACAACTTCTTTTAAGGTATTTAAGCTATCGGTGTTATTTATAAATGTAGTGTTTGTGTTTAAGCTGTCTTTTTGTTTGTTGTGAAACGCAACAATGTTTTCTATTTCTGGAGCTATAAATGGGCTATAGGCACTCTGTGAGTAAGTGGTTTTAAATGCTTCAAATAACGGGATGAGTTCTTTTTCGTAATTTTTAGATATAGATACATCATATAAAAAAGCCGCATAATAATACTCTAACTGCTCACCAGATAAGTGCTTTTTTGCTTGATTAATTTGATACGTATTAATTTTTCCTTGATTTCTTAAGCCAATTAACGAATCTGTATCTACTTCATTTTCTAGAAACTCTTGATATCGCAAATAATTTTGTGTGTAATAATAAAACCATGGCGAACGCAACAATTCGGGATTGGATGCTGGGTAAGACTGAAAAACAGCACTCCAAAGTTTATTATATTGATCTTTGTTTAAGGTGTTTTGGTTTCTTTCTTCATATAAAAAATTTAAAAAGGCAACGCTACCTTGTGCTCCTGCATAAAAATAGCCACGATCGGTAGCAACTAATTGATAAAAGTCTTCTGAAATGTCATGCTTTTCTAGTAGCGCTTGATATTCAGTCATTTCGGTTACCAAGCTTTGCTTAATTTTGGTTTCAATAGCAGAAGGTACAGAGTCTTTAAAATACGAATTTGCCTCTAATTCAAAATGACCAGTAATCATATTTCGATTAGTGATTTTATTGTAAAGTTCCTGACCTTTGGCATTATGAGCTGTTACTTTAAATTTTGGTTTCTTTTCGGTATTATCTATCAACACTTGATAATGCATTTCGGGTTCGACAATAACAGTTCCAAAAGATTTATATTCTTGAGATAATTCTACAAAACTCGCTTTTGTAACAGCCAATGTAATTTTAAAATTACCTAGCGAATCGGGCCGAACCATTTGGTTAAACCCAATAAAGTCGATGCCGTTAATAGGTAAAGTGTAATTAATATTTTCGGGAATATCACCAATAATTTGTCCTGTAATGGTAACATCATTGATTTTTTGCTGGCAACTCATGACAGTAATGAGTACACATAGCGCAACTAATTTGTTTGAGATAAACAAAAATTTTCGAAACATAAACTGAAGGTTAAGTTAGTTTGTTCTTTTTAATTCAAATAACAACAATTATTAAATATAACTATTTAATTTTAAAACTCTTACATAAACTATTCTAACACAGCTATTAAACTTTAGAAAAATCATCATGCTAAAGCCAAACGATTAAAGTTATTTTTCGCTTACAAATCACAATGGTTTTAGTTATATTTAATCCATGCTATCATCTCAAAAACGATTACATAACGCTTACGATACCGCGAAAATTATTGAATTCGACGACACGTCTAAATTCATTTTTTTTAGTGATTGCCATAGAGGTGACAACAGTATTGCCGATGATTTTGCACGTAACCGAAACATATATTACCACGCTTTAAAACAGTATTATAAAAACGGATTTCATTATTGCGAATTAGGAGATGGCGACGAGCTTTGGGAGAACCTAAACTTTAAGTCTATTTTTGAAGCGCATACCAATGTATATATGCTAATGAAGTGTTTTTACGACGAAAAACGTCTGGATGTTATTTGGGGAAATCACGACATGGTATACCGAAAACAAAACTATGTAAAGAAGCATTTACACACTTATTTTGATGCAAAAACGGGGCTTCATAAAGAACTCTTTACCGACATTACTTTTTATGAAGGTATTATTTTAAAGCATAAAACAACACAGCAAGAAGTCTTTTTAACCCACGGACATCAAGCAGATTGGTGGAATTATAAATGTTGGAAGTTGAGTCGGTTTATGGTTAGAATATTATGGAAACCGCTAAATGTTATGGGTATTGCCGACCCCACGAGTCCGGGTAAAAACTACACCGAACTTATCCGTATAGAACGCCGCATAAAAAATTGGATTCGCAGTAAAAACAACCTTATAACCATAGTTGGTCACACACATAGGCCAAGGTTTCCGCAGCCTGGTCATATCGCTTTTTTTAACGATGGCAGCTGTGTACATCCGCACAGTATAACGGGCATAGAAATTGAAAAGGGTGAAATTTCGCTAATAAAATGGGACACCGCCACGACGGACGATGGTTATTTTAGAATTGTACGCACGGTACTAGAAGGGCCAAAAAAATTAATAGATTATAAAACCCATTAACTTTCTGGCGCTAAAATAACTTCCAAACCTTCCATTTCTGGCGTAATTTGTATCTGGCAACCTAAACGGCTGTTGTCTTGCACATGAAACGCTTCAGACAACATGGCTTCTTCGTCGTCTTGCATTTCCGGAAGTTCGGTGTCGCTTACCACATAACATTGGCAAGAGGCACACATGGCCATACCACCACAAACACCAATAGTGCCTTCTGGGGCGAGCTCGTACGAGCGTACAACTTCCATTAAATTCATAGCCATATCGGTAGGTGCAACAATATCGTGGGTTACGCCATCTCGATCGGTAATTTTAATATTTACATCTTGTTCCATTGCAATTTTTTACTCTATTCTATTGATTTAACAACGGCTTTTTCGGCTTCTTTTCTCGTGCCATCAAAACCATCGATACCGCTAACGGTAGTATATTTTAAAACGTATTTTTTTCCCGGATTGATAATCTGATACGCCGCCTGACACATTAATGTCGCTTCGTGAAAACCACATAAAATCAGTTTTAATTTTCCTGGATAGGTATTTACATCGCCAATCGCAAACACACCTGGAATATTAGTTTGATAATCCAGAGCATTATTCACTTTAATGGCATTTTTTTCAATCTCCAAGCCCCAATTTCCTAAAGGCCCTAATTTTGGTGATAAACCAAAAAGCGGAATAAAGTGATCCGTTTCTACAATAAATTCCTTTTCTATATGTTTCGATTGCGCCACGACAACACCTTCAACTTTACCATGACCAACTACGTTGATAACTTCGGCTGGGGTGATTAAATTGATTTTGCCTTTCGATTTTAATTCTTGAACTTTTTCAACAGAATCTAAAGCACCACGGAACTCGTTACGTCTGTGGATTAAAGTCACTTCGGAAGCGACATCGGCCAAGAAAATAGACCAATCTAAAGCAGAATCGCCACCACCAGAAATAACCACACGTTTATCGCGATACATTTCTGGATCTTTAATGAAATATTCAACGCCTTTATCTTCGAAACTAGCAATATTGCTTATTAACGGTTTTCTCGGTTCAAAACTCCCCAAACCACCAGCGATAGCTACCACAGGCGCATGGTGTTGTGTGCCTTTATTTGTGGTTACAATAAAGCTGCCGTCCTCTTGTTTTTCTAAAGTTTCGGCACGTTCGCCCAAAGTAAAACCTGGTTCGAACTGCTTACATTGTTCCAATAAATTTTTGGTAAGATCGCCTGCTAAAACTTCAGGGAATCCTGGAATATCGTAAATCGGTTTCTTCGGGTAAATTTCGGAACATTGGCCGCCTGGTTGTGGTAAGGCATCGATTAAATGGCACTTTAATTTTAATAATCCAGCTTCAAATACTGTAAACAATCCAGTTGGGCCTGCTCCTATAATTAGGATGTCGGTTTTAATCATTTGTTAGGTGACTTAAATAGCAAAGGCTTGCTTTATTCTACATTAATAACTTGCTCGATTTGCGGAGCATATTTTTTAATGGTCATTTCTACACCAGACTTTAAGGTCATTTGGTTTACACTACAGCCAACGCAAGCGCCTTCTAATTGTACCTTCACCAATTTGTCGTCTTCAATAGAAATAAGAGAAATATTACCGCCATCGCTTTCTAAAAACGGACGAATTTCGTCGAGAGCTTTCTCTACATTTAATTTTAATTCTTCTGAGGTCATACCTTATTTTTTAACAGCTGAACAGCCAGCCATAGTCGTAATTTTAATTGCTTCTGTTGGCGGTAAGTTATCGTTTCTATTCACCACTTCCTGAACAACAGCTTGCGTTAATGTTTCAAAAGATTTCTCTAATGGTGTTGCCGTTTGCAAGGCCGCTGGTCTACCAACATCGCCCGCTTCACGGATGCTTTGCACCAACGGTAATTCGCCTAAAAATGGCACGTTTAAATCTTCTGCTAGGTTTTTGGCACCTGCTTCGCCAAAAATATAATATTTATTATCTGGCAATTCGGCTGGTGTAAAATACGCCATGTTTTCAATTATTCCTAACACTGGCACGTTAATACTGTCTTGTTGGAACATCGCTACACCTTTTTTAGCATCTGCCAGTGCCACGTTTTGCGGCGTACTTACTACCACTGCTCCAGTAATTGGGAGTGATTGCATGATGCTTAGGTGAATATCGCCAGTTCCTGGAGGTAAATCCAGTAATAAGAAATCCAATTCGTCCCAATGCGCATCAAAAATCATTTGGTTTAAGGCTTTAGCCGCCATAGGGCCACGCCAAACTACGGCTTGATCGGGTTTAGTAAAAAATCCGATAGATAGGATTTTCACCCCATAATTCTCTATCGGTTTCATTTTCGATTTGCCATCGATGTTTACCGCCAATGGTTTTTCGTGTTCCACATCGAACATAATTGGCATGGAAGGCCCGTAAATATCGGCATCTAAAACACCAACATTAAAGCCCATTTTGGCTAGCGTTACGGCTAAGTTTGCGGTAACGGTAGATTTTCCTACACCGCCTTTACCAGACGCTACAGCTATAATATTTTTAATGCCCGGTATGGGTTTACCTTTTATTTCGTTTTTAGGTTTTGCAGGGGCATTAACCGTTACATTCACTTTAATTTTTGCTTTCTGATATACCAAGTCGTGAATGGTTTTTAAAATATCGACTTCAGTTTTCTTTTTAGCTTGCAAACTCGGGTTGGCAATGGTAATATCGACTACCACCTCGTCGCCAAAAACATTAACGTTTGTTACCGCGCCACTTTCAACCATATTCTGACCTTCGCCAGGAACAGTAATGGTTTGTAACGCTTTTATTATATCTTCTTTTTTAATCTTCATTATACTGCTATTTACAGAGCTTGTTTTTTGTTTGTTTTAAGGATATAACCCTTTCAAAATTAATCGATTTCACAAACTCCTCGTCTTAAACTATTTAGATTAATTCTAATATGCAAATATAGTGTGAATTGTTTAGAAATTGAAGTACTAATATTGAAATGATTGATAGCATCTATTAACTAAATTTATACCTGCCGCTACACTAGAGTTCTTCTGAAGGATCCCAAAACACCTGTTTAAAATCCTGCACCTGATCTGCTTCAACCTGCACGCCTTCACTTTCCAATAACTGCTGCATGAGCTTACTTCCTTCAAAATGAAATTTACCTGTTAACATTCCGTTTCTGTTCACTACCCGATGTGCAGGCACGTCCTCTAGATTATGCGCTGCATTCATAGCATAACCCACAATTCTGGCGCTTCGTACTGCACCTAAATAACGTGCAATAGCCCCATAACTGGTAACGCGCCCAATGGGTACTTGCCTTACAATCGCATAAACTCTATCAAAAAAATCTAAGGTTTCTGGTTTCATTACAATTCCTTAATTACATGAATTAAAGTTACCAAAGCGACTATACCGGTAATAGACCCTATTAAACGATTCATATTTTTTTGCGAGGTGAATGTTTTACTTTCTATTTTATCGAAAAAAAACATATACACATAAAGCATCACAAACGACCCTGTTGCCGAACCAAAAACATAGGCTATAATATTAGACTGCTCGAAAGTTAACCAGCCAAACGAAGCTAAAGTCACACTCATATATGCCTGAAATGGAATCGGAAACATATTTAAAGCCGACATAAACATGCCTTGAAAAAATCTACTTTTTTTGCTTCTAACCTCTGGTGCATTTTTGTTTCCTACATCGCCATCGCCTTTAGCTACAAAAAAGAAATATACAGAAATTAAGATAAAAATAACCAATGCCACACGTTGTAAAACATCTACAATATCGGGGTGCTTAGTTAGGTATCTCGCAAAAATAACTGCAACAAAAGTTTGCAATAGCACAATTAAACATGCGCCAATAGAAAACACTATACCACGGGCATGTCCTTCTTTTAAGCTAATTTTTGCCGCCGTCATATTTAACAAGCCAGGAGGAATAACCCCAACCATGGCAATAATTAACCCAATACAAAAGACCAACGTGATGTTCAAAACCTATTTAATTTTAAAACGGATAAATGTAATGGCTTTTCCTATTTGCAGATATTGCGACTCGTAAAATGTTTGTATGGAAGTAACCTCGTCTGGACTGCCATGTTGGTGGTACACATCGTTATTCGCGTAAAGTACCTCGTGGCCTTCGCCATGCAACAACCCTAATGTATACCCGTGCATAAACTCGCTGTCTGTTTTAAGGTTAACCACACCATCGGGCTTTAAAATAGATTTATATTTTTTCAGGAACGCACTATTTGTCATTCTATGCTTCGTGCGTTTGTATTTTATTTGCGGATCTGGAAATGTAATCCAAATTTCATCGACTTCCTCAGCTGCAAAAGCATGTTCGATAAGCTCTATTTGTGTGCGTAAAAATCCAACATTACCAATATTTTCTTCGACCGCTGTTTTAGCACCACGCCAAAATCGAGCGCCTTTAATATCGATACCTATAAAATTTTTATTGGGAAATTTTTTGGCTAAACCTACAGTATATTCTCCTTTACCACAACCTAGCTCCAAAACTAAAGGGTTATCATTTTTAAAAAACGTACTATTCCATTTTCCTTTTAAATCAAAATCGCCATTTACAAGCTCTTCTCGACTTGGCTGAACAACATTATTAAAAGTTTCGTTTTCTCTAAATCGCTTAAGTTTATTTTTGCTTCCCACAATTGTAAATTTATCCTTATAAAATAGTTGCAAAAATACGGCAGACTACCGCTACTTTACAATTATTTTTCCTTTTGTTTTAAAAATTAATAATTTAAATGTGTTTTTATAAAGTTTAGGTGATGTGTTTGTAGAACAATTTTTAGACCTTTAGTTTTCAATATATACTATTCATGAGTAAACGCATTCTTGTTGCCCCGTTAAATTGGGGGTTAGGTCACGCCACACGATGTATTCCTATTATTAACCAATTAATTACTAACGGATTCACCCCCGTTATCGCGAGCGATGGCGTAGCCCTATCTTTATTAAATAAAGAATTTCCCGACTTAGAAAGCATTGCTTTACCTGGGTACAACATTACTTATGCAAAAAAAGGACAACACTTTAAACTGAAACTACTTAAAGACTCGCCTAAACTGGTAAAAGCCATTAAAGCCGAAAAAAAAGCTACAAAACAAATTATTACCGACTATCATATTGACGGCATTATATCCGACAACAGGTTGGGTGTGCACAGCAAAAAAATTCCGTCGGTTTTTATTACACATCAACTACAAGTATTAAGCGGCTCCACCACATGGTTGAGCACCAAAATGCATCAACGTATTATTAAAAAATTCAACGAGTGTTGGGTGCCCGATTTTAAAGAAGAACCTAGCCTAAGTGGTAAACTAGGCCATGTAACCGATTTGGAAATTCCCACAAAATACATGGGCGCCTTAAGCAGGTTTTCACCTTCATCATTAGAGAAAAAATACGATATTCTTGTTTTATTATCTGGACCAGAACCTCAGCGCACCCTACTTGAAGACAAACTATTACAGGCCTTTAAAAACGACAGTAGAACCATTCTTTTTGTAAAAGGTGTTATTGAAGCTGAACAACAAGTAACACAGCACAATAATTTAACAATTTACAATTTTATGACCGGTAAAGAGCTACAAACCGCAATTAACTCAAGCGATTTAGTGCTGTCGCGATCGGGATATACCACCGTAATGGATTTATCAGTATTACAGAAAAAAGCCTTTTTTATTCCTACACCCGGACAATTTGAACAAGAATATCTCGCCAAACGTTTACACGATTTAAAACTGGTACCGTATTGTAAACAAGATGATTTTAACTTGGGTTTATTAGAAAATGTAGCCGCTTATAAAGGTCTTAGCAATTTTAAAAACACCACAGATTTAAGTCCGTTATTTCACCTTTTCTAAAGTAAAGGAGAATTCGCTACCTACACCAAAATCGCTTTCCACATAAATTTTTTCGTCGTGGGCTTCTATAATATGTTTTACGATAGACAAGCCTAAGCCAGAGCCACCTTCTTTACGCGATCCACTTTTATCTACGCGGTAAAAACGTTCGAACAATCTAGGAATATTATTTTGTGTTATACCTTCGCCATTATCGGTTACACGAACAATGACTTTGTTTTTAATTAAGTTTTCTATGCTTACCTCGGTAGTCCCTTTATCATGTCCATATTTTATGGAATTTACCACCAAATTATTAAGCACTTGCTGTATACGTTCCTTATCGGCTTTCACCATAATAGGCTCATTATAGGCGCGATCGAATGTTAGGGTGATGCGTTTTTTAGCGGCTTTCATCTCGAACATTTCAAAAACATTAGAGATTAGTTCCACAATATCGAACGCTTCTATTTTTAAACTTAAATCGCCAACTTCCAATTTGGTAATCATATCCAAATCGTTTACTATGTAAATAAGGCGCTCTACCCCTTTGCTCGCACGATCCAGATATTTTTCGCGAATATTTTTGTCGTTGATAGCACCATCCAAAAGGGTTAAAATGTACCCTTGAACTGTAAATAACGGGGTTTTAAGTTCGTGAGATACGTTACCCAAAAATTCCTTTCGGTACTCTTCACGAACCTTTAACGATTCGATTTCAATCTTTTTTCCTCGCGCATACTTATCGATCTCTTGGGTAAGAGTAGCCATATCGGTGGTAATTTGTTTTTTACGCAGGCTAGTAGACTCCAACAACGTTAAATCGTCGTATATTTTCTTTACTCGTCTGTAAATAAAACGCTCTACACGATATTGGATAATTCCAAAACACACCACATAGCACACTAAAATAAAGCATAAAATCGGTATGATTTTTAAGGAAAAGAAAGCGTATAAAAAAACACTCATTAAGAGCGTTAAAATACACGTAATGTATAGCGATGTTTTAATCGCAAACTTGTATGTTTTTTTTATCTGATTCGGCATTAATCTACAAACTTATACCCTACTCCTTTTACGGTTTTAAAACAATCGTCTCCAATTTTTTCGCGAAGTTTACGAATATGTACATCTATTGTACGGCCACCAACAACCACTTCGTTACCCCATACTTTATCTAAAATTTCTTCGCGTTTAAACACTTTTCCTGGCTTAGAAGCTAATAAAGACAATAATTCAAACTCTTTTCGCGGTAGAATAATTTCTTCATTTTTTAAAATAATCTTATACTCGTCTCGGTTAATCGTTAAAGCTCCAATATTAACTACTGAGTCGTTAGATTCTTCTTCTTTAACACGTCTTAATAGCGCTTTAACCTTACTTACCAGTACTTTTGGTTTTATAGGCTTAGTAATATAATCGTCTGCACCAGCATCAAAACCTGCCACTTGCGAATAATCTTCGCCTCTAGCGGTTAAGAAAGTAATAATGGTATCGTTTAAATCTGGAATATTTCTTATTTGTTCGCAAGCTTCAATACCATCCATTTCTGGCATCATCACATCTAAGATAATAAGCTGCGGCAGCTCTTTCTTGGCTTTTTTCACAGCTTCTATACCATTTTCGGCTGTAATTACTTCGTAACCTTCAGAGCTAAGGTTGTAACCCACAATTTCTAAAATATCTGGCTCGTCATCAACCAATAAAATTTTAATGTCTTTTTTTCCCATTTTAAAATATTAAGAATTTTTAATTCCAACGCCAAAGATAAAATTAATAACAATCTTTTATAAAACTGAAATTATTAATAACAATAACGTAACTTGAATCTTACACAATGGTAATTTAAATCGAATAAAACACCTATTTATCAAAATTTGGAATAGATTTTGAACGGAAATTATTATCTTTATCCTAATTCGTAAATTGCATATGAAAAAAAACTACCTCGTTACGTTTATTGGTTGCTTTTTGTTTTTTGCTTTGTCGTTTTCCGCTCTAGCCCAGAGTGCAGATAAAACTTCAATCCAAAATAGCGAAGAGATTTCTATTTACCCTAACCCAGTGAGCAACGGCAAGTTATTCATTATTACCAAAGACAATTTAACAAAAGAAATTGAGATTTTTAATGTTTTAGGTAAATCTATTTACAGCGCCACCCTTTTTGGAAAAGAACTAAATATTTCTAAAATAACAGCTGGTATTTACATTATTAAAATTAAAGAAAACAACAAATCGTACACCCGAAAACTTGTTGTGCGCTAAGTTCCTGCGTTCGTTAAGTTATTATGAAATATAACAACGCGATTTCCCCTAAGATATTGCATTAAGTATATTTGTTTTTATTAATCTTTAAATAAAAACAAATATGAAAAAACTTTACTTTTCTGCTTTAAGCATCATCACATCTGCGTACTGTTGGGCGCAAGGCCCAATCATTACTGCTATTGTAGATGGCGACTGTACGGGCGGCAGCCCAAAATTTGTAGAAATTTATGCTGAAGGCGCTGTAGATTTCACTAAATACAGCCTGGAAAAACAATCTAACAGCAACACCGAGTGGTCTAATGCACAAGACCTATCTGCATTAGGCACTGTAACCGACGCTTTTGTTTACATTGTAAAAGAAGACGATTTAAGTATTTTTAATACTGAATTCCCTTCGGCAACAACACATATTATTTCTAACAGCTCGGCGGTAGACAATAACGGAGACGATCGTGTAAGACTTATCGAAACAGCAACATCTACAGTTATTGACCAATATGGTGAAACCGATAAAGATGGCACCGATACGCCTTGGGAATATACCGACTCTTACGCCAAACGCGACAATGGCACCAAAGCTAATGCAGGTACTTTTAACGCAGACAATTGGACTTTTGGCACACCTAAAGCTTTAGACGGACAAGGCACTTGCCAAGAAGGCACAGCTTTCGAAACTATTATGTCTGGTATTGGCGACTACAATCCAACTTTATCTATCGCCAGCAAACAAATATCGCAGTTTCGTTTATTTCCAAATCCAACAAACCAAAATACAGTTAGCATTAACAGTACTAAAACAGGACTTATAACAGTTAGTCTTTTTGATGTTTTAGGCAAAAATGTATTAAATGAAACATTACAAAACAATACGGTAAATTTATCTGGATTAAAAAACGGATTATACCTTATAAAAATATCGCAAAACGGCACTAGTGTAACCAAAAAACTTATTAAAAACTAAGTTTTAGCCTTTACGAATTTTAAGCGTTACTCATTGGTAACGCTTTTTTTATTTTAGTTATTTTTGTTATCACATTTTAAATGAAATTATGATTAATACCGAAGCCATTTTTAATATTAAAACTGAAGACGAATTTAACACCCAGGCTTTAAACGTATTTAAATTTCAATTTCAAAACAATAAAGTGTATCGCTCGTTTTGCGATTTACTGTATGTTCACCCAAGCGACATTTCGTCGTACAGAGACATACCCTTTTTACCAATAGACTTTTTTAAAACCAGAGATATTTTAAGCTCTAACGCACCAATACAAGAAACTTTTTCTAGTAGTGGTACAACTGGAAACCTAACCAGCAAACACCACGTAACACAACTCTCTATTTACGAAACCAGTTTCAGAAAGGCATTTCAGTTATACTATGGCAATGTAGAAGATTATGTTATTTTAGCGTTATTACCCGCGTATCTAGAACGCAATGGCTCGTCTTTAATTTATATGGTTAACGATTTAATTAACCAGTCCAAACATCCGGAAAGCGGATTTTATTTAAACAATTTATCAGAGTTATCCGAAACCCTAAAACGCCTCGATGCCAAAGGTCAACCTGTGCTTTTAATAGGCGTGTCGTTTGCTTTATTAGACTTGGTAGAGCAGCAACAATTTAATCTTAAAAACACGATTGTTATGGAAACCGGAGGCATGAAAGGTCGCAGAAAAGAATTAATACGAACCGAATTGCACCAAATTCTTAAACAGGGCTTTGGCGTACAACACATACATAGCGAATATGGCATGACCGAATTATTAAGTCAGGGCTATTCCAAAGGCAATGGTATTTTTAATTGCCCACCATGGATGAAAATTTTAACAAGAGATCCCGAAGACGCCTTAACTATTTTAGATGACAATGCTTCAGGCGGCATTAATGTCATAGATTTGGCCAATGTAAATTCTTGCGCGTTTATTGCCACTCAAGACTTAGGGAAGTGCTACAATAACAATACGTTTGAAGTTATTGGACGCTTTGATAATTCCGATATTCGAGGTTGTAATCTTATGGTACTTTAAAACGCAGCAAACCATAAAATTTAACAAAATATTGACAAAACAACCTGAAATCTAACAGCTTAAATACCGACTACATACATACTTCCAATCTTTGATATTTCATCAAAGAAAGGTTAGTTTTTAATGGTTAGTTGGTTTTTTTGAAGCCGGGTTGTTTTTATAAACCCGGCTTCATTATTATTACACAAACTTTATAATGTACGTATTGCGCTTACCTTTATTAATTATTACATAAGCGTTGTTTATTAAATCGTCTGTTGTTAATTTATAATCTTCTGCAACTTTTTCTTTATTTACGGCAACAGCATTTTCTTTTAACGCACGACGCGCTTCGCTATTAGAACCTAAAAAGTTGGTTTTTGCCGCTAGAGCAGCAATCATATCTACACCTTCATGTAATTCGGATGCTGGTAATTCTGCCATTGGCACACCTTCAAACACATCTAAAAATGTTTTTTCGTCTAAAGCTTTAATATCATTTTTAAAGGATTTTGAAAACAATATGTTTGAAGCCTTTTCGGCATTTTCGAAATCGGCTTTAGAATGCACAAAACTTGTTACTTCTTCAGCCAATTTCTTTTGAAGCAATCTTAAATGCGGCGCTTCCTGGTGTTCTAAAATTAAAGCGTCTATTGAAGCTTTATCTAAAAACGTGAATATTTTAATATATTTTTCGGCATCTTCGTCGGTAGCATTCAACCAAAACTGATAGAATTTATAAACTGATGTTTTATCGGCATCTAACCAAACATTACCACCTTCACTTTTTCCGAATTTAGATCCATCGGCCTTTGTAATTAACGGACAGGTCATTGCAAACGCTTTAGCCTCCTCTCCAACATTCATACGGCGTACCAATTCGGTTCCGGTGGTTATATTGCCCCACTGGTCGCTTCCGCCCATTTGTAATAAGCAATTGTGATTTTTATGAAGATGGTAAAAATCGTACCCCTGAATTAACTGATAAGTAAACTCTGTAAACGACATACCTACACCAGAATCCCCAGACAAACGCTTTTTTACAGAATCTTTAGCCATCATGTAATTAACGGTAATACGTTTACCGACATCGCGCGCAAATTCTATAAACGAGAAGGTTTTCATCCAATCGTAGTTATTTACTAAAACTGGAGCATTCTTTTCGGCAGAATCGAAATCTAAAAATCGCGATAACACCCCTCTAATTCCTGCTACATTCTTAGCTAAAGTAGCTTCGTCTAACAAATTACGCTCATCGCTTTTCCCTGAAGGATCACCAATCATACCCGTTGCACCTCCAACCAAAGCAATAGGTTTATGCCCAGATTTTTCTAAATGAACCAACAAAATAATAGGCACTAAACTTCCAATATGCAAAGAATCTGAAGTAGGATCGAACCCAATATAAACCGTCGTCATTTCTTTATTTAACTGTTCTTCTGTTCCTGGCATTATATCGTGAACCAAGCCTCTCCACGTTAATTCTTCAACTAAATTTTTGGTCATTATTTCTAATTTTTAATAATCTCGTACAAAGATAAAAATCGTAATATAATTCTGCCTATATTAAATAATTCTTTACCTTAGTTTTATGATTTTAGTTACTGGAGGCACAGGACTTGTTGGGTCTCATTTATTATACAAACTTGCTACTAAAAACGAAAAGTTAAGAGCTATTTACAGGTCTAAACACAAGTTAGATATTGTAAAACGTGTGTTTTCGTACTACACAAAAGAAGTAGACGTTTTATTTAATAAAATAGAATGGTTTGAAGCCGATATACTGGATGTCCCGCAACTTACCGAAGCTTTTACAGACATAAGCCTCGTGTACCACTGCGCTGCATTTGTATCTTTCGAACCTAACAAATACACTTTATTACGTCGTACGAATATTGAAGGCACTGCCAATATAGTAAACATTGCTCTTAAAACAGGCGTTACCAAACTCTGTTATGTAAGCTCTGTGGCCACATTGGGCGAGTCGTTAAACCAAGATCCCATACAAGAAACAACGTATTGGAACCCTGAAGCCGACAACAATGTATATGCCATTACAAAATATGGTGCCGAAATGGAAGTTTGGCGCGCCACACAGGAAGGTTTACATGCCGTAATTATTAACCCAGGCGTAATCCTTGGCGCAGGAATCTGGAATCACGGTACTGGCACATTTTTTAAACAAATACACAACGGACTAAAATATTACGCTACAGGAGGCACAGGCTTTGTAGATGTAGAAGATGTAACCTCGATTATGATTGCCTTAATGCAAAGTGATATTACCAACGAGAATTTTATTTTGGTATCGGAAAATTGGAGCTACAAACAATTGCTTGATAATATTGCCAAAGCTTTACAAGTTAAACCTCCGTATAAAAAGGTATCGTCTGGATTAACGCAAATTGCATGGCGTTTAGATTGGCTAATTAGCAAACTTACCGGAAAACGACGAAAACTAAGCAAACAAATGGCCAGTACTATAAACAACACCTCTGTATACAGTAATAAAAAAATTACAAAAACACTAAATTACAAGTGGATTCCTATTACACAAAGTATTAACACGATTAGCAAACGCTATCTTGAAGATTTAAGCAAATAATTTAAACCTATTTTACCTAGCAATAATACTATCTAACTTAATACCCTTAATCACTTTCTTGCCTTCCTGAGGCTTCACTTTAGGCATAGCCACTTTTTTAAGAGAATCGGCTTTACGTTTAGCTTCTTCTGCTTCGTCTTGCTGCTGTTTAATAACGGCCTTTATCGCTTTTAAACTATCATCCACTTTAGCATATATAGCTTCGTAAGCAGCAATGTCGTGCGCGTAATAGTTACTACTTAAAGCAAATTGCAAGCTATCTATTTGGTGTTTTTCATACACAAATGCTTCTGGCATAATACCTTTTTCTTCTAACGCTACGCGGTCTACACCTTTGGCTGCGGTTAATAAGGCCATATCTATAATAACATTAACCATTTGGTCTTCTGACATCAGATTTTCTGGTTGCTCTGGCTTTTTAACCTTATGGCAAGACACCACTAAAACGAAACTTAAAAGGAATACTGCTATTCTCATTATCTATTAAACGTTAAGCGTTTTGCAGCTTTAACATCGTTGAATTTAAAATTTTGATACACTAAAGTACCATTTAAAAATGTATGTGTAATTCTAGATTTAAACGTAGTCCCTTCAAAAGGAGACCATTGGCACTTATATAAAATATTTTCTTTTTTAACTGTCCAAGGATTATTTAAATCTACTAAAACCAAATCGGCATAATAGCCTTCTTTTATAAAACCTCGTTTTTCAATTTCGAATAAAATAGCAGGGTTATGGCACATTTTTTCTACAACTTTCTCTATAGAAACCACACCGCGATGGTGCATTTCTAACATAGCAGGTAAGGCATGCTGTACCAAAGGGCCTCCAGACGGCGCTTTAGTATACACATTCTGTTTCTCGTCTAATGTGTGTGGAGCATGATCTGTTGCAATAACATCTATACGGTCGTCTAGCAAAGCTTTCCAAAGTTGGTCTCTATCGGCTTCACTTTTAACTGCAGGGTTCCACTTAATTAATGTGCCTTTTTTGTTATAATCTTGATCTGTAAACCACAAATGATGAACACAAACTTCTGCTGTTATTTTTTTATCTTTTAATGGTATTTTATTACTGAACAACTGTGTTTCTTTTCCAGTAGACAAATGAAACACATGTAATCGTGCGCCTGTTTTTTTGGCCAATTCTATAGCTTTAGACGACGATAAATAACAGGCTTCTTCGCTTCGGATATCTGGATGATGTTTAATAGGAATATCTTCACCAAACTTTTCGGTGTAAATATCCATATTGCGTTTTATGGTACCTTCGTCTTCGCAATGTACAGCAATAAGCATATTCACTTTCGAGAAAATTTCCTCTAATACTTTAGGGTTATCGACTAACATATTACCTGTAGACGATCCTAAAAACAATTTAAGTGCAGCCACAGTTTTGGTATCGACTTTTAGAATTTCGTCTAAATTATCGTTAGTACCTCCAAACATAAACGAATAATTCGCATACGATGTCGCTTCGGCGATGGCAAACTTCTCGTCTAATTTTTCAAGAGTTGTTGTTTGCGGAACGGTATTAGGCATTTCTATAAACGATGTAATGCCACCTGCAATAGCAGCTTTAGACTCGGTAGCAATATCGGCTTTATGGGTTAAACCTGGCTCTCTAAAATGTACTTGATCGTCTATAACCCCTGGCAACACATATTTACCTTCGGCATCAAACACTTGCACATCTGATGATTTTGCGCTGATAGATTCTCCTACTTCTTTAATAAATTCGCCTTCAATTAAAATATCGCCTTCAAAAACAACGCCTTCGTTTACAATTTTTGCGTTTTTAATTAACACCTGTCTTGCTTGCATGTTATGCTTTTTTATGTTTTAAATATACTTTTCAATTTCATAGAGATGACTCCAAAGATGGCTTCAGAAATAATCCCCGAGCTTAACTTAGATTCTCCTTTGGTTCGATCTGTAAAAATTACGGGCACTTCAATAATTTTAAAATGCTTAATGTAGGCTTTAAATTTCATTTCTATTTGAAACGCATATCCTACAAATTTAATCTTATCTAAGTTTAAAGCTTCTAATACTTCGCGCTTATAGCATACAAAACCCGCTGTGGTATCGTGTATTTTCATACCGGTAATCATGCGTACGTATTTTGATGCCATATACGACATAAGCACCCTGCTCATGGGCCAGTTTATAACATTTACACCTGTTACATACCGCGACCCTACTGCTAAATCTCCACCATCTATAGCACAAGCCTCGTACAAACGTACCAAATCTTTTGGGTTATGCGAAAAATCGGCATCCATTTCAAAAATATAGCGATACGCTTTTTTTAAGCTCCATTTAAATCCATGAATATAAGCCGTACCCAATCCCGATTTATCTTGCCGAACTTCTAAATGTAATTGCTCTGGAAATTCTTTTTGAAGTTCCTTAACCTTTAACGCTGTTAAGTCTGGCGAATTATCATCGACTACCAAAATATCGAAAGCTTTGGCTTGTGCAAATACAGCACGTATGATGCTTTCTATATTTTCGATTTCGTTGTATGTAGGGATAATGACTATAGAGTCTCTCACTTAAATGCTATTAAAGCTACAAATGTACAGTTTTTAACAATTTCTTTTTTTTAAATATTCCTTAATAATTACGATGCCTTATTATAATTTTAAATAATTTTGAGCCATGCTTAGAGAAGTAACATCTAACGAGATATTTACCATTTTAATTATGATTGGATTAATAGCCATGACTATGGCTAAAACAATCTATGCAAACCGGTTTAACGAGTTTTCGGCCATTTTACTAAACTCTAAGTATTTAAATATTTACGCGCGCGACCAAAAGTTTTTTGATTGGTTTGACGCTTTACTATTTGTAAACTTCATTATTTCGGCAGCAATTTTTATTTGTATTTGTTACAACGCCCTGTTTACAAACTTAAATTTAAACCCCAATGTTATGCTTAAAATAATATTTAGCATTGGTGCGTTTTTACTTATAAAAGTACTTTTTGAGCGTCTTTTAGCCAGTATTTTTAATATAGACGATGTAATGGATAATTACTTATTCCAGAAAACCAGTTATAAAAATTTTTTTGGCATCTTGCTCATTCCCATCAACGCTTTTTTAATTTACAGCATAACACCTTCTAAAACAGTCATATACATTGTTTTAGCCATATTATTAAGCCTTGTTATCTTAGGATTAACAAGCTCACTAAAACGTTATAGAAGTTTAATAAAATCCAACCTTTTCTATTTTATTTTATATCTTTGCACACTTGAAATCGCACCCTATATTATTTTGTACAAGTTTGTTACAATGTATTAGGGTCTCAAAAATCTAAACCGCTTATGAAAGTGAAAACCATTTTAGTCTCTCAACCAGAACCTAAAATTGAAAATTCCCCGTATTTTGATCTTCAAGAAAAGCAAAAAGTAAAAATTGATTTCAGACCTTTTATTCATGTAGAGGGCGTTCCTGCCAAAGAAATTAGACAGCAGAAAGTAGACCTAAACAACTACACTGCCATTATTTTAACTAGCCGTAACGCAGTAGATCATTTTTTTAGAGTTGCCGAAGAAATGCGCTTTAAAGTGCCTGACACTCTAAAATATTTTTGCCAATCGGAAGCTGTTGCCTATTACCTACAAAAATATGTTGTTTACAGAAAACGTAAAATTTACGTTGGTAAGCGTACTTTTGCAGAATTATCGCCACTAATTAAAAAATATAAAGACGAAAAATTTCTACTACCTACTACAGACAAACTTAAACCTGAAGTTCCTGAAATTTTAAACGGTTTAAAAATCAGCTGGAAAGAAGCTATTTTTTACAAAACCGTAATTAGCGATTTGTCTGATCTTGAAAATGTTACTTACGATATTTTAGTATTCTTTAGCCCTTCGGGAATTGAATCTTTATTTCATAATTTCCCAGATTTCAAGCAAAACAACACACGTATAGCGGTATTTGGAAACACAACCATTAAGGCTGTAGAGGAAAAAGGCTTGCGCGTAGACATTGCAGCGCCTACGCCAGAAACACCTTCTATGACTATGGCTTTAGAAAAATACATAGAGAAAGTTAACAAAGGCAAATAAACTTTACTCTGTTTAACTAAAAATTATAAAAAAAGCGATTCAAATTTGAATCGCTTTTTTAGTTTGGTTTGGTTTAGTTGATTGTTTAGATGGTATTAAAAAGCGTAACGCTGCGGTCCTCCCCTACGGATTTCTTCGCTCGCATAGGCTTCAAATTTTTTAAAGTTTTCCCTAAAGGCATTCGTAAGTTTAAACGCTGTGGTATAATAAGCTTCGTCGTTATTCCAAGTAGCTCTTGGACTTAAAACTTCGGTAGGTACACCTGGGCAGGTTCTAGGCTGTGCCACGCCAAATACAGAATGTATGTGGTAATCGTCGTAATTATACAAGCCTAAATCTCCATTTAAAACGGCGTTAATCATTGCTCTGGTATATTTAAGTTTCATACGTGTGCCAACACCGTAAGGTCCACCAGTCCAACCGGTATTAACAAGCCAAACATTAACACCAGCATCTTTCATTTTCTGACTTAACATTTCTGCATATTCAGCAGGGTGTAAAGGCATAAATGGCGCTCCAAAACATGCCGAAAACGACGGTTGTGGCTCTACCACACCAGCTTCGGTTCCTGCTACTTTAGCGGTATATCCCGAAATAAAATGGTAGGCAGCTTGCGCTGGTGTTAATTTGGAAATTGGAGGAATCACTCCAAAGGCATCTGCGGTTAAAAAGAATATATTTTTAGGATTTTTTCCTATGGAAGGCACCTGAATATTATCGATATGATGAATTGGATAACTCACCCGAGTGTTTTGAGTGATGGACGTATTCGAAAAATCTACCTCCCCATCATCATCTAAAATCACATTCTCAAGAATAGCTCCTTTTTTTATAGCCTTAAAAATGTCAGGCTCGTTTTCTTCAGACAGATTAATGACTTTAGCATAACAACCACCCTCGAAGTTAAAGACTGTATTTTCGTTGGTCCAACCATGCTCATCATCGCCAATTAAACGTCTGTTGGGATCGGCAGAGAGTGTGGTTTTACCTGTACCCGACAACCCAAAAAATATGGCTGTATCGCCCTGTTTACCCACATTGGCACTACAATGCATTGGCAAAGTATTTTTAAAAACAGGAAGTATAAAGTTAAGTGCAGAAAATATACCTTTCTTAATTTCTCCTGTATAACCTGTACCACCAATAAGCGCAATTTTTCTGGTAAAGTCCAAAATTGCAAAATTATGCTGTCGTGTACCATCACGTTCTGGATCGGCCATAAAACCAGGTGCATTTACAATAGTCCATTCTGGTTTAAAATTAGTCAATTCCTCATCGGTAGGCCTTAAAAACATATTATAAGCAAACATGTTACTCCACGGATACTCGTTAATAACACGAATATTAAGTTGGTAATTCTTGTCTGCACAAGCATAACTGTCCCTTACAAATATTTCCTTCCCCGATAAATAATCGACTACTCTTTTGTATAAAGCATCGAACTTATCCGAATCGAAAGGAATATTAACATCTCCCCACCAAATGCGATCTTCGGTAATAGCATCTTTAACAATAAAACGATCTTTTGGCGATCGCCCTGTAAACTCACCAGTGTTTACGGCTAAGGCTCCTGAATTAGCTTCAACGCCCTGAGCTTTATCCAAGGTGTGTTGCTGTAGCTCGTCTGGTGTTAGTTGATATTGAACTTTGGCATTTTTAATTCCGTATTTTTCCAACGAAATCGTTTTCGTAATTTGGGTATTATCTACCATAATAATGTTTGTTTGTTACAACAAAATTAAAATATTATTTGAAATAACCGATTTAAATTTTCACTTTATCATTTTTAATCTTCAAAAATGATAATATCGCAACAACCCAGCCTAAAATGAGTAACAAACCACCTATAGGAGTTACAAAGCCAATGGTTTTAAAATCGAAGCCAGAAAGCGGATTTGTTGCCAAGCCATAAATAGATCCCGAAAACAATATTACACCTGCTACTACCAAATACAATATTACAGACTTAGATTTAGAATTGATATACGATGTGCCACCTACAAATAGTAAAAACAAACTATGGTACATTTGATAACGCACACCAGTTTCGAACGTCTGCAAAGCTTCGGCCGATATTAAAGGTTTTAGGCCATGAGCCGCAAAAGCGCCAATAATTACACTTAAAACACCAAGAATGCCAGCAGCGAGTAAAATCGTTTTATTCATATTATAATTTTATATTTTTAAAAGTAGCGAGCGCTTGTATTTTGTACTTTTATAAGCAACTCTAGCTTTACAAAATTAACTAACTACTCTCATTATGCGAAACATTTTAATAATTGGTTCTGGAAAATCTAGCTCACATTTAATTCAATATCTTTTAGAAAAATCGCAGACCGAAGAATTACAAATTACGATTGCCGACAAACAGCTGGAGCATGCCAAAAGACTTATTAAAAACCATAAAAATGCAACTACCTTAGCCTTAGACATTTTTAATGAAACCTTACGAAGGCAAACCATTAAAAATGCCGACATTGTAATTTCTATGCTCCCAGCGCATTTGCATTTAGACATTGCAAAAGATTGCTTAAGCCTGAACAAACATTTAGTTACCGCCTCGTACATTAGCGACCAAATGCAAGCACTTAATAACGAAGCCATACAAAAAGGACTCGTTTTTATGAATGAAATTGGCGTAGACCCTGGCATAGACCACATGAGCGCCATGCAAGTTATAGACCGCATTAGAAGTAAAGGCGGCAAAATGCTACTGTTCGAATCGTTTACTGGCGGATTGGTTGCTCCTGAAAGCGATACCAATTTATGGAATTACAAATTCACTTGGAATCCCAGAAATGTAGTTTTGGCCGGACAAGGAGGAGCAGCTAAGTTTATCCAAGAAAACACATACAAGTACATTCCTTACCACCGCTTATTTAGGCGTACCGAATTTTTAGATGTTGACGGTTTTGGGCGTTTTGAAGCTTACGCCAACCGCGACTCTTTAAAATACCAAAGTGTTTACGGTTTAGACCAAGTAAAAACACTATACCGCGGCACCATACGTCGCGTAGGTTTTAGCCGAGCCTGGAACATGTTTGTACAATTAGGGATGACAGACGACAGCTATATTTTAGAAGATAGCGAACACATGAGCTACCGCGATTTTGTGAATGCATTTTTACCTTATAGTCCTTCCGATTCGGTGGAATTAAAATTAAGACACCAATTAAAAATAGATCAAGACGATGTGGTTTGGGACAAACTATTGGAACTAGATATTTTCAATCCCAAAAAAACTACTGGCCTAAAACAAGCTACACCTGCACAAATGTTGCAACACATTTTAATGGATAGTTGGACCTTAGCCCCAGACGATAAAGATATGATTGTGATGTATCATAAATTCGGCTACGAATTGGCTGGTAAATCCCATCAAATTGATTCGACTATGGTGACTTTAGGGCAAGATCAAACATTTACAGCCATGTCTAAAACCGTTGGCCTACCCGTTGCCATAGCCGCATTGGCTATTTTAAACAAGCAAATAACAACGCCCGGTGTTCTTCGCCCAATAAGCAAAGAAGTCTACACGCCTATTTTAAAAACCTTAGAACAATATGGCATTCAGTTTCACGAAAAAGAAGTGCCTTATTTAGGTTACAATCCGTTAAACATTTAAACGATTTACCATCAATATAAAAGATATTATCGTTAATTTTATAATTAATTACCGAAAAACACTTTATGAAGGTTGCAAATCAGAATATAGAAATAGATGGCATCGACAAAGAGATACTTCGTGCTTTAATGCAAGATGCCAGAACGCCAATATTAGAAATAGCCCGTGGTGTAGGCATCTCTGGGGCTGCCATTCATCAGCGTTTGCGTAAACTCGAAAAATCGGGATTAATTTCAGGATCAAAATTCACTATAAACCCTAAGGTTTTAGGATATACAACGATGGCGTTTATAGGCATCTATTTAGATAAAGCCATGAGTAATCCAGAAGCCGTTAAACAGTTAAAAAAAATTCCCGAAGTATTAGAATGCCATTACACGACTGGTAATTGGAGTATTTTTATTAAAATTTTATGTCGAGACAACGAACACTTAATGCATTTGTTAAACAAAGAAATTCAATCTATTGAAGGCGTTTCCCGAACTGAAACTTTCATTTCGTTAAACCAACAAATAGACCGACAAATTCCTATTTAAAAAAAGCCTCGGTATAACTCCGAAGCTTTGAAATATTTGCATTGATTTTTTTCTTAATCTCTAGACATAAAAATTTGTAACACGTACCAAAACAATAGCATTAATGAAGCAAACAGACCTATGGCCGCTGGCACATATTGATCTTCAGAATATATATTTACTAAACTTGATGTCTGATATAGAATAGTACCTGCAGCCAGCACACACATCCCAACCGAAAACCACAAGCCTAAATTAAAACCAAATATCATCCCTGCTATAATTAAACCGATAGCTATAAAAAATCCGACCGTAAGCCCTGCTCGCAAAAACGAAAAATCTGTTTTGGTTACAAAAACTATAGCCGACAATCCTGTAAACAGCGATAAGGTTACCACAGCTGCCTGATTAATTAAATCGAAGCCTTCGGTAAAATAAATTGCCATGTACAATAAAGGAATAAAAATGAAAGCTTCGGCAAGAATATAAATACCGTAAGACACATACTGCATGGTTTTATCATCAGATTTTAACGCCATGCGCTCTGCATAATTGGTCATAAACATAAAGCCGCCTAACATAAATAGCCATCTATAGCCTTCGGTTAACGACAGCGCAAAGTTAACAATAGCTTCACTTTGTAACATAAGGTATTCAAAAATGATAAACATCAACACGCCACCAGCAACATGAGCGTAGGTTTTCTTGTAAAAAGCAACACGTTCTGTATCGCTTAGCGTATTCAACAATACTTTTTGGGGTAAATTTTCCATTTAAATCGTTTTAATTAGTACTTAAATCTAAATATTATAAATTAAAAAAGGTCGAATTTTCTAAAAAACTCGACCTTCTACATTATATTTTTTTCTCTTAGTTTCTATTTCCTAAAATTTGCATGGCCCAATATAATAGAGATGCAAGTGCACCTATAGCTGCAACTAAATACGTTCTAGCCGCCCATTTTAAAGCATCTTCTGCACCGGCATATTCTTGTGGTGCTAACATATTTTTGTTTTTTAACCAAGCTAAAGCTCTGTTACTGGCATCGTATTCTACGGGTAAGGTTATAAAACTAAACAAGGTCGCCATTCCCATCATTAGAAGTCCAACAACCGACACCCAAAATCCTAAACCTGCACCAGAAGCTGCACCTAAAACCAAACCTCCTATAATTAACCATTGCGACATTTTAGACGAAATACTAACTACAGGCACTAATTGCGATCGCATAGTTAACCAACTATAGGCTTGCGCATGTTGCACGGCATGACCACATTCGTGAGCCGCAACAGCTGCAGCTGAGGCATTGCGTTCGGCATAAACAGCTTCACTTAAATTAACGGTTTTATTTTGTGGATTGTAGTGATCTGTTAATCGTCCTGCTGTAGAAATAACCTTAACATCGGTAATACCATTATCGGCTAACATTTTTTCGGCAATCTCTTTTCCGCTCATGCCATTGCTTAAATGGATTTTAGAATATTTTTGAAATTTGCTTTTTAACTGATTGCTCACCAACCAACTTACTAAAGCTATCGCCCCTATTAATATATAATATGTAAACATGTTTTTATCTTTTATAGTAAATATAACACATTTATTACAAAAAATAAGCCAAAGTATCGGCAGGTAATTCTGTCAGTTTTTACAATTACGAGCTCACATTCCAATTAAACGATTCGGCGATTTCCTTGTACATAATTTCACCTTTTACAATATTTATCCCTTTTGCCAAGGCACGATCTGCTTTACAAGCCGCTTCCCAACCCAAATCTGCCAATTTTAACACATAAGGCAACGTTACATTGGTTAAGGCAATAGTGGAGGTGTACGGTACGGCTCCCGGCATATTGGCTACGCAGTAATGCACAATATGATCTATTATATATGTAGGATCTTCGTGTGTTGTCGCTTTAGTGGTTTCTATACAACCGCCCTGATCTACAGCAACATCTACCAATACGGTGCCTGGACGCATATCTTTAAGCATATCGCGCGTTATTAATTTAGGCGCTTTACCTCCTTTTATTAGCACGCCCCCTATAATAAGATCGTGGGTTTTAATATGTTTTCGGATATTATATTCGCTTGAAAATTCAGTAACTACATGACTTGGCATAATATCGTTAACATATCTAAGACGTTTCATATTCACATCCATTATCGTAACATGAGCGCCCAATCCAGCGGCCATTTTTGCAGCTTGTACTCCCACAACTCCAGCACCTAAAACAAGTACTTTCCCTGGCGATACCCCTGGCACACCACCTAACAAAACGCCGCGACCTTTTATGGGTTTCTCTAAATATTTTGCACCTTGTTGTATGGCCATACGCCCAGCTACTTCAGACATTGGTGTTAGCAACGGCAACGAACCATCGTCGTCTTCTACCGTTTCGTAAGCAATACACACCGCCTGACTTTCCAACATAGCTAAGGTTAGCGCCTCGCTAGATGCAAAATGAAAATAAGTAAACACAATCTGATTGGCTTTAATTAACGGATATTCTACCGCTATAGGCTCTTTAATCTTTACAATCATATCGCTTACAGCATACACCTCATCGATGGTATTTAAAACCACTGCACCAACATCTGTATAATCCTGATCTGAAAATCCGCTACCTTCGCCGGCAAGAGATTGCACATACACCGTATGGTTGCGTTTGGTAAGTTCGAAAACTCCAGCAGGCGTCATGCCTACACGGTTTTCGTTATTCTTAATTTCTTTGGGCACACCTATTTTCATAATTGGAGATTTTAATACAACTAAATTGATTAAATATTTCCACTTTCCCAAATTTCAGAATACTGAATATCACATTATTACCAATAAAAAAATCACCCTCATAATTCTGAAGGTGATTCCGTTTATTTCTTAAATAAGCATGTCGATTATTCCGAATATCGAAAAACCGGCACCAGTGCTTAACCTACTATATTGATAATTTTTCCAGGTACCACAATTACTTTTTTAGGCGTACGCCCTTGTAATTGAGCTTCGGTTTTTTCGTGAGCCATTACAATTTTTTCGATTTCGTCTTTACCTAAATCCAATGGTAATTCTAGCGTAAAACGTGTTTTTCCGTTGAAAGAAATTGGATACACTTTACTGCTTTCTACCAGATGACTTGCATCAAAAATTGGGAAAGCTGCTTCCGAAATAGATTCTGTATTCCCCAATTGCTGCCACAATTCTTCGGCGATATGCGGTGCATACGGTGAAATTAAAACCAAGAACGGCTCTAATACCGCTTTGCTTACACATTTTTGCGCCGTGAACTCGTTAACCGCAATCATAAAGGTTGAAACCGACGTATTAAAAGAGAAATTCTCGATGTCGTCTTCTACCTTTTTAATGGTTTTATGAAGCGTTTTCAGGTTGTCTTTCGTCGGCTCGGCATCAGTAACATTTACACCATTTTCGCCAACATATAATTTCCACAATTTTTTAAGGAAACCATGTACTCCTGTAATTCCGGCTGTATTCCAAGGTTTGGCTTGCTCTAACGGTCCTAAGAACATTTCGTACAAACGTAAACTGTCGGCACCATAATCTTCACAAATTTGATCTGGATTTACGACGTTGTATTTCGATTTTGACATTTTTTCAACCTCGCGACCTACTTTGTAAACACCATCTTCTAAAATGAATTCAGCATCTTTAAACTCTTCTCTCCAATTTTTAAACGCTTGAATATCCAGTTCATCGGAAGCATTTACAAATGAAACATCGGAATGAATGGCGGAACAATTAGTTTTTTCAATGTTCGGTTCCACTTGAAAACCTTCATTCTCCCATAATAATTTTGCTTTTTCATAAACTGTTTTTACACTTTCGTCATAATTTCCGTTTAATACATTTTCATAACTTTCTTTTGAAACGAAATAATAAGGAACTTTCACTTCATCCAACCTACGGTTTGGTGACATTTTTTTTATTGAAAAAGAGGTTCCTACTCTATAAACAAACGCACTCGTTCCCAAAATCATGCCCTGATTAATCAGTTTTTTAAAAGGCTCTTCGATGTTTACAAAACCGCGGTCTTTTAAAAATTTCACCCAAAAACGAGAATACAACAAGTGTCCGGTTGCGTGCTCGCTACCTCCAATATATAAATCGACATTCTCCCAATATTTTAGAGCTTCCGCGCTTGCAAAGGCTTCTCCGCGATTAGCAGCTTCTTCCATATAACAGAAGAAATACCACGAACTCCCCGCCCAACCTGGCATGGTGTTTAGTTCTAAAGGAAAAACATTAACGTTGTCTATTAAATCATTTGAGACTACTTCCGCCTTGAGGCGGTTCCAAGCCCAAACATCGGCGCGACCTAAAGGCGGCTCACCGGTTTCGGTTGGTAAATATTTTTCAACTTCTGGCAAACGAATTGGCAAATGCTCGGTAGCAATCATTTGTGGTTTGCCATTCACATAATATACAGGGAATGGCTCACCCCAATAACGCTGACGACTAAACACGGCATCGCGCAAACGGTAATTGGTTTTCCCTTCTCCTTGCCCCATGTTTTCTAATTCCGAAATCACCTTTTTGGTTGCTTCTTTATAAGCTAAACCATCTAAAAATCCACTATTAGTGAGTTTGGTATTGCCTTTTTCGGCAAAAGCTTCTTCCGAAATATCGACGCCTTCAAAAATATTCGGGATATCGATGTTGAAATGTTTTGCAAAATCGTAATCACGCTGATCGCCACAAGGCACCGCCATAACTGCTCCTGTTCCGTAACTTGCCAACACGTAATCGCCAATCCAAATCGGGATCGGTTCTTTAGTAAACGGGTGCTCGGCATACGCCCCTGTAAACACCCCCGAAATAGTTTTTACATCGGCCATACGCTCGCGTTCGCTACGCTTGGCCGTTTTTTCGATGTAAGCTTCAACTTCGGCTTTTTGTTCTGCAGTTGTGATTTTTGAAACCAATTCGTGCTCTGGGGCTAAAGTCATGAACGAAACGCCGAAAATGGTATCGGGTCTCGTTGTGAAAACTTCTATGGTTGCTGGTTGTTGGTTGCTGGTTGTTGATGTCTCGACTGCGCTCGACATGACATTAAAAGTCACAGAAGCACCAACCGATTTTCCTATCCAATTACGCTGACTTTCTTTTAAGGAATCAGTCCAATCAATTTCGTTTAAGCCTTGTAATAAGCGCTCGGCATAAGCAGAAATTCGCATGCTCCACTGCGTCATTTTTTTACGCACTACAGGATGGCCACCTCGTTCGGAAACACCATTTACAATCTCGTCGTTGGCTAAAACGGTTCCTAATTCTGGGCACCAGTTTACTTCGGTTTCGGCCAAATAGGTTAAACGGTATTGTAATAAAACATCCTGTTGTTCTTCAACTGGAAATGCATTCCATTGGTCTGCTGTAAAGGTTTCAACAGCATCATCGCACACGGCATTTACCTTAGCATTCCCTTCGGTTTCAAAAATACTAACCAATTCTGAAATGTCTTCGGCTTTATTGGTATCGTTATTAAACCAAGAGTTAAACAACTGAATAAAAATCCACTGCGTCCATTTGTAATACTCCGGATTCGAGGTACGCACTTCGCGCGACCAATCGAACGAAAACCCGATTTTATCTAACTGTCTTCTATACGTAGCAATATTGGTTTCGGTAGTAATAGCAGGATGCTGCCCTGTTTGAATGGCATATTGCTCAGCCGGTAAACCAAAACTATCGTAACCTTGCGGATGTAATACATTAAAGCCTTTATGACGTTTGTAGCGCGCATAAATATCCGACGCGATATAGCCTAGCGGGTGCCCAACATGCAATCCGGCACCAGACGGATACGGAAACATATCCAGCACGTAATATTTAGGTTTTTCAGATTGATTTTTGGCTTGAAACGTTTTGTTTTCGGCCCAATATTGTTGCCATTTGGCCTCTATGTCGTTAAAATTATAGGTCATAATGTTCTATTCCGCTTAATAAAGCCGCAAATTTACGCTTATTATAACAATGTTGAAAGTTTAAACGTTGTTATCCGTAACGAAATAGATTTCTTTTATATTTTTACAAACAAATTCAACCCTTATATGAGCTCATCTTTTGACAAATATCAAAAACGCCGATTAATATCTTCATATTTTTCTGTGGTATTGAGTATTGCTTTAGTCTTATTTTTACTTGGTTTGTTGGGCATGCTTGTGCTGAACACCAAAAAAGTAGCCGACCATTTTAAAGAACAAGTGGTGGTTACCATTTATTTGAAAGATACCGCTAAAGAGGTTGAGATTAATCAGCTTGAAAAAAGCTTGAGTATGGCCGATTATGTAAAATCGACCGAATACGTTTCTAAAGAGCAGGCAGCCGAATTTATGAAGGCCGAAAATGGCGAGGATTTTATGAATTTTCTAGGCTACAACCCCTTACAAAATTCGATAGATGTACACTTAAAAGCCGATTTTGTAACATCGGAACATTTAAAAACCATTTCGGATGAAGCCTTAGCCAAAACCTTTGTAGACGAGGTGCGCTACGATAACGATTTGGTAAATTTAATGAACGACAATGTAAAGCGCATCAGTTTCTGGATCTTGGTAATTAGCGGGGTATTTACCGTTATAGCTGTACTACTTATTAACAGTTCTATCCGACTTTCGGTTTACTCCAAACGGTTTACCATAAAAACCATGCAAATGGTAGGCGCCACCAAACATTTTATTAGAAAACCCTTTGTTTGGAAAAGTGTACGTTTGGGCATTATTGGTGCTATTTTAGCACTAATTGGTATGGCGATTGTATTTTATTACCTCAACAAAACTTTCCCAGATTTACAACTGCTAAACAACCCAATACTTATTGGCGGATTGTTTTTAACCATTTTTATTTTAGGCATTGTAATTACATGGATAAGTACCTTTATTGCCACCCAACGCTTCTTAAATCTAAAAACAGATCAATTATATTATTAATAAAATGAAACTAAAATTATTTGGTATAATATGTCTGATGCTATGCCTTACTAGTTGCAACAAAGACACCAAAAACCTACCCGAGAATTTCGATTTTGGCACAACTGAAAACCACACGTATTCGAATTCGTATTTCGGATTATCGTTTACCTACCCCGAAGATTGGGCGGTACAATCCAAACGCGATATTAAAGCCATAACCGAGGCTGGCGATAAAATTTTAAAAAACGAAACCGATGCCATAAAGGAAGCAGTAAAAGCTTCGCAAATAAACATTGCCTATTTATTTACACTCTTTAGACACCCCATAAAGGAAGCTACTAGATACAATGCCTCTTTAAATGTAATTGCCGAAAACATTAATGGTTTACCCCATGTAAAACGCGGTAGCGATTATCTGTTTCATTCTAAAAACTTATTGGTACAATCGCGCGCTACATACACATTCGACGATAATTTAAGCACGAAAACCATAGACGGCCATACGTTTGATGTTATGCGAGCAACGGCACGTTTGGGATCTTTTGAAGTACAACAAGAGTTCTTTTGTATTATACGTTACGGCTTTAGCCTATCGTTCGTACTATCGTACACCAACGACGAAGAAAAAAGAGCCCTGTACCAAATTATAAACTCTATAACTTTAGATTAATTTTAAGTGCATTTAATCGCTTAATTTTAAATAAAACAGTTAATTTGCAACGTCTTGTAGACTTAACAAAGCACACACCTATGGGAGAACAAAAACGTAAAGACCTTAAAACGGGCGACTTTATATTCGGAAAAAAAAACTATAAATTTATGTTTATAGGCTTAGCCTTTATAGCCATAGGTTTTATTTTAATGTCTGGCGGTGGTAGCGAAGATCCCAATGTTTTTAACCCCGATATTTTTAGTTTTAGAAGAATACGACTTGCTCCAACCTTAGTACTCATAGGGTTTGGCATTCAAATTTATGCGATTCTTTTAAATCCGAATAAAAACTAATGGATACACTCGACGCAATTATTCTTGGCATTATACAAGGACTTACCGAATTTTTACCCGTATCGTCTAGCGGCCATTTAGAGTTAGGAAAAGCAATTCTTGGCGATCATTCAGTACCCGAAGAAAGCTTATTATTTACCGTTGTGCTTCACTTTGCCACAGCTTTAAGCACCATAGTTATTTTCAGAAAAGATATTTTAGACATCGCGAAAGGTGCCTTAAAATTTCAGTGGAACGACGACTTGCAATTTGTTGCCAAAATTGTAATATCGATGATTCCTGCCGTTATTGTAGGATTATTTTTTGAAGAACAATTAGAAGCCTTATTTGGCGGAAACATTCTATTGGTTGGCGCCATGTTAATTGTAACTGGTATTTTACTGTTTTTAGCCGATAAAGCAAAAAACACAGGTAAGCCAGTATCTTTTAGCAATGCATTTGTAATTGGTATTTCGCAAGCCATTGCTATGCTTCCTGGGATTTCAAGATCTGGAGCAACCATTTCGACCTCGGTATTGCTAGGTAATGATAAAACCAAAGCTGCTCGATTTTCGTTTTTAATGGTTGTACCACTAATTTTTGGTAAAATAGCCAAAGATATTTTAGGAGGCGAACTAAGCTTAGAAAGCACAAATATTACTGCACTCTCTGCCGGATTTATTGCTGCTTTTATATGTGGCCTTTTTGCTTGCACCTGGATGATTGCACTTGTTAAAAAAAGCAAACTCTCTTATTTTGCAATATATTGCGCTATAGTTGGGTGTATTGCTATTGCATTCTCTTTAGTAAATTAAAACATGAAAACTCTAGAAGATTATTTAAATGGTCAAGTTATTTTAATTGACAAGCCTTTGCATTGGACCTCCTTTCAGGCTGTAAATAAATTGCGTTGGGAAATTCGCAGGGCTTTTAATATTAAAAAAATTAAAGTAGGTCATGCTGGCACGTTAGACCCATTAGCGACTGGGCTTTTAGTGATTTGTACCGGAAAAATGACAAAGCAAATCGATACGTTCCAGGGGCAGATTAAAGAATACACAGGCACCATTGTTTTAGGAAGCACGACACCTTCGTACGATTTGGAAACCGAAATAAACGAAACCTTTCCTACCGATCACATTACGGAAGAAAAAATCCACGAAACCACTCAGTGTTTTATTGGAGATATCGAACAATATCCACCAGTATTTTCAGCCATAAAAAAAGAAGGTAAACGCCTTTACGAATTTGCCAGAGCAGGAGAACAGGTAGAAATAAAGCCTAGAAAAATACATATTTCTGAATTCGAAATCACAGCTATTAATGCTATGGAATTAAAGTTTAGGGTGGTATGCAGTAAAGGAACCTACATCAGGTCCTTAGCACACGATTTCGGCAAGGCTTTACAATCTGGCGCACATTTATCTGAACTACGCCGCACAAAAATAGGAGACTTTAATGTTTCAAATGCATTAACACCAGAACAGTTTATAAATACCTTAAACAACTAAACTATTAGAATTTGCGTATATTAGTGTATTGTATATCCCAAAATCTACAGTCTTTTGAAGTTTATAGACAAACATAAAGCAGCATTAATAACCGCCTTAATAGCCGGCAGTGTTCTTCTTTTGGTATTTAATATGCACCTAACCAGAAAAGCTGCACAAATGGCCGAAACATATTACGAGCTTAACCCGGAACAAAACACTCCAAAAGAACAATTACTAAAGGAACTTACGCAACAGCAGCAGGCTAAAGCCGAGACCAATAAAGCTTTTAACGAGACACAAAATACAAAACGTTTTGCCCAAGCCTACAACCCTATAACGCCACCCAAAGCTTTCGAGCATTCTAAAAACACAGAAACAGAAACGGTAAACGAGTTAACCGAAGCCACAGAAACCACCGAAACAAACAGCGAGGGTTCTAGTTTAAATTCCGATGAGCTATCGTCTTTTAACAGCGTAAACAGTATTTTAAAGGCAAGATCGCCTAAAAAGCAAAGTAATGCATCAAACGGGAATAACACCAGTAACAAAATTGCCATGAATGCTTCGGCAAACAAAAACAGCAGCATGCATTATTCGTTAGTAGATCGCACACATCAGTATTTACCAACACCCATTTATTTATGCGAAGCTAGTGGTAAAGTAGTTGTAAACATTACTGTAAATGCTGCGGGAGACGTTACCGACACCTACATTAACAGCTCTTCCACTACAGACAACGCCTGTTTAATAGACAGCGCTTTAGAATATGCTAAAAAAGCCCGATTTAACGCCAAAGCCTCTAAACCTTCACAAATCGGATCTATCACCTTTTATTTTGAAGGTAAACACTAAACTTTTAACAGTGCTAACAAATCGCCTACAGTACTTTGGCCTTTATCTAAATTATACCAAGTTTGTAATTGCTCTTTAAAAGCTGGAGTTATCACCTTATATTCTGCCTTAAAATCGTTTACCAATTGTGTTGCAATACTTGGTCGCGGACCAAAAGTATTTACTACGTCGCCCGTATTATTATCTATCATAATAAGTTTTGGAATAGACTTTCCGCCGTTGGTTAAGAATTGATTCATTAAGGCATCGTTTTCATCGCGCAAAACAATTTTCAAATCGATATTTGCATTCAAATCTGCCACCTTATTAATTACAGGCAAAATATGGGCGGCATCGCCACACCAGCTCTCGGCAATAACTAACCAAGTAACACTTCCTTTAAAATTTTTAATGCGCGTTTGATCGTCTTCAGAAATTTTAAGCGTTTTATCCCAACGCTTCATACGGCTTTCGTTTAATTTAGTATAAGCAATTAGGGCTTCAGATTGTTCTACACCAGTGGTTCCGTCTGTGGTCGCTAATGTTTTTACCAAATCTCTAAACGCAGTATAAGACATTGCGTTATTTAATCCATCATTAACGATATTATCATTAACCGTACGTTGTAATATTTCCATGAGAATCTTTATTTTTAACACTACAAAATTAAAGCTATTACCTTTGTTTTTGGGTAACAGTTGTTACATTAGTAGGAGTTTTATTAAAACCTTTCATTATGATGGAAAAACACAGATGCGGTTGGTGCGTTGGAGACGATTTATA
Organism: Formosa sp. A9; assembly: GCF_051200825.1. Taxonomy (GTDB): domain Bacteria; phylum Bacteroidota; class Bacteroidia; order Flavobacteriales; family Flavobacteriaceae; genus Formosa. Next base: position 422,110 of record NZ_CP195158.1, on the reverse strand, counting down.
TGAAGCTTATCACGATTTAGAATGGGGCGTTCCTGTTAAAGATGACGCTACACTTTTTGAGTTTTTAATATTGGAAACATTCCAGGCTGGATTAAGTTGGATTACCGTGTTACGAAAACGAGAAAATTTTAGAAATGCGTTTGATGGTTTTGATTATAACACCATAGCCAATTATACGGCTTCGAAACTAGAAGAACTCGCACAAGATACAGGCATCATCCGAAATAAATTAAAAATAAAAGCTACGGTTAGTAATGCCCAAGCCTTTATAAAAGTACAGGAAGAGTTTGGAAGTTTTAGTAATTACATTTGGGGATTTGTTGATGGCAAACCAATTAAAAACCAACTGTCGTACTATAAAGACGCCCCAGCAAACACCCCTTTGAGTGATGCCATCAGTAAAGATTTAAAAAAACGTGGATTTAAATTTGTAGGCTCTACCGTTATTTACGCCCACATGCAAGCCACTGGTATGATAAACGACCACGAAGTGCAATGTTTTAGATACAACGAAGTTTAGTTCTCACTACAGATAGCGTAAAAAATGTTCTCTAGGAATTTCTATTGCTCCCAGGCTCTCTAGGTGTGGTGTATAAACTTGGCAATCTATTAGTTTATAATCGGAATTTTGAATAAAAGTGATAAACCCAGCCTTACTAGCATTACTCACTTTAGTAAACATACTCTCGCCACAAAACACACCATTACCTAAATCCACACCATAAAGTCCGCCCACAAGTGTTTTATCTTGCCACACCTCTACAGACTTAGCGAACCCCATTTCATGAAGTGCAATATAAGCATCGGTCATTTTTTTGGTAATCCAAGTGCCTTCCTGCCCGGGACGACTTATTTTAGAACAAGCGCTAATTACCGCCGAAAAATCGGCATTAACAGTTACTGTTAAATTACAATTTCTTAAAAACTGACGCATGCTTTTTGAAACTTTTAAATCTCCCGGATAAAGTACAAACCTAGGATCTGGCGACCACCATAGAATAGCATTATCGTCTTCAAACCAAGGAAAAATGCCACGTTTATACGCAAAAAGTAATCGCTCAGGAGACAAATCGCCGCCCACTGCCAAAAGCCCTTCTTTAGTGGCTTCCCGGATATCTGGAAATTCTATTTTTTCTTTTAAAAACTTCATTACCCAAATTTAAGAAAACAATCTAAAATAAATAAACCCCAATATCGAAAGATATTGAGGTTCATCACACTTTGAATTAGTCATAATTTACCTTCGACTAGAAAGGTAAGTCGTCGTGCTCGTCTTGATTTAAGCTAGAAGCAGGCTCGAATGCATCGGCTGGCGGCACTGGTGGCACATTACCAGAAGCACCATCTTGTACAGCTTCGATTCTCCAACCCTGAATAGAGTTAAAATACTTGGTCTCGCCTTGTGGATTTACCCACTCTCTTCCTCTTAAATTAATACTCACTTTTACGTTTTGTCCTACACTATAGTTGTTCAATAAATCTGTTTTATCTTGAACAAACTCTACTAATATATGTTGCGGATACTGCTCTTCTGTTGTAACTACTACTTCTCTTTTTCTAAACCCATTACTACCAAAAGTTTGGGTCTCACCTACCATTTTAATTCTTCCTTGTACTTCCATTTAATTTATTTTTCTATTCTATTATAAAACGTTCGATATTGTAATAATGTTTTAAGATAATAAAATTTTCCAAGCGCTATCTACATCGCCGTAACTTAAAAAATTTTGCGCTAAGATATGTTTTCCTCTTAAAGTATTTACATTTTTAATACTCGGGTAACGCTCTGCTCTATCTTTTACAAAAGCCGCTACCTCTTCTGTCGTAGGCAATGCTTCAACATTACCAAGCATACCTAAATCGTTGCCCGTAAGCACCATGCTATTTTTTACATCGTCTGGTAAAGCATCTACCCCAATACCCATTGTAGACAATGGCTTTGGTATTTCAAAAAAACCTGTTTTAGCTCTGCTATAATAACTACCACCAGCACGTGCTACAACGTCTAATTTATCTTGATCAATAGTACTATCTGCATTTAAAACTTCTTTGGAAATGTGTAATTTAACCACTTCACAAATCACTAAATTTCCTGCACCACCTTGATCGCCTAATGCTATAATTTGATTAACCTTACACTCTAACTGCACAGGCGATTCGCCTACACGGTAGGGTTTTACAACATCCGACGGCAACATAGTTAAACCCGATTTCTCGAACTCGTTTACTCCCTCTGGATATTCCGTACTGCTTAACGACATTTGCTGTACCAAATCGTAATTAACAATATTAATTACAACTTCTTTAGTATACTGCACATTAACCAAGGTATGTTTAACCGTATTATTTTTTACGCGTCTGGCTGGCGAAAATACTAAAATTGGCGGATTGGCACTAAAGACATTAAAAAAACTAAATGGCGATAAGTTAGGACGTCCTTCGGCATCTACCGTACTCGCAAACGCAATGGGCCTTGGCGCAACAGCGCTTAGCAAGTAACTATGTAATTTTGCAGTTGAAAGTTCCTTCGGTTCGAATGAAATCATATAGCCTTTTAGAATTTCAGCAAATGTAAACAATCTATGCTTGAACAAAAAATGATTTGAACACTTGATATCACAATATTATTAACAGATTTGCATTATATTACCATTAAAAATAAATTAAATGCTTTTTACAAAACATAAGGGACTCATTCGTTGGATTATTATCGGTATCTCTTTTACTATCATTATTTTAATTTTATGGAATACTTTCATGTTTTTTCAAAGCTTCAAAGCCGAAGAACGTATAAAAATGCAAATTTGGTCGGCAGCACAACGCGATCTGATTAAAAGTACCAATTTAGATGGCGATATTGGCGAGCTACCTCTTCAAATTTTACAAAGTAACACAACCACCCCAATGATTATGGTGGATTTAAACGGCAATATAGAGCACAATAATTTAGACGAAAAAAAAGCGCAAAACTCTGCTTACGTAAAAGATCTTATCTTAGAATTCGAAAAAGAAAATCAGCCAATAGAAATTATTTACGAAGGAAAAGTTCTCGACACGCTCTACTACGGCAATTCGCCATTACTAAACAAACTTAAGTATTACCCCATTGCATTTATTTTAATTATTGTGCTTTTTGCAGGGCTGGTATATGTATTTTACCGAAGCACAAAAATTGCTACACAAAATAAATTGTGGTCTGGTATGGCCAAAGAAACCGCTCACCAAATTGGTACACCATTATCGTCTTTAATTGGTTGGACGGAACTACTTAAAATAGAAGATGTAAACCCAGATTATATTACAGAAATTGAAAAAGATATAAATAGACTACAAACCATTACTGAACGCTTTAGCAAAATAGGATCGGTACCAACGCTTGAAGCAACAGACTTGGTACAAGAAACCATAGAATCTTACGATTATTTAAAATCGCGTTCGTCCAAACTAATAAACTTTAATATCGATGTTCCAGATACTAAAATCCCTATTCAATTAAACCCGCAACTGTATAGCTGGACCATAGAAAATTTAGTAAAAAACGCTATTGATGCGATGAAAGGCAAAGGAGAATTGTCTATAAAAATTATCCCGAGCACAAACGATGTTAAAATTACAGTTTCCGACACTGGCAAAGGCCTTCATAAAAACCAATTTACACGTATTTTCGAGCCCGGATTTACCACCAAAAAACGTGGCTGGGGCTTAGGCCTTTCGTTAGCCAAACGTATTATTGAAGATTTTCACGACGGAAAAATAAAAGTATTACAATCGGAAATTGGCAAAGGCACTACCATGCAAATTACCCTTAAAAGAACACTTTAGTAAACTATAAATGTGCTTTTATGGCATTTACAACATCTTGAAAATCGGCATCGGTCAAGCTTGTTTTATGCAAAAACCGTGCGTCTTCCATAGTGTGTAACGGAATTAAATGTACGTGGGCATGTGGCACTTCTAAACCGATTACGGTTAAGCCTACACGCTTACAAGGAATGGCTTTTTCTATAGCTTTTGCAACCTGTCTAGAAAACTTTAACAGCCCTAAATATTGTGCTTCATCCAAATCGAATAACTTATCTACTTCCTGTTTAGGAATACATAGCGTATGTCCTTTGGTGTTTGGATTGATATCTAAAAACGCCAAAAACTCTTCGGTTTCTGCAATTTTATACGCTGGCAATTCACCAGAAATAATTTTACTAAAAATAGAAGCCATAATTAAACTATTTTATGTGATGTATGCATCACCTTATTATACTAATCGCTCTCGATTCAAGACTAAAACGAATTGATTCCTATGAATTTTTTGTTGCAAAACACATAGGAACCCTGCTTATGATTATTGATTTTATCGAGAAATTTCTATAATATCAAATTTCATCACGCCATTAGGCACCTGAATTTCGGCAACATCGCCAACAGATTTCCCTAACAATCCTTTACCAATTGGTGAATTTACAGATATTTTACCCGATTTTAAATCGGCTTCACCGTCGGCCACCAAAGTGTACATCATTTCCATACCATTGGTTTGGTTTTTGATTTTAACTTTAGACAGCACCAAAATTTTAGAGGTGTCTAATTGAGATTCGTCAATTACACGGGCATTTGCCAAAACCTCTTCTAATTTCGAAATTTTCATCTCTAACATCCCTTGGGCTTCCTTAGCCGCATCGTACTCGGCATTTTCACTCAAATCGCCTTTATCTCTAGCTTCTGCAATAGCCTGCGAGGCACGCGGACGTTCTATATCTTTTAATTGTTTTAGTTCGTCTCTTAATTTTTTTAATCCTTCTGCAGTGTAATAAGATACTTTACTCATAACTTCATCGTTTTAATTTAAAAAAATATGTTTCATAAACATGGTGCCTATGAAACAAAAAAAATCCCGCTTAACGAGATTGTAACACAAATATACAAAATATTTATAGCAAACTGCTTTTTGTTGTAAATTGCAAACCGAAAATATAACTATGAAAAAAACGCTTTTACTTGCTTTAATCGCCTTGGTTTTTGCAAATTGCAGCTCGGACGACGATGCATTAAACAATCCATATCTTCCCGATTACGCTTTTAATACGGGTAATTTAATTAACACCAATTTACCACAATACAACAGCCTTAAATTCCCTGGAAACTACATTACCCTAAACAATCCGTATGGGATAAACGGGGTTGTATTATACTACATTGGCGGCACCAATTACACAGCTTTTGAATTGAGCGACCCCAACCACGCATTAACCAATTGCTCGCACCTTACAGTTAATGGTATTATTGCCAGTTGTAGTTGCGACGACGGCAATACTTATAACATTATAAACGGCAACCCCGAAAGTGGCACTATTGGCGGGTACGCCTTAAAACCGTATTATGTAGAAGTTAACGGCTCTATTATTAGGGTTTATAACAATTAAAAAAACAGCGATTTCGATTATCGATATAATCTTCAAATCGCTGTTTTTTTGTTTTAGAACTTCAAGGTTAGACCAACCAAGAAATTTCTAGTCGCTTGCGGATAATATCCTGCGCCTTCTATTGTGGTTACGACATCTGGATTCGTCCAAGTATCATCGTAAGTGTAGTAATAACCGTTAGACACGTATTCTGTTCCAAAAACATTATTTATTAAACCAGATACAATAATCGATTTAAAAATAGAGTTTGTTTTAAACTCGTACATGGCATTTAAATCGTTAACAAAATAACTATCCAACTTAGAAGTTTTGGAATCTGTATTTCCCATATACTGCTCGCCCACAAACTTACTTAAAAACGACACCTGAAAATGATCTGCTGGCTGATAAACTACAGCATTACCTGCCACAATTTCTGGTGAAAACGAAATATTTGTACTGCCAAAATTTTTCAACTCGCCATCAAAAGGAACAATCGATTCTTTTGTTTTGTTTCTACTTAAAGTAATATTTGGTTGTATAGAAAATGATCTTGACAAGGCTACGGCAGCTTCAATTTCCAAACCTAAACGATAACTTTCTCCGCTATTCGTTCTAATTGGATTACCAACATCGTCTATATTGCCCGTTAACACCAATTGTTCGTTATACTGCATGTAATATAAGTTCGCATTAAATCTGAAGCGCTTATTTTCGTGTCTCCAACCCAATTCAAAATCGTTTAATTGTTCTGGTTTTATATCTGGATTGCTTTGAAAATCATCTCTGTTTGGCTCTCTATTAGCCCTAGCATACGAAAAATACATATTGTTTTCGGGATTTAACTTAAAGGTTACTCCCGCCTTAGGATTAAAGAAGTTATAGGTTTCGTCGATATTAAAAGGCAACCTATCAGAAGTCATTCCCGTTGTTTTATAATCTACAAAACGCATTTGTAAATCGGCAAATAAACTCCAATTAGAATTTAATCTGTATGTTGCTTTACTAAACACACTAAAATCTTTCTTTTTACCATTACCATCGTAATAATGATCGCGAATCTCGCTATTACTTGCGTATTGCGACCAAATAATTTCTCCAAAATGATCGCCATCGTAATAACTATAAGAGGCACCAAAAATGGTGTTTACAACATCGTTTTTATAGTTTGCATTGGCATTAACCACATAAAAATCGTTATCTAACCAACGTCGTCTAATTAAATTGGTTTGCGTAATCGTTTCGTCGCCTATAACCACATTATCTAAACCGTAATCCTCAAAATTTTCATCTTCTTGATACTGTTCAAAATACCCTCTACCATAAGTGTAGTTAAGCCCAACATTAGTAGACCAATGGTTGTTATAACGCTCGTTCCAATGCAATTGATAATGGTCTTGCTTGTAATCATCTACTTCATTATCATAAAACTTAACATTACCATCACTATCGGTATACATACCCGCCGAATTAAAGGTTCTGTCGTTTTCTAAAATTTCCTTATCGATACCGTTCCAAGCCTGATAAGTATCTTCGTGACCTCCAAAAACAACTGCTTTAATTAAACGATTATCATCTACATACGACGCTTGCAAAAAGTACGATTTCAAATCGGTTGAAGCACGATCTATATAACCATCCGACTTAATAACCGACATTCTTCCGGCAAGTTCGATGTGATCGTTTAACGTACCCGTACTAAATTTTGCGGTATGTTTTTGGGTGTTGTAACTACCAAAACTATTAGATAATTCTCCCGATGCCTTTTCTGAAACAGCATCGGTTAACACATTAATACTCGCGCCAAAAGCACCTGCACCATTTGTCGAAGTCCCGACACCTCGTTGCAATTGAAGGCTTTCTACAGACGAAGCAATATCGCCCAAATTCACCCAAAACGTCCCTAAACTTTCGGCATCGTTATACGGAATACCATTTATAGTTACATTAGTAGATTGTGCACTTACCCCACGCACCCTAATACCTGTGTAACCAATACCAGCACCGGCATCGCTAGTAGTTACTACCGATGGCAAAAAATTTAATAACACCGGGATATCTTGTCCTAAATTACGCTTAGCAATGGTTTCTTTACTAACGTTAGAATGTGTAATTGGAGAGGTAGCATTTACACGCACTGCATTTACCAAAACCTCATCTAAAGTTTCAGTAACAATATCGGTTGAATCTTGTGCTATTGTATTTTGAGACAACAGATTTAATGAAAGCCCTAAACAACATATTAAAGAAAAAACATGTTTCATTCGAAATACGATTATATCGAATAAAAAGAGGTCCTTATCCTAAAATTATTAATTGATTATTTTACAACCCTACACAGATTACTCTTCCCCATTAGGTTGTATTTTCCCTAAACAGCATTACCTGTTCTAGGTTCTACGGGTATGATCTCAGCTTTACAAATTAAACGTTAAACATTGCAGACATTATTTAAACTATATCTACCTACGGTGTTTACTTTTAACTGTTTTAGCACCCCTTTATTGAGAACGCTGCAAAGGTAGCAACATTTATTAATATAACTTAACTTTAAACTAACAATCGACTATTAAAAAGTCTGAAAACATTATTCGATATTAGGTTTTCGGCGGGTAGATTTAATATCGGAACGCAAACGCTTACTCTTAAGTCTTTTTTTGATAACCGACTTTGGAATTTTTGTGGGCTTTCGTTTTTTTTGAACTTTTAATGCCTCCTGAAGCAGTGCCATAAACCTATTTATAACCAACTTTTTATTGGCATGCTGACTTCTAGAATCGTCGCAGTGCAAAACCAACACTTGTTGTTGCGTTAATCTGGATTTTAAATTTTGAATAAGACGCTCTTTTTCGACCTGACTTAAAACCGCCGATTCCGGAATATTAAAACTTAGCACCACTTTAGAAGCTACTTTATTTACATGCTGCCCTCCAGCACCAGAACTTCTTATGGCTTTAAATTCTAATTCCGAAATCAGTTGGTTTTCATCTAGCATATTATATTTGGTGAGCCGGTTTTAATAAATCGGTTACCGTTTTTACAGGGTTAAATGTTTTAAGTGGCACTTCTACAAAAATAGTATTCCAATTAGCCATAGAGCCATTCCACAATCCAGGTAACTCCAATGCCAAAAGTTCTTGCCCTGCTTTCGTTTTTTGTGTAATAAATCCGGTATTAGGGTCAACGTATTTCAACAAATCGAACCCTTCGCCTTTGTAATTTTTAGTCCCACAAACTAAATCCACCGGGTTAAAATGTGTTGCGTTTCCTAAAATTTCTTTCTGAACTTTGTTCTTTTTGTCGATTTGCGCAGACTCTACAATTTGTAACGATTCGTTACCTCTGTGATCGAGCACCCAAAATGGCCCTCCACCTGGTTCGCCTTCATTTTTAACCATTCCACACACGCGAATTGGTCTATTCAATTTTTCTTTTAAGTATTCTATCTGATATTTTAATGAATATTTTTCGAATTCTTCTGAGATATCAACATTCAATTTCTGAGCTAAAAACTCCGCAACTTCTATCAGTTCGTTTTCCTTTAAATTTCCTTCATCTAAATCGTTTAAATACTTAAAAGCTTGCTCCTGGCGATCAAGCAAAACTCCAGCCAACATTTTTTTATACGCAACAATACTGGTTTTTAATTCTGAAACCACCACATTATCTATATTTTGAATAAAAATAACATCGGCATCCAGATCGTTTAAATTCTCTATTAACGCCCCATGCCCAGAAGGTCTAAACAACAAACTGCCATCGTCTTCTCTAAACGGCTCGTATTCTGGCGTTAGCGCTATGGTATCTGTAGATTGTTTTTGATAAGAAAAGGAAATATTAAATGCTGTTTTTGTAGCCGCTTCTACCAATTCTTCAATACGCTTAAACTCGGCATCGAATTTATGGTTATGCACTTCGGAAATTGTAAAATGTAGATTTGCAGTTTTATTAGTTGAAGCATATAAAGCCGATTCGAACAAATGCTCTTCGAAAGCTGTTGTAATACGCTCGTTATACTTATGAAACGGCAACAAACCTTTTGGGTAAGACCCATAATTTAGGTGCTTTTCGTCTAACATTGTTTTTACAAACAACCATTTTTGCTTGTCGCCATCATAGGTCTTGTAATCTGGATAAGCCTTATGGATTTCCTCCATTACCAAATCGTAGAATGGTAATTTTTCTAAACCTACCAGAAACAGCGATAAATCTAGATCTTTGTGTTTATTTATGTAAGAGTTTAAAGATTCGTCGCCATCTGGATTATGATTATTTACATAATTAAATAGCGTTTTAAACATTCTGGTTGCTGCACCAGATGCAGGCACAAATTTCACAACATTTAAACTATCTCGCTTATCGTCGTAAATAGCGCCGTAATATTTTCTATCAGCTTCTGTTAATTTTAAAATACCATGAGATATGGTAGCCGCCGAAGCCAATTTAACAAATGGAATACCGTCTCTAAACTGATTAATTTGCTGATCTATCTTTTTTAAAGTTAAACCTTTATTGTCAATTTGTTTTAAGTCTTGTTCTGAAAAATTCATGATTAATTTTTTAATATTTTATCGATATGTTTTACCGCAAGGTTAAAGCGCTCCTCGAACGTTCCTTTTAGCAAAACATGGGGTTTATTGTATTGATTTAAAGCCGATTTAAAAGCATTGAACATAGTTTCTCTGTCGTTAGGTTTATCCCTTACCTTATCGGCTTCCCATGGCACATCTATATAAGTTAACAGATATAAATGATATGTATTTTCTGAAGCATATTTTGTTAACGCCACATCGGAAAACCCTTTGTAATAAGCTTCTGCGTATACTTTTGTTTCTAACAAATCGGTATCGCAAATTAACACTTTTTCAGCTTGTTTAGCGAATGTATTTTCTAGAAGTATTTGTCCTTTTGCAATAGGCAACACATCGTTTTCGCTAAGCAATTGGTTGGCTTCTAATTTTTTTTCGGCATATATTCTAGAAAATTCCGGCACAAAAAGCGTATTATAATGCGTCGCCAGCTGTTTAGCCAACACCGTTTTTCCAGTTGATTCCGGACCAAACAACACTACTTTTACACAATCTGACTGCTCTTGTTTAAGCTCTGTTTCCATTCGCGATAGCCTTGTATTGCTAATATAGTAAAGATTATGTATTGAACAGATAAAATACCCAATCCGCGGTAAGCGTATAATGGTACGGTAATAATATCTGCAAAAATCCAAAGTGTCCAGTTTTCTATTTTCTTATTGGCCATATACCACATGGCTGTAAAAAAAATACCCGAAGTAAATATGTCTATATAGTTTGTAATTGCTATGGTATAGCCAGCGCCTTTATAAACCAGATAAGTGACTACCATAGTAGCAAGACACATTATTACACCTATTATTTTTTCTTTTGTATTGGTTCTGGATATGGGTACAATATATTCGTCGCCTTTTTTTCTGGACCAATTCCACCAACCATAAATACTCATAATCGAGTAATACACATTCATTAACATATCGCCAAAATAGCCTGCTTTGTATAATAAAAATACTGTAATGGTGGTTGCAACCAAACCTGTAGGATAAACTAAAATGTTTTCTTTTTTAGCGTAATACACACTTAACACGCCAAAAACAAATGCTACAGTCTCTAAAACAATATATAATGCTGGTGTACTTTTATAGGGCTCTATAAAAAAATCAAAAATCTGCTGCATAATCGCTTCTGTCGCTTTTTACAACCTTCATATTTACCAAAACATGATCTAATTGTGAAAAAGAAGTTTTGATGGTTTCGGTTAAAAAAGGCATTACAGCATCGTAATCGCCATAAACTTGTGTACTTAACGGGTTTTCTAACACAGTAAATTCTGATGCTCGTAATTGTTTTATAAACGTTTTGATTGGTGTTTCAAAATCGTCTTGAAGTGGTGTTAAGGTTAGTTCCACAGAAATTTTCATAAGGCTTCTATTTGTATTAATTGGCAAACAACTTTTTTAAGCGTTGCTTTCCAAAAATACTAATGATTTCAATCTTTCGAGGGTGAAATTTGAATTATTTTAATCTACCAGCGTCTTAATTCGTATAAGAAATCTTCATTCTCTTCGATAGCCGATCCAATAACTACCATGTTAGCCCCTGCCCTAAATGCATCGTCTAACTGTATTTTGGTCTTTATTCCCCCGCCGACTATTAATGGAATAGTTAGTTCGTGCTTTACAGCACTTATTACTTCGGTAGATACTGGCTGTTGCGCACCACTACCAGCCTCTAGATACATTAAACGCATGCCTAAAAGTTCGCCTGCCAAAGCGGTATTTACTATCGTATCTATTTCTTTGGTAGACATGGGTATGGTTTCGGTAACTTCCTGCACCGTAGTTTTAACTCCGTTTTCAATCAATAAATATCCTGTAGGAATAACCTCTAAGCTGGTTTCTTTTAAATACGGTATGGCCTGCACGTGCTTTCCTATTAAATACTCTGGATTTCTACCAGACATTAGCGATAAAAACAACAAGGCATTTGCTGCATTTGTAATTTGAGCCACATCGCCAGGAAATAAAATTACAGGCAAGGTGGTATGCTTTTTTATTTCTAGAACCAATGGTTCGGTAAGGTCTTCTGGCACTGTACTCCCTCCTACAAAAATATAACTAGCTACAGAACGATTTACTTTTTTTATAAAAGGTTTTACGCTATCCAGTTCCATTTTTTCGGGATCGATTAAAATAGCGAGCTGTTTTTTATTGATAAAAATATTATGAAGGATATTATTTAGTACATTTTTCATTAGGCTATAGTATAAACACAAGTAAAGTCCTCGAATTCTAAATACCGAACTTGGTAACGACACTTGTTGGTTTTATAATCAATCCAAGCTATTGTATTTCGTTCCTGCAACGAAAAAGGAATTACAAAAATATGATCGTGAAAACTCAATCCAGGCGTGGCAAATAACTTGTAAAGCGCTTCTTTAGCTCCCCAAATTACAGTTAGCATTCTTACATAATCTTCATGATCGGGATTTAAGAAATCGAATTCAAAATCTATAAACTTACGCGCAATTAACCCTATTTTATCCCGTTGCTTTTCAATATCTATCCCAACCTCCTCATCACTAACAATAACAGCCGAAAATGTAAAAGAATGTGTAATAGAAATATGCTTACCATCTTTTAAATGTGGCTTCCCATTATGGTCGTAATACAAGTCGAAATCGTTATACCCAAATAAATCCAAAAGCTTTCTCACGCTTAAAAAACCGCGTTGGTGCAACTCACTTTTCATACCCAAAACCCGATTTAAACTTTCGGGCTTTAAATTAACTTCCTGAAACAAATCAGTGTACGACTCTGTAATCTTCCAAATTCTAACTGTAGTTCCTAAATTTGGAGTAATGGTTTTATAAAGAGGCATTTACTTTTTTGAAAGTTATTGGTTATCTTTGCACTCGCTTTAAGCAAAAACATTAAGGCTTAATATGAAATACAATTTTTTTATAGCGAATTTAACTAAATTAACTGCTAATATCAAAGTTGTAAAGCCATAAACCTTTAGAAAATAACAAAACATGGATACAAAAACTGTTGGTTACCTACCAAATAAAGTAAAAGATCTTTCGCTAGCCGATTGGGGAAGAAAGGAAATTGAATTAGCCGAAGCAGAAATGCCAGGCTTAATGAGCTTACGCGAAGAATACAAAGACAGTCAGCCATTAAAAGGCGCTAGAATTGCAGGATGTTTACACATGACCATCCAAACCGCAGTATTGATTGAAACTTTACAAGCCTTAGGAGCCGAAGTAACTTGGAGTTCTTGTAACATTTTCTCTACTCAAGACCAAGCCGCTGCTGCAATTGCTGCTGCAGGAACTGCTGTTTATGCATGGAAAGACATGACCGAAGAGGAATTTGACTGGTGTATAGAGCAAACACTATTTTTTGGTGAAGACAGAAAACCTTTAAATATGATTTTAGATGATGGTGGAGACCTTACCAATATGGTTCTAGACCGTTACCCAGAATTAGTAGAAGGTATTAATGGACTAAGTGAAGAAACCACTACTGGAGTACATCGTTTATACGAGCGTATGCAAAAAGGCACACTTCCTATGCCAGCAATTAACGTAAACGACTCTGTAACCAAGTCTAAATTCGATAACAAATATGGCTGTCGCGAAAGCGCTGTAGATGCTATTCGTCGTGCAACCGATGTTATGCTTGCTGGTAAACGCGTAGTCGTTTGTGGTTATGGCGATGTTGGTAAAGGTACAGCCGCTTCGTTTAGAGGTGCTGGAAGTATTGTAACCGTAACCGAAATCGATCCGATATGCGCCCTACAAGCAGCTATGGACGGATATGAAGTAAAACGTTTAGAAACGGTTGTAGGTAAAGCCGATATTGTAATTACCACTACAGGAAATAAAGATATTGTTCGTGGCGAACATTTTGAAGCCATGAAAGATAAAACCATAGTTTGTAACATCGGTCACTTCGATAACGAAATCGATATGGCTTGGTTAAATAAAAATTACGGCAACACTAAAAATGTTATTAAACCACAAGTTGATAAATACACTATTAACGGTAAAGACGTTATTATTTTAGCACAAGGCCGTTTAGTAAACTTAGGCTGCGCTACCGGGCACCCAAGCTTTGTAATGAGTAACTCGTTCACCAATCAAACCTTAGCACAAATAGAACTTTGGACCAACAAAGATGCCTACGAGAATAAAGTATATATGCTACCAAAACATTTAGATGAAAAAGTTGCTAAACTGCATTTAGAAAAAATTGGTGTGGAACTCACTGAATTAAAACAAGACCAGGCCGAATATATTGGTGTAACTGTAGAAGGACCATTTAAACCAGAATATTATAGATACTAGGTTTTAGTAGTTAGATGTTAAGTATTGAGATACTAGAATCTGGAGTTTAGAGACTACTTTAAAAAAGAACCCCTTTAAGTATTAAACCTTAAAGGGGTTCTTTTTAGTATTGAGTTTCCGCTTAGCCTTATGGAATCTAAATTATCCTAGAGACTTTATTTCTTTGTCGTAGTGCTATTTTAGACCATTTAAAGATTCGAACCTTCTGGAAACACAAAAAGTCCTTACAAAAATGCAAGGACTTTTATATTCTAAAATAACTGTTTCTTAAGCCTCGAAAGGTACTATAGAAACATAAGACTTGTTGTCTTTCTTCTTTGTAAATTTAACAACACCATCAACTTTAGCGTGTAATGTGTGGTCTTTACCAGCGTACACATTTTCACCTGCGTGGTGTGTATTACCTCTTTGTCTAACGATAATGTTACCTGCAATTGCAGCTTGACCACCAAAAATCTTAACGCCTAATCGTTTCGATTCTGATTCTCTACCGTTCTTAGAACTACCTACTCCTTTTTTATGAGCCATTGTCTTAAGGTTTTATATTGTTAATAATAATGAAACAGAAAAATTATTTTTCAATTCCACCGTCTAATTTGTCTTGTAACGCTTTTAATTCATCCCATTTACCAGCAGCAGCTAACTCAGCTTGTTTTGGCCAAGTATCTGTTACTATATGAGCTAATCTTGAGCTTGCTTCAGTTAACACTTCGCTTAATTTTTCTGGCGATGTTTTAGCAACTTTAGCAAAAGTATCGATTCCTGCATTTACTAAAGCTTCTGCGGCTTTAGGCCCTGCACCTTCGATTTTCTTTAAATCATCTGCTTTAGCAGTTTCTTTTTTTGCTTTTTTAGCTGGAGCCGATTTTTTAGCACCAGAAGCAGCAATACTTTCAATTACGATTTCAGTAAGAGCTTGACGGTGACCATTTTTAACACGGTAACCTTTACGTCTTTTCTTTTTGAAAACAATAACTTTATCACCTTTAAGGTGCTTTAAGACTTTTGCACTAACTTGTGCTCCGTCTATAGCTGGGGCGCCTACAGTTACATTGTTACCGTCACCAATAAGTAATACATTATCGAATGATACTGCATCTCCTTCTTCTGATGCTAAACGGTGAACAAATACCTTTTGGTCTTTTTCAACTTTAAATTGTTGCCCTGCTATCTCTACAATTGCGTACATAGCGTAACGTTTTATTTAATTAATTTTGTTCAAAAAATTGCGCCTACCTTTCGGCTTAGGCGGGTGCAAATATACATCTAATTAATTAAACTACAAACGTTTTATGTGTTTTGAAATATTTTTGTGCTCTTTTTAAAATATTGCATATTAGCTAAGGTTATCACCACCGAAGATGAAAACCCTTCTAACAACAGTATAAATATTAACAATCCACCTCCCTGATTTACATTATGCAACCAGTCGCGAAGCAACATGTCTTTAAACCCAGTATCTATATGAAATAAATAAATGGCCATAAATATGGCAAACAGAATGGTTGACACAAAGCCTGTTATCAGTCCTACTTTAAACCCGTTTACATAGCTAAAGTCTTCAACATATTCATCTTTGTAATCGCGTATTGCAGAAAAAATACCAAACGCGACTACAATACCGTTTAATACCCTAAACCAAGGATTTTCGTGAAAATCTACTGTTCTTAATGCTAAAAAATAAACTATTAATGCCACTGCAGTATAAATTGCATACTTTACAGCTAGTCTTACAGAATTTTTCATATTGTGTTTTTTTAGATTAATTACTCTTAAATTTCGCAAAAAATATCTACTTAACCAATTATTAACTAACGAATTATAAGCTCAACTAAAAAACTTAACACCTTTTAACAACTTTATTTAAATCATTATCTACTAACACACAACCTTATTTTTTATTAGCCAAATACACACCAATTAAAATCAATAGCGCGGCAAAAGCCTGTAACACACTAAAGCCTTCGCCATCTAAAACACCCCACGTTAATGCCACAATTGGCATTACATAAGTTACCGACGATGCAAACACCGGAGTAGCTAACTGTATTAACTTATTAAACAACACTTTTGCTAACGCTGTTCCAAAAAACGATAATATAAAAATATAACCCAAAGCTTTATGCGTTGCGCTATCGTACATCGTATTACCATTAAAAAAGCCAGACAGCAACAACACTAAAATGGCGGGCAGTATAATAGCAGCAAAATTACCTGTAGCAATGGTTAATGGCGTTAAATGCTGTAAATGTCGTTTAATAATATTTACATTAAAAGCATACATAAGTGTTGCCAGCACAATAAAACCTGCATATAAATAATTCTGACTCGGGTTTAAATCGGCGCCTTCTAACACCAGTAATGCAGTTCCTAAAAACCCCACAACCACACCTACAAGCTGCTGTTTTGTAGATGATATTTGAAACACAGCCAAGCCCACTAAAATAGTTTGCAAAGGCACTAACGAATTTAAAATAGAAGCAATAGCACTATCGATTTCTGTTTCGGCAATGGCGAACAAAAAGGCTGGCAAAAAAGATCCTATAATGCCCGAAATCGCCACCCATTTCCAAGCACGCTTGTCAATTAACTTTAATGTTTTAAACCCGGGAACAAATAACAAACAGGCTGTAAAAATAGTTCGTAAAGCTCCTAATTGATAAGGCGAAACACCTAACAAGGCCTTTTTCATTAAAATAAAGGAGCTTCCCCAAATTACAGACAACACCGATAAATAAATCCACTTTAACGCATTTGCACCCATACTCAGTCTTTTTTGCAAAAAAAAGACAATTCAATTAAACCACGTTATTTTTAGTATATTTGTTACTTATCTTTCTATTACCTTTTTGTATGAAACATTTAAAATATTTTTTCGTCGTTTTACTTATTGCAACTACAACAATTGCCTGTAAGAACGATGCAAAACCAGAATTAAAAACGGTAGAAGTTGAAACCACTACCGAAAAGACATTAGACCCAAATGCCACGTATGCTAAAGCGGAATTTACCATAGATGGCATGACCTGTGCCATTGGTTGTGCAAAAACCATCGAGAAAAAATTATCGAATACCGACGGTATAAAATCGGCTACTGTAGATTTTGACAGACGTTTGGCTATGGTAGAGTACGACAATGCAAAAGTTACAACTGCAACGCTTGAAGAAACTGTTGCTAAAGCCGGCGACATGTACACAGTTAAAGACATGAAGACCGTAGATTCTTTTTCAACCGAAAAAACCTGTGCTGCCGACTGCAAAATGGCATGTTGCGCAGAAAAATCTGAAGGTAAAACCACAGCTTGTAAAGCTGATTGCGAAAAAGCGTGTTGTAAAGACAAAACAACTGAAACCAACACTACCGCCGCTGCATGCTCTGCCATGGGCACGAAAGCGTGTTGCACCGCTAAAGCTAAAGCTTAAAAAAATTAAATACATCAAAAAATCCCGCTTATTATTGTAATAAGCGGGATTTCATTTTTATAAATATTTTAATAAAAGACTACTCAAGCACAATTAAATTATCAATTCGAGATTACTTCCAACTCACTGTTTCCATAATATGCTTAATATCTTTTTCTAAATATTTAGCAGCCGGCAGAATAGAATCGTAATTAGGTTTGGTATAAAAATACAGCGAACCTGTTAAGAAATGAGTTGTACTATCGGTAACATAAAACTGCGATTGCGAGGCTGCGTTTCCGCCAACTTCGTAAAACATGCCATATACGTTACGCTGTTCGTTTATATAAACTTGCTCCGAAATTTCATCAGCCTTTATCGCATGCTTTTGGGTAAAGTTTTGGGCATCGCGCAAATACTTCATTAAATGCTCACGATTGTCCTGCACCGGTTTATAGGTTAAATATATTGTGCCTTTTAACGCAGGATACTCTACAGTAACACCATAATTGTCGGGGCCTGGCATGCGTTTAACGACAACGTCTTTCGCCAAGTCGTTTTTCTCGAAACTAAAAGGTACATTTAACTGCACGGGGTTATAGCTAGCCTCTGGATAGTTTAAGCGCAAATAGGCATTAGGCTTCGGGGTTGGGGTTTCGCCGCAAGACACACATAGCAACAAAACGCTAAACGCGACAAAATATAGTATTTTAAACATATTAGTTAATGGTAACTTTTACTCGTTTTATTCGTTTTTTATCTAAAGCTTCAATAGTAAAAACGTAATTTTTGTAATTTATTTTAGAATTTAGTTTAGGAAAACTACCTGAGTGCTCTAACACAAAACCTGCAATGGTTTCGGCTTCTCCCTTTTTTTGTTCAAAAACAGTATCGTCTTCGACTTTAATAATTTTATAAAAATCCTTTAATGGTGTTTTCCCTTCAAACACAAAATTTTGGTCGTCTAGTTTCGAGTAGATTAAATCTTCATCGTCAAATTCATCACTAATATCGCCTACAATTTCTTCAATAATATCTTCTAAAGAAATAAGCCCCGAAGTTCCACCATACTCATCTACCACAACTGCCAGATGCACTTTTTTCTCTTGAAATTCTGCCATTAAATCGTCTAACTTTTTGTTTTCCGGCACAAAAAATGGTTCACGCAATAGAGTTTTCCAATCGAACTGTTTTCGGTCTACATAAGGCAGCAAATCCTTTACGTACAAAATACCTTTGATATTATCGATATTATCCTGATACACTGGAATTCTGGAATATCCATTTGCCACTATTTCGGGAATGATTTCGTTGTACTTTAAATCGACATTTAGAGCAAAAATATCGATTCTTGGCCGCATAACCTGCTTGGTATCTGTGTTTCCGAAGGACACAATGCCCTGTAATATTTTTTGTTCCTCTTTAGTGGTATCGTCATCGCTGGTAAGTTCTAAGGCTTGAGACAATTGATCGACACTTAAATTGGATTTCTGTTTTCCTAATTTTTCGTGAATGGCTAGAGTAATACCGCGCATTGGTAAACTTAACGGCGAAAACAGCACATCTAAAACTTGAAGCGGAACAGCCATAAATGTGGCAAATTTCATTTTATTTCTGCTGGCATAAATTTTAGGTAAAATTTCACCAAATAACAAAATAAGAAAGGTAACCAAAACCACTTGTATAATAAACCGGAGAACTCCAGAAGCTATGCCACTAAACAAAAAGTCGCCTAAAAAATCGAATAAAATAACAATGGCGATATTTATAAAATTATTGGCCACCAAAATAGTCGCTAGCAACTTTTTGGGGCGCTCCAACAATTTTGCTATAATTTGTATGGATTTGGAATCTTTTTCTAAACCTTCGTCGATTTCGGGTTTAGTTAACGAAAACAAAGCGACTTCGGCACCAGAAATTAAGGCCGAACCTATTAATAAGAGACACAACAATAAAAAGCCAATTACCATAGAAATGTTAATGGCCGACAACATACTTAAAAAACTCGAGGAGGGATCAGGGTCCAAATGCTAATAAAATTGGTTAAACAATTAAAACGGTAAATCGTCTTCTACGTCTGTATTTTCGATTTTTGATTCCGGTTTATTTTCTATAGGTTTCGGGGTTTGCGTGGTATTTTGATTTTGGGCAGCACTCTCTTTTTTGGTCGTTAAAAACGTAAAATCTGTGCATTGAATTTCTGTTGAGTAGCGTTCTTGACCATTATCGTCTTGCCATTTTCGGGTTTTAAGTCTACCCTCTACATAAATTTTATCGCCCTTACTTAAATATTTTTCGCAAATTTCGGCACCTTTATTTCGCACTACAATATTATGCCATTCGGTATTAGTTATGCGCTCATTGGTTTGTTTACTCATATAGGTCTCGTTGGTTGCTAGCGGAAATCTGCCCACACAGCCACCACCTTCAAAATAATGCATTTTTACATCGTCGCCTAAATGACCAATTAACATGACTTTATTTAATGTTCCTGACATATATATTGTTATTACGAATTCACAAAATTACACTTTGTGTTTCAACTTTTTTAAAATTAATAAAAATTTTATGAGATATAAACTTCTCCAGTTAAAAATTAAAAGCCTCTATAAAATTACCTATTAAAATAGGCACTGGAAATTCTTCGATTGTTGCAGTTGAAATAGCTCCTTCTATTTCAGAATCGACTTCTACAATCCAAAATCTGGTATATAAATGTTGATGCGATAATTTATGTATAATAGTGTCCTTATTATATAGGTAAACCTCGAACTGCTTATCTTCTAATAATTCGTGTTGTTGCAACGCTACTTGTAAATCTTGAAGCTCTAAAAGATTTTTCGATTCAATTAAAGGGAATTGATACAAATTTTGCCAAATACCCTGCCCCTTGCGTTGCTCTACAAGTGTATTGCCTTTGGGCGTTAGTATTACTAAAAAATTAAAATACTTCTTTTTAACTTTTGCTGCCTTCAACTTAACTGGTAAACTATCAATATTCGAATCGCGAAAAGCCACGCAAGAGTCTTGTAGTGGACACACAGAACAATTAGGATTTTTTGGCTTACACTGCACTGCACCAAACTCCATTATAGCTTGGTTAAACGTTGCAGGATCGTTATAATCTATTAAACTTTGCGCCAAAGCCTTAAACTCCTTTGCTCCTTGGGTTGTATTTATAGGTGTCTGTATACCTAAATATCTAGAAAGCACACGATACACATTACCATCTACAACGGCACACACCTCGCCATAACATATAGATGCAATAGCACTAGCCGTATAATCGCCCACTCCTTTTAATTGCAAAAGTCCTTTATATGTATCTGGAAACACACCATCGCATTCGTTAACCACATATTGTGCAGCAGCATGTAAATTTCTTGCTCTGGAATAGTAACCTAAACCCTGCCATAATTTCAAAACCTCGTTTTCCGAAGCTTTAGCAAGATCGAAAACTGTTGGAAAAGTACTAACAAAAGCTTCATAATAAGGTAATCCCTGCTTAATTTGGGTCTGCTGTAAAATTATTTCGGACAACCAAATGCAATACGGGTTAGTGGTCTCTCTCCAAGGAAGTTGACGCTTATTTACTGAATACCAGTATGTTAATATTTCACTAAAGGACATGGGCTTGTTTTAGGCACGGCAAAAATAATTGTTTATAATCTTAAATTTTAATGAATTAGGTTTGAAATATTGAATATTAAATGACTATATTTGCATCCCTTTATAATTAATAGATAACTTTAATACATATAAATAATGACTAAGGCTGATTTAGTAGCGAAAATTTCTGAGAAATTAGGAATCGAAAAAGGTGACGTTCAGGCAACTGTGGAAACTTTCATGGAAGAAGTAAAGACATCTTTGGAAGCTGGTGATAACGTATATTTAAGAGGTTTTGGTAGTTTTATCATTAAAACTCGTGCTGAAAAAACAGGTAGAAATATTTCTAAAAACACAACTATTAAAATACCTGCACACAATATTCCTGCATTTAAACCTGCAAAAGTTTTTGTAGAAGGTGTAAAAACCAATGTAGACGTTAAAGAATAACAAAAAATTAATATTAATCTAAAAAAAGACAGATCTTATGCCAAGTGGTAAGAAACGTAAAAGACACAAGGTAGCAACGCATAAGCGTAAAAAACGCAGACGCGCTAATCGTCACAAAAAGAAAAAATAATCCCAAAAAGTAGTTTTATAACTACTTTTTTGGTTTTTAAAAAAGTTCTTTGACATGAGTTTCCCCGCGTATTACCTTGCGCAAATAAAGGAAGCTCCACAGCTTAAAATCCTGTGAAAAAATAATGTATAATCCATCTGTACCTCATAGTTATTAGGCGATAGTTGTTGGTTGTTAGATATTGGTTTTTTATTGTTTTACAACATGAAACCTAGGACTACAAACCCGAACTTGAAACTTTTTAACTAAAATGTATGGATAAAAATTAACGCAATGGATAAAGAATTGATCATTAGATCTAGTCCGAAACATGTTGATTTTGCCTTATTAAAAGATGGAAAACTTATTGAATTACATAAAGATGAAGGAGGTAACAACTTTTCGGTTGGCGACGTGTTTATCGCTAAAATACGAAAAGCTGTTCCGGGGTTAAACGCCGCATTTGTTAATGTTGGTTACGATAAAGATGCTTTTTTGCACTATCACGATTTAGGTCCTAAACTTCCTTCCCTTTTAAAATTCACAAAACGTGTAAGCACAGGTAAACTAAACGATTTCTCTTTAAAGAATTTCCCATTCGAAAAAGAAATTGACAAGGATGGCAGCATAGTAGATGTGCTAAAATCCAATCAATCTTTACTGGTACAAATTGTAAAAGAACCTATATCTACCAAAGGCCCAAGAATAAGCTCAGAGCTATCTATTGCCGGCAGATATATTGTTCTGGTTCCGTTTTCCGACCGTATTTCTATCTCCCAAAAAATAGAAGATAAAGAAGAAAAAGACCGACTAAAGCGCTTGGTAAAAAGTATTACACCACCAGGTTTTGGTATTATTGTACGTACCGTAGCAGAAGGCAAAAAAGTTGCCGAATTAGATAAAGACTTACAAAATTTGTTAAGTCGTTGGACAGCAATGTGCAAGAAACTAAACAAAGCACATCTACCTAGTAAAGTATTAGGAGAATTAAATAAAGCCTCGTCTATTTTACGAGATATTTTTAACGACTCTTTTACCGGAATTCAAGTAGATGACGAAGAACTTTATCTTCAAATTAAAGATTATGTGCAACTTATTGCACCCCACAAAGAATCAATAGTTAAATTGTATCAGTCTAACGTTCCTATTTTCGAAAAATTTGGAGTGGAAAGACAAATTAAAACCTCTTTTGGCAAAACCGTCTCTATGGCAAAGGGCGCCTATCTGGTAGTAGAACACACCGAAGCCCTGCATGTTATAGACGTTAATAGCGGTAACCGCTCTAATAAAGCCAACTCTCAAGAGGACACTGCATTAGAAGTTAACATGATAGCAGCCCAAGAAATAGCCAGACAACTGCGTTTGCGCGATATGGGCGGTATTATAGTTGTCGATTTTATAGACATGACTAATGCCGAAAACAGAAAAAAACTCTACAATTTCCTTCGTGAAGAAATGAAGGACGACAGAGCTAAACACAAAATATTACCTCCAAGTAAATTTGGATTGATACAAATTACAAGACAGCGTGTACGCCAAGAAATGAATATTAAAACCCGCGAGGAAAACCCTAACGGCAATCAAGGCGAAGAAGTTGAAGCACCAATTGTTTTGGTACAAAAAATAACGCAAGAGCTTGAACAACTATTTAACAAAGACTATAAAAAGGTGGTTTTAAACACACACCCCTTTATAGCGGCCTTCTTAACAAAAGGCTTTCCATCAATACGTTCAAAATGGTTTGTTGAACACAAAAAATGGGTTAAAATTCAACCTAGAGATGCTTACACATATTTAGAATATCACTTTTTTGATAAAGATGGTAATCAAATCAACTAATAAAAAAGCCTTACTTGTTTAAAGTAAGGCTTTTTTTTGCTCTATTTTTAAGTGGCAGGATTAGGAATCTCTGCATGTACCTTTTGTATATCATCCAACATAGCATCAGTCAATTCTAAATGAATACTATTAATATTTTCTTTTAACTGCTCTAATTTTGTTGCTCCTATAATATTACTGGTAAGAAACGGTTGGGCGGTTACAAAGGCCAATGCCATTTGCGCCAAACTCACACCATGATCCTGAGCTACTTTTAAATATTGCGTAGTTGCCTTAGTACAGTTTACACTACTGTATCTTGCAAATCTTGGAAATAACTTTAATCGGCTATCGGCTGCAGCAGTGCCCTCTACATACTTACCAGACAATACTCCAAAAGCCATTGGCGAATACGCCAACAAACCAATATCTTCTCGTATAGCAATCTCTGCCAAATCGCTCTCGAATGTTCTATTTAACAGCGAATACGCATTTTGAATGGTAATCATGCGTGGTTTGTTATGCATTTTGGCTTCTTCTAAATACCGCATAGTTCCCCATGCTTTTTCATTAGACAAACCTATATGCCTGATTTTACCAGCCTTCATAGCAAGTTCTAAAGCATGCAAGACTTCGTTAAAATTATCTTTCCAAGCATCGGCATCGTTGTGTTTATAATCGCGAATACCAAACGTATTCGTTTGGCGTTCTGGCCAATGCAATTGATATAAATCTATATAATCGGTTTGTAAGCGTTTTAAACTGTTATCTATCGCTTCGGCAATGCCTTCTTGAAATGGTTTTGTACGTATGTGTGCTGTATAATCGCCTGGACCTGCTATTTTTGAAGCCAAAACAATATCTTTACGTTTGCCCGTTGCTTTAAACCAATTTCCTATAATACGCTCGGTTTCAGCATAGGTTTTCTGCTCGGCTGGCACGGGATATAATTCGGCAGTATCAAAAAAATTAATACCTTGTTCTACAGCATAATCCATTTGCTCGAAACCTTCCTCCTTTGTGTTTTGATTGCCCCAAGTCATGGTTCCTAAACACAATTTACTTACTTTAATATCGGTATGTGGTAAGGTCGTATATTTCATAATCTCTCTTTTTTTTTGATGTTAAGTATTTGTTCGTTGTGCTTGTAATGCCTGCATAATTCTTGCACTTTGCTCTATTTTCCCTTGATTTTGATAAATCAACGCCAACAAGTATTTATAATCGGGACTATCTGGAATTAGCTGTATCGCAGCATTAATCGTTTCTTCTGCAGCTTTCCATTGCTGATTTTGATAGTAATATGTCGCCAAATTGTACATAGCACGCGTATCTTGCGGATTTAACTTAATTGCCATTTTCAGGTCGGATACTGCCGCTTCATTTTGTTTCATTTCAAAATGCAACAAGGCTCTCAAGTAATACGCTCTTCCCGATTTCGGTTCTTTTTTCAACCAAATATTTAACACTTGTAACGCTTTTTCGCTTTCACCTTTAAGACTATACGTTGTGGCTAAGTTTGAGTATACTGGCAATAATAAACTATCTTTTTTAAGGGTAATGTTATAGTGCTTAATGGCGTTATCGTAATCGTTATTTTGAAGGAAATAATCACCAAGTTGCATTCTTCCGTTAGAAAAATCGGCGTTGGTAAATAACATGGTTTCCAGTTCCTGACGGCCTGTATTTAAAGTAGATTGATTTATAGCATTTAACGCCTCTACTTCTATTCCCGCCAACAACTGCATAGCGCCAATACGTACCAGTTTTGTGGTATCTTTTAAATGTTCTGAAGCTACAGACATACGGTCTTGCGGATTCATAGTTCTAAATTTCTGAAGCGCATGATAACGTACCAATGGAGACGGATCGGTTAGACTTTTTAAGACAGCCTCAACCTGTTCTGCTGTAGCAACATTCATATTATCTATTCCTGTTGCTCTAGCAATGGCTGGATAGTTTAAATTATTGACAAACTGATTTACCTTAGACAAATCGTGCACTGTTGGATTATTTTTATAAGTTAACAGTAAATCATCAGAAAAATGGTCGGCTCTAACCGGGCCATACCAAGACACAACCTGATTGGCTGCCCAAGTGTCGGTTTTATCGTCATGACATCCCGTACATGCATTTGGTGTGCCATAAGCAACACTTTGGTCTGGTCTAGGCACTCTAAAACTATGGTCGCGTCTAAAATCGTTCCCCATATAATGTGTACCTGTCATGTGGCAATTAATGCACTGCGAACCCTCGGTGCCAGGCGTGTGGTAATGATGCTCTACAGTATTATACGTTGGCGCATGGCATTGCAAACACAAGGTATTGTCTTGCGCTTTTAATTGTAATGAATGCGGGTCGTGACAATCGGTACAGGTTACCCCTTCGTGATACATTTTACTTTGTAAAAACGATCCGTACACATAATCTTCTTCATCTATTTGTCCATCTTTATGATAAAAATCATCCGAGATATCCTGAAGCATATACTGGTCTTCGAAATGTTTACCTGGCACCAAGTTTTGAGTTAATTTAGTACGTCTTGAATGACAAGGTGCGCACATATTCATTTGGCTAAACTGACCTTTTCCTGGAATGATATACGTGTTTGCCACGTGTGTGCTATCTTGAATATGCTGTGCCCAATACACATGTCGCTCGGCTGGACCGTGGCAGCTCTCGCAACTTACATTAATTACCGAATACGTAGTATTGAAAGCATCGGCTTCTACATCGTAATTCTTTTTTAAATTAGTGGAATGACATTCGGCACACATGGTATTCCAGTTCTGCGCACTTTCTGTCCAATGCAACCAATCGTGAGGATCTAATTCATCGCCAGGATATTGATGATACCATCGTTTTTTAACGTCATCCCAAGTTACACGCAACACTTGTTTTCGGCCATTATCAAAATCAATTAAATACTGTTGTAAAGGGCTTACTCCAAAAGTATAATTAATGGTATACTCTTTTTCGCTTCCGTCTATCTCTTTTATATAAACTTTAAAAGCCTCGCCTTCCTTCTTAAAAGTATAACTTACGCCATCTATAGTCGTTTCAACATTATTAAAGTCTCCTAAAA
Organism: Formosa sp. A9; assembly: GCF_051200825.1. Lineage (GTDB taxonomy): Bacteria > Bacteroidota > Bacteroidia > Flavobacteriales > Flavobacteriaceae > Formosa. The sequence goes on along the minus strand of NZ_CP195158.1, from coordinate 395,361 downwards.
CCGTTTGTTCGTTGGCTACTTGCATTGCCAAATCGTGGTCGGACCCTTTCCAAGTATCGTAAACACCTTTATGGCAAGCCATACATTGCGAATCTCCAACATAACCGTCTTCATGTTGTAAGGTAATGTCGCTAGCAGCAACATAATCTGATTGTTTGGGCTTGGAATTACAACTGCTAAGCACAACCAAACAGATCATCCATAAATAAATTCTCATATAAACTATTGTAATGTTGGATACTTTGCCTCTAAGTTAAAATTTATTTTTAGTTGACTAAAAAAACACATGCTAAATATCTTGTAATTTGAATCTCAAACCAAAAGATATTTAGCATGTGTACTAAGCTATTTGTAGGTATAGAATTTACATCTCGTTTAACAACTTGGTAATTTCATCTAATTTCGGAGTTAAAATGACTTCTATTCTTCGGTTTTTAGCACGACCTTCGGGTGTTTCGTTCGATGCTATTGGTGCAAACTCACCACGCCCAGCAGCTGTTAAATTTTCTGGATGAATATTAGCATTCTCTCTTAAAATACTAACTATTGCCGTGGCGCGTTTTGTAGATAAATCCCAATTGCCCGACAGTTGCCCGCTACCTTTATACGGCACATCGTCCGTATGCCCTTCTATTAACACCGCGATTTCTGGGTTGTCGGCCAAAACATTTCCTAAACGCTCTACAGCACGCCTTCCATCTACGCCTACCGACCAACTTCCGGAGCTAAACAGCAATTTATTTTCCATAGAAATATACACCTTTCCATTACGTTCTTCGACCGTTAAACCTTTACCTTCAAAATCGGTTAAGGCATTCGAAATGGCATTTTTTAAAGCATGCATGGCGGCATCTTTTTGCGCGATAACACGTTCTAATTCGGCAACACGCTGCGATCGCGATTCCAGTTCGTTTTTTAGCTGTTCTAAACGCGAGCTTTCTGCTGCTAAAGCCTGCTCTTTGGCTTCTAGCTGCGCCAATAATTCGCGGTTCTGCTGAACATTTTTAGCAATAGCTTCGGAACTGTTTTTCTCTAAAGCATTATACGATTCCTTTAACGCATCGTGATTGGCCTTTAGCGCATTATACGTATTTTGAAGCTCGTCGCGTTCTTGAACGGCTTTATTGTATTGCTCTTGCAGTTTTTCTAAATCGGTTTTTAATTGATTGTTATCGGCCAATAAAGTTTCGTTCTCGGCAGATAGCGATTTGTTTAATTCTTTTAAATCGTTGTGTCTAGCTTCTAAATCTTTGTAAATTTTAGGCGACACACAAGAAGTGAATATACTGGTTAGTATTACGGTTGCTACGGCTATTCGTTTCATAAAAAACAGAGGATTAGATTTTAATTATTCTATTTCAACTAAAATAGGACAATGGTCGCTGTGCTTGGCTTCTGGCAAAATAACCGCACGTTTTAAACGGTCTTGCAAGGGGCTAGTAGCCATGCAGTAATCTATACGCCACCCCTTATTATTGGCTCTGGCATTAGCACGGTAGCTCCACCACGAATATTCTTGTTTTTCGGGATGTAAATATCTAAAAGAATCTATAAAACCACTATCTATAAACTGCCCCAGCCATTCGCGTTCTTCGGGTAAGAATCCGGAAACGCCTTTCATTTTCGGGTTGTGGATATCGATTTCTTCATGACAAATATTGTAATCGCCACAAACGATAAGGTTTGGGTGCGATTCGCGTAATTCGTTTAAATACTCATGGATCATATTCATGTATTCGAACTTATGCGCCAATCTATCGTCGTTCGTTCCCGAAGGTAAATACATGCTCATTACCGAAACACCATCAAAATCGGCTCGAATATTTCTACCTTCGTAATCCATAGACTCTATACCGGTACCGTACTCGACATGCTCGGGTTTTATTTTACTTAAAATGGCCACACCACTATATCCTTTTTTTTGGGCGCTAAACCAGTAATTATAAATATACCCAGCGGCCACGAATACCTCTAAATCTAATTGTTCTTTTTGGGCTTTGGTTTCCTGCAAACAAATAACATCTGGATTTGCACTTTGTAACCACTCGATAAAGCCTTTTTTTATGGCGGCTCTAATACCATTTACGTTATAAGAAACTATTTTCATGCTGCTATATTACAAGACAGTATGCCTAAACTTGCATTTTATAGTTTAAGCACTGTTTAATTATTTAAGAATTTCAGCTAAAATAAATAATGCGTTACTTTTACACCATTATTTAAAGGCCTTTTAACAGAAAAATCAATTCAATAATACATATAATTTTTCATTTTTTCCATCGATGAAAAAACGAAGCAAAAAAATCTAGGCGTATTATAAAAATATAAGAAAATACTACGGAACCCTCAGCCACAGATAAAAATAACTCAACCTCCCTTCCGTCGGCCTCAAACAAATTTTTATCATTCACCCTTACTGCTTCCTTGATTTTCAATATCTTTATAAATAGGCCAAAATCCCCTCTAAACTATCCTAAAATCCAATACCCATAGCCACACTACTAAACCACATATTCTTTAAAACGTTTAGGTAGCTATTGAAAAAAAATAATAGATTTAAACCAAAATTATAAACTGAACAACAATATTATCCTTACAGGCAAACTCAAGACTAGCTTAAGCATATTTAAATCTCGATGATCCCATAAAATATTTTAAGCGTTTAGCAGTTTAAATACCACATGAAATTAATAGCCACCGTAATATGCTTTTGTATGAGTTTTTTTGCCTTAGCGCAAGAAACCAACTCTAATTACAAAACAAAAACAATGGCCGTTACAGACACAATAGTTATAGATAGTGTGAGTATCAATCCGCATTGGTTTCATCTTAAAACGCTTCAAAACCAAACAATAGACAGCAGTTTTTACCATGTAGATTTTCCGAATGCCATGCTGTACCTTAAACAACCCATCAGCGAAGATTCTATACAAATATCGTATTTAAAATTCCCTGATTTTTTAACAAAAACCTATAAACAGTTAGACGAAAACATCATCCTATCGGATATCAGCAATCAGCAAAAATTATATAAACTGTCGCAACCCACAGCGACCTCTAGTTTTATTCCTTTTGATGGCCTATCAACTTCGGGTAGTATTTCCAGAGGCGTTACCGTAGGTAATAACCAAAGTTCGGTATTAAACAGCGAACTCGACTTACAAATTACAGGCAAGCTAAACGATAAAGTGTCGCTTCGCGCTTCTATACAAGATGCCAATATACCACTACAAGAAAGTGGTTATTCGCAACGTTTAGACGAGTTCGACCAGGTATTTATAGAATTGTTTAGCGACCGTTGGAATATTAGAGCCGGCGATATAGACCTGCAAAATACCAACACCCGTTTTGCCAATTTTAGCAAACGTGTACAAGGTCTACTTGTAAACACCACTTTAGGAGACGACTCCCACAAAACCAATCTTTTTGCCGCTGGTGCTCTGGTACGCGGGCAATTTACACGAACTCAGTTTACTGCACAAGAAGGCAACCAAGGGCCATATAAACTTAGAGGCCCCAATAACGAATTGTATGTACTTATTGTTTCGGGTAGCGAAACCGTGTACGTTAACGGGGTAGCGTTAGAACGCGGCGAAAACAACGATTATATTATAGATTACAATGCCGGCGAGCTTATTTTTAACAGTACTTTCCCTATAACTTCGGAAATGCGTATTACTGTCGATTTTCAATATAGCGAGCGCAATTATTCCCGTCTTATAGGTTATGGTGGTGGGCATTACCAAAGCAACACTCTTACTTTAGGCGCCACTGTGTATTCCGAAAGCGATTCTAAAAACAATCCCATACAGCAAAATTTATCGTCCGAACAGGTAGACATATTAGCACAAGCGGGAGACGATAGCTCGAAAATGACAAGTCCTTCGGCAACCCCAGAATCCTATAATGAAAACAGAATTTTATACAAGAAAGATACCTTTAACAATCAGGAGGTATTTGTGTTTTCGAACAATCCAGACGACGACCTTTACAGCGTAACTTTTACCAATGTTGGCGAAAATAACGGCGATTATATACTTGCCAATTCATCGGCCATAACTAATATTTACGAATATGTTACACCAATTAATGGCGTGCCGCAAGGTAATTATGCTCCAATTACACAATTGGTAGCACCAACCAAACTACAAATAGCTGTTATAAACGGTACATATAACCCCACCAAAAGTACCAGTATTTATTTTGAAGGTGCTGGCAGTAAAAACGATTTAAACTTGTTTTCGGATATCGATGATGGCAATAACGACGGCTTTGCCGGAAGCCTGAACCTAAAACAAAACCTTATAAAACAAGACAGCTTATGGCATTTAGATGCTTTTGCTGATGTAGATTACATTCAGCAGAATTTTAAAACTATAGAGCGCTTGTATAATGCCGAATTTAACCGAGACTGGAATTTAGAAAACACCACAGGCGACCAAACTTTGGCGCGTAGTGGCTTACAACTAAAACACAGCAATACCCTGTTCTTTAACTACCAGTTCGAGCATTTAAACTACCGCGATACTTTTAACGGGAATCGCCATGTGGCAAACGGATTTCTTCAATTAAAAAACTTTAATGTATATAGCCAATCTAGCATTTTAAACGCCACATCCAACACAAGCATCACCAAGTTTATACGGTCTTACAACCGATTTACCTACAGCTTTGGCACTCCGTGGGTGGGTGCAAAATTAAACCTAGAAAACAATAAATCACAACAAAAAATTACCGATTCGTTATTACCCGAAAGCCAACGTTTTACAGCTTACGAAGTATTTACAGGTATAGGCGACAGCACCAAGGTATTTGCAAAACTAGGTTACATACACCGGGTTAACGACAGTATTAAAAACGGACAATTACAGCAAGTAAACACCTCTAAAACCTATTATCTAGATTCTAGATTAATACAAAACACACAAACCAACCTATCGCTTTACGTTAATTATCGCAGTTTAAAATTTGTTGATGCCGATACCGAAAACTCTTTAAACTCCCGACTCATTTACAACCAAAATCTGTTTAAAAACATCGTACTCTGGAACACCATTTACGAAACCAATTCCGGCACCTTACCGCAACAGAATTTTACTTATGTAGAAGTAGAACCCGGCCAGGGCGCTTACACTTGGATAGATTATAACAACAACGGCATTCAAGAATTAGAAGAATTTGAATTGGCCCAATTTCAGGACGAAGGCACCTACATTAGGGTATTGCTTCCTAACCAGGTATACATTAAAACACACCAAAACCGTTTTAGCCAAACCCTAACCTTAAATCCGCAGCAATGGACTACAGCAAGCCCCAGATTCAAAACCATTTTATCGCATTTTTACAATCAGACGGCATATTTAATAGACCGCAAAACACGAAGAGCAGGCAGTAATTTCGATATCAATCCGTTTAAAACCGATTCGGATGATGTCTTAGGGCTTCAATTAAACTTTAGAAATGTATTGTTTTACAACCGCGGCAAACAGCGTTACACCACGTCGTACACGTACTTAAACAACAAAACCCGAAATATACTCAGCATCGGGTTTATAGAAAACCATTTACAAAGCCATCAAATTAACTTCAACCATAAGTTTGCCACCAGCTGGCTAATTACCCTTTTAGGAAGTATAAGCACTACCGAAAGCCTTAGCGAGAATTATATAAGTAAGAATTATAATTTAGACCAAAATCAATTCAACCCCAAGCTTACATACATTCTTAACGACAACATGCGGTTCGATGTGTTTTACCAATACACCAACAAAAGCAATACCATAGGCAATTTCGAGACTTTAGAACAACAAAAATACGGCGCGTCGTTTACTATGGCTAATATGCAGAAATCGGCAGTAAGTGGCGAGTTCAATATATTTTCTAACCATTTTAATGGCAATGCCAACACCCCAGTAGCCTACCAAATGCTAGAAGGTTTACAACCAGGCACCAACTACACTTGGCATGTTTTGGCACAGAAAAAAATAACTAAGTTTTTAGATTTAAACCTCAGCTATTTTGGCCGAAAAACCGAAACCAGCAACACCATACACACTGGTAATGTACAGCTAAAGGCTTATTTTTAACAATGATTTGTTTGATTGCTGTATTTAAAACCTTGTAGGTTTTAGTACAAAAAGAAAGAGCCCAAATATTAAAATATTTAGGCTCAACTGTTTAGTAGACTTGAAAAATTGTGTAACAACCATAACATAATTTTATCTTAATTACCTAGACTGATTATGTACAACTTTACTGTTTATTTACGGCTTCGAATTACGGGAAAACCGTACTTTTTATATTTTTCGACGAAATGCGCCTTTTTTTAACATCTTGTTTTATACCTAAAGACCTCTATTTTTTTTAACTGAATGGTTATGAATTTGGTACAAGATGTAATATTTTACACTTCTTTTAAATATACACTTTCAAAACTAAAATTAAAGAATTTACTTACAAATAATACCTTTTTCTTCATTTTTGTTGAATTTTATTCGGGTGTCGTTTTGGTTTTCTTCGGACAACGATTTACTTTAAAAAAACACTTCCGAACAAGGGACGAACGATTCTCGAACAAGACTCGAACAAAACCCCTACCAAATTACGGCTTATTTTAGGCCATTTTTCGGCAAAAAATCGACCTTATTTACAAAAACAACAGGATGTTCTGCAAAAAACGGCTATTGTGCATATTAAAAAAATATTGTACTTTTTAAGCTTTTTAATTTTCAATCCCCATTAGTACTTCTGTACTTGTAAACTTTCACGATGCATTCAAACATAAAAAACCAAAATGGAAGTTTGCACCAGCTGAGCCACTTGCCGTCTGGTTATAATTTTTAACACTTACCCTTCCTGTATATAAATTGCAGTATAAACGAGTATTTCGCAAAGTCTTACAGCAGACGTTAAGTGTGCCTTTAAAATTCAGTTACCAGAACTTTAGCAACTGTATTGAGATACTGGTAAAAGTGCCTGAATTTCTTGTTGAATTTGAGAAAGCCATGTTTTTAAACGCTCATCGCTTAATTGCGACTCGTTATCATGATCGAGCGCTAAACCATAAAACAAGTCTTCGCTACCATCAACAAGCGCTACAGAGTCGGTGTGCGAATACCCTTCTGTTGGCCAATAACCAACAAGCTTTCCGCCATTTTCCAAAACTACTTTAGCGAGTATGCCAATACCATCTACAAAATATTCGGCATATCCTATTTGATCGCCCAAACCATAAATAGCAACAATTTTATTGGTAAAATCTATCGTTTTAAACGTATCAAAAAAATCTTCCCAATCGCTCTGCAAATCGCCATCGTACCAGGTAGAGAGTCCTAAAAACAACACTTCGTATTGTTGTAGATCTTCTACCGAAGCTTTTCCTATTTCCATTACTTCCAAGTTGTCGGCCTTCCAAAAAGTAACTAAATCTCGCGTTATGTCATCTGTTACTCCTGAATCTGAGCCGTAAAAAACACCTATTTTGTCCATTATTTTATTCATTTATATTTTCTTGACCATTAAAAATACTTATTATTTTTATTCGTTCTAAATAAAAATAATAAATTATATTTGAAAAAAATTAAAATGCACCGTTTAGAAAAAATTTATTGGAATACTATTGGTAGTGTTTTTATAATTAAAAATGATGACGACACGTATAATTCTGAGCATAAAATACAACAAATACAACTTCAGCTAACAGACATTGCTGTAATTTTAACAAAAACTGAATTTAAAGCCCTACATAGAGCGCTTAAATCCTTTAAGGTGAATTGCAACTGTAAAACATGCGGACAGTCCTCGACCATTAAAATTTTAAAAAGCAAAACCAAGCATGCCGAGATTGTTTTTAAGGTAGAAAAAAAACACATAACAGCACTAGTCGAGCTTTTAAATGGGGCTAAATTTAATTTAGAAATGATTCAAGTTTTGCAAGACCATAATATAAAAGCATAACAAAAGTATCACGCACTTTTTGTTAATTTACTATTATAGTATTAATGTATATCAAGTGCAGCTTCAACTTTAAACAAAGGCGTTTTTACTACAAAAAAATTCCTCAAGTAAAAACAACTTAAATAAGGTTGCATTAGTTATTATTTCAAACAATAGTACAAATATTACAGACCTTTATTCGAACGAAAGTAATTAACATTATAACTTTGGTTTACATTTTAATAAGCCAATAACTCATATCTGATTTAGCCTCAACAACATAACAACACTCTTCAATTTTCATGGGCATTTTGCGCCTTAGTGTCGACATCAATACTGCATTGTAATGTAGCGGAATTTATTATATTCGCCGCACTAATTAAATAAATTAACAATTTTGAAAAAACTATTATTTTTTGCCGCATTTACTGTGGCTGGTTTAATGAGTATGAATGCTCAAAACACAACATTTGGAATTACCGCAGGGTATACCAATATAAAGGCCAAAACTTCTTATGAAGGCCAATCGTATTCAGAATCTATCTCTGGGTTTCATGTAGGTGCTTTAGTTGATTTTGGTCTAAATGAAAATTTTCATATTCAACCAGAGGTAATTTATGCAAATGCAGAAGAAATGAATTTTCTGTATATCCCCGTTCTGGCCAAATATTACATTTCGAATTCAGGTTTTCAACTATTAGCTGGCCCTCAGGTAAATATTGTTTTAGACGAGCTAATTGATGGTTTAAATAATGTAGGTCTAGACCTTACTTTTGGTGCTGCTTACGATATTAACGAACACTTTTTTATTGATGCAAGATATAGTTTTGAGCTTACCAATAGATTTGAGGATGGCGCAGATTATGATGTTTCGGGAAAATACAACACCCTTTTTGCAGGAGTTGGTTATAAATTTTAATACTATTTAAATAACTAAAAAGAGGCTGTTTAAAAAATTTAACAATGCGTCATTCTGTGCTTGACACAGAATCTCATTCTATTGCAAATCAATAATTATGAGAATCTGAAATCGAAGATTCAACGAGGTTAAATAAATTCAGATTGACGAAAAATCAACTTTTTAAACAGCCTCTTTTTTATTCGTTATATATTAAAAACTCTTGCTCAATTTAAAATTAAGCAAGAGTTTCAAAACTTACATTTTCATTAACCAAGAGCGCATGTCTACCTCAGCTTTAATAATATCGCGGAGTTCAGTAATTTTTACACGCTTTTGCTCCATGGTATCGCGGTGGCGTATGGTTACCGTTTGGTCTTCTAAAGTATCGTGGTCTACAGTAATACAAAAAGGTGTCCCTACGGCATCTTGGCGACGGTAACGACGGCCAACGGCATCTTTCTCGTCGTAGTCTACGTTAAAGTCCCATTTTAAATCGTCTACAATTTGTTTAGCGATATCTGGCAAGCCATCTTTTTTAACCAATGGCAGCACCGCAGCTTTTACAGGAGCCAATACGGCTGGCAACTTTAATACGGTTCTGGTGGAATTGTTTTCTAGTTCTTCTTCTACCAACGCATGAGAGAATACGGCTAAAAACATACGATCTAAACCTATAGAGGTTTCTACCACGTAAGGCACGTAGCTTTTGTTTTCTTCAGGATCGAAATACTGTAATTTTTTTCCTGAGTGCTTTTCGTGCTGACTTAAGTCGAAATCGGTACGCGAGTGTATGCCTTCTAATTCTTTAAACCCGAATGGGAATTTAAATTCTATATCGGCAGCAGCATCGGCATAATGTGCCAATTTCTCATGATCGTGAAAACGGTAATTGTCTTCGCCCATACCTAAAGACAAATGCCATTTAAGTCGGGTTGCTTTCCAGGTTTCGTACCACTCTTTTTGTGTGCCCGGTTTTACAAAAAACTGCATTTCCATTTGCTCGAACTCACGCTGACGGAATATAAACTGACGCGCCACAATTTCGTTACGGAACGCTTTCCCGGTTTGTGCTATACCAAACGGAATTTTCATGCGGCCTGTTTTTTGCACATTTAAAAAGTTTACAAAAATACCCTGTGCCGTTTCTGGGCGCAAATATAAATCCATCGCACTGTCGGCCGAGGCACCTAATTTGGTACCAAACATCAAGTTAAATTGCTTAACATCTGTCCAGTTTTTTGAGCCCGTAAGCGGATCGGCAATTTCCAATTCCTCTATTAACGCTTTTACATCGGCTAAATCTTCGGCTTCCAAAGACTTCCCTAAACGCGATAATATAGTATCTATTTTTTCTTGATATCCTAACACACGAGGGTTGGTCGACACAAATTCGGCCTTATTAAAAGTATCGCCAAAACGCTTGGCGGCCTTAGCCACTTCTTTATCTATTTTAGCCTCTATTTTTGCGCAATAATCTTCTACCAATACATCGGCACGGTAACGCTTTTTAGAGTCTTTATTATCTATTAACGGGTCGTTAAATGCATCAACATGGCCAGAAGCCTTCCAAGTGGTGGGGTGCATAAAAATTGCTGCATCTATACCTACAATATTTTCATGCATTTGCACCATGGCTTTCCACCAGTAGTCGCGAATGTTTTTCTTTAGTTCTGCACCATTTTGTGCATAGTCGTAAACGGCGCTTAAACCGTCGTATATTTCGCTACTCTGGAACACATATCCGTACTCTTTAGCATGCGAAATTACCTTCTTAAATTGATCGTCTTGATTTGCCATAATGCAAAAATATAAAACGCCAGAAAACTACACATATCTTTTATTTAAAGTATTTTAAAATTTATCGATTATCACTTTTTATTCATAATATCGAGATGCTGTTATGCGGCAGTTGATTCGAAATCTCGTGTTACTCATTTTTACAAAGCAGATTTGCTCAATATAACTTTAAACAGGAAACAACAATGGCGCTAAAAACATTAACTAAACCACTATAGACTTCCAGTTTATAGGTTTGAAAACAGACTGAAAGTCCGATTATTTGTATTTATTTTAGCCACAAATACACGAATATTCTTTATCAAAACTATGTCAAATATTCGTGCATTCGTGGCGGAAAATATTTATAGAAGCTGAAAATCTTGCATTAAAAGTGCATAGTTTCAACTAACGGCTGAGACCAATGAAACAAGCCTCCATACAACACACAACACATATTGATAAAATTTTGTAATTTGAAGCTTTTGCAAAAAGATGTTTAAGGTATTACTCGATTTGTTTTTTCCAGAACTCTGTGCTGGTTGCGATACTGCTTTGCGCGACGGCGAAGCTTATATTTGCACGCCATGCAGGCATGCGTTACCACTTACCCAATATCACCTTAACAACAGTCCACAAGTAGAAAAAATATTTTATGGCCGCGTGCCAATAGCACAGGCTACCGCGTTATTGCGTTTCGAAAAAAAAGGCATTACCCAAAAACTTATACATCAATTAAAATACAAAAACCAAGAAGGTATAGGTGTATTTTTAGGCGATTGGCTGGGTGGAGAACTTAAACAGTTGCCTAACTACCAAAATATCGATTTGGTTTTACCAGTGCCATTACACAAAACCAAACTAAAACAACGGGGCTACAACCAAGTAACAGCCTTTGCAAAGCAGTTGGCCGAAGCTTTAAACGCTAAATATACAGACGATGTGCTTATTAAAGTGTCGCATACCAACTCGCAGGTTACCAAAAACCGTTTAGCACGCTGGACCGCCAAAGACAGCGTATTTAGCATACAAAACAATAGTAAAATACACGGAAAACATATTTTGTTGGTAGACGATATAATTACCACAGGTGCTACCATGGAAGCTTGTGCTAACTTATTACTGCCCTGCAAGCCTTCTAAATTAAGCCTCGCGGCCATGGCAATTGCATAAAGCGTTTTAACGAATGGCAAATATGTTGTTTCTTTGTGCAAATTCTTAATGCGAATAATGAATAAAGTACTGTCTAATAGTCTTCTGGTTTTGGCCATTGCCCTGTTAATTGTAAACTGCGCCAATCGTGGTACGCCGTCGGGTGGCGAGAAAGATATGTTACCGCCCGAAATTATACGTTCAGAACCCAAAAACTTCAGCACTAACTTTAATAGTACAGAAATAAAAATATACTTTAACGAGTATATTAAAATTAAAGATTTAAGTAAACAGCTTATTATTTCGCCACCTATGAATACGCCGCCCGAAATCACCCCTTTGGGCACCGCCAGTAAATACATTACCATTAAAATATACGATACCCTTGCCCCTAACACCACGTACGCATTTAATTTTGGCAATAGTATTGTAGATAATAATGAAGGAAATCCGTTTCCGTACTTTAAATATGTAATGTCTACAGGTACTTACATCGACTCGTTAAAAGTAACCGGAACCATTTTAGACGCCGAAAAGAAAACACCAGAAAACTTTGTTTCGGTAGCACTGTACGAAGTCGATTCTACATTTACAGATTCCATCATTTACAAACAAAAACCAAAGTACGTTACCAATACGCTAGACAGTTTAACCACCTTTTCTATTGAAAACCTTAAGGCAGGTAAGTATTTATTAGTGGCCATGAAGGACAATAATCAGGATTTTAAATTTCAGCAAAAAACAGATAAAATTGGCTTTTACGACACTTTAATAGAAGTGCCTACAGATACCAGTTACGTACTGAAACTCTTTCAGGAAGATTTAGATTTTAAAGCCTTTAAACCGCGATTAATATCGGAAGGTAAAATTGCTTTTGGTTACGAAGGTGATTATAAAAACATGAGTATAGACCTACTTACCGAAACCCCAGACGATTACGCGTACACCATTACAAAAGACGAAAAAACAGATTCGCTAATGTATTGGTACAAACCTAAATTAGAAAGCGACTCTCTACAATTTCGCGTGAGCTACAAACAGCAGGTACGCGACACCTTCGACCTTAAAATAACCGAAAAAAATCAAGATACTTTAGTGCTTAAAGGCGTGCCTAGCGGTCAAATAAACTTTAATGAAACCTTCTATTTAACGGCAACTACACCGTTTAGCTTAATTAACAAAGACCTGATTTCTATTACAGATAAAGACACGCTTGCCGTTGCTTTTAATACCGCATTAGACACACTGAATAACACGTTGCGTTTTGAATTTGAAAAAACCGAAAGCAACAAGTATTTTATAGATTTACTACCAGAAGCTATAACCGACTTTTTTGGAGATACCAACGATACGCTACAAATGCGCCTACAAACCAAAGCGTTTGACGATTACGGCAACGCACGTATTATTTTAAAAAATGCGCAATACCCCATAATTGTACAACTAACTAACGAAAAAGGAGATGTTAAAGCCGAAAAATACAGCACAGAACCCGAGCCATTAGATTTTACTTACTTGAGCAATGGCAAATATTTACTGCGTGTTATTTTTGATACCAACGGCAATAAAAAGTACGATACAGGAAATTATTTAAAAAAGCAACAACCCGAACGCATCAGTTATTACCCAAAACCTATAGATGTGCGTGTAGGATGGGATGTTGTAGAAGAATTTACATTAGTAGATTAAATGCGTCCCTATCGTCCAAAAACTTAAACTGTTCGCGTACAGCCACTAACTCGTTATGGTGTAATACTACAATTCGTATTCCGTTTTCTTTAGGCAAAAAACTAGACATAACTTCGCCCAGAGGATTATAAACCGCAGAATGCCCTACATACTCATGCCCTTTAGCATCGGTACCCACACGATTTACGCCTATACTAAAACTCATATTTTCTATGGCGCGGGCACGTAATAAGGTATCCCAAGCCTGAATTCTAGGTTTTGGCCAATTGGCAACATACAGTAACACATCGTAATCGTCTTGAAAACGCGACCAAACAGGAAAGCGCAAATCGTAACAAATTAAAGGAAACAAACGCCAGCCTTTATAGTATGTAATAACACGCGTTTCACCTGTCGTATACACCTTGTCTTCGCCCGCCAAAGTAAACGTATGTCGCTTGTCGTACGTGGTTATTTCGCCATTAGGGTATACAAACACTAACCTATTAAAATACTGTTCGTTTTCGGTAATCACTAAACTTCCCAGTATGGCGGTTTGCTTACTTAGGGCTTGGTTTTGCATCCATGTTACTGTAGGCCCATCCATAGTTTCGGCTTGGGCTTGGGCATTCATAGTAAAACCAGTGCTAAACATTTCAGGCAACACAATAAGGTCTACAGCCTCGCGTATTGCTTCAATATGTTGGGTTAAAGCCGAAATATTGGCTTGGGGTTGCTCCCAAACCAAATCGGTTTGGATAAGTGCTATTTTTAAATCTTCTACCATCAAAAAATTAAAAATTTCTTAGACGCCTTGCTATCGGTTTCAGGCTGTACTTCCCGTTGTGCCTTTTTTGCCGCTTTGGCTTCTTGTTTTTTACGCTTACGCTCGGCTTTATCTTCTTGCTTTAGGGCCTTTTCGTGCTGTCGTATAGCATCTTCCTGCTCGGCATAGGCCGCTTTAATCTCCCGCTGGTCGTCTAAGGTTAAACTTTCGGTTACATCGTAACTTCCCATATAAATCGATTCGCCTTTAACCTGATAAGATTTCCCTTTATAAGTGATGCTTTGGGCGTTTATATGAAAGCTTACAGTACAGAAAAGTATAAAAAATAAAAGTAATTGTTGTTTCATAAGCTAAAGGTTTTACACTAAAATATTCAAAAAAGACCACAATCACCTAATTATTAGACCTCTAAATCAATTTCACAGATTAACCGCAACAGCACTGCGGCTATTTTAAACAGTGGGTACCTAAAATACGCCCTGCCTTTTCTATCTTTGCATCACTTTAAAAACAGACAAATGAAACTGATAAAATTTTTAATCTTTTGCATTACCATTCAAGTTAGTGCGCAACAAGGCGGCATGTGGATTCCTTCTTTATTGAAGGGCATGAACGAGAACGACATGCAAGCATTGGGTAGTAAACTTACAGCCAAAGACATTTACGATGTTAACCAATCGAGTTTAAAAGATGCTATTGGGCATTTTAATGGTGGCTGTACTAGCGAAGTAATCTCTAACCAAGGTTTATTATTAACCAATCACCATTGTGGTTACGGACAAATACAATCGCATTCCTCTTTAGAAAACGATTATTTAAAAGATGGCTTTTGGGCTAAAACCTTAGCCGACGAACTACCAAACGAAGGCCTTTACGTAGAATTTATTGTTAGAATTGAAGATGTTACCGACCGTGTTCTGGACGGCGTTACCCCAGAAATGACCGAAAAAGAAAAACAGGCCAAAACAGATAGCAACAGCAATAGCATACAAAAAACCACACAAAAAGAAGCGTGGCAAGACACTAAAATAAAAGCTTTCTTTAAAGGGAATCAGTACTTTTTATTTGTTACCGAACGCTTTACCGACATCCGTTTGGTGGGAGCACCACCAACAAGCATTGGTAAATTTGGTTCGGACACAGACAACTGGGTGTGGCCAAGACATACAGGCGATTTTTCGATGTTTAGAATATATGCCGATAAAAATAATCGTCCAGCCGAATACGCTAAAGACAATGTACCTTACAAACCTAAACACTTTTTACCGGTATCTTTAGACGGTATTAGCGAAGGCGATTTTACGCTGGTTTTCGGGTTTCCTGGAACCACGCAAGAGTACCTTCCGGCTGTAGCCATAAAAGAAATTACCCAAGAGCTTAACCCGAGCAACATTGCCATTCGCGAAGCGGCTTTAAAGGTGATAGATGCCCACATGAAAGCCAGCGACGAAATCCGTATTCAATACGCTTCTAAACAAGCACGTATTGCCAATGCTTGGAAAAAATGGATAGGCGAAAATCTTGGTATCGAAAAAAGTAATGCCATTGCTAAACGACAAGCTTTGGAAGCCGAATTTACGGCTGCTCTTAAAAAGAAACATTTAAAAGCAGGCTACGGCGATTTGCTACCTGAACTCGAAAAACGCTATGCCGAATTTGGACCAATAGATGTAAAACGCAGCAATTTTGTTGAAATTTTTGTAAGAACCAACGAATTGATGGGGATGATGTTTAGATTATCACAAATGGAAAATGCAGCAAAAAATGGTGACGATGCCTTCAATATGGCTAGAGAAGCTACAAAAAATCGAATAAAAAATGTTTTAAAAGATTTTAATGCAGAAGTAGATCAAGGTGTTTTTGAAGCCATTATGCCAATGTACACAGACCATGTAGATGCCACTATTTATCAGCATACCGCTTTTACTAACCTAGAAAGTGCCAACGATATTTTAAACAGTTCTTCGGCAGAATTCCTTAAAAAATTAAATGCAGACCCTGCCTACATTTATGCAAAACCCTTTATTGAAGACTTCTACAACACGATAGAACCTGAATTTCAAAAACAAAACACGACCATTAATGGTTTAGAAACCGCTTATATGAAAGCCTTAATGGAAGTATTACCTAACGTACGTTATTACCCAGACGCCAACAGCACACTACGTGTTACCTACGGGCAAGTACGCGGCTACGAACCTAGAGACGCCGTGTATTACAAACCTATAAGCTATTTGGATGGTGTGATGGAAAAATATGTGCCTGGCGATTACGAATTTGATGTCCCTCAAAAACTTCAAGACTTATACGCCGCTAAAGACTATGGTAAATATGCCGATGCTAACGGAAAATTACCAGTTTGCTTTTTAGGGACTAACCATACGACTGGAGGTAACTCAGGTAGCCCTGCTATAGACGCCCACGGTAACCTAATAGGATTAAACTTTGATCGCGTATGGGAAGGCACCATGAGCGATATGAACTACGATCCCGATATTTGTAGAAACATTATGGTAGATGTACGCTACGTACTGTTTATTATAGATAAATATGCTGGAGCCGAACGCTTAATAAAAGAAATGAAATTAGCACATCCTAAATCATAGATTTTCAAACGCCTACCCCTTACGGGTGGCGGTTACTATTCCACGTTTAAAAAAGGTAATGTTTACATAACATTGCCTTTTTTAAATTTGGCCATGATTACATGTAAACCTTTCACACAATTACAAACGCTTAGGCGCCTGCTATCAATTAAAATCTGGTATTGCATGGTTTGGCTAGCCTTTCAAACAACTGTCGCACAGGCCCAAAACCACGGTTACCAAGCTACCAGTAGCATAGACTCGGTATTCACGCAATTAAAACACCAACTAAACCACGCCGAAGCCAACAATAACACCTCGGCCATTGTACAGTCGCATATTAGTCTGGCCGATTTTTACAATCATTTGGGCATTCAGGACGAAGCGATAAAACATTATCATCAAGCGCTAGATCTGCACACGAATAAAGACACCACCTTGGTGTACATCGGCAATAAAATTAGCGCTATTCATCTCGCTCTAAAGCAATATAAAAATGCTTCGCAGTACAGTAAAGAAAGTTTAGAAACAGCTAAGCTTATTAATTTCGAAAAAGGAAAAGCCACCAGTTATGCACTTTTAGGAAGTGTTGCAGAAAAGGAAACTAACTACAAACTCGCTTTACAATACCAAGAGCAAAGTTTAGCCATTTTTAAATCGCTTACAGATAGTACGGGCTTAGCCTATACTTACGAAAATTTAGGCAGTATTTACGAAGATCTGGAAGATTACAACAATGCTCTCCTCTATTTCAAAACAGCTACCGATTACGCAAAACACAGTCCGTCTGACACTAAAATAAACATCATTAATAATTTAGGCGACGCGTACCGTAAAATGGGGCAATTAAATAATGCCTTACAGTTTACACAACAAGCCCTACAAATGGCAAAAGCCACTAATAATATAGATCAAGAAGAATCTGCCCTAAAAGATCTAGCGCTTATTTATGCAGGAATGGGCGACTACCAAACGGCTTTTAACTACATGACAACCCATGCCCGACTAAACGCCGATGAAATTGAACAAAAAAATGCCGATCTGGTTAGCTCCTTACAAATTCTTTACGAAGTCGCCGAGCGCGATGCCCAAGTAAAACTACTTAACAAACAAAACGAAGTTAATAGAATTAGGCAAAACATCATTTTACTATCCTGCATCTTTTTAATACTCATTTTAGTTGGTTGGTTAGTTTACTTCAAAAAACGCAAAAAACAAGAATCTAAAATTAAAGACTACAAACACCAATTACTGCAAGCCAATCTCGATAAGAAAACACAAGAAGAAGCTGCCTTAAAAAGAGAAGTAGACATTAAAATGTCGGCACTTACCAATTACAGTTTGCATCTTGCCCATAAAAACAAAATGATAGCCGACATATCGCGAACCCTTACACATTTAAAAGACCGGAATACGGTAATGATAAAATCGAAGTTAGAAACCGTTATTAAAGACATCAATTCCGATTTATCTCAAGAAGAAGAATGGACAGAGTTTATAGGTTTTTTCGAACAAATTCATCCAAACTTCTTTCACAGCATAAAACACGATGTTACAACTGAGCTTTCGGCCTCCGAACTACGCCTATGTATGCTCTTACGGTTAAATTTATCATCAAAAGAAATTGCATCTATATTACGAATAACGCCTGATAGTGTGCGCATTGCACGATATCGCCTTAGAAAAAAGTTACCAATAGACTCGAAAGACGACCTGCAGACCTTCATTCTTAACCTATAAACCTTATGTTTCCAAAATATTACCAACACGTAATGCCAGTGTAAATGTTGCCTTATTATATAACCAAAATCGGTTAGATTATTACATTTTGTTAACTGTTGCTTTAGACAAATCTTGTGCTTCAAATCTAAATTTGTCCAAAAATAAATTAACAAATAATTATGAAAAACTGGATGACTTTAATGACGCTATTAATTACCACAATTAGCGCATTAGCACAAACCGGGCAAGTTCAAGGAACCATTACAGATCAAAATGCAATAACAGTTCCAGGAGCATCGGTATTACTTGAAGAAATAAACAAAGGAGCTGTATCCGATTTCAACGGAAAGTTCACACTTGTAAATATAGGACCAGGCACCTACAACTTAACCATTAAGTATTTAGGTTATGCCGACTACAACCAACAAATTACAGTAAACCCAGCAGTAACGACCAATTTAACGATTGTATTAACCGAACAAAACACAGAATTAGACGAAGTACAAATTGTTGGATTAGGATTTGGCAGTCAAGCCAGAGCGCTTAACACTCAAAAAAACAAGCAAAATATTACTAACATTGTGTCTACAGACCAAATTGGTAAATTTCCAGATGCTAATATTGGAGATGCTGTAAAACGTATTCCGGGTATCACCATGCAAGTAGACCAAGGCGAGGCACGTAATATTATAGTACGTGGTTTGGCGCCACAGTTAAACTCGGTAACTTTAAACGGTAGCCGTATTCCATCGGCAGAAGCTGACAACAGAAATGTTCAAATGGATTTAATTCCGTCGGACATGATTCAAACTGTAGAAGTAAACAAAGCGGTAACGCCAGACATGGATGCCGATGCGATTGGAGGGTCTATAAACTTAATTACCAGAACATCGCCACATGGTTTTCGTTTATCGGCAACTGGTGGATCTGGAATTAACTTAATTAACGATAAACGTATTTTAAACGGATCGTTTTTATTAGGAGACCGCAGCAAAAACGATAAATTTGGATGGGTTGTTGCAGCTTCATTCAACGACACAAAATTCGGATCTGATAACGTAGAAGCCGAATGGGATGATGAATTTGAATACAACACTGGTGCCGAAGATGAAGAGGGCGACCCTATTATGCAAGAAGTAGATGTTAACCCTTATGCAAGCGTTAACGAGATTAGAGAATACCACGTACAACGTATACGTCGTAGCTTTTCTGCTAACTTCGATTATAAATTAGACAACAACAACACCCTGTACTTTAAATCTATCTACAACTGGAGAGACGACCGCGAAAACCGATTTGTTTTGGAGCAAGGTATTCTTGATGGTGAAGACATAGAGTTTGGCGATTTTTCAGTAGATACTAACGGCAACCTAACTGCTTTTCCTGTTGAAGCAAAACGCGAAGTAAAAGGTGGTATCGATAATAACCGTAACAAAAATGCCCGTCTGGAAGACCAACGTATGCAAAATTACAGTCTTGGAGGAGAGCACTTATTAAACAATCTGCAAGTAGACTGGATGGCATCTTACTCTAAAGCTTCAGAAGAGCGTTTAAACGAGCGTTACTTAGTTTACGAAAGCGAATATGGCGTTAACTACAATAACAATCCAGACAAACCAAGCTATTCACCTACAAACGCCGATGATGCCGATTACAGCAGCTTTGAATTCGATGAGTTATTCGAAGAAAATCAATATACCGACGAAACCGATTTTAACGCTTTAGTAAACTTCGAATTACCACTTCATATTTTCGATAAAGAGAACGGTACCCTTAAGTTTGGTGCTAAAACAAGAATCAAAGAAAAAATGCAGGATAACGGTTACATCGAATATTCACCAGAAAACGACGATTTAGAATTCTTAGGCGATGTACCTACAAGAGATTATACCGAATCTGATTTTAACCCAGGTAGCCAATACCAAATCGGGTATTTCCCAACACCAGAATATTTAGGAAGCCTAAACTTATACGACAGCAATCTGTTTAGCGCAGAAGATAAACCCGAAGAATACGAAACGGCAAACTTTAATGTAAAAGAAAACGTATACGCTGGTTATGTAATGACCGAGCAAAATATTTCTGATAACTTCAGCTTCCTATTAGGAGTACGTGTAGAGCACACTGTTGCCGATGCTACCGGAAATGAAATTGTATTTAACGAAGATGGCGATTATATAGAAGCTTCGCCTATAAACAGTAAAAACGATTACACCAACGTTTTACCAAGCGTACATTTAAAGTACAACGCCACAGACAATACCATTTTAAGATTCGCTTGGACCAACACCATTGCCCGACCAAATTATGTAGATATTGTACCATCTAGAGAAATTAACAACGAAGACGAAGAAATTATTTTAGGTAATCCAGATTTAGGTCCAACAACATCTATGAACTTCGACCTTATGGCCGAACATTACTTCCAATCTGTAGGGTTATTATCTGGAGGTATATTCTATAAAGATATTAACGATTTCATTTACACTTTCCAATACGAAAACGAAGAAGGTTACGAAGTGTACCAACCATTTAACGGCGACGAAGCATCTATCTTTGGTTTCGAAGCATCGTTCCAACGCCAGTTAGATTTCGTACCAGGTTTCCTTAAAAACTTAAACCTGTATTTAAACTATACGTATCTTACTTCTGAAGCTTCTGGTATCAGAAATGAAGATGGCGAAGAACGTAACGATTTAGATTTACCAAATACAGCACCTAATATGTTTAACGGTTCGTTAGGGTATGCCAACAAATACTTTAGCTTACGTTTATCGGCTAACTATTCCGATTCTTACATAGACGAAATTGGCGGACGTGCATTCGAAGACCGTTATTACGACGAGCAATTCTTTTTAGACTTTAATGCCCGTGCCAATATTACAAAACAATTAAGTTTGTATGTAGATGTAAACAATATCACCAACCAACCATTACGTTATTACCAAGGTGTTAAAAACCGTACCATGCAAATGGAGTACTACCAAACACGTGTAACTTTTGGATTGAAATACGATTTATTTAAAAACTAAACCATGAAAAAATATATATTAAGCCTTTTAGTAGCTGGTTCTTTAGTAGCCTGTAAAAGCAGTTTACCCCTTGTAAAACCTACACTGGTAAGTCAGAAAACACCACACGACACAGACGATCCTGCCATTTGGATAAACAAAGCCAACCCAGAACAAAGTATTATTTTTGGCACCGATAAAGACGAAGTAAACGGCGGCGTGTACGCTTTCGATTTAGATGGTAAAATTATAGAAAGTAAAAGCCTTACCAACGTTAGCTACCCTAACAATGTAGATATCGAATACGGGTTTGCGTTAAACGACTCTACCCAAGTAGATATCATGATGTTTACCGAGCGTGAAAAACACCAGATAAGACTTTACAGTGTGCCAGACATGACACCCTTAGACAATGGCGGTTTTCCTGTTTTTGAAGATGAAACTGATATAGAATTGAAACGTCCAATGGGTATAAGCATTTATAAAAACCCAAAAGACCAAGCTTTTTATGCTATAGTAAGTCGTAAAAATGGCCCTACACAAGGGTATTTATACCAATACAAACTAGATGCTGGCAACCAAGGTGTAACAGCTACTTTAGTTAGAAAATTTGGAACGTTTAGCGGACAAAAAGAAATTGAAGCCATAGCTGTAGACGATGCTTTAGGCCACGTATACTATTCTGATGAAGGTGTAGGGATTAGAAAATTCCATGCAGATCCCGCCCAAGGCGACGAGCAAATTGCCATTTTTGGAAGCGAACACTTTAAAGACGATATTGAAGGCATTGCTATAGCCACTTATAGTGATGGCTCTGGTTACTTAATCGTTTCGAACCAGCAAGACCACAGTTTCAACATTTTTAAACGTGGGGATAACAGTTTTGTAAAGACTATAAATTTAGGTACTAAAGAAACCGATGGTTGCGATGTTACCACCCAAGCTTTAGGCAGTAAATATCCTAATGGTTTATTTGTCTCGATGAACGACGAAAAGGATTTTTTCTTCCACAGTTTAGACTTGCTTCAACTTAATTAAACCTTATTTTGCCCCAAATCTTAAAAGCCCTTTTCTAAATTAGAAAAGGGCTTTTTACAATATACGATTTATATAATCTCCATTTTCTTTAATAAAAAGCTAGCATTCATATTTTGGCAGACACCTGTTTTAAATGTGTAGTCAAAATGCAATTCGTTATTAATAATTTCGGCATCAAAATAATGGTTTCTAATCTGGGTTAATTCGGTTGCAATCTCACATAAACTCAAATCGTGCGTTGCTATAATACCTGTTGCTTGTAAACCGACCAGCTTCTCGACAAATTGTTTAGATCCGATAGCTTTATCGGTGCTGTTCGTACCCTTTAAAATTTCATCTAAAACAATAAAATACGCATCGGTCTGCACGGTGTCTACAATATATTTTAACCGTGTTAACTCCGAAAAGAAATACGAACTATCATCGGTTAACGAATCGCTGGTTCGCATACTTGTAATTAACTTTATGGGATTATATGCACTCGATTGGGCACAGACCGGGAGCCCAACATTAGCCATTACAATATATAATGATACTGTTCTTAAAAACGTACTTTTTCCAGCCATGTTGGCTCCTGTAATAATAAAAAACTGGGACCTATCGATCTTAAAATCGTTATCGATTCTTTTTTCTGAATGCAACAACGGGTGTCCCAATTGAGAGGCTTCAATGACAGCAACTTCTTTGGTGAGTTTTGGATACGTAAACTGCGGATGGTTGAAACTATAATTGGCCAACGCATTATAAGCATCAAAAAACGCAATGACCTCTAACCAATCTGTGGTTTTCGATCCATGTTTTTTAATCCATTGCTCGATCGCATAGGCATGTTTTATATCTAATAAAAACAGTCCATTACCAAAAATGGCAGAAATCAGATTATTTCTATTGTCTAAACGATCTAATAAACCTGATAATTCTTTAAATATTTGCGACGCCTTTTCGGTATCGTGCGCTATTTGTTTTTGCTGTTCAATTAACAAACTTGAAGTAAACTTCTCTTGCTCTATTTGTTCTAAAAGCCCCGCATATTGTTTAAACGTGTTTTTTAATTTTTCGGTCTGCGACGACAACACATTTATAGTTTTTAAATACACCCCAGTAAACAATAAGCCCACCAACAACCATAAACCTAAAATATTTGCCGAAAGCACACTAAAATACACACATACCAACAAAACGAGCGACACACCACCAAACAGCCACGGAATAATGTTAAAATACGATGGCAATTTTGGAGTATAACCTTTTAACCAACTGTTAATTGTTTTGGCAGGAACCTCAACTTGTACAACGCTAGACAGGGCACTGTAATACTGCCTCCAAGTCGCCTTATCGGCTAACTCAGTAATGGCGTCTTGTCTTTTTTTAATACCTTCAACGGTATTGGCTTTTAAAATTTCTGCTAGCTTTTGTGTTCCTCCGGCAATGTAAGTCCTATTTATACTCTGAAACAACGAGCCTCTTCCGAACACATCGATATCTAAACTGTAAGCATGTTTTGGATCTTGAAACTCTACACCGTCTGGCCTGTGTAAAAATCCATTTTTAATTATATTAATTTCTTCATTATTAATGGCTACCAGCGCTTTTTCTATATTGCGTTTGTATTTAATATTGGAATACTTAACCAACAGAAACAAAAACACAGCCAACCCTACCCCACCTATAATTAACGCAATTTGCCATTCTTTAAATGTGGCATACACACCGTAAGCAGAAGCCAAAAACACCTGTAAACGCGCCATACTAAGTGTACGTATTTGTGTATTTAAAGTAGCGACTACCTTTTGATGTGACTGAGATTGATTTTGGTAAAACGATATGGGTCTGTTCATTATTTATAATATTAGGGTTTAAAACTAAACAAAAAATCCTAAGCAAAATGCTTAGGATTTTTAATGTTATATAAACGTTGTAAGGTTTAGCCTTTAAACGCTGCTTTTAAATATTCGCGATTCATACGGGCAATGTTCTCTAAAGAAATACCTTTAGGACATTCTACTTCGCAAGCTCCAGTATTGGTACAGTTACCAAAACCTTCTTCGTCCATTTGTTTTACCATGTTTAATACACGCTCTGTGGCCTCTACTTGTCCCTGCGGAAGCAATGCATACTGCGATACTTTTGCACCAACAAACAACATTGCAGACGAGTTTTTACAACTCGCTACACAGGCACCACAACCAATACAGGTAGCAGCATCCATAGCTTTATCGGCGGCTTCTTTAGCAATAGGAATAGCGTTGGCATCTTGCGTATTTCCAGAAGTATTTACAGAAATAAATCCGCCTGCTTGCTGGATACGCTCAAAAGACGTTCTATCTACTATTAAATCTTTTATAACTGGAAATGCAGCTGCGCGCCATGGCTCGATAGTAATCGTGTCGCCATCTTTAAACATACGCATATGCAACTGGCAAGTAGTTACCCCTCGGTCTGGACCATGGGCTTCGCCATTAATATATAACGAACACATACCACAGATACCTTCGCGACAATCGTGATCGAAAGCTACAGGTTCTTCGCCAGCGTTAACCAATTGTTCGTTCAAAACATCCATCATTTCTAAAAAAGACATATGCTCTGAAATATCGGTGACTTTATAATCGACCATTTGACCCTTTGCACTCGAGTCTTTCTGTCTCCAAATTTTTAGTGTTAAATTCATAATGTCTATTTTATTTGTATGAACGTTGTTTAAGTTCTATATCTTTAAATTCTAATTGTTCTTTATGTAGTACAGCATCAGCTGGTTCGCCTTTGTATTCCCAAGCCGATACGAATGCGAAGTTTTCATCGTCTCGTTTAGCTTCTCCTTTTTGTTCGCCATCTAATTCTACAGACTCTTCTCTAAAGTGCCCACCACAAGATTCTTCTCTTACAAGAGCATCTTTAGCAAACAATTCGCCTAACTCTAAGAAATCTGCTACGCGACCTGCTTTTTCTAACTCTGGGTTTAATTCGTTAGCATTACCTGGCACTTTAACTTCTTTCCAGAATTCTTCGCGAATGGCTTTAATTTCTGCCATAGCTTCTTTTAAACCTTTTTCGTTTCTGGCCATACCTACTTTATCCCACATTACTTTTCCTAAACGTTTGTGGAAATGATCTACAGATTTTGTACCCTTATTATTGATAAAGAAATCAATACGATCTTTTACAGCTTTTTCGGCTTCATCGAATTCTTTCGTTGCGGTAGAAATTTTTCCTGTACGGATATCATCGGCTAAATAATCGCCAATAGTATACGGTAACACAAAATAACCATCGGCTAAACCTTGCATTAAGGCTGAAGCTCCCAATCTGTTAGCCCCGTGATCGGAGAAGTTCGCTTCCCCAATACAATAACATCCAGGAATGGTCGTCATTAAGTTATAATCTACCCAAACACCACCCATAGTGTAGTGTGTCGCAGGATAAATCATCATTGGCGTTTTATACGGATCTTCATCTACGATTTTTTCGTACATCTGGAATAAGTTTCCGTATTTCGCTTCAACGATTTTCTGACCTAATTCGTATATTTTTTCTGCTGAAGGATTAGAGATATTGTGAATTTTAGCTTGCTCTTTCCCATAACGTTGTATTGCCGAAGCAAAGTCTAAATACACCGCCTCACCAGTAGCATTAACACCATAACCTGCATCGCAACGCTCTTTAGCGGCACGCGACGCCACATCTCTAGGTACTAAGTTACCAAAGGCAGGATAACGACGCTCTAAGTAATAATCACGCTCGTCTTCCGATAAATCGGTAGGCTTTTTACGTCCTTCACGAATGGCCAAAACATCGTCCATGTTTTTAGGCACCCAAATGCGTCCGTCGTTACGTAACGACTCCGACATTAACGTTAATTTAGACTGGTAATCTCCAGAACGCGGAATACACGTTGGGTGAATTTGTGTATAACAAGGGTTTGCGAAATACGCCCCTTTTTTATGAATTTTCCAAGCTGCGGTAGCATTACTTCCCATAGCGTTAGTCGATAAGAAATATACATTTCCATATCCACCAGAAGCGATTACTACAGCATGCGCAGAATGTCTTTCTATTTCTCCGGTTATTAAATTACGGGCAATAATACCTCTAGCTTTGCCGTCTACAATAACCACATCTAACATTTCGTGGCGGTTAAACATTTCTATTTTACCACGTGCAATTTGTCTGTTCATGGCAGAATAAGCACCTAATAACAACTGCTGTCCTGTTTGACCTTTAGCATAGAATGTTCTAGATACTAATACACCACCAAACGAACGGTTATCTAACAATCCGCCATAATCGCGTGCAAAAGGTACACCTTGCGCCACACATTGGTCTATAATATTTGCAGATACTTCGGCCAAACGGTACACGTTAGCTTCGCGCGAACGGTAATCGCCACCTTTTACAGTATCGTAAAACAATCTGTATGTAGAATCGCCATCGCCTTGATAATTTTTTGCAGCGTTAATTCCCCCTTGTGCAGCAATAGAGTGTGCACGACGTGGCGAATCTTGATAAGCAAAAGCTTTTACATTGTAACCTAATTCTGCTAAAGTAGCTGCAGCAGAACCTCCAGCTAACCCTGTTCCTACAACAATAACATCGATATGACGTTTGTTTGCTGGGTTTACAAGGTTTATTTTATTTTTATAGTCTGTCCATTTATCTTTAATTGGACCCTTTGGTACTCTTGAATCTAAAGCCATATTTAGATGTGTTTTTTAGTGTGCGTTAAAATGATGAAATAAAGCAATAACGATAAACCCAACAGGAATTACAATGGCATACGCTTTTCCAAATCCTTTTAAACCTTTCGTGTATTTGTTATTTGCTCCAACCGATTGGAATGCCGAATCGAAACCATGCAGCAAGTGCAGTGCTAAGAATACAAACCCTAAACAGTATAAAGCCACTCTCCAAAAAGGCACAAATTTGTGCTGTAATTCTTCAAAATAACGGTACGTTTCGCCATCGGCTAACAAACCAGACATATCGCCTTGAATGTATTTGGTGTTGATTTCCGGAATCCAAAAATCTAAAAAGTGAATAATCAAGAAGATTAAAATAAATAACCCACTGTAAATCATATTTCTACTCATCCAAGTAGAATTGGCAGCACCATTATTTTTATAATATTTAATGTGCCTTGCATTCTTATTACGTATTTCTAATACAAACCCCATTACAAAATGAAATATCACTCCAAAAATTAATACCGGTTGCATGAGGTATTGAATTAATGGATTGGTACCCATAAAATGCGATAGGTTGTTAAACGCATCTGCACTAAATACTGAAGTTAAATTGATAATAAAATGCTGTAATAAGAAAATCATAAGAAAGAGTGCAGATAGAGCCATCGCAAACTTTCTTCCTATTGAAGAATTTAAAATTCCGCTCATTTTTTTGATGTTAGTTTTATAATTACAAATTTAGGCTACCAGTGTTTCATACACAAAAAGTTGCCTCTATAAATTTGTATTTAGAACGATTTTAAAGAAGCTATTAAACAACTCATTTTAAGAGTTTTACTATAACGATTTCGAACACCAAGATAAAGTCCGTCAAAAAAAATATTTTTTCCAACAATGCAATACGTATATTTTCTTCTGATTTTTAACAAAAAATCAATTTAATACGTAGTTTAATACTTAAAAAATACGTAATTATTTACACAATTAAAACCTACTACAAAAACGTCATTTCAGGTTTAACATCAATTTAAGGTTTCTAGTTACAGCATTACTTTTTATATATGTAATTTTGAAAAAAAACTGTAAACAAACATCATTTCAAAATGAAATATCACCCTATAAACAGCGATTTATTTATCCACAACAGAGCGCAGTTTAAAGCGCAAATGAAACCAAATAGTTTAGCCGTTTTTAACGCAAACGACATTTACCCAATTGGCGCAGACAGTACCATGCCGTTCCAGCAAGACCGCAATTTATTCTACCTAAGTGGTGTAGACCAAGAAAGTAGTATTTTGGTTTTATTTCCGGATTGTCCAAATCCAAAACATCGCGAAATTTTATTTTTAACCGAAACCAACGAACACATTGCTGTTTGGGAAGGCGCTAAATTAGACAAAGATGCCGCTTTTAAAACCTCTGGCATCAAAACTGTGTATTGGCTTCAGGATTTCGACAAAATTTTTAAGGAAATCATGTCGCAATGCGAAACGGTTTATATAAACACCAACGAACATTACCGAGCAAACACAGAAACCCAAACTCGCGAAGACCGCTTTAACGCCTGGCTTCGCGAAAAATATCCTGCACACAGTGTAGCTAAAAGCAATCCTATTTTACAGCGTTTACGCTCTGTAAAGCATGCCATAGAAATCGACTTAATTCAACAAGCCTGTAACATTACCGAAAAGGGATTCCGAAGAATTTTAAACTTCGTAAAACCGGGCGTAACGGAATATAATATAGAAGCCGAATTCATGCACGAATTCCTTAACAACAGGTCTAAAGGTTTTGCTTACACACCTATTGTTGCTTCTGGTAATAACGCCAATGTGCTACATTACATAGAAAACAATCAGGAATGTAAAGCTGGCGACTTAATTTTGCTGGATATTGGTGCCGAATATGCCAATTATTCGTCGGATATGTCACGAACCATTCCTGTTTCTGGCCGTTTTACCGACCGACAAAAACAAGTGTACAATGCCATTAACCGCGTTAAAAACGAGGCGACAAAAATGCTTGTACCTGGTACCATTTGGGCAGATTACCATGTTGAAGTTGGTAAATTAATGACTTCTGAACTTATAGATCTAGGACTCTTAGACAAAGCCGATGTGCAAAACGAAAACCCAGATTGGCCTGCTTACAAAAAATATTTTATGCACGGCACCTCCCACCATATGGGATTAGACACGCACGACTACGGCATACTTACCGAGCCTATGCAAGCCAATATGGTATTTACCGTTGAGCCGGGCATTTACATTCCTGAAGAAGGTTTTGGCATACGTTTAGAGGACGATGTGGTTATTCAACCTCAAGGAGAACCTTTTAACTTAATGCGCAACATCCCTATTGAAGCCGACGAAATTGAAGATTTAATGAACAGCTAAACACTGGTTATTTCAATATCATTATAAAATAATCCAAAACGAATCTGTTTTGGGTTATTTTTTTATTTTAGCCCATTTACAATATTAATCATTTAACCACCTTTCATGAAAAACCTACTTTTCGCCATGTTCGTTTGCGGACTTTCTCTAGGGAGCTATGCCCAGTCCTCAAGTGTAGAACGTTCTATTTTTAATGTACAAACAAATCTTTTGGGATTATATATTAACAACGAATCACGCCTAACAAACTCAATTGCTTTACGGAGTGAAATTGGGTTAGACGCTGTTATTTGGGGTAATGATTATTATGGAACAGGATACTTAATGACTCCTGTTATTACATTGGAACCGAAATGGTATTACAACTTGAGTAAGCGATTAGAAAAAAATAAACGTATAGACCAAAACAGCGGAAATTTTATTACTTTAAAAACCAGCTATCACCCAGACTGGTTTCTTATCTCTAATAGAGAGAATGTAAGTATAATCAATTTTTTAACAGTTATTCCATCTTGGGGTATTCGCAGAAATCTTGGCACACATTTTAATTATGAAGTTGGTGCTGGCGTTGGAATTGCTCATTATTTCATCAAAGCAGAAGATTATTATTCTGGCGACGAAACTGTAGCAGCTATAGATTTCCATGTTCGAATTGGATACACATTTTAATTGTTGAAACACAACTACCAACAAACAAAAACGACACCCAAAAGGTGTCGTTTTCAATTAAAGATCAGTGATTAAAAACATTATTTAGACCAGAGACATCTCGAAGATGTAACGGTGTAATTTTTGAAGCGTTTCTACTTTATCGCTGGTATTTATTAAAAGTGAAATATTATTATTACTTCCTCCGTAAGAAATCATTCTAATATTTACATCTTGTAAAATCTGAAATAGTTTATGGGTATCTGGATGGTACACAATGTTGTTTCCTACCAAACACACAATGGTTCGGTGCGTATCGACACTAACTTTCGAAAATTCTTCTAATTCCGCTATAATATCATTTAAAAACGTATTGTCATCAATGGTTAAAGACACCGCAATTTCCGAAGTCGTAATCATATCAATAGACGTATGATATTTTTCGAAAATTTCGAATACTTTTTTCAAGAAGCCGTGTGCCTGCAGCATTCTAGCCGACTTAATTTTTATGGCCGTAATGCCATCTATAGCAGCAATTGCTTTAATGCCTTCGCCTTCGGCTTTATCATCTATTAAGGTTCCAAAAGCCTGTGGCTCCATAGTATTTTTAATACGAACAGGAATTTGTAAATCACGAACCGGCATTACCGTTTGCGGATGCAGAATTTTAGCTCCAAAATAAGCTAACTCCGCAGCTTCATCGAATGATAAATGCGAAATCGCATCGGTATTATGAACGTATCGCGGATCGTTATTATGGAAACCATCGATATCTGTCCAAATCTGAACTTCTTCAGCTTCAACAGCAGCACCAATAATACTCGCCGTATAATCGCTACCGCCACGCTCTAGGTTAGACGTTTTTCCATCGGCATCCAAACAAATAAATCCTTGTGTAACGAAAATTTGAGTATCGTTATTTGCATCTAAAATACGATTCAAATTTTGTTTAATGTAAAATGCATCGGGTTCGCTATTTCTGTCGGTACGCATAAAATCGAATGCAGAGACCAAACTCGCTTTAATACCGTCTTGCTGCAAAAATCGACTAAACATAAAAGTAGATAACAACTCTCCTTTAGATACGATTATATTGTACAACAACGTAGAATGCGGTTGTGCCGTAATCTGTTTTAATTCGTTAAAAACGCGCTCTACATACTGCAACGTTTCGGCAACATATTCTTCATTTGTAAGCAATTCGTTTACAACCTCTATATATTTTGCGTGCAAAGCCTCTACTTGCTGTAACGCCGCTTCTGGTTTACCATCTTTAATTGTATTGGAAATTTCCACCAACGCATTCGTTGTACCCGACATCGCCGATAGCACAACAATCTTTCTTCCTCCTTCCGAGATGATGTTCTTAACATTGGTCATGTTTTTTACAGACCCTACAGAAGTACCACCAAATTTTAATACAAGCATAATGTTTAAGTTTAAAGCATCAAAAGTAATCAGGAAGACGATACTTCAAATAAAAATTAAAAAATTGTTCTAAATTTGCACAGAATGTTAAATAATTAACACATGAAAACCATTGCCTCTTGCGTAGAAGAACTACTACTAGCACAACCCTTTCTAGAAGAAGCCATTTCTAGAAACATTGTTAACTACTCGGCATTAGCCAACGAACTTGTAGAGCCTATTAGCGAAATGCTAAGAAAACCCATAAAATCGGGTGCTATTATGATGGCTTTAAGGCGATATTCGCCACCACGCGATTTAGGAAATTCTGTAAGATTAAAAAAAGTATTAAGCAACCTTGGCGATATTACCGTGAGATCTAATTTAGCCAACTACACATACAAAAACTCGAACACACTTTACGAAAGCCATGCAAAAGTAATTCGGCAGGTAGGCGATAAATCTAATATATTTTACGCGTTTACACGAGGCATACACGAAAGCAATATTGTAATATCGAGTTCTGAGCGCGAGCACATCGAAACTTATTTCGCCAACGAAACACGCATAGGTTTACAAACCGACCTTTCGGCCATAAGCATAAATTTACCCGAAGACAACACCAAGATTGCTGGGCTGTATTATCA
This sequence comes from Formosa sp. A9, assembly GCF_051200825.1. Classification (GTDB taxonomy): domain Bacteria; phylum Bacteroidota; class Bacteroidia; order Flavobacteriales; family Flavobacteriaceae; genus Formosa. The sequence goes on along the minus strand of NZ_CP195158.1, from coordinate 363,006 downwards.
AATCTTTAAACGATTGGCTTGGGAAGGCATCACATTATACGAAGTGGTATCGACCACCAACGAATTTACAGTACTTGTAGAAGAACAGTACGTAAATAAAGCGTTTTCGGCCATAAAACGCTTACACGCTTAAATCTTAATGGTTTTAGATTATTTAATTTAACAGAGAGCATTTATTTTTGCATTTAAATTGCAGTTATGATTATAGAACACAAAGGCACACCTATATATTATAAAGACGAAGGCAAAGGCACTGCTATAATTCTGCTTCATGGCTTTCTTGAAAATAGCGAAATGTGGAACAACCTAACCCCTACACTATCTAAAAGGAATCGCGTTATTAGTATTGACCTGTTAGGGCACGGACAAACCGGTTGTATTGGCTACATTCATACTATGGAAATGATGGCCGATGCCGTACAAACCGTTTTAACACATTTAAAAATAAGACGCTATTTTGTTGTAGGTCATTCTATGGGCGGCTACGTTGCCTTGGTTTTAGCAGAACGTCTTCCAGATAATATTAAAGGTTTGGTATTAATGAATTCGACCACAAAACCAGATTCCGAAGAGCGCAAAGCTTTACGAAGCAGAGGCATTGAAGCCGCAAAAACCAGTTACAAAACTTTAGTAGAAATGTCTGTTGCCAATTTATTTAGGCCCGAAAACACAAAAAAGTTTGCAAAAGCCATTTCACGATTAAAAAAAGAAGCCTTAAAAACGCCTGTTCAAGGATATATTGCTGCGCAGGAAGGCATGAAACTTCGACAAGATTTTGAAGTCTTACTCCATTTTTCGCCGTATAAGAAAATGTTTATTATTGGAAAAAACGATCCGGTTTTAGACTATAATTCTGTTATTCAACAAACTATAAACACCGAGGTAAAATTAGTGGAATTTCCTGATGGACACATGAGTTATATTGAAAATGAAAGAGAATCCCTACAAGAATTAATGCATTTCATCGAATAATTAATACATTTCGTCGTTTTTTATTATTTTTTTCTATAAGTTTAATACATCAAAACCAACGACTTATGAAAACTACTAATCAAAAAACAGCCTCATTACCAAAACTTTACTGTTCACTTTTTGGTCATAATTATGAAGTTACAAAACAAGTTACTTATTTTGTTAAGGAATACACTTGTAAACATTGCAAACGCGAACTCACAACTAACAGCAATGGTAATCTGATAGAACTAACACCTAAGTTTAGAGAAATTAATTCTATTCTAGAACGCATTCATTCTTCAAAATTAGCCCGTATTAAAAACAGACCATTTACAGAACCATCGTATTTTTAAAAACTACCCTTCTTTATCTGTAGTATTGCTTAAAGCGTTCCACCCTTGCGCTTTTAACGGTATTTTGGTTTCTGCTCTTGTAACCAAGTGCATTCCTGCAGAAGCTTCGGTAATATAACCAATAACGGTTAAATTAGGATTGGCCTTAATTTTAGGATAATCGTCTTGTGAAATAGTAAATAACAGTTCGTAATCTTCGCCACCACTTAAGGCTATTGTAGTACTATCGATATCGAACTCTTCGCACGTACTTATAAACTGCGGATCTAAAGGCAATTTATTTTCGTACAAATCGCACCCTACTTCGCTCTGTTTACAAATATGTATAATTTCCGAAGATAGTCCGTCACTAACATCAATCATAGCGGTTGGCTTAACCTCAAGATCTTTTAAAAGTTTTACAATGTCCTTGCGCGCTTCTGGCTTTAATTGACGCTCAATTAAATAGGTATAAGGCTCCAAGTCTGGCTGACTTTTAGGATTAACCTTAAACACCTGTTTTTCGCGCTCCAACACTTGCAACCCCATGTAAGCACCACCTAAATCGCCTGTAACCACAAGCAAATCGTTAGGTTTAGCGCCATTTCTATAAACTACATCGTCTTGCGTTACCGTACCCATTGCTGTAACAGAAATTAACAAGCCAGTGGTTGACGACGTTGTATCTCCACCTACAACATCTACATTATACAAATCGGCTGCCGCTTGAATCCCCGAATACAATTCCTCTAAAGCCTCTAAAGGAAAACGATTAGAAACCGCTATAGATACCGTAATTTGTGTAGCCATAGCATTCATGGCATATACATCGGACAAATTAACAATTACAGCTTTGTACCCCAAATGCTTTAAAGGCATGTAGGCTAAATCAAAATGCACACCTTCCACCAACAAATCGGTAGTAACCACAACCTGCTTGTCTTTAAAATCTAAAACAGCAGCATCGTCGCCAATACCCTTAACCGTAGTTTCTTGTGTAATTTTAAAATGTTTAGTGAGGTGATCGATTAAACCGAATTCACCTAAAGCACCTAAATCTGTACGTTGTTGATTTTTATCTTCTATCATACTGCAAAAATAAGAAGCTTATTTATAATAAACGACTACATTGTTTTTAAAATCTATTGAAGCATTGACAGAAACATCACATTTAATTCCTTTAAGAAAACGTACAACTAATTAATATTCTGTTATTTTTGTTTATTAAACAGTTCAGGTTTTAAATTGCCTCACGATTAATTAATATTTTAAAAGCCAAAATAGCTATGAAAAAGCTACTTTCCCTACTTTGTATTTCAGCACTACTTTGGTCTTGCTCCGAAGACCAAGACGATAACGCCATAGCCTCTCAATACGCTGCTTTCTCATTAAAATTCACGCACAATTGGGACGGAAATTCAGTATCGAACAACGATTTTAATAACTTAAAATATTTAAACGCCAATGGCGAACAGCTCAGTATTGAGGCATTGCGGTATTTAGTGTCTAATGTTTCATTAGAACACGAAAACGGCGAAATCTACCATTTCGACAACTACAATCTAGTAGACGTTACCAACGCCAACAATCTGGAGTTTTTTGTAACCGACTCCATACCTATCGGGCACTACAACAACGTAAGTTTCACCTTCGGATTTAACGACAACGACAATATAGATGGCATATATCAAGATTTGAATTCGGCTTCTTGGAATGTTCCAGAAACGCTAGGCGGCGGTTACTATTACATGCAATTAGAAGGTAAATTTATAACTCCAAGCACCGACGAAACCATACCCGAAGAAACAGGCTACCAATACCACACGATAAGAGCAGCAGATACATCGGGCACCAGCTTAATTTTAACAGACACTTCTATAAACGTAAACCTTGGCCCTACAACCGTAAGCAACAACAAAGTATTAACGGCAGAAATGAATGTTGCCGAGTGGTTTAAAAACCCCAATTTATGGGACTTAAACACGCTCCACAGCATGCTTACGAGTAATTACGAAGCACAACTTATGATGAACGAAAACGGGCAAAATGTATTTCGCTTAGATTAAAAATCTAAATCTTCATTATCAGTAATTTGCAGTACATTTTATATAAAAATATTGCAGTACAAACCACTATTTTTAGCCTATAAAAAAAATCAATTCTACTATATCCTAATATAATGTAAGGTTGTATGGTAAAACCCTACTTAAATTGTATATTTGCAGTCTATTTAGACATAATGCATTCAATTTATGATTAAAGTATCTGAAACAGCTAAAAAGAAAGTCATCGAACTAATGTCTGATGACGGTTATAACGCTGCCACCGATTTTATCCGCGTAGGCGTTAAAAGTGGCGGTTGTTCTGGTTTGTCGTACGATTTAAAGTTCGATAAAGAACAGCAAGAAGGCGACAAAGTTTTTGAAGATAATGGCGTAAAAATTATAGTAGACAAAAAAAGTTTCCTGTACCTTATAGGAACAACTTTAGAATATTCTGGAGGACTAAACGGCACTGGTTTTGTATTTAACAACCCAAATGCCAACAGAACCTGCGGTTGCGGAGAAAGTTTTTCGCTATAAAGACTTCATATAAAACTAACCAACACAAAAAAACGATTTAACAATAGTGTTTATCTAAAACAGAAAACCTATTAATTTGAAAATAAAGTTAAAGCAGAAACCCTTTAAAAAGCTAAAACAGCACATACGCACTTAACTTTTATAACTTTCAACTTTTAACTTTCAACAGTATTACAACATGAGTAAGTATACAGAGGATGACTTAAGGGAAGAATTAAAAACCAAAGAATACGAATACGGTTTTTACACAGATATCGCATCTGAAACATTTCCTGTAGGTTTAAATGAAGATATTGTACGTGCTATTTCTCTTAAAAAGGAAGAGCCAGAATGGATGACCGAATGGCGTTTGGAATCTTTTAGAATCTGGCAAGATATGATAGAGCCAGAATGGGCCAATGTGCATTACGAAAAACCAGATTTTCAGGCTATTTCGTATTATTCGGCTCCTAACAGCAAACCAAAATACGATAGTTTAGACGAGGTAGATCCAGAATTATTAGAGACCTTCAACAAACTAGGCATTTCGCTAGACGAACAGAAAAAGTTAGCTGGCGTAGCAATGGATGTGGTTGTAGACTCGGTTTCTGTAGCAACTACGTTTAAGAAAACCTTGGCCGAAAAGGGTATTATTTTCTGCTCGATTAGCGAAGCAATTAAAGAACACCCTGAGTTGGTAAAAAAATATATCGGAACGGTTGTGCCTCAAAAAGATAATTTCTACGCTGCACTTAACAGTGCTGTATTTAGCGACGGATCGTTTTGTTACATTCCAAAAGGCGTAAAATGCCCTATGGAATTATCGACATATTTTAGAATCAACCAAGCAGGAACAGGTCAGTTCGAAAGAACTTTGGTTATTGCAGACGAAGGTAGTTATGTAAGCTACTTAGAAGGTTGTACCGCACCAAGCCGCGACGAAAACCAATTGCACGCCGCCGTTGTAGAGTTAATTGCTTTAGACAATGCCGAGATAAAATACTCGACTGTACAAAACTGGTTTCCAGGAAATGCCGAAGGTAAAGGTGGTGTTTACAACTTTGTAACCAAACGTGGTTTATGCGAAACCAATGCTAAAATTTCTTGGACCCAAGTAGAAACAGGATCGGCTGTTACTTGGAAATATCCAAGCTGTGTTTTAAAAGGCGACAACGCAATAGGAGAGTTTTACTCCATTGCCGTAACCAACAATTACCAACAAGCCGACACCGGTACTAAAATGATTCATTTAGGAAAAAACACCAAATCAACCATTATTAGTAAAGGTATTTCTGCAGGAAAATCGCAAAACTCGTATAGAGGTTTAGTACAAATAAGTCCGAGAGCAGAAAATGCTCGTAATTTTTCGCAATGCGACAGTTTACTTATGGGTAACGAATGTGGTGCACACACGTTCCCTTACATTGAAGCCAAAAACAAAACGGCCCAAATCGAGCATGAAGCTACCACAAGTAAAATTGGAGAAGACCAAATTTTTTACTGTAACCAAAGAGGTATTGATACTGAAAAAGCAATTGCACTTATTGTAAACGGTTTTAGTAAAGATGTTTTAAATAAGCTTCCAATGGAATTTGCTGTAGAAGCCCAAAAGCTGTTAGAAATTAGTTTAGAAGGTTCTGTAGGATAACAGCAAAACAACATCATGAAAAAGACACTTATTTTAGTTTTTTGTTTATTAACCCTTGTAGTTGGCTGTAAAAACGACACAAAATCCGACACCTCAGCAACTCCAGAGCAATCAGATTTACAAACCCTTAAAGGCGATTTTGTATATTATGCAGATGCCGCTGTACTGCAAACTTCATCCGAAATTTACGGCGTGGTTATAAACACCAAAATGCACGAACTAAATCAACAAGCCAGTGCGTTTAAAACAGAGCCAACAGACATGGTTCCAGTAGAAGTACGCGGAATTATAATACCAAAACCAGAAAACGAAGAAGGTTGGCCACTTCGTATAGATATTAAAGAAATAGTAAACGTGAGTAAGCCCAAAGCCGAAAACAACAATGTTATAAAATTAGGAAAAGAGTAATGTTAAAGATTAATAATTTACACGCAAGCGTAGAAGACAAAGCAATCTTAAAAGGAATTAACCTAGAAGTTAAGCCTGGAGAAGTACACGCTATTATGGGACCAAACGGTTCTGGAAAAAGTACCCTATCATCTGTAATTGCAGGAAAAGAAGAGTACGAAGTTACCGACGGCGAAATCTTTTTTGATCAAGAAAACATAGAAGAACTATCGGCCGAAGAACGCGCCCATAAAGGCATCTTTTTATCTTTTCAGTACCCTGTAGAAATTCCAGGAGTATCGGTAACTAATTTTATGAAAACAGCGATTAACGAAACGCGTAAAGCTAAAGGCCTAGAAGATATGCCTGCGAACGAAATGTTGAAGTTAATCCGCGAAAAATCGGAGTTGTTAGAAATCGACAGAAAATTTTTATCGCGTTCGCTTAACGAAGGTTTTTCTGGTGGCGAAAAAAAGCGTAACGAAATTTTCCAGATGGCCATGTTAGAGCCTAAGTTAGCTATTCTGGACGAAACAGATTCTGGTTTAGATATCGATGCTTTGCGTATAGTTGCCAATGGTGTTAACAAACTTAAAAGCAAAGACAACGCTGTAGTAGTTATTACACACTACCAACGTTTGTTAGATTATATAGTACCAGACTTTGTACACGTACTTTACAACGGACGCATTGTTAAATCTGGCGGTAAAGAATTGGCTCACGAGCTTGAAGAAAAAGGTTACGATTGGATTAAAGAAGAAATTAATTCTTAACATCACCCTTTTCACATAACATTAGGCTACAAGTAAAACATCTCGATTATCGAGTAAACAGTCGCAGTCGCAGTAATCAGGCCTACTGAAAACTGAAACTAACAACTGAAAACTGAATACAATGGATTTAAAAGAAAAATTAGTGTCTTCATTTATGGCATTCGAAAACAGAATCGATGTCGATGCTCCTGTGCATCAAATTAGAAATGAAGCCATCAAAATATTTGAAACAACAGGCTTTCCTTCAAAAAAAGACGAAGCTTGGAAATACACCTCTTTAAACAGCATTCTAAAACAAGATTACAGTGTGTTCCCTAAACAAGAACACGCCTTAGAATTTAGCGATGTTAAGCCTTATTTTATTCATGATATCGATGCTTATAAAATCATTTTTATAGATGGTAAATATTCGTCGCACTTATCGCAAACTACCCACGATGGCATAGATGCTTGTTTAATGTCTTCGGCCTTAACCAAGCCTAAATACCGCTTGGTTATAGAAAACTATTTTAATAAAGCCGCAAGCAAAGACGGGTTAACCTCGCTTAATACAGCATTTGCTAACGAAGGTGCTTATATTCATATTCCAAAAAATAAGGTAGTAGAAAAACCTATTCAAATCATACATTTTTCTACAGGAAAAGAGGCCGCTTTAATGCTACAACCAAGAAATTTAATTGTGGTTGGCGAAAACAGTCATGTGCAAATAATAGAGCGCCATCAAAGTCTTACAGACCATCCGGTTTTAACCAATTCGGTAACCGAAATTTTTGCTAGTAAACGCGCTATTGTAGACTATTATAAAATTCAGAACGACAACCAAAATGCGTCTTTAATAGACAACACATTTGTAAGTCAGAAACAAGAAAGTCATTGTTCTGTTCACACCTTTTCGTTTGGTGGTAAATTAACGCGTAACAACTTAAACTTCTTCCAAAACGGAGAACGTATAGACTCTACCTTAAATGGCATTACCATTATTGGCGACAAACAGCATGTAGACCACAATACTTTAGTGCACCATATAGAGCCTAATTGCGAAAGCCACCAAGACTACAAAGGCATTTTTGCAGACAATAGTACTGGCGTTTTTAACGGTAAGGTTATTGTAAATAAAGAAGCTCAAAAAACCAACGCATTTCAATCTAACAACAACATTTTATTAAGCGATAAGGCTACAATTAACTCTAAACCACAATTAGAAATTTTCGCCGACGATGTAAAATGTTCGCACGGTTGTACCATAGGGCAACTAGACGAAAGTGCTATGTTTTATTTGCGTTCTAGAGGTATCCCACAAAAAGAAGCCAAAGCCCTTTTAATGTATGCCTTTAGTAATAACGTTTTAGATTCGGTAAAAATACCAGAAGTAAAAACCAGAATTAATAAACTTATCGCTACTAAATTAGGCGTAAACTTAGGTTTCGACCTTTAATTTCAGGAGCTAATTCCAGCTATCGGCAGTTGCTTTTTTCTCGTATCCTCGTAAAAGAGCTCCAACAACTGCCTCTATCTGGGCTAAACACAAAACTATGTTTAACGTTGAAAAAATAAGACAAGATTTTCCGATACTTAACAGACAAGTAAACGGAAAACCCTTAATATATTTTGATAATGCTGCAACATCGCAAACCCCAAAACAGGTTATCGATGTTATAGTAGATTACTACAGCAATTACAACGCAAACATACATCGTGGCGTACACACTTTAAGCCAAGAAGCTACCGATGCTTACGAACAAGCACGTATTAAAATTCAGAATCATTTTAATGCCAAAAAAGCCCACGAAATTATTTTTACTTCGGGCACCACGCATGGCATTAATTTAATAGCTAACGGATTCTCCTCTATTTTAAAACCAGGCGACGATATTATTGTATCGGCTTTAGAGCACCATAGCAACATCGTGCCTTGGCAAATGCTTTGCGAACGCACAGGAGCAACACTTAAAGTGATCCCAATGAATTTAGAAGGCGAGTTAATCCTTTCGGAATACGATAAACTCCTTTCTGCAAACACGAAATTGGTATTTGTAAACCACATATCTAATGCTTTAGGCACCATAAACCCCATAGAAACCATTATTAGCAAAGCGCATACTGTGTGCGCAGCTGTATTGGTAGATGGCGCGCAATCTTGCCCGCATATAAAACCAGATGTACAAGCATTAGATGTCGATTTTTACGTGGCATCGGCTCATAAAATGTGTGGTCCTACAGGACAGGGTATGTTATATGGAAAAGAAGAGTGGTTGCAAAAACTACCACCTTATCAAGGTGGTGGCGAAATGATTGCCGAAGTGACTTTCGAGAAAACAACTTACGCCGATTTACCACATAAATTCGAAGCGGGAACCCCAAACATTTGTGGCGGCATTGCATTTGGCGCGGCCATAGATTATATGAATGCCATTGGCTTCAGTACTATTGCCCAATACGAAAACGAATTGCTAGAGTATGCCACACAGCAACTTTCAGGAATTGAAGGTTTAAAGATTTACGGAACATCCGCATATAAAACTTCTGTAATCTCTTTTAATTTAGAAGGCATACACCCTTACGATGTTGGGACTATTTTAGACAAGCTTGGTATTGCAGTTCGCACTGGACACCACTGTGCACAACCCATTATGGATTTCTATAACATTCCTGGTACCGTAAGAGCTTCATTTGCATTTTACAACACAAAGGCAGAAATAGACAGCTTGGTTGCAGGTGTAAAAAAAGCAAAACTCATGCTATCGTAATACAATTAATCGTCTTGTTTTTAGTATATTTCTCTTTAAAAACATCATTAAAACATGAAATATATTACACTCCTTTTAAGTCTATTGCTATTAAGTACTTGCAAAACTAGTTCGCAAACTGCTACTAGCGATTTCGAGCCAGCAACAGAAACAAATACTAATATTGCGCAAAGCAATGTTGTAATAAACTATAGTGCCATAACACGGGGGTCTTTTTTAGAAATTAAACTAGAAAATCAACAAATCTTAGTAAAGAAAGATCAATATACTCCGGGTAAAATTTTAGAATTATCCGATACAGAATGGCATATTTTATTAGATCAACTGCATAACACAGATTTAGATGCTCTAGCCACTCTAGAACCTCCATCTAACAAACGCGCTTACGATGGTGCTGCAAGTGCCAAATTAACCATTTTAGAAGACGATTTAAAGTACAGTGCTCCAGAATTCGATCACGGCAATCCGAATCCGCAAATTAAACCGCTGGTAGACTATATTTTATCTCTTGCTAAAAAGGTTGAATAACAACGATACTATTTGTAATTTTGAAAAAAGAAAAATTGTGACAATACAAGATATACAAAACGACATTATAGACGAATTCTCAATGTTTGATGATTGGGAAGAGCGTTACCAATACATGATCGACTTGGGTAAAACCTTACCCTTAATAAACGAACAATACAAAACCGATGACAACTTAATTAAAGGTTGCCAAAGCAAAGTATGGGTACACGCCGAAATGAAAGATAACAACGTTATTTTTACAGCAGATAGCGATGCCATTATTACCAAAGGTATAATTGCCATTTTAATTCGTACGTTCTCTAACCAGCATCCGCAAGATATTATTGATGCCGATACAGAATTTATAGATCAAATTGGTTTAAAAGAGCATTTATCGCCTACTCGTGCAAACGGGTTAGTAAGCATGGTAAAGCAGTTAAAAATGTATGCTATAGCATACCAAACACAATTAAGTTAACATGAGCACAGAAATAAACACCGCCGAATTAGGCGAAAAAATAGTTAAGGTTTTAAAAACTATTTTCGACCCAGAAATACCAGTAGACATTTACGAATTAGGGTTAATTTACGACGTTTTTGTAAACGAAGACTACGAAGTAAAAATATTAATGACCCTTACAACACCTAACTGTCCTGTTGCCGAAACCTTACCTTTGGAAGTTGAAGAAAAGGTGAAGTCTCTAGACATGGTAAAAGATGCCGAAGTAGAAATTACCTTCGATCCACCGTGGAGCCAAGAATTAATGAGCGAAGAAGCCAAGTTAGAATTAGGCATGTTATAATTATGGCCGACGAAATTATTAACCGCGTTGCCAATAGCAAATTAAAAGTATTAGACCTAGAAGATTATTATCCATCTGGGCCTCGTATCCTTTTTGATATTAAAGATTGGCTTTTAGAAGGCCTTGTACTTCGCGAAAAAGATTTTAGAGAGCAGGTTAAAACACACGATTGGAGCCAGTACGAAAATAGTTATGTCGCTTTAACATGCAGTACAGACGCCATTGTACCGCCTTGGGCTTATATGCTGATTACTGCAGAGCTAGACCCCTATACAAAACAAATAGTTTTAGGTAATTTAGAACAACTGGAAACAGTAGTTTTTCAAAATATAATAACACATTTAGATGTTACTGAATTTAAAGATGCGCCTGTTATTATAAAAGGTTGTTCTAAAAAACCAGTGCCAGAAAGCGCCTATGTTATGGCAATGCAAAAAATTAAACCTTTTGCCAAATCTATTATGTTTGGCGAGGCCTGTTCTAGCGTACCCCTCTACAAAAGAAAATAAGATTTATACTTTCCATTTCAATAGCAACTCTTATTTTTGCACCACAAACGTTATTAATAACATTTAATTATGAAGAGAATTTTATTCATTTGCTTCCTAATGGTAGCAACAGTGTCTTTTGGCCAGACAAAAGAAGAATTACAAGCATTAAAGAAGGCTAAAGAAGATTCTATCAGCACACTTCAATCGGAAGTCAATGCACTTAAAACACAAATCGATGAATTTCCGGGATGGCATTACGGTGCTTTCGGTACTATAGGTGCTAACTTATCGGAATTCAATAATTGGTATGCGCAAGGCTCTCCAAACAATTCTGCGGGAAATATTACCATTACAGCCAATCCGTTTGCAAAGTTAAACCGCGAAAAATACTTTTGGTACACAAACGCAAACATCAATTTAAGCTGGGTGAAATTTGATGACAAGGATGACCCAACCGACAACGATGATTTTAGACAAGCAACAGATGTGTTTACCCTAACATCGCTTTACGGTTACAAATTCAACGAAAAATGGGCAGCTTCATTCTTAGGCGAATACCGTACTACATTGTTAAACAACTTTAACGATCCTGGGTATTTAGATTTAGGTATCGGGGTTACCTGGACACCTATTTCAGATCTTATCGTAGTTATGCATCCTTTAAACTACAACTTTGTATTTAGTGATGACGATGTGATTTTCGATTCATCGTTAGGAGCAAAAATAGTAGCCAACTATGCTAAATCGTTCGGAAAATTAAAAGTAAAATCTAACTTATCGATGTTCCAGAGTTACGAAAACTCCGATTTATCGAACTGGACATGGACCAATGCTTTCGCTTACGAGGTATGGAAAGGTATCGGTTTAGGTTTTGAATTTGGTTTAAGAGACAATAAACAGGAAGCGCTTAACTATGCTGTAAACACATTAGGTAATGAAGATGCAACTTTTGATAATGTTGACAACGATTTACAGACCTATTGGACATTTGGTTTAAGCTATGCGTTTTAAGTAAACCCATAATAACAACTTAAAAAAGGCTTCAAAATATAATTTTTGAAGCCTTTTTTTATTTTACACGCGCTCTAACGTTACCCGCACCGATTTGCTAATTGGAGTGTGGCTTTTAACAGCATACTCGTCTATAGGGATTAACGGATTTGTTTCTGGGTAATACGCTGCCAGATTGCCTTGCGGAATGTTATAAGGTATCACTAAAAACTTATTCGCATTGCGCGCTACACCTTTGTAATTACTTTTAATATTTACAACATCCAAACGTTGCAGTGCCAAAGCCTTCATATCAGTTTCATTCATAAAAAGCACCCGTCTTTCGTTGTAAACACCTCTGTAACGATCGTTTAACCCATAAATCGTGGTATTAAATTGATCGTGAGACCGAATACTCATTAACAAAAACTCGTTTGGTTTTAAATCGTGTTCTGGTAACTGCGTTACCGTAAACTGCGCCTTTTGGTTTGGTAATTTCCTAAAATCTAAATCGCGAACATTATTAGGCAAATAATACCCTAAGCCTTTCGATTTGTTATTTACATCTTCAAAACCTTGAATGACCTCTCCCATTTTTTCGCGAAGCAATTCGTAATTTTCGCTTAATACAAGCCAAGGCACTACATGTTCTCCTTTAAAATAAGCATTGGCAATACCTCCAACAATTTCGGGTTCACTTTTTAATTGCGAAGAAATAGGCTCTAAAAACCCTTTAGATTGATGTACAACGCCCATACTGTTTTCTACCGTAAAATACCGTTGTTTATTTTGAGTCATATCCTTATCGGAACGTCCCAAAGTAGGAAGAATAAGTGCTGTTTTTCCAGTAACACAATGGCTTCTATTTAACTTTGTACTAATTTGTACCGTAAGCTCGCAATTTTGCAGAGCTTTAGCCGTATATTCTGTATCTGATGCCGCCGACACAAAATTCCCTCCTAAACCAACAAATACTTTGGCTGTATTCTGGTACATCGCCTGTATGGCATTTACCACATCTAAACCTTCATGCTCAGGCGGACTAAATTTAAACGTTTCTGTAATCGCCTTATTAAATGCTTGAGATACATAATGCATGATACCTACAGTGCGATCGCCTTGTACATTACTATGTCCGCGAACCGGACAAGTACCTGCTCCTGGTTTACCTAAACTGCCCTTAAGCAATAATAAATTCACACATTCTTTTATATTATCCACGCCATTTTTATGCTGTGTTAAGCCCATGGCCCAACACACAATTATCTTGTTGCTTTTAGATAATATTTCTACAGCTTCATTAACGGCATCTTCGGTGACTCCAGAACGTTTTAAAAGTTCATCTGCATCGTAAGCCTCTAAATCCTTAATAATCGCATCGTAACCTTGAGTGTATATGTTTATAAATTCGTGATCGAAAACAGATGAATTCACCGCATCTAGAGCTGCTAATTTCTTTTGAATTAACTTTAACAAGGCAACATCTTGATTGATTTTAACCTGAAGATGTACATCGGTTAAACCTAGCCCCCCCGCTAACATGCCTTTTATTTCTTGAGGATTATCAAAACGGATTAAACCTGCTTCAGACAACGGATTAATACTAATTATTTTTCCGCCTTTAGACTTACATTTTTCTAATGCCGATAACATTCTAGGGTGATTCGTCCCTGGGTTTTGACCGATAACCATAACCACCTCGGCTTTTTCAAAATCTTCTAATTTTACAGATCCTTTTCCTATGCCTAAAGTTTCGGATAAGGCTACCCCACTAGATTCGTGGCACATATTAGAGCAGTCTGGCAAATTATTAGTACCTAATGCCCGGGCAAACAAACCGTATAAAAATGCCGCTTCGTTACTAGACCTGCCTGACGTGTAAAAAATAGCTTCATCTGGATGTTGTAACCCCTGTAAATGATGCGCTATTGTTTGATAGGCGTCTTCCCAAGAAATTGGTTCGTAAAAAATGCTATCAGGCTTCAAAATCATAGGGTGGGTTAAACGCCCGCTTTTCCCTATCTTATAATCGGTCCATTTAGAAATTTCCTCGACCGAATGTTTGGCAAAAAACTCAGGGCCGACGGTAGAATTTGTAGCTTCTTCGGCTAAAGCTTTTGCACCATTTTCGCAATATTCGCCCAATTTAGATCGCTTTTCTGGATCTGGCCAAGCGCATCCCGGACAATCAAATCCATCAACCTGATTCATATGCGATAAGGTTTTTAACGAGCGTACAACACCCATTTCTTTAAACACATGCTGCATAGCCACCTTTACAGCTGTAAAGCCTGCGGCATGGGTAGCTGGCTCGGTTAATTTAAGCCCTGTAAATTCATCTGAACCTTGAGTTTGTACTTGTCTTTTTAATGGTGTAGCTTTCGCCATTACTATATTTTTACGGTTATTATTTCTAAAATAGGAAGAATTCTAGCATAAAAAAAGCGCTGGTTAGCGCATTTTTTTATTCTTCTTCACTTAAATCCAAATCATTATAATCTGGGTATAAAAAGTGGTTGTAAGGAAAACGTGTGATATGGATTTTTCTAACTTCGTCATAAACACGCTTTCTAAAATCTTCTAAATTTTCTTTATTTAATGCTGAAATAAAAAGTGCATTATCTCCTAATTTACTCATCCAAGTGCGTTTCCACTCCTCTAAAGAATAATGGGCACGGGTACGCTCTGTCACTAAATCGGTTTCATCGTACGGTTCTGGAGCATAAGCATCAATTTTATTAAACACCATAATTGTGGGTTTATCGGCGCCATCTATTTCACCTAGAATTTTATTTACCGATGCAATATGATCTTCGAAATTAGGATGAGAAATATCGACTACATGAAGCAGCAAATCGGCTTCGCGAACTTCATCTAGAGTACTCTTAAACGACTCTACCAATTGAGTTGGTAATTTTCGAATAAATCCAACTGTATCGCTTAATAGAAACGGTAAATTATGCACAACAACTTTTCGCACTGTAGTATCTAGCGTTGCAAAAAGCTTGTTTTCTGCAAAAACATCACTTTTACTAATAACATTCATAAGCGTAGATTTACCAACATTGGTATACCCTACCAAAGCAACTCTAACCATAGCCCCACGATTACCACGTTGCACGGCCATTTGTTTATCTATGGTTTTAATTTTGGCCTTTAATAACGAAATGCGCTCTCTAACAATACGTCTATCGGTTTCTATTTCTGTCTCTCCTGGTCCACGCATACCAATACCCCCTTTTTGACGCTCTAAGTGCGTCCACATTCCTTTTAACCGTGGCAGCAAATATTCGCACTGCGCTAACTCTACTTGTGTTCTGGCGTAGCTGGTTTGCGCGCGTTGGGCAAAAATATCGAGAATTAAGTTGGTGCGATCTAACACCTTGCATTTTAAAATTTTACTAATATTTCGTTCTTGAGCTGGTGACAATTCATCATCAAAAATGGCAGTTCCTATCTCATGTTCTTCAATGTATTGTTGTACATCGGCCATTTTTCCTGTACCAATAAACGTTTTAGGATTAGGCATATCCATTTTTTGGGTAAATCGTTTTACCACTTCTCCTCCTGCAGTGTACGTTAAAAACTCCAACTCATCTAAATATTCTTTAGATTGCTCTTCGTCTTGATCTTTTGTAACAATACCTATTAAAACAGCCTTCTCTAAGGCGATATCCTTTTTTTCTAGCATATATTAAAATAAAGTACAAAGTTACATAATTGTAGGCACTTTAATTTTTATATTTTTTTGGATTAATTTTTGATTTTGAAGCCTTACCTTGCATAGCTAATTTAGTGTTCATGAAAGCTATTGCCTTTTTTAATGTCGAAAATTTATTCGACACCGATAACGATCCGTATACCAACGACGATGATTTTTTGCCTACTTCAGAAAAACGATGGACAGACAAGCGCTATCACAACAAACTCTTTAAATTGGGATTGGCCATTTCTAGCATTGGTAAAGAAGAAACACTTAGCCATCCTGCAATAATAGGCTTGGCAGAAGTTGAAAACGATACGGTGTTACAAGACTTGCTAGCTTCCGAACATTTAAAAGAGCTCCCTTACGATTTTGTACATTTTAATTCGGCTGACGAACGCGGCATAGATGTGGCTTTGATTTACGACACAACTGTGTTTACCTTAACCAATGCCGAACCATTTTCGGTAAATTTATATAACGAAGATGGCACTGCTGACTATACTCGGGATATTTTATTGGTTTCTGGATTGTTTGATGACGAGCCCATACATTTTATCGTGAACCACTGGCCATCTAAACACGACCCAGAGAACAAGCCTAAACGCTTAATCGTATCTCAAAAAGTCACAGAAATTATTCAACTTTTAAAAGCAGATAAGCCCAACGCTAAAATTATAACTATGGGCGACTTTAATGATGCTTCAGATAGTGTTAGTGTACAAGATTTAGTAAACAGTAATCATTTATTTAATCCTATGGAAACCTTAAAATCGTTAGATCGTGGTAGCGTAAATTATAAAGACGGTTGGGATTTATTCGATCAATTTATGATTACCCATAATTTTTTAGACCGTAAAGTTGGCACTTACAATTATGTAAAAGGCGACATTTTTGATGCCGATTTTTTAAAACAGTACAAAGGATTTTACGCTGGGCAGCCATTTAGAACTTATGCTGGCAAAAAATACAAAGGTGGTTACAGCGATCATTTTCCGGTATATTTAATACTTCGGAAAGTCGCGGGCTAATTAATTAGCGTTCTAGCAATACCCTAAAATCGTCTAGCTGATAAGCGCCATCTAATGCCAGGTTAGTGCCCGATCCTGTTACTCTAAATGCCACATGAAGTTGCTCGTCGCCAAAGGTTGAAATATCTATTAATCCAGAATCTTTAAACACATACCACTCGTCGTATTTTGTTGGCAATTTGGCATCGATAGCTTGCCAGTCTGCTGATAATGGATCTGTACCATTAAAGTTTACAGACACTAAAACTTCTATGGTATTTTTAACCGACTCTAAATGATGCTGTGCCGTTTTAAAATTTAACAGTTCTTTTTTAGTTGCAGACATATCTATTGGTGGCGAAATTAACCAGCCTACATTTTGCGTATCGTTCGCTCCAAAAGTTCCAAATTCTGCATAACCATTTTTACTATACACCTGCTCGGTCCAAAGTACCTGCCCCCGTTCCGAAACATTTACCCAACCTTCGGTATCCAAAATAGTTTCGTCTATAGCGTCGGAAAAACGTTCTTCAAAAACAATGGTAAAATCGTCTGTGCTTAAAGGGCTGCAACGTGCATTTTCGAAACGAACATCTTTACTGTCGTTTAATACCAACACAAGATCATCTCCGCCATAACTTCTAGTAACAATTCCGGATATCTTTCCGTTTTCGGTAGGTAAAATTTCATTTTTAAATGTAGCAAACGAACTCGTTTCTAATAAAAACTGTTCGTAACTAAATCCTTCGCATCGCTGCATCACACGTTGGGTATCGAAATCGTCTTGAGCATTAAAATAAGATTGCCCAGTTAAAACTTCTGGAAATTCTACATCATCAATACTTACAAACATGCCAATGTAATTATCGTTTAAATCGGAAAAATTAATAGGTAAAGGCATGATTGTTTCGGTAAGCGCAGATCTAAAAAGATGAGATTTAATCTGCCTTTCAGAAAGCATATCTACACGACTGCCGTCTATTGCACCACCAATGGCTATAATTTCGGAAGCTGTTTCTCCCAAAAATAAATCCTTTAAAACAATGTAAACTTCGCGACCAATATTAAATTGATTGTAAGTATCTACTTGGTTTAAGACCAGCAATACGGCAGCAGTAGGCTGCTCTGACAAATCTTGAATATATAATTCTTTGTAAAAATTTCCTGTTTTATCGCTCGAAGCGACATAACCTTTTAACACAACATCAGATGTTATTTGCAACACTTGCCCCGACACAAATTGTTGTTTTAATTCGCTTATTGTTATCAGCGATTTCTCGCCAGAGGCAATATCTTCCAAAAGTATGTTTAGGCTTTCATTTTCGGCAGTTCCTAATTCTTTTGGCACCGAAAAATCATCATTCACACACGACAGCAAGTAAAAACTGCTGCAAATTAATAGCCAAAAATAATGTTTCTTTATACGTTTCATCTGCTTCAAAAAATTATCTTCATTAAAATCTAACATTCACATTTGCAAAGTATGTTGTCCCTCTCCCATACCAATATTTTGGTCCAAATACACGTTTCGGATTTTCGAAATCTGTTTTTAATTCTTCATAATTTGCATTACGCCCCTGTTCGAATCCGCCTGTTTTATACTCTGCATTTAAAAGGTTGTTTACACTTAAAAAGATTCCTAAATAATACTGTTTGAGTTTCCAAGATTTGCCACCCACCAAATTCACCGTATAATAATCGTTAAAGCGTTCTTGCTTTAAAAGTTGCGTTGCCACAGTTTCATCGTAATCGTTAAAAGGGAGTCCGTCATCATCTAAATAAAAATTAGATGTCCGTGTTAATGGGCTGACATCTACATACACGTCGTTAAAATAATTAACCGTAGCGCCAAACCACCAATAATCGGGATCGCGATATTCGAAACCCAACGATAAGGCCTGCTGAGGCCCGTTGGCCAATCTATAATTTTTAAGTTGAGAGTCACCGAAATTTATCGCACCATTTTCTGTGATAAAACTCGACGACGTGAGGTATAAATTCGGGTTGTTATTGTAAATATATTGCCCAACAGATCCCGCTGCTTTAAGCTTAATTGCTGTTGTTACCTGAGCTTCTACACCAAATTCCAATCCATAGTGCAAGGTGTTTACCGCTTGTAAAATTTCCTGAACAAAGGCCGAGGTTTCGTTAAAAGCTACGCCAGCCGAAGTTAAACCATCGGCGTAATAAAACCCGATATCGTTCGCGTCTTTTTTATTAATATAAAAAGCAGTTAATTTGGAGTTGACTATGGTTGAACGAAAAATATAACTGACATCTAAAGCGGTTATTTTTTCTTCGGAAATATTATTAACAATGGCATTGTTTTCTCTTGGGTTCGAAAATGTATTTTGAAGCTCGGGCGCCGAAGCCAACCACCCTGCATGTAATTCTATAATATGTTTTGCAGACCATTTATATGTAAATCCGCCTTTAGCCCCTAATCCTGAAAATTCCACCTGATTGCTTTTACCTAAAGAATTATTTTGGAACGCTTCGTGCATAAACAGACCTTCCCGCTGATAATTAGTAATTGAAGCATGTATAGACAAAAAATAGTCTATCACTTTTTGTTTAAGTTGAATTTGAGCAAAAGCAGAAAGATTATTAGCATAAAGCTTATAATTGTACTTTATTTTTCCGCCATTGCCAACCTGTTCATCTGGGTTTAGCATATTATATTGCCAACCGTCAAAAGCATCGACATTTAAATAATATATTCCGCCTAACAAATCGCTAAGTTGCCCATAATTATGAGACGTTAAATGTGTGTAATTTAATGCTCCTTGTAGCAAGATATTGTCTTCAATTTGCGAACTATAAATCGTATTCGCCGTAAATTGTTGGTCGTCTGTACGGTCGTCGTACAACACATAAGCTGCTTCTAATCCAGCTTCGGTATTTGTAATGTTAGCATCGTAAATACGATTCCAATCTATTTGTCCATCAGCAATAAATTCTTGTTCCGCTAAATAGGCATTGCCATAATCTGGCCCGTTGGTATCGGCCAAAAAATAACTCGGCAGTTTTTGGTAATATGACGGACTGGGGTTAGCACCACCTGGGTAATCTAACCGACTATTGGTTAGTTTACCAAATTTATAACTCAGATTGGTTTGCAATTTTGTTTTTGAAGACATCGCCCAATAATGAGACAGCATAACAATAGGCTCTGCTACATACTTTATTCTGGAATTTCGTTTTTCCCCCTCTTGATATCCCCAATATTCGTTATATTTTATATCCTTTAAATCGAAAACTTCTTGAGTGTTGGGCGACGATTTTCCGCGTTTGTTAGGGGTGTAAAATCCTGTAAAATTGAGACTGTGTCTAGTAGTTAATTGTTTTTCGACCGACAAGAAAAATGAATTAGCATCGTATATCGTTGCATCTTGATAGCCTTCGTTACCCCAACGTCTTCCCAACGCCACGGCATAAGCCCAACCTTTTGCAGACATCCCCGAAGCATAGCTCGCTAACAACCTATTACTGTAAGTGCGGTTAGACGCACTATAAGTAATTCGGCCGCCCTGTCTGTACATAGAGGCCTGTGTGCTTGTGTTGGTAACACCAAGAACATTCCCGAAACTATAATTTGAAGCCGATAACCCGTAATTAAACTCTTGATTTCTCAATACGTCGTTAATTCCACCCCAATTACTCCATTGCGGGCGCCCATTATGCATGCCATTCATTTTAACACCATTTATAAGTACATCGCCGTGTTTCGCATCTAAACCCCGAATTTTAAAAAATGACGAACCAAATTCGAAAGCTGCCGTTCTTTGAAAGACATCTTGAGAGGCTCGCAGTAACCCAGAAATATTATCGGCAGAGCTGGTATCGTCATTAAGCTCATCGTCACTAAGCACTATGGTAAACAATTCGGAATTAAATGAAGGATCTACCTCCATAAAAATATCTTGAATATTAACAGGGCTGTTTTGCTCAACTATTATCGGGTATCGTTTGGTGATATACCCCAGTTTGGAAACTTTTAAAATTTGTTGCCCTAGCGGTAAGGCTTCGGTAAAACCAAATTCTCCTAAGGCATTGGTTTTGGTGGTTAAAGGAGCTCCTTCAATAACAACTTCTACATCGGGTAATGCTTCCATATTTAAAGCATCTTTTACACTGCCAAATATACCAGATTGCTGCCCAAACAGATTATAGGAATAGTAACATAAAAATAAACTAGCCAGAATGGTTTTCTTCATTGCAAACACACTTAAATTCTAGCTATCAATTAGTTAGGATTAACTAATATACTATTTTTAATTAATAATCGTGTATATTTAAATTCAATTTACACCTATGAAAAGTCGTTTTATCCTTTTACAGTTTTTTATTTTATATGTATTCCATGCCGAAGTAAAAGCACAACAACGCCATTTTAAAGTACATACTATTGCCTTTTATAATCTCGAAAATACTTTTGATACTGAAGATGATCCACTAAAATTTGATGAATCGAGTCCGATAATGGAAATTTCTCATCACCGAGATACTGTATACCAAAAAAAAATTGAAAACATGGCTCGTGTTATTAACGATATTGGATTAGAAACCACACACAAACCTCCTGCAATTATAGGTGTTTGCGAAATAGAAAACCGCAAAGTTCTGGAACAGATTATTAATACAGAACCCTTGACGCAACAACATTATGGCATTATTCATTTTGACTCTCCCGATGCCAGAGGCATTGATGTCGCTTTACTGTATGATAAAGATGTATTTAGACCTCAACATTATAAAAATATTCCGCTTTTGCTTTACGATACAGATTCTGGAAAACGCATTTACACACGAGATGCACTTTTAGTAAGCGGATTTTTAGAAGATGATTTAATTCATATTATTGTAAACCACTGGCCTTCCAGACGTGGTGGAGAAACCGCCAGTAATTTTAAGCGTTTGCGTGCTGCACAATTAAACAAACATCTTATAGATTCGTTACAAAATGAAAATCCCTACGCTAAAATTATAATTATGGGAGACCTTAACGACAACCCTACAGACGACAGTCTTAAAACCGTATTACATACCGAAAACAGATTGAAAGAAACAGCCTTAAAAGGAATCTATAATCCTATGGAAAAGCTTTACAACAAAGGTTTGGGCACTACGGCTTATAGAGATAAATGGAGTTTATTCGATCAAATTTTAATGAGCCACCCCCTGCTAAATAACGATTATACTTCGTTTAGATTTTACAAAGCAGGTATCTTTAATCCAGATTACTTAATTACTTCTACAGGCAGTTATAAAGGCTACCCTTTTAGAAGTTTTAGCAACCAAGGCTTTACCGGTGGTTACAGCGATCACTTTCCTGTATATATTTACTTAATTAAAGAAATAACTACCATAAAAAAAAGCGACTAAATTGTCGCTTTCTTATGTTTTTATAGGATTACCCCAACCACATACTCCAAGGTATGCGCGATAATAATAAAATTAAACCAAGTGTATAAAAAATGGCTATCATTTTAAATTTACTCTTAGAAGTTAATTTCTTTTTATGTTTAGAATAGCCTATAGTAATTAATACAATAGCTATAATATTTACAAACGGATGTTCTACTAAATACAATCTATTTACGGCATCTTTCATAACGCCACCCATACCTAATTCGCTAAACATAGCCAATCTAGGCGACACAACATATAATATTAAACCAATTAACAATTGAATATGAGACACAATAAGTGTAAACAAAGCCAATCTAAAATCTTTAGGCCCATACTCTTTATTACCAGAAGATTTTATTAATGCATTTACAGTGGCTATAATTAAAACGATAAGCACAATAAACGCCCAATACGAGTGTAAATTTAAAATGGTATTATACATTGTTGTTTTATTTAAGTTTTAACAAATGTAAGCATTTAAAACGCATAAAAAAACCATGTATTTCTACATGGTTTTTAAATTTAAGGCTAAGGATAAAATTAGTTATTTCTTACCCAAACACCGTCTGTTTTTATCATAGAAATATTTTCGGTAGTATTTGTACCATTGTAAATATCGTATGTTAATAAGTACTTTTGACCTTCTGCAGCACCTGGATCTTTTTGAGTTAACAAAATAGCCATAGCTGTCTGGATCATATCTGTAATACCTGCATTATTTTGAGTAGTATCGTCGCTCCAGTAAGCAGAATTACCTTCTCTTCTGTCTAAGTTACCGTAATTACCCATACTTGATGCAGCAGCTTCGTACCCTGGCTCACTCTCTAATTGAGCTGCCATATAATCGTAATCGCTACGTACTAAAGCATACTTAATAGTATTGTCTGGCACCCAAGTTCCGTTATCGTAACCAAACTGTAACGAAGCTTGATAACCTACCCAAACACCATTTATAAATGTGTAAATATTACCTTCTACAACTGTTGCAGAGCCATTGTAATACTTATAAGTTACAGCTATCTCCTCTTCTTCTTGAGCATAAGGATATTTATTAGCTAAGAATCTTGGCAAATAATTTTCTGGTAACGCTGTGCTACTAAAGTTATCGTAACGTCCAGGTAAACCTGAAGCTGTACCCATAGAATCGTAATCTGCAGAACTTAAATAGTATGCATTATCTATCATTTCCCAAGCGCCTTCTTCATTAAGCTGGTAATAGCTAGATAAATCTACTGTCATACCTTCTACTCCAATTACTTTAATTAAAACTTGCTCAATTTCCCAAGTTGCTGCACTTGTAGCATCAGACTCGTATTTGAAGGCCACGTGAATGGTTTCGCCTTCGTAAGCTTCTAAATTAAAGTCGTCTG
This sequence comes from Formosa sp. A9, assembly GCF_051200825.1. GTDB lineage: Bacteria > Bacteroidota > Bacteroidia > Flavobacteriales > Flavobacteriaceae > Formosa. The sequence continues at coordinate 339,315 of NZ_CP195158.1, read as the reverse complement.
AAGTTACTGCAGACCAGCTATTTCCTTCTGGAGCTGGGCTAACCTCTATAGTATCCCAAGTAGCTGCACTAACATTTTCTCCATCGTAATCTTTCGAAATTAAAATGGTGTACCAGCTTGTATCGTTAGCATAGTTTAAGATTTGAGTAACTTGAAATAACGGATCTGTTTGTCCAGCTAAATCAATTTCTGGAGAAATTAACCAATCTTCATTTACATTAGCACTTCCGTCGTAACCATTCATAGTTGCTCCGTACTGCGTACCTTCCCATACTTGGTCGCCTGTTACAGATACTGCTGTCCAATCTAATAACGTTTGTGCAGTTTTAAAGTCGGCATCTACTAAATTAGACACACCTACTTCTGGCATTTCTGTATATTGCTTATATTGTAATAAAGCAACTTGACCTGCTACTGCATCTGGATATTGCTCTGCTAAAATTCCTGGTAAATAATCTGTAGGATCTTCGTTAGGATAAAATCCTGCCCCTTCGCTTCCAGAAGCTGCATAATCGTCTTTAGATAAGGTATAGTTACTTGCAGACATTAATTCGCCTACACCATCTATACCTGCTGGTGCTAAATTATAATCTACTAAAACCGAAGAACCTTGCCCCCAATATGGGTACATGTCTGCGATAAAATCTGGTAATAATTCTTTAGCCTGATCTTCAGACGCGAACATATTACTTTCTAAATCTAGAGTCTCGTAATCGTCGTCGGTTAAGGTATATTGGTCGTTACCAACAATAGGCTTAGCTACACTATCCTGTTCGTCGTAAATATCTTGCATAGGGTCGCAACTTGTTACAATTGCACCTATGGTCATTAATAAAAATGCTAGTTTTTTCATCTTACAATTTTTTAAAAGTTAAGCTTGGCACCAATACTAAAAGTTCTACCAAAACCATAATACACTAAAGCTGTTGAAGACACAGAACCTGTTCCGTCTAAAGCTTCTGCTACGTATTCTGTATTAAATACGTTATTCATACGTCCTGTTAATTCTGCTTCAAAAGGGCCAAAATCGAATTTATGTCTGATGGCCGCATCAAATAAACCGTAAGCAGGTAATTCCCATGCGTCTGGAGCACCTTCTGTACCTCTGTCGCTAGGATCGAAATCGGCATACAATCTATCGTAATAGTTGTAATCTAATAAAATATTGGTTCTTGCCATAATTTCGTAATCTAAACCTAAGGCTAATGTTGTTTGTGCTGCATCACCAACATGCAAGTCTTCAATATATAAATCTACAGTTTCTATTAACTCTTGGTCTTGATCGTAGATTTCTACACCTAATACATTGTTATCCCATCTCCAATCGCCAAAAGACGCCATACCGGTAAGCTTTAACGTTTCTACTGGTCTGTATACAAAATCTAATTCTATACCTTGGTGTAAAGCATTTACCCCTAAAATATTTGCTGTAGAGTTTGTACCGTCTGGTTGTTGGAAGTTATAAGTTTCGGTTCTGTCTTTCCATTGGGTTCTGTAAAGGTTAACGTTAGCTGAAAATTTTTCTGAACGGAAACCATAACCAACTTCTACACTAAATATCTTCTGATTTTCGGCATCGGCATTAATATGCGAGTTATCGAAGTTTAAGAATACAGCATCAAAACCTGGTGCTTTCTCGAAATAACCAATGTTAGCAAACACATTGTGATTATCTGTAATATTGAAGTTAGCTCCCCCTTTGGCACTGTAACCAAAGAAGTTATACCAATCTGTTTTTTGTTCTGGATCGCTATCTAAATAATTAAAATAATCTATACGCTTATACGATGTGTTTGAAGCAGCAACATTGGCAAAAACAGAAAGGGCATCTAACGAATACTCTATTTGGCCAAATGCACCTAACCAACCTACTAAACCATCATTATAATACGAATATTTATCGCCTACTTGATAAGTTCCGTTAGGATTGTTTACATCTGCATCATCGGCGTAATAACGTCCACCTAATAAATCAGTTAACTCTGTAAAGTGAATACCTTTATAGTTTCTTAAATCGATACCACCAATAAGTACTAAGTTTTCTGATAACTCGGTATGTAAAGTAGATAATAAGCCATACCAGTTATGGTCGTTACGAGACGCTCTTAAAATAGTTTCAGAACCGTTAGCTCCACGTGCTTCATTTTCGTCTACAATTTTATCGAAATCTATAGGGCCATATAACCCATCTCTATATTCGCTTACGCCATTTTCGCCTAAACCAAATTTATTTGCACCGTGGTAACCACCACCTCCTCCAGAACCGAAGGACGCGTATACCGCTGTAGATAATTTAGTATTGTCTGATATATCCCAATAATGGTTTAAAGAGATTTGAGGTTTGTGGTAAAAGTTATCTTCTTGATGCGTTACTTGTCCGTTTTTATATCCCCAATCGGCATTAAAACGCTTACCACGCTCGCTTGCTCTATAAGTAGAAATTAATTGTCTGTTTTGTCTCTGACCATGACGTTGCTTAGCACCAAATGCTGTGAATGCTAATTTATGATCGTCGCCAATTTCCTTAGAAACATTAACGAAATACGATACGGCATCGAACTCGGTACCGTCTACATAACCATCTCCAGTGGTTTTAGAAGCCGATACTGTAGCAGCAAAACCATTTTCCATTAAACCTGTAGAATAGGTAGCTCCATATTTTAAATAGCCGTCGTTTGCTACTGAAGCACCTACACTTCCGCCAGCTTCAATATCTGTAGTTTTAGAGATAATGTTAATAGTACCTCCAATAGATGGCACAGCAACTTTTGCAGCACCTAAACCACGTTGTACCTGCATAGAGCTGGTAACATCGCTTAAACCAGCCCAGTTACTCCAGTATACACGACCGTTTTCCATATCGTTTACTGGCACACCATTAATTAAAACGGCAACGTTGTCTGACTCGAATCCTCTTAAGTTAATACGACCGTCACCAAATCCACCTCCAGATTTAGTTGCGTAAACCCCAGGTGTAGATTTTAATACTTCAGGAAATTCTTGAGTTCCTAATTTTAACTCAATTTCGTCGGCACGAACCGTAGAAACAGCTACTGGAGTTTTTCTGTCTACAGCAACAGAGGCGATAATTTGAACTTCATCTAAACCAAATTCGCTTGGTTGTAAAATGATTTGTCCTAAATCTGTATCGCCAGAAATAGTAATTTCTTTGGATAAATACCCAATGTAAGAGATTACAATTACAGCATCGGCTGTTTTAGTTTGTAAGGTAAACTTACCATCGAAATCTGTAGAAACACCATTTGTAGTTCCCTTTTCTACAACATTTACCCCTGGAAGCGGCATGTTGGATTCAGGATCTAGTGTTGTTCCTGTAACAATACTTTGAGCAAAAGTTATGGTACTACACACCATAATTAATGCAAAGAATACGTTTTGAGTAATGTTCTTCATTTTAATTAATTGTTGTTTGATTTTACGTTTGCAAAAATACTCGTAAAAAGGTTATGATTATTATGCGAATGTTAAGAAATTAACACTTGACAAGATACTCATAATCTGAACAATAAAAAAAATGAAGCTATTTTATGAAAAGAATTATAGTATTGATTTTTATCCTCTCGATTTTTTATAAAAATTTAAAAGATTAAGAGTTGAATTATCATGTTTATAATTTTCGCTTCCGTCGAATTCTTTTAAAATTTTATTGGCTAATTGCTTTCCTAATTCTACTCCAAACTGATCGTAACTAAAAATATTCCAAATAATACCTTGAACAAAAATTTTATGCTCGTACATAGCTATTAATTTACCTAAGCTAGCAGGCGTAAGCTTTTTAATAAAAATGGTATTTGTAGGCTTATTACCTTCAAATATTTTAAAAGGCAGCAATTGTTTTTGATCGGCTTCAGAGACATTTTGTGCAGCGAACTCGTCTAAAACTTCATCTTTAGTCTTCCCATTTAAAAGCGCCTCGGTCTGCGCTAAAAAGTTAGACATTAATTTATCTTGATGGTCTGTGTTGCCATGTAAGGCTTCGGTAAAACCAATAAAATCCGCAGGAATTAATTTAGTACCTTGATGTATTAACTGAAAGAACGCATGCTGAGAATTCGTTCCTGGTTCGCCCCAAATTATGGTACCCGTTTGGTAGTTTACACGATCTCCATTTCTGTCTACGCTTTTACCATTACTTTCCATAATGCCTTGTTGTAAATACGTAGCAAATTGTGTTAAATACTGGCTGTAACCTATAATCGCTTCACTTTCGGCATTAAAAAAGTTGTTATACCACACACTTAAAAGTGCTAAAACCACTGGAATGTTATGTTCAAAATCGGTTGTTTTAAAATGCTCGTCCATGGCATGGGCGCCATCTAACAAACTTTCAAAATTCTTGTAACCTACAGCCAAGCTTATAGTTAAACCTACAGCACTCCAAAGCGAAAATCGGCCGCCAACCCAATCCCACATTGGGAATATATTGTTTTCTTCAATACCAAATGCCTTAACCTTTTCTATATTTGTAGACACGGCTACAAAATGTTTAGCAACAGCATCTTGGTTGGCATGACCCAAAAACCAAGTACGTAAGGTATTGGCATTAGACAGTGTTTCTTGTGTGGTAAATGTTTTAGAAACCACAACAAATAAGGTTGTTTCCGGATTTAATTTTTTAATAACCTCGTTAACATGATCGCCATCTACATTACTTACAAAATGTGTGGTTAAATTGTTTTTGTAATACTGTAATGCATCTACAACCATAGCAGGGCCAAGATCGGACCCACCAATACCGATATTTACAACATCTGTAAACGCTTTTCCTGTATATCCTTTTAATTCGCCATTAACCACCTGATTGGTAAACGCTTCAATTTTAGATTTTACACGATATACTTCGGGCATAACATTCTCGCCATCTACAAAAACTTCGGCCGTTTTTGGAGCTCGCAATGCCGTATGTAACACCGCTCTACCTTCAGTTTGGTTAATAATATCGCCCGAAAAATAGCTTTTTATTGCTGCTTCTAACTTAACCTCATCGGCTAATTGAAGCAGATATTTCATAGTATCGTCTGTCGTTCTGTTTTTAGAAAAATCCACATAGAAATCTTCCCAAACAATGGTGTTTTTATCTGCTCGTTTACTGTCTTGAGCAAATAAATTTTTCATTTGTAAATCTTTAACTGCTTCAAAATGATTTTGAAGTTGTTTCCAGGCTTGTGTTGTTGTTGGGTTGATTGTTGGTAAGGCCATAAATTAATAGGATTGTGATATTAAATCTTGTTGAACGACATTTTCTTTTGGATAATCTCCTTTAAAAGGCACAGCATCTAACTGAAATCGAATTGGTTTTATATATTCTAAATATTTTTCTTTTAAACTATCTGAGATAGGTTCTGCAGCTGGTAATTTTTGTTTAAACGGATCTACTTGTTTTCCGTTAACCCAAAACCTGTAACATACGTGTGGCCCGGAGGTATTACCTGTCATTCCAACCCAACCAATTACATCGCCTTGTTTTACAAAATCACCCGCTTTTACTTTGCGCTTTTGCATATGTAAATACTGCGTTTCGTACACTTTGTTGTGTCTAATCTTAACGTAATTTCCATTACCTCTAGTATAGCTGGATTTTGTAACTTTTCCGTTTGCTGTGGCCACAATTGGTGTACCAATATTTGCAGCAAAATCGGTTCCTTTATGCGGTCTTACCTTATTGCCGTATAGAGCAATTCTTCGGTTTAAATTATATCGCGACGATATGCGCTTGTATTCTACTGGTGCTTTTAAAAAGGCACGACGCAGAGTTTTGGCTTCTTCGTTATAATAATCTGTAAATCCTTTTACCGAATCGGTTTCGAACTCGAAGGCATAAAATGGCTCTGTATTATGCTCGAAATAAGCAGCCTTAATTTTATCTATTCCGGCATAAATGGTATCATCTATATATTTATCGGTATAAATTACTTTAAATCGGTCACCCTTTTGCAGTCTTGTAAAATCTATGGTCCAGGCATAAATATCTGACATTTTATAAGCCAGGATTAAGCTGAGTCCGTCATCATCTAAAGTCTGGGAAATATTACTATTTATAACTCCAGAATATTCCTTTTCTACATATTTTATAGGCTTTCGGCTAGTGTATGCATGAATAGAATCTTTAAAATTTACAACTACATATTGCTCTTTATTTGGCTGATAAATGAAACATTGCGGCGTTTCTAAAGAATCTTTAGCGCACAACAACGTGTAGGGTTTGCCAATTTGTATTTTTCGTATATCGAAACTATCTCTAGCGGTTTCTGCTATTTGGTATATTTTAGAATACCCTAAATTGTTGCGCTCTAAGATAAAGCCAAAACTATCTCCCTTTTTAACCGTATCGCGCTTAACAATAAAATCGTTTAAATTAAAACCAAACTCGTAAACATCTTTTGGAGCATCTTCCTTTACTACTGCTAATTCTTCAACTTTTTGGTTGACTTGAGGTTTATCTTTGCAACTGAAAAGCGCTAATAAAGCGGCACAGCTAATTACACATCTTTTCCCCAATCTGCTAATTCTTTTTCGGTCCATAAATCTGGAAAAAATATTCGTCTTTGATATTTTGGATGCATGTACTTAACCCATTCGCTACCTCCTGTAGCTTCTGCGGTTTCGCCTCCTATATTTAAATAATGATTTGCTGTGTTGTAATGTGCCATTACCCAGGTAATGTTTACCGTATAATCGTAATGCCTCATGGCATTTACCAACACAGGATTTTCTTTAACATGCTGCGGCAAGGCTTTAAATTTGGTCCACAAATTATGCGTGTTATAGAATTCGGCAAATTTAAGAAATTCATCTTTGTATCGGTCTTCAAAAACTGTTAATAAATAGCTTTTTTTGCCTGTTTTATAGTCTTTTCCCGCAGCTTGCCAATACAAATGATTGAATGCGTGTTCGTAAGACGTGTTTCTATCTATTGTTTCGCGAAACCTATTATCTATTAAATTGATAAGCTCTGTAGATGCGAATTCTATTTTACGATATTGGGCACTCTGAAAACCACTGGCGGGTGTTAACGTTGTTCTAAATTTATTATACTGCTCGACATCCATACCATCTCTCATGATATTAAACGAAGATGTAAGCATATCGAAATAACGACTAATACGCATGAGTTTTTCCGAAAAAAAGGCAGCATCTACATCGTCTTTTTTAGCCACCTGATCTATTTCCCAAAGTATCATTTTAAACAACAATTCGTTAATTTGATGATACATGATAAACACCATCTCGTCTGGCAAAACGGAGCGTTGGTTTTGTAAACTTAACAAGGCATCGGTTTGTATATAATCCCAATAATTAATGGGCTTTGCATGCAACAACCCTGTTAAATGGGTATCGAGATCCTGGCCGATAGCATCGAATTTATCTTGTAATTGCTGTTCTATATTTTTATCGGATTTCATTTACTTGTCTACAATTATTTTAAAAGGGTGTTTTAAACCTTTAAAAGACTCTAAATCGGCCCTTAACGACCCAACTGCCAAATCTGCTTTTACACGTAAAGGCATTTTATTTTTATCGTTAGAAACCCAAAGCGTTAAGCTTTCTTCTTCTTTAAACACACGTCCTGCCATTACATAGGGTCTGAATTTTAAGGCAGAAATATATCCAAAATTAGTATCTATAACTTCTGTTCCCAAATATTTCAATTTAAAGGCATAGTTCTCTTCATCAAAAAACATATTTACATGTACTTCATCCCCAACCTTTAAACCACTTACATCCATTTTATTACGCAAATAATAAAACGTAGACACCATATCTTGCACGTCTGGTTTAGTATCGAAAGTATTTTGCTTATTGTTTTTTTTATCGTGAACAAATGCTTTGTTCTGCTTATTATCAAACTCTATTTGAATGTTTTTAGTATGGCCGCCTTCATCTATTTTCCTCACAAATTTGTAAGGTAAGTATGTCGTTTTATCAATATAGGTTTCGTATAAATCTTCTACTTTAAAAAACCATTTTATTGCACCAGTAGTCCAGCCTTTTCCAACAATATGATATACCGGATTCCCTTTATAAGCTTCACTTTTTACTTCTAAAGTAGCGTTACCTGCTTTTAAAAATCCGCTATAACTCATTTCGAACTTAAACCACTCGCCATCTTGAAACGCGCTATCGTTTTGTGCCACAGCATAAAAACTACAATTTAAAACGATTAAAAAAATGATAAACGGTTGTTTCATAAACTATGGCGTCTTGTAATTAATAACAAACCTTTTGTGGTTTTTGTTTTCGATAATTACAATTACTATTCCAAATGTATTAAAAGAAAAAAACTCCATCAAAATTAATGATGGAGTTTTGTTTTTTACAGTCTTAAATTTATGTTAAAGCGTACCGCGTTTTTCTTGTTCACGCTCTATAGACTCGAAAAGCGCTTTAAAATTACCTGCACCAAAACCTCTAGCGCCCATACGTTGGATAATTTCGAAGAACAATGTTGGTCTATCTTCTACAGGTTTTGTGAATATTTGAAGCAAATACCCTTCTTCGTCGGCATCAATCATAATCCCTAAACGTTTTAAGGTTTCTATATCTTCGCGTAATTCGTGACTAAACGTTTCTAATCGGCCAGGTACTGCTCTATAATATTCTTCTGGCGGAATCGATAAAAACTCGACGCCACGAGAACGTAAATCGGATACGGTTTTTATAATATCATCTGTCGCCACTGCAATATGTTGCACTCCTGACCCTTCATAAAAATCGAGATATTCTTCAATTTGCGAACGTTTTTTACCTTCGGCAGGCTCGTTAATCGGGAATTTAATTCTTCCATTACCGTTACTCATAACTTTACTCATTAAAGCAGAATACTCGGTATGGATTTGTTTATCATCAAACGACAAAAAGTTTACAAAGCCCATAACATCTTCGTACCATTTTACCCAAGTATTCATCTCGCCCCAACCTACATTTCCAACCATGTGATCGATATATTTTAAACCAGTTGGCGCTGGGTTATAATCGGATTCCCATTTTACAAATCCTGGCATAAATACTCCTTCGTAATGCTTACGCTCCACAAACATATGTACGGTCTCTCCATACGTATAAATTCCTGCACGAACCACTTCGCCAAATTCATCCTTCTCTACCGTAGGCTCCATATACGATTTTGCACCTCGTTTTGTAGTTTCTTCATAAGCACTTCTAGCATCTTCTACCCATAGCGCTACCACCTTAACCCCATCGCCATGTTTAACAATATGGTCGTTTATTGGGTGTTTAGAATTTAAAGGCGTAGTTAACACCAATTTAATTTTATCCTGTTTTAATACATAAGATACTGTGTCTCGACTTCCCGTTTCCAACCCTTTGTAGGCATATGATTGAAAACCAAATGCCGTTTTGTAAAAATGCGCTGCTTGCTTAGCATTACCTACGTAAAATTCGACATAGTCTGTACCTAATAACGGTAAAAAATCTTCTGCACCTTCAAATATTTTTTCTAAACCGTAGTTTACTGATTTTATTTCTTTACTCATGATTTTATTTAATGTTGAATTGTAGAAGACCGTAGCCTTCTAACTTATTTTATAACTATTAAGATGATTTTTGAGGCCATCTTTTAACAAAAAATCTAATTGATTTATTTTTCTATAAAAGTTACTAACTAAACTATTACAACCAAGATTTATAATAATCTTCGTCTGCAATTTTCATAGCTTCTTCGGTAACTTGCAAAGGCTTAAACGTATCGACCATTACAGCCAACTCATCGGTTTTAACCTGACCTATGCTGCGTTCTACCGCACCAGGATGTGGACCATGCGGAATCCCTGCCGGATGCAACGAAATATGTCCTGCAGCAATATCGTTACGACTCATAAAATCGCCATCTACATAATACAGCACCTCATCGCTATCTATATTACTGTGATTGTATGGCGCAGGAATACTCTGTGGGTGATAATCGTACAATCTTGGCACAAAACTACACACCACAAAAGCATCGGTCTCGAAGGTTTGATGCACTGGTGGCGGTTGATGAATACGGCCAGTAATAGGTTCGAAATCGTGAATTGAAAAAGCGTACGGATAGTTATAACCATCGTAACCAACAACATCGAACGGATGCGAAGCGTACACCATATCGAAAATATCGCCTTGCTTTTTCACCTTTATTAAAAAATCGCCAGTCTCGTTGTACGTTTCCAATTCTTCCGGCCTACGAATGTCTCGCTCGCAAAACGGTGCGTGTTCTAACAATTGCCCAAACCAATTTCGATAGCGTTTTGGCGTATAAATTGGTCGGTGCGACTCTACTATAAACAACCTATTATCTTCGGTATCGAAATCTATTTTGTAAATAATTCCTCTTGGAATTAATAAATAATCGCCATATTTAAAATCGAGATTTCCAAGATGGGTTCTTAATTTACCAGTTCCACGATGTATAAAAATAAGTTCGTCGGAATCGGTATTTTTATAAAAATAGTTTGCAGTGCTTTGCTTTGGTGCAGCAAGCACAATATGGCAATCGGTATTGGTTAACACAATTTTTCGGCTCTCCAAAAAATCGTCTTCCTGCGGCACTTGAAATCCTCTAAATCGATACGATTGTATATTATTGGCTTTAGCAATTTTAGGCGCCACACTGTATTGGCGTTTTATGTGCTTTACTTGTGTTGGCCGCTGTTCGTGGTACGAGTTTGTAGACATACCGTCGAAACCTATGGTGCCAAACAACTGTTCGGAATAAAGTGTACCATCAGGCTTTTTAAATTGCGTGTGACGCTTAGGAGGAATTTTTCCTAATTTATGATAAAATGGCATAGTATTGTATTTAGTAATTAAACATTGTTTTGGGGATTAATTACTATACGTCATTCTGGATTCCTTTTAATTAGGTATTTTAAAAAGGATAATAAGTCGTGCCAAAATAATTTCATAATATTACAAATATCGTAATATTTTTAAGCTTATATAAACTATTTGTGTTAGAAAAAGCATAAAAAATATTAAAACCAAAATCCGACATTAAAAAACCAAACACTTTCTTTGGTTTCGGGGGAGTAAGAATAGGTTAAATCTATTGGACCAAGAAAGGTATCCCAGCCATAACCAAGGGCATACCCCGAATAATCTGGCGAAGTAATCCATTCGCCTGTACCAAAAATATCTTCGTCGGCATTGGCAAAATTGGCAGCAGCATAAAAATGATGCTTTTTAGCAAATTCGTAATCTATCTTTAAAGTACACTTTACAAAGCTATCGCCCGAAAAACTCAACCAATCGTAACCGTAAAACGACTTAATATTATTAATTAAGTTACCGCCAAAACCACCAAAAGCAAAATCTAAATAAGGACTTTCGTTCTCGCCTATCCTAAACCCGCCTTCGTTAAGAAACAAACCAGAGAACCGGTTACTAATTTTAAAAGCATAACCAATATCGGCCTTAGCGATAGAAAATTGAGTAAAATCGTAATTAAACGTTGAAGCGTAAACATACCAATGAAAATCGCCATTAAAGTAAAAGCCTTCTTTAGGGAAATACTTATTATCGTACGAATCGTAATTTAACTTTCCAAACAAGCTTAAATAATTAGAATCTTCGAATGTTCGACGCGAACCATTTCTATCATCGCTTAAGGTTTCCGAAGAAATATTTAAGTATTTTAATTCGCCGCCCATACCCAATGCCAAATCTTTTAAAAATTGAGTTTGCACATAGAGTTGATTGGTAAAATCTTTTAATTCTGCATCAATTTTATTTACACCTACATTAGCATCGTCTCGCAGAATCATGCTAGCATTTACATTTCTATTAAATTGATTAAACCTAGATTTCACTCCGATACTCCAATAAAATCCTTTATCAATATAATACTCGAAGTTATATCTTAAATTATCGCCCAAAATAACATCTAACGAAGCTACATCGTTATTAACCAATAATCGCTTTCGCGTAACGTTTATTAAAGCTGCACTTTTGTAAAGTCCGTCGTAATGCACCGCAAACTTTAAAGCTGTTCGCTTTTTAGTTTCAATAACATGAGTAATTAAATCGTAACCATCGTTGGTTTCTCTGGGCTTTAGTTCGTACACAAAACTATCAAAGTTATTGGTGGCAATTAAGTTATTCACACCGCTAGAAAAATCGCTATAACTGACTCTAGAGTCGCTTTTCAGTTTAAGTTTCCCTAAAATATAAGCTCTGGTATATTGGTCGTTTCCATAAATTTTTATGCCTTTTATATCTAAACTATCTATGTGCTTTATAGGCGGAAAAGGTTTGCGTTTTGTACTCTGGTTTTTCGCTATAAGCTGTAAATCGGTTAACTTACTTTGTGAAGCTCTCACACCATTTTCGATAATTTTAGCACCTTGATCGAAAGAGATTACATTAAAATCCTCTATATCTGGTTTAATATAAATATCGGTATCCTCCACCTTCTTTTTCATGGCTTCTATGCCGCTGTAATTATGAATTTGATACAGAATTTCTGTGGCCGATTTTAAGTCTTTAGGTTTAGCCAAATCGTCTTGCACATCTACACCAATTATAACATCTACCCCCTTAGCTCTCATTTCGTCTAGCGGATAATTATTAACCACACCTCCATCAATATACACATGGTTACCAATGTGAACCGGCTGAAACAGGGTTGGTAATGCTCCACTAGCCATAATGGCTTGCGCCAAATTTCCGCTTTCTAAAGCTACACCCTGACCAGTCGCCATATCGGTAACCATACAAAAAAACGGAATGGGTAGATCTTTAAAATCTGATACATTATTAACATGCAGGGTGAGTTCCGATAACAAATTGAATGTATTTTGCCCTCTAGACAAGGCCGTTGGTAAACGTACTTTATATCCATCGAACGGTAATGTTAAAGCATATCGTTCGGAATTTTCGCGCTCGTAAAATGTTTTTGACGCTCTTGGTAAATTATCGGAAATGATATTATCGAAATCTACGGTTTTAAAAATAGAATCTATTGCTTTGCCCGAATATCCAGAAGCATATAACGAGCCAACAATTGCCCCCATACTAGTTCCTGCCACATAGTCTACACGCACACCCAAACTATCTAAAACCTTTAAAACACCAATATGCGCCAATCCCTTTGCGCCACCACCACTTAACACCAGCCCGACTTTTTGGTCGTTGCCATTGCCATCTTGGGCCCATACAGACAGGCTTACGAACAATGTTAAAATAACCAACAGCGCTCTCATATTATTTTCAATGATAGTGTTTATAAATTTTTGTTGCTCGCGATAATCCAACTACAGCTTCGAGATCTTTTAACGATGCTTTCGAAATGCGTTTAACCGATTTAAAATGACTCAGTAATTCTACTATTGTTTTTTCTCCTATTCCAGGAATAGACTCCAGTTCGGTATTGAGTGCGTTTTTGCTACGTCTGTTTCTATGATGCTCTATACCAAATCTGTGCGCTTCATTTCGGAGTTGTTGGATTATTTTTAAAGTTTCGCTTTTTTTATCTAAATATAAGGGAATTGGATCGTTTGGGTAAAATAATTCTTCTAAACGTTTCGCAATTCCGATAATCGCCACTTGGCCGCGAATACCTAAAACATCCAGACTTTTTAAAGCCGAAGATAATTGCCCCTTTCCACCATCAATAATAATTAATTGTGGTAATGATTGATTTTCATCTATCAAGCGTTTGTAACGCCTGTAAACAACCTCTTCCATCGATGCAAAATCATCTGGCCCCTCGACTGTTTTTATATTAAAATGACGGTAATCTTTTTTACTAGGCTTTCCGTCTTTAAATACCACACAAGCCGCTACCGGGTTGGTTCCTTGTATATTCGAGTTATCGAAACATTCTATATGTCTTGGTTCTTCATGCAAACGCAAGTCTGTTTTCATTTGTGCCATAATACGATTGGCATGCCTATCTGGATCGGTAATTTTAATTTGTTTAAACCGCTCCATTCGGTAATATTTTGCGTTGCGTAACGACAATTCTAAAATTCGCTTTTTATCGCCCAATTGCGGCACAGTCACCCGAATATTAGCACCCACATTCACTTTAAAAGGTACAAAAATTTCTTTAGAATTTGAATAAAAACGCTGCCTGATTTCGGTAATAGCCAACTCTAGAAGCTCCTTATCGGTCTCGTCTAATTTTTTCTTGATTTCTAAAGTATGCGACCTAATAATAGAACCATACGAAATTTGAAGGAAATTAATATAGCCATAACTGTCGTCGCTCACGATAGAAAACACATCTACATTACTAATTTTAGGGTTTATAATTGTAGATTTTGCCTGATAGTTTTCTAAAATCTCTATTTTTTCCTTTACTTTTTGTGCTTCTTCAAAATGTAAGTTTTCTGCCAAAAGCTTCATTTGCTGTTTAAATTGCGACAACGAATCTTTAAAATTTCCTTTTAAAATTTCGCGAATGGCGCCAATTTTCTCTTGGTATTCGTCTTCACGCTCCAAACCTTCGCAAGGCCCTTTACAATTACCTAAGTGATATTCTAAACACACCTTGTATTTTCCAGAATCTATTTTACTCTCAGACAAATCGTAATTGCAGGTACGCAAAGCATAAACCCCTTTAATTAAATCCAGTAGCGTATGTACTGTTTTCATACTGGTGTAAGGGCCAAAATATTCTGATCCGTCTTTTATTACGCGACGCGTTGTAAATACTCTAGGAAAGCGCTCTTTTTTAATACAAATCCACGGGTAAGACTTATCGTCTTTTAACAACACATTATATCTGGGTTGGTGCTTTTTAATCAGATTGTTTTCTAACAATAAGGCATCGGTCTCGGTTTCTACCACCACATGCTTTATACTCGCTATTTTTTTTACGAGCACACGGGTTTTTCCGCTATCGTGGTGTTTGGTAAAATAAGACGTAACACGCTTTTTTAAATTCTTAGCTTTCCCCACATAAATAATAGTGCCTTTAGCATCAAAATACTGGTAAACACCTGGCCCTGTAGGTAGTGTTTGCAGCTGAATTTTAAGTTCCGATTCGTCCATAGCTCAAAGATACTACAACAAAATCAAATCCTATTCCTGTTCAAAACTTTAGCATTAATTTATGTACATTTGAAATAACTTTAAATACTTTCGCGCTTTTATAACTGCATATGGATAAACGTACATTGGGCCGTGTAGACAAATTTGATTTTCCAAAATTGAATCTTTTTAATATCGATGTTAAAATGGATACAGGCGCCTATACCTCTGCCATACATTGCTCTAAAATTATAGAAGAAAACAATACGCTACGCTGCACGTTTTATAGCAAAGGGCATCCTAACTTTAGCAGTAAGGATGTTATTTTTGAAGAATACACCTTTACCAATGTAAAAAGCAGTAATGGCATTAAAGAAAATCGATACAAAATAAAATCCGAAGTGATAATTTTTGGTAAAACCTACAAGATTAATTTAACTTTAAGCACCCGGGACGACATGCGATTTCCTGTTTTAATAGGCAGACAGTTCTTAAAACGAAAATTTTTAGTTGATGTGGATCTTCAAAACTTATCTCATAATTTAAAACCCCTATGAATATTGTAATTTTATCTAGAAATGCAGAGCTATACTCTACAGACCGCCTAGTTGTAGAGGGCGAAAAGCGTGGTCATAAAATTGAAGTTATCGATCCGCTAAAATGCGACATTATTATAGAAAAAGAAAAACCTACCATATTCTATAAAAATAGATATTTAGATTATGTAGATGCCATAATTCCACGCATCGGCGCCTCGGTAACCTTTTACGGCTGCGCAGTGGTAAGACAGTTTGAGATGATGAACGTATTTACCATAGTAACATCTGATGCCATACAACGCTCCAGAGATAAACTCCGATCGCTACAACGTCTTAGCAAAGCTGGTATTGGCATGCCTAAAACGGTATTCACCAATTACTCTAGAGATGTAGAAGAAGTTATAAACCATGTAGGCGGCACTCCCGTAATAATAAAATTATTAGAAGGAACACAAGGTTTGGGTGTTGTTTTGGCCGAAACTAAAAATGCAGCAGAGTCGGTTTTAGAAGCTTTCAACGGTTTACAGGCTCGAGTAATTGTTCAAGAATTTATAAAAGAAGCCAATGGTGCAGACCTTAGAGCTTTAATAGTAGACGGACAAGTAGTCGGCGCTATGAAACGCCAAGGAAAAGATGGCGAATTCAGATCGAATTTACACCGTGGCGGCTCTGCCAACATTATAAAATTAAGCGAAGCCGAACTACGATTAGCCATTAATGCAGCCAAAGCTTTAAAACTCCCTGTTTGCGGTGTAGACATGCTACAATCTGCAAGAGGCCCGCTACTTTTAGAGGTAAACTCTACTCCTGGATTAGAAGGTATAGAAGGTGCCACTGGAAAAAATATTGCCAAAAGCATCATCACCTTTATAGAACGAAACGCTAAAAAATAAATGGCTACACAAAAAGACATCTTATACATTCTAGGCAAACCCATTCGCTTAGGCGAAAGCGTAGAAATTAGTTTTGATGTCGCCAATTTACATACCTCGTCCAGCGTAGATGTGCCTATTTTTATAGAGCGCTCCAGACGTCCTGGCCCGACCGTTTTATTTACTGCTGGCATACATGGCGACGAAGTTAACGGCGTAGAAATTGTAAGACAAATTATAGCCAAAGGCATTAACAAACCCAAACGCGGCACTATAATTTGCATACCTGTAATTAATATTTTTGGATTTATAAACCTTACCCGAGAATTCCCCGATGGCCGCGATTTAAATCGTGTGTTTCCAGGTAACGAAAATGGGTCTTTAGCAAGTCGAGTGGCTTACAAACTCATTCATGAGGTTATACCATATGTAGATTACGTGGTCGATTTCCACACGGGTGGTGCTGGCAGATTTAATGCCCCGCAAATACGCATTGTTAAGGATAATCTAGAGCTGGAAGAATTAGCAAAAGCCTTTGGCGCTCCCTTTGTTATGTACTCTAAAAATCTAAATAAATCATTTCGATATACCTGTTCTAAACTCGGTATCCCTATGCTCTTGTTCGAAGGCGGAAAATCATTTCATTTAGATAGCAATGTTACCAACACCGGAGTCAATGGTGCCAAACGTGTTTTGGCGTATTTAAATATGCTGAATGCTAAATTTAAAGCTTCACCTCCAAAAAAGGCATGTGTTTTTATCAGCGAAAGTCGCTGGCAGCGCGCTAACTATTCTGGCATGTTTAGACCTGCATTAGACCTTATGTCTACCAAAGTAAAAAAGGGTGATGTTTTAGGAAACATTACAGATCCTTACGGTAAGTTTAACGATTTTGTTAGAGCCGAACACAGCGGATACATTATTAATGTGAACGAATCGCCTATCGTATATCAAGGCGATGCGCTATTTCACATTACCCGAAAACTGAAACGCTAAACCATGAGCAAAGCTGAATTAAGAGCCCTATACAAATCGAAACGACAAAGTCTTTCTGAGGAAGCCTGCGATGCCCTTAGCCTAGACATCTCGAACAAACTTTTAGAGCTTCCTATTTGGGATAAATCCTTTTACCATATCTTCCTAACTATTGAAGAACAAAAGGAAATACAAACCGAATACATTTTAAATATTTTATCTGGCAAAGACAAAAATATCGTTATTTCTAAAAGCGATTTCAATACAGGTCTCATGCACCATGTATTACTTACAGATGCCACTACCATTAAAAAAAATCGCTATAACATTCCAGAGCCTACAGATGGCATTCCCATTCCAGATACTAGTATTGATGTTGTTTTTATACCACTATTAGCCTTCGATTTAAAGGGTAACAGGATTGGGTATGGAAAAGGCTTTTACGATAGGTTTTTATCGAAATGCAAATCTAATACCATTAAAATTGGCCTTTCGTTTTTTGAAGCAGAAGATACAGTGTTTAGCGACGTTTACGACAGCGATATTCCTTTGAACTATTGTGTTACGTCTAAGAATATTTACACGTTCCCGCAAGAATAACACTTTAAATTGACCGATTAAGATTTAGGAAAAGCTTTTTGATTAAATAGCAGCAACAACACAAACCCTGTACTAATAGCAACATCTGCAACATTAAAAACGGGCTCGAAAAAGGTAAAATACTTGCCGCCCCAAATAGGTAACCATTCTGGTAAATAACCTTTCCAAATCGGGAAATACAACATGTCTACAACCTTACCGTGCAAGAACCCGTCGTAACCTCCTTCAGCAGGTAAAAAACTAGCAATCTGGCCATGACTATCGTTAAATATCACACCATAAAATACCGAATCTAAAATATTGCCTAAAGCACCAGCAAAAATTAGGGCTATAGCCAAAATTAAAGTAAAATGTCCTTTGTTTTTTATGGTATAATGCAACCAATACCCAATGCCGAAAATGGCAAAAATTCTAAAAACAGTTAAAATAACTTTAGCTGTTCTATCTGTAATTAAGCTGGTAAAATCGCTGATTTTTGTCCCCCAGGCCATACCTTCATTTTCGATAAAATAAATTCTGAACCAATCGAAAACTACAATATCTTCACCTAAAACAAAATGCGTTTTAATATATATTTTACTTATCTGGTCTATCAATAACACAACTAAAATAAGTAAACTGGCTTTTTGTAAGGACATGTTTTAGATTTTGAGCAAAAATAGCAATATTATTCTGTTTTAGACACTTTTATGTCTCCTCTAATAGACTTTAAAATCAGCTCATTCACCCCAAGTGTTAAAGGCTCTAAAAATCGTTCTCCAGATTTTGTTTCCGCTTCAATTTTAGCATAGTTAGTTTGTACAGTTATATCTCCGTTTACAGTATTAACTTTAGCATTACCTGTAAATTTAGACAACACACAACTTCCATCTCTTAGTTCTATAATCACATCTTTAAAAAGCCCTTGAGCCTGTACCTGTGCAATATCGCTAACAACATAAACAGCTAAATGTTCTGGCAAAAAAACTTCCATCTCTATAGACATTACCTTATGGGCACTCAATTTATCGTTATCCGCTACAAATAACGGTTGAAATCTAGCACCTACAAACAACGTATCATGCTTAACCTTAGTGGCAATCATCATATCTTCATTATGCTCGCCCGCGATATGTGTTTTAATATTCATATCGTGTAATGGTTGCGCAATTACATGAATTTTATAACAATTGGCACCATTAATATAGACAGTAGAAACATCTTGATTATCAAGTATTTTATCCACGCGTTTTTGTGCAAAAAGAAGTTGCCCAAAGATTAAAAATATACCTACAAAAATTGTTCTCATAAAAGCAAAAAACGCCATTACAACAGGTGCATGGCGTTTATTTATAACGTTAAAAAGCAGTGCTTACTGCATATTCTTAGCTTCTATACTTAGCGTAGCGTGAGGCACTAATTTAAGGCGTTCTTTACTTATTAATTTACCTGTTACGCGGCAAATACCGTAGGTTTTGTTTTCAATTCTAATAAGTGCATTTTTAAGATCGCGAATAAATTTTTCCTGACGAATAGCCAACTGCGAATTAGCTTCTTTGCTCATGGTTTCGCTGCCTTCTTCGAACGCTTTAAATGTTGGCGACGTATCGTCTGTTCCATTATTAAGATCGTTCATATAAGCACTTTTAATTAAATCTAAATCGTGTTTAGCTTTAACAATTTTGTCTTGAATTAACTCTTTAAATTCGGCCAAATCCTTATCGGAATACCTTACGTTTACATCTACGCTCATAATGTTAGTGTTTTTCAATAAACAATCTGGTTTCGATATCGTCGAAAACAACCTCGATTCCATTGTTTATTAGGTCCATAATTTCAAGTTCGGCGGTTAGGGTCTCTGCCTTAATATATTCTAAATTCGTGTTTACAGCATTTACAACATCGTTCTGTTTTTGTAGCTTCACATTAATTTTGTCTGTCACTTCAAAACCAGAGTCTTTTCGTAAATTTTGTATTCTATTAATTAGTTCTCTAGCAATACCTTCTTTTCTTAAATTGTCGGTAATGGTAATGTCTAAGGCTACGGTTAAATTACCTTCGTTTGCGACCTGCCACCCTTCTATATCTTGCGATATAATTTCGACATCTTCTAGTCCTAATGTAACACTTTTTCCATTAATTTCAACATCTAAGGCTCCATTTTGCTCAATTTTTTTGATATCACCAGCTTCGAACTTAGCTATTTCACTAGCTATCAACTTCATATCTTTACCAAAACGCGGCCCTAAAACTTTAAAATTTGGTTTAATGTTTTTTACCAAAATATCTGAAGCATCTTCTAAAAGTTCGATGTCTTTTATATTTACTTCGTGTTTAATTAAATTGGCTACTGCTAAAATTTCTTCCTTTTGCTGCGCTGAGTCTACAGGAATCATAATTTTTTGCAATGGCTGACGCACTTTAATTTTTTCTTTAGCTCTTAACGATAAAACTAAAGACGAAATGGTTTGTGCATTTTCCATTTTACGCTCCAAAGCCTTATCTACAAAAGCCGAATTGTAAATTGGAAACTCAGCCAAATGTACACTTTCTGCCTGTTCTGTATGTGTTACCTGTGTTAAGTCTCGGTAAAGTTTATCCATGAAAAATGGTGCTATTGGCGCGCCAAGTTTTGCTATGGTTAACATACAGGTATATAGTGTTTGGTAGGCCGAAATTTTATCTTGCTCGTATTCGCCCTTCCAGAACCGTCTTCTGCTTAAACGCACATACCAGTTACTTAAATAATCTTGCGTAAAGTCTGAAATAGCTCGTGCGGCTTTAGTTGGCTCGTACTCGGCGTAATATTCGTCTACACGTTGAATTAAGGTGTGTAATTCTGATAAAATCCAACGATCCAACTCTGGACGATCCTCTAAAGCGATATCGGCTTCTTCGTATTTAAAACCATCTAAATTAGTATATAAAGCGAAGAATGAATAGGTATTATAAAGTGTTCCGAAGAATTTACGTTTTACTTCCTCTACACCCTCTAAATCGAATTTTAAGTTATCCCACGGATTGGCATTACTTATCATATACCAACGGGTAGCATCGGCACCGTGATTTTTAAGCGTTTCAAACGGATCGACAGCATTCCCTAAACGCTTCGACATTTTTTGTCCGTTTTTATCTAAAACCAGTCCGTTAGACACGACGTTTTTATAAGCAACCGAATCGAAAACCATAGTGGCTATAGCATGAAGCGTATAGAACCAACCTCGGGTTTGATCGACACCTTCTGCAATAAAATCGGCTGGAAATGATTTGTGTTCATCTATCAGTTCCTTGTTTTCAAACGGATAATGCCATTGTGCATACGGCATAGAACCAGAATCGAACCAAACATCTATCAAATCGCTTTCGCGTTTCATAGGTTTTCCTGAAGGAGATACTAAGGTAATTTGATCGACGATATTTTTATGTAAATCGATTTTAGCGTAATTGTCTTCAGCATTGTTACCTACTTCAAAATCGGCAAAGATATCCTGTTCAAGAACACCAGCCTCAACAGCTTTGGCCATTTCGGCTTTCAATTCTGCAACCGAACCAATACATAATGCCTCTTTACCGTCTTCGGTTCTCCAAATTGGCAACGGAATTCCCCAATAGCGTGAACGCGATAAATTCCAATCGTTCGCGTTTGCCAACCAGTTTCCAAAACGACCTGTTCCTGTTGCTTTTGGTTTCCAATTAATGGTTTCGTTAAGCTGGAACATACGTTCTTTTATATCGGTAACTTTTATAAACCAAGAATCTAACGGGTAGTATAGAATTGGTTTATCGGTACGCCAACAATGCGGATAGTTATGCTTGTATTTTTCTACTTTAAAAGCTCTGTTTTCTTCTTTTAATTTGATGGCAATCTCCACATCTACCGAACGTTCTGGTGCTTCACCATCGGCATAGTATTCGTTTTTAACGTATTTACCAGCCAATTCGCCCATTTCCGGACGGAATTTCCCTTGAAGATCTACCAGTGGTACCAAATTACCATTTTCGTCTTTCACCAACATTGGTGGCACTTCTGGCGTCGCTTGTTTTGCTACCAAGGCATCGTCTGCACCAAAAGTTGGCGCGGTATGTACAATACCGGTACCGTCTTCGGTAGTTACGAAATCACCGGCAATAACTCTAAAGGCATTTTCCGGATTGTCGTTTGGTTGTGCGTATGGCAATAATTGCTCGTAAGTGATGCCTACCAAATCGCTTCCTTTAAATTCTTTTACAACGTAAAACGGAATTTTTTTATCGCCGTGTTTATAGTCTAATAATGGTGGTTTCGAATCAACTTCGAAATATTTTCCTGCAAATTGCTTAGCTAACAAAGGCTTTCCTAAAATCACATTCATAGGTTCGAATGTGTATTGATTATAAGTTTCTACTAAAACATAATCAATTTTAGGCCCAACTGTTAAAGCGGTATTACTTGGCAAGGTCCACGGTGTGGTCGTCCAAGCTAAGAAATAGATATCGCCTTCGTCCTGTAAAAAGTCTGGCAAAGATTCCTCTTTAGCCTTAAATTGTGCTACGATAGTCGTATCGGTAACATCTTGGTAACAACCTGGCTGATTAAGCTCGTGCGAACTTAAACCCGTTCCTGCTTTTGGCGAATACGGCTGAATAGTATAGCCTTTATACAATAAACTTTTATCGTAAATCTGTTTAAGCAACCACCAAACACTCTCCATGTATTTTGGTTCGTAGGTAATGTACGGGTCGTCCATATTTACCCAATAGCCCATTTTTTGAGTCAGGTCGTTCCAAATATCAGTGTAGCGCATCACGGCTTTTCGGCAAGCGGCGTTGTAATCTTCTACCGAAATACTTTTTCCAATATCTTCTTTAGTAATTCCTAATTCTTTTTCTACGCCCAACTCTATAGGCAATCCGTGGGTATCCCAACCAGCTTTACGTTTTACTTGAAAGCCTTTCATGGTTTTATACCTCGGAAAAATATCTTTTATAGAACGTGCTAACACGTGGTGAACTCCAGGCAATCCGTTAGCAGATGGTGGCCCTTCGAAAAAAACATAAGGTTCGTGCCCTTCTCTGGTGGATACACTTTTTTCAAATATATGTTCTGACTCCCAAAAACCTAGAATTTCTTCAGCAATTTTTGGCAGGTTAAGCCCTTTATATTCAGGAAATCTCGTACTCATTTGTTCTGTTTTCTTATAAGTACGCGAAATTACGGAATTTTAGTTAAAATTGAAGCCGTTAAGTCTGAAAAATAACCGTTACAAACAGCCGATTTATCATACCTTTTTAATGCGTTTGTTTGTATTCTTTAAGAAAACGTTCCCCCTTAGCCAAAAGCAAATCTTGCTCTTCTGGGGCAATATTTAAGGATGAAATAATTCGACCCTTATTTATGTAGATTTTTTTGTCGCTACTTGCCGAAGCATTTACCAACACAGTAACTAAAGTATTGTTTTTGTAATAATAATGCTCTTCGCGAGTTTGATTAGTCTTTTCTATATTTTTAATATGGCACAAGTCTTTAGTGTCTTTATTGTAGTTTACATAATAGGTAAAAGAACCTATGTCGTTTTGCCCCTTGTTATCAGTTAATGCGCCTTCTACCACAGTCTCTCCTAGCGTATGGTTTTCGTTAACCTTTACCATATATGTATTTAGTGTCTGTACAAGTTCGTCTTCACTTTTACTTGCATGCGTTCCACAAGCAGTCGCAGCAACAAATAGTGCGTAAAACAATATATTTTTAAAATCCATCCTTACCAAACCAGAAAAATATCTCATAACACACTAATTATTAACACTTTGAACATTACAAAGATAAACATAAAACCCCCAACAATATGTTGAGGGTTTTAAAATTTTTAATTCGGAAGAATTACCAAATCTTCACACGTTCTTCTGGAGCAATATACATACTATCTCCTGCTTTAATACTGAATGCATCGTAAAACGCATCAACATTTAAAAGCGGTTGTATGGCGCGATTCATTCCTGGAGAATGCGGATCTGTTTTTATTTGATTCTTTAGAGCATCGTCTCTATACAAGGTTCTCCAAACTGTTGCCCAAGACATAAAGAAGCGTTGTTCTGGTGTAAAACCATCTATTAAACCTGGATTACCATGAGCTTTCAGACTCATTTGAAGCGCATCGTAAGCGGCATTTACCCCACCTAAATCACCAATGTTTTCGCCTAAAGTAAATTCGCCATTAATATACACTTCTGGTAACACTTCTAAACTACTGTACTGATCTGCCAAGGCTTTACCTAATTTTGTAAATTGCTCTAAATCCTCGTCTGTCCACCAGTTATTTAAGTTTCCATCCTTGTCGTAACGTGCACCAGAATCGTCGAAACTATGAGAAATTTCATGTCCGATTACCGCACCTATTCCACCATAATTTACAGCATCGTCTGCTTTGTAATTATAAAATGGCGGCTGTAAAATCGCAGCAGGAAATACAATTTCGTTAAAAGACGGATTAAAATAAGCGTTCACGACCTGCGGCGCCATATACCATTCGCTTTTATCGACTGGCTTTCCTAATTTATCAATATCATCTTTAAAATTCCAAACGCGAGCACTTTCTATATTTTGTAAATAAGTACCTCCAGCTTCTACACTTTTTATATTTAAATCTGAATAGTCTTTCCATTGGTCTGGGTAGGCTATTTTAATTTGTGTCGCTTGAAGTTTTTCTATCGCCTTTTGCTTGGTATCTTCGCTCATCCAAGGCAATTCCGATATTCTGTACTCGAAAGCTTTTATAACATTTTTAATCATTTCTTCGGCTTTGGCTTTGGCTTCTGGCGGAAATTTCTCATCCACATACAATTTACCAAGGGCTTCGCCTACAGTACCATTAATAGTTTGTAAAGCACGTTCGTCTCTTGGACGCTGTTTTTTTGCTCCACGAAGAGTTTTGCTATAAAACTCCCACTTTGCTTCTTCCAATTCATCACTAAGCATTCCTGCAGCGCCGTTAAAAGCTGTCCATCGCAAATACACTTTCCAGTCCGCTACATTATTCTGCTCTAAAATAGACTGTAAGGCTTTCATATATTTTGGCTGACTTACAATTACAGTATCTAAACCTTTAGCTCCTATACCTGTAAAATAAGACTCCCAGTTTATGGCTGGCACCATTTGTTGCAAGTCTGAAACAGCAGTAGGATTGTAAGTTTTTCTCGCGTCTCTTAAATCGACTTTATCTAATTTAGGCGCTGCTAAACTCGTTTCGAAAGCTAAAATTTGTTCGGCTTCAGCTTTTGCTTCTGCTTCGCTATCGCCTAAGAATTGAAGCATTTTGGTAATATAATCTACATACGCTTGTCGCTTATCTTTAGAGTCCGCATCATCTTTCACATAATAATCTCTATCAGGAAGTCCTAAGCGGCCTGTTCCTAATTTACCTACATTTTTATTGCTATCTTTTGCATCTGCACCAACTCGAAAACCAAAAAATCCAGCACCGCCTTTAGGTTCCATTTGGGTTAAATAAGCTTGCAGATCGGCAATATTAGCTATCGATTCTATATTTTGTAAGGTTGGCAATATAGGCTGAATGCCGGCTTTGTTTCTAGCTACGGTATCCATAATGGTTTCGTATAAGAACACCGCCTTTTCTTGATCTGAACCCGGAAGCACTTCTATTTTAGCAAAATCTTTATCGTTAGACATTGCTGCTTTAAGTATACCTAGAGCATCTTCATCGGTCTTTTGTCGTAATTCATCAAAGCTTCCCCATCGCGATCTATCGTCCGGAATGGTGTTGTTTTTAAGCCAGTTTCCATTAACATGTTTAAAAAAATCTTCACTCGGTTTTACCGAATCATCCATGTAATCTAAATTGATTCCTGGCACAGCTTGCTCTTGCGTAAGCTCGGCGACATCTTTTTTAGCATCGTCTTTACATGCCGACAAGCTAGCAAAAGCCACGGCACTAAGCACCGATAGCTTTAAAATGTTTGTTTTCATAAATGTTATTTTGAATTGTTGTAATCTGATAGTTACAAACCTAACCTTTTTAACCGAAAAAATATATCTAGCAACAGCTTAAACTATAAACCCTGCTAAATCTTCTATTTTAGAAAGTAATTGAATGCTTATGCTTTGAGGCTTAAAACTGATTTTACTGTACTTGGAAACGAAAATGGTTGAAAACCCTAATTTCTCGGCTTCTTGAATGCGTTGTTCTACACGTTGCACAGGGCGGATTTCTCCAGACAACCCAACCTCGGCAGCAAAGCAATAATCTTTTTGAAGCGGCTCGTCTTCGTTAGAAGACAGTATGGCTGCTACTACAGCCAAATCTATTGCAGGATCGTCTACCGTTATACCGCCAGTAATGTTTAAAAATACATCTTTAGCCCCCAAACGAAACCCAGCGCGCTTCTCTAAAACAGCCAACAGCATGTTTAATCGTTTTGCATTAAATCCTGTTGCGCTTCGTTGTGGCGTACCGTAAACCGCCGTACTTACTAAAGCCTGAACCTCTATCATTAAAGGGCGCATGCCTTCTAAAGTTGCAGAAACTGCATTACCGCTTAGCTCTTCATCTTTCTTAGAGATTAACAACTCAGACGGATTAGAAACTTCTCTTAATCCTGAACCCTGCATTTCGTAAATCCCCAGTTCGTTGGTAGAACCAAAACGGTTTTTATTAGCTCTTAAAATTCTAAACACATGGTTTCTATCGCCTTCAAATTGAAGCACCGTATCTACCATATGCTCTAAAATTTTAGGCCCCGCAATATGGCCATCTTTAGTAATATGCCCTATTAAAATAACAGGCGTAGAGGTTTCTTTTGCAAATTTAATAAGCTCTGTAGTACACTCTTTTATTTGTGAAATACTCCCCGAAGAAGATTCTACATAATCGCTATGCAAAGTTTGTATAGAGTCTACAATTACCACATCGGGCACTAAGGCTTCGATTTGCTTAAAGATATTTTGAGTTTTGGTTTCGGTTAAGATGTAGCAACTACTATTATTAGGATTGATACGCTCTGCCCGCATTTTTATTTGTTTCTGGCTTTCTTCACCAGAAACATAAAGCGTTTTATAAGGTAATTTTAATGCGACCTGCAACAACAAAGTACTCTTGCCTATGCCTGGTTCGCCCCCCAGTAATGTTAGGGAACCCGGTACTATACCACCACCTAACACGCGATTTAATTCTTGATCGAAAGTATTTAAACGGGCTTCGTGAGACGCATCGATTTCGTTAATTAACAACGGCTTGGATGTTCTGCGTTTTTCGGTGTTTGAGGTCGATGGTTTCCAATCGCTTTTTTCAGGTGTTTGAATAACTTCTTCGACTATAGTATTCCACGCTTTACACGCATTACATTGCCCTTGCCATTTGGCATATTGCGCACCACAACTCTGACAGTAAAACGTTGTTTTTACTTTTGCCATTAATACCCGAAATCTGCTTTAAGACGGTTGGCACGCTCTATCATATCGTCTTTCGTAAGACCGCCAATTTCATCGAAAATATAAGAAGACTGATAGGTTTTCATTGCTTTTTTAGGCTGACCTGTCTCTTCGTAATATCTCGCCAAATAATATTGCCCCAATAAAGCCTCTGGATAGGCATCTCTAGCCAATTTACCCAACTCTTGATAATCTTTATAGGCTTCTTTCTTTTCTATGGCTGCCGCTATGGCTTTAAAATCGTTAACCAAAATCACTTTATCTACACCATACAACTCTTTAATCGATTCGTATTTTGTTTTCAAATACTCAATAGGCTCATCGTCTGATGTTAAAATATCGCGCTCGTACTCTATAGATGTAATTGGTTGGTACACATAAAAAATACTAGATAAGGCTTTAGGGATAGCTTGTGCCGCAACCGAATAATGTGTTAAGCCTTCAAACATATCGTAATCGTATCGCAAGTTGTCGTTATCTATTTTATCTAACAACGTGTTTAACAACTCTGTTCCCTTTTTAACCGATTTAAGATCGTCTGTAGCTGTAGCCAAATAATAGAATACTTTACTATCTATTTTAGACAGACGCTCTGGCATGTATTTGGTCATGTTTGGCGCTAATTCTGGACTTATTACAATATACCCTTTAAACAAAGGCTTATCTTTAAGCAGGTAATAATTAATAAAATTGGCTGTAGCACCATGACCTATAGCTAATCTAAAATCTTCTGTACGGTACTTACCTTCTATAAACGGAATAAGCTCCATGCCTATAAATTCAAAAAACTTGGCACTAGAATCTATAGGTAATGAATTTTGCTCTGAAAACATGGTGTCGTAATACCTGTTTTCAACCTGATTTATTCCAACTACAATTACATCTGGAACATCTTCCCAATACGAATAGTAATCTATACTACCGGCTACGGGTTCGAACATATAATCTCCATCAAAAACAATAACCAAAGGATAATGTTTGTCTTCGTTACTAGAATACCCTCTAGGCAATTGAATTTTCAGCTTTCGCGTGGCGCCTAATTTTTCGGACTTAATAGTTTCGTAAATGGCTTGGGCAGAGCTCGATTGAAACGTAAAAACTAATACGATTATAGCAAATATTCTTTTCATAGTAAAATTTGGTTAGTGCTATGCAAGGTATAAAAAAATAATTTTGAATTGAAACAAACTTTTTTGAATGGCTTCAATTCACAAAAACAAGATTATTCACTCGTTTTCCTATTGTATATGGGCAACCACAGCAGCGATAAACCGCCACAAAGAATAATCATTAAAGTTTGCGATGTCCACATAATCCACCCAAAAGCAATACTAGGCCCTTCGGCCATATTAAACAGTGAAAATGCAGCATATACCGCAACAGGATACGAACCAATACCACCATTTGTAGCTGCAATACTAAAACTTCCCGATATAAAACCAATTAATACGGCTCCTAGAGTAACAGGATGGAGACCTTGCACTGCAAAGGTTGTTACATAAAACATAAGCACATACATTAGCCATATAAAAAGCGTATGCGCTATAAAGGCCCATTTTTTTTTCATTTTAAAGATACTCAACCCACCTTCAAGCAAACCGTAAATAAAACTTTTAATTTTAGTAGCAATTATAGATTGACTTTTACGGATGTAAAGGATAAAAGCAACTCCTATTAAGATGACACCAAATCCCATGACGATGAGTTTGGTTACATTAAATTTTTCGAAAAAAAAATGAATTATAAAATCGAACTGAAAACACAAGGTTAAAAGTATAATGCCCAACATAACAATTAAATCGGCTATACGCTCGGCGACTACCGTGCCAAAACCTTTTTCGAAAGGCACATGCTCGTACGAAGATAAAATAGAAACCCTAGCGACTTCGCCAGCCCTAGGTATGGTATAATTTATTAAATACGCCGCAAAAACCGCCATAACACTATTACCATACTTAACCTTATATCCTAAAGGCTCGAGCATGAACAACCAACGGTAAGCCCTGGACAAATGACTGAGTAACCCTAAAATTCCGCCTAAAAGAATCCACCAATAATTGGCATTTTTAAAATACTCAAGCAATTCGCTTACAGATACTTTAGACAGCGAATACCAGATTAAAAAAACTCCCAATAAAATTGGGAGTGTAAGTTTTAATATTTTAAATACTTTAGGTTTCAATATTTTGCTATATCAACTTATTGGTAGCTTCGTCTGGAAATACCAAAGACGGTTTAAAAGTTTTTGCTTCTTCAAAATCCATAAAAGCATAGGTAATCAAAATAAGGGTATCGCCTACAGCAACACGTCTGGCTGCCGCACCGTTAAGTGTGATTTCTCCGCTGTTTCGCGGACCAGGAATAACATAGGTTTCTAAGCGTTCTCCATTGTCGTTATTTACAATTTGAACCTTTTCGCCCTGTATAATATTTGCAGCATCCATTAAATCTTCATCGATAGTAATACTACCAATGTAATTAAGGTCTGCTCCAGTACATTTAACTCTGTGAATCTTAGATTTTACTACTTGAACTTGCATGTGGCAAAGATAATTAATTTAGTGCTATATTGTCTATTAATCTTATATCGTCTGCGAATACAGCAATAAACGCTCGATATGTGGTTTGCGTGTTTATGTTACGGGCGGTTTCTAGAGTATCGGCATCTGCTATTGTAAAATATTCCAACTTTAATAACGGATGTGCTTCAAACTCATTTTCAACCCATTGCGTTATCTCTATAGCACTTTTTGTGCCAAACTGCGATTTGGCAGTCTTTAAAGTTTCGTAAATAAAAGGTGCTGCTTCTGCATATTCTGGCTTTAACCTTACATTTCTTGAACTCATTGCCAGACCAGATGGTTCTCTTAAAATTTCGCAACCTACAATAGCTACAGGAATGTTATGGTTTTTAACCAACGACCGGATGATTGCCAACTGCTGAAAATCTTTTTCACCAAAATAGGCTCGATCTGGAGTTACAATTTCAAACAAACGCTTAACGATCGTGCCCACCCCGTCAAAATGTCCTGGCCTGAATTTACCCTCCATTTGATGCTCTAATCCGTCGAAATCAAAATGCTCAGAAACCACGTTGTTGTCGTACACATCTTCTGCACTTGGCGTATACACCAAAATGGTATCGGACACCGTCGCTAACAACTCCAAATCAATGTTTAAGGTTCTTGGGTATTTCTCTAAATCTTCAGGATTATTAAACTGCGTTGGGTTCACAAAAATACTAACAACAACTACATCGTTCTCTTGCAACGCCCTACTTACCAACGACAAATGTCCGTCATGCAAAGCTCCCATTGTAGGCACTAAACCAACAGTTTTGTTTTGCGATTTTAAATCTTCAATTATCGATTTTAGTTCCGATTTTTGTGTAATTGTCTTCACTCTTAATAAAAAATTAACGCGTGCAAACTTAATATTTTACTGGCAATCTGCATAAATTTTTGTAATTTTGCGTGTTTTTTATTTTGAATTTTCAAAAAGCCGAGTAATTTATGAAAGATAAGAGGATATTATACGTATCATCTGAAGTAGTTCCCTATTTACCAGAAACAGAAATCTCATCCATGTCGTTTGAAGCCCCTAGAATGGTAAACCAACAAGGTGGCCAGATTAGGATTTTTATGCCAAGATATGGTAATATAAACGAAAGAAGACATCAATTACACGAGGTTATAAGACTTTCAGGTATCAACTTAGTTATTAACGATTTAGACATGCCTCTTATTATAAAAGTGGCCTCGATACCTAAAGAACGCATTCAAGTTTATTTTATAGATAACGACGAATATTTTAAACGAAAAGCGACGCTAACCGACGAGAATGGCGCTCTTTTTGAAGACAACGACGAACGTGCTATTTTCTTTGCCAAAGGTGTTATAGAAACGGTTAAAAAATTAAACTGGTCGCCAGATATTATTCATGTTCACGGTTGGTTGGCTGCTCTTTTACCACTTTACCTTAAAGAGTATTTTGCTGGCGAGCCTTTATTTAGCGACAGTAAAATTGTAACATCTATTTACAACCAAGGTTTTGAAGGCACATTAAATAAAGAAATGGCATCAAAAGTGAAATTCGACAATGTAAACGACAACGTTGTTAATACGCTTAGCGAGCCGTCTTACAACAATTTAATGAAAGTTGCTATAGACTATTCCGATGCCGTAATTGTCGCTTCCGAAGAAATTCCAGACGAGCTAACAGCACATCTTAACAGTGTAGATAAACCTGTTTTAGAATATAAAGATAAAGAAGAATTTAGCGAGGCTTATTCTAATTTTTACATGACCGAAGTCTTAAAATAATAAGCGCTACACCCATTTTACATCTATGAAAAAGATTTTAAACGTATTTAAACGCTATAGCATCTTTATTTTATTAATCTGCGCTTTTATAAGTTGCGATAAAGATTACAACACCATAGGCACCAACATTATAGGAAATAAGGATTTTGCTACAGATAGCGCCCGTTTTCCTGTTCTTGCTTACACAAAAAAAGTAAAGCCTGTACAAACCACCGGATTGTCGTCTAACCTACTTGGCGTATTTAACGATCCTGAATATGGGCCAAGCACCGCCAATATTGTTTCGCAAATGGTACCGCAAAGCTACAATCCTACATTTGGTACCCAAGCCACTGTAGATTCTGTAGTGCTAACTTTACCATATTATTCTACACTGTTAGAAACAGATGATGATGGAAATTCTACATATCAATTAGATTCGTTATTTGGTAGCGATCCAATAAAATTATCGTTGTACCAAAACACATACTACCTAAGAACTTTAGATCCTGACTCGAATTTTGACGAAGCCCAAATTTATTACTCGAATGCCAACGAGACCATAAATTTCAATAATTTTACGGGGCAGTTACTTTACGAAAATGGCGAGTTCTTACCAGATCCTTCAGAAATTTATATTACAGAACTTAACGAAGAAACCGAAGAAAATGATACTTTAGAACGCTTATCGCCACGCTTAAAAACCCTATTACCAAATAAAGATTTCTGGCAAGAATTAATTATTAACCAGGAAGGTAGCCCTGTATTAAGTAATCAAGATAATTTTGTAAATTATTTTAGAGGTGTATATTTTAAAACAGAATCTGTAAGCAATAGAGGTCATCAAACCTTAATAAACCTTTCTAATACCGATGCTGCCATTACCTTATATTACACCTACAGAAATGACAATTACGATTCTAGCGACGAAGATTCCGAAGAATATCTTTCATCAGAATACGTATTAAAATTTAACACTACCCGATTAAATACCATTGAAAGCGATACCGAATACGCCGATGGTAATACTACCGATGGCGATGAAAACTTATACCTTAAAGGCGGCGAAGGCTCTATGGGTGTTATCGATTTATTTTATGGCCAAGACGACGACGGTGACGGCCTTTCGGATGTTTTGAATGAATTCCAAAATAAGAAAAACAAGTGGCTTATTAACGAAGCTCAATTAATTATTTACGAAGACCCTAACAAAGTATATACTGCCGACGATTACCATACTTACGACAGAATCTATATTTACGATGTAAAAAACAACATGCCTTTGGTAGATTATGTAGACGGTTACGACCCATCTTCAAATACCTCAGACCCGTATAACTCAAAAATTTATCACTTAGGGCAAAGAACAGAAAGCGTAGGCGGTGCACACCAATACAAAATCAGATTAACAGAACACATCAAAAATATTTTGCTTAAAGACTCAACTAATACTAAATTAGGCGTAGTTTTATCAACAAATGTAAACAATGTTTCAAATGCACGTTTATTAAACAGCGACAACGACGAGATAACAACACTCCCTTCTGGAGCAGTGTTAGAGCCTAAAGGCACTATTTTATATGGATCCAACAGTAATGTTCCTGAAAATTTACGTGTAAAATTCGAAATTTACTATACCGATACTGAAACAGAAAACTAAAAAGCTATGTGTGGAATTGTAGGATATATAGGCTACAGAGAAGCCTACCCAATTGTAATAAACGGTCTTAAACGCCTAGAATATCGTGGTTACGACAGTGCTGGCATTGCACTTTTTGATGGCGAACATCTAAAAGTTGCCAAAACCAAAGGCAAAGTTGTCGACCTAGAAGATAAAGTAAAAAGAGAATTAACAACAGATGGCCATATTGCTTTAGGTCATACCCGATGGGCAACCCATGGAGTCCCTAACGATGTTAACTCACATCCGCACTATTCCAATTCTGAGAATCTAGTGATTATCCACAACGGTATTATCGAAAACTACGAGTCCTTAAAAAAAGCTCTAAAAGAAAGAGGTTACACCTTTAAATCGGATACCGATACCGAAGTTCTGGTAAACCTTATTGAAGATGTAATGAGCAAAGAAAACTTGAAACTTGGTAAAGCTGTTCAGGTGGCTTTAAATCAAGTCATCGGTGCTTATGCCATTGCGGTTTTCGATAAAAATAAACCCGACGAGATTATTGCAGCACGCTTAGGAAGCCCCTTAGCAATTGGTGTTGGTAAAGACGAATTTTTTATAGCTAGCGACGCTTCGCCATTTTTAGAATTTACTAAAAATGCCATTTATTTAGAAGACGAAGAATTAGCAATTATAAGATTAGGTAGAGACGTAAAAATTAGAAAAATTAAAGACGACTCTATGGTAGACCCTTACGTTCAAGCCTTACAATTAAATCTTGAACAAATAGAAAAAGGCGGCTACGAACATTTTATGTTAAAAGAAATTTACGAGCAACCAAGTGCTATTCTAGACACCTTTAGAGGTCGTTTATTGTCTAACGAAGCCATTATAAAAATGTCTGGCGTAGAAGACAATATGAAGAAATTCTTAAATGCGGAACGCATTATAATTGTTGCCTGCGGTACATCTTGGCATGCAGGTCTGGTTTCGGAATATATTTTTGAAGATTTGGCAAGAATTCCTGTAGAAGTAGAATATGCTTCGGAATTCAGATATAGAAATCCGGTTATTACAGAAAAAGATATTGTTATTGCCATCTCGCAATCTGGCGAAACTGCCGATACTTTGGCCGCTATAAAATTAGCAAAATCTAAAGGTGCTTTTGTATTTGGCGTTTGTAATGTTGTAGGTTCTTCTATCGCCAGAGAAACCCATGCAGGAGCTTATACACATGCTGGCCCAGAAATTGGTGTTGCTTCAACAAAAGCGTTCACAACACAAATAACGGTACTATCGCTTATCGCATTGCGTTTGGCTAGAGCTAAAGGCACTATTTCTAGCTCCGATTTCCGTCATCATTTAATCGAATTGGAACTTATTCCCGATAAAGTTAAAAAGGCATTAGAATCGGACAGCTATGTAAAAACCGTAGCCGACATTTATAAAACAGCCAAAAACTGTTTGTATTTAGGTAGAGGATATAATTTCCCTGTAGCTTTAGAAGGTGCTTTAAAATTAAAAGAAATCTCTTACATACACGCAGAAGGCTACCCAGCAGCAGAAATGAAGCACGGCCCTATTGCTTTAATAGACGAGCAAATGCCTGTAATTGTAATTGCTACCAAAAAAGGGCATTACGAAAAAGTAGTAAGTAATATTCAGGAAATAAAATCTAGAAAAGGAAAAATTATTGGCGTAGTTACAGAAGGAGATACTCAGGTAAAAGACTTAGCAGACCACGTTATAGAAGTTCCTGAAACTTTAGAAGCGCTGTCGCCGCTTTTAACTACCATTCCGCTACAATTATTATCGTACCATATTGCAGTAATGTTGGGCAAAAATGTAGATCAGCCACGTAACTTAGCAAAATCGGTTACTGTAGAGTAAACATAACATACAACACATTTTATCACGCAAAGGCATTTTCAATTTCATGAAAATGCCTTTGTTTTTATTACGAATACACCTTCCCTTAAATAAGAATTCAATAAATATTTATTACTTTTTTTGACGATTTTTTACTATGCATGCATAATTTTTATCAACTTTCTTTTTCAGATGGTGTAAAAAATGTATATTGCTCATAAAATAATCCAACTTAAACTTAAATATGAAAAACATTCTTTCCTTTATGGTTATGCTTGTTTGTGCAGTAACCTTTGCACAAACTACAATTTCCGGAAGTGTTACAGATGATAATAGCCAGCCGATACCTGGAGCTAATATTATTGTATTAGGAACTTCTACTGGGACTGTAACCGATTTTGATGGAAATTTCACCTTAACGGTTAATCAAAATCCACCTTTTACGGTTCAGGCCAGTAGCGTAGGTTTCGATAAACAAATCATCGAGGTTTCGCAAAACAATCAAACTTTAGCTTTTACCCTTAAAGAAGGAACAGAGCTGGACGAAGTTGTTATTTCGGCGTCTAGAACGCCAGAGCGCATATTCGAGTCGCCCGTTACCGTAGAACGTTTTGGTTTAAAAGAAATAAAAAACACAGCCTCTGCCGATTTCTATGATGGTTTAGAAAATCTTAAAGGCGTAGATATTAACACCAATAGTTTAACCTTTAAATCCATTAACACCAGAGGATTCGCATCGTTTTCCAACACCCGATTTATGCAGTTGGTAGACGGTATGGACAACTCGACTCCTGCCCTAAACTTTCCGTTAGGAAATTTGGTAGGAATGACAGAAACCGATGTACTTAGTGTAGAATTACTTCCAGGAGCATCTTCGGCTCTGTATGGAGCAAATGCCTTTAATGGTATTTTATTTATGCGCAGTAAAAATCCTTTCGAGTTTTCAGGAATAAGCGGCTACGTTAAGCAAGGTATTACCACCCAAGATGCAGCTGGCACCAACTCTTATACCGATGTAGGTGTAAGAATCGCACATAAATTTAGCGATGCTTTTGCTGTAAAAGTCAATTTTGGCTGGCTAAAAGGTACAGACTGGGCTGCCGATAATTACCAAGGGAAACCTGGAACGGGAGCAACAAGAGACGCCGTAGACTACGATGGTTATAACGTATATGGCGACGAAGTATCTACAAATATTAGAGCAGCCTCTGGCGGTTTGGGCATTATTCCAGATGTAGTAGTAAGCAGAACGGGGTATAACGAAAATGTGTTAACCGAATACAAAGCGCAAAGTATAAAAGGCGATTGGGGAGTCTATTTTAGACCATGGAAAGACGATTTCGAGATTCAATATGTTGGAAAAGTAGGAACAGGAAACACCATCTACCAAGGAACCAACAGATATAATATTGCCGACTTTTTTCAACAACAACATAAAATAGAAGTTAGAAACGACAACTTTTTTGTACGCGGGTATATGGTAGGCGATAAAGCTGGAGATTCTTACGACATGGTATTTACAGGAATAAACATTAACAGAACCTGGAAAAGTGACCAAGATTGGTTTGGAGACTACATTCAAACCTATGCAGGCGCTACCTTAGGTGGCATGACAGATACCGAAGCCCATAAATTGGCAAGAGCTGCTGCAGACGAAGGCCGACTAGAACCTGGAACAGCCGCTTTTAATGAAGCATTTGAAAAAGTTACAAATGATCCCGATTTAAATACGGGTTCTAAATTTCAAGACGCTTCAAAATACTACCATGCCGACGCAAACTACAATTTTAGCCATTTAATTGATTGGGCAGAAATTCAAGTTGGTGGATCGTTTAGACAATACGACTTAAATTCCTTCGGTACTATTTACACCGATAATGATGGCCCTATAAAATATTCTGAAATGGGCTTTTACACTCAAGTTCAGAAAAAATTCTTAGAAAATGAAGCCTTAAAACTTACAGCATCCTTACGTTACGATAAATCGGAACTTTTTGACGGTTTCTTCTCGCCACGATTATCTTTAGGCTATACCATGGGTAAACAAGGCGACCATAATATTAGAGGTTCGTTCCAAACTGGTTTTAGAAATCCAACCACGCAAGATTTATTTATAGGTTTAGATGCTGGTAGAGCCATTTTAGTAGGATCGGCAGAAAGTAATTTAGATCGCGATGTACGAACATATAACATTAGCGCCAGTGGGCAAGCTATGGGCCAACCAGCAACCACGTCTGTAGTTGGTCGTGCAGCTTACGAAAATTCCTTTTCTTTAAACTCTGTAGAGAATGGTGCTCCTGTAGCTTCAGATGTTGATATTGTGAAACCAGAACGCGTATCGTCTTTCGAAATAGGCTATCGTGGTAAATTAGATCATACCATTATCGATTTAAGCGTATACTACAATTCGTATACAGATTTTATTTCGAACGAAACAGTACTCGTTCCCTTTTATGGTACAGTAGGAGACAATAGTTTATCGTTAGCAGCACTGCAAAACGGCGATTATAAAGCCTACCAGACTTACACAAACTCCGATGCCGATGTAAATGCTTACGGTGCTTCTGTACAAGCCTCTACTAAAGTATTTGGCGATTATGATTTAAGTGCCAACTACACGTACTCTAAGCAAGATTTCGATCAAGCAAAATATCCAGATTTCAGAACTAGCTTTAACACCCCAGAGCACAAAGTAAAAGTAGGTTTTGGTAACACCGATTTGTTTACCAATTTTGGTTTTAATGTAGCTTGGCGCTGGAGTGATGCTTATTTTTGGCAAGCAACATTTGGAGATGGCGACATTCCAGCCTACCATACTTTAGATGCGCAATTAAATTACAGAGTCCCAAAGTTAAAATCTTCATTTAAACTAGGCGCTACAAACATGTTAGGCGACGAATACTTTACCGCTATTGGTACTGGCTATATAGGATCTATGTATTATGTATCTTGGACAATTAACAATTTATAATTCAAATCACTTATGAAATTAAAATATATATGGTTAGCAACATTAGCATTAAGTTTTGCATCCTGTAGTAACGACGATGATAATGCTTCCGAAAACACAAACACGCTTCCCGATTTAACCACTGGTACTGCCGATTTTTCTACCTACGTGGCTTTAGGGAATTCGCTTACTTCTGGGTATACAGACAATGCCTTGTTTATTGCGGCACAAAACAATTCGTTCCCTAACATATTATCACAAAAATTTCTACTATTAGGCGGGGCAGATTTTAATCAACCTCTAATGAATGATAACTATGGTGGATTAGCGCTTGCAGGAAATAGACTTCCTGGTTTCAATCCTAGGTTAGTAACCACAGGAGGAGCGCCCGTAGCTTTGGAATCTGTTATTGGACCTGTAACCGTTACTACAGATATTGCAGCAAATAATCCAACAGGACCTTTTAATAATTTAGGCGTTCCAGGGGCGAAAAGTTTCCACTTATTAGCCAATGGTTATGGAAACATCGGAAAT
This sequence comes from Formosa sp. A9, assembly GCF_051200825.1. Taxonomy (GTDB): domain Bacteria; phylum Bacteroidota; class Bacteroidia; order Flavobacteriales; family Flavobacteriaceae; genus Formosa. Next base: position 300,660 of record NZ_CP195158.1, on the reverse strand, counting down.
CTATCCGCTGGTCTTGCCAACCCATATTTTATAAGAATGACTGGCAGTACGCCTGATGCTTCTGTTTTAGAATTGGCAATGGCACAAAACCCAACGTTCTTTTCGCTGTGGATTGGCAATAACGATGTGTTAGGCTACGCACTTTCTGGTGGCGATAATAGCAACCCTATTACCGAAAAAACCACTTTCGATTATGCTTACTCGACGTTAGTTAACACGTTAACTTCTGCTGGTGCAAAAGGTGTGGTTGCGAATATTCCAGACGTAACCAGCATTGCGCATTTTACAACGGTTCCTTATAATCCTTTAGATCCTACAAATCCAGATTTTGCTTCACAAATACCAACACTGAACATGGTTTATGGCGCTTTAAATCAAATTTTTACAGCTTTAGGTGCTTCCGATCGCAACATTGTATTTTCAACAACCGACGCTAGCGCAGTCGTTATAAAAGACGAAAGCTTAACCGATTTATCCAATCAAATTACAGGTGCTTTACTTGCTAGCCCTACTTTTCCTGCGTTTTTAGAGCAAATGGGATTACCAGCAGCAGCGGCACCTATAGTAGCACCTTTACTAGGAAGCACCTACGGACAAGCTAGACAAGCCAACGAAAACGACCTGTTTGTATTGCCGAGTAGTGCTGTAATAGGCACTGTAAACACAACCATTGCCAACGCGCTTATAAGTCAGGGTTTACCAGAAGCTGTTGCGTATCAATTTTCGGCAGAAGGCATTACACTACCTTTAGAAGACAAATGGGTACTAATTCCTACTGAACAACAAGAAGTTAAAACAGCTACCCAACAGTTTAACACAACCATAAAAGCAACTGCAGACCAAGCAAACTTAGCTTTTGTAGATGCTAATTGGATTTTACAACAAGTAGCAAGCCCTGCAGGCTATGGTGCCGACGATTTTATTTTTAACACCCAATTGGTTACTGGGGGTGCTTTTTCTTTAGATGGAGTACACCTTACCTCTAGAGGTTATGCATTAATGGCAAACGAATTTATGAAAGCCATAGATGCCACATACCAATCGAATTTTGAAGCCTCTGGCAACTTGGTAAAGCTAGGAGATTACCCAACAAACTATTCTCCTACGCTTCAATAAATTATATTTTAAAACCCAAAAAAAACGCCTTCCTTTTGAGGGCGTTTTTCATATAGCAAAAAAGCTAAAAAACATATTTTATTTTAAATTTAATCTTCTATCTTTGCAGCGCGAAAAAATAAACTTTTTCGTGAAAATTTAAAGCAAAACAATAAACAGATAGGTAATGTCAAAAGTTACAGGTAAAGTTGCACAAATAGTTGGTCCAGTTATCGATGTGGTATTCGAAAAAGAAGGCGAACTTCCAAAAATTTACGATTCATTAGAAATTAAACGACCAGATGGTTCACTTTTAGTACTAGAAGTACAGTCTCATATTGGAGAAGATACAGTACGTACTATCGCGATGGACTCTTCGGATGGTTTAAGCAGAGGTACAGAAGTGGTTGCTACTGGTGCACCTATCCAAATACCAATTGGAGATAATGTATACGGACGTTTATTTAATGTAATTGGAGATGCTATCGATGGTTTAGGAAACTTACCTAAAACTGGTGATGCTGGTTTACCAATTCACAGACAAGCACCTAAATTTGAAGATTTATCTACATCTACAGAAGTTTTATTTACAGGTATTAAAGTAATCGACCTTATTGAGCCTTATGCAAAAGGAGGTAAAATTGGATTATTTGGTGGTGCCGGTGTAGGTAAAACGGTATTAATTCAGGAATTAATTAACAACATTGCTAAAGGTCACGGTGGTTTATCAGTATTTGCTGGTGTAGGTGAAAGAACTCGTGAAGGAAACGACCTTTTAAGAGAAATGTTAGAGTCTGGTATTATTAAATACGGTGATGACTTTATGCATTCTATGGAAGCTGGCGGATGGGATTTATCTAAAGTAGATAAAAACATCATGAAAGACTCTAAAGCAACTTTCGTATTCGGACAGATGAACGAACCACCTGGAGCTCGTGCTCGTGTGGCCTTATCTGGTTTATCTATTGCAGAATATTTTCGTGATGGTGCTGGTGACGGACAAGGAAAAGACGTACTTTTCTTTGTAGATAACATTTTCCGTTTTACACAAGCAGGTTCTGAGGTATCGGCACTTTTAGGTCGTATGCCATCTGCGGTAGGTTACCAACCAACATTAGCCACAGAAATGGGTGCAATGCAAGAGCGTATTACATCTACAAAAACAGGATCTATTACATCTGTACAAGCGGTTTACGTACCTGCGGATGACTTAACAGACCCGGCTCCTGCAACAACATTTGCTCACTTAGATGCTACTACCGTATTATCTCGTAAAATTGCTGAATTAGGTATTTATCCAGCGGTAGATCCGTTAGATTCTACATCTAGAATTCTTACTAAAGAAATTTTAGGAAAAGAGCACTACGACTGTGCGCAACGCGTAAAAGAGTTATTACAACGTTACAAAGAATTACAAGATATTATTGCTATTCTTGGTATGGAGGAATTATCTGAAGAAGATAAATTAGCTGTAGGTAGAGCTAGACGTGTACAACGTTTCTTATCTCAGCCATTCCACGTAGCAGAGCAGTTTACAGGTATTCCTGGAGTGTTAGTAGACATTAAAGAAACCATTAAAGGGTTTAACATGATTATGGATGGTGAATTAGATCACTTACCAGAAGCTGCATTTAACCTTAAAGGTTCTATTGAAGAAGCTATCGAAGCTGGAGAAAAAATGCTTGCAGACGCGTAAATAATTCAGAATTATGAATGAAGAGTTATGATGAATAGACGACCCTCTTTAATTCCGACTTCTTAATTCTTAATTCTTAATTTTAAAAAATATGTATTTAGAAATTGTATCGCCAGAAGCCACTTTGTTTAGCTCGGAAGTAGATGCTGTTACTGTACCAGGTGTAGATGGAGAGTTTGAAATGCTTAACAACCACGCCGCTATAGTTTCGTTATTAACCGCTGGTACTGTAAAGATTAAAGTGCATACACAAAACCACTTAGAATACGACAAATTACATCCAGAGGTAGCACCTCATGTGTCCGACAGCAAAATTTTAACTTTAAATATAAAATCTGGGACATTAGAATTAAAAGACAATAAAATAATCATCTTAGCCGATTAATTATTTTATTTCTACCATACAAAAAGCCGCAAAATAATCATTTTGCGGCTTTTATATTTTATACTGTAAACATCTTGCTACACCCGTTTTATAACATTGGTTACAATACCCCAAATAACAAAATCGTTAGCCTCGGTTATTTGTATTGGGTCGTACTTTGGGTTTTCTGGTAACAACCAAATGTCACTACCTTCAACCTTTAATCGTTTTACCGTAAATTCACCATCTAAAAAACAAACGGCAATTTTATTGTGTGTAGCTTCTAAACTTCTATCGATTACCAGTAAATCGTTATCATCTAAACCTGCGCCTATCATACTTTGCCCGCTTACACGTGCAAAAAAAGTAGCCTCTCTGTTTTTTACCAGTTCTTCATCTAACGACAAGCGTTCTTCCTTAAAATCGTCTGCAGGCGAAGGAAACCCGGCAGAAATACCAGAATCTACAAAAACAGCCCCAGAATCGGGAACTACTTCTGGCGTAAAAAACGTTAATTTTGGTGTTTTATGTAACATCATTTTACAATAATAATATCGTTAATATTTGTGGTATAACGTGGCGATAATCGCTCTTGTTTCATTTTCCATGTACGTTCTAAATCTTGGTTTCCCAATTTAATCTTATAGCCTTTATATTTAGAATTCAACGTATCTATTGTATCCATTAAAGGTTTGTGTTTCGGGTTTTCTACATCGAATAAATTTAGTTGAAACGCATCGTTATCTACTAAACCAGTAACTATTACCCCTGCACGTTTATATTTTATACCCGTTTTAAACATTTGTTTTGCAGCAGCTGCCGCCTGGGCACAAATAAGTAAGGTGGAATTAGTAGGAAAAGGTAAAGCTATAATTTTTTTAGCATACTCTTGAGCATCGCTTACTTTGTGCCTGTCGCTGCTTAAATGCAAAACAATCATATGGCAACGGCTGCCTTGTTTTCTTAGCTTCTCGGCACAACTACTTGCAAATGTAGAAATGCGTTCTGTAATATCGTTACAATTAGATATAGTGCCTTCAAAACTCCTTGTAGTCGCAATAGCTTTTTTAGGAACCCGCTCTTCCAATTTTAACGTGGCCCGCCCTAAGAGGTCTTGTTTTAATTTCCATTCGGTAATAGAAAATTCCTTTCTAATAACAGCATCTGAAAGTTGTGTAAAATCGTAAGCCGTTTTGCAGCGTTTTGCTTGTAAACGTTTGGCTAATCTTCGGCCTATACCCCAAACATCCTCTATTTTCATCCACTTTAACGCTTTGATTCGAGACGCCTCAGAATCTATTACAAACACACCCTTTGTTTGCTCTGGGAACTTTCTAGCTATTTTATTAGCGACTTTAGACAACGCTTTTGTTGGCGCTATACCAACACAGGTAGGAATACCTGTCCATTTTAAAATTCGCGTTCTAATAGTCGAACCGTATTCATTAAAATCGACGTTTCTAAATCCTTTAAATTCTAAAAACGCTTCGTCTATGCTATACACCTCAACATCTGGCGTAAATTGTTCTAAAATGCGCATTACCCGACTGCTCATATCGCCATACAACGGATAATTAGAAGAAAAAACTTTTATAGTATTAGCTTTAAAAAATTGCTCGTATTTAAAAGCTGGAGCCCCCATAGGCAACCCCAATCGTTTCGCTTCATCACTACGCGAGATTACACAGCCATCGTTATTAGATAAAATGGCAATGGGTTTACCTCTTAAATTAGGGTTAAAAACCCGTTCGCAAGAAGCATAAAAATTATTACAATCTACAAGCGCATACATGGTGATAAAGGTACATCATTTTCATGTATGTTATAAAAAATTGAAATGCTTTAAGCTGTTAAACTTTAATGAAGATTCGTTTTCTGTATAAATAATATCCCAAAATTAAGTAGCATAAAACAACACTTAAGGCATATAGTAACGATGACAGTTTAGATGCTAAACCGTTGAACACAAAGCAGGTTTGATACAGCCAACCGTGGATAGAATTACCACTACCTACAGGAATGGTATAGAATATTTTACTGATTAAACTAGACAGAAAATAAACCGTTATGGCATTCATACCAGCATATTTAAAGATTGCTCCAAAATGCTTTTGTTTTACATCTACAATGTAATAAATAACACCTAAAATTACAGTACCAATACCTGCTGTTACCAACACAAAACTACTACTCCAAAGTGCTTTATTTATTGGATAAATTTGATGCCACAAATAACCTAAAACCGTAAAACTAAAACCAACAGCTAAAAGTTTAATTGTTTTATTAACGGTATCCATATCTAAAAGTTTGCCAATTAGCACCCCTAAAATACAAGTGGCAATAGCAGGAAACGTTCCCATTATGCCCTCGGGATCGTAATCGGGTTGCCACATGTGTTTTCCTAAAATCTGTAAATCTATAAAATTTGACCAATTGTTAGGTGCTCTATCAAACGTTGGCATTGTACCGTCTGAAAACGGAACAAAACCTAAGAACAACCAATAAGCAATTAGAATAAAAATTACGACAACAACCAAATAACGCCAATGTAAATTAAGATATAACCAAGCCGTTACAAAAAACACAATACCTATACGTTGCAGTACACCAGGAAGACGTACTGTTTCTAAAGATTCCACAAAGGGAGGCACAGGTGTAAATGCATTCAAGAATAAACCCAAGGCTATTAGCTTCAAACTTCTTATCGCTATTTTTTTGTACACCGCGTTCGATTTCGTCTTGTTTTTATAAGCGTAATAAATAGAGATGCCCACAATAAACAAAAAGAACGGAAAGATTAAATCTGTAGGCGTTAAGCCGTGCCAATCGGCATGGAGTAAAGGAGCATATACACTCCCCCAATCGCCTGGTGTATTAACTAAAATCATAGCAGCAATGGTAATGCCACGAAGCAAGTCAACAGATTCAATACGTTGCGCCATAAGCTATTATTTCGATTTTCTTAATCCTATTTTATGACCATAAACGGCATAAAATAATATGAACGCATAACACGGTATTAAAATCCAGTACCCAGAGGTTGCCGATGTTGCTGTGGCAGTGGCCTGCTCTACACCTTGAACTAACAATTCTTCTTTCTTTGAATCGACTAATGCGCCATAAAGTGGTGGAATAATCGCGCCACCAGAAATAGCCATAACCAATAAGGCCGAAGCCGTTTTAGTAAATTTCCCCATACCATTTAAAGCTAATGGCCAAATAGCGGGCCATACCAAAGCATTAGAAATTCCTAATGCCGCAACAAAAAGCACCGAGGTAAATCCGTTAGTAAATAAAATACATACAGAGAATAAAACACCTAAAATAGCACTTGCTTTTAAGGCCAGCTCCTGACTAACATATTTTGGTATTAAAAATACTCCCAAAGCATAAGTAGCCACCATAGCCATTAAGGTCATTAACGTAAACGATTTTGCTTCTTCTCCAGGAATTCCTAACGATAAGCCATAAGATATTATGGTATCGCCCGCAATTACTTCTACCCCAACATACAGGAATAAAGTTAACACCCCTAACCATAAATGCGGAAACTGAAAAATGCTTGTTTTTTTGGTTTGTATATTACCATCTGTAACATCTTCTTCAATAGCTTCTGCTTCTACATGTGGCAGCGGTGCTTTTGTAATTAAAATAGCTAGAATAAATAACACCACAGCCATAATAATGTAAGGCATAACCACACTATCGGCCATGTTATTAAGCAATTCTGTTTTTTCTTCTGAAGATACCGTCGCTAATTGTTCCTGAATACCATCTATTCCGGATAACAAAATAGCGCCGAAAATTAAAGACCCTAAAGCACCCGCCACTTTGTTTGCTATTCCCATAATTGCAATACGCTTTGCGGCGCTTTTCATAGGCCCTAAAATTGTGATATACGGATTGGATGCTGTTTGCAACAACGTCATACCTAAACCTTGAATAAATATTCCCGTTAAAAACAAAGTATATGTTCTAGCTTCGGCTGCTGGAATAAACACCAAAGCCCCCACTCCCATAATCGCTAAACCTAACGACATGCCTTTTTTATATCCCACTTTGCCTATAATATAAGAGGCTGGAAGTGCCATAACCACAAAAGAAATATACGATGCCGAAGCTACCAAATACGACTGGGCATCGGTAAGTTCGTTAATGGTTTTCATAAAAGGAATAAGCGCTCCGTTAATCCATGTTACAAATCCGAAAATGAAAAATAATCCAGCAATAATACATATAGGCACAAGCGAATTGCTTTTCTGTGCCGCGTAAGCTTCAACAGTTTTAGACATGATAATAAATTGATTGTTAAATTAGTAATGTGGTTTTGTTTAGTTTTGCAGGTCTTCGTTATTAAAAATACGCTCGCGCGTTACTTTAACATAATTCCGCCCTATTGGTATTTTTCTGTTGGCAATTTCTATGGTATTACCTTCTACAGATTTTATTTTATTTATGGAAATGGTGTACGACCGGTGTACACGTAAAAAATTAGATTGTGGCAACTCTTCAGAAATTGCTGTTAACGATTTATGCACTACATAATCGCCCAAGGTGGTAATTACTTTTATATAATCTTTAAGGCTTTCTATGTATAAAATATCGTTTAAATTAACCTTTATTAGTTTTTTGCTAACCTTTAAAAAAATATGAGGTTCTTGTTGCAAATTTAAATCGGCTGTGGCATTGTTAATATACACTTGTTGGTACACCTTGTTAATGGTTTTTAAAAACCTATTAAACGGTATGGGTTTTACAAGATAATCTAAAACATTAAGCTCGAAACTTTTTACGGCATACTCTCTATATGCTGTGGTAATTACAATTAATGGTTTATAACTTAGGTTTTCTACAAAGGCAAAGCCACTGAGTTGCGGCATGTTTATATCTAAAAAAATAACATCTATTTTTTCCTGCTCTAAAATAGGATACGCTTTAAGTGGATTCGTAAAAGTAGCGACCACTTCTATATGGTCGAAATTTTTTAAATGATCTTCTATAACCTTAATAGCTAAAGACTCATCGTCGATTATAACGCATTTAATTTTCATCTAATGGGGATTTTTAAAAACAAATTATACGTATTATCTTTTATGCTGGTTTCCAAAACATAGTTGCTCGAAAACAATAAATTTAATCGGCGTTTGGTATTGGCAATGCCTATACCCTGCTCGTTGGTAATGTTAGAATCTGGATTAAATGTGTTTATAAGTTTAAACTCTAAATAATCTTTATTAGTAATTTCAAAACTCATACACACCTTTACCTTATCGCTGTCTTTTAATCCGTGTTTAAAACAGTTTTCTATAAAGGTTAAAAACAATAAAGGTGGTACTTCTACATCTTCAATATCTCCAGTAATATCCATTTCGAATTCTATACTTTCGTTAAAACGTAAACGCGCAATATCTATAAAATTGTTTATATGGTTAATCTCGTCTAATAAATCGGCTTTCGAGCTGTTAACCTCGTAAAGCACATACTGCATCATATCGGATATTTTAATTACCAATTGTGGGGCATTATCAGACTTTGTTAAGGTTAAAGCGTATAAATTGTTTAACGTATTAAAGAAGAAATGTGGCTGAATTTGGGTTCTCAAATATTTTAATTCTGTACTTAATTGAAGCTTAGCCAACTCTTCGTTGCGTCGTTTTTCGATACTCCAATCTATTAATAATTTTATTGCCGACACAAATGTAATTACATACAATTCGCCTAAAACAACAGCAATAATATGGTTTAATTGTAAAAATGTACCTGCACTTTCGGCTTCTGGCCAAATGGCTTTGGTTACTAACAAGTAGTTTAAACCCGTTCTAACCAAATACACCAAAGCAAGCATCAATATTAATGAAAACAAATAAGTTCTATAACGTTTTCGTAAAATTAATTTAGGTATTAAATAATATACATTTATATACACTACTATTATATGAATAGGAAATTCTATCAGATTCGATTTTAGCGAATACCAATAGTCGTGAAAATAGCTTCCCCATCTAACTACGTTAAATAAAAAATACCCAAGCCAAAATAAGACATGATATTTAATTGATATAGAGGGTTTTAAAGTAAATTTAAACAATGGAAAAATATTTAATTAAACACGATATTCTTAAGCAAAACGCAAAGAATGATTAAGCAATTTTAATAATATAATAATTAATTAACAATTAAATTACCCTTTGTTTATTTTGCAAAAAACGTTCATCGAAACCTAAATGTTATTTATATGTTAAATCGTGTCGTTTAGATATTTTATTTTAAAAGAAATATAAATATGAATAAACTTGATGTAAATAACGAGACTAAACAATCAAATTATGAAACACTATTTAAGAATGACTTTCTTATGTTCTTTCTTATTCTTTAGCATGCAACTCCTGTTTGCTCAAGAGAAAGACATTAAAGGTACTGTTACTTCTCTTGTAGATGGCATGCCCGTTGCAGGAGCAAATGTACTTGTAAAAGGTACATCTACCGGAACATTAACAGATTTTGATGGTAATTATACCATTACAGCCAGCACTGGCGACGTTTTAAAATTCTCTTACCTCGGAATGACCACTGTAGAGGTAACAGTTGGCGCCTCTGATGTTTACAATGTTGAACTAGGTGAAGATAGCGAACAACTTAACGAAGTTGTAGTTACCGCCTTAGGGATTCAAAAAGAGAAAAAAGCTTTAACCTACTCGGCTCAAGAAGTAGGTGGCGACGAATTAACTCGCGTAAAACAAACCAACCCTATTAATAGCTTATCTGGTAAATCTGCTGGTTTAACCATTTCCAGAAGTTCATCTGGTTTAGGTGGTGCTACTAAAGTTGTTTTAAGGGGAAATACCTCTACCACCAACAACGACCCACTATATGTTATAGATGGTATACCTATGCTTAACAGTGGTAATGGGTCTAACGGTAACGAGCCAGGAACCGATATTTTTGGTAGCCAAACTGGTAACCGCGATGGTGGAGATGCCATGTCGTTAATTAACCCAGACGATATCGAAAGCATGACGGTTTTAAAAGGAGCATCGGCTTCGGCACTATATGGTAGCCAAGGGGCTAACGGGGTTATTTTAATTACTACTAAAAAAGGAAAAGAAGGTGCATTATCGGTAAACTTTAATTCTAGCTTTACTGTAGACAATGTTATGTCTTTACCTAAATTACAATCGGAATACCAAAGTGCTTCGGTAGGACAACCTATTGCAGAAAACGGACGTGTTGCAGATCCTAAATCTTGGGGAGCAAAAACTGATGGCTTAAGCAACGATGCCGAAGATTTTTTCCAAACAGGATACACCTCTATTAATGCGTTATCCTTAACAGCTGGTAATGCCAAAGCTCAAACGTATTTTTCGTATGCAAATACTATAGGCGAAGGTGTTATTCCGGGTAACCGCTTAACCAGAAACAATATAACGTTAAGAGAAACAGCAAAATTCTTAGACGATAAGATAGATGTATCGGCAAATATTAACCTTTCCGACCAACGCATCTGGAACCGTCCGACCAACGGTTTATACTCTAACCCGTTAACTGGAGTATACTTACATCCTGTAGGAATAAGCCGAGATACATACAAAAATAAATACGAGTATTTCAATACAGCATTAAACCAAATGGATCAGTACGCAACGTCTTTCGACGAAAACATACAACAAAACCCATATTGGTTAATTAACAGAAGTCCTAGTAAAGACATCGCACAACGCGTGCTAGCTAACGTGTCGGTAAAATATCAAATTACTGAAGCATTTTCTTTACAATCTAGAGGAAGTTTCGACAAGACCTTTTTCACCTTCGACAAAAGACAATATGCAGGAACCGACCCTGTAAACTCTGGAGATAACGGACGCTATATTTTAGAAAAGACTGAAAACACGCAACAGTACATCGACTTAATCGCATCGTACAATAAAGATTTTTCTGAAGACTTTACCTTCTCTGGACTTTTAGGTACCAGCTTAACAAAATACAAATTAGGCGATCAAGTGTATTTAGATTCTGGTCGTGATGGCGTAGGTTTAAATTATCCGAACATTTTCAATATAGCCAACTTTGCAACAACTAATAACATCAGACAGGCGGTTTCTAACAGAGAGGTACAATCTGTTTTTGGTTCGGCTAACTTTGGTTTCAAAGACATGTTATTTTTAGATGTTACAGGTCGTAACGACTGGTCGTCTACCTTAGTGTACACAGATTCCGATTCGTTCTTCTACCCGTCTGCAGGTTTAACAGCAGTATTAACAGAAATGTTCGATATGGGCGATGGTATTTCGTTTGCTAAACTTAGAGGGTCTTACGCCGAGGTAGGTAAAGACATACCTGTTTACGCGACAATTCCGTTAAACACTATTAACAATACCAACACAGGTATTGGTACAGCTCCTTTTGCGCCTTTAGAGGGTGAAACTTTAGAGCCAGAACGCCAAAAAGGATTTGAAATAGGTACAGAATGGCGCTTCTTTGGTAACCGCTTAGGCTTCGATTTCACGTACTACGACACCAGAACACATAATCAGATTTTCTACATCCAAGCAGAGCCAAACCCTAACGGATATGCTCAAAACATTGTAAACGCTGGAGAAATATCAAGTAAAGGTATCGAATTGGTTGTTAACGCTAAACCTGTGGTAGCAGACAAATTTATCTGGGATACCTCTATTAACTTTGCTGAAAACAACAATAAAGTTGTTGCTGTACACCCATCGTTACAAGATGGCGAGGCTATTGTTACTGCACGCGGTGTAAACGGTTATGAATATTCTTTAATTGAAGGCGAAGATTTTGGTAGCATAAAAGCAAGATCTGTAATTCGCGACGAGAACGGTACTCCAGTAATCAACTCGTCTGGAACTTTAATGTCTACCGATTTCGAAACCGTAGCACATGCGCAACCAGACTTTACCTTAGGTTGGAATAACAGTTTTGAGATAGGCGATTTTCATGTAAACTTCCTTATCGATGGTAAATTTGGTGGCGACGTAATGAGTGTTACCGAAGCCGTAAACGATAAATACGGTGTATCGCAAGCTTCGGCAGACGCGCGTAACAGAAACGGCGGTATGATAAATGTAGTTAACGAAAGCGGTGTTGCTTCACAATTAAGTGCACAAGAATACTACAATGCCGTTGGTGGTAGAGATGGTATGCTAGGCGAATATGTTTACGACGCTACCAATGTTAGTTTAAGAGAACTTTCTGTAGGCTACAGATTATTATTAGAGCACAGCGATTTTATAGACAACATCAACTTTTCATTAATCGCCAATAACTTGTTCTTTTTCTACAAAGATGCGCCATTCGATCCAAACATTGCTGCTAGTACAGGAATGGGCTTACAAGGGGTAGACATTTATAACCAGCCTTCTACAAGAAGCATCGGGTTAAACATTAACGTAAATTTCTAAGAAAAATGAAACATATACTTAAATATACAATGGCTTCCGCAATAGCCATAAGCTTAACAAACTGTACAGGAGATTTCGAGGACATCAACACCAATCCCTACGGCATTTCACAAGAAAGCTTAACACAACAAAACAACCATATTGGCTCTAGATTTTCGCCTTTATTTTCTAATGTAATTCGTGTAGAACCAGCTTGGAACTACCAATTACAGCAAAACCTAAATGCCGATGTGTTTTCTGGATACATGACAGCTCCAACACCATTTGCTGGTAATATTAACAACCAGACCTATGCCCTAGTTAACGGCTGGAATGGTTTTATTTGGAGCGATGCTTACGATGCTAATGATGGAAATGGTGTCATGCCATACGCCCGAGAAATAGTACAACAAGTAGAACTTTCTGGCGACGAAAGCGGAGTTAAATTCGTATATCTGGCCAATATCATTAAAGTAATGGCCATGCATCGTGTTTCCGATGTATTTGGACCAATCCGTTACTCAAAATACAACGATTACGATACTACTGGCGAATACGATTCGCAAGAAATAGCTTACCAAGCTTTTTTCGCCGATTTAGATGAAGCCATTAACGGATTGGAATCTTTTACAGACGATGCTCAGTTTACTGCTTTCGACCAATCTAATCTTGGTGGAGATATTGCTGCCTGGAGAACCTTTGCAAACTCACTACGTTTACGCTTAGCCATACGCATATCTAAAGTAAACCCTACGCTAGCACAAACCGAAGGCGAAAAAGCTTTATCTAGCAATGCTGGCCTAATGGAAGCACAAAATATGTTAATAGACATGGGTGGCTTTGTTCATCCTATCCAAACCATTAGCCGTGTTTGGGGAGATGTAGTAATGAGTGCAGAAATGGAATCGATTCTTAAAGGCTTTAACGACTCTAGAATTTCTAAATTCTTTACCGCCCCTGCCGATGCTAATTTAGGCGATTATAAAGGTGTACGTATGGGTATTGCTATTGAAGCTAAAACCGAATACGGCAGCCACTCGCTTATCGGAGAAGCTGTTGACGGAACAAATAAAATTTGGATGACAGCTGCCGAAGTTCATTTCTTAAAAGCCGAAGCTGCCTTACGCGGTTGGGCTGGAGCTGGAGATGCTAAGACTAATTACGAAGCCGGTGTTCGTGCCTCTTTTGCACAATTTGGAGCTGGTGGTGTAGACAACTATTTAGCCGATAACACCAGTACGCCTAACGATTTTGTTGATGCGCTAAACCCAACAAACAATTACACTTACCCTAGCGACGTAAAAATAGCTTACAACGAAGCTGGCTCAAGAGAAGAACAATTAGAGCAAATTATTACCCAAAAATGGATTGCGATGTTCCCAGACGGACAAGAGGCCTGGAGCGAGTTTAGACGTACTGGCTACCCAAGAGTATTTCCTGTGGTAGTAAACAATAGTGGTGGCGCTATAGATACCAATATACAAGTACGCAGAATCAATTTTGTAGATAACGAAAAAAACACCAATGGTGCTAATGTAGAAGCTGCAGTTGGCATGTTAAAAGGGCCAGATACTGGTGGTACTAGACTTTGGTGGGATACTGGATTACCAAATTTCTAATAGAATAGTAGTTAGTTTAAACCAAGCGAGTATTTGATTAGTTCACAAAGTAAACGGGAAAAACACATTCCCGTTTGCTTTATCAAAAGATAATAAAATGAAAGTAGATAGTACTGATTTTAAAAGTATAGCCTACAAGGAGGCTGGAAAGTTTGAAGAAACCCGTTTCGAGAAAATACACAATGTAATTTTCGACTCTTCAAACGAAGCATCAATTATAGTTGCCCAAGAAATAGCAGCTTTAATCATACAAAAAGAAAAAGAAAATAAACCCTGTGTACTTGGTTTAGCAACAGGTTCTTCACCAATAAAAGTATACGAAGAACTGGTTAGAATGCATAAAGAAGAAGGTTTAAGTTTTTCTAACGTAGTAACCTTTAACTTAGACGAGTATTACCCAATGAGTAAAGATAACATCCAAAGTTATTTTTATTTCATGCACGAACATCTTTTTAATCATGTAGACATACTGCCAGAAAACATTAACATACCTAATGGTATGGTTAGTACAGACGATTTATACCAATATTGTATAGATTACGAAATGAAAATTAAATCGTATGGCGGCTTAGATTTTCAATTATTGGGTATTGGGCGTACAGGGCACATTGGGTTTAACGAGCCTGGTTCGCATTTAAACTCTGGCACCCGAAGCATAACCTTAGACCACCTAACCCGCGTAGATGCTGCTCCTGCGTTTTTAGGCATAGACAACGTACCTAGAAAAGCAATAACCATGGGTATTGGCACTGTAAAAAGTGCTAAACGCATTGTATTATTAGGTTGGGGCTTAAACAAAGCCAAAATTTTAAAACAAGCCATAGAAGGCGACATGACCGCTAATGTTCCTGCAACTTATTTGCAAGACCACGATAATACTACTTTTGTTATCGATAGCGAAGCTTCGTCTGAATTAACTCGAGTTAAAACACCTTGGTTGGTAACGTCTTGCTATTGGACAGACGACTTAAAAATTAAAGCCGTGGTTTGGTTAAGCGAATTACTAAACAAACCTATTTTAAAACTTACAGACAAAGATTATAACGATAATGGCATGTCTGGACTTTTAACCGAAGAAGGCACAGCTTACGACTTAAACATAAAAATGTTTAACAAACTACAGCACACCATTACAGGTTGGCCAGGAGGAAAACCGAATGCAGACGACTTACACCGTCCAGAACGTGCAACACCTGCCAAGAAACGCGTTATCATTTTTAGTCCGCATCCAGACGACGATGTGATATCTATGGGAGGTACCTTCGACAGATTGGTCGAGCAAGGTCACGAAGTACATATTGCATACCAAACCTCTGGTAACATTGCCGTATCAGATGAAGAAGCCTTAAAATTTGCAGAAATCACATTAAAATTAAACCCAAAATCTACTGAAGCTCAAAATATTATTGACTTTCTGCAATCAAAAACAGATAAGGACATCGACTCTTTAGAAGTAAGACAACTAAAAGGATTTATAAGACGAAGCGAATCGTTAGCCGCAACGCGATACATGGGCTTAAAAGATGACAATGTTCATTTTTTAAACCTGCCTTTTTACGAAACCGGAACCATTAAAAAGGGAAGCTTAACCCAAGACGACATAGATATTATGTGTAGTTTAATAGATAATGTTAAACCGCATCAAATTTATGCTGCTGGCGATTTAGCCGACCCTCACGGCACACATAAAGTCTGTTTAGATGCACTCTTTACAGCTTTAGAAGTGCTAAAACCAAAATCTTACATGAACGATTGTTGGGTATGGTTATACCGTGGTGCTTGGCACGAATGGGAATCTTACGAAATCGAAATGGCCGTGCCTATGAGCCCGGATCAGGTACTTAAAAAACGCCATGCCATCTTTTATCACCAATCTCAAAAAGATGGGGTTATGTTTCAAGGCGACGACTCGCGCGAATTTTGGGTGCGTGCCGAAGACAGAAATCGCTTAACAGCAAAAAAATACAACGACTTAGGCCTAGCAGATTATGCTGCTATCGAAGCCTTTAAACGCTATCACTTTTAATAGATGAAACGATTTTTCATATTCATTTTTAGCTTAGTTGCATATAGTTGTTGGTCTCAAATGCCATTGCAGGAGACCTTCAACTTAATGCCTTGGCCAAAAACAATATCCGCACAAGAGCAACAATTCACGCTTACTCCAGACTTAAGCATTGCTATAGATGGCCCAAAGTCTAATCGTGTTACTACTGCGGCAACAAAATTTTTAAGACGCTTATCGGGTCGTACAGGATTGTTCTTAAAAGAAGGCTTTCCTAGCACTATAAACAACCGTAAAGACGCTAGTATTATTCTTACTTATACTACTGTAAGCACATTAAACATTAAAACCGACGAGGCTTACAAACTAACCGTAACTAACAATAACATACATTTAAATGCCAGTACAGATGTAGGAATAGTAAGAGGTTTAGAAACCCTATTACAATTAATAAGCAACACGGCTACAACATACTATATCCCTGGTGTTTCTATTACCGATGAGCCTAGATTTGTTTGGCGCGGATTAATGATAGATGTGTCTAGACATTTTCATCCTGTACACGTTATTAAGCGTAATTTAGAGGCCATGGCCGCTGTTAAAATGAATGTATTTCATTGGCATTTAGTAGACGATCAAGGCTTTAGAATTCAATCTAAAACCTTCCCAGAGCTTACCGATTTGGCTTCGGATGGCTTATTTTACACCCAAGAGCAAATACAAGATGTGGTAGCTTATGCCAATACTTTAGGAATTCGCGTAATACCAGAAATAGATGTTCCCGGACATGCATCGGCTATTTTAACTGCCTTTCCTAATTTAGGAAGCAAACCAGGATACGAATATAGTATTGAACGCAACTCGGGGGTGTTCGATCCTACTTTAGATCCTACCAACGAAGATACTTATGTGTTTTTAGAACAACTTTTCACAGAAATCACACCACTTTTTCCAGACGACTATTTTCATATTGGTGGAGATGAAAACGAAGGAAAGCACTGGGATGAAAACAAAGACATTCAAAAGTTTAAGGCTGCTCATAACCTTAAAACCAATCACGATTTACAAACCTATTTCAATATAAAAATTGAAAAAATCCTTCATAAATTAGATAAAAAATTAGTTGGCTGGGATGAGATCTTAACACCAACCATGCCTACCACAGCAGTAATACACTCTTGGCGTGGAGAAAACGAAGGTTTACCTAAAGGCGGAACCTTAATTGAAGCCGCCCAAAAAGGTTACAACACCATTTTATCGAATGGGTTTTACATCGACAGAATGGAGTCTATCGAAAAACATTATTTAACCGAACCAATAGGCAATGTTACATTAAGCGAAGAAGAAACCGCAAGAATTTTAGGAGGCGAAGCTACCATGTGGAGCGAGCTTACTACGAGTTTAACAATAGATTCTAGAATTTGGCCAAGAACCATTGCCATAGCAGAACGTTTATGGTCGCCTAAAACTATTAACGATGTAAACAACATGCTAAAACGCATACAACCAATAAGCTTCAGGTTAGAAGAATTAGGGGTTACGCATATAAAAAACCGAGACGTTATTTTAAGAAGTATGAGTAATAATCAGGATATTTCATCGCTAATTACGCTTCAAAAGGTTTGCGAACCGCTTAAGATTTATGCCCGAAACAAAGACGGTATTGAGTACCAAACATACTCACCTTTCACGCTTTTTGCAGATGCCTGTGTGGCAGATGCGCCAGATGCAGTAGCTTTTAATAGATTGGTGGCCAATTATACCGCCGCACCAACTACTAAAACCAAAACTGAAATAAAAAAATACTTAACCACCTGGAATACACAATACGAAGCCTTTTCGGCTTTAGACAAAAATCCGACTTTAAACACTTTAGAACCATTATCTAAAAACTTATCGGTAGTTTCTAAAACACTATTAGATGTTTTAGATCAGAAAACGATTTCTAAAACTGCAAAACAGCAATTTACAGAAAGTCTTAACATTTTAAAACAAGACCACGTAGATGTTGAAGTTGCCATGGTAAACGCTTTAGAGAATTTAGCAAAATTCCCTAAATAGTTAATTAATACGTTTGTTTGTGTTAAGAGCCCAGAAGCGTCATGATTCTGGGCTTTTATTATTTATGTACCTGCTTAGTTTCTGTCAAAACAGCATTGTAAGCTAATTTTAATGCACCAACAACACGCTCTATTTCGGTTTCGTTTAAATGGCCAAATCCAAAACGAATTGCACACGTATTTTTAGTTTGATACAATAAGGTTTTTGGTATAAACACATCATATTTTTCTGCCTTCTCGGCAAATCTTACCAGCGAAATTTCCGGTTTAAATTGTAACCAAATGGCCAAACCTCCCGAAGGCATATCCCATTGCAACTCAGCCCCAAAATGATTTGCTAATTGGGCACACAAATAATCGCGACGCTGCTTATAAACAATAATATTTTTTTTTATTAATCGGTAAATTTCACCTTCAGCAATAAGTTCGGAAAGCATTTGTTCCTGAATTAAATCACCCTGCTTATCCAATAATTGCAAGTAATTCTTGGCTTCGGAAATAACAGTTTTTGGAGCAATGATAAACCCTGTTTGAAAACTAGGAAACAACGATTGCCCCAACTTACCTAAATAGATTACATTACCGTTAGAATCGGAACTCGCCATAGGCAACATCGCCGAACCATCGAACTGGAAATCGTAATCAAAATCATCTTCAATAATAGCAAAACCATAAGTATTTGCTAACTCTAAAAGTTGTAATCGCCGCTCTGCACTTAATGTTTTTGTAGTTGGGTAATCACGATGCGCACATAGATACACACAACGAATGGGGTGTTTTGTGTAATGGGTTTCAATAAAATCGATATCTAAACCCTGAGCATCTACAGGAACAGTTTTAATAAGCGCACCAACTTGCTGAAATATCATATTCGCGGCATAGTTACTCAATTCGCCAACAAGTACAACATCGCCTTGCTTTAACAACAACTGAGACACCACGTACAAACTCATTTCGGTGCTACGTGTATTGACTAAATTGTTAGGTGAAATATAAAATCCGCGTGTAGCATTTAAGAAATTACTTAGCTGTATTTCGAAATTAGAAAAATCGTTGTCGGCATCCCGATTCCATTTCTTTATTAAAGGTTTGCGTTTCATAGCCGCACTATACCATCTAGAAAACTGAAATGTAGGATGCAACCTTAAATCGGGTTTACCATCGTTTATACTGTATTTCGCTTTTGTAAGCTGTTGCGTTGGTGCCAAATGTAAAGCCGGATTAAACACAAATCCTGTTGTTTTAGCATAAGTGGTTACGCCATCTACAGGAGTTATTAGCGCTTTTATGGCTGCTGTTTTAGGCTCTGGCAACAACACAAATGTGCCTTTGTTTGGCAGAATACCTACCCACCCTTGCGATGCTAACTCGTCGTAAATAGCCACAGCCGTATTTCTATGCACCTGTAAAAGCTCACTTAAAACACGCGTTCCAGGCAAACGAGTTCCTTTTAAAATATAACCACGCTGAATAAGGTTAACCAACTGCTCGGCAACTTGTATATAAACTGGTTTCGATTTAGTTTTATCGAAATCTATTAAAGTTTCTATTAGTTCATCAACCGGACTATTCATTGTTTTTTAACTGGACTAGTTTAATAGTCCGCAAAGTTACGACTTTTGCGGCGTTTTTAAATTTTAGCTATGAAATCTATAAAATTCCTGACCTTACTTAGTATTTTTAGTACAGCATTTGTATATGCTCAAGACCCTATGGCCGAAGAGCAATTAGAAGAAGTTATAGTAACCTCTAGTCGTATAGACTTACCGTTTTCTAAAAACTCAAGATCTATTAACATTATAACATCTGATGCTATAAAAGCTTCAGCGGCAACCAATGTAGCCGATTTGCTGCAACAAGTTGCTGGGGTAGATATACGTCGTCGCGGTACTGCAGGAATGCAAGCCGATTTGTACATTCGAGGTGGTAGTTTCGATCAGACTTTATTGTTAATTGATGGCATTAAGGTCGATGACGCCCAAACTGGGCACCACACCATGAACATGGCTTTACCTATTGAAGTTATAGAGCGCATAGAAATAATTTCGGGACCAGCAGCTCGTGTTTTCGGGCAAAATGCTTTTACAGGCGCTATAAATATCGTGACTAAAAAACAGACCGAAACTAATGTTTCTTTAGGTACGCAAGCCGGATCTTTCGGTACGTTTAATGCCGCAGTAAATGCAGGCGTAGAATTAAACAACTCGTCGCATATTATACATGCATCTAAAAACACATCGGAAGGTTACAGACATAATACCGATTACGATAACCAAAACTACTTTGTTAAAAGTTCTTTCAACAAAAACAAACTCCCTATACATCTTTTAGCTGCCTTTTCTGAACGGGATTTTGGCGCTAATGGGTTTTACTCTACACCATCGGCAACCGAACAGTATGAAGAAACCCAAACCAGCCTTGTAGGATTATCTACACGAATAAAACATAACGATTGGGTTATTAAACCACAATTGTATTGGAGACGCAACCAAGACATGTATTTATACGATAGAAACAATCCTACCGGTTACAGAAATTTACATATCACCAATAAAATTGGAGCAGAAGTAAATGCATCGTACACATCAAACCTAGGCGTTACCGGTTTTGGTGTAGATGTTGCGCAAGTGTATTTAGCCAGTAATAATTTGGGCAATAGAGAACGATTAATGAGTACTTTATTTTTAGAACATCAATTTAATTTTTTTAATGACCGATTAGATGTTACGCCAGGCGTAGCTGTAACCTACTATTCCGATTTTAAATGGCATGCCTTTCCTGGTGTCGATTTAGGGTACGAACTAAGCAACAGTTTTAAAATCTATGGTAACGTGGGTTACACGTACAGAATACCAACTTATACCGATTTATTTTACAGCGACCCGACAACGCTTGGCAACGAAAACTTAGATCCAGAAAACGCTCTGGCAGAAGAATTCGGAATTAAATTTAAATCTGCAAACTTCAGTGCTTCGGCAGCTGTATTTAATCGCGATTCTGAAAATTTAATAGACTATGTAAAAAGCAACGAAGAAGACCTTTGGCAAGCCACCAACATACGCGAATTAAATACAAAAGGTATAGATGTGTATGCCAATTACAATTTTAATATAGGCACACACGTACAAAGCCTTAATACGACCTACACTTTTCTAGACGACGAAATTAAAGACCTTGATTTAGATTATTCCAGATATTCTATTAACTCGTTAAAGCATCACTTTGTAACCAGATTAACCACACAATTTGTAGACAATCTATCTCAATCTATTATTTATAAATATGCCGAACGTACCGAAGGCGAAACCTATTCCGTAATAGATGCTAGTATAAATTACACCTTTAAAACCTTAGAATTTTCGTTTATTGCCAGCAATATTTTTAATACCGAATACACCGAAACAAACTTAGTACCAATGCCTAAAGGCAACGTTTTATTTGGCTTAAAGTATGGTTTTAATTAACGGCTAATACACCTTCAAAAAACATTTAATGCATACTCTAGCACAAACTATTTGGTAACATTTTATTAACTTGCGGCTTTAATTCATTTTACATTGAAATTAAATCTTCAAGACATACCTCGTGTAAAATCCATTACCAAAGAGGCTTTTATAAAAGATTATTTTAAACCGCAAAAACCTGTGGTTATAGAACATTTTATAGACGACTGGCCTGCGTATTCGAAATGGAGTTTAGACTATATAAAAAAAGTGGCAGGCGATAAAACCGTGCCACTTTACGACGATAGACCTGTTGACCATAAAGACGGATTTAACGAACCCCACGCCACCATGAAAATGAGCGAGTATATAGACTTACTTAAACGTGAACCTACAAAATTTAGGATATTCTTATGGAATGTCCTTAAAGAAGTGCCTGTATTACAAAACGATTTTTCGTTCCCAGATTTTGGGTTACGCCTTATGAAGGGATTGCCCATGCTTTTTTTTGGTGGTCGCGACTCGTACACCTTCATGCATTACGATATCGATTTGGCCAATATTTTTCACTTTCATTTTGAAGGCAAAAAGCAAATCATATTATTCGATCAACAACAAAACAAATACCTATATAAAGTGCCACATGCGCTTATTACAAGAGAAGATATAGATTTTAATAATCCAGATTTCGAAAAATGGCCGGCTTTAACCAAAGCCAAAGGTTATAAAACCGAACTTAATCACGGAGAAGTATTATACATGCCAGAAGGCTATTGGCATTATATGCGCTACGTAACCCCTGGGTTTTCTATGAGTTTAAGAGCCATTGCCAGAAACCCAAAACATTTAAGCAAAGCGTTATACAATGTCTTTATTATGCGAAATTTTGATAACATTATGAGACGCTTAAAAGGACAAAGATGGATTGAATGGAAAAATGAAGAAGCTATAAAACGTACCTCAAAATTTAATTCTTAACCTTAATAATTCGCTATTAAAATTATCTTTGTGTCCAAATTATCAATTATGAAAAAACAACTATTATGTATTGCTTGTTTGTGCTTTGTGGCTTTTGCTCATGCACAGGCATTTAAAGGAAAAGGTGACCAAAAGTTTCAAATTGGCCCTAGTTTTCAAGATGGTGGTACCGGAATAACTGGTTCTTACGATTTTGGAGCAGGAGAAAACATTTCTTTTGGAGTAACTTCTACCTATGTATTGGGTTTAGCCGACCATATAGATGCCGATTTTGGTGATCGATTTGATGTTAAAGCCCGTTTTAACGCCAACTTATGTAGTGTAATTGGTATTAGTGAATTCGATTTATATCCGGGTTTAAGCTTTAGTTTAAAAAACTTTGGTGCGCATGTAGGTGCAAGATATTTCTTTTCTGAAGGATTTGGAGTATTTGCAGAAGCTGGCTTACCTATTGCTAAATACGATACTGGCCATTTATCGCCTGCCGAAGAATTACACAATCAGTTTGTGTTTAACTTTGGAGCATCTTTCAATTTATAACTGAGCATAACCTAACAATAAAACAAAAGCGTTTCTGGACTCCTCCCGAAACGCTTTTGTTTTTAAGGTATTAACTCGATTACTTTCTCGTAAACCAAAGCAGATTCCCACCCTCTGTACAACAAATAATCTGCTAGTTTTTTTCGTTTTTTATATGTATTCGGCTCTTTAATTTGTTGGTATCTTTGTGCTGCCAAAGCTTCAAAAGCACCATAATAATCTAAATCGTCTAGTTCTTTAAGAGCAGATTCTATATTAAATTTACTTATTTGTTTTTGTTTTAGTTCTTGTACCAGCCGCACTCTCCCCCAATGCTTATGTTTAAATTTTCCTCTTACATAAGCTCTTGCAAATCGTTCTTCATTTAAAAAATCATGCTGAAGCAAATGAACAACCACTTCATCTACAGCCTCAGGAATCATACGCATATCGAACAATTTTTGGCGCACCTCTTTATGGCAACGCTCTTGGTATACGCAATACCTTTCCAAAGCACGTTTTGCTTCATCTAAAGTGTAAATTTTGTACGTGTTCATACGTATTTTTTTGATGATCAGTGTTTTTGTATCGATATAAGTTTCTGAATTTCAACAAGTTCACTAACTTAATAAGCCATTTTTACAACGCATCTAAATTACAATTTAAACATGACAAAAAAATACATTCTTTCAGGCTTTCTAATATGCGAAGCGTTTTTATGGTGTAACGCGCAGTGTGTATTTGATAACTTTAATACCGACTACGGTAATTGGACAAGTTATGAAACTTACATAAATTCTAGTGCAGGCGTAACAGGAATGGGCGTTGGTTTTAACACTAGAGACGACCATATTACGACTCAAAACCCTATTAACAACCCAAACAGCATAACATTTTATCTTGGCCGTAGCTCAAGTGCATCCAATAGAACTTTAAGTATACAATACAGCACTTCGCTTTCGGGCAGTTGGACAACCGCCGAATCCATAACGGTAGATGCAGTTTCCGAAGCACACACCCTATTTTCTGTAAACTTAAATTTAGAGGGTATGTATTATTTAAGAATAATCATGTCCGAGCGTTCTGCCGGCTCCTATTATTTAGATGATGTAACCGTATATTGTTCTGCTAGCAACGCACCAGAATTACAACTTATAGACGAAAACAACACGCTACAAAACTGTGGATATACCTTGCATTTTGATGATATTTTAACTTCGGAAACTGCAGAAAAAACAATTACATTAAAAAATACAGGCGATGTAGACTTAGACATTTCCGACATACAAATTTCTGAGCCCTTTAGTATTTCAAATGTCACGGCGCCAATACAAATTGCACCTGATGAAGCACAGCTACTTCGCATTCGTTTTTCCTCGGATAGCGCAGGTGCCTTTAATAACATCATTTCCATTATAAATTCAGATGCCGATGAAGGCATGTGCCAGATCCAATTATCAGGAACAGCCATAGCGCCTTCACCAGAAATTGATGTGGAACGTAATACCGAAAACTCCATTCCATCGGGAGCGAATGCCAGTATTGGTTACAATACTATTTTTGCTTCGACAGCCATTAACGAAACCTCGCAACCCAAAACCTACTACATTCATAACGAAGGCACAGCAGATTTGACTATTGGTACTATAAATTCTTCAAACGCTACTGAATTTAAACTCATTAACACCCCGAGTAACCAAATAATTCCTCCAAATACCAAAATCACTTTCGACATCGAATTTTCTCCACAAACCTCAGGAACTCGTTCTAGTGTTATTAGTATTACAAACAATGATGCAGACGAAAATCCATACACCTTTAGCGTAGAAGGCACAGGTACCTGTGTTGCTACTTTGCCAAACATTATGCCAGATACTGGCCCGCCAGGAACGGTAATAACCATTACTAGCGCCAATTTTGGTAATGAGACCACGGCAGATATTAATGGCATTTCTGCTAACGTAAATGTTATTACGGACACACAAATAGAAGTCACTTTACCAGAAAACGCAACATCTGGGAACCTGAACATCACCAATAATCTCGGATGCAGCATGTCTACAAATTTCGATGTGATTTCCAGAAATTCTACGGCTTGTAAAGGCGACAATGGCAATACACCCACACAACTCTTCATTAGTGAAATTACCGATCATCCTACAGGATCGCATTCCTATATCGAGATATACAATGGCACAGGAACACCCATTAACCTTGAAGATTACACCGTAGAAATTATATACAATGGCGAAGACACCACTAGAACCCTTGCACTAGATGGCTCGCTAAATCACCAAGACACTTACCTTATTGCCTTTGGCGCCACCGATGCCAACCAAGAGCATGCCACCGTTACAGCACAGCATATTAGTAATGCCGTGGGCATTAATAATAACGACCATATTCGTCTTTTATATCAAGGAGAACCCATAGATGTTTGGGGCGATGCGACTGGGAACACATTTACAGTTTCCGATAGAGGATACACTTACAGACGTAAAAACACCCTGTCTAACCTACCCTCTACTTCCTGGCAAGCGAACGACTGGTACGCTTTTAAAACTGTAGATTATACCGACATCGGGATTTATGATTTTTCGGTTGGTATTCCGCCTAACATTACGCTACAGACCGAAACCACACCATCTAGTTGCAAACTAACCGACACCTTCATCGTTACGGCAAATGAAGGCGTTACCGACGCGACTTCCTTAAACTATCAATGGTACGAAAATTTAAAACATTCTAATACTTGGAATATAATACACGACAACGACAACTACCAAGGGACGCAAACCTCATCGCTTCACATTTTAAACACAGCTTTAGTTGATGGCAACCAATATTACTGTCGTGTTTTAGAAGATAATAACCTCTGCTACACGGCCTCTAAAAGCATTGCAATCGACCTAAAAACAAGCGAATGGCATGATGGGAATTGGGTGAATTCGGAAGCAGACGAATCTGCCATTACTATTTTAAACAGTAACTTTAACACCCAAACACACGGCAATTTAAACTGCTGTAGTTTGTATATTCCCGAAGATGTTACTTTAACTATAAATGCCGAACATTACACCAAAATACACCACAACTTGATTGTAGAAGGCACATTAATTGTAAAAAATAAGGGCTCGTTTGTACAAGAAAACGATACAACGACTCCAACTAATAATGGAACCATACTCGTAGAAAAAGAAACCGCAATTTTAAACGCTTGGTACGAATATACCTATTGGAGCACTCCAGTTGTAAACGAAACATTTGCCAACGCTTTCAATAATTCCAAACGCCTGTTTTGGTTTGATGCAAGCCGCTTTGCAGATCTTTACAAAGAAGAAAATAACGATAACACACAAACGTTAGGTCAAGATGATGTAGATGATAACGGAGACGATTGGCAACCCATTGCTACTGGAGAAACCATAACTAAAACCGATTATTTACAAGCTGGTGTAGGTTATGCCGCTACCCATACCGACAACAACTTTACAGCTGGCATGCACTATACCTACTCGTTTTCGGGAAATTTTAACAATGGAATTATTCACACGCCTGTTACACGTAATGATGAATCGACAGACGACAACAATTGGAATTTAATTGGAAACCCTTATCCTTCGGCCATCAGTGCCGATGCTTTTTTTAATGCTAACGTTTATAGCGCAGCTACACCAAATCAGCCTCTAGAGGGTGTTATTTACCTATGGTCTCAAGATACGCCGCCTTCAAAATCCTTCAACGGTAATGATGTTTATAATTTTAGCCCGTCCGACTATGCCATAATTAACGGCACGGGTACTGTAGCTGCTCAAGAAGGTTCGGGGCAAAAACCCAATCGGTTTATACCTTCTTGCCAAGGATTTTTCGTGAAATTTTCGGATGCTTTTCACACCAATACCGCTACAGTTTTATTTAATAACCAAATGCGGGTAACTTCGGAAAACACACAATTTTTTAAATCGGAAGTAACCCCTAAAATTTGGATTAATCTAACCTCGGACAATGCTATTTTCAGTCAGACCTTAATTGGATATTTACCCAATGCGACCGATACTTATGATGGAAGTTATTTTGATGTAAATACCATTATTAACGACACCCATTATGCGAAATTATATACCACAATTCCAAATACCGATGTAAAACTCGTTATTCAAGGTAAATCAAAATCGAGTCTGTCGCAAGACGAAAATATTGCTTTAGGCTTTTACAACGCAATAGAAACGCCAACCATTTTCAGTTTAGATATTGATGATTTTGAAGGCAATTTTTTCGAACAAAACCCGATTTACTTAAAAGACCATTTTACAAACACTTACCACGACCTTAAACAAGGCGCATACAAATTCATTTCAGATCGCGGCGATTTCCCTTCTAGATTCGAGATTGTTTTCAAAACAGCAACTTTAGGTGTCAACGATTTAAAAAGCGACAATTTTCTAGAGATTATACAAATAGACACTCAACAGACGTATTTCAAATTACATTCCGATGCGCTTCAGATAAAACAGATTACAATATTTGATACCTTAGGCAGAACCCTCTCAACCTTTAATCAAATACAACAGAAACCTATTTTCAACCTCTCTTCATTACAATCCATTCCCATAATTGCAGCTGTCACTTTAACTAACGGAAACGTAATACACAAGAAATTACTCCTCAGGTAGTACGTTTTAGTTTCGGAATAAAACAATCGCCTAAAAGTTATACTTTACAGCTACAATTGCATTTCTTCCAGCTCCTGAAATTCCAGACGAATATGGCCGGTAACGCTGATCTGTAATATTTTCTAAACTAGCTGTAAGCGTAAACGCGGGAGATATTTGATACTGCGTTCTTAAATTTAAAGTGTACCAGGATGGCGCATACGGGTTGCGTTCATCGTCTAGCGCGTACATATAATCCTTTTCTGTTTCCGAAGGTGCTAATTGGTCGTTAGACAATTCTCCGTTGTACATTACAAATCCGTCAACTTTAAAAGCATTATATGTCCAGATAAGATGCGCATCGCCAAACTGAGGCGCGGCGTGGCGTAGTGGCAGCTTTTCATCTTCTTCTAGCTCGTAACCTCCAACAATATTGTATTGCGATGTTAATTGTAATGTTTTACTGAAATTTACTTCTAATCCGGCTTCAAAACCATAAATTCTGGCCTCGGCAGCATTTTGTATGGCTTGGATTCTGCTATTCTCGCCATCGTAAATTAAGTATTCTTCTCCGTTAATGGTAAAGTTTCGTCTTACCAAAGCATTGTCCAGAAACGTGTAGTAAGTCGCTGCATTTACAACAACAATATTCTCGAAATTTAAACGCACACCTAGCTCTCCTGTATAGGCATATTCTGGGTCTATATTGTCGTTAGGCACTACTAAAGCACCAGGTTCCGAATCGAAGACCTTACCTATATCGTCTATATTTGGCGCTCTAAATGCAGTAGAAAAATGAAGTCGCCACTGAATTAAATCTGATGGGATCCAGCTTACACCCGCAGTACCTGTTAACGCTCCAGTGTTAATTTGGGCATCGTTAAATGGCAGGTACAAAAAATTGTTGTTAGCTTCAAAATTAGCATGCGAAATAACATGATTATAACGCAGTCCCGTTTGTAGTACAAACTGCTTATTTGCTTTGTATTTTATACTGGTGTATGCCGACATTGATTGCCAGTAGGAACCATTTGGGTACCTTGTTATGGCAGCAAGAACTTCATTCGTCTCGATATTTTCTTCTTCCCCAAACGAATGAATTTTATTATACACATACTCTAAACCATAAAACAATTCCGTTTTTAAGCTCAATTGTTTTTCAAAATCTATATTGGCGGAAAGGGCATCTACTTTTTCTTCGGTAGTACTTCGAATTGGCGATTGGTAATTTCTATCGATACGACTTTCCTGAAAGTTTTGATATGCTAAATTCACCTGAACTTTATCGTACAATACAGAATGTTTGCTCAGCTTTGCGATTTGTAAATTAGACATAAACCAGCGCTGCGGCCCATAATTCCATTCGGCAGATCTTAACTCGTCTCCGCGATAGCGTAAAAGTCTGTCGTATCTGGAATAATCGGATGTTGTAGAATAATGCAAACCTAAATCGAAAGTTAAATCGTTTTTAGGCTCAAAACGCACTTTTTGCATAACATTTATTTGGTTGTACCCTGTTGGCACTTGCACTTTAGGATTTGAATTCTGAACGGTAATATCTTGTCCGTTTTCGGTAACCACATATTCTGGCCTTAAATAATCGTCTGGACCGTGACTTCCCATTCTTAAATCATCAAAATCGGTATAACTTACACTGGTTAAAAAAGCCCATTTTTTTAAGCCAATATTAAAATCGACATGTCCTGTTTTCTCTTGATTTGCCGACGAGTATCTTGCGATAGCATTTCCGCTAAACTCCATCGCGTCATTGTAAGACAATGTTGCATTTTTAGTATAAAACCCCATAACGCCACCAATGGCATCGCTACCATAAACTACAGAACCTGCGCCTAAAATAACCTCGGTGTTTTGTATCGAAAAAGGATCTATAGAAATAACATTCTGTAAATTTCCCCCTCTAAAAATAGCATTATTCATTCTAACACCATCTACCGTAATTAATAAACGATTGGTTGACAAACCACGAATCATCGGGCTACCACCACCCAACTGACTTTTTTGAATAAATACATTACCTGTATTGGTTAATAAATCGGCACTGGTTTGCGGAGTATCGAATTCTATTTCTGATGCGGTAATAGAAACTACTTTTTGCGGAATATCGCGTTTGTCCTGTTTAAATTTAGAAGCCGAAAGCACCACCTCGTCTAAGCCTTGGGTAATAGGTTCCAGATAAATAATTTGGGCATCCTTAATTTTAGATTTTTCTATGCTGAATTCTTGAAAAGATAAATGTCTAAAATAAATGGTTTCTGTAGCATTAAAATTTTCGATATAAATTACCCCGTCGAAGTCTGAAATTGTACTTTTTGATTTATCTGCATTAAAAACAGCGACTCCCGATATGGCTTCTTCTGTTTGCCTATTTAATACTTGAATGTTTTGTGCGTAAGAAATAATTGAACATAAAAGGCCTAAACCTAGCAGTAATTTTTGTTTCATAAAGTTTGATAATGGGTTGTTAGCTAAAAACTTGACTAAAAACAGCCAGCGATTTAGGTTTTTTAAAATGGCCTAAATGCAGTTCGTAAAACAATAGCAACATGTCTAAAAAACGTTGCCTTTGTTTTGCGGTCATCTTAATCGTGGCTACATCATCAAAAATTATGCCCAAAAACAATTTTAAAAACTCCAGATTCTCATCGGAAACAGAATATTTCCCATAAGGTTTATTTTCGAATAAGCCAGAACTTAAATTAAAGTACGGAAACTCCACGAGAGATGTATCAGGATAAAATCCTAAATATTTGGTAAGTTGAAGCAAAAACAATAAGTGAAAATTAGAAATTTTCTCATGCTTGTCCAACCAGTCTAATTTCTGCTCTAAAAACGAAAACAACTCTAAATTAGACTCTTCTTCTTTTAAAGCCATAGTAAGCACATCGGCCAAAAACATTACAATAGTACTTTTTACAACCTGCGTGTGCAACGAGGTATAAAATGTATTGATTTTAACCTCCTTTATTGTGTGTAAAGCTCTGTTTGGCTTGTAATCTATTACTATTTGTATTTGAGACAGCAACTGAAAATACGCTATTTTAGTATTCCCTTTTTTACTTTTTAAAACACCCCGAAGCAAAAAACTTAACACCCCAAAATCCTGAGTATAACAACTTACAATAAGGTCGTTATCGCGATACTTTAATTTAGATAATACTATGGCGTTGGTTGTGTAAAACATTATCTTACAACCATAACCTTTAACACTTTGGTCTCGAAAGTATCTAGATCGGACAACATGATTAAATACACACCCGATCGCACAACATTATTGGCTAAATTTTTACCATTCCAATATGCTATTCCACCATCAATTTCCAAATTATAACCATTGTACCTTAAATTTACATTAGATTGGGCTTCGGCTACTAGATTGCCTTCTACATCGGTAATTTTAATATTCACATTATCGGTAATACCTTTAATTTTCACTTTTTCCTCTGTAATATTAAAATGAGGGCGTACAGGGTTGGGATATACAAAGGCATCGGTAAAATCTTCGGTGGCTTTAGAACTTCCAGAATTAAATGCTACCATGCCATTATTCGTGGCGATAAACACTTTTCCGTTAGAACTGTCTATACTAACATCAACAATATCGTTAGACGGTAAAGGTGAATTTTCGGTAGTAAAATGATATATGGTTTCTTGGCCATCTGGCGAAAAATAAAACAAGCCAGAACCAACTGTAGAAATCCATTTATTATTAGAGCCATCTACTTCTATATCTGTAATATATTGTAGCGCTAGTAATTCCTTAGGAATGCCGTCGTCTAGAATAACAATTTCACTTGCTTGGATATTATCGTTTGCAAAAAAGTTAGCCGTATTGTATAGCACTCGAAGTCCTCTAATGGTACCAATCCAAACCTGGTTTCTATTATCGACAGCAACTGCCGACACTACCGAAGAAGGCATATTTTGCGTGTCTTCGCTGAGGCTTTTTATTCGTGGCGAACCATTATTGTAATCGTAGCCCATTAAACCGTTAACGTAACCACCTGTCCAAACCACACCAGCATTATCAATTTCTAAATCGCAAAACCCCCATTCCCCGTTAAAACCGTCGGAAAATAGACCTCCAAAGCTATATGAACGCCATTGCCCATTATCTGGATTATAGGATTTTAACGGACTTAAATTTCTCCCTGTTAACGACCACAACAGTCCTTCGTTATCAAAGGCGGAAGCACTCACTCTTATACTTGTATAATTTGGCGCATTCGGATCTTCTAACGACTCCAAAGCGCTATTAGACGCGTTGTACAACATAGTAGCTTCGTCTCTATCTACTTCTAAAATACCATCGTTAAAAGAGCTTATAAAAACTTGATTTATTTTATTAGGATTAATTGCTATTGCATTAAGATCTCTAGCACCTAAAACACTATCGGAAGGGATGTTGCGCCATTCTCCGTTACTGTAATGGCTTACCCCTCTTAAACGCAGTGGCGACGGATTGTATGTTGCGGTATAATCGCCAAATGTTAACCATACCTGATTATACTCGGCTTCAACCGAAAAACCTGCATTCATTAAAGGACCATCTGGACGAATAGCTTCGAAAGCCGTAGGACTGCTAATAGGACTTTTTAAAAGCCCTAAACTGTTTGTACCAATATAGAAATTTGTACCATCTGTTACTGCAGAAGTATAGTTAGTTGAAAACAATGTATTAACCCCAACTTCGGCCACTTTCGAGAAGGTGCCAGTATACAAAAACACATTCTTACTTGTTGTTACTATTAGATAATCGTTAGCAGACTCTACATCTTCAGGCATTTCTGCATATTGATATACACTAGAAATACTGGAATCGGTAACCCTAAACAGGGTTCTGGTTGTGTTTAAAGCATATAAATTTGAAGCAACTTCAGTTATAGCCGAAAAATTACCTGTAGTAATCTGACTCCATTGATTGTAGTCTATTAAATTGCTATTAGCCACTTCTGCCCTCATAATTCCAGATCCGTTTTGGCAGGCAGCGTAAATATAACCGTTGGCCACAGCTGTTTCGCTAACTACAATTTGCGTACCCGAAGGCCCAATGTAATATGTATCCCCAAACTCCAATCGGCTTAAATCGTAAACAGAAATACCATAATTTGTTGCAATATACAGGAGTCCATCAGATTCGTTAAATTGATTGACGCGCTTACTCGTTGGTGGAATTGTAGGTTTTTCTAAAATATCTACTACACTTAAAACATTCGATTCACCATCGAGCACAATTTCTATCAAACCATTTTCGTACCCCACAATCAACGCCCCAAAATCTGCACTATAATGTATGGTAGATATACTTGCACCGGCCAACCCCTCTATGGTAGATAAGGTTGATATTTCGTTAGTTACAACATCTAGAGTAAAAATAGCATTTTCCGAAGCTGCAAAAATTTTATCGCCGCTAACTTTTACATCTTTAATATTATAATATGAAAAATGCCCTTCCCAAAGCGCCGAAAAATCTTGAGACTGCGATACCAAAGAGCTAAAAAATAGAATGGTTATAAGTATTCGTTTAAACATAAATAACGATTAATGTTTCAAATATATTTATAACTAACGAGTTTTAGCCGAAAATAATATATTAAACAAAAAAAGCTCCCTTTACAGGAAGCTTTTTGCATCTTTTAACCATCAAAATCCATCTCGTTTTCACCACCTTGACCGTGGTCGTCCTGACGTTTTTTCTGCTGATTAAACCTATACGTAAACGCTAAATTAAAACTGCGCTCGCGCCATTGAAATTCAGCATCGCTTATATAAGTGTCGGTTGTAGAAACTGTTTGTCGTTTTCTAGAATTAAACACATCGCTAACATTAAATGTTATAGATGCATTTCGGTTAAACAGATCTTTACTAAAGGCTAAATCCATACCAAACATGCCTTCCGATTTGTTCTGCGCATCTTCGTTTGGCCCCATATACATTAATCGGGTTTGCCACTCTATGTCTGCTGGCAGGGTTACTTTGTTGTTAAACCTAATGAACCAACTTAAGTTATCGGCATCAAAATTCACACCGTTATAATCGCCTCGAGTTATCGAATTGAAGAAGTTAAAATTGGCATTCATATTCCATTTTTTTGTTGGCTTGTAAGTTGTTGTAAACTCAAAACCATAACGATCGTTCGTAGCTAAGTTAATTGGCGTACGTTTAATTACCGGTACATCTGTATCTCCTATTTGAACATAATCTCCCGTTGCCTCGGTTATAAATGTAAAAACATCGGTAGAGTGCTGATAGTAGATTGAACTGTTTAAAGTTAACTTACCAAATTCGTGTAAATAACCTAAATCTATAGCATCGGAATAACTTGGATCTAAATCTGGATTTCCTTGAAACAAGTTTGTGGCACTACTTCTGGACGGAAAAGGGTTTATAAAACGAGAACGCGGTCTGCGTAAACGACGGTTATACCCCAACATAACACTTTGGTTTTCGGTAAACTCGTACCCTAAATTTACAGTTGGAAAAAAGCCTACATAATTCTTTTTTTCTAGGTCGTTAGTCGTAACTTGGTCTATAGTAATTCGTGTAGACTCCATTCTAAGCCCTAATAAATACGAAAATTTCTCTTTAATTTTACTTCCAAACTGTGTGTATACAGCATTAATATATTCCGAATAAATTAAATTATTACTGACATCGGTATCTATCTCGAAATCGTTAGTCTCGTCGTTGTAAAAGGCTAAGGTATAATCGGTATCTAATTTATTAAAATCGCCTCGGTAACCAAATTCAAACTGACTAGCTTCGCCTAACGGAAGTACATAATCTGATTGCAATAAAATATTATTTTGCTGTTCTAAAGTTCTTACTTTTTCTGAATCTAAACCATTTTCGGTAATGATAGAATTTTCGTCTTCGCGGGAATCTTCAAATTGAAAATCGAAAGTTAATTTATGGCCTGGTTTATCAGCAAACTGTTTATCGAAATTTACAGAATATTGCACGGTTTGGTCGTCCTCAACTTCAGGATCTAATCGTAAAGTTTCCGAAACCAAATTCCCTAAATTATCATAATCGTAAATATTGTTGGTTGTATTGCTACTATTGTCTTGCCCTCTGTAGAATATAGATGTTGTTAACGAAGTATTATCGTTAATATACCACTCTACACCTAAATTGGTATTGATGCCCTTACGGATTCTATCAAAATCGCGATATTCGTTTAAGAAAGTATCTGGCAAATCGCCAATTAAATTTCCATCATCATCAAACTCTTTATTAAAATATTGAGTTTCGGTAGTAGAATTTCCAGGTACTTCTCTATAAGAATAACCAGTAGTATTAAAAATATTGAAGGCGCCTGTTCGGTAATTAATATTACCCGAAATACCAGCCGTAGCAGGATATCCTCCATTAGCTGTGATAGAGCCATTGAACCCTTGCAGCTTGCTTCGTCTTAAAATAATATTTAAAATACCACCTGTTCCCTCGGCATCGTATCTGGCCGATGGCGATGTAATAACCTCTACGCGCTCTATAGCATCTGCTGGCAATTGGCGTAAAGCTTCGGTTGAATCTAGACCCACCAACCCTGAAGGCTTCCCGTTAATTAAGATGGTTACGTTATCGTTTCCTCTTAACGCTACATTACCTTCTACATCTACAGAAACCGAAGGTACATTATCCAACACATCGCTCACGGTACCACCGCTAACCGTTAAATCCTGACCTACATTATAGATTTTTTTATCAAGTTTAATATCTACCGTAGTTTTTTCGGCTACAATTTCTACCTCATCTAAGGTGGCGAGATCCATTTCCAAATAAATGGTGCCCAAATTGGTATTCGCGGTTAAGTTTTTGTTTTTTAAGGTTTGCTTTTTAAACGAGATATATTCTACAGATACGTTATACGTTCCTGAAGCTACAGTAATATTAAAATTACCATCCATATCTGTTATACCTCCTGTTACAACACTGTTATCCGAAGGTTGCAAAAAGGCAATGGTAGCATATTCTAGCGGATCTCCTGTGTCTTTATCTATTACTTTTCCAGTAATTTCTACGTCGTTTTGTGCATAAGCTTGAAACGCTAAAACCGACGCAAGAAATAAACTAAAAAACGCCACTAATTTTTTAAGAGTCATGAATTCTATTTTTTTTGAAGGTAAGACGGCAAAAATAGAACTTGGTTTAGTTGCGTTTCGTTAAATGTATGTTAAATAGAAACAGCCGCTAAATTCTAAAAAAAATCTAACGGCTGTGCTTCTTATAAAATATCTACCACTTGTTGCGGAGGCCTGCCTATTACAGCTTTTTCTCCGTTAATAACTATTGGCCTTTCTATCAATTTAGGATATTTAACCATAACATCGACTAAAGCTTCATCAGATAAATTTTCGTTTTTAAAATTATCTTTCCAAACGTCTTCGTTCTTTCTTATTAAATCTATTGGCATAATATCCAACAAATCTATAATATGGTTTAACTCGTCTTTGCTTGGCACGTCTTCTAAATACTTAACAACCTTGAATGGTTTTCCTGAAGCTTCTATAATTTGAAGCGCTTCTCTGGATTTACTACATCTGTTATTGTGATAAATTGTAATCATAATTAAAATTTATAGAGTGTTAGAATCTTCTGTTTTTTGCCCCATCATCATAAGATAGGCTTTTAAAAAGGGATCTATTTGTCCGTCCATTACAGCATCTACATTTCCTGTTTCGTGCCCTGTTCGTACATCTTTCACCAGTTTATACGGATGCATTACATAATTACGTATTTGGCTTCCCCATTCTATTTTCATCTTTCCGGCTTCAATATCGTTACGCGCTTCCATACGTTTTTGCAATTCGATTTCGTAAAGCTGAGATCGTAACATTTGCAATGCTCGTGTTCTGTTATCGTGCTGCGATCGGGTTTCGGAACAAGAAATCTGAATTCCTGTTGGCTTATGTGTTAGCTGTACTTTGGTCTCGACCTTGTTTACATTCTGTCCTCCTGCACCACTAGAACGCGCGGTTGTAATTTCTATATCGGCTGGATTTATTTCTATTTCTATAGTATCGTCTACTAAGGGGTACACATAAACCGACGCAAAACTAGTATGTCGTTTGGCATTACTATCAAACGGGGAAATTCGCACTAAACGATGCACACCATTTTCGCCTTTAAGCCAGCCAAATGCAAAATCGCCTTCTATCTCTAGCGTTACCGTTTTAATACCTGCAACATCGCCTTCTTGGTAGTTTAATTCTTTAACTTTAAAATCGTTTTTCTCGGCATACATTAAATACATACGCATAAGCATACTGGCCCAATCGCAACTTTCTGTACCTCCTGCTCCTGCTGTAATTTGCAAAACCGCACTTAAACCATCACCTTCTTCAGAAAGCATGTTTCTGAATTCGATGTCCTCTAAAAACGTTTCGGTAGTATTAAACTGGTTTGTTACATCCTCTAAGGTCGTGTCCCCTTCTTTATAAAACTCGTACAATACTTCTAAATCGCCCACTAAAGTTTTGGCTGTATTGTAATCTTGCACCCATTTCTTTTTTACTCGTAAAGATTTCATAACTGCTTCTGCAGCTTTAGAGTCGTTCCAAAAGTCAGGATCGAAGGTATGCTCTTCTTCGTTTTGTATTTCTATGAGTTTGACATCTATGTCAAAGATATTGCCTTAACGCAAGAAGGCGGTGTGAAAGATCTTTAATTTGATCTGTTGTTATCATGATATTCAATTTTCAACCAAAAGTACTACACTTTTTTCAAAAATTAAATGAAGTCTCCTTTTATTGTTGCGAAGCTACTGTAACAATACAGTTTACTTCGTGCTTTCCTGAAGCATAAAATATGCTTTTAACAGGCGCACAATCGGTGTAATCTCTGCCGTGCGCTATTTTTATATAATACTGATTTGCTAAACAATTATATGAAGGATCTATACCCAGCCATCCGCTATTAGGGCAATAAATTTCTACCCAAGCATGGAGTTGAGATCCGCTTTGCTCTTTTAAATTTTCATACAAATATCCAGATACAAAACGTGCCGGAAGCTTATTCTGCCTAGCCACTGCAATTAATACATGTGACAAATCTCGGGCGTTTCCAGCGGCATCGCTTAAAACATTTCCCAATTTTGATGGCATTGGATTCATATCTGATTTTAAAGTTATGTAAGCACTTATCATACTATTTAATGCCAAACAATACTCTAAGATTGATGCCGTTTCAAGTATTTTAAACAACGAAAAACAACCTTCTGGCAAACTGGTATGATCGGTTGGAGTTAACCAAGTTTCAAAATCTGTCCTAAACTCTAAACTATTTAAATCTTGATACGACGTATTTATAAGCGACTCCTTTTTCTGAACCCCTTCATGAATTTTTTTTAGAGCAAAAACAGCCTCAAAAACTATGGTTTTAAATGGTGCCTTACAATGCAATTTTACACTATTAAAACCAAAGCCGTTAATCGATTTCTGAAGACTACATGATTCTGGCACAGTGTAAATTTCCGATATCAATTCTTGTGTAGCGTTATTTTCTGGCAAAATTATATGCTGCAAATACGCCTCGTTCACTATAGTTTTGCACGTATGCACTGCTCTGTATTTTACAGTATACTGCATTTCCATAGGTTCGGCTTCTTACTAGTGATAAAAATATTCGGTTTCTAATTTAGCACCTATTTCTACCAAGGTATTTAATGTTTGATTAATGAAACCTTTAACATCGTCTTGAACTTCTTCTACCGTTTTAAATCGGTATTCGCAACGCATTTTACTAATTAAAAATGCAGCCGAGTGTTTTTCGTGCACTTTTAGCGGATCTAGAATTTGTACATGTTTATGAATTTGATTTAAACTGTAAATTACAGACCTAGGGCAATGTGTATTTACAATTAAAAATTCGAGAGCTGTTAATTGTGTAGGTGTTTTTTTATACAATCGCCGATTCATATCGTAACATTCTGTACATTTAAGCAAGGTCGTCCATTCAAAACTATTTTTTAAAGGTTTGTTTTTTACTTCGGCTGATTTTTCGGCATCTTCATACTTCGTTTTAATTATTCTGGCTATTTGGGTTGCGCGCTCAATATTAATTCCTAATTTAATTAAGGCATAAATTTCGTCGTGCAATAGCGTTCCCCTCATCTTACCTTTTAAAATTGAAGTTTGGTCTGTAACGTGTGTTGTAAAATCGTGCAAACCAGAATTTACGAAATAATCTTTTGGGTAATCCATTACAAAATGA
Organism: Formosa sp. A9; assembly: GCF_051200825.1. Classification (GTDB taxonomy): domain Bacteria; phylum Bacteroidota; class Bacteroidia; order Flavobacteriales; family Flavobacteriaceae; genus Formosa. The sequence continues at coordinate 261,599 of NZ_CP195158.1, read as the reverse complement.
TAGAACTTATTGATAGACTCGTAAAATTCTGAAGACAGTAAATCTCTTGAGCTATTGGCATTTTCTCTAGCACATTTTACACCTTGCAAGATAGAATATGGCTTATCTGGATTTAAACCTACATTATACAAAATATGCTCTTCTATCAACTCTTTGTCATCCAATATAGGATCGCCCGCCATTTTAGAAATGGAGCGCAATACAAATTGACGATCTCTAGACAGCTTGGTTGGCGCATCTAAAGACGAAAAATAATTAACATTCATAAAACGCGCCAGATGTTCTACGCGTTCTACATATCTGCCCATCCAAAATAAGTTATTTGCAATTCGTGCTAACATATATCATTATTATTTTTTTAATACCCAAGTATCTTTAGAGCCTCCACCTTGTGAGGAATTTACTATTAAATTACCTTTTTTTAAGGCCACCCGTGTTAACCCACCCTTAAGTACAAATTCTTTATTGTTACCTAACAATGCGAAAGTTCTTAAATCGACATGGCGTTGCTCAAAAGATTTATTTTCATCTATATAAGTGGCGTGTACAGAAAGCGACATGATAGGCTGGGCAATATATTTTCTTGGTTGCTCTAACACTACTTTTTTTACGGCTTCTATTTCGGCCTTTGTCAGTTTATTTCCAATAGAAATGCCGTAACCACCCGCTTCATCTACTGGCTTGATTACTAGATTCTGAATATTTTCTATCACATATTTTAAATCGTCTGGTTTACTACAATGATAAGTATGTACATTATTTAAAATGGGGGTTTCGCCTAAATAAAACTTAATAATTTCGGGCATAAAAGTGTAAATTGCTTTGTCGTCTGCAACGCCTGTTCCAGGTGCATTAACTAAAGTAACGTTTCCTTTTTTGTATGCCGCAAATAATCCAGGAACTCCCAAGGCAGAATCCTCTCTAAACACTAACGGATCTAAAAACACATCGTCTATTCGTCTATAAATAACGTCTACCCGCTCTAAACCGGTAATCGTTTTCATGTACACAAAATCGTTCTCAACCACTAAATCCCTGCCTTCCACCAGTTCTATACCAATTGTTTTTGCCAGATAAGCATGTTCGTAATACGCCGAATTATATACTCCGGGCGTCATGATAACACAATTAGGCACATCGACTCCCTTAGGCTTTACAGACTCCAGAATTTCCAACAAATTCTCGGCATAATTAGAGACGGAATGAATTTGATAATGATTAAACACACCAAACAAAGCCCGCTTTAGGGCATTGCGGTTTCCAATAACATAACTAACACCAGAAGGACTCCTAATATTATCTTCCAAAACATAGTATTTCCCATCTGAATGTTTTATTAAATCGGTTCCCGAAATATGATTATAAATCCCTCCTGGCGGATCTAGATTAACCATTTGTCTTAAATAATTAGAAGACGAACTAATAAGCTCCAAAGGCACTATGCCTGCCTTAATAATGTGCTTGTTATGATATAAATCCCAAATAAACCTATTTAAAGCCTTACTGCGTTGCAAAACGCCTTGCTCTATAGTTTTCCACTCATCGGCATCTATAATTCTAGGAAATAAATCGAATGGAAATATTTTCTCGTGCCCTTTGGCATCATCATTATAAACCTGAAAAGTAATACCCTGATTAAAAAAAGATGATTTAGACTTATTATTTAAATTAATAAAATCGTCTATGGACTGGCCACTATACAGCTCGAAGATTTTCTGATAAACCTGTTTTACATTATTATCTTTATCGAAGATTTCATCAAACAGCTTTTCATTGCGTTCATATGAAGAAAATAGATGCTTCAAACTCGTGGACTCCATAGGCATTGCGTTTTTCCTAAAATAACCATAATATTTAAGATTTTTAGACTAAAAAAAGCATTAATACCCTGCAAAAAAGAGGTTTCACATAAAAAACAACCTATTTTATTAAGAAAAACACAATTGATTTTACATACATTTCGACACGACATAACAACAACATCTAAGTAAGAGCGCGGTAAAAATTGTAAATTAGCAGTATTAATATGGCAAAAATCCAATATCAATGTTAATAGATTTACGAAGCGATACCGTTACAAAACCTACTCCAGAAATGCTTGAAGCCATGATGGCTGCCAAGGTAGGAGACGACGTTTACAAAGAAGATGAAACCATAAACGCTTTAGAAACCAAAATAGCCGAGCTTTTTGGAAAACCTAAAGCTCTGTTTTTCCCTAGCGGCACCATGGCCAACCAAGTTGCCATAAAATTACACACCAACCAAGGAGATCAAATTATTTGCGATAAATACGCTCACATATTTAATTATGAAGGAGGTGGCGCAGCGTTTAACAGCGGCGTGTCCTGTAGTTTATTAAATGGAGAACGCGGCATGTTTACCGCCGACCAAGTGCGTGCCGCCATTCATCCGCCAGAGTTTTACCATAGCCCCTTAACTAAATTGGTAGAAGTTGAAAACACAACAAATAAAGGCGGTGGTGCATGTTGGGATTTTAATGAACTATTAAAAATTAGACAAGTTTGCAACGAACATCAACTAGGATTTCATTTAGATGGCGCAAGACTATGGAATGCTCTTGAAGCTAAAAACGAATCTACTAAACAGTATGGGGATATTTTTGACACCATTTCTGTTTGCCTGAGTAAAGGACTTGGCTGCCCAATCGGTTCGGTTTTAGTAGGTGATGAAAATCTTATGAATAACGCCATTAGAATAAGAAAGATTTTGGGAGGCGGCATCAGACAAGGCGGCTATTTAGCTGCAGCAGGTTTATATGCTTTAGAACACCATAGAGCCCGTTTGCAGGACGACCATAAAAAAGCAAAATCGTTAGCCCTTCACTTTTCTAAACTACCCCACGTTAAACAGGTAGAGCCTACAGAAACAAACATTGTTATTTTTGAATTACAACCCGATGTAAATAGTGCGCTTTTAATACAAAAATTGAAATCGAAAAACATTTTAATTAGCGATATGGGGCAAGGGAAATTGCGCTTAGTAACGCATCTTGATTATACCGAACACATGCACGATTCTGTTTTAAAAACAGTAACATCTACCTTATTTTAACTAAACCACTATGGACTGGAAGTCCGATTATTTGTGTTCATTTTAGCCACAAATACACGAATATTCTTTATAAAAACTATGTCAAATATTCGTGCATTCGTGGCGCAAAAATATTTATTGAAACTGTAAGTCTTGCTCTAAAAACACATAGTTTCAGCTAACGACTGAGACCAATGAAAAAACCTTCAGAATTTATAATTTTCTGAAGGTTTTAATAATATCTTGTCTTTATAGTTTTTATACTACACCTTGTGCTAACATAGCATCGGCAACTTTAACAAAACCAGCAATGTTGGCTCCTTTTACATAATCCACATAACCATCATCCTCTTTACCATACGTTACACAAGCCTCATGAATATTATTCATAATATCATGCAATTTAGCATCAACCTCTTCTCTTGTCCAATTTAAACGCAATGAATTCTGACTCATTTCCAATCCAGAAGTTGCCACACCACCTGCGTTAGACGCTTTTCCTGGCGAGAATAAAACTTTTGCTTCATGAAAAACAGCAATAGCTTCTGGCGTACAAGGCATGTTAGCGCCTTCGGTTACGGCCATAACACGACTGGCTACAAGCGCTTTAGCATCATCTTCATGTAATTCGTTTTGTGTAGCACACGGCATCGCAATGTCACAATTCACACGCCAAGGTGTTTCTCCTTTAAAAAATTCAGCCGAAGTATAGGTATCAACGTATTCGCTAATACGACCTCGCTTTTCATTTTTAAGCTCCATTATAAAGGCCAATTTATCAGCATCTATTCCTGCTTCGTCGTAAATATATCCAGACGAATCGGACATGGTAACTACTTTAGCTCCTAACTGTGTTGCTTTTTCGCAAGCATACTGCGCCACATTACCAGAACCCGAAATGACTATGGTTTTATTTTGTAATGATTCGTTTTTAGTTGCTAACATGTTTTTAGCAAAATAGACTGCTCCATAACCAGTAGCTTCAGGACGAATTAAAGAACCGCCATAAGATAAACCTTTACCTGTTAAAACTCCTGAGAATTCGTTTTGCAATCTTTTATATTGTCCAAACATATACCCAATTTCTCGAGCCCCTACACCAATATCGCCTGCTGGCACATCGGTATTTGGACCAATATGACGACTTAACTCCGACATAAATGACTGGCAAAAACGCATAACCTCGTTATCACTTTTCCCTTTTGGATCGAAATCGCTACCGCCTTTACCGCCACCCATTGGCAACGTAGTTAAAGAGTTTTTAAAGGTTTGTTCAAAACCTAAAAACTTTAATATACTTAAGTTTACACTTGGGTGAAAACGCAAGCCTCCTTTATAAGGCCCTATTGCCGAGTTAAACTCAACTCTAAATCCTCTGTTCACCTGTGTATTACCTTGATCGTCTAACCAAGGCACTCTAAAAATGATAGTGCGTTCTGGCTCTACCATACGCTCTAACAACATTTTATTTTTATATTTTGGATTATTCTCAATAAACGGAATTACAGTTTCTGCAACTTCGTGTACTGCCTGTAAAAATTCTGGCTCATGACCATCTTTTTTTTCAACTAATTTTAAAAATGCATCGATTTTGTTTTTCATTTTTATAGAAATTATGATACTGTCAAATTTGTAATCATTTTACAGTACAAATATACATTATCTTTAAATTTTAAAGCATTTTAAATAAAAATTCGTAACCAAAAAAGAAATGTAAATTCATTTTTAACATTTGTTTACTATTTATTTGATTGTCATAACCTATTTTATATATTTGTTAATGCTATTAATCCCCAAGAACAGCATCTATTTTTAAAGAATACTATGCTAAACACGTTAAAACCGCTATTTTTAGTTGCATGCTTGTTTTTGATTTCCCCTTTGTTTTCTCAAACGGGTCATGAAGCTGGAATTTTTACTGGCCCCGTACAAATGCGATCTGATTTTGGATTAAGAGGAGATACAGATACCAATTTAGGAAATATTGGCTTTGGAATTGGAGTGTTTTACGCCCTAAACCCAATGGATTGGGGTAGCGGGTATAGACGTAATGGATCAAAACTTTTTGATCATTTTAAAATCAGACTAGACGCCGCCTACAACAAAACAAATTTAAAACACTACGGAAAATACGTTGAACCCGACCAGGTTAGTGAAAACGCCGATAAATTAAGAGCACAACGCGGGGTAGCACAAAATATAGATCTTGGATTTAATTTTGAAATTTACCCTTTTAGTTTAAAAAACTTCCATTATCGCTTTTTCAGTTTTTCTCCTTATTTTCTACTCGGAGGCCATGCCGTTTACGCCTCTCCAGATGCTAGTACAACTTATGGCGATCAAGATATTACAAATCCTGATAATTTTTTCGGGCCTTGGGCTCCAGGCTCTATAGATACAACATCGTTCTACACGTTTTCTGTTGTTACAGGTGCTGGTGTTAGATATAAAGTTAGTGATTATTCTGACTTTTTGTTCGAGGTAAAATGGCAGTTTTTTAATAGCGATTGGGTTGACGGCCTTAATCATCAACTAGATTACAACAAGCACAACGACTCTATGATCTGGTTAAATTTTGGTTATGTTTACTACATTAACTAATTTACAATTGCAATAACGGCCACACAAAATTCCCCGACCTTTAATTAAATTTTAAAGTAGGTATTCACTTTTATTTCATTCGAAATATCTATCTTTATTATTAAATAACACGCCGTTTCATGTCTCCTAAATTTTTAATTGCATTACTTATTAGTATTACAATTTGGTCTTGTTCTGAAGAAAAAAAATTACTCCTTTTCGAAGAGCAACACATTACTACCCCAAACAACAACATTGTAGAAATACATATACCTGAAGCTATTGGCAATAGTAAAGTAGCCAATAACATTAATGCAATTTTACGAGAAAAAACCGCTCTTGCGCTTCAATTTAATCAAGAACAAAAATCGACAAGTTCGTTAGAGGAAAACATCTCAATATTTAACACCGAATACCAAAATTTTAAAAATCAATTTACCGACAGCGTTATAGAATGGGAAGCACAAGTTGATGGAGAAGTCATGTATCAAACTCCAGAAATAATAAGCATTTCGCTAACCTGCTATACCAATACTGGTGGCGCACATGGTATTTTAGCTATTAATTTTTTGAATTTTGATGCACAATCGGGTTTATTACTAACAAATCGACAACTGTTTACCGACGAAAAATCGTTCGCCACATTGGCCGAATCGTATTTTGAAACCGAAACAAAAGACAAAAAGGATATGTATTTTGAAGCAGAGTCTTTTACACTGCCTCAAAATATAGGCTATAGTTCCGAAGGTTTGATATTATTATACAATACTTACGAAATTGCACCATACGCCACTGGTGTTACAGAATTCGCTATACCTTACCACGAAGCCAATACCTATTTAAAGTTTAATGGCATTTAGCAAACCTTTTACAACACCCAAGTGCAACCCTTCATGAAATAAGGCAAACGTTATTGCGTCTTCTACACTTTGCAATGTATTTCCTGTAGTAGAAACAGTATACTCCTGAAAATTCACAAATAATTTATTGTTATAATCTGTTTGCGTTTGCGAAATAGTTTCGAATAATAAGGCTTTCATATCATCTACCTCTTTTTGAGATACGTCTTGCTCTGGTCGTGTTCCTTTTTTATAACGATCTATTAAACTAGGTGCTATCTGCACAGGCAAACCAGATAATTTATACATTAAAATTTGTTGAGTAACCACAATATGGCTAATATTCCAAATAATATTATTATTGAATCCTTGCGGTATCGTATTTAATTCCTCTAGTGATAATGTTTCTAAATACGAATTATAAATGGCTCTAGATTTTTCGAAAACAGTAAATGTAAATTGCATTTTTATCTTTTTTATAAATATAAAGCAATCGCTCCTTTAAAACCTTTTATTTTTGCATTAAATAAAGCACTCATGAAAAAATTCTATTACTTAAAAACATGCAATACCTGCATGCGCATTTTAAAAACTCTAGATTTACCTGAAAATGTGGAATTACAAGATATAAAAGAGCAACCAATTACCGTTAAACAGTTAGAGGAAATGCATAAACTCTCTAAAAGTTACGAAGCTCTTTTTAGCAAACGCGCTAAGTTATACAAAGAAATGGATCTTAAAAACCAAACTTTAGAGGAAGCCGACTACAAACAATACATTTTAGAACATTACACCTTTTTAAAGCGTCCTGTACTTATATACAACAACGACATTTTTATCGGAAATAGTAAAAAAATTGTTGACGCTGCCAAACTAGCCGTTCATGAATAAACGTATTTTGGCATTAATTGCTGCTTTTATAGTTCAGATTTTTTATGGTTTAAATTACAGTTTTGCCAACGATGTTATAGACGGTGGTTATGTAAAACCATTTGGTTTTATTTTGTTGCGTTTAATAGGCACCACTCTTTTATTTTGGATTTTTGACGTTTTGGTTCCTAAACAAAACATCGCCAAAAAAGATTTTTTAATTTTTATTGTCGCTTCGTTTTTTGGCATGTGCGTAAATATGCTTTCATTTTTTAAAGGCTTAGAATATACCACACCTATTCATGCGTCGGTTATCATGACAATTACTCCAATAGTCGTATTAATACTTTCCGCCATATATCTAAAAGAAAAGGTTTCTAGAATTAATATACTTGGTATTTTCATGGGGTTTGCAGGCGCTTTGGTACTGAGCATCTATGGAAAATCTTCTCAACCAGGAGACAATATTTTTCTAGGCAATTCGCTTATCCTTTTAAACGCAACTGCCTTCAGTATTTATCTAATCATAATAAAAAAACTAACCGAAAAATACCACCCATTTACTTTCTTAAAATGGATGTTTTTATTTGGCTTAATCATGACAGCGCCTTTTAGTTATCAGGAAGTTTTAGAAATTAAATGGCATAGCTTCCCTGCTTATATTTGGTTTGCGGTTGTGTTTGTAATTGTTTTTGCTACCTACGGCACCTATGTTTTAAATCCGTTGGCATTAACACAATTGCGCGCTTCAACAGTAAGTACTTTTGTATATATACAGCCTGTGATTGCGGCAATTTTTGCTCAGTTAATAGGGTCGGATCAAATTAATTCTGTAAAAATCAGTGCAGCCGTACTAATTTTTATTGGTGTTTATTTAGTAACTAAAAAACCAAAAACCGCTTAGACTTTTAACGGTTTTGGCACTTTATTATTAACCCGAGTATCTTCTTTAGTTAATATTTTAAAATTTTCACTTTTAGGAAAAACTTCAAGTAATGCTAACAACTTTTCTGGTAAGCCTATAAGTTTTCGTTGTTTTAAATCTATCCATCCGCCAAGCATTTCGCAATGCGCTATATTATCGCCTTTATCATTGTAAAACTGATGTTCGAACTTAAAAAATTTACCATCTTCACTATAGCCCGAAACTTCTAAACCAACAGTAATTGGCTGGCCTAAAAACGCTTCTTTAAAATAATACATATGCTCGTAAAACACCACAGGCCCGATATTAAATTTAGCCAGTTCGTTTGCAGAAAACCCTTGCTCCATTAAAAATGCCATACGGGTATGGCTCATAAAATTGGTATAGGCCGAATTCGCTAAATGACGATTAGCATCTATATCGCTCCATCTAATTTCGAATTGTTTTGTGTACATGCTTCAGTTTTACTTCAAAAATAAAAAATATTACTCTGCATGCATAATATTAATTAGTGTTTTCTAAACCTTTAGTTTTAATTATCTTTGTACAACTTTAAAAGACGCTTATGATATATTCAATGACAGGTTATGGTAAATCGGTACTACAATTGCCAACCAAAAAAATTTCTATCGAAATAAAATCTCTTAATAGTAAAAACCTCGATTTGAATACGCGCATGCCTTCCTTTTACAGAGAAAAAGAATTGCAATTACGCAAGCTTATAGCCGACCAACTAGAGCGCGGCAAAATAGACTTCTCGATATTTGTTGAAGTTACAGGCGAAGAAACCACAACACAAATTAACAAACCTGTGGTTACGCAATATCTTAAACAATTACAAGACATTGTAGATGGCGATGCTACAGAACTGCTTAAAATGGCCGTTCGTTTTCCAGACGCTTTAAGCACAGAACGCGCAGATATTGATGAAGATGAATGGAAAGCTGTTTTAACCGAAGTAAATGAAGCCATAAACCATTTAAACCAATACCGTTTAGACGAAGGAAAGGTTTTAGAACAAGATTTTAAAACTCGGGTAAAGACCATAGAAAGCCTACTACAGCAGGTTATTGCAATAGACCCAGAACGTGTTGAAGCCGTTAGAGAACGCTTGCGTAAAGGTATTGAAGAATTGAAAGAAAAGGTAGACGAAAACCGCTTTGAACAAGAACTAGTTTACTATATCGAAAAATACGATATTACAGAAGAAAAAGTACGTTTACAAAACCATTTAAGTTACTTTATAACTGCCTTAAATTCTAAAGATTCTAACGGAAAAAAACTAGGATTCATTAGTCAGGAAATAGGACGAGAAATTAACACCATTGGCTCTAAAAGTAATTATGCCCCTATGCAACAATTAGTCGTTCAAATGAAAGACGAACTAGAAAAAATAAAAGAACAACTTTTAAACGTTTTATAATATGCCCGAAGGAAAACTTATTGTATTCTCTGCACCATCCGGATCTGGAAAAACCACCATTGTAAGACATTTGTTGGCTATAGAATCGTTAAACTTAGAATTCTCTATTTCGGCGACTTCTAGAGCCAAACGTGGGGAAGAAATTCATGCAAAAGACTATTATTTTTTATCGTTAGAAGAATTTAAAAACAACATAAAAAATGATGCTTTTCTGGAATGGGAAGAAGTATATCGCGATAATTTTTACGGCACTCTTAAAAGCGAAGTAGAACGCATCTGGGCTAAAGGGAAACACGTAATTTTTGATATAGATGTATCTGGAGGGTTACGTATTAAACGGAAATTCCCTGAGCAAACCCTGTCCATTTTCGTAAAACCACCAAGTATTGACGAACTAAAAATCAGATTAAAAAAACGTAAAACAGAATCTGAAGATAAAATAAACATGCGTGTAGCCAAAGCTTCGGCCGAATTAGCAACAGCGCCGTTATTCGACTGCATAATTGAAAACGACAATTTAGAACACGCATTGGCAGAAGCCGAAAATACAGTAGCCAATTTTATAAACCAATAGCTGTAATTCATGAAAGTCGGATTGTACTTTGGCACGTTTAACCCAATACATATAGGCCATATAATTATTGCAAACCACATGGCCGAATACAGCGATTTAGATCAAATTTGGTTAGTGGTAACCCCGCACAATCCTTTTAAAAAGAAAAGTACTCTATTAGATAACCACCACCGTTTAGAGATGGTGTATTTAGCAACAAATGCTTACGACAAATTACAACCTAGTAACATAGAATTTAATTTGCCGCAACCCAATTACACCATTAACACCCTTATACATTTAGAAGAAAAACATCCCAATCACGAGTTTTCTTTAATTATGGGCGAAGACAATTTAAACGGTTTTCATAAGTGGAAAAACCACGATGTTATTTTAGAACGTTACCACATTTATGTTTACCCAAGAATTTCTAATGAAGGTATTAAAACACCATACCAAAACCATCCAAAAATTCATAAAGTAGATGCGCCAATTATGGAAATTTCATCTACAGCCATCAGAAAAGCTATAGCCGAGCAAAAAAACTGCATCCCCCTACTTACCGACAGCGTTTGGCAATATATAGACGAAATGAATTTTTATAAATAAAAAACGAGTCTGAAAAATTTAATTTTTAGTCAATCTGAATGTATTTCAGATTATCATACTCATTGCTTTGAATATGATGAGATTCTGTGTCTGGCACAGAATGACGAATTACTTAACTTTCTCAGACCCGCTCTGAAGTCTTTTAATTTTTTATTGACTACCCTAAAGTAGGAATACGCAATACCTGACCAGGGTAAATTTTATCTGGATCTTTAAGCATAGGTTTGTTAGCTTCAAAAATTTCTGGATATTTCATTGCATTACCATAAAACTTCTTGGCAATCTTTCCTAAAGTATCGCCGCTAACTACAGTGTGAAATTGAGCTTCTGGCTCTGGATTTTCAACAGTCATCTGGTCGTCTACTGTGGCAATACCTGCCGAATTCCCTACCACAAGCACTACTTTTTCTTTAGTAGCCTGATCGTAAGCGGCACCTGTAACGGTCGCTAAATCATCTTTAACAACTATATTTAAGTTGCTTACTTGCAAACTTAAGTCGGTTACTGTTTCTTTTAACTTAGCCGCAGCTGCATTTTCGGCTGCTAATTTTGCAGCAGCAGCATCGGCCGCTTTTTCTGCAGCCTCTTCGGCACTGCTTTTACCAATTCCAAAAATATTGGCACCTGCATCTTTAATGAATGAAAATAAACCCATAATTATTTAATTTTTAAAATGTTATTTAATAGCTCTTGTAAAGTTTAAAAATTCTCAGTTTAATTCCAATTAAACACTCACATAAATTCTAAAAATAAAAACTGCTTAAAGGAATTATCCTTTAAGCAGTTTTAAACTAAATAACCAACCAAAAAAATTATGTATGTTTCATTTCTTTTTATATAAATTGAAAAGCGTGCGACTTACAAATTAAAAATCTCCTGCCAAGAAGTAATTTGGCTTACATTCCTATGCATACTTTTGTTTATCTTGACAGGGATTTTTATAATAAATCTTAGCAAACTAGTAACGGTAAAAATTATACCAGAATTGTTTTTAAAATCACAATGTCTTGTTAAAATTTTAATTAACAAGACATTAGCCACACACGTAGTCTTTTTCTAAAATTTAAAGGGCTATTTAAAAACGCAATTTTTATACATTTTAAACTCTAATATATTCTTTACAAATTTGTATCTTTAAAATAACTCTGATGGTTTTTAACTGTTTAATATTGAAATAATATGGCTACAACTAGTATTATAGCAGTATTAATTGGAATAGTTTTTCCTATTTATGTGGTGCTTACCCATAAAAGAATAAACTTGAATATTAAACGAGACGGGGCATTTCGACTTATAGATTACAAACTAACCCTTTTTATATTTTGGTTTTTAACACTATTGGTAATTCTTCAATATTTAATTTACAAACAACCTAAACTAAATTTTTATCCCAATTTTTCGATTATTGGCTTAATAGTCTTTCTTTTAATTATGGCATTTAGTATCTTTCAATATAAATCGACTAAAATATCTGCAGAACACAGTAATGACATAAAGAACAAATTAAACGCCATCTATCATTACCTACCCAAAACAAAACAAGAACGTTTTTGGTTTATTTTACTATCAATAAGCGCTGGAATTTGTGAAGAAATAATATTTAGGCTTTTTTTGTTTGAATTTTGTAGAGAACACACCATGTTAGGCTTTGCTTTTATTATACCGAACATTATTTTTGCTTTAACCCATATTGGCAGCGGAATATCTAACCTAATAATCGCCTTTATATTAGGTTTGCTATTTTCTGTTATTTACTATTTTACTCAAAACATTTGGTTAGCTGTTCTTCTTCATATAGCAATAGATATTAATACAGGACTTCTAGCTTATAACGTAGAACAGATTCAAAAACAGTCAAACATCCCACTATGACGCGCAACACAATAAAACAAGCTTTAAGCAATTTAGAGCAGATTCCTTCACTACTATATCTCATTAAATGGTTTTGCATCTGTTTGCTTTTAGGCGCTGTTGCTGGTAGTGTATCGGCTTTTTTTCTGTTTAGTTTGGAGTGGGCAACACAATGGAGAGAATCTCATTTATGGATTATTGCACTATTACCCATTGGTGGCTTCATTATTGGTCTTTCGTATCATCTTTATGGCAACAGTGTGGTTAAAGGCAATAATTTATTGCTTGAAGAATTTCATTCTCCTAAAAAAATAATTCCTTTTAAAATGGCGCCGTTGGTTTTATTCGGAACCGTTGTAACCCATTTATTTGGTGGCTCAGCAGGTCGAGAAGGCACGGCAGTACAAATAGGCGGAGCTATAGCCGATAGGTTTACGAGTGTTTTTAATTTATCTAGAAGAGACCGAAGAATCATATTAATCGCTGGTATTAGCGCTGGTTTTGCATCGGTATTTGGCACTCCTCTGGCAGGAGGTATTTTTTCTTTAGAAGTTCTTATTCTTGGCCGCATAAGGTTAGACGCCATAGTGCCCAGTTTTTTAGCGGCGATACTTGCTAATTACTTTTGCGAACTTTGGAATGTGTCGCATACCCATTATCATATCGATCAAGTTGCAGAAATGAACCCTATAAATTTGCTTTGGGCGCTTTTAGCAGGCATCATTTTTGGCTTGGTAGCCATGCTATTTTCTAAATCTACACACTTTTGGAGCAATTTATTTAGCAGATATATAAAATATCCTCCGCTACGCCCTTTTATTGGCGGTATAGTTTTAGCAATATGCATTTATGTAATTGGTACCACAAAATATATTGGTTTGGGCGTACCTACTATTGAAGCTGCTTTTAACACCTCTATGAACTCGTACGACTTTTTAGCCAAGCTTTTATTTACATCGTTTACGCTTGGCGCCGGATTTAAAGGCGGAGAAGTAACTCCCTTATTTTACATTGGTGCCACCTTGGGTAATGTTTTAATCTGGTGCATTCCTTTGCCAATGGGCCTTCTGGCTGGTATGGGCTTTGTAGCTGTTTTTGCAGGAGCTACAAATACACCGTTGGCCTGTACTGTAATGGGTATTGAATTATTTGGAATAGAAGCAGGTGTATTTATTGCAATTGCCTGTGCTACAGCCTACTTATTTTCGGGGCATTCTGGTGTTTATTCATCTCAAATTATCGGAAGTCCTAAGAACACGAACTACCTCAGAGAAAAAGGACTTCATCTTTCTGAAATTAAAAACAAAAGACATCCAAAATGAATACATTAACCACAATTAGAATTTATTTCGAATATGGCAAAACATTAAAAAATGTATCGTTTTGGAAAAAGCTTCACGCTGCCGATTTTGCTTCAGAAATACTAAAACGTGCCAAAGCTAATAACTTAAAGCAAGCTCTTCAATTTAATGTATCTAAAGGCTACCTCAACCAAGCCAATATACATTGGGGACATACCGAAGTAAAGCAGGCTAAACATCCTCAAATTATAGAACTTACAGACACACAAGAACGCATAGAACAGTTTTTAAATTCTGAAAAAGCACTATTAGAAGACACCATGGTTGTTATGGTTAAAAATGAAATCGTTATGAAGTCTAACCTTTAATAACATTTCTTTAATTAGGTACCATACGATTTTTATGTACATTTGAACAATAATTTAGAATGACCTTATGGAAAACCATTTAAAATACGCTGTATTTGGTGCTGGTAGCTGGGCAACAGCTATCGTAAAAATGCTTTGTGAAAATTTAGGCGAAGTAGGCTGGTATATGCGTAGTGTTTACACCAAAGAACATTTATTAAAAGAACAACACAACCCTAATTATTTAAGCTCTGTAGAGTTTCATACCGAGCAACTTAAACTTAGTAACGATATTAATGAAATGGCCGAATATGCCGATGTGCTTATTTTTGCCATTCCTTCTGCGTTTATGCATAGTGAGCTTAATAAGCTGACTGCAGATATAACTTCTAAAACCATCGTTTCGGCCGTTAAAGGTATTATTCCTGAATCTGGCTTATTGGTTGGCGAACATTTTCACGACATTTATAATATCCCGTTTAAAAACATTGTTATAATCGCAGGCCCTTGCCATGCCGAGGAAGTTGCCCTAGAACGCTTATCGTATTTAACCATATCTTGTGCCGATTCTAAAAAAGCAAAAACCATAGCAAAATCGCTTTCTAGCAACTATATAAAAACTAAAATTAGCGATGATATTATAGGGACCGAATACGCCGCTATGCTTAAAAACATATACGCTATTGCTGCTGGAATTGCCCATGGATTGGGTTACGGAGACAACTTCCAAAGTGTATTAATGAGCAATGCTATTCGCGAAATGAAGCGCTTTATAAAAAAGATGCATAAAATGAAACGCAACATTAACAATTCTGCCTATTTAGGCGATTTATTGGTTACCGGATACTCTGTGTTTTCTAGAAACCGTATGTTTGGAAACATGATTGGTAAAGGTTACACCGTTAAATCAGCGCAAATGGAAATGAGCATGGTTGCCGAAGGATATTATGCTACCAAAAGTGCACATCTGCTAAACGACAAAAATGAACGTAAAACTAAACTGCCTATAATAAACGCGGTTTACGAAGTTTTATACGAAGGGAAAGATCCTAAAAAAACCTTCGCCAAGCTAACAGAAAAATTAGATTAACGTTGATTATTCTTCTTTCGTGTATGTTGTACTTACATATAGCATATCATTATAAATACTATCAATTACATAAGTAACATATACAGCTTCACGCTTAGGTATTTCTAAATAGCGAGCAAAATTATTATCTCCAGAAGAACAATAAATCAGAGAATCATCTTTTAATGCATTAAAATTTAAAATTTGATACGCTGAAGTGTCTCTAGGTTTCAGATTTTCGAATGGCATTGAAAATAAAGAAACATTGGTAAAATATATCTCTGTATCGTTTATCACCCTAATTTTAGGACCACTGTAAAAACCACTTTTATGCTTCACTTGGTAAATAGCGAAACTAAACAACAGTATTATTACTCCAAACTTCATAAAACACCCCTTTAAAGTACAACATTATATCTCATTTTGCAGCTTAATTTTAACTCTTCAATTTACTAATAAAAATTGGTTCTGTTTAGAATCTCAAAACGGAAGTTAATACCGAATTAATAGCACTTTATCAAATCTTCATAACCTGCTGAATTAAAAATATTACCTTTATAAGTAACAATTCTAGATACTACATCGATCTTTCAATTGAAAACTTTGTTTATGAAAATATTATTCGTAATCGTATTTATGTTCTTCAGTATTTTGCTACATGGTCAAATACAAATTACAGGTACAGTTTTAGAATTTAATCCAGAAGAAAAGGAAAAAACACTATCTGGAGTACATGTAACTTGGTTAAATACTCCAATTGGAACAATTACAAATGAGCAAGGACAATTTAACCTTCCATTTAACACCTCGTTTACAAAACTTGTTATAAGCTATGTTGGATATAAAACTGACACTTTAACTGTTAACAGACCCCGACTGGGTAAAATATGGTTGCATCCAGAAATAGAATTAGAAGAAGTTTTATTGCGAAAAAAAATTAAGCCAATTCAAAAATCCTTATTTAATGTTCAAAATTTAGTACATGTAGACAGTAGAGAAATGCTTAAAGCCGCTTGTTGTAATTTATCGGAATCTTTCGAAACCAATCCTGCTGTAGATGTAAATGTTTCGGATGCCGTTACAGGTGCAAAACAAATACAAATGTTAGGTTTAAACAGTCCTTACCTATTGTTTACTCAGGAAAACATACCTTCTATTAAAGGTGCTTCACAAATTTACGGGCTGTCTTTCATTCCTGGATCTTGGATAGAAAGTATACAAATAACAAAAGGATCGGGTAGTGTTTTAAATGGCTTTGAAAGTATTTCTGGACAAATAAATACTGAATTAGTAAAACCTTTAACCGACCAGAAATTTTTCCTAAACATGTACGCCAATAATTACGAACGTTACGAATTTAATACCCGTTACAATAAAAAATTCTCGGAAGAATTAGCCACAGGACTTTATGTACATGCCAACTTAAGGAACGGAAACATAGACAGAAATTCCGATTTGTTTTTAGATACGCCCCTGGCCAAACAAATTAATATTATGAACAGGTGGCAATATGCAGATCCGTTAAAAGGCTGGGTAGGTTATTTTAACGCTCAATACCTTTTAGATGAAAAACAAACAGGAGAAATTTCGTTTAATCCAGATACAGACAAGTTTACTAACAATGCTTGGGGTAGCGAAGTCAAATCTAACAGACTAGACCTATCGGCTAAAATAGGTTATGTATTTCCAGATTTACCCTATCAAAGTTTTGGGTATCAAACAGCTTTAAGCCATCATAATCAAGATTCGTATTACGGATTTAATATCTATGATATTGAACAAACTTCCTATTACTCCAACCTTATATTTAACAGTATTATTGGGAGTACCCAACATAAATTTAAAACAGGATTAAGTTTTACCTACGATAGTTTTAAAGAAGATGTCAACCTTCAAAACTGGAATAGAATAGACAACTCTATTGGAGCATTTTTTGAGTACACTTACGATAATCTAGACAAATTAAGCTTTGTTGCTGGACTTAGAGTAGATAACCATAACAGATTAGGCACTTTTATTACACCACGATTACATTTAAGATACTCGTTATGGAAAGGAGCTAGCGTAAAATTGTCTGGCGGAAGAGGTAAACGAGCAGCTAACATTTTTGCAGAAAACCAACAGCTTTTTGCATCATCGCGAGTTATAAACATTTTAAACAATAATGGAGAGCTTTACACACTTAATCCCGAAATAGCATGGAATACGGGTATTGGATTTGTTCAAAAATTATATATCTGGAACAGAGCGCTAGACATTTCTGCCGATTACTATATTACCGATTTTAAAGATCAGGTCGTTGTAGATTGGGAAAATCCGAGAGAAATAGCATTCTATAATTTAAAAGGGCACAGTTTATCTAAAAGTTTACAAATAGACATCAGCTACGAAATCATTCAAGATTTAAACATCAGATTAACCTATAAAAACTACAATGTTACAATAGACTACCAATCAGGTAACTTGCAAAAGCCTTTACAACCAAAACATCGCTTTTTTGCAAATATGAGTTACGAAACCCTAAAAAAATCAAGAGGTTCGCAATGGAAAATAGATTACACGCTACATTGGACTGGTGAGCAAAGACTTCCTAATACTACACCTAATCCTGAAGAATACCAACTTAAACCCTATTCTGACCCTTATAGTATTATGAATTTTAACCTTACTCGAGTTATTAACGAAAAGTTCGACTTATATTTAGGTGGCGAAAACATCGGAAATCAAGTACAAAAACAACCTATTCTTGGTTCCGACGATCCTTTTGGACCTTATTTTGACAGTACGATTTTATACGCTCCTGTATTAGGAGAAACGTATTATCTAGGATTTAGATATAAATTAAAGTAAACTCACTGATTTTAAATCAATTAATACTTTATTTTAATTATTTTTAAATCTATAAAAATCTTTATCATGACACAATCAATATCCTTAAAACGCATTTTCTGCTTAGTTTTTATTTGCCTTTTCTGCACCCTGATAAATGCACAAGAAAAAAACGTCGCTAAAGACAAGAATAAAAACTTAAATATAGAAGTAAAAGGGAACTGTGGCATGTGTAAAACTCGAATAGAAAAAGCCGCTTTAAAAATTAAAGGTGTAAAATATGCCCAATGGGATATCCCGTCTAATCAATTAACCCTAGTTATAAATGAAAATAAATGCTCGCCCCAAGATATTAAAAAAGCAATAGCCGCTGTAGGACATGATACAGATGACTTCAGAGCAACAGACGAAGTGTATCATTCTTTACCACCATGCTGCCAATTTAGAGACCCTAATAGTATTAATATGGATCACGGAACTAACCATTAAAAGCCCAATCCAAATAGAACTTATATTATCTATCTTACAAGTGTTGTGAGATTAGTGTTTATCACATTTTTATAACACGTTTTGCTAGAATAATATTTCCGGCGGCATCAACTACATTAATAACATAAAAGCCTGTTGACAGGCCATACAACTTATTAATAATTATTGTATTAGTATTTTGAAAAGCCTCTTCCCGTATTAAACCACCCATCATATTATAAACACTAACCGTGCAATTTGTATTTTTATTGAGTTTGATTGTAATCTTCTCTGTAAAAGGATTCGGATAAGTATCTATAATTATTGGAGTGTCATCTTTATCGTCTTCATTCCATATAATTGTTGCATTTATATTCTCATCAAAACTATACGCTTTTTTCACTCTTGTTTTATTACCACTTAACCTTTGTAAACTGGTATTAT
The DNA here is from genome assembly GCF_051200825.1 of Formosa sp. A9. Taxonomy (GTDB): domain Bacteria; phylum Bacteroidota; class Bacteroidia; order Flavobacteriales; family Flavobacteriaceae; genus Formosa. The sequence continues at coordinate 242,440 of NZ_CP195158.1, read as the reverse complement.
TATCTATTGTAGCAACTAGATTAGATCCAGAGGCAGCTTCAAAGCCAGGTAAAAACTTTATGCCGTTTACAGATTCAATTCTACAATTTGCCCCGTCAGGTATTATAAAGTTATCTCCTGCTTCTATTAAATATTGGTAATAAAAATATTCTTCAGGCCTGTAAGTATTGCTAACAATATAATTATTGAGGTTAGCAACACCATTGGCAGCATAAAATACACCAAGCGATCGCGTATCTGTTATGTCGTTAGGATTTACTAGAGGTAATGTTTCGCCATCAAAAGCATAAGTGCCATCGTACCTCAACATAGAAGTTGTAATAAAAGCAGAGTTTTCATGAATTTCTTCCCAAATATGCCAAACCAAATCCACAAAAGTATGATGAAGATAAAAAATAGGATCTCTTGGCGACAACGGTGTAGGCATAGCGCCACCCGTCCAAACATGAGCCCCTCTATGGACATTTCGTCTTTCCAATTCATTAGAAAATTGAAAGAAATCTGAAATATTGTACAAAGAAGCTAATTCACCAAGTGTGGGCATAGGGCCATTCCCTCCAATATTCCTGCGCAAGTCCCAATTTACATTAAAGCTTCCCATAAAATCCTCGTCCCACAATGGAGAATCTAAAGCTTGATCGCTAGGAGATTGCCAATACGCTAAACTTATTCTTGGATTTATATTCTGTACAGCCTGTTCCATTTCGAACATTTGTTGTCTATGCCAAGCCAAAAATATCTCACGCTCTGGTTCGTCGGGTAGATTAAAATGAAGATCTCGACGCGTTGGATCGATAGTGTTATCGAAATTAAAAAACTGACTATGGAACACTGCCAAATCATTAAACAAATCTGGTCCTTCTCTTAACTCATAAAAAGCATCAACCAATTCCGCTTTTTCATAGTCTGTCATTTCCTGATAACTCTTTCGAATACTTTGCCCGCTTAAGGTATGTACAAAGCACAAGAGCATTAATATCTTGTATAAATGTTTCATGTGTTGATTTAACAGATATAATTAAAAATATTAAATACTTCTAGGGAGTCGCTATTACAGTAATATTAATCAAAATTTCAGAGAGTTTCACTCTAAATCGCTGAAAAGCCATTAATTATGCACAAAACACCACTACACGGCAATCGTTGTCAGAATCAGCCTATATTAAAGCTTAATTATTGGTTACCGGATACTCTGTATTTTCTAGAAACCGCATGTTTGGAAACATGATTGGTAAAGGTTACACCGTTAAATCGGCGCAAATGGAAATGAGCATGGTTGCCGAAGGATATTATGCTACCAGAAGTGCACATCTGCTAAACGACAAAAATGAACGTAAAACTAAACTGCCTATAATAAACGCAGTTTACGAAGTTTTATACGAAGGGAAAGACCCTAAAAAAACCTTCGCCAAGCTAACAGAGAAATTAGATTAGAAAGGCTAATAAATGTAATTTCGGAATTAGAGCAAGACCATTTTAAATTCAAAAAAATCAAGAATTATGTTAAAAAATTATTTGTATATTTAATTTTAAACATAAAAAATACATATGATTAAATATCTCGCATTATTCCTCATGGTGCTCCTAAATCTTAATTTAAGTGCACAAGAAAACAATACCGATACCAACTATAACGTTGCCGACTCAGAACAGAACATTCAAGATATAGGGTTTAACAAAAAAGATCTTGAAACTGAAATACAAAAGATTGCTTCAAAAGACAAAGACTCGGTAAAAATAATTTCGATAACACCAAATTCGAATTTAGTTAAGGGAGATATTTATACCTTTTCAATTATCGCCGTTTATAATTTGGCCACTAAAGACCAGGCTCAATTACAGATTGGATTTAACAATGGTCTAGATCCAAACGCTTATAGAATGATTTCTGAAGCTTCAAAAATTGTAGATTCTAAAACGGGTTACCATATCTTTAAAGTAAAAGCTAGAGCTGTTAATTGGAAAGAAACCGGTCGTGATTTTAATGCCTACGTAAACATTTCCGAGTATCCACATTCCTCTAGGTATATCCCTCTAAGTTCAAACAGCATGCCTATAAAAACAGATTAGTTACTTAACCAAAACGCCATTAACACCCATAACTGGTATAGGCTGAAGCGCCTTGTCGTTAATCGTATTAGCTTTAAAAACAAACGTTTTATCGTACATGGTATTACCTTCAAAAAACGATATTTTAAAGGTGTTATTTAAAGCCAAAACATCGTCTTGTAAGTATTCTATTTTAGCATAACTTTTAGCTGGAAGTTTATCTAATTTATGGCGCATTAACGAGGTTTCCTTATCCTTTAAGGCTCCTTTGCTAACAATTAATACCGTTTCTAAATCAACTGCCTTGTCGTTAACAATATAAGCTGTCCATTCCTCTACGTTCAACGATTCGTTAAATACCTTTACTGCGGCTACGTAAACACCTTCAACTTTGGGAATTTGGATGTCCTTTTTCATGTGTTTTTAAATCGTAGATTTAAACTGCTCTAAGAAACGCACATCGTTTTCACTTAATAGTCGAATATCGTTTATTTGATGAAGTAACATAGCTATACGGTCGATACCAACACCAAAAGCAAAACCAGAATAAGCTTTAGAATCTATTTTACAATTCTCTAAAACATTAGGATCTACCATACCGCAACCTCCAATTTCTAACCAACCTGTTCCTTTGGTTATGCGATAGTCCGATTCGGTTTCTAAGCCCCAGTACACGTCTATTTCTGCACTCGGTTCGGTAAATGGAAAATACGACGGACGTAAACGAATTTTAGACTTTCCAAACATTTCGGTAGTAAAATACTGTAGGGTCTGCTTTAAATCGGCAAAGCTCACATCCTTATCTATATACAAGCCTTCTATTTGATGAAAAAAGCAGTGCGAACGTGCCGAAATGGCCTCGTTACGATACACTCTACCTGGTGAAATGGTTCTGATAGGAGGTTTATTATTTTCCATATAACGCACTTGCACCGAGCTGGTATGCGTTCTTAATAATACATCGGGATTGGTTTGAATAAAAAAGGTATCCTGCATATCACGAGCCGGATGGTATTCTGGCAAATTTAATGCTGTAAAGTTGTGCCAATCGTCTTCGATTTCTGGCCCTTCACTTACATTAAATCCAATGCGGGAAAAGATATCGATAATTTGATTTTTTACAATAGAAATAGGATGACGTGCCCCTAGATTAATAGGCTCGCCAGGTCTAGACAAGTCGCCATAAATGCCCTTAAGTTCTTCTTTACTTTCTAACTCTTCTCTTAAAGCATTAACCTTATCTTCGGCCGTTTTTTTAAGTTTGTTTATAGTTTGCCCAAACTCTTTCTTTTGGTCGTTAGCAACATTTTTAAACTCGGCAAAGTAGTCGTTTAACAAGCCTTTTTTTCCTAAATATTTAATTCGGAAGGCTTCAACTTCTTCTTTAGATTGCGCTTTAAACGCTTCGGCTTCAGCAATAAGTTCTTTAATCTTGTCTATCATGATATCCACATTTAACTGAAAATTTTTCAGTAGCTAAAATAGACGGCAAAGTAAAGAAAATATTTTCAAAATATCTATCCAAAACACAACTCTTATCAGTGTTCGCCATAGCCTACATCGTCCATTTTTCCTTTAAATACTTTATACTGAATTATAAAATACACCAAAACCAAAATGGCGGCAATTACAAACCAATACACACCTACCGAAAGTCCGTAATCATCGGCAGCGACATTATATATGGTTAACGACGGATTAATAGCGTTGGTTGATGGCAACACATTCGGGAAAATAGACGCTACTGTTGAAGCTAAACCACCCACCAGAAACAAACTGGAAAATAAAAAGCCTTGACCGTCTTTTTTAAATCGTTTTACATTAAACAAGCCTAAAAGACCAATTAAAGTAATTACCGGAAAGATGAATAATACAGGATTCACTAAAAAATTATGAAATGGTTTAGGCTCGATAAGATGCCAAACACAAACCGAAATAACAACCAGTACCGACAAGGCAACATTTAAGTTAAAAACTACCCGTTTTAATTGCTGATTGATGGCGGCATTGGTTTTATAAACAATCCAATTGGCACCATGTATGGTTAAAGCCACCACACTAATAACTCCCAATAACAAGGTAAACCAATCGATAATACCTAGATGTTCGGCATGTGGGCTAAATGTCGGATTCCATAATGGCAGAAAAAAATAATGTGCTTCTTGAGTAGACACACCATTTTCTACCATGCCCAGATTTACACCGCGAACAACATTACCTAAGGCGATACCAAAAAACAAGGCCAATAGCAGGCTCGCAATGCCAAAGGCTTTATCCCAAACCGTTTCCCACAAAACATTGTGAATTTGCCCTCTTAACTCCAAACCGATAGCTCTAAAAATAAGCAACCATAGAATCATGATTAGCGGTAAATAAAATCCGCTAAACGAGGATGCATACAAGGTAGGAAACGCAAAAAACAACACCCCGCCTGCGGCAATTAACCAAACTTCGTTAGCATCCCAAAACGGACCAATAGCATTGGTTATTGCTTTTTTATCCTTTTCGGTTTTAGCAAAAAACAAATGCACGATACCTGCACCAAAATCGTAGCCATCTAACACCACATAAGTAGCCAACATAACAACCAGAACTATATACCAAAATAACTCCATAATTAATGTGTTTGCACGCTAGGGCCTTTCCTAACAATTTTTCCGATTAATAACATAAATAACAATCCTAAAAGGGCATACAAGCCAATAAAACCTAGTAAAGTAAACAAGGTGTTTCCAGAAGATACCGTTGGCGAAGCACCACTTGCTGTGCGTAATAAATTATATACCAACCATGGTTGCCTACCCAGTTCGGATGTGTACCAACCTGCCGTGTTGGCAATGTAGGGAAAAGGCATCATAAACACCAAAACCCATAAAATCCAATGTGTATGGATTAATTTTTTCCGAAATAATTGTAGACTGGCTAATAGCATTAAACCAATAAAAAGTGTGCCCAACCCCACCATAACATGGTAAGCATAATACAACATCGGTATATTTGTAGGGTGTGTATCTTCGGGAAAGGCTTCTAAACCTTTTACCTCTTGATCCCAATTGCCATAGGTTAAAAAACTTAGCACATTGGGCACTGCAATTTTATTATCTAACTTTTTATTTTTTATGTCGGGTTGACCAATTAAAACAATTTCCGATCCGCCTGGTTCTGTATGGAAAATACCTTCCATAGCTGCAAAAGTTACCGGTTGATATTTTACCACATTTTTAGCCAGCAAATCCCCTGTAGGCACCGCTACTAAAATTGAAGCGATAACACCAAAAATAACGCCCGTTTTCAAAAACAAATACCCGTAATCTTTAAACTTATTATTTAGCACATACAAAGCACCAATGCCTGCTACTACAAACGAGCTGGTTACCAAAGAGGCCGCCTGATTATGTAAATATGATGGCCATAACCATGGGTTTGTGAACAAAGCAGAAAAGTTGTTCAGAACAAACTTACCATTGGCCAAAATTTCGTAGCCCACTGGATTTTGCATCCAGGAATGTGTGGCTATAATTAAAAATCCGCTGGCCCAGGAGCCTAAAAACACTAGAAATCCCGTTAAGAAATGTAGCTTATGCCCCAATAATTTTTCACCAAAAAGAAACAAGCCTAAAAACGATGATTCTAAGAAAAACGAAAACATGCCTTCCATCGCTAAAGTCTGCCCGATAATACCACCTGTTAGTTCGGAGAACTTTGCCCAATTGGTTCCAAACTGAAATTCCATTGGAATTCCTGTTACCACACCCATAGCAAAATTAAGTGCAAAAATGCGCATCCAGAATTTAGCAGCATCGTTATATTGTAGGTTATCGGTTTTTAAAAACTTCCATTTAAAATAGACTATTATTAAGGATAGTCCCATGGTAAGTTGCGGAAATAGGTAGTGAAAGGTAATGGTAAATGCAAACTGCATTCTATCGTAAAATAGCATGTCTTCCATATCGGCGCACGGTTTTTACAAATTTAAATAACCGTAACTATAATACCTTGTTTTAAGGCAGCTATTTTTTACGAACGGAGAATTGCGTTAGCGATTGCAGAGGAAATCCTTTTGCCTTAAGCAAAAGATTGTAGCGGAAAGCGCGACCCGTAGGGTAACGCCCAAAGTTTAATTAATATACTCGGTTTCCAGAAAGTAGTTTACTATGGCTTCTTTCATTAATATGCTTTGTTCGCCTGCTTTTAAGTTAGGAAGCTGCTCTTTTGCGGTATAATGCGGCCAGCCGTCGTCGTCTACAAAATCAAACTCGTAATAACCATAAGGCATTAGCAATTTACAAATGGCAATGTGCATGAGATCGAGTTTATGATCTTTTTTAAATTTACGGTCGAATTGCCCGAGTTCCTGCAAACCAATAAGATAAATAATGGCATCGAGATCTAACGTATCGCCATCGGCAAACTGATTAGACAATTTGGTAACCACTTGCTCCCAACGTATTTTTAATTGTTCGTCTCTAGACATATTATATGGTAAAACTTAAAAAATATGTGCAAAAATAAAAAAATAGCAGGTTACTTATTCTTAATCGAAGCTTAAAATAGCATTAAAACATTTAAATGTTATATTTGATAAACCAACACACTCTGTATGACAACAATAGATATTATTCTGGCCATTTTATTACTTTTTGGATTTGTTAGAGGTTTAATGAACGGACTTTTTGTAGAAATTGCCTCTTTACTTTCTCTAATTTTAGGAATTTATGGCGCGATACATTTTAGTAATTTTACCGCTTCGCTTTTTGAAGACAAAGTAGATTGGGACGAAAATTATGTAAACATTGTAGCTTTTGCTGTAACATTCGTTGTCATTGTTTTAGCCGTTGGTCTTGCCGGGAAAGCATTTACCAAACTGGCTAACTTAGCATTTTTAGGTATTGTAAATAAAATTCTTGGAGGCGTTTTTGGTGCCTTAAAAATAGGCTTAATTACTAGTGTGGCCTTAAATGTGTTTGAAAACCTAAACAACACCATCCCTTTTGTAAACAAAGAAAATATAGATAAATCTATACTTTACAAACCTGTAATTTCTTTATCGACTACAATTTACCCTGCTTTTAGAGAAAAAGTTGAAGAGAAAAAGAAGGATTTGTTGGAGGGGTAATTGGTTGTTGGTTGTTAGTTGTTAGTTGTTAGTTGTTAGAAAGTAAAACTTTGAAAAGTTTGAAGGCAATTTTAAAAGACACTATCCTAAAAGAATGCTTCACTTTGTTCCTCAGCCACCTATTCGCAGACAGGTTAAGCATGACAAACGGATTGTCATTCCGACTAAAGGAGGAATGTTTTGTTGCTGATATAATTGAATCTAGTTTTTGGTTTAGAGTTCTAACTTCTATTATCTAAAACTAAAATCTCAATACTCCATCCTCTAATTAATAACAATCCAACTTAAGCTGTCCCCTGTTTTTAAAATAGCTTAACGGTTTCTGCAATTGGGTTTCACAAATAGTTTCCAAAACGTCTAAAACACCTTTTTGCATGGCGATCGACCCACAAATAAGGATAATTCCTTTATCTTGAAATACCTTAGCTACCGCTTCGGCGTCGCGTTCTAACAGATTTTGAACATACACTTTATGTCCGTTAATCTGTGAATAAGCAATTTCCAAACGACTCAATTGTTTGCTCTTTAAACCAGATTCAATTAACGGTTTGTATATCTCGAACGAACTTTCTTGGCGGCCGCCCCAATACAATTGCATCTGTTTGCCATTGTTGTTTTGGTTAATCATCCCCAGAAATGGTGCAATCCCCGTACCATTGGCAATCATTAACACCTGCTTCGTGTTTTTTGGCAACCTGAATTCCTTGTTTTTAATAACACGCGCTTTTAATGTTTCACCTAGTTGCAAATCGTTTAGATAATTAGAACACAAGCCCAATTCCTGACGTTTTACACTCAAGCAAATTTGTTTATCCACTTTTCCTACCGAGTATAAACGTTCAATACTATTCGGTTCTGGTTGAATCGCCAACAAATCACCCGATTGAAACCGCGGTAATCCCAATTTTGGCTTCAGCAGCATGGTAAACGTATCGTCTGGATTTTGATTGGCTACTGTTTTATGGGTGATAGCAAAACTTTGTTTGCGTTTTTTAGGTTCAGCAACATCGTCTGCCGATAAGGTAATGGTTAAACCAACCTTTTTGGACCACGCATTAATCCATTGCGTATACGCTTCGAACGATTTATTATGAATGGTAAATGGCTCTAATAATTGCAAGCCATTGGTTTGTTCTTGTAAACAGGTATCTACTGTAAAAGCGTATTTACAAAAATCGGGATAAGCCAAAGAACCAAAGCCAACTACCGAAAAACTAAACGGTTTTTCTATTTGTGTGTTCTGCAATCTTTCAATAAATTTTGTAGCATTTTCTGGTGGATCTCCCTGACCGTAAGTCGCTGTAATAACAACTAAATGCTGTAATTTTTTATAACGATCAAACTGATTCAATTCTGCTATAAATGATGATTCCCCAATTTTCAACAATTGTTTGTGCAACATGTTCGCAAATTGTAAGGAACTACCATTTTCCGAACCAACCAAAATAACATACTTCGCAGCATCCTTTTTAAACTTATTTTTAAGCTTGGCACGACGCCGTTTAAAAGTCATTACAAAACCAGAATACACAAAAAACAGAATATTCACACAGGCTAGGGCCAAAATTAAAGCCCAAATTATACTACCCTGTCCCGTATGCAAATTGATGCTTAAACGCGAAGCCAAAGTAATAAAGGGATAAGCCGTTTCACTTAAAATATCGCCCGTGTATTGATTGACCAAAACCTCTCGGTCTTTCAGTTTTAAAGTGTAATAATCTTCTACATCGTCTGAGAACGGAAACTCTACTTCGCGAACTTCAGACAACTTCGTATCTTTAAAAATAGGCTGGTCGGCAATTGACAATTTAGGTTCCGAAGTAATGGCTTCGTAATCTACCTCGTGATTTATCGACTCCTTCGGCAATAAATCGAAACGGTATAAAGACAAATACACACCCGTAAGCGTAATAATTAGGATTGGAATTAAGGATAAACGTCCTAAAACCACGTGGTAATATTGCGAGAAACTCTCGTTGACTATTTTATTGAAAAAACGCTTAACACTACGTTGTCGCTTCACTATTAAAACTGTTCCGGAAACGGCTATTAAAAACAGTAAAAAGGATGTAATTCCAACAAAAATTCGACCAATAGATTTTAAAAACAGGGATCTGTGAAAATTTGTTGCCCAATTAAAAAGTGGCGCTTTCTCTATTATATCACCTAATTTTTCACCCGTTTTCGGGTTAATGTAAAAGGTTTCGGCGTCACCTTCTTCGGTAATTACAGATGCAGCAACAAAGTCGTTTTCATCTATTTTAAGATCGATAACTTCAATATAATTTGCCTTTAATTGACTAACGGTTTCGGCTAAATTTACCTGATTAAATCCATCAATTTTATACGGTTGAATTTGATTGGAAATAGGCTCGAATGCCAAGATAACGCCCGTTACCGAGGCCAATATTATAAAAACAAAAGAAGATACAGCCAAGGCTAAATGGCTATATCTCCATATTGAAATTGTCATCTGTTACTACAATTTTAGTTAGGAATCATTCGTATGTAACGAATAAATCCTTTTCCTTCTACTTTACTTTTTACGCTTGCCGAAGTCAGTTCGAACTGTACATCTTGCTCGTAATATTCCTGATCTTCTACCGCCGACTCAAATCGGATGCTGTATCCTGCATCAATTTTAGCATCTTCAATTTCTACCACGTTAATACTACGTTGTCCACCAGCAACTGTTGCTCCGGTAATCGCATCGATATTATGGCGTTTTTTACCGTAAAATGCCCACCACGAGGTAATATCGTTGTACCATTCGCTATCGTCTCCTTGTACGTACAAGGTTTTTTCGTATTCCCCTTGTGGGTTGATTAATGAAATAACCACATAAGCACCTTCGCCTGTATAGTTAGTCATCTGCACCATACATTTGTACTTGGTAGCAGGCGCCACAGTTTTAAATGAATATAAACTGAAAACAACCAGAGCCAATGCTCCTAATGTTTTTATAACTGAAAATTTTTGCATCTTTCTTACTTTAAGAAATTAATATTAACCTTATTAGCTTTTAAAAGCTCGTTTTCGCTAGCTAAATCGTAAGCTGTTTCGTCGAATTCTGTTTTAATCGATTTATCGGCGCCATTGGCTAACAAATATTTTAAAACGGTATCGTCTTTAGCCGACATGGCTTCTTGTAATAAAGGTGAATTCCCTTCCTTATTAACCGCATTGATATCGACTTTAGAGGTTTTTGCCAGCTTCAATAAATCCATACTATTTTGGTTTAAAGCTAAGTGGTATAACGTGTTACCATTATCTTGTGGTTTCGCAATATTTAAACCTTTAGCTTGTAACAACGTTAATTTTTTCTTGAATTCGGCTTCGCTTCTTGGCGAAAATCCATTAATTAAATACGCTGTTAAATTGTTTCCGTTGCCATCAACCACATTAATATTAGCGCCTTGCTCTAATAAATACGATACAACTTCTGTTTTGTTATTTTGAACAGCTAAAGCCAAAGCAGATTCGCCTTTTTTGTTCGTTGCATTAATATCTTTAACGTGTTTATGAAGCAATTTTACAATCTCCAAATCGTTTCTTGAAGCAGCATTTATAAAAGGCGTATTTCCGTTATCATCGGCCTGATTAACATCTACACCTTTAGCTAAAAAATAATTAATAACTTCGGTATCTTTACTTCTTCCGGCTAAACCGTGTAATGGCGTAAAACCATTTTTAGTAGTAACATTTGGCTCGATACCTTTCGACTCTAAAAACTTAAAAACATCCAGACCGTTTGCTGGTCCGCGACCACCTTTACTGGCAAAAATCATGGCGTTACCACCTTCGTTGTTTAAATTTTTATAATCTACACCTTTTTCTATTAACTGATTTAACATATTAGTGTTTCCAGATTTAGCTACGTAATTAAAAATTCCGTTTCCATCGGCATCCTTACTATTAATATCTAAACCTTTAGACACAAAATAATTGATTGTTTCAAAATCCTTAGCACGTTGCGAAACTAAAAGTAAAGCATTTGCTCCGTGGTGATCTAGATCGGTTTTTAGGTTAGCGCCATTAGCTAAACACAAATCGTACACTTTGGTATCGGTTTGCCCTGTTGCTGCGGCAAAATTTAATAAGGATAAACCGTGATTGTCAACAATATCGGTTTTAGCACCTTTACTTAACAAATACTCCATTAATGGCACATTGCTTTTATTAGCTGCCCAAAAAATATAAGTACGTCCGTCGTGGGTAAGCTTATTAACATCGTTTCCTTTTTGGTTTATTAAATGTTTAACCGTAGCATCTGGAGCGCCTTGTAAGATAGCCAATACAACAGGATCGAAACTTGAAGAAGTCATTTCTGACGGGTTGTTTCCTGCCTTAATTTTTTCGTCTACTACCGCTACAGACGGATTCGATTTCCAAAAATCACGATTTAAAAATACGTTAGACTCTTGCGCACTAGCTGCAAGACCTAACATTAAAGAGAGTCCTAATATACTTTTCTTAAAGGTTGAGTGTATCATAATAGCATTATTTTTTCACGAAAGAATCGATAACCGTATTTATTGAAGCTTCATCTTGATATTCGGTATCCGAAAACAAATATTTATACAGTTGTTTGTTATCTACTTTTTCTTCTAAATTTAAGTTGGTATCTCTTGCAAATACCTCATCCCATTTAGCACGTACTAAAGCCCACTTTGCACTTGTTTTTGCCCAGTAATCTTGTGCTGCTTTACATTTGCTATCGTCTACCTTTTTATACGTATTATAACCTTTTTCTTGAGCGATAACAACATCTTGTTTACCAGCTTCACGAATTACTTTATCGTTGTCTTGGTCGTGTACCCAACCGTCTTTAGTAATTTCCTGGCGGTTGCGTCTTAAAGTAATATTGTAATCGCTACGTTGCGTGTATTCGCGACGCGGAAGCGGTGCTGTTGTGGTGTTTTCCCAATAACTTTTACCATCTACATGTACCCACGATGCAGACCCTTCGTAACGCGGACTATCGTCTACCTGAAATACTTTTTGAGACCACTGCCCTTTTACATCGGCTTTAGGCAAACTTACGTAGTTCCACGCGTTGTCGCCATTGTACACGTACAAATCGGTATTTTCGTACTCCCAATCTTGTCTCCAGTGTTTTACAATATGCGGATGTGCAGGATCTCCAACAATTAATAAATGTTGTAGCGAAATGTCATCTTTAGAATCCTCAACCAATTGCACCCATTCTAAACCTTTATCGTGCTTTACTTTTGAAGGCACATAGGCAGAATCGTTTGCATAATTAAAGGTTTCGGCAAAATTAAAATTCACTTCGTAACAACCACACATGCTTTTAATAGCATCTTGGTCTTGCTTTTTCTTTTTTTGTGCATTAGCAGCATTAAAGTTAAATGCCGTTGCGCATAAGGCCAGTAGTAATAGTCGCTTCATCTTTTTATTTAAAATTAATATTTTTTAAAAAAACATATCCTTATTTAGATTCATTTAAAATAACTTGATATATTTGCCACAAATTTAAATAAGAATGAGTCTAAATAAAAATTATATTTTACTTTTTTTTATACTTCTCTGCGGTATTTCTGTAAACGCCCAAACAAAACAAATAGACTCTCTAGATGTAGAAAAACTAGACGAAGTTGTGATTACAGGACAATACAACCCACAATCGGTTAAAAAATCGGTGTTCGAAGTTAAGGTGATAAACCGACGTACTATAGAACAGCAAGCCGCCAACAACCTTGCCGATTTATTAAACCAAACCCTAAATATTACTGTAACTCCCAACCCTGCTACTGGAAAATCTGGTGTTAGTTTGTTTGGTTTAGATGCACAATACTTTAAAGTTTTAATAGATAATGTACCTGTTATTAATGAAGAAGGTGTTGGTAACAACATGGATTTAACCCTAATTAACCTAGACGATATCGAACAAATTGAAATTGTAGAGGGTGCTATGGGCGTACAATACGGTTCGAATGCCGTATCGGGTATCATAAACATTATCACTAAAAAATCGTCTAAATACGGTACGCAAATAAAAACCTATTTACAAGAAGAAACTGTTGGTAACGAATACGAATGGTTCGATAAAGGCAGACATATTCAATCCTTACAGGTTAATCATAATTTTACCGATAATATTTATGCAAATATTGGCTATAGCCGAAACGATTTTGGTGGCTATTGGGGCGACAAACAAGGCGAGCATTACGATAAAAATGATGGCTTACGTGGCCACGAATGGTTACCCAAACTACAACAAAACGGTAAGGCGCTTATAAATTACAGCAAAAACAATTTCAATATTTTTTATAAGTTCGATTATTTTAACGAGAAGATAGACAAATACAACTCGGCTGTAGACCCAAATACAAACCCAGCTACGGCTACTAGCGCCCCGACTGCTTTAGACGAAATTTACACCAATAACCGTTTTTATAATCATTTAAATGCCAATGGACTTATAAAAAAGAGGGTGAATTACGATGTTTCCATATCGTACCAAACCCAAACCAAAGATTTAGAACAGTATACTTACCGTATTCACGAAGACGAAAAATACAACGTTACCGAAGGTGAATATTTGTCTAGAACTGCGTTATTTTCACGCGGTACATTTAGTAATCTTTTACAAAACAATACGTTTAGCTTACAAGCTGGTTACGAGTTAACCAACGAAAAAGGCTCAGGCTCACCTTTTGCCATTACTATAAATCCAGATAAAGATCAAGTAGATCAACAATTAAACAATTACGATGTTTTTGCATCATCCGAAATCACTTTAAGTGATGCCTTTTCGTTACGTCCTGGAGCAAGAGTATCCTTTTCAAATCTATTCGATAATCAATACGTTTTTTCTTTAAGTAGTAAATACAGTTTTAAAAACAATTACGAATTACGTGCCATTATAGGCTCGGCAAACAGAACCCCAAGCTACGATGAGCTTTTCACCTATTTTGTAGATGTTAACCACAACGTACAAGGTAATCCCGACTTAAACCCAGAAAAAGGTATCTCTGCCTTTCTGCATTTTAAGAAAGCATTCGATTTAAGTCAGAATGGCCTGTTACTAAAAACCAAATTAAGTGGCTCGTACCTTAATGTCTCCGATCGTATTGAGTTAATTATTGTAGAACAAAATCCGTTATCCTATCAATATAACAACATCGACAAATACACCTCTTTTGGTATTTTCTCAGAAAACAGTTTACAGTACAAACGTTTAAAAGCACAGTTGGGTATTTCGGTGTTAGGGATTTCTAAAATATTAGATAGTTCTTTAAATCCAAACAACGACTTTTTGTATAATATGCAACTTAATAGCACGGTTAGTTATTTGGTACCAAACTGGAACACGTCGTTTGCCTTATATTTTAAATACGTGGGGCAACAGCATCAATTTGTAGAAGAAACCAACGACAATGGCGACGCCGAATACGTAAAAGGTACTACAGACCCTTACAGTTGGCTGGACTTTACCGCAAAAAAATCGTTCTTCAATAATGCTTTCGAAATAACAGGAGGCATCCGAAACCTACTAGATGTAACCGAAGTTAATACCACTGCTGTTTCAGGCGGTGCACACAATGGCCCGGCGAGCAGTTTGCTTTTAGGTTACGGCCGATCGTACTTTATAAAACTAGCCTACAACTTTAATATTTAATTTATGAAAGCCATTTTAAATAAAATATCTGTCGTTTTAATAGGCATTCTTTGTGCTATTAGTATACAGTCCTGTAGTGAAGATTCTGCATTTACCCCAGAACCTTTTGTAGTTGCTTTCTCTAACTTATCTGGAAATTTACAAGAGATAGAAACCAGCACGAACATTGCTTTAGAATATTCCGAAATTGCCGAACAACAAGGTACTGTAACCATAAGCATAAGTGCCGAAAATGCCACCTACGGCATCGATTTTAAAACCCAACCCGAAGCCAACAATAACGAGATAACCCTATCTATTAATTCGGGTGAATTAACGAATGGTTTAACCTTCGAAAAACTAAATCCGTTTTTAGATGAAACCACCGCAATCAATTTCCAAATCACAAATATAGACTATAGCAACTCCAATATTCAAGGGTACACTAAATTCACTTTAAATTCTAGTGCAGCATTAGGCGGACATTTATTACCAAATATAGGTGGCCCCAACGAAGCCAACCAAGTATACATAGATTTAAGCAGTAAAGCACAAACCGAGGTACAGCGCGATTCTTGGGACTTAGGATTTTACAGCGGAGATGCTTTTCGGGTAACCATAAACGGATCAGTGTATATGGCTGCTGGAGCAACAACCTTTACAAATATAGACCAAGTAAATACTGCTAACACTTCCGATTTAAAGAAACTAGTCGCCGTTGGTACTTTCGACCCTGAAAACGAAGCCTATATCGATGCCCCTAGCGGCAACATTTTAGAGACAGCCATTGCCGAAGTATCTGAAAACGATGCAGAAAACAAAGTCTATCTAGTAAATCTCGGTTATGAAGTCGGGACAATAAAACCAGTTAATGGCAGCGTAGCCGTTGCTAGTGATCATCGTGGTTACAAAAAAATTCGAGTATTACAACGAGACAATCACTACCTGTTGCAGTATGCCGATTTAGAGGCCACCACACATCAAGAAATCAGTATTCCTAAAACACCAGACTTCAACTTTACGCACTTTAGTTTTAACAGTAATGCCATTGTAAATGTAGAGCCCGAAAAAGAACAATGGGATGTTTGTTTTACAGTGTTTACCAATGTTATTGAAGGCTCAGGGAGCTACGGGTATTCAGATTTTGTAAAACACAACAGACTTGGTGGAACTAGTGCTTATGTGGTAGAAGTATCTAATATACCCTATGCCGATTTCAACTTGGCTTCAATCGATCAATCATTGTTCCTAGAAGACCAAACTATCATAGGTTCTAATTGGAGAGACGTGTTTACAAACGCTGCAGATAGCAACTACTACTTCATTATAAAAGATCCAAACGACAACCTATATAAACTACGCTTTTTAGCGATGTCCAATAATCAGGGGGAACGCGGTCATCCAGAATTTGAATACGAATTATTACAATAATTATATCCTTTTAAAAACCTTAAAAAACATCTTATTATGAAAAAAACTTTACAATCTTTAGGTCTGTTTCTTATCGGGGCAGCTGCCTTTGCACAAGCAACAGACGCCACGGTATCTTTAGATCCTGATTATGCAAATACCGTATACTACAACCTAGATACCCAAACAGAAACTAGTTTTGCAGCAGATTCGTGGGATATCGGATTTTTAAGAACCAGTGCCATGAGCATGGGCATCCGCACAAATGCTTTAGTTGAAGTTTATGAAGCTTCTGATGATATCGAAAACTGGAGCGCTATAGATGTTGCCAACATCGACAATTGGACACAATTATACAACGACGACACCAATTGGACTTCTGGGGCTTACGATCAAGGTTCTGCAACATATGGCTGGGGGGAATATAATATAGCTAATCACCATGTTACAGGAAGCATCATTTTTGTCTTAAAATTAATAGATGGCACATTTGTTAAATTTATAAACGAAGATTATTACGGCGGCTACACCTTTAAATACGCGACTTGGGATGGTAGTGCTTGGAGCGAAGACAAAACAGAAGTTATTTTAAACAGCGAAAACGACACTAATCGTTTTAACTATTTCTCTTTTAAAACTAATAGTAAAGTTGTTGCCGAACCAGCTATGGATGCTTGGCACTTAGTATTTGGTAAATACTACACCGATGTACCTGTAAGCGCCACAGAAACCATGAAATATATGGTTACAGGAGCATTGGTTAATGCAGGGATTACCGTTGCTGTAAACGATGAATCTGGAGAAAACCCAGACACTTCTAATTTAACCTATGCCGAAGCAATAAATACTATTGGTTATAACTGGAAATCGTTTAGTATGGAAACTTACACTTACGACATAGATTCCGATACCGCTTATTATGTTAAAACCGAAGCAGGAAACATTTACCGCCTAGTATTTACAGGGTTTGAAGGTAGTTCTACAGGAAATCTATCTTTCAACTTTGAAGATGTAACCGAAAAATTAAGCATTACAGATGTTAATGAAGGTATTGCTTTTGGCATTTACCCTAACCCTACTACCGACAAAAAAATCAACTTAATTTACGATGTTAATGCTTTACAGGCTACACAAAGTAACATCTCTATTTATGCTGTTACAGGTGCAAAAGTTTTTGAGACCACCATTAAAAACCAAAATGGCTTTTACAATAAAGAATTACAATTAAACAACCTACAAAGCGGTGTTTACATTTTAAAATTTACATCAGGAAATCAGTCAGTAACCAAGAAACTTGTTCTTAGATAAGTTTTTATTTTTGTTTGAATGAAAAGCCACTCTATTTTGAGTGGCTTTTTTACTTTAATGCAAATCAATATTTTTACAATTGTTTTTGAGTAAACAATATGTTTTAATCTAAATGATAAATTTGTCTGATATTTTCTAAAATAGCATCGAAATCTATTTTCAGATCGATTAATTTTCCAGTATAAATATCGAAAACCCAACCATGTACTTTTACGCCTCGGGTACGAATTGCTTTTTGTACTTCGGCAGTTTTAATAAGGTTAACACACTGCTCCTGCACGTTTAGCTCTATTAAACGATTGTAACGTTTATCCTCATCTTTAATCTTATCTAATTCTTTAGCATGAATACGATACACATCCCTAATATTGCGTAACCACGGGTTTAAAATACCTAAATCTTGAGATTGCATCGCTGCTTTTACACCACCACAACCATAATGACCGCAAACCACCACGTGATTTACTTTTAAATGCTCTACGGCATAATTTACAACCGACATCACATTTAAATCGGTATTAGGCACCATATTAGCAATATTTCGGTGCACAAAAACTTCCCCCAACTCTAAACCCATTAATCCTTCTGCATCAACGCGACTATCGGAACAGCCGATGTATAAAAACTCTGGACTTTGTCCTTTTCCTATATTTTCGAAATACTTTGTATCCTGTGCTAATTTATTCTTAATCCAGTCTTCGTTGTTTTTAAAAACCTGTTTTAATTTCATAATTATAACTTTTAGTTTGTTTTTTATATCCTATTTTTCAAATTTAATTTAAGGATTAAACCTCATTTTACTGATGTAAATAGTGTTTTTACCTTATAAATTACATCCTAAACTAATAGATTTTCACAAATCGTAATTTGTTTAATACTATTTTTTTTAACTCAAACTCATTTTAGATTTTGGTCTTTCTCTAAAAAATTTAATATAACTATCTGGGTTTTCTACAATTCCGCGTTTAGAAACCAATTTTACATCTATATTTCGTTCTTTGGCTTTAACCGCAAAATCCTCTAAAATCTCTATAATATCATGATCTAAATATCTCGTATTAATAAGATTTAACTCTAAATATGTATTTTTAGGCAAGCTATCTAGCTCTTTTAAAATGGCACCTTTATTAAAAAACGTTACTTCTTCTGCTAATGTCATTTTTATTTGATGCCTGCCATTACTCTTGTCTTCAATATGAAGGAAATGAGAGTTCTGATAACTCTTTAAAAGTATAACTATAACGCCAACTATCAAACCTAGGCTTATACCTTTTAATAAGTCGGTAAACACGATACCAAGAACAGTTACTATAAAAGGCAACCATTGTTTCCACCCCATTCTATACATTTCTTTAAATAACTTTGGCTTTGCTAATTTATAGCCTACAACCAATAAAATTGCTGCTAAAACCGACAGCGGAATCATATTTAGTAAACGCGGAATTAACACTACCGAAATTAATAACAAAAACCCATGGATTATAGCCGACATTTTACTTAAAGCTCCAGATTGAATATTAGCAGAACTCCTTACTATTACTTGCGTAATGGGTAACCCTCCTATCAATCCAGACAAAATATTACCAGTACCTTGAGCCAGTAACTCGCGATTGGTTGGCGTTACATTTTTATTGGGATCGATTTTATCTGTAGCCTCCACACACAATAACGTCTCTAAACTAGCAACAAGTGCAATGGTAAAGGCTGTAACCCATATTTCTGGATTTGTAATGACCTTAAAATTAGGAAAGGTAAACTGCCCTAAAAAAGAATTAATATCTTCAGGAATAGGCACATTTACTAAATGTGTTTCGGAAATACTAAGAGTACTGCTGGTTTGGGTTAAAACAAAAAAGAGTATTCCTAAAGCTACAGCAACTAATGGCCCTTGTATTAAAGTAAATATTTTTGCTTTTTTTGCCAGAATATTATCCCAAAACAAAATGGTAAACAGACCTACTATTCCTATAATCATAGACCCCATGGTTATATGATTAAAAACATTAAATATTGCTGAAAAGGAATTTTCTCCTGAAATTTCTAAAAAACTATCGGCGCCTTCAGGCTCGGCATCATAACCAAAAAAGTGTGGAATTTGCTTTAGAATGATAATAATTCCTATGCCCGTTAACATTCCTTTTATTACAGATGAAGGAAAATAATAACCAATTACACCGGCCTTTAAAAACCCTAAAGCCAATTGAATTATCCCACCCAAAACAACAGCTACCAAAAAATTCTGATATCCGCCTAAAGCTCCTATAGCGGTTAATACAATTGCGGCCAACCCTGCGGCTGGCCCACTAACACCGATTTTAGAGCCACTTAAAGCTCCTACAACTATTCCTCCTACAATACCAGCAATTACACCTGAAAATAGAGGAGCACCACTAGCCAAAGCAATACCAAGACATAAAGGTAAGGCTACAAAAAACACGACAATACTTGCCGGCAAATCATTTTTAATTGTTTTAAACATAATACAACCTGTTTTAATTCTTTTAAACTTTGCCCGATTAGATTTAATTAATCAAGCCTATGAAACTGTGTTATATTATGATAATTCAGGTGGAGGATATTGAAGATCGAGACTTAATGAAGTATAGGTGTTTTGATAAAAAGATACATTCTCTGCGTGGCCTTTAACAAACAATACGTTTTGATATAAAGATTGCTCAAGAAGTTTCAGTTCAACTTTTTTAACGACTTCATTTTTATGGTTTTCTTCTTCGTTAATATTATTATAGAAAGAGGAAATATCGTAGCTTTCATTCACAAAAGACACTACTGTTGGCATTGCAATAAACATTGTAAAAACCAAAAACAGAAAGTATGTAAAAACCATTTTTGCCATAAAAATCAATTTAGCTTCTTAACAAAAATACGGTTTTGATGTTAATTTTTTAAATTATTATCTTTAAAAAACTTAAATCTTTTTAATGTCTTCACTAGAGATCCATCCTGTTTTTCCGTCGGCCAACTTAATTTTCTTCCAGTTATTAACGGTATCTAATATCTGTACTTTCGTGCCTTCATGAAGTTTAAAAACCTCCTGACTGCTTAAATTGGGCTCGCTTTTAACCTGACTTTCTTGGGCAAAAACTATGGCTGGATTATTTTTTTTATCTAAACTAAAACTATGAAACGCTAAAACTAAAGTTAAAATTCCTGCTGCCAAAACCAAAAAACTTCCTGTAAAAGCCATACGCTTACGGTTGGTATACTCGGCGAAATAATAAATTAAAAATAGCACCACAAAAGCAAGAAATAATAAAACCGTTGTTATGGCCCACCCATCGTAAGTCATGCTATTGGTAATGTTATTTACTATTTTAGAAATTCCAGCTTCTGGCACAACATCTATAGCGTCTATAGTCATGTTTTTGGCATAAGCCATATTATTTTTAATGTCTTTATCCTGCGGATTTAATTGAAGTGCTTTCTCGTAATAATAAATACTAGGCGCTATCTGATTTAGCTTATAATAGGCATTTCCTAAATTAAAATACAATTCCGATGAATGCATGCCACTATCCAATATGGTTTGATATTTATCTACCGCCTCGGCATATTTACCATCGTTATACAGCGCATTTCCTTGCTCGAAAATCGTTTCGTTTTGGGCAAAAGTTAAGCTCGCCCACAAAAAAGTAAGTATGTATACTACAGCTTTCATCTTAACTTATTTAATTTGTTTATCTATTAACGAAATGGTTTTAGCCGCTTTGTCGTAATCTTGTTGCATAGCCACGTTGGTAGACGGCGTATATCGCGCTAATTCGCAGCTTTCCAACAAACTTGTAAAATCGGTTACCACTTCGGTATCTACAGCTTTAGATGTTAATAGTTCGCTGATTTTATCCTTGCTAAACTCGCTTGTTTCAATATTTAATTTTCCTTTTAAATAGTTGTGTAACGCTTTTTCTAGAGCGACATAAAATGCTTCTTTTTGGCCTAATGCTTTCTTGGCTTCGCTTAAATATTTCTTCGCCAATTTATCTGCTTTTCGTATTTTATTACCTACCACATCGGCATCGCGAACTGCTTTTTGTTTTCTAAATACCATAGCTAAGGGTATAGCCAATAACGGCGCTAATAAAGACCCCCAAAATAATTTTGTTTTAAAAAATTGCGATGGTTTTACAGACACCAAATTAGGCTGCGTTTTAATAAATGCAAAATGGTCGCTATTAACAACCACAGGTTGTTTGCCATTATTCGCTAATGTCGCACTATTGTCTGGCGCCGATGTATTGTTAGGCCCTTGAAAAACATTTACAATTATCTCATCGGAAGACAAACGCTTGTAACTTTCGGTTTTTACATCGAAATAAGAAAATGAAATGCTAGGTATAGGGTATTTACCTTTAAATTGAGGAACAACCGTATAATTATCGGAAATTCGACCTTGCATACCTTGTAAATTGGTTTGTACGTTTTCGGTATGTTCTGGCTCATAAACCTCTAAAGAACTTGGTAAATTAACCTTTGGAAGTTCGAATAACTTTAAATTTCCGTTTCCTGAGACCTCAACATTAAGATTTAAAGATTCTGTCGCTTTCAATTCGGTTTTTGAAGTGGTCACTTTAAAATCGAAATCGCCTACCGCACCTGTAAAATCTAGTGGTTTGCCTTGTTCCGGTAACGGCTTTACGTTTATGGTGCGTTCGCCAGCCGAAACTGTTCTGTGCACCTGTGTCATTAATCGGCCACCAAAGATATCGCGCCTGTTTGTAGGCACATCAACCGTTAAATCTAAGCTTAAAGGTTCTATTAAAAGTTTACCTGTTTTTTGCGGATACAATACCGTTTTTCTTAAAATAACATAGCGATAATCTTCGCCTTTATACGTTCCATTCTGAACTTTTAATCCTTTTATTTCGATATTCTGACTCCAAAAATCGCTGTACTTCGGACTATCAATCTCTCGCCAATTACTTACACCTGTATTGGGAGACACAAATAATTTATAGACTACCGTTATAGCCTCGTTAAGGTATGGTGTTGCCTTAGAAACTTCGGCCACCAAATGAATATTCTCGGAAGCGACATAATCGGCATTATTGCCATCTTTTGGTTTATCGACAGCCTTGGTTACCGTTACCGTTACCGGAGTGGTTTTATACACTTGCCCATCAACTTCTATTGTGGCCTGATTAATTTTAAAATTACCCAGACTTTTAGGTGCTAAAAAATAGGTGTATGTTTTAGAAAATTGAGACACGCCATTTACCCACGATTTACTTACCGATTGGTTGGGACCGCCAACCACGCTAAAACTCGAAAAATCTGGCGGATTAAAATTATCGCCATCTTTGTTCATTTCAAAATCTACACGTAAACGCTCGTTAATACCTAATTTTGTTTTACTAAGTTTTGCTTCAAACTTAACTTGTGCTAAGCCTAAGTTTGAAAACAATACTATTACAAGTATAGATATGTATTTAATCCCTTTCATTATCTGTATTATTCGCAATATAAATTACCAATCTTTATCTGTTTGTATTTGCACCCCTTTTGTTTTTTCGGCATTCATTTTTTCTTGAACCTTTTGTTCTTGGTTATTCATGGCCTCTAGCAAGTTTTTAATTTGCTGTGGCGACATTTGCCCTTGTTGTGGTTTAGGTTGTTGGGGTTGTTCTTTTTTATCTTGATCGCCTTGTCCAGGATCTTGTTTATCGTCTTTAGGCTTTCCATCTTCTTGTTCGTCTTGGTCGCCTTCCTTTTGATCCTGATCGCCCTGATCTTTATTATCCTGATCTTTTTGATCGCCTTCGTCTTGTTTGTCCTGATCCTTTTGATCTTGATCCTGATTATCTTTATTCTGATCTTGGTTTTGATCTTGATTGTCTTGGTTCTGGTCTTTATTCTGATCCTGATTATCGTTTTCGTTATTCTGATTGTCTTGCTTCTGCTGCTCGGCACATGCTTTGGCTAAGCCAAAATTATAACGCGTTTCGTTGTCTGAAGGATCGTTTCGCAATGCATTTTTATAAGCCTCAACAGCTTCCTTACACTGCTTATTTTGCATTAATATATTACCAATGTTGTGGTAAGCCTTATGTTTTTCTGGTTTGCTGGTTGCTTTAGCCGCAGCTTGTTGTAAACGGTATAAAGCTTCATCGTAGTTTCCTTTTTTAACATACGAAGTTCCTAAATTATAAAGTCCAGAAATATTGGTTTGTTCGTTAGAAATGGCTTTGCGATAAGCCATCTCGGCATCGACATAATTGTCGTTTTTCAGGTCTTCGTTGCCTTCAAAAACAAAGTTATTGGCTAGTCTTTTGGCGTTCTGCAATACTTCATCATTGTCTTGTGCAAAAGATGAAAACGAACAAAGTACCAAAACAAGTAATAGTATCTTTTTCATAACAAATACTCCAAAATCACCGAATATTACTAATTTTTTAGCGTTTTCTATCATAAGTTTTCGTTAAATAAGTTTAACTTCTTTAACCATGCTGTTTTACGATCTAATAAGAAAATGTCTATAAAAAGGAAAGCTATAGCTAGTGCTAAAAACCATTGAAACTGATCTTTAAAATCTGCAAATTGTTTGGCCTCGAACTCGGTTTTATCCATGCCATTTAAAAGGTCGCGGATCTCATCGACTACCACACTTGTTTGCCTTCCGTTAATGTAAACCCCATCGGCTTCTTGGGCGATATTCTTCAGGGTTTCTTCGTTAAGTCGAGTAATAACAGTTTCGCCATTACTATCCTTCTTATAATTGAGCGTAATGCCATTATGTTTTAGTGGTATTGGCCCGCCTTTAACATCGCCTACGCCTATGGTAAAAATTCTTATACCTTCTTCGGCAGCTTCTTCGGCTACTTTGGCAGCCATTTCGCTATGGTCTTCACCATCGGAAATAATAATTAACACTCTGTTGGTTTGCTCTTCGTCATCAAAATAGGTTTTCGCTAAATTAATCGCTTCATTAATCGCAGTACCTTGAGACGACAGCATATCTGTGTTCATATTTTGAAGAAACATTTTTGCCGAAGCATAATCTGTAGTAATGGGTAATTGCGGAAATGCTTTCCCAGCATAGGCAATAATACCCACACGGTCGCTCGCTAAATTATTGATGATTTGTGTTACTAATTGCTTGGCCTTTTCCAGACGATTAGGTGCGATATCTTCGGCCAACATACTTTTAGAAACGTCTACCGCAAACACGATATCTACACCTTCGCGTTTAACGGTTTCTAATTTGGTTCCTATTTTAGGGTTAACTAGCGCTACAGACAAACACGCAAACGCCAAACACAACATTATAAGTTTTAAAACCGACTTAAATAACGACCGATTTGGACTTAAACGTTGTAAAAGCGCTTTGTCTGCAAATTGTTTTTGTTTATGACGTTTCCAGAGTTGTAACGCCATAAATATGACAATAATTACAGGAATAATTGCCAAAACCCAAAACCATATTTTTTCTTCTAATTGATACATTATTTATATAAAACTTTTAAATATTGTGGAACGAAGTAAAATTTCCAGAATTAATAACAATCCGGCTAATAAAACTAAGGGACGGAATTTTTCTTCGTAATTATAATATTTAAATTCTTCGATATCTGTTTTTTCGAGCTTATTAATCTCTTCGTAAATTTCTTCGAGCTTTTTATTATCTGTTGCTCTAAAATACTTACCTCCTGTTACCGCTGCTATTTCTTGCAATAAAGCTTCGTCTATCTCTACTGGAACACGCCCATATTGAAACCTTCCGTTAGGTAACATGCCTATTGGTGACAAAGCCATACCGTTGGACCCTAAACCTATAGTATAGGTTTTGATTCCAAACTCAACCGCCATTTCGCTTGCTATTTTAGGATCTATAAACCCTGAGTTATTCACACCGTCTGTAAGTAAAATAATAACTTTACTTTTGGCTTTACTGTCTTTTAAACGATTTACAGAAGTTGCTAAACCCATACCAATGGCTGTACCGCCTTCTATAATATTATTGTATTTAATATCTTCTAAAGAACGAATTACGATAGCTTTATCGCTGGTAATTGGTGTTTTTGTATAACTTTCGCCAGCATACTCTACCAAACCAATACGATCATTAGGACGCTCTTTAATAAATTCTGCCGCAACTTCTTTTAAAGCTTCTAATCGGTTTGGTTTTAAATCTTTGGCCAGCATACTTGCCGAAACATCTATAGCCATTACAATATCGATACCCTTAGTGGTTTTTGTTCTGGAAGACACATCTACCGTTCGAGGTCTTGCCAATGCTGTTATTAGCAAAGCTAAAGCCAATAAGCGCAATACAAAAAGCAGATGTTTTAATTTAGGCAGCCACGATTGGGTAACTTTAAACCCTTTAATGCTCGACATCTTTAACTCGGCATTTTGCTTATTCTGTTTAAAAAGATACCAGATAATGGCTAATGGCAGTAATAAAAACAACCAAAATACCTGTTTGTTCAAAAATTCTATCCCTTCAAACATTATTGTGATTTTTTATTAAGTTCTACCGAATTTACTATACGCTCTGCCATTTCTTCGGCATAAACATCGCCATCTTTCCAACTTACTACAATTTGCTGCAATACATTTTGCGATGTAAAATGCAACATGATATAATGTGCCAAAATATAATTCTCGGTATTAGCAATAGGAACAAGGCCCGTACCATACGTTTTTAAACCCTCGGCGCCATTAGGCGTGGTAAACTTATCGCGTTTTACAGTAATATCGGTAACTTTATGAAGCTCGAACTGTTTAATGGCTTCTTCCGAGGCTTGGTTTAAATCTATCGTATTTTCTTGTGCTGCTCCATTTTGCTGACCTTGCTGTTGCGCATTAGGAGTTAAGGTTTTGGTTGTGTTTACCGTGATACTAAATAAATCTAAAATAGACCCGTAACCAAACACTGTAACCTGCACTTTATCTTTTAATTGATCTGGAATTGGGCTCTCCAAACGCTTTAACACCTTAGGTGTGGTAATGCTAATTAGCGGCACACCATAATCGCTGGTTACCCATTGCCCCTCTAGCAATTCTTTAGAATCGTGACCTAAAATGGTGTCTTTTGTATAATCGAAACCATATTTAATGGCAAAACCTGTAAAGGTCATGGCCAATAATACGATAGCCCCTACAACGGTTAACACAATTTTTTTACGCTTCTTTTTGCGTTCCTGTGCTTCTTTATATTGCTGATCTAAAAGTTTTTCTTCTTCATCTGGTTCTGGAAGGACTTCTTTTACATGATCTATTTCTACTTCGATTGTTTTTTTATCGAGTTCTGCCAACTGAATATCTGGTGCAGATTTAGCAAATTTCACCAAATCGGCACGTTTTAAAATGCTCTCGATATTTTTTATAGTTTCCTTGCTAAAATCTATTTGATTACCTTCTTTTAACAACTGAAGCCTCGCGATTAACTCATCGGTAGTACTTTCTAAGGCCCTATCGTATACTTTTTCATCTAGATATTTTCGAAGTACAAGTGTTAATTCGGAATAGTATTCTTTAATTTCGGAATGTTCTAGATAATGACTTTCATCTAGTTTTTGAAGCGCTAATTTTGCGCGTTCGTAAGGCGGTAATAAAGCAATTTCTTCGGCTTCGGTTAATGGTTTTTTACGCCAAATAAACCAGTACAGAATACCCCCAATAATTATTAAACCTAGTAAAATATACAGTGGTAATCGCCACCAGTTATTGTTTGTTTTTTCGACTTCAATAATTGGTTTAATATCGTAAAGTCCTTGCTTGGTAGTATCTATAACTACGTTATTAACTTCTACTTTTAACGAATCTGTAAACAGTGTTTTATTTCCTAAAACGACTTTTTGCGGCGGGATGGTATATTGCCCAGAATCGAATTGTGTTAAACCGTATTTTTTTATCAGGTTTAATTTATCATTCAGTTTGGTAGTATCTACAGCATAAGATTCTATAACCTCTAAAGGCATAAATGTTTGCCCTTCTGGAAACACAACAACACTGGTGGTATCGGTTACAACTTCTATTTTATAAGTGATTTGCGCACCAACTTTTATGTTTGTGGAATCTATACCAAACTTTAAGTCTTGTGCCGTGCTAAGGCTTGTAAATAAGCACAAAAACAAAAGGCTTAACAGACTGTTTTTTAATATAGGTTTTATGGTAAATTTATGGCTCTTCATACTTTTTAAGCGATTATCCTCTGCGTTTAAAATAGCCTAACAGTTTTTTAACATAACTTTCATCTACACGACAATCTATAGTTCCTGCTCCCGATTTTGCGAAACTGTCTTTATAATAATTAACTTTATCTTGATAGTATTTGCTGTAATTTTTTCTTACGGTTTTAGATGCGGTATTCACCAGCATTAATTCTCCAGTTTCTTCGTCCTGCATCTGTACCATACCTAAATTAGGAATGCTTTCTTCGTGTTTATCGTACACCCGAATACCAGTAACATCGTGGCGTCCCGAGGCTATTTTCAAAGTCTGTTTATAATCGTCTGCAATAAAATCGGACAGCACAAAAACTATGGCTCGCTTTTTCATTACGCTGGACAGAAACTTAAAAGCCTCGACAACATTTGTCTTCTTACTTTTTGGTTCGAACTCTATTAATTCGCGAATTATTCGTAATACATGCGATCGTCCCTTTTTGGGCGGAATGTATAATTCTATAGCATCGGAAAATAATACCAACCCTATTTTATCGTTATTCTGGGTTGCCGAAAATGCCAAGGTAGCCGCTATTTCTGTAACGACCTCGTTTTTAAATTGCTGAGCGGTACCAAACCATTCCGAGCCCGAAACATCTACCATAAGCATCATGGTTAATTCGCGCTCTTCTTCGAAAACTTTTATATAGGGTTCGTTATATCGTGCGGTAACATTCCAATCTATATTTCTAACATCGTCTCCAAATTGGTATTGGCGTACCTCACTAAAAGTCATACCACGCCCTTTAAAGGTAGAATGGTATTCTCCTCCAAAAATATGATTAGACAAACGGCGTGTCTTAATCTCTATCTTTCGTACTTTTTTTAGTAATTCTTTAGTGTCCATGTTTCAATTTACGATTGTGCTTTTTTGAAATAATAATCAAAAAAACGTCCTGCTTCATTCCTAAATTAAAAACAATTAAGGCACTTCTATTTCATTAACAATTTTGTTAATTATATCTACCGAAGTGATATTTTCTGCTTCGGCTTCGTAAGTAATTCCTATTCTATGGCGTAATACATCGTAAACTACAGCGCGAACATCTTCTGGAATAACGTAACCTCTACGTTTAATAAACGCATAACACTTGGCTGCCGTTGCTAAATTAATACTACCACGAGGCGATGCTCCGAAAGAAATTAAAGGTTTTAAATCTGCTAATCTGTATTTCTCTGGAAAACGGGTTGCAAAAATAATATCTAGAATATACTTCTCGATTTTTTCGTCCATATAGACTTCGCGAACCGCTTTTTGCGCGCTTAATATTTGCTCTGTAGATACTACTGGATTTACCTTCTCGAACGAACCGCTTAAATTAGCACGAACAATAAGTTGTTCTTCATCTAATTTAGGGTATTCTATAACCGTTTTTAGCATAAAACGGTCTACCTGAGCTTCTGGTAACGGATAGGTACCCTCTTGCTCGACCGGGTTTTGGGTTGCCATAACAAGAAACGGTTTATCTAAAATAAATGTTTCGTCGCCAATGGTAACTTGCTTTTCCTGCATGGCTTCTAACAACGCCGATTGTACTTTTGCAGGCGCCCTGTTTATCTCGTCTGCCAAAACAAAATTGGCAAAAATCGGTCCTTTTTTAATTGAAAAATCGTTGTCTTTTATATTGTAAATCAAGGTTCCCACAACATCGGCAGGTAATAAATCTGGTGTAAATTGTATACGACTAAAGCTTCCGTTTATAGCTTTAGACAGGGTATTAATGGCAAGCGTTTTTGCTAATCCAGGCACCCCTTCTAAAAGAATATGTCCTTGACCCAACAACCCAATTAATAAGCGTTCTACCATGTGTTTTTGACCAACAATTACTTTATTCATTTCTAAAGTAAGTAAGTCTACAAAAGCACTTTCTCTTTCTATCTTTTCATTAATCGATTTAATATCTATTGTAGTGGTATTATCCATTATCGTATTTTTTTAAAACCTCGAATATACTAAGCAATTTAACAGCCTGCAAATTGTTAATTTTTTTCTTGTGTCGCTGTTAACAATTGGTTAAAAATTAAAAAGCAGCACAATATGCCAATTTTATTAAAAATATTACACAGAAATTAACAGTTTTTATAACCAAACAATTATTTCTTATCAAAACCTACACTTGGCACAACTCATAAATTGCACAAGGATGTTTCGTTAACTATTTTTAGTTTTTATGTTGTTTTCAATAATAATTAACTCATATCGTTTACATTATTAACTGGTAATAATTATTTTTATAACTAAATCATTAGATTTCTTAATACATGAAAAATAAAATTGCTCTTATAACGGGCGCAACAAGTGGTATAGGAAGAGCTACAGCACATGAATTTGCCAAACATAATATAGACTTGATTCTTTGCGGCAGACGTTTGGAGCGTCTTCAAACCATAAAAAAAGCTTTAGAGAAAGAGGTCGATGTGCACATTTTAAATTTTGATGTTAGAGACAAAACACAAACTTTAAAAGCCATAGATTCCCTACCTGAAGCATTTTCCGAAATCGACATTTTAATCAATAATGCAGGTAATGCTCACGGACTAGACCCAATACAAACTGGAAATTTAGACGATTGGGACGCCATGATGGATATTAACGTGAAAGGCTTATTATATGTTAGTAAAGCCATAATTCCTGGCATGACAGCAAGGCAATCGGGGCACATTATTAATATTGGTTCTTCGGCAGGAAAAGAGGTATATCCCAACGGAAACGTATATTGCGGCAGTAAACATGCTGTATTAGCTATAACCGAAGGCATGCGCATAGATTTAAATCCCTATGGCATAAAAGTAGGCGCTATAAATCCAGGACTGGTAGAAACCGAATTTTCTAAAGTACGTTTTAAAGGCGATCCTATTGCCGACACTGTGTACAACGGCTTTCATGCCTTACAAGCGCAAGATATTGCAGAAATTATCTATTTTATGGTAAGTCGCCCAGACCATGTAAACATTGCCGACCTTTTGGTATTCCCTACAGCCCAAGCTAATTCTACCACTGTAAAGAAAAACTGATATGATTAACAAAAGGCTTCTTATTAAAAACCTATTGGCCCACAACGACGAAAATAGTTTTTATGATAAAAAGCGCAAAATTGATATTAGTGAAAAAGAAGGTAAAGCCAAATTCTTAAAACACATTTGTGCACTATCTAACAGCAACCCCAACAACAATTCGTTTATTGTGATTGGGGTTGAAGATGAAGACAACACAATTATAGGTGTCGATTTTTTTGATGATAGCAAAATTCAAAACCTCATTAACGCCTATCTTACCCATCCGCCAATTGTACAATACGAAAACATTCCGTTCCCACATTTACCAGACGATAAAGTTGTTGGTTTAGTAACCATTAGGGCCAACAATAAAATTACCTCGTTAAAAAAAAATATCTGGAAATATTACGGCGGTTCTGTATTTTTTAGAGATGGCAGTATAAGCATGCCCAAGGTATTCGACATTACATTAAAAGATGTAAATTCTAAAATTGTTGAAGCCATAGAAAACCATGCGCAAAACAATATAGAATATACTTTAAATGGTGTTTTCGACTTTTTAAAAAAACGAAAAGATTATCATCCTGAATACCGCGTGTTTAAAGAGTATTTTGTTATTTGCTGGGCAGGACAAAAAAAAGTGGTTAAAGACAAAACCTATTTCTCTAGGGTAGATATAGAATTAATAAACGAACAGGTGCGTTTATTTTTTTCGGAATTAGATGAAGTCGCCATAACTATAACAGACGATGCTTTTAATATCATAGAATATGTTCATTTAGGACTTCAGAACTCATACAGCTACTACCCACTTGAAGAAACAAACATCAGTTTTAACGAAAATGCCAGTTACCAAATACACACGAAATTACTGTTTAAACCACCTTTATTCGATAAAAAAGTACTGCATCATATTTACAATAGCAACAATGCCATTTTCAACAAATTAAAAAAAGGATTAACATTAAGTAAAAATGAACATGCCGATCTAAAAAACCTGCCTGCCACCTATCTTATTTGCTACTTAAACGATTTCCCGCAAGCACTAAACAAACTGCACGATATTAAACCCTACTTAAAAAATTACAGCGAGGACATCTACCAATTATACAAGGAATCTTTAAGGATTTTACGCAAGGTGAAGTATAGCTAATTTTAACTATACAAAATAGCCTACCAACTATATAATTTTTTATACCAACTATATAACTCTCTCTATAACTACTCTATTATATTATATATTTGTATTGCTATTAGTCAATAACTAAATACTAACCTTATTTCTCCCAACAAAAGCTTGGCATTGAAATAAGGTTTTTTTTTGCTCTAAACTAAAAAGGCACATTCATAAAATAGCTTCATTAAACCCAAAAAAGAGGTCTAAAAAATTAATTTTTCGTCAATCTGAATTTATTTAACGTCGTTGAATCTTCGATTTCAGATTCTCATAATTATTGATTTTTATTATGATGAGATTCTGTGGCAAGCACAGAATGACGCTTTAAAACTTTTTGGACAGCTTTTTTTATTTCTTTTTAGATTGATTATCATCTAAAAATATAGAAACCAATACATCTTATTAAGTCTCACCATTCCCAGAAAACTTACGCTCCAGTTCTTCTTGAAATTCTTCCATAACAGGGCGCACAGTACTTTCTGGCAAATCGGCTATTTTTATATACATTAAACCATCAACCGCATTATTAAACAAAGGGTCTACGTTAAAAGCCACTAATCTGGCATTTTGTTTAATGTATTTTTTAAGCAATACAGGCAATCTTAAATTCCCAGGTTCTACCTCATCAATAATCTTATCGAACTTATTTAAATCGGCTTCGGTAGCATCAAAAACAAAATCTTTATCGGCATCCTTCAGCTTCACTTTAAATTCCTTTTTTGGGTGTACATATTGCGCCACGTAAGGATCGTAATAATGTGATTTCATAAACTCAATCATTAAGGATTTCGAAAAATTAGAAAACTGATTGCTAATACTTACGCCACCAATTAAATATTTATGTTCTGGATAACGCAGTGTGGTATGTACGATGCCACGCCACAATAAAAATAATGGCATAGGCTTGAGCTGAAATTCCTTTACAATAAACGCGCGTCCCATTTCTATAGATTCGCTCATCATTTTATGCAATTCTGGCTCGAAACGAAATAAATCTTGAAGATAAAATCCGTCTATTCCGTATTTTTTATAAATCTGCGCGCCTAACCCCATACGGTATGCTCCAGCGATTACTTTTTGATCGTCGTCCCATAAAAACATGTGATGATAATAGGTGTCAAATTTATCTAAATCGATCGATTCATTAGTCCCTTCGCCTACAGCTCTAAAAGTAATTTCCCGTAAACGTCCTATCTCGCGCAGTACATTTGGTATTTGATCTGTTGTAGCCAAAAAGACTTCGTAATTTTTACTTTGCAATAACCTGCAATCGGCAGCACGTAACTGTTCAACCTCTTCGTTCATCAAAATGGTATCGACAGGTGTAACAATACGTTTCGGTAATTTAGTGGTTTTTAAAGTAGACGATAAGCTATTTAATATTTTAGATTTGTCTTCAAAAACATTGGCCAACATATAGGTTTTTCGCCTTAAAAACTCCGAGTATTCATGCAAAGTCGCATACTCTTTCTGATCGGCTACCGGTATGGGTTTTCCTATACGCACTTTTATAACACGACGCTTTTGCGTAAGCATTTCCGACGGTAATTTAGCTGTTCGCAAAGTGTCGTTAAGCTGAGACAATCTGTAAAACAATTTACTGTTTTTGGCGTGAAAATAAATAGGTACCACAGGTACTTCGGCACGTTTTACCAATTTTAACGCTGCTGCTTCCCAAGGTTTGTCTACCACTAATTTTCCTTCACGATATGTCGAAACCTCGCCCGCAGGAAATACACCTAACGGATGCCCTTCTTTTAAATGCAACAATGCATTTTTAAACCCTGCGACGCTAGATTTTACATCCTTGCGATCCTCGAAAGGATTTACAGGCATAATGTAAGGTTTTAATGGTGCTACGCGATGCAATAAAAAATTAGCTATAATTTTAAAATCGGCGCGCTGCTCTAACATTAATTTTAGCAATAAAATACCATCAATACCACCTAAAGGATGATTAGACACCGTAATGTAAGCGCCATCTTTTGGCAAACGTTTTAAGTCTTCCTCTGGAATTTCGAATTTAATATCGAATTCATCTAAAATACGATCTAGAAAAGCAATACCCTCTAAATGATTGTTCTCTTGATAAAAGGTATTTAATTTAGATATCCTTAAAAGCTTCATTAAGCTCCACCCCATAAAAGTACCCAGAAATCCATATTTCTCTAAATTAATAGCTTGGGCCACTTCACTTGCTGTTACTAATACTTTTTTGTCGTGTTTTGCCATGATAGCAAATGTAGTAAATTGTTTATTGAGTTACTATTTGTAATGTGTCTTGCGACCGTTGTTTTAATAAAATGGTTTTGTTGCTTTCTATTAAAGCAATGGCTTGGGTATTGTAATGCCTCACTGTATAAAGCGCCACATTGGTGGTGTATTGCACTTTAAACTTCTGTTGCAAATGTGCTACCACGTCTTGTAATGTATTGTAAAGATCGTCTACACAAACCGAAAATGTGATGGCTGAATTCTGAATGACATCAACTTTCATTTTAAAATGATGCAATAGTCTAAAAATGTCGCTAATATTTTCCTCTACAATGTATGAAAAATCTAAAGATGACAACTGTATTAACATCTGGTTTTTCTTTACAATATAACAAGGCACTTGCGGATGAATACCAGCTTGTGTATGGACTACAGTACCCACACCATCTGGATTTAAAAACGACTTTACATGCAACGGAATAGCCTTTTGCTGCAAGGGTTGTAAGGTTTTTGGGTGCATTACCGAAGCGCCATAAAATGCCAGCTCTATGGCCTCGTTATACGACATGCGCTCTAATAACTCTGGCGCTTCAAAATATCGCGGATCGGCATTTAATACCCCGGGCACATCTTTCCAAATAGTAACACTTTCGGCCTGCAAGCATGCGCCAAAAATGGCTGCAGTATAATCGCTGCCTTCGCGCCCTAAAGTTGTAGTAAACCCTTCAGCATTACTGGCTATAAAGCCTTGTGTTACCATAAGCTTGCCAGTTTCCGCTAAGGGCAAAATAAGGCGCTCTGTAACCTGCATATCTACTAAAGCGCGACGATAATTTGCATTGGTTTTAATATAATTTCGGGCATCTAACCAACTTACTTCGAGATCTATTTGATTGAGAAAATGACCAATAATTTGGGTCGAAAACAATTCGCCATAATGAATAATTTGGTCGTAACTAAAATCGTAATTGGTGTTGGTATTTGTTTCTAAAAATTGAAGCAGTGCTTTATAAGTAGTTTCAAATTGAAGCATTGCAGGATGCGCCTCGCTTAAAAACAACTCCAAAATAATTTGTTTATGATACTGTTTTACAACTTGTAAGGCCGCTTGTAGCCCTTGACCACCGTTTGCATACTGGTTTACTACCGCCTCTAAAGCATTCGTAGTTTTACCCATAGCCGATACTACAATTAAAGTATCGTTACTTCCATAATGCTTTACAATAGTGCCAAGGTTTTTTACAGCTTGAGCATCTTTAACAGAAGCACCACCAAATTTAAAAACCTTCATATTATAGTTTATCTACGTAGGCCCGAATGGCTTGCTCGTCCAGATGCACAACATCCCAATCTCGCAACACGCGTGCTCCTTTGCTTTCGTAAAACGAAATAGCACTTTCGTTCCAATCTAAAACTTCCCAATTAATGCGCTTAGCGCCACGACTATGGCCGTATTTAACAACTTCGTCTAACAAAGCCGAGCCAATACCTGTGCCGCGATACGCTTCATTTACAATTAAATCTTCTAAATGAATGATTGGGCCTTTCCAAGTAGAATATCTATTGTACACCAAAGCAATGCCTTTTATACCAGCAGCTACCTCGGCAACAAAACAGATAAAAAGCGGCGCATCTCCAAAACCATCGCGTTCTAAATCGCTAGCAGTTACTTCTACCGCATCGGGTTCGTTTTCAAAAATTGCCAATTCGTTAATCAATTGAAGAATTCCTGAGATATCTTCTTTTTTTGCCGCTCTAATTTTAAAATCCATAATCTTGTTTTGTGCCTGCAAAGATATAGAAAATTGAGTGGATTTTAATTGCATTTCAAACGTTGTAGTTTCGTAAAAAACACGATATTTGTACCAACCAACATCACAATTAATGAGTCAAAAAAACAAAACCCTCGGTGAGTTTATCATCGAAAACCAAGCTGCCTTTAGATACTCTTCGGGAGAATTATCCAGATTAATAAACTCTATACGATTAGCAGCTAAAGTAGTAAACCACGAAGTAAACAAAGCAGGATTAGTAGATATTATTGGTGCTGCTGGAGAAGTGAACATTCAAGGCGAAGACCAACAAAAATTAGACGTTTACGCCAACGACAAATTTATACAGACCTTAACCAATAGAAATATTGTTTGTGGTATTGCCAGCGAAGAAGAAGACGATTTTATTAGCATTAACAGTCAAGACTCCAATAACGGCAACAAATATGTTGTTTTAATAGATCCATTAGATGGCTCTTCTAATATTGATGTTAATGTATCTGTAGGGACTATTTTTTCGGTATACCGCCGTGTTACCCCCGTAGGAAGCCCTGTAACCATTGATGATTTTTTACAAAAAGGGAATCAGCAAGTAGCCGCTGGCTATGTTGTTTATGGTACCTCTACCATGTTGGTGTATACCACAGGAGCGGGTGTTAACGGATTTACCCTAAACCCAGCGATAGGCACCTTTTACCTGTCGCATCCAGACATGAGCTTTCCGTTAGATGGCCGAATTTATTCTTGTAACGAAGGTAATTACATTCATTTTCCACAAGGCATTAAAGATTACATAAAATATTGCCAGATGGAAGAAGGCGACCGCCCATATACTTCGCGATATATTGGCTCGTTAGTATCAGACTTTCACAGAAACATGATTAAAGGTGGTATTTATTTATACCCAAAAAGTTCTAAAAACGAAAAAGGAAAACTACGATTATTATACGAATGCAACCCAATGGCTTTTTTAGCAGAACAAGCCAACGGTAAGGCTAGCGATGGTTTTCAGCGTATTTTAGACATTCAACCTACCGAGCTACACGAACGTGTACCGTTTATTTGTGGCAGTAAACACATGGTTGAAAAAGCCGAAGAATTTATGCGCAATGCCAAATAAATAATTTTTAAGTGTAAAAAAAAGCGACCTTTTGGGTCGCTTTTTTAATATCTAATAATAGAGGACAAACCTAGCGGTTCATCATTTTTATTTCTTCTATAAATGTATCTAAATCTACACCGTTAGATACTAAAGTTAAAGCTTTATCGACTACGTACTTTACGTTTTCTGGCGAAAAACCTAATCCTATTCCTATTTTACGCAATAAGATTTCTTCGTTATCACCTTTAATATGGTCTACATACACCATACGCGCCAAGTCGTATAAACGCTCTAAACGGTTAATGTACAAGGTTGGTGGGTTAATAGGATGCGATTTATAATCCTTTAAAATTAGCTCGTAATCGTGCTCGTTTATGTGCAAGTTTCTAGCTAATCGGTCTAAAAACGCTTTTTCATCATCAGAGATAATACCATCGTCCATAGCTACACGTACAATGGCGGCAAAATGATCTTCGTTACGTTTTTTAAATCCACTATCAAATAAATCTGAAAATGACATATATTTTGGTTTTTTAATCGTGCAAAGATAATTAAACTTCTATCGTTTTATAACGAAACTTTGCTTTTTTTGTAATCGTTCGTACAAGCTTTTATCGCATAACGCTTAAATTAGAAGGCTTTAAAACAAAGTACATAAAAAACATTAACCTTATATTTGCACAAATTATATTGCTTTGAGTAAAAACAACCTCTTGCAAACTTTTGCACAAACTTTGCAAACGCAAAATTTGCAACTTGCCATTGCCGAAAACGAAAGTAAAACACTTTTAAAAGGCCTAGTTGGATCGTCATTCTCGTTTGTTATTGCCAATATTTTTAAACAAGCAGAAAAACCGTTCCTTCTTATTTTTAACGATAAAGAAGAAGCCGCTTATTACCTTAACGATCTCGAGCAACTTATAAACGATAGAGACGTTCTTTTTTATCCGGGAAGTTACAGAAGACCTTACCAAATCGAAGAGACCGACAATGCCAATGTATTGCTAAGAGCCGAAGTTTTAAACCGTATTAATTCGCGTAAAAAGCCGGCCATAATTGTCACCTATACCGATGCCTTATTCGAAAAAGTAGTCACCAAAAAAGAACTGGAACGCAACACCCTTAAAATTGCAGTTAGCGATAGCTTATCAATTGATTTTGTAAACGAAGTTCTTTTTGAATATAAATTTAAACGTGTAGATTTTGTTACCGAACCGGGCGAATTTTCTGTCCGTGGCGGTATTGTAGACGTGTTTTCGTTTTCGCACGACGAACCTTACCGTATCGAATTTTTTGGCGACGAGGTAGACAGCATTAGAACCTTTGACGTAGAAACACAGCTCTCGACAGAACAAATCAAAAAAATCAATATAATCCCCAATGTCGAAAACAAATTTTTAGACGAAGTCCGAGAAAGTTTCCTGCAATATATTTCGTCTAAAACCATAGTGTTTTCAAAAAACTCACAACTTTTATTTTCAGGTACTGACGCTCTTTTTGCTAAAGCCGAAGAAGCCTTCGAGAAGCTCTCTAAAGACATCAAACACAACACCCCAAACGAATTGTTTTGCAATGCCGAAAGCTTAAAAAAACAACTCTTAAAACTTACGGTTGTTGAGTTTGGTAGCGGGTACTACTTTAACAATGCCAACGATACCGCTATTGTGTTTAACACTACACCCCAACCCGCTTTTAACAAACAATTTAATTTGTTGATAGACGATTTAAACAGCAATCATAACAAAGGTTTTACCAATTATATAACGTGTGCCAGCGAACAGCAAGCCAAACGCTTTCACGATATTTTTGAAGATACAGAACAAGGTGTAGCTTACAAAACACTCGTACTTTCGTTACATCAAGGTTTTATAGACCACGATAATAAAGTGCTGTGTTATACCGACCATCAAATCTTTGAGCGCTATCATAAATTTAGTCTTAAAAACGGTTATGCCAAAAAGCAGGCCATTACCTTAAAAGAGCTTACCACCCTAGAAATTGGCGATTACGTAACACACATCGACCATGGCGTTGGCCGTTTTGGTGGACTTCAAAAAATAGATGTTGAAGGTAAAAAACAAGAAGCCATAAAGCTTATTTACGGCGAACGCGATATCTTATATTTAAGTATTCACGCCTTACATAAAATCACGAAATTTAACGGTAAGGATGGTAAACCTCCTAAAATTCATAAACTAGGAAGCAATGCCTGGAAAACCTTAAAGCAAAAAACCAAAACCCGAGTTAAGGAAATTGCTTTCAATTTAATTAAACTCTACGCCAAACGTAAACTGGAAAAAGGTTACCAATACTATCCCGACAGCCATTTGCAACTGGAACTAGAATCGTCTTTTATTTACGAAGATACTCCCGACCAAAGCACAGCGACAGCCGATATTAAAAACGATATGGAAAGCGAACGCCCAATGGACCGCTTAGTTTGTGGAGACGTTGGCTTTGGTAAAACCGAAGTCGCTATTCGTGCCGCATTTAAAGCCGTAGATAATGGTAAACAGGTGGCCGTTTTAGTGCCTACCACCATATTGGCTTATCAGCATTTTAAAACATTTAGCGAACGCTTAAAAGATTTTCCGGTAACTGTAGATTATGTAAACCGATTTAGAACAGCCAAAGAAAAACGAGAAACTTTAGAGCAACTCGAAAACGGACAGGTAGACATTATTATTGGCACCCACCAATTGGTTAACAAAAGTGTTGTTTTTAAAGATTTAGGCCTTTTAATTGTAGACGAAGAACAAAAGTTTGGTGTAGCTGTAAAAGAAAAACTAAAAACCCTTAAAGACAATGTAGACGTGCTAACACTTACCGCCACGCCTATACCAAGAACGTTACAATTTAGTTTAATGGCAGCACGCGATTTATCTGTTATTACCACACCGCCACCTAACCGCTACCCTATCGAAAGTCATGTGGTACGCTTTGATGAAGAAACCATTCGCGACGCAGTGAGTTACGAAATTCAGCGTGGTGGACAAATATATTTTATTCATAACCGTATCGAAAATATTAAGGAAGTTGCCGGTTTAATACAGCGTTTGGTTCCCGATGCCAAAGTGGGTGTTGGCCACGGCCAAATGGATGGCAAAAAACTAGAACAACTTATGCTCGCTTTTATGAATGGTGAATTTGATGTTCTGGTAAGTACCACCATAGTAGAAAGTGGACTAGATGTACCGAATGCCAATACTATTTTTATAAACAACGCTAATAATTTTGGCTTGAGTGATTTGCATCAAATGCGCGGTCGTGTAGGTAGAAGCAATAAAAAGGCCTTCTGTTATTTTATCACGCCAGAATATTCTGCCATGACTGCCGATGCCCGAAAACGTATTACGGCGCTAGAACAATTTACAGAGCTTGGTAGCGGATTTAACATTGCTATGAAAGATTTGGAAATTCGTGGTGCAGGCGATCTTCTGGGGGGAGAACAAAGCGGGTTTATAAACGATATTGGTTTCGATACCTATCAGAAAATTCTAAATGAAGCCATAGAAGAATTAAAAGAAAACGAATTTAAAGACCTTTATCAAGACGATAAAAAGCCAAAAGAATACGTTAAGGATATTACTATAGACACCGATTTTGAATTACTGTTTCCAGACGATTACATTAATAACATTACCGAGCGTCTTAATCTATACACCCAATTAAACAATCTTAAAAACGAAAGCGAATTACTCAACTTCGAGAAAGAACTTATAGATCGTTTTGGAGACATGCCAACTCAAGTAATAGATTTATTAAATAGTGTTCGAATAAAATGGATGGCTGCCAAAATTGGCCTCGAAAAAGTAGTAATGAAACACGGTAAAATGGTTGGTTATTTTATAAGCGACCAACAAAGTTCGTTTTACCAAAGTCCAGGCTTTACCAAAGTATTACAATACGTGCAAGCCAATCCTAAAGCCTGTAAAATGAAAGAAAAAGACACCCGTGCCGGATTGCGCTTATTATTGACTTTCGACCACATTAAAACCGTTAAA
Source organism: Formosa sp. A9 (assembly GCF_051200825.1). GTDB lineage: Bacteria > Bacteroidota > Bacteroidia > Flavobacteriales > Flavobacteriaceae > Formosa. Next base: position 201,483 of record NZ_CP195158.1, on the reverse strand, counting down.
CAAGCCGTAATGGCCCTACAACCCATTACCTCATAAATAGAGATGAAAAAATTAATTTTTATTTGTTGCCTACTCCCGTTATTCGCCGTAGCACAACATCAGCTTTCTGGAAGTTTTTCTCCTGCAGAAGATTTTAAAGCTGCCATTTTATATAAAATTGAAATTACAAATTCGGTATATATCAATCATGCGAATATAGAAAATGGAGTGTTCGAGCTCACATTGCCGCCAGATGCAAAATCAGGCATGTATCGCATTGTATACGCTTTGCCTCAAAACGAATACAATTTCGATTTCATTTACAACAACGAAGACATTCAATTTACCTTCAATCAAGATGAAGGGGTTAAGTTTTTAAATTCAGATGAAAATCTTTTGCTTACCCAATATCGGGGCGAAATGCAGAAAACCAAAACAGCTATAAACTCGTTTTACAGCAATGCGAACCCTAATCCATCAGACTATTTAAATTACATCACCGCATTAAAAACCACTCAAAATCAATTTGAAAGTAAATCTAAAGGAACTTTAGCTCACCATTTTATAGTTTCAGAAAAACCATACACACCAAACAATTACGAGGATGCCGCGACGTATTTCAACAACTATAAAACACATTATTTCGACGCGATCGATTTTAGCGATCCTGTCCTTAAAAACTCCAATGCCTTATTAGATGCAGCACTTAACTACGTCTTTATTTTTGTAGATAAAGACCAACCTAACGCGTCGTATAAAAACAACATAGATCGTGTTGTTGAGCAGTTACAAAATGAAACAGCTTTACAAAAAACTATTTTAGAAATACTGTGGTCTCAGTTTAAAGACCAACAAAACAATGTTGTTGCCAACTATATCTCTTCAACCTACTTACTTCAGCTTTTAGATCCTGAAACCGACAAGGATTTTTTAGATGAGATACAAGCGTTTAAAAATACGGCTATTGGCGTAACAGCGCCTAATTTTAGTTGGCCAACACCAGAAGGCACTAAAAGTTTAGACCAATTGTCTGGCAATACATTTTATATCGTAACATTTTGGAGCAGCACCTGCTCGCATTGTTTAGAGGAACTACCTGTACTAAAACAATACCTAAGCCATAAGCCTAAAACAAAAGTAATTGCTATTGGTTTGGAAGACGAGCCCACACATTGGCAACAAACCATTAAAAATTATCCGGATTTCACACATATTTACGGCGAAGGCCATTGGGACAACCCTATTAGCACAATGTATGGCGTAACGGGAACTCCATCGTTTTTTGTTTTAGATGCAAGCAAAAAAATTGTAGCCAAACCAGATGATGTTGAAGAACTTATGTCGTTTTTAGACTTACAACATCAGTAGTAATTACTGAGACATATTATCGTTACAATCGGTCTTAACTAGGGGCTTTTCCGAAAGAAATTTAAGCGCTCCTAAATCTTTAAAGGCAGTCCCTTCGGCATTTAATTCGCCGTAGCCTTCAAGTAGCTTATTATCTAAAACCAAATACGCCATTTGTCTTGTACTGTTAAGTCCTTCCGACTGGAATGTATAATCTATAACTAAAGTATCGCCATAAACTTGCCCAATAAAAGATCCTGTATTGGCGTCTTTTTCGTTGTAGCGAACAGCCAATGTACCTTTCACTAAGGTTCCTGCTTCTGTAATTTCCATCCGCACTCGATCTCCTGCATTATTGTATGTATAACATCCCAGAAGCATTAAATCTGATTTCTTCTGTTGAGAAAACACTTCAGATTCTTGATTATTTACGGCAGCATTAGTAGCCTGTTGTTTACAAGACAGCAGAGTTAAAAGCCCCGCTAAAAGAAAAAAAATAGATTTCATACTGTATAATATTACTAAATCTGAACTTCTAATTCATCAAGAACTTTACACCAACGCGAACGGAAAAATTCAGCTTTTCGAAATCGACCTCTATGGGTGCGCTTTCATAATTATCGGACATACTTGCAACACCTCTAATTTGAATACCAGATACTTTACCATACAAATTACCAGAAATTGCATTGTAATCTGAAATATGAATGGCTTTACCCACTGTTTGCTGTAATGGCGCAACCATATTTTCGGCATTGGTTTTAGCCTGCACAATAGCCTTAGCTCTTAAAGCTTGAAACAATTGTTCGGATTTTGAGTATTCGGTTTTAGTGATAGACACATTCGATATACCTTCGCGTTCCAAACCTGCCATAACTTTTCCAGTAGTTACAGCATCGTGTACAATTACAGCATATACTTTAGACTTCAAAACTTTTTGTCCGCTTAAAAAGTAACTTTTAAAATCGCTGCTAGCATCTAACAGGGTTAAGTCTTTTTTTGTGTCTATATCCAACGATTTTAAAACCTTATACATATCGCGTTCTAAAGCTTCAGTCGATTTCTTGTTTTTGCTATCCTCTTCGTTTAAAATTATTTTTAAGTGAATTTTATCTGGCACAACCAGCGTATCTACACTTACTTCGGTCTCGATATACGGCTGATCGATATAATTTTTGGATTGCGCTTGTAATTGTAAACTAAAAATACTTATGCCTACTAAATAAAAAACATGTTTCATACTTCAAATAAATTAAGTGATTAACCACTAATTTAGAAGTCTGCTTTAGTATTCTACACACTATTAACAGGTATTTAACGTCTGCGGCCAGAATACGTCATGGCTTCGCCTTTTCCAAACCCATAACTAAAACCTAATGTAAAGAAGCGACCACGCATACTTCGGTTGTAATTAAAATTGGTAGTATTGTTAATGATGGACGTATAAATTCTAGATTCGAAAACATCGTTAACAGCTAGATTTACTACCACTTTACCTTTTAGTATTTTTTTGCGCACGCCCAAATCCATAAACGCAAATCCTTCGGATTCACCTTGTACCGTTTTATAATCGGATTCGTATTGACCGGTCATTTCCAAATCGAAATCGGCCGGTAAACCTACTTTGGTTGTTAAACGACCATTCCATCGGTTTCCATTAAAATCGAACGATTGGGATTCAAAACTGCCTTCGCGTTCAAAATAATTGAAGTTAAAATCACCATTAAAAGTCAACCAATCTAAAGGCGAATATTTTCCGTTAAGCTCAAAACCTACCGCACCATTTGTCCCAACATTGATTGGTGTGGTGATAGTAACATTGTCTTGGAATGTCGATACCCGCTCAACCACATCGGTAGTGTACAGGTAAAAAACACTGGTGTTTAAAGTGGCTTTTCCAAACTTAAAAATACCTGTTACTTCATAAGAATTTGAATATTCTGGCTGCAAATCGGGATTACCAACACTAATGTTGTAGTTGTTTCTAAAGTTGAAGAACGGATTTAAATCCCATAATCGCGGTCTGTAAATACGTTTAGAATATCCTGCTTGAACCGAAAAATCGTCGTTGAATTTATAAGAACTGTGTAGGGTTGGGAAAAAATCGGTATAGGCCTGATGGTTGTTTTCATTGGTATTGGTTAACACGGTATGCAGGTTGGTGTCTTCAATACGTAGGCCCAGTTTTAATCCCCATTTATCCTTTTCGTAAGCACCGGTTCCGTACACACCAAATACCTTTTGGTTGTATTCAAAATCGTTGGTTAGATCTGGGTTTATCACCCATTCACCAGATTCGAATTCGCGAACTTCATAATCGTTACCTACATCGTTGATAACATATTGCAGACCTGCTTCTAGCGTTACAATATCAGAAATTGGGTTGGTATAGTCTAATTTAAAGGTGTAGTCGGCTTGCTGGAAAGCTGTTTCGGTTTGCTGATCGACATTAACAATATCACCAAAAGTGGTTGTATTGTCGAATTCCGATTCTTGTTCTTTTCCAAAAAAGCTACCTAATGCACTGAACAACAACGTGTGCTCTTCGTTATTTTTGAATTCTTTTTTGTAGTTGAGTTCGTATTGCCACTTTGGGTTTGTAGCATCTGTGGTTTCTTCGCGATACCATGTAGACTCTAAAACAGAATTTTGATAGGAGCTAAAATCGGTGCGTGACGGTTGATCTTCTATTTCGTAAGCAAAATTCCCCGAAAGGGTCAACACATTTAAATCGTTTATATGATAATCGGTCCCAAGAGTGATATTAAAAAACGTTTCGTTTCTGTATTCTGTGCCTTCGCTAAACACACTGGATTGGGTTTCGAAATCGGTGTTTTCGGTCGTGTTGTCTCGGGGTAAAGACCGATAACCGCCACCAAATTGGGTGAACAGATTAAATTTTTCGGTTCGTCTGTTTAAACTCACTCCCAAACTATGGTTGTCTGGAATTCCTGTATTTAAAGAAATGGAACCGTTCAGTCCCTTTTTTTCTTCCTTTTTTAAGATGATGTTTAAAATACCGGCGGTTCCTTCAGCATCATATTTAGCCGACGGATTGGTAATCACTTCTATACGCTCTATCATATCGGCGGTTATGGTTCCTAAGGCGTTGCTACTTTCGTCTGCCAAGACCGAAGGCTTTCCGTCAATTAGAATTTGCACGCCACTGTTTCCTCTTAAGCTTACTTGTCCTTCAATATTCACATTAACCGATGGCACATTATTCAACACTTCTAGGGCACTTGCCCCGGTACTCGCAATATCTTGCCCCACGTTAAATACTTTTCGATCTAATTTAAATTGGGTGCTAGACACCTCGGCACGTACCACCACTTCGTCTAAAGCTTGGGCGTCTTGCTCTAAAAACAAGGTACCTAAATCGGAATCTGTACTGGTATCCAAAGTTTTTAACGTTAAGGTTTTGAATCCCATAAAACTAATTTGCAAATACCCTCCTTTTGATGTTTCATTAACCTGAATGGTAAACTTACCTTCTTCGTTAGTTGTCGTGCCTGTTAAAGGCTTATCGGTATTCGAATCTAGCAAAACTACAGTCGCATAAGGCACAGGCATGTTGGTATCCTGCTCTAATACCACACCAGATATTGTAACTTCTTGATGTTGCGCAAGGGCATATAAGCTTATAAAAAATGCAAGTAAAGTAAATAGTGATCTGTTGTACATTAGCCTACGATATTCTCATTTAAAATTATAAAAGTATAAAACTAAATACTGAAAACAGACCAATATGCTAAACTTAACATGCTTAACAAAAAACACTACACAATTTTAACAAGAGTATATTTTGTAAATATTATTTCGGAAATAAAAAGATGACATTTACACGAAAACCAAAATCAGGATTTAAGGGATTATTCCCATAATACACTTTTGGCCCGCCACCTAATTGAACCGTTTGAGATCCAAAATGCATAACCTTAGCAAAATACACTCCAACAAAACCTCCAAAAATATCGTTAAGCCAACTTTGTGTGTTTTCTGAAGCCAAAGTATACGATACTCCATTAGGTTTCGCATAAGTTACAAAAGGCTGCACAAAAGAGGCACTAATATCGTTACCGCTACCAGCATAAGACCACATGTGATTTACCAAAGCCCCGTAAGTATAAGCCCCGCTTAATTTTAAAAATACGGCATTAGGTCCCGCTGCCCAAGTGTTCGCCCCTAAAGTATTTTCAGACGCGGTATCTAACAGCAATACGGGGCCTACACCCCAAACCAGACCGCTTTTTGTAGGTTCTTTAGGCGAGAAGAAAAAACTCTGTACAATATCGCCCAGACCTCCTGCACTATCGCCATCGTACAAAACATCTTTCTGCGAAATAATAGGCACTATGGTTCTGCTTATCAGATTCCAATCATCGTTTAAACTAAATGGCAAAACAGGCTGAACATTTAAATTATACCGAAATCCTTCATTTGGACCTGTATTAAAATCGAAATTGTTTTGAAGTGGAACACTTATCAAATTCGCTACAGGATTAGCTAATTGTTTTGCTAAATCTTCGGCTGTTGGTCCTGTTGACGGAGCTGTATCTTCTTGGGCATGTACAACTACAGAAAACATCAAACTTAAAATGATAATTAAACTATTAAATCTATAAAAACGTTTCATCTTAATAATGGTTATAATTTTATATTGTTGATTTTAAAAAGTAAAATATGACTCTAAGTAAAGACTTAATTTTAATTACAATGGATAATATTGCCGAAGAAGTAAGAACCCTTATTTACAATCATCCGTTTTCAGTCGATGAGCACGTCACCTATCGAGTTTATGCCGACAAGCATTTGGATTTGGGATACATTATGGATACCGAACAAAAGCTATTGAAGGGTTACAGCTATAAAGTAAAGCGAGAGCGCTATCTTTTAGAAACTGTAAATACCAATATAGATGGTCCTAATTGGTTAAAAGCATTAGAAGGCCTGGATCTTAACCCAGTTAAGGGGTAAAAAATTGTAAACCACTGTTATAATTGAGCCACTATACGCTTATAAAAATCTATAAAAGATTCATCTGCATTCAGCTTCAACTTTTTACGTAATCGATAACGTTTAGTATGCACGCTTTCGGTAGAAATTTTTAATACTCCTGCAATTTCTTTAGAACTCATTTCTAAAACTAAGTACAATAAAAGTTGCTCATCTTTCTTAGTCAATTTCTTATATTGCTTGCGTAGCTGTATTAAAAAATCTTGATTAATTTCTTTAGATAACGACTGTAATTGTTTAATATAATTTTGGTCGTTTATTATTTCTGAAAATGACAATTTTAAAGCATTAACATCTGCTTTGGTAGTAACTTGAGTTTGCTTGACTTGCGTTTTTAAAGTTTCTAAAAATTCATCTATCTGATGCACCTGATTAGCAAACGATATGAGATGCTCTTGATTAAATTTTAACTTTTCTTTCATTAAAGCTTCCTGTAATTCTTGATTTTTTATTTTGATATCACTTACCTGCTTTTTTTGAGCAATACTCTCTATTTTTCTTTTTTTATTTTGAATTGTAAGATGAGAAATTCCTACGATACAAGCAATAAACACCAAAGCTATAATTACAATTATACGATATAAGTTTTTTTGTTGTTGAGACTCATCCAACAAGCGTTGCTTATCTTCCAACCGATGCTCTAAATTTATACCATGTATTTTATCTTTACTATTTAAATCGCTTAATTTCTGGCTTTCGGCATGGTAACGTTGAAAATAATCTAAAGCCTCGCTGTATTGCTCTCGCTGTTTATAATAATTAAAATACAGATTATAAATTTGAGACAAATAATCGCGATAATCTAAAGAGTTTGCTAGATGTTCTGCTTGTTCCAACATGTTAAGCACCTCTTCCCAGTTTTCCTCATCAAGGGCTATTTCTGCCAATTGTAACATCACATACACTTTACCCTTAATCCGCCCAGCTTCTTCAAACGATGATTCGGCGTTCATAAAAGCCTCGCGAGCTTTAACATATTGCTCATCGTATTTGTACCATTCTGCCCTATGCACATACACAGAAGCTGCAATTTCAGGGTTTTTAAGGGTGGAATTCAAATCTTCAGCAATAGCGTACTGTTTAAATGCCTTTTGCCTTTGCACTTGTGCTTGCTTAACACCACCATTATTTAAAGCTTTATCTAAAACACCTGTACTAAATGTATTACCCAAATTTAAATGAGCTTTTGCTAAGTTTACAGTATCTTTTACCAAACCTAACATTTTAATAGCTCGCTCTAAAAGTTCTATTTTTTCATTTAGATTTTCGGTTATGTGCGATCTGTTCATTACCGAAATCCCCACTAACCGATTATCATTTATAGAGTTACTAATTGCTTCAGCTTTCAAATAGCTTTCGAATGCTTTAGCCAAATTGCCTTTAGTATACCAAAAGTTCCCTAAAGAAATATACGAATCTGCATACTCCTTCATTAAATTGTCTTCTTTTGCCTTTTGCAAGTTTTCATTAAGCACGGCGTAAGCATATTCTGGATCTAGAAATGTATTACTATTAATAAGCCTATTAATAGCCATAATGTTATCTTCGTCAGACAGTGCTTCAATTTTTAATTTAATTTGTTGGGTAGAGTCAATCTGTTGTCCGATTATTCGACCAAAGCAAAGAAAAATTAAAAGATATTGAATTGCTTTCATAGACAAAAAAAGAGCTGATAATCTACTATCAGCCCTAAATTAAATTATTTTTAAAAGATACTGGTTATTTTTTAATCAACTTAACGGTTTTAGCATATCCTTGTTTCTCTATTTTTAAAAAGTAAACCCCAGGCTGCATATTAGTTGTTGAAATAGTGCGTCCAGTAAAATTGGTATTAACATAAACTTGTTGTCCCGTTACTGTATATAGCGATACTTGCAAAGGCTCACTTTTTGCAATATTAATATGAATCTCGTTTGAAAATGGATTAGGAAAAATTTGAGTTTGTATGTTATCGTTAACATCTTGTGTACTTAAAGTAGCTTGATTCTCCCATTTCATAAAGAAACCTCGCGTATGATCTAAAGCATCTTCAATTGGGCCATTCTCTATTAATTGTGTTTTCCCTACAAAACGACCACCTGTATACATAACTCCATCAGCAGTTATTTGAGTGGAATTATTAGATATAATCGTACCTTCATCTATACCATTTACAGCAAAGGCTTCGTTAAACGATCCATCCTCATTTAAGTGAAGTTGAAACATACTTAAACTGTTAGGGCTTTGGGCGTTTAAAATATCTGTTCCGTTAAAATTGAAATTAGAATAATTATCGAAACCTCCTCCTACAAAAATAGCATTGGATGCATTTGTTGTAATATTAAATACTCGATCGTTATAATCTCCCCCCATCTCTTTGGCCCAAACCAAGTCTAAATCTGAGTTAAATTTTGCTACAAAAGCATCAACCAGGCCATAACCATTTAATAGAGTTCCTTGAATATTAAAATTACTTTCTGGTGTAAAATGTCCACCAACTATAACATTTCCTTTAGCATCTAAAGCTAAAGCAGATTGTCCCTGACTTACATTTTCAGATCCGTAAGTTGTAAAATCTACAACATCACCCGTACCTGTATTAAACTTTGCCAAGCACATCATATAACCCCATCCAGAATACGGAATCGATTCGTCACCTAAAACATAAGGCTGTGCATAATCGAAAGTTAAATACAAACCTGTTGCATTTACCCCCATTGAACGTACCGAACCGTAGGTATTGTTTTGTTCAGCCTCAATTTGTTTATTCCAAATTATGTTCCCATCGGCATTTATTTTAAGCAGAAAAAAATTATAACCATATTCAAAATCGTAAGTAAATTCTGTTTCACCTATGGCAAATGCTCCATCGTAATATCCAGAAACATAAATATTTCCTGCCGCATCTACTGCAGAACGAATAGGGTTAGCCGTTTTATATTCTGAAGCATACCAATGCTTCACCCATAATAACCCTCCTGTTTCGCCAGAAAATTTAGCAATAATCCCCCTACTTGTGTATTCTGGACCATTTCCAGCAATAACCTCTTTATCGTTAATGATGATATCTCCCATAGAACTAGACCACCCAACAGCTAAAATATCTTTATTCTTATCTAACTGAATATCAAAAAAAGCATCCGAATCACTTCCGCCCATAGTAGCCGTCCAAATCGGATTACCATCTAAATCGGTTTTTGTAATAAAAGCATTTGTTGATGGTAATGCAGGTAATTCTACACTACCAAAGCTCCCCGAAGTATTATAAGCTCCATTTACAAAAATAGCATCTTGTGTTGCTATAACATTATTAACATTGGTATTGGTATGTTCTCCAGAAACATATTGCACCCACTCAGCATAGTTATGTTGCGCTACTGAAACTTGAAAGCCAGCAACCATTGAACATAATAAAAGTAACGTTTTTTTCATAGAAATGATATTAAAGAATTGATGCTTCAAAGGTTGAACAATTCTTCAATTTCACAATGAAATTTACATGAACACAACATAGACAAAAATTTCAAAATACTGAATTACAGATAGATAAACTCGAAAATTAACACAACATATATCTTACATTTAAAAACACACCATTGCTTTATCTAAGGTTTTAACTCACCACATGTTGCGGCTCGCCATTTAAAAAGGCCTGTACATTAGCCACTGTTACCTCCATACATCTGCGCCGCGCTTCAATAGGCGCCCAAGCGATATGCGGCGTAATGATGCAATTTTTAGCTTGCAACAGAGGATTGTTAGCAGCTATCGGCTCTTTGGAAACCACATCGACAGCTGCGCCAGCAATGCTACCCGAATTTAAAGCTTCTGCTAAATCGGATTCAACTACCAAACCACCACGAGAGGTGTTAATTAAAAACGCGTGGGATTTCATTTTCGACAGACTGTCTCTATGTATCAAACCCTCGGTTTCTGGGGTCTGCGGACAGTGTAAACTAATCACATCTGAAGTTTGCAATAATTCTTTGAATGATACAAAGTGTAAAGCATCATTTTCAAATTCAGGATATTTCGTACGATTGTACACCAATACTTGCATTCCAAAAGCCTGTGCCAATGTTGCTGTTGCTTTCCCTATTTGTCCAAACCCCACAATACCCATGGTTTTTCCAGCGAGTTCGACTAAAGGATAATTCCAAAAACTAAAATCGGAACAACTAGTCCACTGGCCGTTTTGAACCGCTTGGTTATGAGCGCCAATATGGTGACATAATTCCAACAATAAACCAATGGTAAATTGTGCCACAGCCTGCGTGCTATAAGCTGGCACATTGGTAACGACAATACCTTGTTTTTTTGCAGCTTCGGTATCAATAATATTATAACCTGTTGCGGTTACGCCAATGTATTTTAAGTTGGGCACCTGCTCTATTACCGTTTTGCCAATAGGTACTTTATTGGTTAATACCAACTCGGCATCACCAATAGCTTTTACAATTGAAGCTGAATCTGTTGGTGTACGATCGTGAATAGCAACTGATGCTAACTTTTTTAAGGGCTCCCAACTTAAATCGTCAGGATTAAGAGTATATCCATCTAAAACAGAAATTTTCATAATATGCAATTTTTCGTGTTATTAACTAATGTAGCATTTTTCATAAACACTTAAAAACGTAAAGTGCTTAATCAACTTTTATACAAAACACAAAACCGCCAAGTCTTTATATTTTTCTTAACATTTAGTTAAATTACATTTAACCAGGTATTAAAAACAGCACTTTGCTTTGTTAATATTTTTGTTGCGGAAAAGAAAATTGCGCATCATGGGATATTTAGTAAGTATAATTGTATTTCAAACCTTGTTTACCTTAATGCTTATTATGGTTACCAGACAGAAAACCACAGGTGTGTTTGAAAAACTGCTTACCATGTTACTGTTACTAATGTCGGTGCATTTTTCTATAAAACTAATTTTTCTGTTAACAAACCCAGACTACTTTACCTTACCGTCTAGTTTTTCGTTAGTGTATGGCCCTGTTGTATACTTATTAACCATTTCTACTACCAAAACACTTAAGCGCTCTACAATAATCACTCACTTTTTACCATTTATAATTATGAGTGTCGCTTATGTTTTTGTGCTTATTCAATTACATGCGTTTCCGCTTAAAAACAATTTATCGTTACCATTATACAACAAAATAGCTTTTTTAGATTTAGTGTCTATAGCAACATACAATGGTTTAAGTTTAGTACTGCTTCGTAAGAATAAATTGAATATAGACCCCTTAAAATTTAAGCTCTTAAAAAGTATTGCATTGCTGTTTATAAGCATGGTATTGTTGCCCTTATTCTTTATATTACTAGAACCTTTAGGTATATTTTTAGACACGAGAATTGTTTACATTTTTATTCTCGTCATTGTAGTATGTATTGCCATTTACAAAGTAAAGGTCAAGGAATTAAAAGCCGAACCACATACAACTACTTCGCCACAGGAAAAAACACAAAAATACAACAGCTCTAATTTAAGCGAGACCGACTTAAACGCTTACCAAACACAATTAGAGCGCTATTTTAATACCAACAAACCATATTTAGAACCCGAATTAACCTTACAAATTCTATCCATTCGTTCTGGTATTCCAAAGCATCATATTACGCAAGTATTGAATACCCGATTTCATAAAAATTTCTATCAATTTGTAAATGAATTTCGCGTTCGGGAAGTGATCTCTAAAATGTCTAAACACAAAAATGTCTCTTTAGTTGATTTAGCATATCAATGCGGATTTAATTCCAAATCTACCTTCAATAATTACTTCAAAAAAATTACCGGATTTACACCCAGCGAGTATAAAAAACAACACGATTTGGCAACTTAATAGTTTGTTAACAATCTGGCGCGGTTTTATTAAAACAAAATAAAACACTCATTATCAACCAATTACAGTCGTATTTTGTTTAACTCACACGAGATACACGTACAAAACGTCCTTCTCAGTAAACTTAAACGCCTGCTTGAGAATCCTGTTTCATATTTGCCAAAAAATTAATCATAACAAAATGAAAACAACTTTTAGATTACTAAATTATTTAGCAATCCTTATGGTACTTTTTGCGAGTGCATACACTAAAGCACAGGGCACTCAAAGTGCAACACTAATAGCAACTAATTATTCCGTTTCTGATCCGCTTGGAGATGAATCTGAGATTATTGGAATTGTTACAGACGAACTTGGCCCGCTTCCTGGAGCAAACATTAGCATAAAAGGCACAAACAACGGAACTACAACCGATTTTAATGGAAACTTTACCTTAACACACGTTAATGCTGGAAATCAGACTTTAATTATTTCGTATTTAGGTTACGAAACCCAAGAGTTAGAAGTTAACGTTCCTAAAAGTAAACAGGTTAATGTTGGTAAAATTGTTTTATCTGCAGGTTCCGAAAAGCTAAACGAAATTGTTATTAACGGCGGTTACCGTTCGCAACAGCAAAAAGCGCTTAACATTAAAAAGCAATCGTTGGCCATTATGGAAGTTATGGCTTCGGACGTGATTGGTAAATTACCAGACCGTAATGCGGCAGAAGCTGTACAACGTATGCAAGGTGTTTCTATAGAAAGAGACCAAGGCGAAGGCCGTTACGTTATCGTTCGCGGTACCCCGATTGCCTGGAACTCGACCCTTATAAATGGCGACCGTATGCCAGCTACCGAAGGTACTTCGGATAATACTGGAGGAACACGTGCTGCACCGCTAGATATATTTCCTTCGGAAATGATAGAATTTGTTCAGCTTTCTAAAGCCATTACCCCAGATATGGAGGGCGACGCCATTGGCGGCTCTGTAAACTTTATTACACGTACAGCACCTAGCAAAAAAACATTAAGCGTTAACTTAGGCTATGGCGAAAACTTTCAGGCACAAAAACCTATACAAAATGCTTCGTTAGTGTATGGTGATCGTGTGGCTGACGGAAAAATAGGCTTTATGGTATCTGGTACCTATTGGAACAGAAGCTGGGGAACAGATAATTACGAAGTTGTATACAACGATAATTTTTCTTTAAACAATCTGCAATTACGCGATTATTTAGGAAAACGAACAACTGCTGGTTTTAACGCTGGGTTCGAATACGTTCCAAACGCTAATAACAAGGTGTACTTTAGAGGATTGTACACCGATTTTCAAGATGAAGAATCTGCCGTAGAACACACCTTCAGTTTTACCGATAGCGAGATGTCTTTAAGAGTTCGACATGGTATAACAGGTATTACCATGTACGGTTCTGAAATTGGTGGTAACCACAAATTTGCCAATGGAAAATTAAACTTAGATTGGCGAGCTTCGACTTACGACGCCGAAATGGGCAATCGCCGTTTACCAAATTCTGAAAATACAGGGGATCCTGCTTATTTAATGGCTACCTTCTCTACTCCTGTAACCTACAACAATGTAACTAGCGATGGTTATAAATTCTTAGACATCGATGCGCCTGCTGGCTATACTGGCGACCATTACGATAATATTCAGCCGTACCTAGCTTCGCCTGTACAAAACTCTCAATTGCAACTAGACAACCAATTGGCTTACAAATCGTACAGTAAAGAAACCGACTACGTGGGGCAATTAGACCTTACCTATATTCCTTCAGACAATTTTAAACTTAAAATGGGCGGGAAATACAAAACCATGAAATTAGAACGTGGCGCGCCTTACAGTTACTATTTGTATTTAGGAGGAAATTACGGTGCTCCAATACACATGACCGACTACGAAACTACAGGATTCCCGTATAACGGCGGCTTTTTAACAGAAATTGATAGTCCTTACGACAATGTATTATTAGATCCGATTAACAAATCGCAATTACCTGTATTGTTCGATCAAGAAACTTTGGAAAACCCTATGTACTATCACATCAATTTCAATAAAGAAAATCCAGCGTCTGCAGGCTCTTTCTACACAGGTAACGAAGACGTTGCTGCTGCTTATGTGATGGGCGATCTTACAATTGGCGATAAATTGGCGTTAATTGGTGGTTTCCGTTACGAACACACCTATCTAAAATACAAAGGTTACGGCGTATCAACTTCCGATGAAGGTGAGGAAATCAATCCTATAGAAAACTCTAACGACTTTGGTTCTTTTCTACCTATGTTACATGTAAAATACATGCCAAACGACCATTTAAACCTAAAATTAGCGTATACCAAAACGTTCGCAAGAGCCAATTTCTCCGATTTAAATCCGACCGAAACAATAAGCTTACTTACCGTACCGAGCACCATAGTAAGAGGTAATATTTATTTAGAACCTACCTACTCCAATAACTTCGATTTTATGGGCGAATATTATTTTAAAGATGTTGGTTTACTCTCAGGAGGCGTGTTTTACAAATCGTTAAAAAACCTAATCTATTCGGCTCGTAGTTACGAAACTATTGATAGTGAATTGTTTCAAATTACAGAACCTAAAAACTCCGAAGAAGGTTGGCTAGCTGGGTTTGAAGTTGGTATTTCTAAACGTTTAACTTTCTTACCAGGGTTTTTAAGCAACTTTGGAGTTGAAGCCAACTATACTTTTGCAGATTCCGAAATGAATGTTCCATTGTACACTACAGACGAGAATACTGGAGAAATTATCGTAACAACAGCTACAGAAAAAATCCCGAATCAATCCAAACACATCTTTAATTCAGCTTTATTTTACGAAAGCAACGGCTTTACAGCACGTGTAGCAGGAAATTACAAAGGCGAATCTTTAGCTGTAGTACAAGGTAATCCAGAAAACTACCGTTGGTACGACAAAAACTTTACCGTAGATTTTTCGGCGTCGTATAAACTAAACCCAAAACTACGTTTTTACGTAGAGCTTAACAACCTTACCAACGCACCATTGCGTTACTACCAAGGCAACACCAACAGACCAGAACAAACAGAATATTATGCATTACGTGGTATTCTTGGTATTAATTACAACATCTTTTAAATCGTTACACAATGACATTCAACTTACATAAAACCATCAGTTTAATTGCCGCAGCTATTCTAGCTAATAGCTGCGCCGATTACGAAAAAGCAGAACAACCAGTATACACTTTAAACGAAACCATTCTTGTAAATCGTTTAGATAACAACAATTACCAATTAATACTTAATAGCAAAGGCAATTGGTCTATTTACAAAGGAGCTAACGCCAACGCCATTCAATGGAACGAAGTGGCCAGTTTAAACGAAGCTAACAATACGGCAGAGATAAAAAACGAAAGCCCTACAAAACGATTATTCTTTGCTGCCGTAAATGGCGCCGATACCTTATACCTATCGGAACGAGAAATCAATTTAGAAAAGGCGTATAATTTTAGAGATATGGGCGGTATTAAAACTGCAGATGGCAAACAAACCAAATGGGGTATGTTATTTAGATCTGGTGAAATTGCTGAATTATCTGAAGCTGATCTGGCCTATATGAAAACGCTGAACATTAAAACCATCCTAGATTTAAGATCGGATCAAGAAATTGAAGACAAACCAGACACGTATCCTAGTCAGGTGAATTGGAAACACCTGCCAATTGGCGACATGGGTAAAAATGGTAAAATGGAAGAAATGATGAAAGTACTTAAAGAAGCCGATCCAGAAACCTTTGATAGTAGCAAATTAATGGAAGAAGCTTCTATTCAATTTGTAGGCAGCACCGAACAATTCAAGAAAATGTTTGCCGACTTATTAAACGAAGATGAGGTACAAACACCGTTATTGTTTCATTGTACCGCAGGAAAAGACCGCACCGGGTTTTCTTCGGCATTTATTCTTCGTGCTTTAGGTGTCGATCAAGAAACCATAATTAACGAATACCTATTATCTAACTATTTCCGTTTCGAGCATAACGAAGATATGGTCAAAAAAGCGGCGCGTTACTACGGCATGGACCAACGCATATTAAGACCGCTGATGGGCGTTAAAGCCGAATGGCTAAAAAAAGGATTTAATGAAATTGACACCCAATATGGGTCTTTCGATAATTATTTAATGGCTATTGGTGTAGATTCTACAGCCAAAGCGAAACTTAAAACTAAATTCTTATACTAATTAATTTAGTTTGTTTGTTTATTTTCATGAAAACCACGGTTTGTCGCCGTGGTTTTTCTTTTAAAACAGTTCTAAAAATAATAAAAAGCATCTTCTAAATGCTCTATATCAAAACCTGATGGCGTTTTTACAATTGCAATAATATCAAAGCGAACCTCGACATCTAAATCGTGAATTCCAATAAAAGCATCAACAGCGCCAACTAGCCGTTGTATTTGTTTAGGCTTTACAAAATCTTGTGGGTTTCCAAACTCTGTGGTCGATCGGGTTTTCACTTCTACAGCCGTCAAAACATCCGCTTTTAATGCCAAAATATCAACCTCGGCTTTCTGGTAACGATAGTTTCGGTCTAAAATTTCATACCCTTTTTTAATCAAATAAGCTACGGCTTCATCTTCCCCTAATTGTCCTAACGTGTTGTGCTTTGCCATAACCTTTATATTCTAAATATTAAAGTTACATTTTTTAATTAAACCGTATAAGTTTAACCTCGAGACAAAATAAAAAGGACTGCCCTTTAAGCAGTCCTTTTCAAAAAATAATATTAGAGTCTATGCAAATTAAGCAATATTTTTAGGTCCCCAATGTGAACACAACATATCTGGTGCCGCCTTTGTTGGGTTAGGACAACTTGTTGTTGAAAAACGCAAACAAGTCGCACAACTGGTATCGTCTTTTAAAGCCAGTTTCATATCGAAAGAATCACAGGTATAGTCTTTATTCACTTTTACGTGGTGTACTGCACAAGTATGACCTGCCTCCATATTAGCACAATGGTC
This sequence comes from Formosa sp. A9, assembly GCF_051200825.1. Classification (GTDB taxonomy): domain Bacteria; phylum Bacteroidota; class Bacteroidia; order Flavobacteriales; family Flavobacteriaceae; genus Formosa. Next base: position 184,322 of record NZ_CP195158.1, on the reverse strand, counting down.
GCAGTTATTAGATAATCGAATTGCCATAATATTAAGTATTAAATGTTACTAAGCAAAAGTACGAACAGCATTGCTTAGAAACAATTTAAACAACTAACAAACAGTAGTTTAAATTTAGAATAACTTAAAATAACTACTCTTCAAAAATCAATGTAGAACCACCTTTGGCAACCGTTAATTTTACCGTTCGCCCTAAAATTAAAGCGCGATTATCTTTGGCATGTCCGGCTGGCATATTAAACGCTACAGGAAAATTGTATTCGGCAACCACATCTAAAATAATTTCTTCGATGGTGCGCCCAAATTCGGTCGTGTTTTTGCGCACTTTGGTAATATCACCAATAACCAAACCTTTACAGTTTTTAAAGTACCCAGCGCGCTTTAAACTCTGTAACATACGGTCGATATGGTAAGCGTATTCGCCAATTTCTTCAATAAAAAGAATAGAACCAGTTGTATCAATACTCGTATTTGAACCCAGCATGGTATGCAGTAAAGTTAAATTACCGCCCGTAATGGGTGCTGTTACCGATCCCGATTTATTATATGGCGAACCTTCTAGCGTATACGACAAATCATCTCCAAAAATAGCAGCTTTAAATGTTGCTATGGTTTCTACAATATCCTGTTCGCTATCCGATAAACTGGTACACATCATGCCGTGAATGGTCTGGTAGCCTAAATTGTGAATCTGATTGTGTAAGGCCGTAATATCCGAGTAGCCAATCAGCCATTTCGGTTGTTTTTTAAAAGCGGAGTAATCCAACTTGTCCAAAATCCGAACCGTACCATAACCACCTCTGGCACACCAAATGGCTTTTATTTTGGGGTCGTCTAAAGCCCATTGAAAATCGGCTGCCCGTTCGTCGTCGCTACCAGCAAAATGTCCATACTGACTAAACACATGCTGCCCGACCACATAATGCAACCCCCAACGCTCTAGCAAAGCTTTGGCTTTATTAACCTCATCGTATCTATGCTTTAAAACACCTGAAGGCGCCACAATTGCAACCGTATCGCCAGCTTTTAAGTACGGCGGTTTTATGTAAGTAGTAGTCGTCATATTCAAAAAAGATTCAGTTGCGTTTTGAGCGTTAACACGCCCTCCAATAATACTAAAAACAAGTAAAAATAAGGGTAGAAAAAATCGGTTTAAAGGCATAAAAAGTGCTTTTTGTAAAAGTACATTTTTTTTCTAAATGCATAAGTAATTCCGTACTTTTGTAGCTTCAAAAAACAAAAATACACATGTCTCAACGATATACCATCACGGCTGCATTACCGTACACAAACGGTCCTATACATATTGGTCATTTAGCTGGCGTTTACGTTCCAGCCGATATTTATGCGCGTTATTTACGCTTAACAGGAAACGATGTAGCGTTTATTTGCGGAAGCGACGAACACGGTGTGCCGATTACCATTAAAGCGAAAAATGAAGGCGTAACCCCACAAGATATTGTCGATAAATACAACGCGATAATTAAAACCTCTTTTGAAGATTTTGGTATATCTTTTGACAATTATTCGCGTACTTCAGCTAAAATTCATCACGAAACAGCTTCAGAATTCTTCAAGACTTTATACGATAAAAACGAATTTATTGAAGAAACCACCGAGCAACTTTACGACGAACAAGCCAATCAGTTTTTGGCCGATCGGTTTGTAACCGGAACCTGTCCAAAATGTGGTAACGAGGAAGCTTATGGCGACCAGTGCGAGAAGTGTGGTACCAGTTTAAACGCAACGGATCTTATCAATCCAAAATCCACTATTACTGGAAATACTCCGACCTTAAAACAAACCAAACACTGGTTTTTACCGTTGGACAAACACGAAGATTTTTTAAAAGAATGGATTTTAAAAGATCATAAAAAAGACTGGAAACCGAATGTTTACGGTCAGGTAAAATCGTGGATCGACGACGGTTTACGTCCGCGTGCCGTAACCCGCGATTTGGATTGGGGAATTCCCGTTCCGGTTGAAGGTGGCGAAGGCAAAGTGCTTTACGTGTGGTTCGATGCGCCAATTGGTTACATTTCGTCTACCAAAGAATGGGCGGCTCGTGTAGGCAAAGACTGGGAACCGTATTGGAAAGATAAGGACACCAAGTTGATTCATTTTATTGGTAAGGATAATATTGTGTTTCACTGTATTATTTTTCCAGCCATGTTAAAAGCGGAAGGTTCGTATATTTTACCAGAAAACGTTCCGGCTAACGAGTTTTTAAATTTAGAAGGTAACAAGTTGTCAACCTCTAAAAACTGGGCGGTTTGGTTGCCAGAATATTTACAAGATTTCCCAAATCAGCAGGATGTGTTGCGTTATGCTTTAACGGCCAACGCGCCAGAAACTAAGGATAACGATTTTACTTGGAAAGATTTCCAAGCCAGAAACAACAACGAATTGGTGGCGATTTTTGGAAACTTCATTAACCGAGTAGTCGTACTGACTAACAAATATTACAACGGAATAATTCCAACGCCAAGCGAATTTACTGCGGTAGACGAAGAAACTTTAGCGGCTTTAAAAGCTTATCCAGCTGTGATTTCTAGTTCAATTGAACGTTACCGCTTCCGCGAAGCGAGTCAGGAATTAATGAATTTAGCACGCTTAGGAAACAAATATTTGGCCGATGAAGAGCCGTGGAAAGTCATTAAGGAAGACGAAGCGCGTACGCAAACCATCATGTTTGTTGCTTTGCAAATTGCAGCTGGTTTAGCTACTTTAAGCGAACCGTTTTTACCGTTTACTTCAGCGAAACTAAAAACAATGTTGAATGTCACATCGAGCCTGCCTGGCGGACAGACAGGCGCAGTCGAGATGTCTTGGGATAGCATTTCAACTCAAGATATTTTACTTCCTGCCAATCACCAAATAGGTAAAGCCGAATTGTTATTCAGCAAAATTGAAGATGAAACCATTCAGCAACAATTGGATAAATTGGAAGCTAGTAAGAAAGCCAACGAAGCAGCAAATAAAACTGTGGAGCCTCAAAAAGACACCATCACTTTCGACGATTTCACCAAATTAGACATGCGTGTTGGTACCATTTTAGAAGCTGAAAAAATGCCAAAAGCAAAGAAATTATTGGTTTTAAAAGTCGATACCGGCTTGGATGTTAGAACCATCGTTTCTGGTATTGCCGAAAGTTTTACACCGGAAGAAGTTGTCGGTAAACGCGTTACGGTTTTAGTGAATTTAGCACCAAGAGCATTACGAGGTGTAGAGAGCCAAGGTATGATTTTAATGACCGAAACCGCCGACGGCAAATTAGTATTTGTTAATCCTGATGAAAAAGGGGTTAGCAACGGTTTGCAGATCAGTTAAACAAACTTAAAACAGAAACTATTATGATGAAGAACATTTCACTCTTTTTAGTCCTAGCTATTACGATTATCAGTTGTAAATCAACTTCAGAAACATCTACCGACACACCTGTTGGCGATACCAGTCAAACCAGTTTAGATTGGAATGGCATCTATGTTGGCACGACGCCTTGCGCCGATTGCCCGGGTATTAAAACGGTAATTATCCTAAACAACGATTTAACGTATACAAAACAAACCAAATATCTAGAACGCCCTGTTGATGCAACTAGCGAAACCGGAACATTCTCTTGGAATGCAGCAGGAAACACCGTAACTTTAAAAGCCAATGGTAACACGCAGGCTTATTTTGTTGGCGAAGGCACGTTAACACATCTAGACCTAAATGGTAAAAAAATAACTGGCGATTTAGCCGATAAATACGTTTTAAAACAACAACCCGAAAACATGCTTATAGACACGCCTTGGAAATTAGTAGAACTTAACGGTAAACCGATAGCCAACGTTTCTAAACAACCGTTTTTATTGTTAAGCGGTACCGACAACCGAGTAAGTGGTAATACCAGTTGCAACGGTTTTGGTGGCGAATACGAATTACTAGAAGGCAACCGTATAAAATTTTCTAAAATGATGCACACCATGATGGCATGCCCAGACATGACTGTCGAAAATCAATTTATGAAAGTTTTAGAAATGGCAGACAATTATTCTGTGGTAAATGGCGTTCTAAATATTAACAAAGGCAGAATGGCTACTTTAGCAAAATTTAAAGTTGATTATTTATTAAGCAACTAAATCTTTTTGCCCTAAATCAATTATTAAAGACCTCACAATCTTATATTGGGAGGTCTTTTTTTATTTCTTTATTATTCTCTTTTTTATAAGTACAACGTCTCTTACAAAAATAGAAATAGTGTAAATTAAACCATAAGCTTCCTTCACGGAAAGCGCTATTTTTTTACTAAAATATATTACTTTGCATCGCCTAAAAAAACTTAACCTCATATGAAAAGACTTACAGCCTTATTATGTATTTACTGTTTTGCCTCTAATCTATTTGCGCAAGACGTATTAGCAACCTTTAAAAACAAAGTAGACGACACCAACTTATCTATCAAAGAAGTTATTCCTGTTATTAACCAACGAAACAACGATTTATGTTTTTTCGTGTTAAATTCTAAAAACGTATACGGCTATTTACTAAATGAAAATTTCGAAATAGAAAAAAGTTTAAGCTCAGAAGATCGAAGAAGAAAGTATAAAACTTTAATTGGCTATGGTATCATAGATAAATTTAACTACGACATTATTTTAACGAATACCAATAAAACGAAATTTGCAACAGTAAATTTTTCTTTTAATACGGGTACTTCAGAATTAAAAGAATTTGAGCTTGACAATCCTCAAGAAAAATTTATTCAAACCGTTACAATTAACAACATTTGTTATTTAATAGCAATCGCTCGAGATAGTAACAGTTTAAAATTTTATAAATTAGATGGTTTAAATCCTCCAAAATCAAACCAAATAGATTTTTCAGATGAACATTTCATCGACCGCAAAGGTGGTAAAACCAAACTCTATACCCTATTTAAAGTAACAAGTAGTGGCACGATTACAGAAGCTGACACACCCAAAATAGATTACGATTTACCCAACACGGTGGAAGTCGTATCTGAAGAAAAAAAAATATATGTTAGAGATCATAAAATTGTTTTCACGTTTGATATCAACAAGGACCTTATTCAAATTATAACGATACATCCGGAAGATTTTAGTTACACCTTTAAAACACATTCTAAAAATGTTTTAGAAATCGACCAGCCTACAAAAAAGAGTAACAGCTTTCTTGGTAAAGATGCCCTATATACCTTAGAAGTTTCTAAAGACTCCTTGGGTTTCCAAGCCACAAATTATCATTCTAACGAAGTAATTAAACAAATTCGTATAAACAAAAACGACTCTATTACCTTCAAAAACACTAGTATTGTCCAAGAAGGTGGCGTTTACGATAAGTATAGAGAACTAGAAAGTACTCAAAAACTTTTAAGAAAACTAAGATTAGCAGATTTAGGCATTTCGGTATACAAACCACAAGACCAATACGAAATTACGATTGGTAGTAAAAAAGAAATGAAAACTACTAGCCCAATGCTAACGCCCATGGGAAATTTCGGCGCCATACCAATAGCATCTTTAGGCTCTGTAAACATGTTTTTTAACCCTACGCTATTTGCTTATTACAATTATAACGGAACTCGATCGGTGTACGTAAAATCGCTTTTCGATAAAGATTTCAATCATATAAAAGGAGAAATAAGTAAAAACATTTTCGATTTGGTGAAGGATTACACCGAAAATCGAAAAGAGTATATAAACCAATACAAAATTCCTAAAAACCAACCTGGCAGTGACATATTCAGCGATAAAAACAACCTTATTATTAACGGATTTAATAAAGATGCTGAAACCATTTTTAAATACAAAAGTTATTTAATTTTTGGAGAATACCATATCAAATCTAAAACATACATTTTAAGACAATTTAAACCTGCTACATCTGGTAAAGAAAACCACATTGTAAATTAATAACAATTATTTTATTTGTTTACATCTCTTTTTCCATGTTACCTTTGAAAGCGAGATTTTTTCTATAATATCCTATCCTAATGACATCAATAATTCAATATATAACTACATCTACACAATTAAATGAAAGTAGTGTCCAAAATACCCTAAAACTATTAAACGAAGACTGTACCATTCCCTTCATTTCTAGGTATCGTAAAGAATTAACAGGAAATTTAGATGAAGTCCAAATTGCCGAAATTTTAAAACATAAAGATGCTTTTGAAACTTTAGAAAAGCGTAAACAAACCATTTTAAAAGCGCTAGAAGAACAAGAAGTTTTAAGCACAGAACTACAGGCAAAGATTGAAGCAACTACAGATCTAATTAGTTTAGAAGACTTGTACTTACCCTTCAAAAAGAGTAGAAAAACCAAAGCAGAAAAAGCACGACAAGCTGGTCTGGAACCTTTGGCGAAAATTATCATGAGCCAAAATGCAAGAGATTTGGAATCTGCTGCTTATAATTATGTAAAAGGGGAAATAGACACGGTCGATGCCGCTTTAGAAGGCGCCAGACACATCATTGCCGAATGGGTTAACGAACGTAGCGATGTGCGAAACAACATACGTTACCAATTGCAGCGGTTTGCGAACATTAGCACTAAAGTTGTAAAAACAAAAGCCGATGATGAAAAAGCACAGAAATTCAGAGATTATTTCGATTGGTCCGAAAACTTAAGCCGCATCCCATCGCACCGACTACTCGCCATTTTAAGAGCAGAAAGTGAAGGATACATCCGTTTAAAAATTGAATTGGACGACGAAGCCGTTTTAACTAAAATAGAAAGTAGAATTATTAGGTCTAATTCAGAAAGTGCCCAACAGATACAACTGGCCATAAAAGATGCTTACAAACGTTTATTGCTACCAGCTTTAAGCAATGAGGCGTTACAATTAGCCAAAGAAAAAGCCGACGAATCGGCTATAACTGTTTTTGCCAAAAACTTAAAACAGTTGCTTTTAGGGTCGCCATTAGGCGAAAAACGCGTGTTAGCCATAGATCCCGGTTTTAGAACAGGTTGTAAAATTGTATGTCTAGATGCCCAAGGCGATTTAAAATACAATGAAACCATATATCCGCATCCACCAAAAAACGACACTACAGGAGCCATTAAAAAAATCAGTTCGCTGGTTGAAGCTTATAAAATTGAAGCTATTGCTATTGGCAACGGTACGGCGTCGCGCGAAACCGAACAACTTATTAGAAAAATACGTTTTAAAACCGATGTACAAGTATTTGTAGTTAGCGAAGCTGGTGCATCTATTTATTCGGCATCAAAAATTGCTCGCGATGAATTCCCAAATTACGATGTTACCGTTAGAGGTTCGGTGTCTATTGGGCGTCGTCTTCAAGATCCATTGGCAGAATTGGTGAAAATCGATGCTAAATCGATTGGCGTTGGGCAATACCAGCACGATGTCGATCAAACCAAACTCAAACAATCTTTAGATTTGGTAGTCGAAAATTGCGTGAATGCCGTGGGTGTAAACATCAATACTGCTAGTACATCGCTTTTAAGTTACGTGTCGGGAATAGGCCCTAAACTCGCCGAAAACATTGTAAACCACCGTTCCAAACAAGGGCCATTTACATCGCGATCGGAAATTAAGCAAGTGCCCCGTTTAGGCGACAAGGCTTTTGAACAGAGTGCGGCATTCCTCCGCATTAAAGACCCGAAAAACCCTTTAGACGATTCGGCTGTACACCCAGAACGCTACGCCATTGTTAAACAAATGGCGAAAGATACGGGTAAAACTGTCGATGCCCTTATAGGCAACAGTTCCGTTTTAAAAACTATCAACCTAAAAACCTATTGTTCGGAAACAGTAGGTTTACCAACCCTGGAAGACATCATTAAAGAATTGGAAAAACCTGGTTTAGACATACGCGAACAAGCCAAAGTTTTCACTTTTAATCAAAATATTAAAACGATTAACGATTTAAACGAAGGTCAATTACTACCGGGTATTGTAAATAACATTACCAATTTTGGCTGTTTTGTAGATATCGGTATAAAAGAAAGCGGTTTAATTCATGTCTCTAATTTATCCGATAGTTTTGTTAGCGATGTTAGCGAACATGTGAGTTTGCATCAGCAAATTATCGTAAAAGTGTTGGAGGTGGATGTGGCGAGGAAACGCATCCAATTAAAGCTTCATAAATAATTAAAGTTCAATTTAAAAGATTGTCAATTCGAGCGCAGTCGAGAATAATAAAAAGTTTCAACCTGTAAAGGATTTCAATGGCGCTCAACCTAACAAAACGCCGTTAAAGACAAAGTAACTAAGTTAAGTTAAAAAAATTCATCCGAACACCCTTTAAATAGCATGCTAAAAATTGCGTATCATCCATTATACAACCATCCGTTACCCGAAGGGCATCGGTTTCCTATGGAAAAATACGATCTGCTTCCAGAACAATTAATATATGAAGGCACCTGTACTTCTAGTCATTTTTTCACACCTGAATACATTCAAAATCACAATACTATTTTACAAGTTCATGACGCCAATTATTTTTACGATTTACTTAACTTGACTTTAGATCAAAAAACAATACGAAAAATAGGATTTCCATTAAGCAGAACCTTAGTGAAGCGTGAAATTATAATTGCCGACGGTACCATTACAGCCTGTAAACACGCTCTAAAATATGGTATAGCTATGAATATTGCAGGCGGCACGCACCATGCATACACCACACATGGCGAAGCGTTTTGCTTGCTAAACGACCAAGCCATTGCGGCTAAATTTTTACTCGATACAGGTAAAGCCTCTCAAATTTTAATTATAGATTTAGATGTGCATCAAGGCAATGGCACCGCTGAAATTTTTAAAAACGAGCCGCGCGTCTTTACCTTTTCTATGCATGGTAAAAACAACTATCCGTTTAAAAAGGAACACAGCAATCTAGATATCGCTTTAGAAAATAACACCAACGATACCTCGTATTTAAGCATTCTTAAAAACACCTTAGCCCAATTGATAGATCAGGTGCAGCCCGATTTTATATTTTACCTGTCGGGGGTAGATGTTTTAGCAACGGATAAATTAGGCAAATTGGGTTTAACACTTTTAGGCTGTAAAGCTAGAGATAAAATGGTGTTAGAAACTTGTAAAACAAATAACATTCCTGTTATGTGCAGTATGGGAGGTGGGTATTCGCCAGAATTAAAAACCATTATTGAGGCACATGCCAATACGTTTAGACTGGCTCAAGAACTTTTCTTTTAAAACCTAATTTAAAATTGTTCTATTAAAAGAAGCCTTTAAATTGCGTAACTTTACTTATAAATCGTAGTAAAACACGATGGAAAGCATGATATATAAACACCATGACATGTTACGATACAGGCTTTCCTAAATATAAATTACTAAATATAAAAAAGAAATTATGTTATCAAAAATTATAGAAAAAGCATTAAACAAGCAAATACGAATTGAAGCCGAATCTTCGCAAATCTATCTTGCCATGGCATGTTGGGCAGAAGTGAAAGGCCTAGAAGGTGTTGCTAATTTTATGTACAAACAGTCTGACGAAGAGCGTGAGCACATGCTAAAATTAGTCCGTTTTGTTAACGAACGTGGCGGACATGCACAAATCTCTGAATTGAAAGCACCAAACGTTACCTTTAAATCGTTTAAAGGGATGTTTGAAATGTTATTTGAACACGAAGTTTTTGTAAGCGAAAGTATAAACGAATTAGTACATATTTCTTTAGAACAGAAAGACTACTCGACACACAACTTCTTACAATGGTATGTGTCCGAACAAATAGAAGAAGAAGCCATGGCACGCACTATTTTAGATAAGATAAATATGATTGGAGACGACAAAGGCGGATTATATTTATTTGACCGTGATATTAACCAACTTACCGTAAGCACTGCCGTCCAAGAAAGTCCAGAATAATTTAACATTTAATCTTATTTAGATTAATTTAAAATAATTATTTTTGAACCCAACATGCTAACACACATGAGTTTTGGGCAAGAAAAAAGATAAAAAGACACAAAAAAAAGAGCTTAAAAAAGCTAAGAAAATTTTATTGAATGCCGGAATAGAAATTTCGGATAAGTGCAAAACCAAATGCTGCGAAAAGTATCAGAAATCGGAAAAGAAACGTTGCAAAAAATGCCCGTGTTTCGATTTATTGAAGAAAGTAGCGTAATTGATATATAAAGAAAACTTAGCCCTTCAAGGTTTTAAAAACTTTGAAGGGCTTTTTAATTTTGAACCTCTGCCCATAAAAAAACCTCCGAATTTGTGTTCGGAGGTTTTTCAATATATAAGTTTCTTAATTAAGCCGAATTACGACTGGCATTAATATTACCAAATAACGAGCGTGTTACAAGATTTTCGTAAATTTTAATTTGCTCTTCATCTCTTACCTCTGCTTTTTCCAACTCTTGGATTTTACGCAATGCAAATTGCTGAATGGTTAACAATGGTAACACTATAGATTCTCTAATGTCGATAGAAGCTTTACCAGCAGGCTCGTCTTGCATTAAGACTTCGTACCCCGTAAGCTTTAACAATAAACGCTTAGTCGTTTCGAATTCGGTGTAAATGATAGTCCAAAATGCACCAAACTCAGGGTCGTCGGCCATGTATTTTGTTAAATCGAAAAACGATTTAGACAGCGACATCATACTGTTTTCTATAAGCGTTTTAAAGAATTTAGAGTCTTTGTACAATTGTTGTACTTTATCGAAATCTCCTGCATCTTCGTATTTTTTAAGGGCAGTACCAACACCAAAGAATCCAGGTACGTTTTGTTTTAGTTGGCTCCAAGACCCTACAAACGGAATAGCTCTTAAATCTTCAAAAACCAAGCCATCGCCTTTACCGCGTTTAGATGGTCTACTACCAATATTGGTTTTAGCATAGTATTTTAACGTACTCATACGCTCTAAATACGGCACGAACATCGGATGATTTTTAAAATCGACATAGGTTTTATAACTGATAGTCGCCAGATCGTTCATAACTTCTGTATTAGTCTCAGACATGGCGTTTTCCTTCTCGTTAAAACGGTTATAAATACCCGAGCTTATTAACTGCTCTAAATTGTATTGCGACGAGTCTAAAGTTCCGAAATTCGAGCTTATGGTTTGTCCTTGTATGGTTAACTGCACCTCTTTATCTTCAATTGTTGGCCCTAAAGACGCATAAAACTGGTGCGTTTTTCCGCCACCACGTGCAGGAGGTCCACCGCGACCATCAAAAAATATAACGGTTACATCGTATTTTCTAGAGACTTCTGTTAGGCGTTCTTTGGCTTTAAAAATTGCCCAGTTGGCCATTAAATACCCACCATCTTTTGTACCGTCGGAGAAACCTAACATAATATGCTGTCTGTTACCGCGATTTTTTAAGTGAGCACTGTATGCTGGGTTGGTATATAACTCTTCCATAACCAAATGTGCATTCTCTAAATCGGGTACCGTTTCGAATAACGGCCCAATGTCTACAGTCAATTCATCGTGAAATGCCACTAACTTTAACATGGCAAACAACTGCATAACATTTAAAGTGGTTTGGTTATTACTAATAATATAGCGGTTTGCGGCTTGCTCGCCATTGCCTTCTTGAATTTCCTTAATAACCTGCATGGTTTTTAAGGCTTTTAAAACTTCTTCGTCTTCAAATAAAGCTAAATCTACTTTCCCTTTTACTTTAGATAGAACGGCAACTTGTTCGTCTTGAGACAAACTCAAATAATCCTCTGGGAAAATATCACTTCCCGAAGCAATAACCGCTTCTACCATTTGGGTAAATACTTTATCGTGAGCGCGGCTATCTTGACGGATATCTAAATTAGCGAAATGATAGCCAAACAACTTAATCTTATTTATAAAGCTATTAACTTCTGTAAGGTATAACGATTGGTGCTCGTCTTTTAGCAATTGCTTAATAACTTCCAATTCGCTTTTTAATTCTTCTAACGGCAAAATAGACGTATCTAAAGGATTAATCATGTGGTCCCAAAGCTTGGTCTCTATAGCCACTATACGGTGCTCTACCCCTTTAAATGTTAAGCGGCGGCGTAATTTTCGAGCATCTCTATAATAATTCTTTAACACGGTCTGCTTTAAACGGCGTGCCACTTGCATGGTTATTTCTGGCGTTACAAATGGATTTCCATCGCGATCGCCACCCGGCCAAAAACCAATGTTTAAAATATCGTTATCTATCGGGCCATTATCAAAAATGTTTTGTTGAATATAATCGTAAATGGTTCCGAACGAGTAGTAGAAAACATTTTCTAAATACCAAATAAGGCTAATGGCTTCGTCGTAAGGTGTTGGTTTATTATGCTTGTAAAACGGTGTTTTACCCAACTGGCCTAAAAGATCGTTTATTTGCAATAAGTTATCTTCGCGAATAGCCTTAGTTAATTCGGTAATAATACCTAAAACAGAACCCGGATAAAATTGTGTTGGATGTGCTGTTAACACAATTCTTACATTAAATTCTTCTAAATATTTTTTTAACTCTTCGCGACGCTGTTCTGATGATGCTGTTTCTTTTAAACTACGGAGCGTACCAATACCCTCCATATTATTAACCACCGGAAAAGCGGCATCTTCAATAGCATCAAACAACACCACTTGGCGTTCTATATATTGAATGAAACGAAAGAGTAAATTTATCTGACTCTCTTCTGAACGGCGTGCCTGATACTTCTTAAAAAAAGTCTCTACGATTGTAGATGGATTATCCCCATTTTGAAACCCTTTGGTACAGGTTTCATGAAAAAGGGGCAATAACACACCTGTTTTGGTTATCGCATCGAAGGGCAGCGTCATGAAGATGCTGTTGTAGATTTGATACTTAGATAAAACGTTTTGATTAAATCTAGTTAATTTTGGTTGTACTGACATTATTTACTTCTTCTTTAATTTTCATAAAAATACTAAAGGTTATCCGAAAGCTTGGTATAGTTTTACAATTTTTATGTAAATTTAATTTATACGAATTATTTGATTAATTTTTATGAATAAAAAAACGTTTTCGTTAAAATTTAACTTAAAAAAATAATTCAGTAATGTGTTATGAATAAAAAAAGAGCAATTATTATTTTATCGGTGTGTTGGCTGGCTTTTATTGTTTGGGAAATTCTGTTTATGAATTGGGCCAACCAACAAGGTACAGCTATGGTTCGATTCGACTTGGTGGTTATTCTTCCTATTTTAATTTTATTTACCATTTTTATGCTCTTTCAGATATATAGTAAAAGAAGAAAAAAGTAAGCTTTTAAACTTGCAACGCCTAGCCTACTGAGGTAATATTCGAATAAACTGACGCTACTATTGCGTAAACAGCGTATCAAAACGGCCTTCGCGTATTTCGACAATTTCTCCAGTATATGGATTTTCTATATCATACCAAAACGTACCCGACACGATATTATTTACCAAATCAAATTTACTTATATATAGCTCACCCGTATATTTTGAATTTGTTGTTGTAAATATTTGAGATGTAGAATTAGGATTAAAACTACTTCCTGCCCACGCATTATTAGGGACAATATCCATTAATTTATATGTTTCATTTTCTTTAATTTCTTTTTTTTCTGTACCAATATTTACGCTTATAAAGGATCCTACCCTATCATCACCTTGTATACCAAAATAATATCCACCATCTATATATTGATAATAACAATTAAAATACCCCCCACTAGTATCTATAAAAGACTTACCATTAACCTTACAGGCAAAAGTTCCCGCACCTATTTGTGTTTCAGGAGGTAGGGATTGGTTATTGTCATCATCATTACTACAACCTACTAAAACAATACATAATAGACTTATAAAAAACGACTTAAACATTCGTGTTATCATACTGCATTTTTTTTCTCTAAAACTAAGTTTTTCTTTTAAAACTTTACTACGGAAAAACCATAACTTGTGGTTTCTGGGAATTTTAATATGTAATATAAAGCGGAATCTAAACAGTAAAACTGATAATCCAAATTTCCATTGAGTTGATCAACAAGCTTCAGGTCTGAACAACATGGTATTGCCCAATTTTTACTCTTTAATTTTAAATTGTAAACTAGCTCATCCCAAAGAATAGTTTGTTAAATTTCACCTAAAGCACTCTGTAAAAAAACATAGTAAAAAAGGTCATAATCTTCCTCCAAAGGAAAAGAGAAAGACTACCTGTCAGCAATTCTTTGTATCTTCATAGTATTCCAAAATAAAACCCCGCTTTGAACCATATCGATCATTTTCAAGGTTTAGTATTACTTCAATATACACTAAAACCATTGTAGACGCAATGGTTTTAGTGCCTTATCAGGATCCAAAAAAAACCACCTGCGAACAGATGGTTTTTTTTAAATATAAGTTTTAAAATACTATTTACCGCCTTTTAAAACCTGTTGCCATTCGTATAGTTTTTTCCACTGTCCTTCGTAAGCCAACTTAGCTTGTTCTGGCCAAGTTCCAGGGTTATGCACTTTGTAAGCCTCACCGCCTCCGTCAAGCACTTTCTGGCAGGTAGCAATACTCGCTTCGGACAACGATTTCCAAGTTGTAATTCCAGAGTCGTGAAACAATTGTTCTATTTTAGGCCCAATACCCTCTACAATTTTTAAATCGTTTTCTTTTATCAGTTTACCATAAATTGCTTTAGCTTCTGCCGCATTAAAAGCAATTAAAGGAGCTGCCATAGCAGCCGCCATTCTGCTGTCTTGCATTTTTAAAGCGCCAAGCTTAGAGTTACAATCTTTTAAATCGGCTTCTAATTTAGATATCTTAGAGGTGTAACCACTAACATCTACTGGTTTCTGACCTGCTTTGCCTAACAAATAGCCTAGTAAAGCACTTATTAGTCCAACAATTAACGGGATTAAAATACACATATTCATAATTTATATTTTTATTGATTTTTTAGTTTAAGGTTACAATGGTTCTTCTATTTTGGGCTTTACCTTCATCGGTTGTATTATCGGCTATAGGTTCTGTTTGCCCTTTAGAAATGGTAGTTATTTTACTTTCTGGTATATGATTTCTTATAAAATAAGATTTTGCGAAATCGGCGCGTTTTTGCCCAAGCACCATATTACTTTCTGCATTCCCAGTGTTATCTGTATGTCCTACAATAGTAATGGCTGCACCGTCTACTTTATCTAAATACCTAGAAATTTTAGCTACTTTCTCGCGTTGTTCTGTACTTAAATTAATACTAGATTCGGCAGTATCGAAATACAACACTAACGGATTTGCTTTAATATCTTCTGCTATTAAAGTAAGCCCCTCTAAATGCGACTCGTCTCCCTCCTCTCTGGTAACAATCTCGTAAGCTTCCGGACCATAAAACACATCGTCTTGATCGGGAACCAATGTATCATTAAGTTCGCCAAATGTATCTATTTGTCGCGAAGACATGCCTTTAGACACAAAATAGTTTTTTACCGCATTGGCACGCGCTAACCCTAGATTAGGAAATGCAGAATTATTAATCTCGTCGCTCGTGTAATACCCTGTAATTTTAAGTGTTTTTAAAGGATATGCCCCTAAATAACGCTTTAGGCTATCTATACCATTTTCAACCTTTTGAGAGACAGGTTGTAAAATTGAAATACCAGAAACCTTAAAATTAATGTTATCGTTAACATTAATGTTTAAATCTCCGTTAGAATCGTTTACCAAAAACGGATTCATTGTGGCCGCTACAGGTTCTTCTATTACCATGGTTTCTTCTACAATTTCTTCTTCTGCACAACAGGTTGCACACAAACTGTTATACAAAACTGTACCAAGAAAAATGGTTAACAAAATACCGAGTAGGTAAAGTGCTTTTTTACTCATTGGTTAATTAATTTTAAGTTATTGACCATTAAGGTATTAATTTTTTCAATAAGATTTTAGATTAAAAAAACATAACCGATTAAATACAAAGTACTTATCGTTTAACTGTTAAAAAATCTGTTATAAAGTAAAAAGCGTCACCAAAAATATTTGATGACGCTTTTTTCAATTGTATTTCTAATCCTTACAATTCGAACTTAATACCTTGTGCCAAAGGCAGATTAGCGGTATAATTAATGGTATTGGTTTGTCGTCTCATATACACCTTCCATGCGTCGGAACCAGATTCTCTTCCGCCACCTGTTTCCTTTTCACCTCCAAAAGCACCACCAATTTCGGCACCCGAAGTTCCTATATTAACATTAGCAATACCGCAATCGGAACCATTAACCGATAAAAATTGTTCGGCTTCTCTTAAATTATTAGTCATTATTGCAGACGATAATCCTTGAGCTACGTTATTTTGAATTTCAATAGCTTCAGAAACATCTCCTGAATATTTTAATAAATATAATACTGGAGCAAAAGTTTCGTGTTGCACAATTTCAAATTCAGGCTTAGCTTCGGCTATAGCTGGTTTAACATAGCACCCGCTTTCGTAGCCCTTGCCAGTTAACACACCTCCTTCAATAATAATATTTCCACCTGCTTCTACCACTTTTTTTAAGGCATCGTTATACATTGCAACCGCATCTGTATCGATTAAAGGCCCTACATGATGCTTCTCATCTAAAGGATTTCCTATCTTTAATTGTTTGTACGCATGTACTAAAGCATCTTTAACAGTATCGTAAATACTCTCGTGAATAATTAGACGTCTTGTAGACGTACACCGTTGACCACAAGTTCCTACCGCACCAAAAACAGCACCAATAACCGTCATTTTTATATCGGCATCGGGCGTTACAATTATTGCATTGTTCCCGCCTAATTCCAATAACGATTTACCCAGTCGGGCAGCAACATCCTGCGCTACAATTTTACCCATTCGGGTAGATCCGGTTGCAGAAATTAAAGGTATACGCTTGTCTTTAGTTAACATTTCGCCTACATGAAAATCGCCATTTACTAAACAAGAAATGCCTTCAGGCAAATTATTTTCCGCAAACACTTCGGCTGCTAAATACTGACAGGCAATACCTGTTAATGGTGTTTTTTCGCTAGGTTTCCAAATACAAACATCGCCACAAACCCAAGCCAATGCGGTGTTCCAAGACCAAACGGCTACAGGAAAATTAAAAGCCGAAATAATACCAACCACGCCTAAAGGATGATATTGCTCGTACATGCGATGGCCAGCGCGCTCGGAATGCATGGTTAAACCATGTAATTGACGCGATAACCCCACAGCAAAATCGCAGATATCTATCATTTCTTGAACCTCGCCTAAGCCTTCTTGAAAACTCTTTCCCATCTCGTAGGATACTAAGGTGCCCAAATTCTTTTTATGCTTTCGCAATTTATCTCCGAACTGCCTAACAACCTCACCACGTTGCGGTGCTGGTGTTGTTCTCCAGATTTTAAAAGCTTCTTGAGCCGACGTTATAACAGTTTCGTAATCTGCTTGTGTTGTAATTTTTACAGCACCAATTAATTGTCCGTCGACAGGCGAGTAACTTTGTATAGTTTCCGAACCACTTGCAAATGATTTAACTCCTGTAGATGTGCCATCATTTATCTCTTTAATTCCAAATGATTTAAGCACTTTTTTTATTTCGAATTTTGCTGAAACTGACTTCATTTTATATTTTTTTTCAATTTACACAATACATTATTGCGAATATAACCATTATAAACGGCTTTAAATTGACAGTGACTTATAAAATAAAGTTATCTTTTTAAGGTAAAATGGCCTGTAAACTTTTGCGAATTGATTTCTATTACATACCAGTAATCCGATTCTGGTAAATTTTCATTATTAAAAGTTCCATCCCAAGAAAAAGGCTGATTTTTTGAATACATAATTAACTTCCCATAGCGATTAAAAATAGATACTTCTGAAGTGTTATACGTTTCGATACCTATTAAATTGAAAACATCATGATTACCATCTCCATTTGGGGTAAAAAATAACGGAATAACAAAATGAAGATAATCCGTCTGGATATCTACACCACAACCATTGCGTTCGCGTACAAAAATAGTATAATAGCCACCATCTATACCTTTAAACACATTACTTGCTTGATAATTATTTCCATCTAAAGAATACTCAAAATCGCCAGGTAATGTCGTTTTAACATTAATAGCGCTCCCCTTAGAAGTAACACTTTCTATTTCTGGTGTTAAAATTTGATTTACAGTAAATGTTTTTAGACTAGAACAGCCTGCTAAATTAGTAATTGTAACAGTATAAATTCCTGGTGTAGTAATTGTAATTGAGGATGATGTTTCTCCTGTATTCCATAAATAACTTACATCTGGCTGTGTAGCATTTAAAATTAAGGGTTCGGAATTACACAATAACAAGGTTTCATCAAAAACTATTGGCGCATCAGAAACAGTATAAGTTACCGCAGTCCTGCTGTTAGAAGTACAAGCGCCTGCAACAGAAACTGCTTCAGCATAATACGTACCTGTTTTATTAGGTTGATATGATGTATTATTGGCTTCAATTAAATTTCCTCCAGAAACCGAATCGTACCAATTAACAGTTATTCCCGAAGGTACACTCACACTAATAGGTTGTTGGTTATTGTCGCAAACAACAACATCTCCGTTACTTACAGCGTCTTTTGGAGTTGGAATTACTTCAATTTTAAAAACATCGGTTAACGAATTACAATTATCGTTATTCACATTTATTTGGTCTTCGGCCACTTTAGCCCTATAAAACGTTGTTTGCAACACTGGGTTAGGAGTAAACTCACTATTTACCGCACCAACTATATCTGTCCAAATAATATCGTCGTTACTAATTTGCCATTGATAATAATGAGATGACGAAATTCCTGTTGTAGGATTTGCTTTAAGCGTACCTAAAGCCACAGGGGTTTCAGATTCACAGGCGACTACATCTGTTTGCAGGTTAATATCTTCAACAATAATTTTATCGCCACAAGACTTAAAAACAATATCGTCTATTGCAATATCATTCCCACAGCCACCAACACCATTATTTATCATTTTGAGAATAACAGAGTCTTGTCCAGGTTCCGAGGTAAATACCAATCCGTATTGTTCCCAATTAGGCGATGTTGTACCGCTAATGGCTCCAGTATCGCCAGCTGCAAGTAAAACAGTATCTGTATCGTCCCAAATTTGAAACTTTACATTAATAGGAATGCCAATACCATTACATCCAGATGCGGGCAATAAATTTAAAACCCAGGCAGAGAATTCGTAAGTAGTATTCTCGCACAAATCTTCAATAGATGTTCTAAAAAATTCATCGGCCTTATTATCGTTAGCATTCACAATCAGCATTCTACCATCTGTATCATTTACAGTATGATCGCTCGTATTATGCCACCCAAACCAATTCGTATTACTAGATATTGTATAGTAACCGTCGTTAGGAGAATCGTTTACATAAATATATGTAGTAGTGCCTTCAGGAAGTGCTGGTCCGTTTGTTAAACCTGCCCCGAAATCTTCTTTAAAAATTGGCGCTCCTGAATTTCCAGAGCAAAAACCAAGCTGTGCTAAGGTTGAGTTTGAGTAAAAAAACAATAGGAAACAACCAATTATTTTAATGCTATTAGTTAGTGTATTCACACTTTAAATATATTAATTTTGAATTTAAATCGCATTGCTTTTTTATACCCTTTATTATGAAACCACCTTATTACGCTGTTATTTTTACATCTAAACGCACCGAAATTAATTCTGGTTACGACGACATAGCGCTACATATGGAACAATTGGCCAAACACCAACCTGGATTTTTAGGTGTAGATAGCGCTAGAAGTACCATAGGAATTACTGTGAGTTACTGGAAAGACCTTGAAGCCATTAAATTATGGAAACAACAAACCGAACACAAACAAGCGCAAGCATTGGGCAAATTAAAATGGTATTCGTACTACAACGTTAAAATTTGTAAAGTAGAACGTGAATACGAATTTTCGGTTTAACAACTTGTTGTATACCATTAAAAAAACTACCGCTCAACATTAATAATACCCCAAAATCGTTCTACCAAATAACTCGGTTCAAGATCAGTTTTGGTTGTTAGCCACCACTCTATTAAACCTGCACCTGCTGAAATTGTAGCCTGTATCATGATTTCTTTATCAATTGGGTCTTTTATGGTCTTGCTTTCAATAAAATCACTTAATCCAACTTTTAGAATTTCTTCCATTCTTTTTCGAAAGAAAGTATTGTCCTCTCCTGTTAACATCACCTTATAAAAAGCAGCATTGTCATTTAAGTAATCAAAGGTGGTCAGCATGGCTTTTTTAGACGTAAACTCTTCTTTAATTCCACCTGCGCAACTGGTCATGAGTTGTGTAAGATGCATATCAATGCATTGTTCTCGTAACTCAAATTTATCCTTAAAATGAAGGTAAAATGTACCTCTATTTACATCAGCTTCTTTTGTGACCATCGCAATAGATAACTTTTGAAAAGGATGTTCGACCATCAATTTCGTAAAAGCATCAAATAAAGCCTGTCTCGATTTTTTAACTCTTCTGTCCATTTTTCATTGTGTTTTCAAAGCGGTATTATTCAACAGATTTCTTTAAAATGTTCATTAAGCAACATATCTAATCTATAATTTCTTAAATCTTTCTGCAAAGATAAATAAACACTTGTTGATAAATAAACACCTGTCTATTTTTGTGTGAGAATTAAAGATTATTAGCCACTTATAACTCTAAATGCACAATATGGAATTGAAAATAGCTTATAAAAAAAACAGACTAAAAGCAGTTTCCTTTATTGGTATTTGCACCATTGTCATCGGTACGATAGCCATTTTTAAAGTAACAGCACAGTCCAATAATCAAAATCAAGAAATGATGATTACAGAAAACAAAATATCAGAAACCGCAATAAATGAAGATAGTACCGTACTTGTAGAAGTGTGGTCAGATTACCTATGTCCGTGGTGTTATATAGGGGAAGCCAACCTTGATAATGCGATTGCTGATTTAGGTATCAATGCTACAGTGGTATACAAGAGCTTTCAGTCAAACCCTACATTGCAAGGAGCTTTTACCGTAAATGAAATCGCTAAGCAAAGCGGTTTTAGCTTAGAGGAAGCGAGAAAAAAGTCAAAATACATCGAGGATATGGCTAGTAGTGCAAATGTGGAACTACACATGGATTCGGTAATTATGGTAAACACAATGGATGCACACCGTTTTGCTTATATGGCCAAACAAAGAGGTCATGGCAAAGCAATGGCAAAGCGACTTTTTGAAGCTTCCTATTTGGAGGCTAAAAATATAGCAGACCCAAATGTGTTGGCAGGATTAGGTGAAGAATTTGGTATCTCAAAAGAAGAAACTTTAGCCATGTTGAAAAGCGACCAATATAGAGCTGAAATCAAATCGGAAATACAAGACGGTATTAATAATGGCCTACGTGGCGTACCGTATTTTGTAATTAATAAAAAATACTCGCTATCGGGAGCACAACCTAAAGAGGTGTTTAAAGAGACACTCTCAGGCATTTTAAAAGATGATGGTCCTTACAAACCTTTAATTAGCAAAAGCCTATCTGGTTATACCTGTGATGAAAATGGCTGTGAGGTTCCAATTAAACGATAATCAACTTTAAATTTTAAGAAATCATGATACTAATAACAGGAGCAACAGGTCATTTAGGCTATTTGACCTTAACAGAACTATTAAAAGAAAAGTCAGCATCCGAAATAGCAGTATTAGCTCGTAAAGTAAGTGACAAAACTAAAGAAATTGCCGCATTAGGCGTTGAAGTAAGAATTGGTGAATATGCCAGTAAGGAGTCCTTGCTAAAAGCTTTCAATGGTATTAAAACCCTTTTCTTTGTATCTACTCACGAAGCAGCACAAGATTTTACAGTTCATAAAAATGTTATTGATGCAGCAGTAAATAGCAACGTTCAAAGTATAGTATATACAAGTACACAAGGTGAAAAGTCACTAGGTAAGAATAATCCTGAAGGAGCTGCTGATATGCACGCCTTAACCGAAGAAGCTATTAAACAATCCGGTTTAAACTATACCATACTTCGAAATGCACCTTATATGGAATCCTTACCAATGATATTAGGTGAAAGCGTTTTAGATACTGGTTATTCAATGCCAATGGGCGAAGGAAAACTATCGTTTGCTACTAGACAGGATATGGCAATTGGCTCAGCCATAGTGTTATCCACAGATGAGCATGATCATAAAACTTATGAATTTGGAGGTACTGTTTCAGTAGGTTTCAATGAGGTTATGGAAATACTATCTGAATTGACGGGTAAAAATCTGGAATACAATCCAATTGATTCTGAAACCTACGAACAACAAAGTAAAGAAGCGGGTATCCCTGAAATGTACATTCAATCTAACCTGGGGTTTGCTAACCAAGTAAAGAATGGATATTTTGACCATCCTACTCAGGATTTAGCTAATATATTGGGACGAGAACCAGTTTCAGTTGAGGACTTTTTGAAAGAAACTTATATACAACAAGTAGAAAAGAGATAATAACTGAATATAAATTTATGTAAGCATAGCGGTTTGAGTGTCAACTTGAACCGTTTTTGTTTTTTTATAATAGGTATCTCGTTAACCGAACAGCAACGACATAAAATCCACCACGGTATATACATAAACCTTTATACACTTAGTACATCCAATAATTCTAACGGAGAATCTATAACATACCGAGCGCCATTGGCTTCTAATTCTGTTTTAGTTCTAAATCCCCAAGTTACACCAACACCGTGCATATTTGCATTGTTGGCTGTTTGCATATCAACATTCGTATCGCCTACAAAAAGTATGTCTGTAGTCTCGCAGTTGTAAGCTTTTGCAATTTCTAAGGCTTTAAACGGATTTGGTTTTTTTAAAGTTTCGTCTGTTAAACCCAAAACAAAATCGAAACAATCTGGAAGCAAAGTCATGGCAATTTCTTTGGTAAGCGCATCGGCTTTATTCGAGAAAATACTTAAATTTAAATCGGTTTCCGCCAATTGATTTAAAAGTGATAAAATATCTGGATACGGTTTTGTTTTAACCACACAGTTTGCTTTATAAACCTCCAACATGCCTTTAAATACCTCGTCTACCAACTGCTCTGTTTTATCGGGTGCAGGTATCACTTTTTCGGCGAGATTTTTAAGGCCATGACCTATAAAAATTTTGTATTCTTCGTAAGTGAATGTTGGATAATCGTAACGCTCTAATACCTGATTCATGGCATCGGCAATATCTGCAACCGAATCGACTAAAGTGCCATCCAAATCAAAAATAACGGCTTTAAACTTCATTTTTTAATATTTAGAGAATTAACGCAACATAAAACCTTTGGCTGCCCACCACGGGTGCACTTCTATTTCCAATCTACCAGCTTGCACCATAGGGTCTGCATTGGCTAAACTATCGGCCATTTTAAGCGTAGGCACATTATAAATGGTAATACCACGTATTTTTCCGTTATCTCCAAATGGACCAGAAATATCGGCATAACCCAATTCGTACATTTTCCCTAAGTGGGCTAAATGAGCTTCCTGTAATTTCTGGGCTTCTTCCTCATTTTGTGTTCTTACCGACCCGCTTTTTAAGAATGCAATAAAGTATTGTTGCATTAAAATGGTGTCTTTAGTTTTTTCGTCTATATAATCAAACGTCTTAAAACCTTGGGCTTCTAATTCGGCTTTAATTTCTTTTTGCGATTTCGTTTTTACGACTTCGTCTTCAAATACATCTAAGGTATCTGTTATCGCTTCTGTAGACAATGTATCTATCTCTGTATTTGCATTTAAAGGCTCTGGTTTGGTTTCATTTTTACAACTTAAAACCAAAATTAGAACAGATAACAAAATGATGTGTTTTATCTTTTCCATGTTGTGTACGGGTGTTTGCTTAATTGTGAATTATAATACTTAATATTTCCTGTAACTTCCTGTCCTAACCACGAGGGTTTGGCAAATTTTTCATTAACATGATTGAGTTCTACTTCTGCGATTATTAAACCTGCATTGCTTCCAAAAAATTCATCGACTTCAAAAATATGTTCCTTTTCTTTAATCTCGTAACGTATTTTATCGATAACACCTTCTTCACATAATTTCAATAACGATTCGGCATCCGATTTAGCAATACGTTTTTCCCATTCAAAACGCGACAAACCATCGGCTGTAGACAGTCCTTTAATGGTTAAAAACCCTTCTTCTCCTTTTAAACGCACTCTAACAGTTCTGGCTTTATCGGTATTTAAAAAGCCTTGAATAATTCTTGTGCTCTTAATTGCCTCGGCTTTAAAAGCATCAGAATTCACTAAAAATTTACGTTCTATCTCTACCATACAATTTTTAAAAGATGTTATAAATTTACACGATGCAAAGCGATTTACCAATAAGAAAAATAATTCATGTAGATATGGATGCGTTTTACGCTTCTGTAGAGCAGATGGATTTCCCTGAACTTAAAGGTAAACCCATTGCTGTAGGAGGCAGTGAGAAGCGCGGAGTAGTTAGCGCCGCTAGTTATGAAGCCCGAAAATTTGGTGTTAAAAGTGCCATGAGCGGATTGCAAGCCAAACGCCTTTGTCCCGATTTAATTTTTGTAAAACCACGCTTTGAACGTTATCGTGATATTTCGAAGAAGATTAGAGCTATATTTTTCGATTACACCGACTTAGTTGAACCTTTATCGCTAGATGAAGCGTATTTAGATGTTACCATTAACAAAAAAGGAAACCCAAGTGCCTCGCTAATTGCACAAGAGATAAGACAACGCATTTTTAACGAAGTCGGTTTAACAGCATCTGCGGGAATTTCCATCAATAAATTTATTGCAAAAGTAGCTAGCGACTACAACAAACCTAACGGACAAAAAACGGTAAACCCAGAAGATGTATTGCTTTTTTTAGAAGATTTAGACATCAGAAAATTTTATGGCGTTGGCAAGGTTACTGCCGAAAAAATGTACCAATTAGGCATTTTTACGGGCAAAGACTTAAAAGCAAAATCTATAGATTATCTCGATACGCATTTTGGTAAATCTGGAAGGTACTATTACCATGTAGTTCGTGGCATACACAATAGCGAAGTAAAGCCAAACCGCATTAGAAAATCTTTAGCAGCAGAACGCACCTTTAGCGAAAATTTATCTAGCGAAATATTTATGCTGGAAAAGCTAAAACACATTGCCCAAGAAGTATCTAAACGTTTAACAAAAAACAAAGTTGCAGGCAAAACCATTACCCTTAAAATAAAATACAGTGATTTTACCATACAAACACGAAGCAAAACCTTACCGTACTTTGTAAGCGATACATCTTTAATTTTAGACACCGTTAAAACACTATTAGCGCAAGAAAAAATAAACAATTCGGTGCGATTACTGGGCATTTCTATTTCGAATTTAAATACTGAAACCAAAGGCCAAACAGAACAAAAAAGTGTAAGTATTCAACTAAAATTTGGTTTTTAAGTTGGCAACCAGATTGCTTTATTTTATGAAATCACTTCATATTCACCCACATCAATTATCATATCCTCTATTAAAACGAGAATAATTAACAAATTCATAACATTTTAAACAACAAACTTAAGTATTTCCAAAACCGCAATACTCTTGTCTAAAACCGCTATTTTTATTTGTAATAAATCTAAATAAAAATTAGTTTTGCGTGAAAATTTTTAATCATGGTCTTAAACCAAAGACTTTTAAGTATTTGTTTTTTTCTAACTAGCTATATTTTAATCGCTCAACAAGGGCATTTAAAGGGCTCCGTTATTTTTGATAATAACGAACCCGTTTTAGGTGCACATATTGTTTTAACAGGAAACGATCTTAAACACGAAACCATTTCGGATATTAATGGTGAGTATTTGTTTAAAAACATTCCGTACGGTAATTATAATATTCAAATGCATTCCTTGAATGCAAAGTCTCACAGTATAAATGTTGTTCATGATGCGACTGATAAAACCCATCATGCTACTTTAGAAATCACCGAATTTCATGACTTAGAAGAAGTTTTAGTACAAACTCAATCTACAAAGTCGAAAATAGAAAATGAGGGGTTTTCCGTAAATGTTGTTGAAACCAAAGAGGCTAGTTTAAGAAACATACAAACCAACGAACTGTTAAACACCACAGTTGGTGTAAAACTAAGACAAAATGGTGGTTTAGGTTCACAAGTACAGTATAGTTTAAACGGTTTGTCTGGTGGCGCTGTTCGTATTTTTATTGATGGTATTCCTATCTCGGTTTATGGTTCTTCGTTTAACTTAAACAGTATCCCGCCATCAATGATTAAACGTATTGAAGTATACAAAGGTGTTGTGCCCGGGCATTTAGCCGATGATGCTTTAGGAGGAGCCATTAATATTGTTTTACAGAATTCTACCAGAACAAACTTTAATGCTTCGGTATCTTACGGCTCATTTAACACGTTACAAACCAGCGCTAACGGCCTGTATAGATTCGATAAATCGGGCTTTACTGTAAAAGCTTCTGGCTTTTATAATTATTCCGACAACGATTATAAAGTTTGGGGCGGACAAGTAAAACACATTGAGGTTGATGGTAGTCAAATCCCAATAACAGCAAGACGTTTTAACGACGCCTATAAATCTACTGGAGGGATGATGGAGTTTGGTTTTACTAATGTAAAATGGGCTGACCAATTTTTTATTGGTATAACTGGTTCTGATGACTACAAAGAAGTACAGCATGGTGCTTTTATGACTATTCACCCATATAAAGGTCGTTTTTTAGAATCTGATGCTTTACTTACTAATTTCAACTACCAAAAGAAAGATTTATTCGTACAAGGTCTGGATTTTAATACAAACGGATTAATTGGAGAAAGAAACAGAATTGTTAACGACACAACAGCCTACGCTTACACTTGGCTAGGTGTTAGACAACAACGCCCTGTAGATTTTTCAGATCCCTATGGGGAGTCTATCGATTTAGAAAACTCTTGGGGCTCGCAACAAGAAGGCGGCCCAACTTTACTCAACATAAATAGAAAAGTAGCTTCAATACGTTCTGGAATCAATTATGAAATTAATAATCATCATAAATTATTATTAAATCATATTTACAGTGGAGTAGATAGAGAAGACCACGACGAGATGGTTTCTTTATTGGAAAACACGTTTAGACAAACCAGTAATTTACACAAAAACATTTTTTCTTTAAGTTATGAATTAAACGCATTCGACGATAAATTAAAATTCAACCTATTTGGCAAACATTATCGTCAAAAGGTAGAACGCATTAGGCCTGAATTTAACGATGATAGAACCGAAGTAATTGAAGATATATATACCAGTAATAAACATTATAACGGTTTTGGATTTGCCTCATCTTATGCACTTTTCCAAAATTTTACGGTACTAGCTTCTGCAGAAAGAGCTATCCGATTGCCTAATGAAACTGAGGTTTTTGGAGATGCTGGAGATAATGTTGTAGAAAACCCAAGCATAAAACCCGAAATAAGTAACAATATAAATTTGGGGTTTAGGTTCGGGGAATTCAATTTCAATAATCACAAATTACTGGTAACAACAAATCTGTTTTCCAGAAAAATTCAGGACATAATAGGCTTACCTCCAAGTGCTGGAGACAGATGGGAAAACGACGAACTTGTTCAATACGACAACTTTAATGAAGAAACCACCTCCCAAGGTATAGAATTTCAACTAAACTACACGTATAAAAATAATTTTGGATTCAACTTCAACCTTTCTCGACTAACACTAGAATTTGAAAATCAGTACGGTAATATTACTGATGTACCTAATACACCGTTATTTACCATGAATGGTGCTTTGCGTTACTCTATAAATAATTTTATTCAAGAAAAAGGGCGTTTAAACTTATTTTACAACGCTTACTTTACAGACGAATTCTCATATATTATTGTTTATGGAAACACGATAGATGATGGTAGAAATTTGGTTCCTACACAATTTATAAATGATTTTGGACTTAGCTATTCGTTTCCAAAAGAAAACTTCGTACTAAGCTTTGATGTCAAAAATATTTTTGACCAAGCCGCTTATGATAACCGATCTGTTCAAAAGCCAGGAAGAGCATTCTATTTAAAATTAAATTACATATTCAATAAATTATAAATCAATTAATAACTATGAAAAATCGATTTTTAAACCTTAAATTTATGTCGCTTGCCTTAAGTGCATTAGTACTTACGACTAGCTGTAGTGACGATGACTCTTCGGACGAAAAAGAAGAAGAGCAACTTGAAGATACCCGATGGATAACCGTTGCAGGAGCAAGAATGGGCTCAAACCCTGGTGATGGAAACGGTGGAACTTTAATCTATTCCATCAGTGCAGAAGATGCTAAAGATCCTACAAAATCTATTGCGCCTTTCGACAATGGTTTTATTGTTCCATCAAACCGTACAGCACGTTTACAAGCTTCAGAAGACGGCAATACTATTTTTAATATAAGCTACGCCGGAGATACAGGAGGAAACTATTCAAAGTATACCGTAAAAGGTGACCAAAACTTTACGCCAACAGGTTCAGAAATTAGTATTGCGCCTTATGTTGGTACTGCTCCAAGATGGATAAAATTATTTGATGGCGATAAAACTGGTTGTGCTGTTTACGTTTCTACCGAACATCAAGTAGACGATAACGGAACTCCAGATGACGTTACAGACGACACCTACCTACGTACTGAAGCAACCATGGGTGTGCTAACTTTAGATTTAGAAAATTCCTTAATAAGAAACTTTCAAGAATCTAGCATTCCGTTAAGTGCCGAAGAGGAAGCACAAGGTTATTACATTTCAAGAATAGACATGCCAACGTTAAACGCTGCTGGCGATAAACTATACATTGGCGCACGTTTAAGTAAAGTAGATCCTGCAACTGGAGAATCTGATAACGGTTACGATATTTTAGCTTCTAAAACTATAGTGTTAGATTATCCATCACTATTAAACCCAACTGTAATTACTTCTACTGTTGGCTATGGTAACACAAATGGTTACCGTAGTATTAATTCTTTTGAGTATAATGGTGCTGTTTACCAAGCAA
This sequence comes from Formosa sp. A9, assembly GCF_051200825.1. Taxonomy (GTDB): domain Bacteria; phylum Bacteroidota; class Bacteroidia; order Flavobacteriales; family Flavobacteriaceae; genus Formosa. Next base: position 155,365 of record NZ_CP195158.1, on the reverse strand, counting down.
ACCAAGGCGATCCTAACGGTTCTCACATTTTAAGAATAGGTGCTAATAATCAATATGATGATTCTTATGTATTCAATTTAGATGATGCCTTAGGTGTAGAAGATGCTTACATTTTAGCATGGAGACCAGCAGAAAATGGTAAAGGTGTTTTAGCATACCGTCATGCAGGTTCTGCTGAAGGTGCAGCTGGAGCACAAGGCTATTTTGCACTTATTGATTTAAATGCAAGAACAGCTCAAAAAATTGATGCTATTCCTTACGAGCCAGATTTTTACTTATTCCAATACCAAGGTTTTGCTGTTAATGGTACAGAAATATTCGTTACAGAAGCTCCTGTTGGTAAAAACGGAAACATTTATGCTATAGAAACCGAAACTGGTGAAGTTACAAAAGGTGCTGAATTAGTAAATGTTGAAGGTAGCCACTATATTGGAACATTCTAAAACAGAATTGTGTTAATTAAAATAGACTTAATTTTAAAAATTAAGCTATTAAAAAAGCCTCAACAAAATAATGTTGAGGCTTTTATTTATCATTAAAGTAATACTACTTTTATTACTTTTTTCTTAAGTTACAATCTGTAATTTCAGACACACGTAAGGTATTCACCATGCCTTTTTCTTGAATTGGCATCGCGGCTAAACTAATTAACATGTCGCCTTCTTCTAAATATCCTTTTTCGCAAGCCAAAGCATTAACATCCTCGATAGTTTCATCGGTTGTTACAAACTTATCGTAATAAAATGCCTTAACCCCCCAAAGTAAATTTAACTGCGTTAAAATACGCTTATTAGATGTAAACACTAAAATATGTGCCGATGGCCTCCAAGCTGAAATCTGAAACGCTGTATATCCACTATTCGTAAGTGTAGAAATGGCTTTTGCATTAATTTCGTTAGCCATATTAGCGGCGTGGAAACAAATAGATTTAGTGATATAACGTTTTGTACGAATGTGTGGCGGTGATTGTGGTACTTTAATAAGCGGAGAATCTTCTACACTTTTAATAATATCAGACATTTGTCTGATTACCTGAACAGGGTACTGCCCTACCGAAGTTTCTCCAGAAAGCATTACCGCATCGGCACCATCCATAACCGAGTTTGCAACGTCGTTAACCTCTGCACGCGTTGGTGTTAGGCTAGAAATCATGGTTTCCATCATTTGGGTTGCAATAATTACAGGAATTCTGGCTTTTTTTGCACAACGCACTAATTGTTTCTGAATTAAAGGTACTTCCTGAGCTGGAATTTCAACCCCTAAATCGCCACGAGCTACCATTAAACCATCGCAATACGCTACAATTTTATCGATATTTTCTACCGCTTCTGGCTTTTCTATTTTTGCAACAATAGGAATTTTATGATCGCTGTGTTGTTTAATAAGCTCTTGTAATTGCATTAAATCTTCGGCGTGGCGCACAAACGATAGTGCCATCCAATCTACTTGTTGCGAACACGCAAAGATGGCATCTTCCACATCTTTTTCGGTAAGTGCTGGCTGAGAAATATTGGTGTTTGGTAAGTTTACTCCTTTTTTAGATTTTAAAGGACCTCCTTGAATAACTCGTGCTTTAACTTCGCTCTTTTTATCGGTTGAAACGACTTCAAAAATTAATTTACCATCATCAAGAAGAATGCGCTCTCCTGGTTTAGCATCTTGCGGAAACTGCTCGTAAGTCATGTAAACACGCTCTTTTGTGCCTTCAAACTTTTTTCCAGTTGCAAAAATTATTTCGTCGCCTGGATTTACAAAAACCTCGCCTTTCATTACGCCTACACGAAGTTTAGGCCCTTGTAAGTCACCAAGTATCGCTGCATTATATCCAAATTCATCGTTTAACTCCCGAATCATTTTTATGCGTTCGGCAACATCGGCATAATCGGCATGCGAAAAGTTTACTCTAAACACATCTACACCTTCTTCTAACATACCCTTTAATACTTCTTTGGTGCTTGTTGCTGGCCCTAGGGTAGCCACTATTTTGGTTTTCTTTCTTCTTAACATTAATTAAAAATTAAATTGTCTTTCGATTTTAATTGTTCAACATTTACCGTATAAGTAGTAATTACCTGTGGTATTTGTTGTATTTTATTTACTATTAGTTTTTCACTTATTTGCAGATCTTCTTTGGTTATTTTCAATAAAAAATCTACGTTCTTGAGTTCGGGAAGCAGGTTATAAGATTTTATTATTTTATGCTGCGTGTTAAATAAAGACCCCGAACTTTGTAAACTATCTTCTTCGCGCTTACAAATATTAGACACTAAATGATAAGTGATTAAGTGCTTAATATCTTTCCATTCGAATAAGGCATAAGACGCCGAAAAATATTTATAGTCTACATCTTGTTTTCTTCGTGCTAGCTTAATGTTTAAAACTTTATTTAAAAAATAGGCTAGCCTATAATCGTCTAATCTGCTATGTATGGCAATTAATATATAATCTATATCGTCTAAAAAGTCTTCAAGATTAAGTTTATGAATAGCCATTAGTACACAATTATAGATGTAAATATAACATTTATAACCGTTAAAAACTGAGGTTTAAGCTAATCTTAATGTTATATTTTCACGAAAACGTTTTAGTTTTAGTGTTTTTTTAACAAAAGTTAAAGAATTTAATTTCCTTTGGTAATTTGTTTTTGAAATACAAAAAAGGCGCGTTTAGATGCTTTTTCTTCGGCCTTCTTTTTTGATGTAGCTCTGGCTTTGGCTACCACTTTTTTATCGATAGAAAGCTTTACGGCAAAATGCCTTACATCGTCGTTTCCGGTATCGTCGTAAACTTCATAATTAAACGTCTTTTTTTCTTTTTGGCACCATTCTATAAGCAAGCTCTTATAACTGATAACCTTGCCTTCTAACTTTTCGATATCGACAAAAGGAATGATGATACGTTTATAAATGAATTTTTCGCAATACTTATATCCCCTATCCAAAAATATGGCTCCCACCAAGGCTTCAAATAAGTTACCATGTATGTTGTCGCCAAATTGGCCTTTTGGTATTTTACTCTCTACCAAATCTATTAAATCCAGGTCTTTACCCAAATCGTTTAGATGTTCGCGACTTACAATTTTTGAACGCATTTTGGTAAGATAACCTTCGTCTCCTCCTGGGACTTCGGTAAATAAATGCGATGCTATTACAGCGCCCAGCATGGCATCGCCAAGAAATTCTAAACGCTCGTAGTTAATTATATTACCCTCTTTATCTCTAATATTCATAGAGCGGTGGGTAAAGGCTGTTTTATAAATAGCCAAGTGTTTAGGTTTAAAACCTAAGATTTTACGTATAGATATAAAAAAATTCCCGTTGTTGTTAAAACGGGAATTTAATATGTTACGAATGTACTTCATTCGATTTAATCTAATTTTCTGAATAATACACAGGCGTTATGTCCGCCAAATCCAAAGGTATTACTCATAGCTACTTTAACTTCGCGTTTTTGCGCTTTGTTAAGTGTTAAGTTTAGTTCCGGATCAATTTTTTCATCAACAACCTCATGGTTTATTGTAGGAGGCACGATACCATTTTCCATAGCTAAAATAGAGGCTATGGCTTCTATGGCTCCTGCAGCGCCTAACAAATGGCCAGTCATAGATTTTGTTGAATTGATATTGATTGTTTTAGCGTGTTCGCCAAAAACTTCGGTAATTGCTTTTAATTCTGCAACATCACCAAGTGGTGTAGATGTACCATGGGTATTAATATGGTCTACATCTTCTGGTTTTAATCCTGCATTTTCCAAACAATTTCTCATTACAGCCATAACACCTATACCGTCTGGGTGTGGCGCCGTCATATGGTGTGCATCAGACGACATACCTCCACCTACTAACTCTGCATAAATTTTGGCTCCTCTAGCTTTAGCATGCTCGTATTCTTCAAGAATAATTGCTCCAGCGCCTTCGCCTAACACAAAACCATCTCTGGTTGCATCAAAAGGTCGAGATGCTGTTTCTGGGCTTTCATTTCTTGTAGATAAAGCGTGCATCGCATTAAAACCACCCATTCCTGCAATGGTAACTGCTGCTTCGCTTCCTCCAGTAACTACAACATCGCAATGCCCTAATCTAATATAATTTAGAGCATCTATCATAGCATTTGCAGAGGAGGCACAGGCAGAAACCGTAGTATAGTTTGGTCCCATAAATCCATTTTTAATAGATATGTTACCAGGTGCTATATCTGCAATCATTTTAGGTATAAAAAACGGATTGAATCGCGGCGAACCATCTCCAGCGGCAAAGTTTAAAACTTCATCCTGAAATGTTTCTAAACCTCCAATTCCTGCGCCCCAAATTACACCTACTCGTAATTTATTAATGGTATCTAAATCTAACTTAGCATCGGCGATAGCTTCGTCTGAAGCTACCATCGCATACTGTGTAAATCGATCCATTTTACGAGCCTCTTTTCTATCTAGAAAATCGGTAGGATTAAAATTTTTTAATTCGCAAGCGAATTTCGTTTTGAACTTCTCAGCATCAAAATATGTTATAGGAGCAGCTCCACTTTTACCACTAATTAGACCATTCCAGTATTCGTCTTTGGTATTTCCAATTGGTGTAAGAGCCCCTAAACCTGTAACTACAACTCGCTTTAATTCCATAAAATATTATTCCTTATTTTGCAGCTTCAATATATGATATAGCTTGACCTACTGTTGCAATATTTTCTGCTTGATCATCTGGAATTTGAATATCGAATTCTTTTTCGAATTCCATAATTAATTCTACAGTGTCTAATGAATCTGCTCCTAAATCGTTAGTGAAGCTAGCTTCTGTTACAACTTCGTTTTCATCAACACCTAATTTGTCTACGATAATCGCTTTTACTCTTGATGCAATGTCTGACATAATCTTTAATTTTAAGTTTTAAATAAGTCGCAAAAATAAAAAACTTTATTTTAAAACACACCATTAGTTAAAAAATGTGATTGTAAATTACTAAAATTAAATTGAAGTAAATTAATTTTACACCTTATTTATTATTAATAATCCTTTTTATACCCTATAAATTTAAAATCTTTTTTACTTCCTAGGCGCTACATTTTTATTTTTAACTAGGTTAGTATTATTTTAATTATTTACAACATGAAACGAATTGTAATCTTTGCTTCTGGTTCTGGGTCGAATGCAGAAAACCTTATAAAATTCTTTAACACAACCCAAGACGCCAAAGTGGTTTTAGTACTTACAAACAACCCGCAGGCCAAAGTGCTGGACCGCTGCAAGACATTAGGTGTTAGCGCCATGTCGTTTAACAGAACGGCATTTACAAAAACTAATACCGTATTAGACCTTTTACAAGCTACAGCACCAGATTTAATAATACTCGCTGGTTTTTTATGGAAATTCCCAGAGCATATTTTAAATGAATTCCCAAACAAAGTAATTAATGTGCACCCTGCCCTATTGCCAAAATTTGGAGGTAAAGGCATGTACGGCATGCATGTTCACGAAGCTGTAGTCGCAAACCAAGAAACTGAAACTGGTATTACCATACATTATGTAAACGAGAATTACGATGAAGGCGCTACGATTTTTCAAGCAAAATGCGACGTGTTGCCAAACGACACCGCCGAAGATGTTGCTGCTAAAATTCATGAATTAGAAATGGAACATTTTCCTAAAACAGTTCAAAAACTTCTAAGCTAAAAAAATCTGATTATGGCTGAAATTATAGATTTAAGTCAAGATATTTACGAAAACATGCCTGTTTACAAAGATTTACCACAAGTAAAAATGAGTATTCACAATACTCATGAAGCTTGGGACGGATTAGAAGGTGCTACAACAAAAACCCCCGCGGTACACAAACTAGAACTTGGCGAGCACACAGGTACACACGTAGACGCCATAAACCATATGGCCATGCAATACAAGCAGCATTCTATAGACACCATGCCGCTCTCTATGTTTTATACCGAAGGCATTTGCTTAGATTTATCTTACAAACATTTTGAAGAACTGATAACCACCGAAGAATTAAAACAGGCTTGCACAAAAGCCAATGTAACCATTAAAAAAAACGATACCGTTTTAATTTATACAAACCATTACAGAAACGCGTTTGGCACTAACAATTGGAGCAAAGGCCCTGGATTAACACCAGAAGCTGCCAGATGGTTAGGCGAACAAAACATAGCGGCTTTTGGCGTAGAGACCATGTCTCCTGGCGTACCAAAAAAAGGCAACAAAACCATACACCATATTTGTGGCGAATTACATTTTACGCATTACGAAAACTTAATAAATTTACACCTATTAATAGGTAGAGGGCGTTTTAGGTTTATAGGATTTCCTTTAAAAATAAAAGGTGGTACAGGCTCTCCTGTTCGAGCTGTAGCCATTTTTGAAGATTAATTTAAGCAAACGAATACTATTTATGTCTAAAAAGAAAAAATATTACACCGTTTGGAAAGGGCACCGCGTTGGTGTATTCGATACTTGGAACGACTGTAAAGCCCAAATTAAAGATTACCCAGGAGCTGTTTACAAATCGTTTCCTACTTTCGAGGCTGCCAAGCACGCCTTAAACAACAATCCTAAAGATTTTATTGGCAACAGTAATTTTAAAAGCACCTTAACTCCAGAACAACTCAAAAAAATAGGTCAACCTAATTACAACTCTATTGCTGTAGACGCAGCTTCCAGTGGCAATCCCGGGGTTATGGAATACCGAGGCGTAGACACTAAAACCAAAAAGCAACTTTTTATACAGGGTCCCTTTCCTGAAGGCACTAATAATATTGGCGAATTTTTAGCCATCGTTCACGGTTTAGCCTTTTTAAAACAACACCAAAGCGACCGCATCATTTACACCGACTCTAAAACAGCTATAAGCTGGGTAAAGAAAAAGTCGTGCAATACCAAACTAACGCCTTCAGAGAAAAACAAACCTCTATTCGATTTAATATCGCGAGCTGTAAGTTGGTTAAAAAATAACGACTACACCACTACAATTGTTAAATGGGAAACCAAAGCTTGGGGAGAAATCCCTGCCGATTTTGGTCGAAAATAACACTTAGACTCCAAATAATCAACTTGTTAATTTAGATTTTATTTAAGTCTAATAATTATTTAAATTCGCCCATAAAACCATATATTTGCAAAAAATTTGACACCTCTTTATGAGCAAATTAGTAATTGTAGGAACAGTAGCCTTTGATGCTATTGAAACCCCTTTTGGAAAAACCGACAAAATCCTTGGTGGTGCTGCCACATTTATTGGGCTCTCGGCATCGCAGTTTAATGTAGATAGCGCTATTGTTTCTGTTGTAGGAAACGATTTTCCGCAAGACTATCTCGATTTATTATCAAACAAAAACATCGATATTTCAGGAATAGAAATCGTAAAAGACGGTAAAACGTTTTTTTGGAGCGGTCGCTACCATTACGATATGAATACGCGCGATACCTTGGCAACAGAACTAAATGTTCTGGCCGATTTTAATCCTGTTGTTCCCGAAGCCTATAAGAATGCAGATGTTGTTATGCTAGGCAATTTGCATCCTCTTGTGCAACTAAGCGTATTAGAGCAGATGGACGATTCGCCTAAGCTAACCATTCTGGACACCATGAATTTCTGGATGGACAATGCCTTAGAAGATTTACACAAGGTTATTGCCAAAGTAGATGTTTTAACCATAAACGACGAAGAAGCAAGACAGCTTACTGACGAATATTCGTTGGTTGTTGCTGCCCGTAAAATTTACGATATGGGGCCGAAATTCGTTGTCATAAAAAAAGGAGAACACGGCGCGTTATTGTTTCATGAAAATGAAATTTTCTCGGCACCAGCATTACCATTAGAAAACGTTTACGATCCCACAGGAGCTGGAGATACCTTTGCAGGTGGATTTGCAGGATATTTAGCAAGCACTAAAGACTTCTCGTTCAACAACATGAAAACCGCAATTATTTACGGGTCGGCTTTAGCCTCGTTTTGTGTTGAAGCTTTTGGCACAGAACAATTACAAAACGTCTCGGAACAAGCACTAAGCCTTCGGCTGAAACAGTTTAGAGACTTAACAACATTTAATATAGAATTATCAGAATAAAAAATGCGCGCTTACTAAAAGCGCGTTTTTACTTAATTACACTTTTATACACAACACAATGAGCGATGCTTTAAAACACGAGTGTGGTATTGCACTTATTAGACTTTTAAAACCATTAGAATACTATAAAGAAAAATATGGTACTGCATTTTATGGCGTAAATAAAATGTACTTAATGATGGAAAAACAGCACAATCGCGGGCAAGACGGTGCTGGATTTGCAAGTATAAAACTAGACACCCAGCCTGGAGAACGCTACATTAGCAGAGTACGCTCTAATGCCCAACAACCCATACAAGATATTTTTGGCCAAATAAACGACCGCATTAATCAAGAACTTAAAGAACACCCAGAATACGCAGACGACGTGGCCTCGCAAAAGCGCCATATTCCATACATTGGGGAAGTGTTATTAGGACATGTTCGCTACGGTACTTTTGGTAAAAACAGTGTAGAAAGTGTACATCCTTTTTTAAGACAGAACAACTGGATGCACAGAAACTTAATTGTTGCAGGTAACTTTAACATGACCAATGTTAACGAGTTATTCGACAATTTACTACGCATTGGGCAGCACCCAAAAGAAAAGGCAGATACGATTACCATTATGGAAAAAATAGGTCATTTTCTAGACGATGCCGTTGCCAAAAAATACAAACAATTAAAAGCCGAAGGCTACACTAAAACAGAATGTTCTCCTTTAATAGCAGATCGATTAAACGTTGGTAAAATTTTAAAACGTGCTGCCAAAAATTTTGATGGCGGTTATGCTATGGCAGGTATGCTTGGACATGGAGATTCTTTTGTTTTAAGAGATCCAGCTGGTATTCGCCCTGCTTACTATTATAAAGACGACGAAATTGTAGTGGTAGCTTCAGAGCGCCCTGTAATCCAAACGGTATTTAATGTCGATTTTGATAAAGTTAAGGAACTAGAACCAGGACATGCGATAATTACCAAAAAATCTGGAAAAGTAAAAATAGAGCAAATATTAGAACCCACAGAGCGCAAAGCCTGTTCTTTCGAACGCATCTATTTTTCTAGAGGTAGCGATGCCGAAATTTATCAAGAACGCAAAGCCTTGGGCCGATTAATCATGCCTAAAGTTCTTAAAACTATAGATAACGATACCAAAAACACTGTTTTTTCTTACATACCAAACACTGCTGAAACCTCGTTTTACGGAATGATAGAAACGGTTGAAGATTTTCTAAACAAGAAGAAAACTAAAGCCATTTTAGACGGCAGCAGAAGTTTATCGGAAAAACAAGTTACAGACATTTTATCTGAACGCTCCAGAATAGAAAAAATAGCTATAAAAGACGCTAAACTAAGAACCTTTATTACCGAAGACAGTAGTCGAGACGACCTTGTAGAGCACGTTTACGATGTTACGTATGGCGTAATTAAACCTACAGACAATATTGTAATTATAGACGATAGTATTGTACGCGGCACCACTTTAAAGAAAAGTATTATTAGAATGCTAGATCGCCTGCACCCTAAGCGCATCGTTGTAGTATCGTCGGCTCCACAAATACGTTATCCAGACTGCTATGGTATAGATATGGCTAACCTAGAAGGTTTGGTAGCATTTAGAGCCATGCTTAGTCTTTTAAAAGAAAACAACAAATACCATATGGTAGAAGAAGTTTACAATAAATGTAAAGAGCAGGTAGAGCTAAAAGACAAGAAAATAGTAAACTACGTAAAAGAGTTGTACGACCAATTTACCGATGATGAAATTTCAGAAAAAATTGCTGAATTAATTTCGGATGAATCTACAAACGCAGAAGTACATACTATTTTCCAAAGTGTAGAAAACCTAAATAAAGCCTGTCCTAAAAATTTAGGAGACTGGTATTTTACAGGAAACTATCCTACCCCTGGAGGAAATCGTGTGGTAAACAGAGCATTTATAAACTTTTTTGAAGGCAACAAAGAACGCGCCTACTAACTGGTTTTTAATGCTTTACATGTGTAAAATTACATTTTACCTAATAAAAATGCATTTAATCTAAAAGATTATTTGATAACCTAAAAATAATCTAATTTGGCTGAACCATAACATAAGTAGGTTAAGTTCATGGTAGATTTGGGGCAAAAAAGGCGAATTAATTTTCGCCTTTTTTATTTTTAAAATTTTACGTCTTTCAATTCGTTTTCCCAAAACAGATTCTTTAATATTTTATATTGGACATGCTCCAATTTTCAAGTACATAAATTTAATTCCCTGCTCTTTAACTTAACGTTAGCAACTTCAGTTTAAGAGGCTTGACTTCATTTTTTGGAACATCTCAAAATTAACCTACCTGACTATTTTTTTCATATTCATAAAAAATAGCGATTACGATTAACTAAAACAGAACAAGACTCCATATTTATCCCGTTAGACTAATTTATTAGCATTTCAACTAGTATTATTTTAAGTAGACCTAAATCCACTTTATATTTGTTTCACCATAACATAAGTAGGTTAAGTTCATGGTAGATTTGGGGCAAAAAGGTGAACTGAATAAGTTCACCTTTTTATTTTTAAACACATAAAAAAACGGGCTACAAAACATTTACGTTTGTAGCCCGTTTTTATTTAAAACTTAAGCGTTTATTTTGCTTCGGCGTAACGACGCTCTACCTCGTTCCAGTTAATTACGTTAAAGAACGCATTAATATAATCTGGTCTTCTGTTTTGGTAGTTTAAATAATAAGCGTGCTCCCAAACATCTAATCCTAAAATAGGAGTTCCTTCGCAAGCTACTCCTGGCATTAACGGATTGTCTTGGTTAGGTGTAGAACAAACTTCTACTTTACCACCTTTGTGTACACACAACCAAGCCCAACCAGAACCAAATTGTGTAGCTGCTGCTTTACTAAAAGCATCTTTAAAAGCATCTACAGAACCAAAAGCAGTTTCGATAGCTGTTTTTAATTCGCCAGACAACACACCTTTACCTTCTGGATTCATTACTTCCCAAAATAATGAGTGATTGTAAAATCCACCACCGTTATTTCTAACAGCTGCATTACTCATGTCTAAACCTGTTAAAATATCTTCGATAGATTTACCCTCTAAATCTGTACCAGCAATGGCATTATTTAGGTTATTGGTATAACCTTGGTGATGTTTTGTATGATGTATTTCCATAGTACGTGCATCAATGTTTGGTTCTAATGCATCGTACGCATATTGTAATTTCGGTAATTCGAAAGCCATAATATTTTTATATTTTAATGATTAATAAATATTTCATTTCAAATTTAAGGATTATACACGGTAATTAAAAATAATTAATGGTTATGAAACCATCAATAGTTTTTATCTTGTCTACAAAATTGTTTAATATGCAAAACCAGACTTCTTTTACAATTTACGATGCCTCGGCAGGTAGTGGCAAAACCTTCACCTTAGTAAAATCGTATTTAAAAATTCTATTTGAATCTGACAGTTATTTCCAATTTAAAAACATATTAGCAATAACTTTTACCAATAAGGCGGTTTTCGAAATGAAAGAGCGTATTATTAAAACGCTTAAAGCTTTTGCAGATCCAACTATTTTAAAAGAAGAACACACCATGTTTAATTTGCTTTGCGCCGAATTAAATATGCAACCCGAAGCATTACATAGCAAATCGCAAACCCTTTTAAACACAATAGTCCATAATTATGCAGCTTTCGAAATTTCTACTATAGATGGTTTTACACACCGCATTATTCGCACTTTTGCCCACGATTTAAAATTGCCTTTAAACTTTGAAGTTGAATTGGACACCGATGCTTTGCTTACCGAAGCTGTAGACAGGCTAATAGCTAAAGCTGGCACAGACCAAACTCTAACCGATGTTCTGGTTCAATTCGCTCTGGAAAAGGCAGATGACGATAAAAGTTGGGACATAGCCTTAGACCTGAATAAAATTGCAAAACTACTGGTAAACGAAAACGACATTATATATTTAGACACTCTAAAAGATAAAAACTTAGACGATTTTAAAGCCCTAAAGACCCATTTAAAATCTGAAATACAAAGCACAAAAAAAACCATAATTAGCAAAGCTAAAGATTTGCTTACGGTTTTCGAAAATCACAATTTAAGCGCTAAAGATTTTTCTCGAGGTACGCTTTACAATCACTTTGTAAAAGTTTCTGATTTTAATATCGATAAGATTTACGAAAATCAATTAGAAAACAACATAAACGACGGAAAGGTTTATACCAAAACCCTAGCTCGCGACAAAGCAGCAAGTATAGACGCTCTTTTACCATCTATAAAAAACACGTTTTTAAGTATAAAATCGCAAGTATATCATTTTAAATTTTTAAATACCGTATACAAAAACATAACACAATTATCGGTTTTAAATACCATAAACAAAGAACTAACACTATTAAAAACCGAGGAAAATAAAATGCTCATCTCGGAATTTAACACCCTTATCAGCAATCAGGTTTCCGAACAGCCCACACCATTTATTTACGAACGTTTGGGCGAAAAGTTCAATCACTATTTTATAGATGAATTTCAAGACACGTCGCAACTGCAATGGCAAAACCTAATCCCGTTAATTTCTGAAGGTCTAGACACCATTGATACCCACAAAACACCAGGATCGCTAATGTTAGTAGGCGATGCCAAGCAAGCCATTTACAGATGGCGTGGTGGAAAAGCCGAACAATTTATAGAGTTATGCGAAAACGCATTTAACTTCAATCCTTTTCATACTCCCAAAGAAGTATACCGTTTAGAGACAAATTTTCGCAGTTTTAAACACATTATTAATTTCAACAATTCCTTTTTTAAATACCTAACAAAAGCGGCCTTTAGCAACGTAGTTTATAAAGGGCTATACGAAAACGCACAACAAGAACTATCTAACCCTAACGACGGGTTTGTTAATATTACTTTTTTAGATTTAAAAGAAGAAGATAAAGACGAATTATATCCAAAGCAGGTTTTAAAAACGATTGAATCTTGTATTAAAAACGGTTATAATTATAAAGACATATGCGTGCTAGTTAGAAAGCGAAAAGAGGCTGCCGTAATTGCCGATTATTTAAGTCTTCATGATATACAAATTATATCTTCGGAATCTTTGCTTTTAAAAAAATCGCCCGAGGTTATGTTTGTTACTCAATTAATCTCGCTGCTTTTCGAACCTAAAAACAACGAGATTAAAGTAGATATCTTAAACTATATAGCTACAAAATATAACGTTGAAGACAAGCATGCTTATTTTGCTGAGCACATACAAAAAAACAACACAGCACTGTTTCAATCGTTTAGTACATTTGGTATTTTTAGTCAAGCACATCAATTAATACAAATGCCATTATTCGACATGGCAGAAACCATAATTAGACAATTTCAACTCACAAAAACCTCTAACGCATATCTTCAATATTATTTAGACATTGTTTTAGACTATACGCAAAAACACGGATCGGATGTTTTTGGCTTTTTAGAGTATTTTAACAACAAATTAGACGTGTTAAGTATTGTATCGCCCGAAGGGCAGGATGCTATACAAATTATGACTATCCATAAATCTAAAGGTTTAGAATTTCCTGTAGTTATCTTTCCTTATGCCGATTTGGATATTTACAGAGAAAAAGAACCCAAAACCTGGTTTCCGCTAGACCAAGACCAATACAAAGGGTTTCCTTATACGCTGATAAATTACAATGCAGATGTCGCTGAATATAATGAAGCAGGCCAAGAGATTTACATGACCCATCAAGCCGAGTTAGAGCTAGATAATTTAAACCTGTTGTATGTAACATTAACACGTCCCGTAGAACAATTGTACATTATATCCAGTCTGGATTTAGACACTAAAAAACTACCCAAAACCAAACAATATTCTGGGCTTTTTATAGATTTTTTAATGCAAGAACAACTCTGGAACGACCAAACCTTAAGCTACAATTTTGGCACTCCCGAACGCCCAACTTCAATAACAAACGAAACAGAACAACACGCTAACACTAACGAAATAATAGAATTCATTTCAACCCCAAAAAACGAACACAATATTAAAATTGTTACCAATAACGGTTACCTGTGGGATACCAAACAACAAAACGCCATAGAAAAAGGAAATTTAGTTCACAATCTTATGGCAAAAATTTCCACAAAAAAAGACGTTCCAACCGTTTTGGAACAAGCTAACAGAACTGGATTAATAAGTACCGAGCAACAAACAGCTTTAAACCAAACCATAACTCAAATCATTCTCCATCCAGAGTTAGAGCCTTATTTTAACGAAACTTATACCATTTATACAGAACGAGACATTTTAGCGAAAGATGGCACTATTTTAAGGCCAGACCGTTTGGCAATTTCAACAGATCACGAAGTCGTAATAATAGACTATAAAACAGGTTTGGAATTAGAACAGCACAAACAACAACTTTTAAACTATCAACAGCACTTAGAACAGATGCAATATAAAGTCACCAAAAAACTTTTGGTATATATTAACGACGAGCTTCTGGTTAAGAGCATTTAAATTATTCTTAAAAATTCCGAAAAAAGTTAACACAAAACAACGATTCATCAAAAAAACAAACAACACCGTTCACATTCCGCAAAAACTATTTTAAATTTGCCTAAAATCATAAACAAATATGTACGGAACTATTAAAACACATTTAGAGCAAGAACTTCAAGCCATAAAAGACGAAGGTCTGTTTAAAACCGAACGCATAATAACCTCGCCACAGGGCGCAGAAATAACACTTAACACAGGAGAAACAGTATTAAATTTCTGTGCTAATAATTATTTAGGTTTATCTGCCCACCCCGAAGTTATCCAAGCAGCAAAAGACGCTATGGATACTCATGGTTTTGGGATGTCATCGGTCCGTTTTATTTGTGGCACCCAAGACATACATAAAACTTTAGAAGAAAAAATAGCAACGTTTTACAATACCGAAGACACCATTTTATATGCAGCCGCGTTTGATGCTAACGGAGGAGTTTTCGAACCGCTTCTAGGTCCAGAAGATGCTATAATTTCAGACTCGCTAAACCATGCTTCAATTATAGACGGCGTACGTTTATGTAAAGCTGCGCGTTACCGCTATGCGAATAACGACATGGCCGATTTGGAACAACAATTAATTACTGCTAACGAAAAAGGTGCCCGCTTTAAAATAATTGTAACCGATGGTGTATTCTCTATGGATGGATTAGTTGCTCCATTAGATAAAATTTGCGATTTAGCCGACAAATACGATGCGCTAGTTATGATTGATGAATGTCACGCTGCTGGGTTTATAGGGGAAACAGGTATTGGAACACTTCAAGAAAAAGGTGTTTTAGGGAGAATAGATATAATAACTGGAACTTTAGGCAAAGCGCTAGGAGGCGCAATGGGCGGATACACCACTGGCAAAAAAGAAATTATAGAACTCTTACGCCAACGTTCTAGACCATATTTATTTTCTAATTCTCTAGCACCGGCAATAGTTGGTGCCTCTATTAAGGTATTCGATTTATTAAGCAACGACACATCTTTAAGGGATACCTTAGAACAAAACACAGCGTATTTCAAGAAAGGAATGCAGGCTGCGGGATTCGATATTATCGACGGAGATTCTGCCATTGTACCAGTAATGCTATACGATGCCAAGCTATCGCAAACCATGGCCAATAAACTTTTAGAAGAAGGTATTTATGTTATCGGATTCTTTTTTCCAGTAGTTCCAAAAGGCAAAGCAAGAATTCGCGTACAGCTTTCGGCAGCCCATAAAAAAGAGCATTTAGACAAAGCCATTGAGGCATTTACCAAAGTCGGAAAGTCTTTAGGCGTAATCTAAAACCTGTCTAAACTCTATTTCTTTGGTAGAAGTAATCAATATTTTTTTATATTTGTCTTTGTTAATAATATTTAACAACTTACTTTTGTTTACAATTAACACTTAAAAATTAAACTTTTGAATATGAAAAATCTTAGCAGATTATTGTTCGCAATGTTGCTTGTATTTGGCTTTAGCAACACGTATGCGCAAGATGAAAACAATCCTTGGCAGATATCCTTTGGGGTAAATGCAGTAGACTTCTACCCTTCTGGAGACGATTCTAACTACCCTTATCCTGCAACTGAGCTTGGAGGTTTTGGTGACGAATACTTCAATGTGGGTGACCATTGGAACATCTTACCTTCTTTATCAACAATTTCGGTTTCTCGTCACTTATCTAACGGGTTATCTTTTGGTGTTGCTGGTTCTATCAACAAAATAGACAAATACGGAGACGAAGAAGTTTCAGATTGGTCTTACTACGGGATTGATGGTACTGTAAAGTGGGGCTTCCTTAACACAAGCGTTTTCAACCCATTTATTGGTGTTGGTGGAGGTTACACTTGGGTAGACGAAATTGGAGCTGGTACTGTTAACGGTACTTTAGGTTTCAATGTTTGGTTTACAGACAACATTGGTTTAACATTACAATCTAGCTACAAACACGCTTTCGAAGATTATTTAACTTCTCACTTCCAACATACTGCTGGTATCGCTATCAAATTTGGTGGTAAAGACACTGACAAAGATGGTATATACGACAAAGACGATGCTTGTCCAGACGTATTTGGTTTAGAAATTTTCAACGGTTGTCCTGACACTGACGGTGACGGTATAGAAGACAGCAAAGATGCTTGTCCAAACGAAGCTGGTCCTGCAGAGCACAATGGTTGTCCTGATACTGACGGTGACGGTATTCCAGATCCAGAAGATAAGTGTCCTACTGTTGCTGGTTTAGCTGAATTAAACGGTTGTCCAGATGCTGATGGTGACGGTGTTGCCGATGTAGATGATGAGTGTCCAAACGAGGCTGGTCCTGCTGAAAACAATGGTTGTCCTTGGCCAGATGCTGATGGTGACGGTGTTGCTGATAAAGATGACAAATGTCCTAACGTTGCTGGTACTGTAGCTAACTACGGTTGTCCAGAAGTATCTGAAGAAGTTAAGCAAAAATTAAATGCTTACGCTAAAACTATCTTATTCGACACTGGTAAATCTACTATCAAGGCTGAATCTGAAGAAGTATTAGAAAACATTACTTTGATCTTAAACAAATTCCCTCATGCTAAATTTACAGTAGAAGGTCATACAGATAGTTCAGGATCTGATGAATTAAACATGAGATTATCTGACGCTAGAGCTTTAGCTGTAAAAGATTATTTAGTTAGTCATGGAATCGATGAATTTAGATTATCATCTAAAGGTTTTGGTGAAACTAAACCAATCGACACCAACAAAACTAGAGCTGGTAGAGCAAACAACAGACGTGTTGAAATTAACTTAGTTAAAGAAGACTAATTCTGTTAAAATATAATTTTAGAAAACGCCCCGTTTATTCGGGGCGTTTTTTATTTTTATACCTATGACGACTTTTATAGCAGAGGTTATTAATAACCTGTTAAACCAAAATCTAGAGCTTTCGGAACTTACTTTTGTTTTACCAAGTAAGCGTGCTGGTACGTTTTTAAAACACGAATTATCGAACACATTAACAGAAACAATTTTCGCTCCCGAAATATATAGTATCGAAGAGTTTGTAGAAAACCTATCGGGTTTGCAATCACTTTCTAACACCGAACTCCTATTCCATTTTTACAACACCTATTTGGAGTTACAAAAACAAAAAACTCCAGATACTTTCGATACCTTCTCAAAATGGGCTCAAATTTTATTACAAGATTTTAACGAGATAGACCGCTATCTGATTCCTTCACAAAAAATTTTCGAATACTTAACAGCGATTCAAGAATTGAATCATTGGTCTTTAGCGGAAGAAAAAACTGAATTTGTAACTAATTATCTAACCTTCTGGAATCAATTAAACGACTATTACGAGCATTTTACCAATTCGCTAATTAAACTGGGTTACGGCTATCAAGGTTTAATTTATAGACAAGCAAGTAAACAGATAGATAACTACATAAACAAAAACTCTAAAATTCACATTTTTTTAGGGTTTAACGCGTTAAACACAGCCGAAGAAAAAATCATTCAACAATTATTAGATGCAGGGAAAACACAAATATTTTGGGACATAGACGCATCCTTTTTTGAGAGTAAAATTCACGATGCTGGATTATTTACAAGGCAGCACAAAACTAATTGGCCATATTATAAAACGCATCCTTTTAATTGGGTTAGCAACCACTATAATAATCGAAAAAATATAAGTTGTATCGGAGTTTCTAAAAATATTGGTCAGGCGAAATACATCGGTACTATTTTAAACGATTTAACAAAAACCTCACCTAGCTTACAGCAAACAGCTATTGTTTTAGGTGATGAAAATTTACTGATTCCTGTTTTAAACTCAATACCGTCAACAGTAAAAACCTTAAATGTTACTATGGGTTTTCCACTAAAATCTATTCCGTTGGCCTCGTTATTCGAAAACCTATTTCAATTACATAAAAGCAATCCAAAAAAAATATATTATAAAGAGCTTATAACCATTCTATCGCATCAATTTATACGACCATTATTTCAATTAAACGGAAAAGACTATTCGGCCGAAATTATAGACAGTATAAAAACTAACAATTTAGTATTTATAACACCAATACAATTAGAAGCACTTGCTCCAGCATTTGCGTCAACATTACAGCTACTTTTTAACTCTTGGAATAATAACCCTACTACAGCTATAAAACAGGTCTTAAAACTCATTTTAAAGATTAAATCCCATTTAGACAACAATAAAGATCAAAATATTCTAGCCTTAGAATACACTTATAAATTCAATGAATTATTTAACGAGTTAAGCAAACTTAACGAAACGTACAATTATTTAAATTCTATACAAACACTGCATCAAGTTTACAAAGAATTACTAAGCACAGAAAGTATGGATTTTCAAGGAGAACCATTACAAGGATTACAGATTATGGGCATGTTGGAATCGCGCGTTTTAGACTTCGAAACCGTAATTATTTCTTCGGTAAACGAAGGTATTTTACCTGCCGGTAAAAGCAACAACTCATTCATTCCGTTCGATGTAAAACTCGAAAATAATTTACCAACATACAAAGAGAAAGATGCGGTTTACACCTACCACTTTTACCGATTGTTGCAACGTGCAAAAAACGTTTACATTCTATACAATACCGAGGCCGATGCATTAAATGGTGGAGAAAAAAGTAGATTTATTACCCAATTAGAATTAGAAAAAAAGCACAATATTATTCATAAAATTGCAAGTCCAATAGTACCAACAATAACAGCACCATCAAAATCAGTAAAAAAAACTGTCGCCGTTATAGAGCAACTAAAACGGGTAGCAAAAAAAGGATTTTCACCATCATCGCTAACCAATTATATTAGAAACCCACTGGACTTCTATTACGATAAAGTCCTTAAAATAAAAACGTTTGAAGATGTTGAGGAAACTGTCGCCGCCAATACTTTGGGCACCGTTGTTCACAACACATTAGAAGATTTTTACAAACCTTTGGAAGGCGGGTTTTTAAATAGCAACCAAATAAAAACCATGCAACAAAACATTGCAAACATGGTTTCTCATCATTTTAAAGAAACGTATAAAGAAGGAGATTTTACCACTGGAAAAAACCTGATCATTTTTGAAATCGCTAAGCGTTATGTTTCGAATTTCTTAAATTCTGAATTAAAAGCTATCGAAGCGGGAAATACCATAAAAATTGTAGCTATAGAGACCGATTTTAAACAAATACCTATAACAATTCCCGAGCTTGATTTTCCCGTTACTATAGGGGGAAAAGTAGACCGGGTAGACGAATATAATGGTATAACACGGATTATAGATTACAAAACCGGAAAAGTAGAACAAGGGCAAGTAGAAATAGTAGCCTGGGAAGATTTAAATACCGACTACAAGAAATACAGCAAATCCTTTCAAGTATTATGCTACGCCTACATGATGAATCATCAAAACCAATTACATACCCCTACAGAGGCTGGAATTATTTCCTTTAAAAATTTAAACAACGGATTTTTAAAATTTGCAAAAAAGGATAAGTCAGGTGTCGGTGCTAAAAAAGATTTTAGTATTACTGAAGCAACCATACAAGCATTCGAAAACGAATTAAAAGCATTGATTTTGGAAATATTTAATCCTAAAATTGATTTTGAAGAAAAAGACATTTAATTATGGTGATTAACAAAAACATAGTATTACAAGGACCACATAATAAACCTATTTTAACCGATGTTTTTTACAATGCCAATACCTCAAAAAAACCAATTGTAATCTTTTGCCATGGATACAAAGGTTTTAAAGATTGGGGCGCATGGGACCTTATGGCCCAAGCCTTTGCTAATCGCGATATATTCTTTATAAAATTTAATTTTTCGCACAACGGCACAACTATAAACAGCCCTACAGAATTTGAAGACTTAGAGGCATTTGGACAAAATAATTACGTTAAAGAATTAGATGACTTAGCCCATGTTATGAATTGGGTTACCACAAACCCAGATTTTAAAGAAGAAGCCGATAGTTTAAATTTAAACATTATTGGGCATAGTCGTGGTGGCGGTATCGCCATTATAAAGGCCGAAGAAGACTCTAGAATAAAAACAATTATTAGTTTAGCTGGTGTAAGCGATTACGGCAAACGTTTTGCAAATTTAGGTGATTTAAAAACTTGGAAAAATACAGGTGTAACCTACGTTATTAACGGCAGAACTAAACAACACATGCCACATTATTATCAGTTTTACACGACTTATTTACAGCATGAAAACCGTTTAAACATAAAACGTGCAGCCAAACACTTAAACAAGCCTTTTTTAATTATTCATGGCGATAACGATACTAGTGTTTTAATTGAAGAAGCCCACAACTTACACCTGTGGAACCCACAAAGCGAACTAAAAATCATAAAAAATGCCAACCACGTATTTGAAGCATCGCACCCTTGGATACAATCGAATATGCCAAAACAGTTAACAGAAGTTGTAGAAATAGTAGTCGCATTTATTAGAAAAACATAAGTTAAAACAAACCCCAAAGCATTATACTTTGGGGTTTTGGTTTTATAAACGATATAAGGTATTAGTTGCTAATCATTATCTTTTTAGTGAAAGCATGGTTGTTACCTTTAATTTTAACGAAATACATGCCCTTAGAAATGGAACTCACATCTATATCTTCACGATCTAAATCTGAGTTTAACATTTTCGAAAAAATAAGCTTTCCAGAAATATCGTAAATATTTAATTTTTCAAACTTATAAGATTGCTTACTTAAATGTAATGTGCCATTAGAAACAGGATTAGGATATAATTTTAATTGATTTTCAGTAATTTCATTAACAGATAAAGACGATGCGTTACCAAAAAATTCAATTTCTCCAATAGCACTCCAAGCACTTTCTCTTTTATTTCCATCAGAATTAAATCTTCCAAACCCTACTAGTTTTACATAACGTGCATGTGCTGAAATTTCATAAGTGTTGAATTCTGTAGTACCTGTGGCAGTAAATAATAAATCGCCCGATGTAGGTAAAATCATAGAAAAGTTTGAAGCTTCTGTTCCTGTGTTAGACACCCAGATTTGATAACCGAAGGCATCGCCCTTATTGGTAGTATTAAACTGAATAAAGTCTAAAATATATTCAGCGCCTAAATCATAAATAACGTACTCTCCATCACCTTTATAATCGCCAGCTAAAACAGAGCTATCTTCTGCTGTCCAGACGGAATTCATATCTTTATCCAAAGTATTGGTTGCAACCTCATCTTTAGAAGAATTTTCTTTAGACACATAAAATATACTTACAGGATCATCGCTTTCTCCTGTATTAATTAAATTTGTTCGCGGCGCCGCTTGTTGGGTTATAACAAGTTCTCTTATAAGATTATCGCCTCCTGGCACTTGGGCAAAGGTTACTGTGCCTGTTCTTTCTACAATTTCTTCATTTGTTGTAACAGACACCACAACAATAGCATCGCCAGTGCCTTCTGTAGTATCTATAGTTATCCAATCGTTATTAGACATAGCCGTCCAACTTACATTTGCAGTAACTGTAACTTCGCTAGAAGAAGATTCGTTAGAAAATGGCGATAAAGTACCAACAATTAAAGACTCCTTTATTTTAATTGTACAATCGCCATTAGTTATTTTGTTTCCTTTGCTATCTAAAAAACATGCACCTATTCCATAGCCAACCATATCATCTGTAGTAGGCTTATAGGTTCCCATATCAGCTCCCTTCCCATCTATTGCTGTAAAAGTATAGATCTCGCCTTCAAGAGTTGCAACAATATCATTATTTTCAACAAAACCGTCGTTTGTTGCTCCTAATGTAGTTCCCGTATAAACGTTTCCAGTGTAGGCCAATGCGGTACCAAGATTGTTATAAGAGTTATCTGTATCTCCACTTATAACAGGAGTAATATTTGCATTATTAGGTCTAAAATAAATTAAATTGTTCGACACTGTACCTGTTGGATCTGTAGACCCTTTATCTGTATTATAAAATAAAGGTGCATTCGTATTAACTATCGTGTTATTTGCCAACAGTATATCTTCTACTTTCTGATAATCACTAGAAGTGTTGGATGAAGTACAAGAAACCGCTGCATTGGAGCTCCCTCCTAAAAATGTAATTCCGTTATTCCATTTAGCTTGATCGATCACGGTAATACAATCTTGAATATAATTATTCGTAATAGTATGTTGGCTATCTACAATTCTTATGCCCCCTGTACCATCTACATTCTCTCCTAAAAAGTAATTACCATCTACTGTAGCGTTAGAGCCATGACGTAATACCAAAGAGCCTCTAGATCGCCTAAACGTATTATTGATATAGGTGTTATTTTTACTTTTATTAGTAATTATTTCGTTCTCTCCATCGGCTTCAACAAAATAATTATTGCTAACCGTTGTTCCCGAATTTACATTTTGATAAGAACTTGTACCAATACGAATAGTTTCACTATCTCCCGAATTAGTTAAATCAGCATCTATTTTAACATATTTATAAAAATAGTTATTGCTTATAGTATGCCCAACTAACTCACAGCTTGTATTAATTTCATCTTCACCATCTGGAACTTCTGGATAGGCATTATAGGCCAGTTCAACCAAAATCATATTTCCTGCATTCGTTTTATTCATAAACGAACAATTAGTCACGGTATTAAAAGTGCCATACAATTCTACCCAATTGTGTTTTTCGCTTGTTCCTTCTTCCATATCGTCAGGATCAACGGTTAAACCATCCATTACACAATTCTGCATGGTACTATGATGAGCAAAGTCTGTTCCGTTTCTAAACTCTATTACACTACTAGAGCCATAACCGCCTTTCCAATAAAAACCATCGACTACTAAATACTCTCCAGTAGCTAGTTTTTCTCCGGTATCTTCGTCGGTTTCACCTCCAATATTAAGTTGCATCCCACCTGAAAACACAACACCTCCTGGAGTTTCGGCTCTAAAAACAATTGGATTTTCGCTTGTCCCCGAGCCCATAAAAGTTATTCTGCCATCGGAATCATAAACTCCGTCTTTAAGGATAATTTCATCTCCAGCTTCATAAAAATGTTCTTTTAAATCTTTGGGATCATCAAGGTAATAGGTGTTTTGCGCTATTCCTGTGAAAGAACACAGAAATAGAAAGAAAGTGGTAATTTTCTTCATTAGTTTTGACTTTATAATTATTAGTTAGATTTTTATCTGGCATTTTTTGGTTATCCAGATTGGTTAACCAAACTTAATCATTACTAATAAAAAAAACAACACTAGATCAATAAAGTATTAATAATTATGATATTACGTGATGAATATTTAGATATGTATTGAACAAACTCATGAATGTAAGAACAAATAAGTTTTCAGGCTTTATGATACCATGCTGTCTCAATGTGAAAATATTGGATGAAAAAATAAAAAAATCCTTAAATTATCGGCTCCCAATCTTCAAGGTACAGATACTACGAACTAAAACTTAACAAGTTTTTTTAATTAAAGATATTTCAATTCTAAATGGAAGTTAAACAGAATATCTTTTTGTACTGATTTTCTAAGAACAAAATAGGACGCATGAATAAACTAGAATTTACAATAAGAAAAAGAAACCATAGGTTGAAGATGTTTTTTGAAACTTTAGATTTGGACGTAAAAATTATAGGAAACCCTAACACGCCCTCTATAATCCTCAACAACAAAAAAGTACTTAACTGTTATGTACATAATTTCGATTTGAGGTTTTTAGATCAATGGGAGAATGGTAAAATATTGTTTGAGTTCAAACTACAACACGAATATAATTTTTCGGAAGAAGATAAAGATGTGATTTTTGATTGGTTGTTTTCGCCCGAAATAAAGCATAAAGAGTGTTTTAGAGTTAGGTTAGTAGGTACAGAGCTCTGTTTGTCGGGTTACAATAATATACACAAGGATGAGCATTGGAAAGAACCAGAATTATACCCCGTTTTTGCCGAGCATAACTTCAAAATTTACTTTCATAAACAGGCCGCCGAAGAAAAGGTGAAAGAATTTAGTCACGAAGAACTTCAATTAGAAGTTGTATAAATTTAGACACAGCAACTACTCATCGCTAGCAAAGACAGTTGCGGGCAATTTTCATGCTTAATTCTGAAAAATTGGGCAAATCGAGGGTAAATGGTGTTACAATTTCTGATAGCAGCGCAACAAAAAAGGGCTTCAATTTATTGAAACCCTTGCTATCACTAGTGGAGAAGATCGGGCTCGAACCGACGACCTCTTGACTGCCAGAGTTAGGATTTAAACATTACCCAACACCAATAAAAACAATAATTAATTGATTACTAGTTGTTTAATTATATTTATATGTGTTTCAAACCAAATAAAATCAATTATTTGCGTGCAAATTACGTGCAATTTTTTCATTAACTTTGAACAATATGAACACAAGTATAAAACTTACATTAGACACTAGACGAAAGAAAAAAGATGGTACTTACCCCATCATTTTAAGGCTAAGCCACCTTCGGAAAACTACTTCTATAAGAGTTGGAGAATCTGTACCTTTAAATTATTGGGATGAAAACAGTGAAAGAATAAAAAAATCTTATAGCGATTCAACAACGGTAAAACGCTTAAACAATAAACTCCTAAAGGAGAAAGTGCTTGCAAACAATATCATTGATAAACTAAATGAAAAGGAAGAACTTAATTATTTGTCCGTAACTCAATTAAAAAACAAAATCACAAAAAAAGTAACGGTTAAATCTTTTTTTGAGTACAGTAACACTATTATCGACGAACTTAATAAAGTTGAGCGCTATGGAAATGCAAATTCATATTATGCTGTTACCAAAATTTTAAAAAAATTTAATAACAATCATGATTTAAAGTTCAACGAAGTAAACTATGGGTTTCTTAAAAAGTTTGAAAAGTATCATTATTCCAGAGGCAACTCCACCAATGGACTTGCGGTTTACATGAAAACCATTAGGGCAATTTATAACAAAGCAATTAAGGACGGCATAATTTCCAAGGAAGCATATCCTTTCAATAATTATAGAATCAAAACGACACCAACAGAAAAAAGAGCTATAGACCTTAAGAGCATTAAATCCATAATGGAATTAGAGTTAAATGAAAATGACACCCTATTCCATTATCGAAACTATTTTTTAGCGTCATATATGCTTTATGGTGTTTCCTTCATAGATATGGCTTTTTTGAAACTTGAAAATATTGTTGGCAATCGTGTAAAATTCTTCAGAAGGAAAACATCAAAGCCATACGATATCAAAATCACACCACAATTAAAAAAAATCCTAGTATATTACATTAAGGGTAAGACTAAACAGGATTTTATTTTTCCAATCATTACTCGTGACACATACGAACTCCAGTATAAGGATGTACTCTGGGCCCGAAAAAGATATAATAAGGGTCTTAAGGAAATTGCAGGAAAATGTGAAATAGATCAACGTTTAACCTCCTATGTATCTCGTCACAGCTTTGCTACACAAGCGATGTTGCAAGACGTCCCTCTACAAGCTATTTCTGCAATGCTTGGACATAATCGCCTATCAACCACACAAATTTACCTCAAATCTTTGCCTAGTGAGGTATTGGATGACTATAACAAAAAGTTGGTTTCATTGTAACTTAATTTAAAGGAGGATTAACAAAGACATCTATTTCTGATATTGAAATTTTAGGGTTAGCCCCTTGACTTTCCGTTACCAAGGCTCCAACAGCACAGGCAAAATCGATGGCTTTTTGAGGTTTTTCGCCATTTAAAAGCTGACTGATTAGCGACCCCAAAAATGAGTCGCCCGCACCAACGGTGTCAACAACTTTAACCAGATAGCCACTATTATAAAATAATTTATCGTCGTAAAGCAGAACAGCACCATGTTCGCCTTTAGTAACACAAATATGTTGAGTGTTGGTCTTTTTAGCTACAAACTTTAGATTCTGTTCGAGTGATTTGTATGGTGAACCCAAGTACCCACTTACCTCATAGAGCTCTTCATCATTAAACTTGATAAAATTGGCTTTCTCCATCAAATGAAAAAGCACTTCTTTGGTGTAATACGGACGCCGAAGATTGAGGTCGAAAATTTTATATTTGGCCAACTCAATCAAACTGTAAAGGGTATTTCTGGAACTTTCATCTCTTGCCACCAAACTGCCGAAAACAAAAGCATCAGCATGTGTCACTCTACTTTGGGCCGCTTCAGTTAACTTAATTTTATCCCAAGCTTTCGGATATTTTATATCATAGGAAGCCACACCTTTTTCATTAAGCATGACTTTAACCTTACCCGTTTTATACTCTTGATTTAACTGAATCAAATCCGTTTTAATACCACATTCGTTCAAATAACTTAAAATTTTATTACCAGATTTGTCATTGCCCACGGCACTAATCATAGCTACATTATTATTGAACGAGCTTAAGCGGCAAGCCACATTTAACGGAGCGCCTCCAATTTTTTTGTGCGTTGGAAACACATCGAACAACACTTCTCCAAAACAAACTATATTTACCATATTTCGCTATCCAATCACTTTGTTATTTTACTTCTTCAATTAAAAGCACCACACTGGTACGTTTAACATTTATTTCTGGGTTTATTCCAACAGTCATTAAAAAATCACCTGAATACTTGACTGGATTTACGAAACTTCCTTCATCATTTTTATTCAGATTAACCTCTTTTATAATGTAGTTTTTGTCAGCATCCAAGCCTTTCATTTTTATAGGTCTTTTGGTCATTCTTTCCATAAACCTATTAGAACTTAAATAATTGAACATGACGGCTTTCGACTTATTTTTATCGACATACATTAAGGATGCATAAGGGTTTTGGTACGGACTGGCCAAACGGAACTGCTCGCCATGAAGTACCAAATGCTTGAAGCCATTGTAATTTTTGATGGCCCGTTTCGAAAACTCCAGTTCGTCTTTTGTGAGATGGTTTACATCAACATCGAAGCCCAATTTTCCCATACTCGCCACATCCACCTTAAATTTTAATGGTTGATTGCCCCAATTGGTTACATGGCAGTCCATAGTTATGGCCGGGAAAAAGTAGGTGTAGTTCCATTGAAGAAAAATGCGTTCAATGGGATCGGTATTATCACTTGGCCAAAACTCGGTAAAGTATTTTAAAAACTCGTAATCTGCCCTTCCGCCGCCACCGGAACACAACATCATGGATACATCAGGGTACTTTTTCCGTATTCTTTCCAATACGTTATACAAGCCCTGCACATAATCTACATACAAATGGGTTTGTGGCATGCCCTTTTCCTGTAAATAAGCGGAATAGGCATTATAGATCACGGCATTACAATCCCATTTTACAAAAGCAACCTTTGGGTTTTTGGTAAAAATATTGTCCACCACACCATAAACAAAATCCTGCACCTCCGGATTGCTTAAATCGAGTACCATTTGGTTGCGATACAATTTTGCACTGCGCTCGGGCTGTTTTATCACCCAATTTGGATGGGTTTTAAAAAGCTCGCTTTCGGGGTTTACCATTTCGGGTTCTATCCAAATTCCGAATTTCACTTCATTTTTATCCGCTTCCTGTACCAAATAACCCAAACCATTGGGCAGTTTTTGTTTGTTCTCTTGCCAGTCTCCCAATCCGGCATCATCATTATTTCTTGGGTATTTATTACCAAACCAACCATCATCCAACAAAAAAAGGTCTAAACCTAAATGTTTGGTGTCTTCAATCAATCCCGATAGTTTGTCTTCATTAAAATCAAAATAGGTCGCTTCCCAATTATTTAACAGCGTTAATCTATCTCCATTTCCGTTGAGCACCCTATGCGATTTTGCCCAAGAATGTAATTGCCTAGAGGCCAACCCTGTACCCTCTTTAGAAATGGAATAAATTAAGGAAGGGGTTTTAAACCGCTCACCCTTTTGTAACTCATAAGTTGACTCATACGGATTGATTCCCGCAATAAGCCGCAGATTTTTGTTTGAATCGATATCAAATTCCAGTTTGTAATTACCGCTCCAAGCCAACTGACCAACCAAGGCCATACCACTGTCTTCTTGAACCGGATTTTCAAAGGAAACGATAAAATTAGGCGTACCCAACAACATAGCCCGAGTGCCTAATTTTGACTCTACCGTTTTTGTGCCTTGCGTGAGTTTTTCTTCAGTTGGCATCATTTCCCTCAAATATTCACCCTGAAAATGGGTTAAATAAAAATCTTTATTGGTAAAAAATAGGTTGGCCGAAGCATACTTATTTAATTCTATTTTTCCCTTTTCGTTGTTTATAATTTCCGCCCATTGCTCCACAACATTTAAATCGCTCCACACTTTATAATGAAGCACTACCTCAAGTTGATATACGGGGTCTTGCAACTTGATTTTTGTTACTGTTGCACCGTCTTGGTTTGCTATTGAAACATCACGAAACAACAATTCAGTAGACCGATTCCCATCAAAATGTTTTACCTGCAAGGCCGGCTCGGACAAATTCCAAGTGCCCGAAGGAGTATATGCCGAATTGTAAATTCCTGCGTTGGCATCCGGAAAATAATATTGTTCATCAATTTGCTTATAATCCGAGGTATTTTTAAGCTTTTTTCCGAAGTAGATGTTCCACAGTCTATGCTGTGCATCGGTTTTAAAAACCATGGAAAAATCTTTAGTTTCAATGGGAATGACCGTTTGCGCATTGCACAAAAAAGTTAATGCACACAGGGCTATGGCG
The DNA here is from genome assembly GCF_051200825.1 of Formosa sp. A9. GTDB lineage: Bacteria > Bacteroidota > Bacteroidia > Flavobacteriales > Flavobacteriaceae > Formosa. The sequence continues at coordinate 126,099 of NZ_CP195158.1, read as the reverse complement.
AATGTATTTCTGGCTTTCATAATATTTACTTTTAATTATTTTGAGGGGGAATCCACTTGTTCCTAATAACTAAAACACGCTGATTTTCAAATAAGTTGAAAAATCCAGAGCAGCCATATTCAACTCCTCTGGATTAAAATCAAACTAACTTAAACAAACAAATTCTTATTGAATAAAAACTCTAATAACCAGCATTTTGAATATACAAGCCGCCAGTAAAATCAATCTCCCGTTGGGGAATGGGGTAGTATTCATCCCGTCCAGCGGTAAATTGTGCATTAGCTAAGAAATCCTTTCGTGTTTTTTCAACAGCTAAATAACCGTTCAACACCTGCTCGGCCATGCCCCATCTTACCAAATCGAAAAACCTTGGGCCCTCCATACCAAACTCCAAGCGTCTTTCAAACATCAAGGCTTTAAAGGCTTCGGCTTTAGTCATTCCCATAGGGTATTCACCCATGTTGTAAACATCGGTCGCACCAGCATCCAATTGACGCTGTGTACTTGCCGCAGCACGATTTCGTATTTGGTTGATTATAGTAACCCCGGCATCAACCTGATCCATTTGAATCAATGCCTCAGCCTTGAACAATAGGACATCGGCGTATCTAATAAAATCTACATTTTTAGACGTTCCCACAAAAGGCCCTTCTTTAACGTAACACGAACAATCGGGGGCTTGCTGCTCTTTCATATTGCCGAAGTAACCATACACTCCGGGATCTCTCGCCCAACTGAAATTATACACCATATCCCCCGTTTCATTCACCGTATTGCGGTATTTGAATGGACGTCCGGGGATACCAACGGTATGGTCTATTCTTGGATCTAAAGTTATTCCTGCTGCCAATGGTGTTTCACCGTTACCATCAACCGTATCAAAAATATTGGCATCGTTAAAGGTATCCAACAACGGCAAACCTGAAGCATCGGTTTTAAAGGCATTAACCATGTTATGGCTGGCCAAGTGGAAACCACAGCAACCGTACAATCCTGTACCGTGTGGAGAATTCAAGCCTGTTACGAAACTCACCCTACTTACGGTGGTTCCGTCATTTATTGAAAATTGTGCTGCCCAAATGGACTCCGGACCATTATCGAAACCGTCCAAGAAGTTGTTTCCAAAATCGGGTTCCAAACTGCCAGTAACCTCATCGGCAAAATCAACCACTTCTTGTAATCTCGACATGTTAATGTTTGTTACCTGGTGGGTATCGTTCTGCTCATAAGCTTGGTACAAACGTAACTTAGCCAAATAAGCCGCAGCGGCATTTCTATCGGCACGTCCTACCTGATCTTGTGCTTGTGGTAAATTGTTATAGGCGAATAAAAAGTCGTCTGCAATGGTGTTCCACAACGCATCGTTATCCATGTCGTTTGATATTTGCAAAAGTTCTTCCTGCGACAGCCCTTCGGTGATATAAGGGATTTTTTTGAACAACAATTTCAACATAAAATGAGAGTGAGCTCTTAAAAAACGTAGCTCCGCCTGTCTAGTCGTTTTTTCGGCATAATCAGCATCTGGAATGTCATTAATAACCGATAGCGCAAAGTTGGCCCTTGAAATGGCTTTGTAATAGTTGGTCCAAGTTCGCGGCCCCATCCAATCTGATGGGTCATCGGCCGCTGTTAGGTTGTACTGTTCGTAACGGTCAACAATATCCACATCGCTACGGCCTCCTCCGCCTTTATAAGCATCGTCTGAACGCACACTGCCATACACCCACATGTGCGTAAGTGGACCAATCATATCGTCGTTGGCAATTCCGGCGTAAGCCGCTACAACCAAAGCTTCGGCATTTCCTGCTGTGGCTACATTTTCGTTTGAGAGTACACCTTCCGGTTCGTACTCTAAAAAGTCTTTGGAACATCCTACCAAAATAACACTGGCAATAATTCCTATAATAAGTGTTGTTATATTTTTCATGTTTTCCAATTTTTTAAAAATTTACATTAAGGCCTAATGATAAAATGGTCGGGTTGGGAATGTTATCTACATTGGTTCTTTCTGGATCGGAACCGATGTAATCTTTTGGTGTTGCCCAAAACAAATTCTCCCCTTGGAAATACACTCTTAAACCTGTCATGCCTCCCCATTTATTGATTATTTCTTCTGGAAGCGAATAACCAAACTGAAGGTTTCTTAGTTTAAAGTAAGAGTTGTTTCTGTATAAGTAATCTGAAACCCTTTGATCGTTGAATGCCAATGACAAAGAAGGTATTGTTGAACCCGTATTATTTGGCGTCCAAGCATCAAGTACACCTAGCCCGGCGTTTTCCCTTCCTTGAACAAAATTGTTCCAAAAGATATATGGGTCTTGCCCTATTCGACCAGCGACACCCGAACCGAATACCGAAAAGTCGAAGTTTTTATAGTTTAAATCCACTCGAATACCATATTCTAGATCTGGCAAGGTGGTACCTAAGAAATCTCTATCCTCTGGTCCAATGCTTCCGTTACCATCCAAGTCCTGAAATTTTAAGCCCCCAAGTCTCGCTCCAACCTGATTGGGACTGGAATCGATGTCTTCTTGACTTTGGAACAAACCAGCCGTTTTATATCCAAAAATTGAAAACTGCGAATGCCCAATGATAGAATTATCTACAGTACCGGGATATGAAGACACCACTTCTTCCGGTAGCTGGGTGATTTCATCTTTAAATGAACCAAAATTGGCAGCAACCGACATTGACAAACCGTTGTCAAAGGTTTTTGAATAGCCCAAAGACAATTCCCATCCTCTGGTTTCGGTGGTAGCCCCGTTTAATACACGTTGCTGACCTTCGCCCACTACCGATGCAATTGGTGGAGTAGTTAAGATATCGCTGGTTTCTCTGGTGAAGTAATCAAAAGACCCTACAATATTATTGTTAAGCAAGGTAAAATCAACACCAAAGTTGTATTCTTTTGTGGTTTCCCACTTCAATCCTGAGTTTGCCGCTTGAATGGACACGAAACCAGATGGCAAATTACCAGTGTTTACGCCATTCAAATCATAAGCCGTACCTACATTCCAATATGTATTAAAGAAATTATTATCGCCTGTTGCCTGTAATTGGTTAGCACCGTACCTAGATTCGAACAAGCCAAAACGTGCCACATCTCCAATAGATTGGTTACCAACCTCACCGTAACCTGCCCTCAGTTTTAAGGAGTTTACAATATCGTTGTCTTTCCAGAACTCTTCATTACTTATTCTCCAACCTAAAGTAGCCGCTGGAAAAACACCATATCTGTTTTCTGCACCAAATCTTGAAGAACCATCTCTACGTAGTGTAAAAGAGGCAAGATACCTATCCTCATAAGCATAGTTTATTTTTCCGAACTGTGACAACAACCTACTGCCGGTTGAAGACCCCGAATTGGTTCTCGCTCCAGTTGCTGCATTCAGCTGAAAAAAGGACTCTGATTCTACTGCAAATCCATCAGCTTGAGACAGTACGCTATTAAAATCATCTTTTATGGATTCCGTTCCCAAAAGCACACCAATTTTATGCTTATCGTTTAGGTTCAATTGATAATTTAAAGTGTTGGTAAATATCAAACTGGTAAAATTATTGGTATCTATGATTAACCTGTTATTACTTCTTGTAACAAACCCATTGTTTACTCGCGTTTCAATATCTCTTCTGTTGTAGGCTCCGTAATCTACACCCAAACTTGTTCTAAAGGTCAGGTTTTCCAAAATATCGTACTCGGCATAAATATTCCCAAAGAATGTGGTTCTATCGGTATTGTCCCAACGGTTTAAGTATTGCATCAATACGGGGTTGTTTCTATCGGAATAACCAGCACCCAGTGGCCCTGCAAATTCTCCGTTCGCATCGTAAACCGGCAATGTAGGCACAAGGGTAATGGCCAAACTGGGGATCCAAGCACTACCCACGTCGCGGGACGCTAGAGTTTCGTCTGACGTAAACATCTGGGTATTTACACCCAATCTCAACTTATTGTCGAACAAATTAAAATTGGAATTTAACTTTGCAGAGATTCTTTCGTAACCGGTGTATTTTAAGATTCCTGTGTTCTTTAAATGACCGATATTCAACAAATGGAATGAGTTGTCCGTTCCTCCTGAAACCGATAATTCATTGTTATAAACATAACCTGTTTCATAAGTTTCGTCTTGCCAATCGGTATCACCAGCCGGCACACTGTTATCGCCACCAACAAAAGGCTGAACGGTAACACTATTTAGTACCGGGTTGTTAAAGTCGCCGTTCCAATCGAAATTATAAATTTCGCCATAGCCCGCATTAGGATCGGCACCGTCATTAACAGATGCACGCCATAACACTTCGCCACGTTGTTGGGCATTGAGCATATCGTATCGCTGTTGCTTTTCTGAAAGCACAGAAATATTGGAATTCACGGTTACGCTAAATTTTTCGCCACCAGCAGCTTTAGCGCTATTTTTTGTGGTTACGATGATAACACCATTACCAGCTCGGGCTCCATAAAGCGATGAAGCCGAGGCATCCTTTAGTACTTGAACAGATTCAATAGTACTTGGATTAATACTCGCAAATACCTCTTGCCTTACCGTTGGTACACCGTCGATAACGTAAAGCGGATCGTTATTCCCCAAAGTGGTAGCACCACGTATTAAAATATTATTGTTCGTCCCCGTTGGGTCGCCATTTTTCTCTATGAACAAACCCGGAACGCGACCTTGCAAACCTTGTACGGCACTACCGGAACTCATACTCACTCCTTCAGTGGGTCCCAGTTCTACAACGGTAATAGCTCCCGTAACATCTACTTTACGCTCTCTGGAATATCCGGTAACGACAACCTCATCGAGGGCGGCCGCATCTTCAACCATAATCACATTGATCACTGAACGGTTGTTCACTTCAATTTCTTGGGTAGCGTAGCCCACATAGCTAAAAACAAGTTTGGCATCTGTAGCGATTCCTTCCAGCAAATAATTGCCATCAAAATCGGTAGCGGTTCCCACGGTCGTGCCAGCTACCAAAACCGACACCCCCGGCAGGGGCATACCGTCTTCTTGAGCGGTAACCGTACCACTCACCTGCCCTTGCACCCAAAAACCTATTAGGGCGAACAATGACGAAAAAATTAGTTTTTTTAATTTCATGATTAATTTAGTTTTAGTTGAACTTTAGTTTATTTATTTCAATAGAATCAAGAATAAATTCCTGTCCATGTGGTTCTATGCTAAGTTGCGTGTAGGGCTGGTTGGGGAAAAATATTTCGGTCATTACCGTTTCCCCATTGTCGAAAAACAACTCAATGGATGTTTTATCCAACAGAATGGTTCCTGTAAATTCTTTACTTGTTGAAGTTCTGGGCGCAACAGATACTTTATTGGCAAATTTTTCTTCGAATCCTACTTTTCCAGAATTTTGGCGGTTTACGTAGTAAGTATTATTAGTATGGTTGAAACCAAACTTCAACTCGTCTCCCACTTTGTTTTTAAGTTTAAAAGTGTACGACCCCGTTTGTAAATCTGAAATATTAAAGTGGATTTCTGAACTCGATAGGTCGATTTCATTTGTCCCTATCAGATTCGTTTCTTCTTTAATTTGAATGTTTTTTTCTTCAAATTTTGTTCCTCTATAATTGTTTAATTCACTAACCGGGTTGAATAATAACCTGTACCCCGATTCGTTTTTTTGAAGTTGTATGGTTCTCGCAATGGTCATGGCACTTCGCCATTTTTCAGTAGGTACTTTTTGGGCATAATCCCAGTTGGACATCCAACCCATCATCAACATACTACCATCCTTTTTTCTGGCATTGGACCATGTTACCCCAGCATAATTATCCCGTCCAAAATCAATCCAGTAATTATGATTTTCATTCAGTCGCTTCTCAAAATCCTTATCCATAGTGAATTTAGTGCCATCAAAATCACCAATAAAATATTGGGTGGCACTACCGCCATTGGGGCCTCCGGGGTTGATGCTTACAAAAAGCACCCATTTTGATTCATCTGTACCCAAAACAGGCAACTCAAATAAATCTGGGCATTCCCAAACACCACCGTGCCCGCCAATTCCTTGTCCGAAATCAGACAGTAAGTTCCAGTTTTTTAAATCCTTGGAGTCATAAAACATAATCTTATCCCCTGCAGCCAAAACCATCACCCACTTGTTTCTGGCTTCATCCCACGTCACTTTTGGATCCCTAAAATCTTTAATTTTGGTATTATCGATTACGGGGTTCCCATCGAATTTTGTAAATGTTTTCCCTTCGTCATTACTGTAAGCGATACTTTGTGTTTGTTTCCAATTGCCATCGCCCAATTCTTTTGAGCTGGTGTACATCGCAACAACAGGAATAGACCTTTCGGTGTCTCCCAACCCAGAGCTATTGCTGATATCGACCACTGCACTTCCTGAAAATATAGTGCCTAACTCATCAGGATAAAGTGCAATAGGCTGCTCCGTCCAAGTAATCATATCGGTGCTTATAGCGTGCCCCCAGTGCATAGGCCCCCAAACATTATCGTCTGGGTAATGCTGAAAATACAAATGGTAATACCCGTTGTAATAGAACATACCATTAGGGTCGTTCATCCAACCTTTTTTTGGTGTAAAATGAAAGTTGGGCCGATAAAGCTCTTCTTCGGTGTAAGTGCGTGCTTCAGATGATTCGGCAACATTTTGCTTCGAACCTGTAGTGTTTTTACAGCCTACAAGAAAAAGACACCACATAACGGCGAATAATAAATTTCTGTGATTGATTGTTTTCATTTTGAATTTAGTTTAGGTGTTGGTTATTTTTTAATTAGTTTTTTACTGAGTTCTTCGAGTGAAATCCCTTTGGTTTCGGGCATCAGAAAAATGACAAACAGAAGTTGCAGTACCATCATGATATTGAAGAACAGAAAGACCATGCCCGCACCAATATTTGAAAATAACACTGGCACTAACGAAGGCACTACGGCTGCCAGTACCCAGTGTACCGAACTGCCAAATGATTGCCCCGCACCCCGTAAGTGGTTTGGAAAAATTTCTGAAATGAATACCCAAATAACGGTGCCTTGTCCAATGGCATGCGCAGCAATGAACATAAATAGGAATATGGGCATGAGGCTACCCTCCCATTTTAAAAAGAAGGCTGCCGATACCAAGGATAATGATATAATGTAACCGAATGAACAGATATACATTAGTTGTTTTCTACCCAATCTGTCGATTAACAATATGCCCAGTAGCGTGAACAGCATGTTGGTTACGCCAACGCCAATGCTACTTAAAAGCGCAGAACTTTCGCCCAAGCCGGCCTCTTCCAAAATTCTTGGGGCGTAATACAGCAGGGCGTTAATGCCCGAAAGCTGATTGAAAAACGCCATTAAAAAGGCCAACAGTAAGGGGTATCTGTATTTTTTTAAGAAGATGTTTTCGTTGGGAACGGTATTTTCCATTTCCTGTTTTATCTCCAACATCAATTGCTCGGGATTTAAATCGGGATTTATAACCTTAAGTACTTCCCGAGCTTCATGGTTTCTGAATTTAGTGAGCAACCATCGCGGACTTTTAGGGACGGTTAAAACAAACAGTGTGTACAATAGTGCAGGTAATGCCTCTATGCCAACCATCCAGCGCCAGGCATTTTCACCAATATCATTTAATAAATAGTTGGAGAAAAACGCTACCAAAATACCGAACACTATATTAAATTGGTATAATCCAACTAGCTTGCCTCTGTCTTTTGCAGGCGCTATTTCAGATATGTAAGCCGGAGCTGCTATAGTTGATGCACCAACTCCCAACCCTCCTATAAATCTAAAAAAAGCAAAGGTCCAAGGGTCGTTGGCCAAACCAGAGCCCAAAGCTGAAATGGTATATAAAACACCAATCCATAATAAGGTTTTCTTTCTCCCCAATCTATTGGTTGGAATCCCTCCAAAAAAAGCACCTATTACAGTGCCCCAAAGAGCCATACCAATAACCACGACACCGTGAAACATATCGGATGTACTCCATAAGGCTTGTAATTTTTTCTCGGCTCCAGAAATAACTACTGTATCAAATCCAAAAAGGAAGCCTGCCAAAGCGGCGGTGATAGACCATATTAATATCTTATTTTTCATGGTGGTGGTGTTTAGTTGGAATTACTAGTTGCAAAGTACAGCACATCTTCTGTTTTGCTTTTTTGATTTGTAACAATTGATTATGAATATGTTAACAAAAACCCAAAACACACCTAAAGCCCTATAAATAAAGATACTACAAAACCATGATTCTTTTGAACCCTCTAAAAAGTATAATATGGTTACATCATTTGTTTAAAATTGATACCTAAACATAAAGAGCAACACTAAGAATTTGACAAAATAGCAATGAGTAATATATGATTATGCCATTTTTGAAGCACTAAAAACACCAAGTCATCAAAATACTACCACTAAAATTATGAATTTCACACCCCTATTCAAGCCTCTCTGTAAGCCTTAGGAGATTGGCTAAACTTGCCTTTAAAGGTTGTAGAAAAATAATTAGGAGATGAAAAGCCCGTTGCATAAGCAATTTCAGATATTGTTAAGTTCGATTCCTTTAGTAGCACTTTGGCTCTATCCAACCTAATCTGCAACACGTAATCGCTTACGTTAACGCCCAAAATAGCTTTTAACTTTCGGTATAATTGTACTCTGGAAATATTAAGGTCATCAGCCAAACTTTCAACTGAAAATTTAGAGTTATCCAGATTATCGTTAATGATCTTATTTATTTTTAGCACAAAATCTTGCTCTGTATTTCCAAAGTTTTCATTCGCATTGATTTTATGGACGTTATTAACAAAATAATACCTCAATCGCTCCCTATTGTAAATCACGGTTTTGATGGATTGCGACAGCACCGAAAAACTAAATGGCTTGGTTAAATATAAATCGGCCCCAGATTGCAAGCCACGCATATAAGATTCTTTATCATCTAAAGCCGTCAGCATAATGATTGGAATATGCGATGTTCTCAAATCTTTTTTTACAATCTCGCAAATTTCAAACCCATCCTTTTCTGGTAGGTTTACATCGCACAAAATGATATCCGGCACAAGTTCCAAGGCTTTTTCCACGGCGTCAGGACCATTGGACAAGTGTACTTCGTAATCACCAGTCAATTTGCTTTTCAAAAAATCTATCAAATCTGGGTTATCCTCAACAATCAATATCACGTAAGCATCCTCGTTACTTTTTACAGGCTCTACACTAAACACGTCCTGTTCGCTGCCGTCATTGAAATTTATAACCGAAGCATCTATCATATCTGCTTCAGCAATCATTTCATCGGAAGATAAATGGGCATCGCCCTTGGGCAGTGTCAATACAAATTCCGCCCCGTGTTTACTGAAAACCTCGATGGTTCCTTTGTGCAGTTCAATAAACTGTTTTGAAAGGTGCAACCCAATTCCCGATCCAGCTAAATTGTTGTTCGAGCCTCTAAAAAATGGTTTGAACACCCGTTCCAAATCTTTATTGGGAATGCCCATGCCCGAATCTTTAAAGTACACTTTCACCAAATTATTTTCTTGGTCTTCCTCAATTTTAATGAGGATGGAGCCATTATTGGGGGTAAATTTAAAAGCATTGGACAATAGATTGAAATACACTTTGTCCATTAAATTTCGGTCAATGAAAAGAGTAAGGTTTTCGTTATTCGATTCAATTGAAAAATTAATATTGCGCTTTTGAGCCTCGCGTTCAAAATCCTTGAAAATTTGCTTTGAAAATTCCAACAAATTGGTTTTTGAAGCCCTCAAACTAAACTTTTTCTCTTCAACTTTTCTGAAATCCAATAGCTGGTTAATCAATCTCAAAAGCCGTTTTGAATTATTGAAAATCAGGCCTATTTCTTTGGTTAACTTATTATCGATTATGGCTCTATTTTCTGAAAGCGACTCAATAGACGACAGGATAAGCGTGAGTGGTGTTTTAAACTCGTGCGACAAACCTGTGAAAAAGTTAACCTTCGCTTCGTTGCTCTGCTTAACCTGCTCTGCTATTTTTTTTATTTGATTTCGCTGAACGGTAATTTTTTTATTTTGAATCTCCAACTCGCGTTTTTGCTTCCTAATGTTATAACCCGAATATATACTGTACGCCCCTAAGAGTACACTGGTTATTAAAAGCCCTAAAAGAAGTTTTAAAATGTTGCTTTGTGTCGAGTAGGTTTCTTGCTGCTTTTTAATGCGTTGCTGTTGGTCTAAAATATCCAATTGCTGTTGGCTTATTTTAGCAAACTGATTATGCATAATATCGGCATTTCTAGCATCAATTACCGTAGTTTTTAAAATCGTGTTTTTCGGAACAGCTTCTCCTTTTAAAATTTTTTCAGCCAGTTTTATGGCTTCATCACCCCCTGTCGGGTATAAAATAGTGGCCAGCAAAGCGCCCTCCTGAACCAGTTTAATACCGCCGTTTTCGGTAGCCAATCCGTCAACGCCAATAATACCTATTTTATCTTGAAGGTTTAATTCTTTGGTTACCTCCCATGCCCCGAGAGCCATTCTATCGTTGTGCGCAAATATGTAATCCACATTATCAATTTTATCCAAAACATGGCGTAAGCTATCTTTTATGGAGTAGCTTTCCCAGTTACTTTCAATGCGCTTAACAATTTCTACCCCACTCACTCCTTTTAAGGTATTATTGAACCCTAAACTACGCTCTTCGGCCGGTGAAGACCCCGGCAATCCGCTTATTTCTATAATCCTTTTTTCTTTCTTAGGAAGTGAAGCTATATAATTGGCGGCATCTTTACCCACTTGGTAATTATCGCCACCTAAAAAGGCCGTGTAATTTTTGCTATCGGTTTTTCTATCGACAATTAAAACCGGAATTCCTTTATTAAAAGCTTTTTCAACTATAGGCGTTATGGGTCTGGATTTTACAGGAGAAACAATTAAAACATCTACGTTTTGGGCAATTAAATTTTCAATATCTTGGGTTTGCTTTTCTACATTATCCTCTCCATCTAGAATAAGTAATTCAATATTGTTATTCATGGATGCCTGAATTTCCATAGATTGGTTCATGGCCCTTCTCCACTCATCGTTTACCCCGGTTTGTGCAAAACCGATAATAGACTTTTTGGTTTCATTTTTAGAACATGAAAAAATAACAAGCGAGAATAATACGCCTAAGACAAAACCGATTTTTTGTAAAAAAATAAAATTCATTTGATCAAGATAATATTTAACATAAAAACAATTGACATTAGGTTCTCTTTTAATACTAAAACATATGTTTTGGTTTTCCTTTTACCATAAAAAGAACTGTTAAATTAGATTACAAAGTATCTCACTTAATATTCAACCAATACCGAGTCCCTTTTAAAACCCCTGTTTTCAGTAGTATATTTTTATCTATAAGATCTTTTAAATCACGTGTTGCTGTTGAAGCAGATGTTTTGGCGATCCTGGTATAATTCTCAGCACTCAAGCCCCCTACAAACCCTTGTGGCCCTGCCGCAAATAATCGGTTCACCACCTTTAATTGCCGTTCATTCATTTTTTGGGAATATCGGTCAAAAAACTTGGCTTTTTCAATAGTGAAATCAATAAGCCTTAGGGTCTCTACCTGTGCCTCTATTATAGTTTGTCCAAAGTAAATCAACCAATCGGTAATTTCACATATCTTATTATTCTTCTCTAAAGCCTTATAGTAAGCCTTTTTATTGGATTCGATGGTTTTAGAAAGCGATATTAAAGCGGGTTGCCCTATACTTCTGGAAATAGATTTTTCCGACAAGGCACGGGCTATCCTACCGTTGCCATCTTCAAAAGGGTGGATACTCACAAAGTATAAATGGGCAATCCCAGCTTTTGCTATGGGCAGCAATGTATTAGGCTCTTCAAAATGACATTGGTTGAACCAACCTACAAAGCGTTCCATTTCTTGAGGCATGTCCACAGATGGCGGTGCTTCAAAATGGACAGTCGGCCTATCCAATCGTGCTGAAACCACTTGCATAGGATCCTCATGCGTTCTATACCTACCAATATCCATTAAATCACGCCTCCCATTGGTTAACATTTTGTGCCAATTAAACAGCTGTTGGTGCGATAAGGGACTAGAATAGTTACGGTATAGATCCACCATCATTTCAGAAATTCCAAATTCGGCCGGAGCCACTTTTCTTCGGTCTGCACTAAGTCCCAAGTTTTTCTTTATGGAAGACTGGATACTGTCCCGGTCCAAATATTCTCCTTCGATTTCTGAGGTCTTTAAAGCTTCATTGGACAATAGCTCAACCACAAACAACTCTTTATCGTCGCTGTCTATATGCTTAAGAGCCCCTGAAACCGTGCCTATATTTTTAGAAAATTGTAGTTCCAATGCCCTTAGTGCCTCTTCATTATAGGTGAAATTTGGCCACTCATCAGATTGCCAGTTCCATATTTTACGATTCATGAGCTATAATTTACTACTTTATAGCTCAAATATAACTTTTTTTTGAGCTATATTATAATAGTTTTTAGCCCATTTCATTGTTTTGAAACTTTCATGAACAATGAACAACCCCTTGGAGCGAACACCACGAACCCATTTTTTTTTATTTCAAAACACCCCTATCACCAATACCACGCTAAAACCCAAACAAAAAACGCAAACCACTATAAGCCAAATAAAATAGGACTTAATCCGTTTCACTCCATTTTCGAAGACATTCCCGAATTGCCTTATCGTATTTTGATGGTCGGCCATTTTCTTTTGGTGCTCATCCAAAAGGGATTTCAATTCTGTGAGATCCATCTGCACGGTGGTGTCCCGCAGGCCTTCATTGAGGCGCTCCAATCGTTCTATGCCCCGCTCAAAGTCCCTGAGCTCGTTGACCAATAGTTCCGTAATCTGTTCCAGTTTTGCCATAATATATCGTTTTAATAGCCTATTCCTTTATCAATAGCTCTTTTAATAATGAACTTGGCCACTTTCATCGCCAGGTTCGGTGTGATGTCCACCACCTTGCCGGCCAGCTTGACACTGATCCGCTTTTGGCCGTTTTGTTTGGTGATGGCCATGCCCTCCATGCCCGACAGTTGCCGGCCGATGTTACCCAGTGACATCTGCCGGTGCACGGCACTGCCCTTCAGGTTGTGCCCGCCGAACTCAAAACGGAAGCCCTGCAACTTGTTCTGTTTGTTGATGCAGGGTATCACCTCCACTTTGTTGGCCGCCATGGCCTTGACGTAATCCTCAAAGCTCTTGGGCTTCAACTGTTTTATGGCCATATCGTGCCGCCTTTTTATCTCTGCCCGTATTTCCCTCATATGGAACTCCTTTTCGAACTGTACTTGTTTCACCGTCGTCAATTGCATACGCTCCGCCACCCGCTCGGCGGCCTGTTGGCTCCGCTTCCCGATAAAGCTGTCGTTATAGGCCGTGCCCCTAAAATCGATGCGGTTCACATAAAGATGGATATGGGTGTGCTCCCGGTTGCGGTGCACAAAGGCTATGGCCTGACGCTCCCCCAGCTGCATCTGTTTGATGAATTCCCTGGTCAGGGCCTCCATTTCCTTTTTGCCCAGGGCCTTGCCATCCTCCACGGTGGGGCTGAGCACAAAGGACAGGGTGTTCTTCCGGCAGTGCTCGTTCTGCTCCTGTACCATTTCGAACTCCTTGGTAATCTCTACCGGGGATTCCCCGTGCAGGAACTCCCTGAGCACCACCTCGGCCTCCTTTTCCTGGTTCCAGCCATATTCCATCGAGGCCCTGGTATGCGCTATGCTCTTCCCCTTACCTATCATCTTTGGAACTTTTTTAGGTGGCCCTTTATCTCTTCGGCCAGGTCCAGAACGGTCCTCACCAGTTTGGGGTTCCGATTTTTGTACATATTGGCTATCCGTTTAAAGTTGTTGTGGTACTTGATGAGTATTTTATAGATCTCGATGTGCTCGTCGTCCATACGCTCGACAATTTCCTTTTTCAACGCGCACCTCCGGAGGTACTCGCTAAGGCTCAATCCACTTTGCTTGGCCTTGACCTTCAACAGTTTCTTTTCGAATACCGAACACCGAAACTTAACGAGTTCCCCTTTCCCCTTAAACACCTTTTTTCCTTTGCGACCATCGGGAGCAAACGAGAATGTGGCCACAGCCACACATCTCGAATTCCTACCCAGAACATTATCGTCTCCGTCCATGTTTCGTTCCAGTTCCAAGTCCAACTTGTCCGAGCGTTCCAGTACATCGGTAGGAATCTTGAGCTTCCGTTTTTCAGTTTTTGGGATTTCCTCTGGAATATGTTCCAAATCATCTTTGCTTAACATGGCACAGGTATTCGTTTAAATCTTTATAGCTTTTATAGTCCGTTCTTCTGTCGATGACATGGGGATTAATGTTTGTCAGATACCGCACAGCATTATCCCCAGCAACATCATTGTCCAAATAGAGTAAGGTTCGGTCATAATCGCACAAATAATCCGCTATATTTTTTATGAAGGCAATGGAGTTGATTACAAGGATATCCGAGGTGCCCATCAATTCAATATCCAGCATGGCCAGTGACAGCAAATCGAACATGCCCTCCAATATGATGAGCTGTCTGCTGCTGTGTTTCAGATGGGTGCAGTATTTCGGGCTGCTAGAATTCTTGAAGAACTTGTTGCGCAGTTCCCAACCGCCCCTATCGTTTTCCAGCCCGACCGCGAAATAGGATTTGCCCTTGACGGTGTACCAGACCTCCTTACAGTACATCCGTGCCACCATGGGGTCTATATGTCTTGATTTCTGGTACTGCAACAGTGCGGGGTGCTGTAACGGCTGGACTTTTATTATCCGTATGGCCGTTTCCCTTTCCCTAAAAACGGGTGGCTGCTGAAAAGAAAAAAGAGGATTCCCTTCATTTAAAAATCTTAGCGCCTCTTTCACCGAACAGCCCGATATTCTGCACACCAAATCAATAACATTACCGCCTATACCGGCACCGTAGTCGTACCATCGGTTCTTTCTTTTGGATACCTTGAAAGAGGCTTGCGTTTCTGACCGGAACGGACTCAGGAACCAAGCTTCTTTCTCCGTTGTGCGCTGTGGAAAGTGCCCGAGTTTTTCCAGTGCCTTCAACACGGAAAAACCTCGGGCTGTTTCACAGTTTATTTTTCTTTTCATCTGCATAAATTTTATTGTTTTTTATAGGCCAGATGCAATTCGCCATTAAGAACTTCCAAACCATACCTAGATAGAGTTATGGCTCATTTCATAAGCCAATGTGTTTTTGGTCATTTTTTTGATGTTTTGATGATTTCCTTCGGAATCCCCTGCCACTAATGGGATTTCCGGGTCATCAAATGGTCATCACGTCATCATTCTTCGTTTTCTTCTGCGTTGTTCCGTCATCATTATTTTTTTTGATGACAGAATGATGATTCTTTGATGACGGCCCCAGAGCAATAAAACCAACAGTTTTTCTACACCGTCATCAAATCATCAAAGTGTTCTGTTAAAAATGTTTTTTCCACGGTAAAGTACCTGCCCTTGGCATCCACGAAGGTCACTTTCCCGTCCGACCAGACCACAAATTTCTGGTAGCTGTTGGAGTTGCCCTGGTTGCTCAGTTGCCATTCCTTCTTCAACAATCTCCTTAGTTGGGTCAAATCCGTTTTCACCCGGGTCTTGTTCAGCGCCAATAGCGCATCCATTGGACAGAGGTCCACCGATTGCAGGTCAAACCGTTCCATGACGTCCATAAGGATACTGGCCAGTTCCTTTTCCACGCGGTTGCGGTTGTTCTGCACTAACTTGGTCAGTGCCCTGGTCTTTATTTGCTTTGGCGTGAACCACATCCGCGTGAGGTGCCTGGAGCTTAACTTGCGGTGCTCCAAGAAATGCATAAAGGCCGGAATCTCTGCGGTTAGTGCTTCCAAAAATTGTGTATCCTCTTGTTTTAGTACCGGCACCTTGATGACCCAGAACCGGGTCTCGTTGGCATCTATCTTAATGAAGCTTTCCTCGTTGTTGCTGCACAGGATGAACTTTCCGAAGAACTCCACCTCGCGCTTGTCCTTGCCCTTGGCCTCCAGTTTGTTGATGTTGGTGGTGCTCAGGTACTTGATGCGCTCGGTGAGCTCCTCCTTGTTGAACAATACCTCGTCGATGCATATCAACAATTTGTTCGCCCAATCGGCGTTGAACTGGCTACTGAAGCTATCGTTGGTCAGGTAGGTCAGGTTGTTCTCGAAGATGGCCTTCAGCCACTTCAAAAAGGTGCTCTTGCCCGTGGAGCGCTCCCTCGACACCAGACACAGGATGGGCAGCACCTGAATGGGCTTCAGGTACAGCAGCTGGAGGTAGTCCAGTCCCAGTTCGAAATGCCCGCCGAAAATGTGTTCCACGAATTCCAGTGACCTTTGGACGCTGCCTTCTTTCGGAGCATGGCCCAAGGGCGAATAGATGTTGTAGAAGCCGAGGTGCTCCCGTTTGAAGTCCACATGGCTCGGGATGCAGGTAAAACCATCGTATTTGGGGACCTTGGCCAAATGGCCCCTGCCGTGGTCCTGCCTGATGGTCTCGATGTTCCAGTGCACCAGGATGTCGTTGAAATGCCCGGCTATGGTCGGGGCCTTGACCCGCTTGTAGTACGAGGTGCCCACACGTATATAGGGAATCTGTTCCATATCGTTCGTTTTTTTTAGTTGACGGAATGGAACGCCCTAGCGTTTGTTGCGCAGGGTGTGTGCCAGGGCCTCGGCCTCCAGTTCATGTCTGCTCTTTCGCCGGTTCTGCAGCAGCCAGTCCACCAGCTTCTTCTTCTCGAAAAAGAGCATCTTGCCGTTGGGCTTGGAGTGCGGTATATTGCCCGAAGACGTAAGCTTATAGAGGTAGCTCCTCGATATTCCGGTGTAGTCGCAGGCCTCGTCGAAGGTCAGTACCTCCTTTTGGCCAATGAGCAGTTTTTCCAAACGGTCCAGCCGTTCGAGTATCAATAAATTGTCCATTTTATTTATTTTTTGGGTTGATAAAAATGAACAAAAGCGCTTTTGTTTGCCCTTACGGGACTATGGCAATAAAAGTATAAAACAGGGCTATTGGAAGGGAAACAAAACTGGAATAGTTATACACAAATATTTTATAATCAACATATTAAAACAAACCTAATCATGTAAAATGAGACGTTTTTTGCTCTGGTTTTATTTAGTATCGGATGGCTTTGAAACAGATTGTTTTATATGTGGATTTTTTTGGCCGATTTTGGGGTTTTGAAGAGTTATTAACAGGACTGAAGGGTAAATGGGACTAAAACCTGGTTTAAAAGAAATATTTTGAGTTTAAATCAAACAAATATTCCGCCCAAACACTTAAACGATTCAGGATTTTCATCTCTTAATTCGATATTTACCCCAAATCAATTCATTTTATTTAAAAAATTATGATTTATTTTTTTGCGTGCAAATTGCGTGCAAACAAAAAAGGCTCTAAAAGATTAAATCTTCTAAAGCCTTGCTGTTTCTGTGGAGAAGAGCGGACTCGAACCGCCGACCTCTTGACTGCCAGTCAAGCGCTCTAGCCAACTGAGCTACATCCCCATTTATGCGACCAAAATTACATTTTTTTCGCATATAAAACCAAAAAATCACACTTTTCACAACTATTAATCATAATTCATTCAATTTCCGACATTTACAACTTTAATTAAAATCTTATTTCTCTAAAAATTACAATATCATACTAATTAAAAACACGACCTTTGCCTCTTTAAACTATTTCCCCTTTAATGTTAGAAGCTTCTTTATCTTTAAAACAGATTAACAAATTAGCTATTCCCGCTATTATTGCAGGCATAAGTGAACCCATTTTATCTATTACAGACACGGCAATAGTGGGTAATGTTAATATACATCCTACCGAAGCTTTGGCTGCTGTGGGAATTGTAGGCACGTTTATCTCGATGCTGATTTGGGTATTGGGACAAAGCCGAAGCGCCATCTCGTCTATCATCTCGCAATATTTGGGTGCCGACAATTTAGATGCCGTTAAAAATCTGCCCGCTCAAGCCATCTTTTTAATTACAGGTTTAAGTCTTTGTATTATTTTAATAACCTACCCCTTAGCCGAATCTATTTTCAAACTCTACAACGCTTCCGGGCTTATATTAGACTACGCTAAAGTATATTATAGAATACGCGTTTTCGGTTTTCCGTTTACTCTATTTACTATTGCTGTTTTTGGCACATTCCGTGGCCTGCAAAACACCTATTACCCAATGGTAATTGCTATAATCGGATCTTGCTCCAACATCATTCTAGATTATGTTTTAGTGTACGGTATTCCCGAAATTATTCCAGCATTACACATTAAAGGTGCAGCTTATGCCAGCGTTATAGCACAGGTTCTAATGGCTTTATTATCGGGTATTTATTTATTCAAAAAAACAGATATTCCGTTACTTGTATCGTTTCCTTTTAATAAGGAAATACATAAATTCGTGATAATGATCCTTAATTTATTTGTGCGTACTCTGGCACTTAATGCAGCCTTATTTATGGCCAGTTCGTTCGCTACCAATTACGGAAAAGAATACATTGCAGCCTATACCATTGCCATAAACCTCTGGTTTTTTGGTGCTTTTTTAATCGATGGTTTTGCCAGTGCTGGTAATATTTTATCGGGTAAATTATTTGGCGCTAAACGCCCCGATTTACTGATGGCCTTAAGCAATAAACTGATTGTTTACGGAGTGGTTTCTGGACTTATTCTCGCTGCTTTGGGAGTACTATTTTATTATCCAATCGGACTAATATTTACAAAGCAACCAGCTGTTTTAAACGAATTCTACCACGTATTCTGGATAGTATTAGCCATGCAACCGCTTTGCGCTTTAGCCTTTATCTTCGACGGGATGTTTAAAGGTTTAGGAAAAATGAAATATTTAAGAAACGTTTTATTAGCCTCTACATTTTTGGTATTTATTCCTGTATTATTACTATTCGATCGTTTAGACTATAAGCTTTACGCCGTTTTTATTGCCTTTACCTTTTGGATGGCTGCTCGTGGTATTCCGTTAATTTTTAAATTCAGGCAACTTTTTTTAGTTCGGTAATATAATTCTTCTAAATTTGACCGTGAAGATGTAACCAAAACTCTAAAATAATGTTACTCGCGATCCAGGACATAGACATCGAACAAAAAATACAAAACGCCCCCGATTCCAGTTATCAGATAGGCGTTTTTATCGGTTCTATGCTACCTTTTGTTATTTTAGTACTTCTGGCATATCTGCTCTATAACTACAACAAAAAGAAAAACAAAGACTTATGAATATTTTAAACTTTTTAAGCGGAAACGGCCTGTTCCTAGTACTGGCTTTAGTACTGGTAATAATTTATGTTTACAACCGCACAAAAAATCGCCGTTAGGTTTAACGCGTTTTTAGCCAACCTGTAATGCTATACCGTTTAGTATTTACAGGTTTTACTTCGTGTTCCAACAGCTGACTTTCAAAAATAACAACACGCCCTGGAAACGGGTAAATTACTTTTTCAACCTCAACGCCGTTTTCGTTGGTATATATTACCAATTCGCCACCATTTTCAGGCAACCAATTTTCGTCGTTCAAATAACATACAAACGACAATTTTCTGCGGTCGTCGTTTTGAAACGTATCTAAATGCCGCTTGTAAAACGTACCTTTAGGATAAATAGCATAATGAAACTCCTTATGCAATATCCCCAAAAAACAAGTTCTGTTTAAATAGTGCACCAAGGCATTTATTTTGTTAAAAAACAAGGTTTCTGCTGCATTTTGCGTCTGCTCGTCTATCCAAAGAATCACATCGCCACGGATCGATTTTTCTATCGTTTCATTTACGCGATTGCCAATGGCAGCCCTCTTAAATGCATCATCCTCATATTTTAGTAAAATAGATTCCCGAAGTTTTAAAACCTCATCGGCATCAAAAAAGTCATCTACAATACTGTACTGCTGATTCAAAAGATCATCTATGACCCTCTCGTATAACGGATTTTCAGCAAGCTCCAAATGCTCAAAAAGCATTTGCATTAAAAGCGTCTATTCATTTAGTTACACCCTTAAATTTTAACATATTAGCCTATGTTTTCAACAAAAAGCGCGCAAATATAGGCGAAAAACAAATTGCTTTTACAAATTGGCTACCTTTGCACTGTTAAATTAATTTTGAAATGAGCAAGATTCGCATCACCAAACAATTCACTTTCGAAACCGGTCACGCCCTGTACGGCTACGACGGTAAATGCAAGAACGTCCACGGCCACAGCTACAAACTATCGGTTACCGTAATTGGCACGCCCATTACCGATAACAGCAACGTAAAATTTGGCATGGTAATCGATTTTGGCGATTTAAAAAAAATCGTAAAGCACGAAATTGTAGATGTCTTCGATCACGCTACCGTATTTAACAAAAACACACCACATGTAGAACTGGCGAAAGAACTGGAAACACGCGGACATAATGTGCTTTTGGTAGATTACCAGCCCACAAGCGAGATGATGGTAATCGATTTTGCTAAAAAAATTCAGCAACACCTTCCAGAACACATCCAGTTACACGCCTTAAAATTACAGGAGACCGAAAGCAGTTTTGCCGAGTGGTATGCCGCCGATAATAATTAGGGCGTTCCCCTAATGGGTCAGGCTTTCGCGAGTCGCTTTTTTAAGGTTTAATAACCTTAAAAAGAGCTCCAACAAACGCTCAATCCTTAACGCAAATTCTAACCAAAATTAACATTTAGAAATAACTAATGGCCTATCGAAAATTTATCGTAAGCCTATTTTTTTTTGGTTAGATCACGCTTTATTATCATAAATTATGGAGTTCTTGGATCTCTTAATATCGATTTCGTCTTTTATCAATGGAAAAAATGAACCACTTTAGACTGGAAGTCCATAGGTTTGAAACAGACTGAAAGTCTAATTATTTGTGTTCATTATAGCCACAAATACACGAATGGTTTTATAAAAACTATATCAATTATTCGTGCATTCGTGGCGCAAAAATATTTATAGAAACTGAAAATCTTGCTCTAAAAGTGCATAGTTTAAACTAACGACTGAGACCAATGAACAATAACCTATTTAGAAAATTAAAGATTTCAATATAAACTCATACTCCAATTTAAAAAAATCGAGAAAACAATTTTTATATTTACACCATGCAAATTCCCAACGGCAAATACATTTATTTTTCATCCGACAATCATCTGGGTGCTCCTACGGCAGAGGAATCTCTGCCACGAGAAAAAAAGTTTGTAGCCTGGCTGGATAGCATAAAACACGATGCCGCCGCCATTTTTCTGCTTGGCGATTTGTTCGATTTCTGGTTCGAATACAAAACCGTAGTACCAAAAGGCTTTGTAAGAACCTTAGGCAAGCTTGCCGAATTACGCGATGCAGGCATTCCCATTTACTTTTTTGTAGGGAATCACGATTTATGGATGGACGATTATTTCGAAACCGAACTCAACATCCCCGTGTACCACAAACCAAAGGAATTCACTTTTAACAACAAAACCTTTTTAATTGGTCATGGCGATGGTTTAGGACCTGGTGACAAAGGCTATAAACGCATGAAAAAAGTGTTTACCAATCCGTTTTCCAAATGGTTATTTCGTTGGTTACACCCCGATTTAGGCGTGCGTCTAGCCCAATATATGTCGGTTAAAAACAAACTGATTTCTGGCGATGAAGACGCTAAATTTTTAGGCGAAGACAACGAATGGCTCGTACAGTATTGCAAGCGCAAACTAGAAAGCAAACACTACGATTTTTTTGTTTTCGGACACCGCCACTTGCCTATGGAAGTTCAGCTAAACGATACGTCTAAATACTTTAATCTGGGCGACTGGATAAACTATTACACTTACGGAAAGTTTGATGGAGAAAAGTTTGAGTTGAAAGAACTTGACCCAAAAAGCTAGACAGCTGGAAGCTGGGCTAATTTGAAAATGCGTTAAAATAGTAATGCGTATTGAGCTTTTATTTTCAGTTACAAACCAATTTACCCAAGCAATTACCGTTTCACTAAACCACCGCTTCACTACTAACTAGAATGTTCCTCCAGATCTTTACGCAAATCCAAGCGTCTAAAACTTGGTGAAAACAGTCCGGTTGCTGTTACGATTAATAATGTCATACTTCCTCCAAATACCACTGCTGTAACAGTGCCCATTAGTTTTGCGGTTAAACCACTTTCAAAAGCGCCTAATTCATTAGAAGATCCCACAAACATCGAATTTACGGAAGCCACACGACCGCGCATATGGTCGGGTGTTTTTAGCTGTAAAATGGTCTGGCGAATCACCATGGAAATACCATCGAAAACCCCGCTAAAAAACAGTGCGCCTACCGAAATCCAAAACCAGGTGGAGAGTCCGAAGACAATAATACTTGCTCCAAATCCAAAAATAGCTACGAGGAGTTTCATACCTGCATTTTTATTTAAAGGCACATAGGCCGAAATAAGCATGGTAATGCAAGCTCCTACCGCTGGCGCAGCACGCAGTACACCAAAACCTTGCGGCCCTACTTTTAAAATATCCTGAGCAAAAACAGGCAACAAGGCTACAGCACCACCAAATAATACCGCAACCATATCTAAAGTTATGGCTCCTAAAATGGCTTTGGTATTAAACACAAACTTCACACCTTCTTTTAAACTCTGCATAACAGGCTCGCCTATCTTCGGATTTAAAATAGGTTTTTTAGAAATTTGTGTCAAAGCCAACAAGGCCGTTACAGCAAAACCAACAATTAAACACATAGACCAATGCACACCAATTAAGTGTATGGAAAACCCCGCCAGCGCAGGCCCTAAAACCGCTCCCATTTGCCACACCGAGCTGCTCCACGTAGCCGCATTAGGATAAACTTTTTTAGGCACTACCAAGGCCATTAACGAAAAGATAGTTGGCCCCAGAAATGCGCGAACGAATCCACCTAAAAACACCAATGCATAAATGGCGTATAGTACAGAATGCTCAGAAAATCCTGCAACCATTCTAGGCCAAGTTAGCAGAAACAAGCCCAAACTAATTACCGAAAAACCCGCAATACATGTAAACAATAAATTCCGCTTTTCTTTTTGGTCTACGATATGCCCCGCAAACAAAGCCATGGAAACTGCAGGAATCACTTCCATTAGCCCGATAATGCCCAAAGACAACGGATTTTTAGTCAAACTATACACCTGCCATTCGATAACGATAAACTGCATGGACCAAGCAAATACCATAGCAAAACGCACCAATAAAAACCAATTGAATTCTTTATAACGCAGGGCTGCGTAAGGGTCTTGTTGTTTCATAAGGATTTGTAATTGAAACCAAAAATACGGTTAATTTGATTAGGGTAAGACTTTAGTAGTGCGTAGTTAGCAATGAGATCCAGGACAGCTGTATACTAGAATATAACCTAATAACATGTATCGATTTAAATATGAGCTAATTTGAACATTTACGATTGAAGTCCTTACACTACTTTTTATCTACTACTGCCAAACGCAAATTGCTACTGAATACTAATTCTTACAAAGCTCATTCACGTAATCGTGCAAATGAATATGAAATAGAGTACCGTTTATTAAATCGTCTATCTCTTGTAATTCTGCCGAATTTATCGCTAAATCTACCTGCTTACTTGGTGTTTTTAAAAGCATATTTCTGCTATAATCTTGGCGCTTACACTTAAAACAGGGATTTGATTGCTTAACAATATGTACTTGCTTCCTAAATTGAATAATTTCGTTATAGGTTAAATAAAACCCCATATCTCGAAAAATAATTTGAATTTTAGGCGTCTTGGTCTTTTCTGCTTCTTGGTTCCAAATAAACGCCACCCCAAAGTCGTTATGATATAATTTATTAATGTCTTGGCTCATAAGCTATACTTTTGAGCTACTAAATTAACCGATTATTTATAATTAATCTAAATAAAAATAAATTATTTTTTTATTGATAAATAAACAAGGCTTTAAAAAAAAGAAAGTATTGTCCTTTAAGACACCAAATATTGTAAATACTTACCACGTGTTTAAATCCCGAAGTTTCAGCTGCAAACTCACCTCCCCATTCCAATGGTTTTCATCAACAGAATATGCAATATTAAAAGGTTTGGTAGTAGATACGATATCGATTTTATCGCCTAAACCAAATCCTATACCGGTAAAAGTTGGGGCGTTAGGCTGTTTTAGTACAACTCTTAAATGCTCTTCGTCTTTTCCAACTTTTTTACTATATCCGGTATCTAACACATCTTCGGTTATAAAAATTGGCGACATATTTCCTGGGCCAAGCGGCGCAAACTGCTTTAAAATACGGTAAAACTTAGGCGTGATCTCATTAAAAGAGATTCTAGCATCTATCTTAAGTTCTGGAGTTAACAATTTACGATCGATTGTATTAGATACAGCATCCTCAAAAGCTTGTTTAAACGCCTCGTAATTTTCTTGCTTTAATGTTAAACCTGCTGCGTATTTGTGACCACCAAACTGCTCGATATGCTCGCTACAAGCTTCCAAAGCATTATATACATCAAATCCAATTACAGAACGTGCCGATGCCGCTAACTTGTCTCCACTTTTGGTGAACACCAATGTGGGACGGTAATACGTTTCGGTTAAACGCGACGCCACAATACCAATAACACCCTTATGCCAATCTTCTTGATACACTACTGTGGTTAAACGCTCTTGTTCCTTATTCGTTTCAATTTGGATTAACGCCTGTTTGGTAATATCCTGATCGGCTTCACGTCGATCTAAATTAAACTGTTCTATCTCTGCTGCAAATTGCTCGGCCAATGTCAAATCTTGTTCTGTAAGTAATTGCACGGCGTAATTGCCGTGTTTCATACGTCCAGCAGCATTGATTCTTGGCGCAACTATAAATACGACATCGGTAATGGTGAATTCTGTTTTTTTCACCTGATTTAAAATGGCTTGAATTCCAGCTCTCGGATTGCTGTTTATCACTTGAAGTCCGTAATAGGCCAACACCCTATTTTCACCTGTAATGGGTACAATATCGGCACCAATGGCTGTCGCTACTAAATCTAGATACACTTGTAAATCCTGAAGTCCTAAACCTTCACGTTCGGCCAAAGCCTGAATCAGTTTAAACCCTACTCCACAACCACAAAGTTCTTTATATGGGTATTTACAATCGTCGCGTTTTGGATCGAGTACAGCAGCTGCATCTGGAAGTTCTGCACCTGGCCGGTGGTGATCACAGATAATAAAATCGATGCCTTTCTCCTTGGCATAAGCCACTTTATCGATAGCTTTTATACCACAGTCTAAAGCCACAATAAGTGTTATGTCGTTGTCGTGTGCAAAATCGATGCCTTTATACGACACGCCGTAACCTTCGTCGTAACGATCGGGAATGTAGGTCGCAATATTATCTTGGCGTGTTCGTAAATATGAACTTATTAAAGCCACCGAGGTGGTGCCATCGACATCGTAATCGCCATAAACCATAATATTTTCGCCCGCTTCCAGAGCTTGCTCTATTCTAGCCACCGCTTTATCCATATCACGCATTAAAAACGGATCGTGTAATTCGCTTAAATCTGGTCGGAAAAACGATTTAGCCGCGTCGTAAGTTTCGATACCACGCTGAATGAGTAAAGTAGCAATTACCTCATCTACTTGCAGGGCATTTTTTAAGGCTTCAATTTTATGAGATTCTGGTTTGGGTTTTATGGTCCAACGCATACAAAATTCTAAATACTGTTTTTACTGGTTATGAAAATGTGAAGTAACTTTTATTTCGGCAAAACGACGAAACATTTCCATAACGCCACAATATTTATCAACTGAAAGATTTACAGCACGATTAATTTTTTTCTCGTCTAAATCGTTCCCATAAAAATGATAATCTACCGTAACCGTGTGGTAGTAAGATGGTATTTCTTCGGTTAAATGGCCTTCAATTACAATTTTAAAATCGTCTATTGCAACCTTCATTTTTTCCAGCATTGGTGTAATATCCACACCCGAACAACCTGCCAAAGCCGTAAGCATTAAGGCCTTTGGACGCAAGCCTTCGCCTTTACCTCCATTTTCTGGTCCCAAATCTATAAACACTGAATTTCCGCTTGGATTATCAGACTCGAACTTTACATTTTTTTTCCACTGGGTAGTTACAATATGCGACATGATTTCTTAGATTTTAATTGAAAAATCAAAAATACTATTTAATTTACTAATGTAACAATGTTGCAATGTACTAATGGTGCAATATGGTAATTGGAATTTGGTTGATAATTGGAGAGTATTTCCTAATCAGTCTATAATTTAAATTTTCAATTCTTTGAGAACTACTTAGCTTTCAGCGGTTCACCGTCAAACTGCACTCCTTCAAAACCAGTTTCCATAAAATTACGAATGTTTTGATGCCCTGAACCATTAGGATCCTGTAACACATCTTGAAAATAAAACTGCCCAAAACAAGCCAATGTTTCTGTCTTTGTAAAACCTTGCAATTTGGCAAAAGCCAATAATTTACAAGACCCTGAATTTTCACCAGCTTGGTTTTCTACATCTCCGTTAGTAAAGTGTGTGGGTGTAAATTGGTAATTCTCGTCTATAACAGCCATTGTATCTGCAAAAACTATACGTTCTGGTGTATTTTGCAATTTTTGTTTAAATGTATCTATCGTCATTTTAAGTCTTTTAAATTATTTTTTACCTCCAACTACAATTACTATTTCTCCTTTTGGCGGCTTATTGGTGTAATAGTCTAATACTTCTTTTGCTGTGCCTCTAACGGTTTCTTCGTACAATTTGGTAAGCTCTCGAGATACCGAAACGGGTCTGTCGTCTCCAAAATACTCGCAAAATTGCGTTAAAGTCTTTATCAGTTTATGCGGTGATTCGTAAAAAATAATAGTACGTGTTTCTTCGGCTAATACCATCAGTCGTGTTTGGCGCCCTTTTTTAACGGGTAAAAATCCTTCGAACACAAACTTATCGTTGGGCAAGCCCGAGTTTACTAAAGCCGGCACAAAGGCTGTAGCGCCTGGAAGGCATTCCACTGGAATATTATTTTCTACACAGGCTCGGGTTAACAAAAATCCAGGATCGGAAATTGCTGGCGTACCAGCATCGCTAATTAGCGCTATGGTTGTTCCTGCTTTTAATTTTTGCACCAAATTATCGACCGTTTTATGTTCGTTGTGCATATGGTGCGACTGTGATGGAGTGGCAATATCGAAGTGTTTTAATAATTTTCCAGAGGTTCTGGTATCTTCGGCTAAAATTAAATCGGCTGCTTTTAGTACAGTAATGGCTCTAAAAGTCATATCTTCTAAATTACCGATGGGTGTAGGAACTATATATAATTTGCTCATATGTATTGTAATGGCAAGAACAAAGTCGTGCCCAAATATCAATTAACGCACAACTATTTATTAAACTAATGGTTAAGGCAATTAAGTTTTATTTAATTGAATCTGGCTTCTATAATTTCCATAAAACGCTCTTCGAACACCTCTTTACCTTGCCAATTATTGTATTCTGTTTTTACGACATTCTGAATCAGGTTTCGAGCTTCTTCAAAATCACTACTGGTGTTTACCTGAGCAATAACGCGGTGATATTCTTCGTTACTGCCATCGAACAACTGTTTTATAAACGCCAATTTATCGTTTAAGCCTATATTTAATCCACCACCTTTTAATTTATCGTTTAAGGATTTTTTGGTGTTGGTTAACAACGGATTTTTAACAGGTTCGAAAACGGGTGTATCTTTAAAATCGGCTGTAAGATCATCAAAATCGTTGGATTGGTAATTTTGTTCTGGAGTAACTGCTTCAAATAAATCGTCTACGGCATCAGCCTCTTCGGGCATTTGTGCTACGATATCCTTAATTTTTTCCATTAAAGGCTCGATAATAGCTTCATTATCTTCCTCGACCTCATCAACTTCTTCCTTCACATACACGTTATTATTCAACTCTATACTATCGGTAACAGTATTATTAAACGCTTTATCTAACATCCCAAAAAACGAGGAATCATTTGCAATAGTAGCTGGTGAATCTTTAAAATTATCTTGAAGAAATTTTAACGCCGAAAGCTTTTCAAAAAGTTCAGAAACTTCTGTATGTATGGTATTAAGGTCTTCAAAATCTTTCATACCAAGAATACGATATGCAACATCTTTAATTTCCGATTCTAACTTCTTCTTCATAACTTTTAGATTTAAACTATTTTCGCCTTTTGATTTTTAATAAATTTACGCCACCTTTAGGGCAGACCTGGGTTTGTCTAATTTTAGTGTTAAAATTACAAAATGTTTCTCGAAAATACAGTAAATCATAAAGAACAATTTGGGTGGATAGAAGTGATATGCGGATCGATGTTCTCTGGAAAAACCGAAGAATTAATTCGCAGACTTAAGCGCGCACAGTTTGCCAAACAGAAAGTAGAAATCTTTAAACCCTCTGTAGATGTGCGTTACAACGAAGACATGGTGGTTTCGCACGATGCCAACGAAATACGATCTACTCCTGTTCCCGCCGCAGCAAATATTCCTATTTTAGCAGATGGTTGCGATGTGGTAGGTATAGATGAAGCTCAGTTTTTCGACGACGAGATTGTTAGAGTATGCAACGATTTAGCCAATAAAGGTATTCGTGTTATTGTAGCTGGTTTAGACATGGATTTTAAAGGAAATCCGTTTGGCCCTATGCCCAATTTAATGGCTACCGCCGAATATGTTACCAAAGTACACGCCATTTGCACCAGAACTGGTAATTTGGCACAATACAGTTACAGAAAATCTAAAAGCGACGCATTGGTTTTACTTGGTGAAACCGAAGAATACGAACCCTTAAGCCGTGCCGCTTTTTATAAAGCCATGCTAAGAGACAAGGTTAAAAACATGATAGTTAACGATCCCGAAGACCTTTCGCCTAAACCTAAAGATCCCAATGCCTAAAGCTCAGGAAACCATTCTGGAAATAGATTTAAAGGCATTACAACACAATATAAACTACCTTAAATCTAAATTAAAACCAGGCACAAAATTTCTTGCCGTGGTTAAAGCTTTTGCTTATGGAAACAAGCCAGAGGCTATTGCCAGTTTTTTAGAACATTTAAATGTAGACTATTTTGCTGTGGCTTACACTAGCGAAGGCATTGCTTTAAGACAAGCTGGTGTTACCAAACCTATTTTGGTATTACACCCGCAAACTGTTAGTTTTTCCGATTTAATAGAACATAAATTAGAACCGAATTTATACAGCCTTAAAATTCTTTCAGAATTTATCGCCTTGGCCGAAAACAGACAGTTAAATAAATACCCGATACATTTAAAATTCAACACGGGACTAAACCGTTTAGGATTTTCTAAAAACGATATCCCAAACATATTAACCCTACTAAGCCCAACGCAAAACGTTACAGTTGCCTCTGTCTTTTCTCACTTGGCTGCAAGCGAAGATTTAAACGAACGCGAATTTTCGGAACAGCAAATAGGACTTTTTAAAACCATTACAAGCGACTTATTAAAATCATTAAAAAGCACACCACTATTACACATGTGCAACACTTCGGGCATTTTAAATTATCCTGAAGCGCATTTCGATATGGTTAGAAGCGGGATAGGTATGTATGGTTATGGTAATTCCGAAAAGGAAAATAAAAGCTTAATCCCAATTGGTACTTTAAAAACCGTTATTTCGCAAATACACCATATTCCTAAAAACGAAAGTGTAGGGTATAATAGAGCTTTTAAAAGCAACACAGCCACAACCATTGCCACTTTACCCATTGGACATGCCGATGGTATTGGCAGACAATATGGTAACGGCAAAGGATTTGCCACCATTAACGGACAACGCGCACCCATAGTTGGTAATGTGTGTATGGATATGATTATGGTAGACATTACCAACATACCGTGCCAAGAAGGCGACGAAGTAATCCTATTTGGTAAAAACCCAACTGCCGAAACTTTTGCCGCTACAGCCAACACAATTTCTTACGAACTTTTAACAGGACTCTCCCAACGCATAAAACGCGTTATTTTAAAATAGTTTTTACCCCTATTGTTTTTTCAATTTTTTGGTTACTTTAGTACTTATTAATCAATCCTAAAAACTATGGCGTTCTTTAAAGATTTTAAAGCCTTCCTTATGAAAGGCGACATTATTAATTTAGCTACTGCAGTAATTGTTGGTGGTGCTTTCGGAAAAATTGTAACTTCTTTTACCAATGATATTTTAATGCCTCCTATAGGCATGCTATTGGGAGATGTTAATTTTACCGATTTAAAACTTGTTCTAAAAGAAGCAACAACCAATGCCGCCGGCGAAGCTATTCCTGCAGTCACTATTAACTACGGAAGCTTTATACAAGTTATTATAGATTTTATAATTATTGGCTTTTGTATTTTTATGGTTTTAAAAGCCTACGAAAAGACCAAGAAAAAAGAAGAAGAGGCACCTGCACCTCCTGCTGGCCCAACGCAAGAAGAATTACTTGCCGAGATTAGAGATCTTCTAAAAAAATAATCTTTGTTAAATAAATAACATTTTGTTATTTGTTGTTAAAAAGCCTTGGTTTCAAACAAACTAAGGCTTTTTTTAAATTATTAATACTTAGTTTTGTTTTTCATTAAAAAGAAAACAGTTTTAAACACAATATAAAAATGAAAGTAGCAGTTGTAGGTGCCACTGGTATGGTTGGCGAAGTAATGCTTAGAGTTCTTGCAGAACGTAATTTTCCATTAACAGAATTAATTCCTGTAGCATCAGAGCGATCTGTAGGTAAAACCATTTCATATAAAGATAAAGACTATAAAGTAGTAGGTTTAGAAACTGCCGTAGCTATGCAACCCGATATTGCTTTATTTTCGGCTGGTGGCGACACCTCTCTAGAATGGGCTCCAAAATTTGCCGCTGCAGGTACTACGGTAGTGGATAATTCTTCGGCTTGGCGAATGGACCCTTCAAAAAAACTTGTTGTTCCTGAAATTAATGCTTCAGAATTAACAAAAGACGATAAAATTATAGCAAACCCTAATTGCTCTACCATACAACTTGTTATGGCTCTGGCACCGCTTCATAAAAAATATAATATGAAACGTGTTGTTGTATCTACTTACCAATCGGTATCTGGTACTGGTGTAAAAGCCGTAAAACAATTAGAAAACGAAATTGCAGGTGTAGAAGGCGAAATGGCTTACCCTTACCCAATTGGTAGAAATGCGTTACCACATTGCGACATCTTTTTAGATAATGGTTACACTAAAGAGGAAATGAAATTAGCCAAAGAACCTCAAAAAATATTAGGCGATAATTCGTTTTCGGTATCGGCTACAGCTGTAAGAATACCAACCGCCGGAGGGCATTCTGAATCTGTAAATGTTGAGTTTGAAAATGATTTCGACTTAGCTGAAGTTAGACAACTTTTAAGCGAAACTCCAGGCGTAGTTGTACAAGATAATACAGACACCAATACGTACCCAATGCCAATTTATGCACACGATAAAGATGAAGTTTTTGTTGGCCGTATTAGAAGAGACGAAACTCAAGCAAACACCATTAACATGTGGATTGTAGCCGACAACCTGCGTAAAGGTGCTGCCACAAACACTATTCAAATTGCAGAATATTTAATAGAAAACAACCTGATATAATATAAATTCTTATTAAAGGTCATTAAAAAGCTCTTATGCATTTGCATCGGAGCTTTTTTTATTACATATTTATGCTTAAAATGTATTAAAATGAAAAGACTAATAGCCACTCTAATTATTTTAACAACAGTAAGCTCTTGCAAAAACGAACAAGAACTTAAAAAAAACCAGAACCAAATAGTGAAATACCCTATTACAAAGACAGTCGATACGGTTGATACGTATTTTGGCACTCAAGTTAAAGACCCTTATCGCTGGCTAGAAGACGACCGAAGCCCGCAAACCGAAGCTTGGGTAAAAACTCAAAACAAACTTACAAATCAGTATCTCGAAAAAATCCCCTATCGCAATCAATTAAAAGAAGCTTTAACATCGCTTTGGAATTACGAAAAAATTGGAGCACCTTTTAAAGAAGGTAAATACACCTATTTTAGTAAAAACGACGGACTACAAAATCAGAACGTTATATACAGAACACCCGAAGGCAGTGATTCTGAAGAACTATTTTTAGACCCCAATACCTTTAGTAAAGATGGCACCATTTCTTTAGGCGGACTTTCATTTTCTAAAGACGGAAGCATGCTTGCCTATTCCATTTCTGAAGGCGGTAGCGATTGGAGAAAAGTTATTGTCTTAAACGCCGAAACCAAAGAAATTACAGAAGACACTTTAGTGGATATTAAATTTAGCGGCATGTCTTGGAAAGGCAACGAAGGATTTTATTATTCGAGTTACGACAAGCCTAAAGGCAGCGAACTATCGGCAAAAACCGATCAGCATAAAGTATATTACCACAAGTTAGGAACACCACAGAGTACAGATATACTTATTTATGGTGGCACGGCTGAAGAAAAACACCGCTACATTTACGGCACGGTTACCGAAGACGACCGCTATTTAATACTATCGCCAAGAACCTCTACCTCTGGCAATAAACTTTACATTAAAGACCTTACTAAACCTAACAGTAAATTTATTCCTGTTTTAGAACATACAGATAGCGACACTTATGTTTTAGATAATATAGGCAGTAAACTATTTTTAGTCACTAATTTAAATGCACCTAACAAACGCATTGTTACAGTAGATGCTGCTAACCCGACTCCAGAACATTGGGTAGATTTTATTCCTGAAACCGAAAATGTTTTAAATGCTTCAACAGGAAGCAACGCTATATTTACACATTATATGGTCGATGCCATTTCGCAGGTAAAACAATACGATTATAATGGCAAGTTAATTAGAGAGATTGAACTACCTGGTATCGGTACAGTTTCTGGGTTTTCTGGTAAAAAAGAAGATCCAACATTATATTTTTCCTTCTCAAATTATATTACACCTGCAACAAGTTTTGCATTCAACCCGAAAGCAGGAACATCGGAAGTATATGTTAAACCCGATGTAAAATTCAATCCAGACAACTACGAAAGTCAACAAGTATTTTACACCTCTAAAGACGGCACTAAAATACCTATGATAATATCTTATAAAAAGGGAACAGTGTTGAACGGAAACAACCCTACCATGCTATATGGTTACGGTGGATTTAACATTAGCTTAACCCCTGCGTTTAGCATTGTAAATGCAGTTTGGATGGAGCAAGGTGGTATTTACGCTGTACCAAATTTAAGAGGAGGTGGCGAATACGGCAAGGTTTGGCACGATGCCGGCACGAAAATGCAAAAACAAAATGTATTTGATGACTTTATAGCCGCTGCAGAATATTTAATTGCCGAAGGTTACACATCTTCTAAATACCTAGCCATTCGCGGCGGTTCTAACGGCGGATTGTTAGTTGGAGCGACCATGACACAGCGCCCAGAACTTATGCAAGTCGCTTTACCTGCTGTTGGTGTATTAGATATGTTACGCTACCACACCTTTACAGCTGGTGCAGGATGGGCTTACGACTACGGCACAGCCGAAGACAGTAAAGCCATGTTCGAATATTTAAAAGGATATTCGCCCATACACAATGTAAAATCTGGTGTAAACTATCCAGCAACCTTAATCACCACAGGAGATCACGACGATCGCGTAGTACCCGCGCATAGTTTTAAATTTGCAGCAGAACTGCAAAGCAAACAAAAAAATGGTCATCCTACTTTAATTAGAATTGAAACCGATGCAGGCCATGGAGCAGGAACGCCTGTAAGCAAAGTAATCGATTTATATGCCGATGTTTTTGCCTTTACACTGTACAATATGGGCATAAATAAATTGAAAGACGACACAAAATAACCTCTTCAATTAAACAGGTTTTAAAAGGGTCATATCTTGAAAATATTACAAGTTATGACTCTTTCTTTTTTTAGTATTTTTACCATCAAATTCTTTTTATGCTTCAAGTCGAAAACATTGCTTTTAGTTACAACAATACACCAATTTTAAAACACTTGTCTTTTACAGCAAAACCTGGAGAACATCTTTCAATAATAGGAGAAAGTGGCTCTGGAAAAAGTACGCTTTTAAAATTAATTTACGGCACTTACGATTTGCATGAAGGTACAATCCGTTGGAAAAACCAATCCATTCTAGGGCCTAAATTCAATCTCGTTATCGGTTACGATTTCATGAAATATGTTGCTCAAGAATTCGACTTAATGCCCTTTATTTCGGTAGAAGAAAATATTGGTAAATTCTTATCAAATTTCTTTCCCGAAGACAAAAAAAAGCGCACTCTAGAACTTATAAAATTGGTAGAATTAGAAGACTTTGCCAAGGTTAAAGTAAAGTACTTAAGTGGCGGCCAAAAACAACGTGTTGCTTTGGCTAGAGCGATTGCCCGACAACCAGAAATTATATTATTGGACGAACCCTTTAGCCATATAGATAACTTTCAAAAACAATCGCTGCGACGCAATTTATTTGAATACCTTAAAACACATAACATTACTTGTATTGTAGCAACGCACGACCGTGAGGACGTATTGCCTTTCGCCGACCAAATATTGGTGCTACACGATGGCAATATAGTAGCTAGCGGAGCTCCACAAACACTTTACGCCAACCCAGAGCAACCATTAATCGCTTCATTTTTTGGAGAATTCAACATTATAAACCAAGATATTGTTTATGCTCACCAATTAAAAATAGTAACATCATCATCTATTAAAGCCGTTGTACAAAAAAGTTATTTTAAAGGACACATCTGGCTTATCGCTGCTAAATTTAATGAAGAAACTATTTATTTTGAACACTTAAAACCATTACCCGAAAACGACATTATTTTTCTAGATATCCTTAAGAATTAACACCTAAACAACTTGCAAAAGAGTTATTTCCTCGCCTCTAAAAATTACCGTTTCACCCTGTTTTTTTCCTATTAATAACTTTCCGATTGGTGTATTTGGCGCAATCGCATAAGCCTTAAAATTTGTAGTTTGTAACTCGCCTGCACTTATAGCTATAAAATAATTGGCTTGCGAGGTATACACTAGACTTCCCAGACATACAACCTCGGAGATTTTAGTGATATTGATTTTAGAAAATGCCAATTTTAGCTGATTTATTTCCGATAATTGTTGTCCGTACTTTTCGCGTTCAAGCTGAAGCATTGCTCGACCAGTCTCGTGTTTATCGCCTGCAGTATTTTTAGTTTCCGAAGTTAGTGCAAACTCCACTTCTGCAATATTTTGCTGTACGTTCTGCAAACGCTTATTTATAAACGCTTCGCATTGTTTTAATAATGTTTCCTTTAGATTACTCATGTGTATCTTCTAACCGTAATGGCCCATAAAAATTCATTTGTCGAACAATCCACTGTTTTCTTTTTTGAATATAAGCCGATGCTGGAGCTGCCTTATATTCTCTAGGGTTAGGAAGAATGGCTGCTATAGCTGCTGCCTCGTAATTAGTTAATTTCTTGGCCGATTTTTTAAACCAATATTGGGCGGCAGCCTCTACCCCATAAATACCACTACCCATTTCTACACTATTTAAATACACCTCTAATATCCGGGATTTGCTCCAACACAACTCGATTAAAAAGGTAAAATACGTTTCCAAACCTTTTCTAAACCAACTACGTTCTGGCCATAAAAACACATTTTTTGCGGTTTGCTGACTTATAGTGCTGCCCCCTCGAATGCGTTTTCCCTTTTTATTATAATCCATAGCTTTTTCTATAGCTTTTAAATCAAAACCATTATGATTTAAAAATTGCTGATCTTCGCTACAAATTACAGCCTTCTGCATGGCAATAGATATATGATCTATACTTACCCAACGATGTTCCCACGATTTTGGCAAGTTATTATCGGATTGTTCAAAACTCCTAATTAGCATTAGCGGTGTTATTGGCACGGGCACCCATTTATAAACCATTACCAGGCTTACAGAAACCAAAACAGCCCAAACAATAACTTTGAAAAGAAATTTAAAAATTCGCTTCATTTAGTTTTTAACAATTTCTGCTAAAGATTTACCAATTATACTTCCTATAGCCACGCCCATACCACCTAATCTAACACCACAAAATACGTTATTAGAAATTTGTTTTACAATAGATTTTTTTTGTTGCCCAACCCCCATAATACCGCTCCAACTATATTCTATGTCATGTGGTGTATTTGGCAATACAACCTCTTTTAACAGATCTCTTAAGGCCTTTTGTACCTTAGAGGTTGTTCCAAATTCGGTGGTCTCTTCTGTTTTAAAATCGAGTTGCCTACCGCCCCCTAATAAAATACGATTATCTATATTTCTGAAATAATAATAGCCACGGTCTAAGTGAAATGTGCCTTTAATATGAAGATTTTTTATAGGTTTTGTAATAATTACTTGTGCTCGTGCTGGCTTAACCTGCGCTTGGATTAACTGCGACGCAAAACCATTAGTCGCAATAATTAATTTTGACGTTTTAAATACCAGTTCATCCGTTTTAACCTCTACATAATTACCATATTCCTCGAAAGTGCTTACAGAGGTGCTATTTAAAATTTTAATGCCTTTAGATTGTACTTTACGCAATAAAGCCTCCATCATTTTTCCTGTATGAATTTGACCTTCAAACGGATTAAACACTAGCTGATCTTGAATATTTTTAAACTGAAACGGATTGGTTTTCAACTGAAACACTTCGGTATTAAAAATAGGTTTCAATAACGTGTTTATCGTCTCTCGCTGTGCTATACATTCTTTATAAAAATAGGAGTCTTGCTCTGTAAACAATTCGTAACCACCCAAGTTTTTAAATTCTATTGTTTTATCGCCTAAGGTTTCACGCAATAATTTCAATCCGTCATAACGTTGTTTTACGAGTTCCAAAACTTCTTCTGGCGAATGCGACTTTAAATCACTTAATATTTCACTTAAACTTCCAAAACAAGCAAATCCTGCATTTTTTGTACTTGCACCTTGCGGCAAACGACCTCTTTCTAATATTAAAATATTTGCTTTAGGGTAAAGTTTTTTAAGCTGTAAAGCACAACTTAAACCCACAATACCACTGCCAACAATAGTAAATTGCAGATTAGAAAACCAAGATTGTTGTTCCCAATACGATAAATTCAACATAAACCCGTTTTAGTTTGTTACAGAAATGTACGTATTTATATGAACATGATTAAAGAAACAGCTTTTAAAATTTCTGTTAGTCCAATAAAATCTTGGTATGTGTAGTAATAAAAAACTCCGAAAAAAATTTCGGAGTTTTGTTTATTATTCTTCTTTAGGAGCTTCCATTTTAAAGTCTTCCATAAATTTGGTTGTATAATTACCAGAAATATAGTTTGGATCGTCCATTAATTGTCTGTGAAACGGAATCGTTGTTTTAATGCCTTCAATCACAAACTCATCTAAAGCACGTTTCATTTTGCTAATGGCTTCTTCACGAGTTTGTGCCGTTGTAATTAATTTAGCAATCATAGAATCGTAATTAGGCGGAATGCTGTAACCTGCATACACATGGGTATCTAAACGCACACCATGACCTCCTGGAGCATGTAATGTTGTTATGCGACCAGGTGACGGGCGAAAACCATTATAAGGATCTTCGGCGTTAATACGACATTCTATAGAGTGTAAATTTGGCGTGTAGTTTTTTCCAGAAATTGGCACTCCTGCAGCAACTAGAATTTGCTCACGAATTAAATCGAAATCAATAACTTGTTCGGTAATAGGGTGCTCTACCTGTATACGGGTATTCATTTCCATAAAGTAGAAATTGCGGTGTTTATCGACTAAAAATTCGATAGTTCCCGCTCCTTCATATTTTATAAATTCGGCAGCTCTTACTGCTGCTTTCCCCATATCGTCTCTAAGTTTTTTGGTCATAAAAGGCGAAGGCACCTCTTCTGTTAACTTTTGATGACGACGCTGTATAGAACAATCGCGCTCTGACAAATGACATGCTTTTCCTGTAGAATCGCCAACCACTTGAATTTCGATATGTCTTGGTTCTTCTATCAGTTTTTCCATATACATACCATCGTTTCCAAAGGCTGCTTTGGCTTCTTTACGGGCAGAATCCCAAGCCTCTTGCAAATCTTCTTCCTTCCAAACGGCACGCATACCTTTACCACCACCTCCAGCAGTCGCTTTAAGCATTACAGGATATCCTACCTCTACGGCTAATATTTTACAGCTTTCAAAATCTTCTATAATACCGTCGCTTCCTGGTACACAAGGCACGCCTGCAGCTTTCATAGTTGCTTTTGCAGTAGCCTTATCTCCCATTTTAGAGATCATTTCGGCAGTAGCTCCAATAAATTTTATATCGTGTTCCTCGCAAATTTTAGAGAATTTTGCGTTTTCCGAAAGGAATCCGTACCCTGGGTGAATGGCATCGGCATTGGTAATTTCGGCAGCAGCAATAATATTAGACATCTTTAAATAAGATTCGCTACTTGGTGCTGGCCCTATACAAACGGCTTCGTCGGCAAATTTTACATGCAAACTATCGGCATCTGCAGTCGAGTAAACCGCCACCGTTTTAATTCCCATTTCTTTACAGGTTCTAATAACACGTAGTGCTATTTCCCCTCTGTTGGCTATTAGTACTTTTTTAAACATAACGTCTAGTTTTTAAAAATCTCAAATTCCAAATTCCAATCGTATTGGGATTTGTTTTGGAATTTTAAAATTTGTTATGATGGATCTACTAAGAATAATGGTTGATCGAACTCTACTGGAGAAGAATCGTCTACCAATACTTTTACTATTTTTCCTGAAACTTCCGATTCTATTTCGTTAAATAGTTTCATAGCTTCTATAATACAAAGTACATCGCCTTCGTTAATAGTTTGCCCTACTTCTACAAACACAGGTTTATCTGGCGAAGGTTTTCTGTAAAGCGTACCAATAATAGGCGATTTTATTGTAATATATTTTGAATCGTTATCTGCAGCAGGTGTTACAGGAGCTGCTTGCGGTGCAGCTGGCTGCGCAGGTTGTGCGGCAACAGGAGCTTGTGCTACTGGCGCATTTACAGGTATTTGCTGTACATAAGTTGTTGTTTCTCCTTTGTCGTCGCTACCTGTTTTAATTGTAATTTTTACATCGTCTGTTTCTAATTTAACCTCGCTTGCACCAGATTTAGCAACAAATTTGATTAAATTTTGAATGTCTTTTAAATCCATAATAAATTAGATTTTAAAATGAGTTATTATTAGTCAATTAGGAATTATATGCCCATGTTAAATACGTAGATCCCCATGTGAATCCACCTCCAAAAGCAGCAAAAATTATATTATCCCCTTTTTTAAATTTTGATTCAAAGTCGCTTAAAAGTAAAGGTAATGTAGCCGATGTGGTATTACCATATCGGTGTATGTTTTTAAGAACTTTAGAATCGTCTAAATTCATTCTATTAGCTGTGGCATCAATAATGCGTAAATTCGCTTGATGCGGTACCAACCAAGCCACATCGTCGTGACTTAAATTATTGCGCTGCATTATTTTTTCGGCTACATCGGCCATGTTAGATACGGCAAACTTAAACACCGTTCTACCGTCTTGATGCACGTAATGCTGCTTGTTTTTTACAGTATCTTCAGTTGGTGGTAAAAGCGATCCTCCTGCTTCAATTTTCAAGAAATCACGTCCTGAACCATCGCTGCGTAAGTATTCGTCTTGAAGTCCGTAACCTTCTTGGTTAGGCTCAAATAATGCTGCTCCAGCACCATCTCCAAAAATAATACAGGTAGTACGGTCTGTATAATCTATTATAGACGACATTTTATCTGCGCCTATAACTAAAACTTTCTTATATCTACCAGCTTCTATATAAGCTGCTGCCGTAGACATTCCGTATAGAAAACTCGAGCAAGCGGCTTGCAAATCGTATGCAAAGGCATTTGTTGCACCAATTTCTGTGGCCACGTAAACTGCTGTAGAAGCTACCAATAAGTCTGGTGTTGCTGTGGCTACAACTATTAAGTCTATTTCTTTAGGGTCTAGTCCCGATTTATCTAAAAGGTTTTGTGCTGCTTTAATGGCGAGGTAAGACGTACCTTTACCTTCTTCTTTTAATATACGACGTTCTTTAATGCCAGTTCTTGTAGTTATCCACTCATCATTAGTATCTACCATAGACTCGAGTACCTTGTTACTTAAAACGAAGTCTGGTACATAGCCTCCTACTGCAGTAATTGCCGCTGTAATTTTACTCATAACGTTTTTGTTACTTAAAACTAAAATTTGGAGTAATTTTGATCTAAACCATCAAAATTTCGACAAAAATACTCTATTTTGAAATAATTTTATGCAAATTAAGTGGTTTTTGATTTATACAAAACCATATGACAAAAAAAACGCCCCCAACGGAGCGTTTTTTTGTATGCATGCATAATACTTATGCTAGATTTTCTTCTACTTCTGAGTTGTCTATTAAAACTTGACCTCTGTAGTATAATTTACCTTCGTGCCAATGTGCTCTGTGATACAAGTGAGCTTCTCCTGTTGTTGGACACGTAGCAATTTGTGGCGCAGTTGCTTTATAATGTGTTCTTCTTTTATCTCTTCTAGTTTTCGAGATTTTTCTCTTAGGATGTGCCATTTTCTATTTATTTATTATCCGTTAATAGTTTTTTTAATGTATTCCAACGAGGGTCTGTATCCTCTTGGTCGTTTTTATTTTCTTGCTCTTTAGGGCTTAATTCTTCTAACTTATCTAGTATATCCGATTGCAACGTACCATCTTCAACTCCAGGATGAATACGTTTGGTTGGGACAGCCAAAACAATAAGTTCGTAAATATATTGTTGGATATTAACTTCGTATTCACCATGCGGCAACACCAATAAATCAATTTCCTCGTCGTTATATTCGTCGCCAAACTTAACCACTAAATCAAATTCATTTTGAATAGCTTGATCGTAAGGTTCGTTTGTTACATCGCAATATACGTTAACACTTCCCGATATTTTAAAATGCAATTCTAGCAGGGTTGCCTTTTTTTCTAAAAGGACATCTACTTGAATATTGGCATGATTAAAATCGTCATACTCAAAATGTTTAAAGAACTCGTCTCCAATTTGATACTCGAAATGATGTTTCCCTAATTTTAATCCAACAAATTGAATTGTAAATTCTTTCAACAACTTCATTTTCACATCTAATTTGAGCCTGCAAATATATAAAATTTTATTTTAGGCAAGCTTATTTATAAACATTTTTTGTTTATATCTTTTTTATTCAATATTTTACAGTCTTTTTACCAACTCTTGGTGCTCTACTCTATTCTTATAGATTTGCATTCCAGTAAATAACGCTTCTTTAAACGAACTTTCGTCGGCAATACCTTTTCCTGCTATTTCAAATGCCGTGCCATGATCTGGCGATGTACGCACTTTATTTAATCCGGCTGTAAAATTTACACCTTCCCCAAAAGATAATGTTTTAAAAGGAATGAGCCCCTGATCGTGATAGGATGCAACTACAGCATCGAAATTTTTATAGTTATTAGAGCCAAAAAAACTATCGGCAGCATAAGGACCGAATA
Organism: Formosa sp. A9; assembly: GCF_051200825.1. Lineage (GTDB taxonomy): Bacteria > Bacteroidota > Bacteroidia > Flavobacteriales > Flavobacteriaceae > Formosa. The sequence goes on along the minus strand of NZ_CP195158.1, from coordinate 84,566 downwards.
CTAATTTACCCGATTCTTTTATTTTTTTTAATGTTGGCCGCAATACTTGGTCGTCTTCATTACCTATTACACCATTATCTCCAGTATGCGGATTAATACCCAAAACTGCTATTTTAGGCTTGCTTATTCTAAAATCCTGCTGTAACGATTTGTAAATGGTCTCGATTTTTTTAGTTATTAACTCAGGTGTAATGTGCTTGGCTATATCGCTAACTGGCACGTGATCTGTTAACAATCCAACCTTTAAAGTATCGGTTACCATAAACATTAAGCTATCGCCTTCTAATTCCTGTTCTAAATAATTGGTATGTCCTGGAAAGTTAAAGGTATCGGACTGGATATTATGTTTATTTATTGGCGCAGTAATAAGCATATCTACCCGCCCTTCTTTCAGCGCTTTTGTTGCCGCCTCTAAAGACTTAATAGCATATGTTCCTATTTTAAAATCTTCTTTCCCAAAATTAATCGACACGTTTTCTTTCCAAACATTAAAAACATTTATTTTTCCAGGAACAACCTGATCTAAATTTTGAATACCATTAAAATTAATATCGAACTTAAAATGATTCTTATAATAAGACATTACCTTAACCGAAGCAAAAATAACTGGCGTACAAAACTCCAAAATTCGAGAGTCTTCAAACGTCTTTAAGACAATTTCGCCTCCTATACCGTTTAAATCGCCTATAGAAATACCTACAATTATATTTTCTTCTTTCTTCATTAATTTTAAAACTATTTGTTTGTAATTTTATCTCCACAAATTTAACCAAATAAATGAGATAATATGTTTACAGGAATTATAGAAAATTTAGGCATCGTAACCCATCTAGAATCCGAATTAGACAATCTTCATATTACTATAGAAAGTCAGCTAGCCCCTGAATTAAAAATAGATCAAAGTGTAGCACACAATGGCGTTTGCCTAACCGTTGTAAAAATTGACGGAAATACCTATACCGTTACAGTCATAAAGGAAACATTAAACAAAACCAACCTAGGGGATCTACAAATAAAAGATGTCGTAAACATAGAACGCGCCATGAAACTAGGAGACCGATTGGACGGCCATATAGTACAAGGACACGTAGACCAAATAGCCACCTGCACCAAAATAGAAGAAGCTTCTGGCAGCTGGATATTTACCTTTAATTACAATCAAGATTTAAACAATATTACCATTGAAAAAGGATCGATAACCGTAAATGGCACCAGTTTAACTGTAGTAAACTCCAAAAGAAATGAATTTAGCGTAGCCATAATCCCCTACACATTTAACAATACTATCTTTAAATTCTTGAAAGAAGGAGCGACCGTAAATTTAGAATTTGATGTTTTAGGAAAATACGTAAAACGCTTACTAGAATTAGATATTAAATAAACTAGCGTTTTGAGGATTTTTTTATGCCATAACAAGCACCAGCCACTAACAAAACCACTAAACCACCATCTATTGGTGTTCCAGGAGGGGTAGGCCCTCTCCCATCTGGGGTTGGAGGCGTTTCTTGCGCAAAACACAAAACACCTGCAAAAAAGAAAAGTATTAAAAAGATTTTTGTTTTATGTTGCATCATTAATGAATGGTCAAAATACTTAACCAAAAAGGGTTATATAAAACTTTAAATTCTGTTGGCTATTAATTCAATCCTTTTATATGGCGTAAATTTAACATAAAAAAAATGACTTTAACAACTATTCCCTACACTATTTAAAGCTTATAATGCATTTTTTTATCTTCAAAAAATTACAAAACAAAATGCAACCCGAAATTTTTAAATAGTTATAAAGCACAACATTGCAACCAAATTACAAATAAAAAAAGTCATTCTATAATCAAAAATCTCACACAGCTACTATTGTATAATCTACGCCCCAGTTGTTAATTTACACAATTTAAAAGGTGATTTTTAGCGAAAAAATCAAAAAAACACAACAAATTTTACACAATTCTAACATTGGTTGTCAATATTAAAATAAAAAACATATATTTGTGTAATCGATTACATAAAATAAAAAAGAATGACTCATTACAATTTCAGATACGCATCTCACCCTAAAGATGCACAAAAATATTCAACCACCGAATTACGCGAACATTTTTTAATTGAAAATCTTTTTCAAGAAGATACCATACAACTTACCTATTCTATGTACGATAGATATATTGTTGGTGGTATCATGCCTAGTTCTAAAGCTTTAACACTAGAAACTATCCCTTATCTTAAATCAGAACATTTCTTAGACCGCAGAGAATTGGGTATTGTTAGTGTTGGCGACCCTGGAATTGTAACTGTAGACGGTACAACTTACGAACTTAATAAAAAAGAAGCTCTATACGTTGGACAAGGCAATAAGGAAGTTGTTTTTGAAAGCAAGCCAGGAGGTCAGGCTTTATTTTATATCAATTCGGCGCCAGCCCACAAGCAATTTCCAACAAAAAAAGTAGGAAAAGCAGATGCAGAAGTTATAGAACTTGGCGAAGAAAAACTAGCCAACAAGCGTATTCTTAACAAACTTATTGTAAATAGTATTGTTGAAACCTGCCAATTACAAATGGGCTTAACAGAGTTATTACCAGGAAATGTTTGGAACACCATGCCGGCACACACACACAACCGTAGAATGGAAGCTTACTTTTATTTCGATTTAGACGAAAGCCAGACCATCGCCCACTTTATGGGAGAAACAGATAACACACGACATATTTTCATGAAAAACAAACAAGCTGTGTTATCGCCAGAATGGTCTATACATTCGGGCTCAGGAACGTCTAACTATTCATTTATTTGGGGTATGGCAGGAGAAAATTTAGATTATGGCGACATGGATGTTTGTCCACCTAACGAATTAAAATAACAAAATGACTTTATTCAATTTAAAACATAAAACCGCCTTAGTTACAGGCGGAACACATGGCCTTGGTATGGCTATGGCCGAAGGATTGGCACAAGCTGGTGCTAAACTGGTTATTACGAGCACCACTCCATCTAAGCTAGAGGAGGCCTTAGCTCATTATAAATCTAAAGGTTTTGAAGCCGCTGGTTACATTTTTGATGTTACCGATGAAAAAATTGCAGCAGAAAAAGTTGCAGAAATTGAAACTAACGAAGGGCAAATAGACATTCTTGTAAATAATGCTGGTATAATAAAACGCGTACCTGCAGAAGACATGGAAATTTCGGAATTTAGACGCGTACTTGATGTAGACTTAACCGGAGCATTTATCATGTCGCAACTTGTTGGCAGAAGCATGATAAAAAATGGAGGTGGTAAAATAATAAACATCTGTTCTATGATGAGTGAGTTAGGCCGTAATACCGTTTCGGCTTATGCTGCAGCCAAAGGTGGTTTAAAAATGTTAACCAGAAATTTAGCCACAGAATGGGCTAAACACAACATACAGGTTAACGGTATTGGCCCTGGATATTTTGCGACCTCGCAAACTGCTCCTATTCGAGTAGACGGTCATCCATTTAACGATTTTATAGTAGGCAGAACCCCAGCCGGACGTTGGGGAAACCCAGAAGATCTTCAAGGGACTGCTGTTTTTTTAGCTTCCGAAGCTAGTAATTTTGTAAACGGCCAAATTATATATGTCGATGGTGGTATACTTGCAACCATTGGTAAACCTAGTAACGAAAATTAATTACCACTCATGAGCGCACCTAAGACGTTTATTAACGACAATTTTTTACTGCAAAATAAATATGCAGAAGAACTGTACCACAATTACGCCAGTTCTTTACCTATTATAGATTACCATTGCCACTTACCTCCGCAAGACATTGCCAACAACAGATCTTTCGATAATATTTCGCAAATCTGGATTCACGGCGACCATTACAAATGGCGAGCCATGCGTACTTTAGGTGTAAACGAAACCTTTATTACAGGAAGTGCTTCAGACGAAGAAAAGTTTTTACAATGGGGTAAAACGGTACCCTATACCATGCGTAATCCACTGTATCACTGGACACATTTAGAGCTTTTACGTTACTATAACATAGATACTTTATTAAACGAAAAAACAGCTCCAGAAATCTATAAAACGGCATCAGACATTTTAAAAACCGATGCTTACAGCTGCCAGAACATTTTAAACAAAATGAATGTTGAAGTAGTTTGCACCACCGAAGACCCTCTAGATACTCTCGAGTTTCATCAGCAATATGCCAAGAATGAAAACAAGAAGACGTACATGAGTACTTCGTTTAGACCGGACAAGGCCATTTTTATCGATACCGAATCGTATAACGATTATATAGATGCTTTAGAGAAGGTAACAAATTCGGAAATTAAAACCTACGACGCACTTTGCGACGCTTTAAAAAACAGGATTTCTTATTTTAACGATAACGGCTGTAAATTATCAGACCATGGTTTAAACGCCATTCCTTTTGTTAATTTTACAGAAGCAGAAATCAAAACCATTTTTGCTAAACGCAGAAATAAGGAAGCTATTTCTCAATTAGAATCCTTAAAATTCCAAACTGCTTTATTACTATTTTTAGCGGAAACTTATCACGAATTTGGTTGGGTTCAACAGTTTCACTTAGGGGCATTACGCAATAACAACGCTAGAATGTTAACCCAATTAGGTCCAGATACAGGATGGGATTCTATTGGCGATTTTTCGCAAGCCGAAAACTTATCGAAATTCTTAAACACTTTAGACACTAAAGATAAACTAGCAAAAACTATACTTTATAACCTGAATCCTGCCGATAACGAAGTTCTAGCGACTATGATTGGTAACTTTAACGACGGTAGCGTAAAAGGTAAAGTGCAATTTGGTTCTGGCTGGTGGTTTTTAGATCAAAAAGACGGCATGACAAAACAGCTAAACGCACTTTCTAATATGGGACTTATTAGTTGTTTTATTGGTATGCTAACAGACTCTAGAAGTTTTATGTCGTTTCCAAGGCACGAATATTTCCGCCGTATAGTATGTAATCTTTTTGGTGAAGAAATCGAAAAAGGCGAATTACCAAACGATATGGAATGGATAGGAAAAATGGTTCAAGGCATTTCTTACTACAATGCTAAAGACTATTTTAATTTTCCTTCAAAATAAATTAAATCACACTAACTAATACCCAATAACATTGAAAAAAGTAGTAGGATTAGGCGAAGTATTATTAAGACTTTCTACCCAAGATTGTTTAAAGTTTTCTCAGGTAAATAACTTTAATGCCGATTATGGGGGCAGCGAACTTAACGTGCTTACCAGCATCGTAAACTTTGGTTTGCCTGTAGACTTTATTACCAGATTGCCGCAAAACGATATTGGCGATAGTGCCATTATGCAAATGAACAAATACAATGTGGGCACAAGTGCTATTGCCCGTGGTGGCGAACGTATGGGGATCTATTTTTTAGAAAACGGTGCCTCTATGCGCGGTAGCAAAATTGTTTACGACCGTACACATTCTTCGTTTTCAACCCTTAAGACTGGCATGATCGATTGGGAAGCAGTCTTTAAAGACGCCAATTGGTTCCATTGGTCCGGTATTACTCCCGGGGTATCCCAAGATGCTGCCGATGTGTGCCTGGAAGCTATACATGCCGCAGCAAAATTAGGACTCACAATTTCCACAGATTTCAACTATCGTGCTAATTTGTGGAACTACGGCAAATCGCCAAGCGACATTATGGAACACATGGTCGCGCTATGCGATGTTATTCTTGCTGGCGATTACGCTTCAGATAAATATTTTAATATCATTCCAGAAGGCGGTACCCAGACAGAACTACAACAGTCGCTGTCCGAAAAGCTTATGACCCGTTTTCCAAAAGCAAAAAAAATAGCCATTACCCACAGAGAGAGCATCAGTGCCTCGCACAATAAATGGTCTGCCGTATTGTACGACGGCCAAACCATGCACCAATCTACCACTTACGATATCACACATATTGTAGACCGTATAGGTGCTGGCGATAGTTTTATGGGAGCCTTAATTTACGGTTTAAATACTTACGACGATGCCAAAGCATTGGAATTTGCCGTGGCGGCATCCAGCCTTAAACATACCGTTTATGGCGATGTTAACTTAGTCTCTAAACAAGAAGTCGAAAACTTAATGCAAGGCGATCTTTCTGGTCGCGTTAGCCGATAATATACACATCATGAAAACATTTTCTAGAATAGAAGTCGCCCAACAAATGGAAGCTACAGGTTTGGTACCTTTATTTTATCATAGCGATATTACACTTTTACAACAAGTGGTTAAAGCCTGTTACGATGGTGGCGCCCGTTTATTTGAGTTTACGGCCCGAGGTGCTTTTGCCCACGAGACCTTTGCCCAACTGGCAAAATTCTGCAGTAGCGAATGCCCGGACCTCATGCTAGGCGTAGGCTCTGTAACCGATGCCGCTGCAGCTTCGCTGTACATGCAAATGGGTGCACACTTTATAGTTACCCCAGTATTGCGCGAAGATATTGCCCTAGTGTGCAACCGCCGTAAAGTCCTTTGGTCTCCAGGTTGTGCTACTTTAGGTGAAATAGCCCGTGCCGAAGAATTGGGATGCGAGATCGTAAAGCTATTCCCTGGCGGAACTTACGGCGCCGACTTTGTTAAGGCCATAAAAGCACCTTGCCCATGGACCAGCATTATGCCAACAGGAGGCGTCTCTCCAACCCAGGAAAGCATCAGCCAGTGGTTCAATGCAGGGGTTACCTGCGTAGGAATGGGCTCTAAACTGATTACCAAAGACATTATCTCCAATAAAGATTTCAGTGCACTAACACAACAGGTAGCCAATGCCCTGGCACTTATTAACACCATAAAAAACAACTAATGGGAATGATACAACGCACATTACTATTATGCTGTTTAAGCCTGTTGGTTTTTGGTTGTGGACAACTATCCCAAACAAAAACCATCAAATTGGCTCATGGCCTGGACATCAACCATTCGGTACATAAGGCCATGCTTAAAATGGGTGAAGACTTAAAGGAGATTTCAGGAGGCAAACTCCAACTCGAGATTTATCCCAACCAGCAATTAGGTTCAGAACGCGAAAATCTGGAACTGCTCCAAATCGGGAGTTTGGATATGACCAAAGTTTCGGTAGGGGTGCTGGAAAACTTTGCTCCAAAATTAAAAGTGTTTGGACTTCCGTTTATGTTTCGGGACCGCGAACATTCCTTTAAAGTATTAGATGGCCCAATTGGAAAAGAACTGCTGAACGAAGGTACTAAGTTCTGGCTAAAAGGCCTTGCTTATTACGATGCCGGTAGCCGTAGTTTTTACACTAAAGACAAGCCTATCGAGACCCCAGAAGATTTAAAAGGCCTAAAAATCCGTGTTATGGAAAGTATCACCGCTATGGAAATGATACGTTCTTTAGGCGGATCGCCAACACCTATTTCCTGGGGAGAACTTTACACCTCGTTACAACAGGGCGTGGTAGATGGTGCAGAGAACAATCCACCAAGTTTCTACCTCTCCAGACATTACGAAGTGTGTAAATACTATTCGTTAGACGAGCATACCGTACTTCCAGATGTTCTGGTAGTAGGCACACCGTTTTGGGAACGTTTAAGCGAGCAGGAACAACAGTGGGTGCAGGAAGCCGCCAACCGTTCGGTACCTTACCAGCGTAAACTTTGGGCCGAGGCCGAAGCCGAAGCCTTGGAAGAGGTTCAAAAGAATGGCGTAAAGATCATCCATCCAGACAAAACCCTGTTTGCAGATAAAGTACAGAACATTTACGACGCTTATAAAGCCGATCCAAAAATGGCCGAACTGATTAAAAATATCCAAGACACCAAATAATTATGACCATTAGAGAAAAAATAGACAAAATCCTTGGTAGCGCCCTGGTTATTATTATGGCCGTAATGGTAATTAATGTATTATGGCAAGTATTTACGCGCTATATTATTGGTACCCCAAGCTCGTTTACCGACGAATTGGCCAGGTACCTTATGATTTGGGTAGGGCTGCTCGGTGCCGCATATGTATCGGGTAAAAACATGCATGTGGCCATAGATATTATTACGCCCAAGCTAAAACCAGCAACACAAAAAAAATTAAAGGTGTTTGTGCTGTTGCTCATTATATTATTTGCACTTTGCGCCTTGGTTATTGGCGGATTTAGGTTGGTATACATAACCTATATCTTAGGACAACATTCACCAGCCCTACAAATACCACTTTCTGTCGTGTATTTTGTAATCCCGTTAACCGGCCTACTGATTATCTATTATAAAATAGACGATATACTACAAACTAAACACTCAAATTAAAACTACATTAACTAACTTATGGAATACATACCAATATTTGTTTTAGTACTGAGCTTTGTTGGCTTATTAGCTATAGGAACGCCAGTAGCCTGGAGCATTACCATATCATCGTTATTAACCATGCTGGTGAGCATCCCAGCCATGCCAGCATTTACAACCGTTGCCCAGCGTATTGGAGCAGGATTGGATAGTTTTGCCTTATTGGCCATTCCGTTTTTTGTGCTCTCGGGACAGCTCATGAACAAAGGGGGCATTGCCCACCGGCTTATAGCCTTTGCCAAAACCCTTGTAGGATCTTTACCTGGAGGTCTGGCACTTATTAATGTTATTGCCGCCATGCTTATGGGAGCCATTGCAGGCTCAGCCATGGCTTCGGCTTCGGCTATGGGAAGTATTTTAGGCCCGGAAATGGAAAAAGAAGGTTACTCTAAAGAGTTTGGAGCTGCCGTAAACATTACCTCGGCAACAACAGGACTCGTTATACCGCCAAGTAATGTATTGATCGTATATTCATTGGCCAGTGGGGGCGTGTCGATTGCGGCCTTATTCTTGGCTGGTTATGTACCTGGTATTTTAACAGGATTGTTTTTAATGCTTGTGGCTTCGTTCTGGGCGAAAAAGAAAAAATACAAAGTTGGAAAGCGCAGTAACTTAAAAGAGGTGTTTAAAACCTTTATCGATGCATTTCCTAGTTTATTATTGTTGGTTATTGTAATTGGAGGTATTGTTACCGGTATTTTTACCGCTACCGAAGCTTCGGCCATAGCTGTACTGTACACCCTTATCCTGGGCTTCGTTTACAAGGAAATCAATTTTCAATCCTTACCTCAAATTTTATTGGATTCCTCGGCAACTACCGCTGTGGTTATGCTGCTTATCGGGGCTTCCATGAGTATGTCCTGGGTGATGTCCTTCGAGAACATTCCGCAGAGCATTAGCGATGTCTTATTGGGCATCAGTGACAATAAAATTGTAATTCTGTTAATCATTAACTTAATACTGCTATTTGTAGGGATCTTTATGGACATGACACCTGCAGTACTTATATTCACCCCAATCTTTTTACCTGTGGTAACAGCTTTGGGCATGGACCCTGTTCATTTTGGGATTATTATGGTACTTAACCTGTGTATTGGTTTATGTACGCCGCCCGTGGGCTCCGTGCTCTTTGTTGGTGTTGGTGTGGCACAGACCTCTATAGAGAAAGTGGTAAAACCATTATTACCCCTATTCTTGGCCATGATTTTTGCCCTGTTCCTTGTTACCTATTTCCCTGACTTAACCCTTTGGCTACCGAGAGTATTCAACCTTTAAAAATTACTAATTATGTCTTTAACTCAAAACAACACCCAGCCGCTAAATAGAACTAATGTTGATGCCGGCAATACCTTACCAATCAAAGTGATTCAGTTTGGAGAAGGAAACTTTCTTCGTGCATTTGTAGATTATGCTTTCCAAGAACTTAACAAAAAAGCCAATTTAAACGCAGGAATTGCCGTAGTGCAACCTATAGATCGTGGTTTGGTTTCTATGTTAAACGATCAAGACGGCTTATACACCCTTTTTATGAAGGGTATAAAAAACGGTAAAGAAACTCAGGAGCAAGAGCTTATTACCAATTTAGTACAGTCTGTAGATCCGTATAAAAGCTTTCAAGACTATTTAAACCTGGCCAAAGAAGAAGCTTTAGAATTTGTGATATCGAACACTACCGAAGCAGGAATTGCTTTTGTAGAATCGGATACTCCAGACATGCAACCGCCTACTAGTTTTCCAGCAAAACTTACTGTTTTGTTACATGAACGCTTCAAACATTTTAATGGAGATGCTTCAAAAGGTTTAACTATAATTCCGTGCGAACTTATCAATCATAATTCAGAAACCTTAAAAGAAATCATCTTAAAATATATCGATTTATGGCAATTAGGTGAAGATTTCAAATCTTGGTTATTAAACCACTCTACTTTCCATAGCACATTGGTAGACCGCATTGTACCAGGATATCCTAAAGACGAAATCGCAGACTACAATAGCAAATTAGATTATAAAGACAACTTAATTGTTACTGCGGAAACTTTCTTTTTATGGGTTATTGAAGGAGACGATGCTTTAAAGCAAAAACTACCTTTTGATAAAACCGACTTAAACGTACTTATTGTAGACAATATGCAACCGTACAGAACCCGTAAGGTTAAAATCTTAAACGGTGCGCATACAGCTATGGTACCGTTTTGTTTATTGTCTGGCAAGGAAACCGTGAAAGAATCTGTAGACGATAGCTTTACAGGGAAATTTATAAAAGACACCGTTTTCGAAGAAATTATCCCAACTTTAGATATGGATAAAGACGAACTGAAACAATTCGGTTTAGATGTTTTCGATCGTTTTAGAAATCCGTTCATAAAACACATGCTTTCTAGTATTGCTTTAAACTCAATTTCTAAATTTAAAGTACGCGTACTACCAAGTTTGTTAGATTACATTAAAATTAACGACAAACTACCAACACGCCTCATGTTTTCTTTTGCGAGTTTAATTCGTTTTTATAAAGGTACATGGCAAGGCGAGGCTTTACCAATAAATGATGATGCAGAAATTGTAAAAACATTTCAAGACGCTTGGGCTTTAAACGATTATCAAGCCACTGCTCAAGCTATTTTATCTAACACATCGTTTTGGGGTGAAGATTTAACAACAATAGACCAATTTACTAATGCCATAGCTGTTGCACTTAAAGAAATAGACGACAATGGCACAGAAGTTGGATTTAACAATTTTAGTAAACAATTTTAATCCTTTTACAAGGTACCACCATGCAAAACAAAATAATAAAAGTACATGCAGATGATAATGTCGCAGTAGCACTTACTAATATTACGGCTGGAGAACAATTAACCTTAGACAACGCAGCATACGTTGCCACTAAAGACACAAAAGCAAAACATAAAATCGCCCTACAGCACTTGAACGTAGGAGACGAAATTATAATGTACGGGGTTTTAGTAGGCAAAGCGTCTGAAATTATAGAAAAAGGCGAAGTGTTAACCACCGAAAATGTAAAACACCAAAGTGCTAAAGTTACTGGTAAAACAGAAACCTTGGGTTGGAATGCCCCGAACATAGACAAGTGGAAAGATAGAACTTTTATGGGTTACCATAGAGAAGACGGCCAAGTAGGTACCGCAAACGTATGGTTATTCTTTCCTTTAGTATTTTGCGAAAACCGAAATATTGAAGTCTTAAAAGATGTTTTTGAAAACGAATTATTACACAAAAACATTAACAAGCACCGTTTATTACTACGTTCGCTGGTAAGCGACTCCGGACAAGAAGTGCCTGAAGAAGTTGAAGATACCCGGGTATTTAAAAATATCGATGTAAAATTCATTACACATCAAGGTGGTTGTGGTGGTATCAGACAAGATTCCGAGCTATTAGCTAAACTCTTGGCAGGGTATGTAAACAATCCAAACGTAGCCGGTGCTACTGTTTTAAGTTTAGGCTGCCAAAACTTACAAATACAGATTTTTAAAGATGCTTTAGCCGAAATAAACCCGGATAATAAAAAACCTATAGTAATATACGAACAACAACAATCTGGTACGGTAGACGATATGTTAAAGGGTATTATTAAAGACTCTTACGAAGGCATAAAAGCCGCCAATAATATTGAAAGAAAACCAGCGCCAATTTCTAAATTGAAAGTAGGACTGGAATGCGGTGGTTCTGATGGGTTTTCAGGAATTTCTGCCAATCCAACTTTAGGTCGCGTATCGGATATATTAGCAGCTATTGGAGGTACAGCAATACTTTCGGAATTCCCAGAACTTTGCGGTGTAGAACAAGAACTTGTAAATCGTTGTGTAAATGAAGACGACGGTAAAAAGTTTTTACAACTGATGAAAGCTTACGAAAAATCGGTTGTCGATGCAGGTTCTGGTTTCGACATGAACCCGTCTCCGGGTAATATTAAAGACGGTTTAATAACAGACGCAATGAAATCGGCTGGAGCTGCCAAAAAAGGAGGTTCTTCGCCAGTAGTAGACGTTTTAGATTACGGCGAATACATTCACAAACCAGGTTTAAACTTATTATGTACTCCGGGTAACGATGTAGAAAGCACAACTGCAATGGCTGGATCTGGGGCAAATGTTATATTATTTACAACAGGATTGGGCACACCTACAGGAAACCCTGTAACACCAATTATTAAAGTAGCGTCTAACTCCGAATTGGCAGAAAAAATGCCAGATATTATAGATATTGATACAGGAGCTGTTATACGTGGCGAAAAATCTATTGAAGAAATGGGAGATACTATGCTAGAACACATTATAAAAGTGGCTAGCGGCGAAGTACAAACCAAAGCCATGGCATTAAACCAAAGCGATTTTATCCCTTGGAAACGCGGAGTTTCTTTGTAGTATCGTTAACTTTTACAGAAGATTCCCTAACTAATAATTGAGGAGTAAGTTCTACTTTCTTCTCAATTTTTATTTTAGGGTTTTTTACTTGCTCTAGAAACACACGAGCAGCTACCCTACCCATTTCCATAGTACATTGATCTACCGAACTTATGGTCAACTCCATAAATTTAGTAAAGGGTTCGTTACTAAACCCAACTACACAAATGTCTTTGGGGATTTTTATGCCATGTTCTTTAAATTTCTGAATCACGCCTAAAGCGGTATGGTCGCTCGACGAAAACACAGCATCTGGTAATTTGTCTAATTTTAACAATTCCTGAGCTGCAAAATGCCCGGATTCGGTATCACTCTTGGTCTGTATAACATAATCCTCATTGTAAGCAATACCAGCTTGTTTTAAGGCAGCTTTATACCCTTCAAAACGATCTCGGTATATCTCTAATTTCAAATCGCCACAAATATGCGCTATACGCGAACACCCCTGATCTATTAAATGTTTTGTAGCATCAAATCCGCCTTGGTAATCATCAATCGTTACACTACTTACTCCTTTTAATTGGGCACGTCTATCAAAAAACACTAATGGAATATGCTTTTCTAAAACCCGCTCAAAATGTTCGGACGTTGTTGTTTGTTTAGACACCGACATTAATACACCATCTACTTGAGCATTCAATAAATTATCTATCGTCTTAATTTCCTTTTGCTCCTCTTCATGTGTTTGACAAATAATAACATGATAGCCTTTAGGATAAAGCTCTTCTTCAATCCCTCTAATAATAGACGAGAAGAAATTTCTATTAATATAAGGCACTATAACCCCTACATTATTACTCTTTCCGCTCTTTAAAGCCAAAGCGACTTTATTTTGCTTATAATTCATCTCTTTGGCCGTTTTTAAGACTAAAAGACGTGTTGCTTCACTAATTTTAGGGTTGTTATTTAAGGCTCTAGACACGGTTGCTGCCGTAATTTTCAATCTTTTGGCAATGTCATAGATGGTTATTTTTTCGTTCATTATGCAAGGTTAACAATAAAAAGAATATAGTTAGTTAATTTATTTTTAAAAATGTGATGTTATCGATTACATAAACCCTGTGCTAAAGCTATGTTAATTCCCTAAAATCGACATCCAATTGTTAAATATATAATTTTAAGGTGATAAAGTTTTCATTTTACCAAAAAAAACACATCTAATTACATATTTACCACTTTTTTTTAAAATAAATTTGTTTTTTAATACTAAATGTTTAGTTTCGTGTAATCGATTACATTTAATTTTATAACAAATCTTTAACAAAGTGCTAATAACAAAGGGGTTTTCAGGTCAAATTGCTAATTATACCAATAAAAAATTAACAATTTATTTATCGGCTTCAATGGTATTTTTTACCTCATTAACTGTTTTTTCACAATCTGAAAAAACTTTATCCGACCCTTGGAGTCAAGCTGAGCACTTAACAAAAACAGTTACGCCTCCGAAATTTCAATCGAAAACTTATACTATTACAGATTTTGGGGCTATTGCAAACGACAATAAACCAGACACGAAAGCTTTTGCAGATGCTATTGCAGCATGTACAAAACAAGGTGGTGGTCAAGTTATAGTTCCAAAAGGTGTTTTTAATTCGGGACCTATTCATTTAGACGATAATGTAAATCTTCATTTAGAAACAGGAAGCGAAATTGTATTCAGCGACAATGCCAACGATTATTATCCGCTAGTTCACACCTCTTTTGAAGGTAACGAATTGATGAATTATTCACCTTTAATTTATGCTAAAGGCAAAAAAAATATAGCGATAACAGGTTCTGGAACTTTAAATGGTAACGCTAGTAATAGCAACTGGTGGCCTTGGTGTGGTAAAGATAGTTACGGGCATAAGCCTGGAGCACCATCGCAGCACTTACCTGAAGGTAGAGATCGTTTAGCCGAAATGGCCGAAAACAACACACCTATTGAAGAACGAGTATTTGGCAACGGACATTATTTAAGACCAACGTTTATTGAACCTTTAGAGTGCGAAAATATTCTTATTAAAGACGTTAAAATAATTAATGCGCCATTTTGGGTTATTCACCCTTTAAAATCGAACAATATTATTGTTGATGGTGTTACGGTAGAAAGCCACGGCCCAAATAACGACGGTTGCGATCCAGAATATTCTAAAAATGTAATTATAAGAAATTGCGTGTTTAATACAGGTGATGACTGTATCGCTATAAAATCTGGTAGAAACGATGAAGGCAGACGCGTAGGCATAGTAAGTGAAAACATTCTAGTACAAAACTGTAAAATGATAGATGGCCATGGCGGTGTAGTTATGGGCAGCGAAATCTCTGCGGGTGTTAGAAACGTGTTTGTAGAAAATTGCGAAATGGACAGCCCTAATTTAGACCGTGCTATACGTATTAAAACCAATTCTAAACGCGGCGGTTTTGTCGAAAACGTTTTCGTTAGAAATGTTACCGTAGGCCAAGTTAAAGAAGCTGTTATAAAAATAAACCTATTCTACGGCATTTACAAAAACCAATCTGGCACAAACTATCCGAGAGTAAAAAATATAAATCTAGAAAACATTACGGTAGAAAACGGTGGTAAATACGGCATACTTGCCAAAGGCGACGAGAAGTACCCGATAGAAGACATTACTTTAAAAAATGTAACTATTAAAACCGTAAAACAAACACAAAGTGTAGAACATGTAAACAACTTAAAACTAATAAATACTCACATAAATCAAACAGAAACAAATTAAATGAAAAATGAACCACTAAACACAAAATTCAAACATTAATTCGAAACTAACAATTCACTAATTATGAAATTTAATACTTTAAATCTTAAGTATCAGAGGTCCTATAATAAGTACTTATTTATGCTGGCCTTTTTGATTTGCAATGTCACATTTGCACAACAAATCACTATTTCCGGTGTCGTTAATGATACCGAAAGTAACATGCCCTTACCTGGGGTAAATATTATCGAAAAAAATACCTCGAACGGAACAACAACAGATTTTGATGGAAATTATTCGCTTTCTGTATTACCAGACGCTGTAATTGTAGTAAGTTATTTAGGGTACAAAACCCAAGAAATTAACGTACAAGGCAGAACTTCTATCAATTTCGATCTTGTAGCCGATTTAGAAGAACTTAACGAAGTTGTACTTGTAGGTTATGGTACACAAAAAAGAAAGGATTTAACTGGAGCCGTTGTTAGCATGGATCCAGAATTAATTACCGAAAGAAACGTAACCGACCCGATGGAAGCCATTCAAGGTAATATGCCTGGAGTTGTGGTACAAAACTCTTCTGGTAGAACAGGAGATAGTTTCAGCATTAACATTCGTGGTAGCAACTCCTTTACAGGAAGTGCTGATCCACTATATATTGTAGACGGAATACCGACAGACGGTATCGATTTTTTAAACCCTAACGACATTCAAAGCATCGACATCTTAAAAGATGCATCGTCTGCCGCTATTTATGGATCTCGTGCAGGGAACGGAGTTGTATTGGTGACCACAAAAGGAGGCACTAGTGCTAAAAGTAAACTAACAGTATCTTTCGATACGTTTTACGGAATTAAAGAAACTGCACGTTTACCAGAATTTATGGATACTGCAGAATGGGTAGACTATCACAAATCGGCTTATTTATACACCATCAATCCAGATGCAATGCAAGTAACTCCAGAGCGTTTACAAAGTACCGTTTTTGGAACACAAAACTCTTTATTAGAAGAGCGTTATTTAAACAACGAAACGTTTGATTGGTACGATGCTGTATTAAAAACAGGAACACAATCTAACAACTTCTTATCGATTTCTGGTCGTGCCGACAATGGTTTAGCTTATAACTTAGGTATAGGTATGCAATCGGAATCTGGAAATGTTGACAACGAAGGGCAAGACAAATACACTTTTAAATCGAGCGTAAACCATAGAATTAACGACAAATTTTCTGCTGGAGGTCAAGTTTCTTTAAACTTTAGCAATACCCAACGAGGTAGCCAATATGCCATGCGTGAAGCCTTCCGTTTAGCGCCTGTAATGACACCTTACGATTTAGAAGGTAATTTATTTCCATTACCAGGAAAATTAACCGATGCCAATGGAGATTTTATAATCAACAAGACTTCAACGTACAACCCACTTTTAGAAATTCAAAACTCTAGCGATGTGACTAGACGTTGGAATATGTTAGGGAATGTATTTGGAGAATACAGACCATTAGATTGGTTCTCATTCAGATCGACGTTTAACTTTGGATTCGACGACAGACGTCGTGGCCGTTCTTGGGGCGCTTTAACCAACACAGGGGTAAGCAATAACGACTTACCATCTGCCCAAATGGAAAACAGCCAAAACTTTAACTATACTTGGGACAACCAAATTAACATAGAAAAGACTATAAATGAAGCACATAGATTCAACTTCTTAGCACTACAAAGTATTTATGTAACAGAAACCGAAGGTTCTAGCTTGAGCTCTAGAAATATGCCGTTCGACACTAGTTTTTACAACTTAGGGTCTGGAGAGCAATCTACTTACAATTTAGGATCGTATTACAACAAAGCGCAATTAGCTTCTTTTGCTTTACGTTTAAACTACTCGTATAAAGATCGTTATTTAATAACCCTTTCTAACAGATGGGATGGTTCGTCATTATTCCCAGAAGGTAACCAATGGGATTCTTTCCCTTCTGCCGCCTTAGCTTGGCGTTTAAGCGAAGAAAGCTTCATGCAAAACGTGAACTTTATATCTGACTTGAAATTTAGAGCAAGTTGGGGATACACAGGAAATAACAATATACCACCATATTCAACAATTAACATTTTAGATCAACAGCGTTATTACGAATATAATGGAACTACAGCGAATGGCTGGTTACCTTCAGATTTATCTAATTTTACTTTACGTTGGGAAAGTACGCGCGAATTTAACTTTGGTATCGACTATGGTTTCTTTAACCAACGTATTTTTGGTTCGGTTGAAATCTACGACAGATTATCTGAAGGATTATTATTCGACCAAAGACTACCTATCGAGTCTGGTTGGGGGTCTACAACCTCAAATATTGGTAGCATCAGCAATAAGGGGGTTGAATTTGGTTTAACAACTGTAAATATAGACACCGAAAACGTACGTTGGAGAACTACATTCACTTTTGCTAAAAACAAAAACAGTGTAGATGAAATTTATGGTGATGGTGCCGACGATATAGGTAACAACTTATTTATTGGCCAAGCTATTGGTGTACATTACAACTATGTATTCGATGGCATTTGGCAAGCCGATGAGCGTGAAGAAGCTGCTTCTTACGGCCAATCTGAAGGTCAAGCCAAAGTAAAAGACTTAAATGGAGATGGTAAAATTACTGCCGATCAAGACCGTACTTTTATAGGGCAGGCTGTTCCAGATTGGACAGGAGGATTTAACACGACTTTAAATGTAGGTCAGTTCGATTTCTCTGCCTCTTTAATCGCAAGTTATGGTGCTACAATATATAGCGACTTCCACGCTAACTTTACCAATACTGAAGACCGTGGTAGACAAAAACTTTCTGGTTTAGATTATTACGTGCCAGAAAACGGTGCTGGCTTAGAACCAAACTTTTCTAACTCTTATCCGCAAGGCCGTAACATGGGTACGTATTGGAAAGATAACGGCGTTGGATATTACAGAGATATAGACTTTGTAAAAGTGAAAAACATCTCTTTTGGATATAAGTTTGACGATAATTTATTAAGTAAATTAAAATTATCTTACCTAAGAGTGTATGCAAACGTATTAGACCCGTTTGTGTTTTCAGATTACGATGGATACGACCCAGAATGGGCTGGTGCTAGTTTAGCCAGAGGTGGTGTAAGTTCTATTACTTACCAATTAGGTCTAAGTATTAAATTTTAAAAATTGAACAAATGAAAAAATTAATTATAAGCGTAGCTGTACTTGGATTGTTATTAAATTCATGTAGCGATTTTTTAGAAGAAGATGTGCGCTCTAATGTAGTTGCCGAAGAGTTTTATGTAACCCCAGAAGGTTTCGAATCTTTAATCAATGCGAACTATGCGATTTTAAGCGATATTTATGGTGGTGCACCATGGACCTTCTGTGCGGGTACCGATATGTATTCCGAAGGGCGTACACCAGAACCTATAGGTATTAGCCAGTACCTAACTTTAAGTCCTGGTACTAGCGAAATAGAACCGTTGTATTACAACTGTTACAACGCGATACAAAAAGCAAACATGGGCTTGTATTATGCCGATGTTACCGAACAAACCGAATCTATTAGCTCACGAATAGGAGAACTTAAATATTTAAGAGCCAATGCTTACTTTTTATTAGTACAAACATATGGTGGTGTAGGCTTAGTAACAGACTACATAAACTCCCCTGTATTATCGTTCGATAGAAATTCGGCTGAAGAAGTTTACACTTTTATCATTTCAGAACTTGAAGAATCTTTAAATTTAGTAGGTAACGGTGGTTTCGATGGTCGTGTAAACCAAAGAGCAGTACAACACTTATTAGCTAAAGTACACTTAACACGTGGTTACGAAAGTTTTGGTTCTGGCGACGATTTCTCTAAAGCAGCTTCGTATGCCGATACTGCAATTGGAGGTCAATCATTAACTATTCCTTTTGAAGAACTTTGGACTCCAGATAATGAAATGAATGCCGAAACAATTTTCTCTATCCAATATAGCGAAAGTACCGTAGCCACAGATCCAACAAACTTAGGGCATCAACAATCTTACTTCTTTGGATCGTATTTAGGTGGTGCCGAAGTTGCAGGTAACGCACCTAACCGCAGCTATAATTTAATAGCTACCGATTATACTATCGATTTATTTGAAGAAGGCGACGAGCGTTGGGATGCTACATTCATGCTTGAAATCTTTGACAGATATTACGATTATTACGATGTTGACAAAAAAGACCACGGATCGCTAACCGTAGCCGATTATTACGAACCTAAATGGAAAAGCACTGAGCAGGATAGTATAGATTACGTTGCTGCACATCCAGGAGTAACTTACCATGGTTATGGTACATATTCAGCACAAATTGCTAGTAGTGATGCAGCTTTAATTACTTGTAAAAAGTTCGATCACCCAGACGAACCATTTGCTAGTGGCCGTTCTAGTTTCCGTGACCTTATTTTATCGCGTGTTGGAGAAACCTACTTAATTGCTGCCGAAGCTTATTTTAAAGCAGGAAATTCTGGTACCGCATTAGAGCGTCTTAACGAAGTACGTAACCGTGCAAAAGCAGCGCCATTAACCTCTATAAATATCGATGTTATTTTAGATGAAAGAGCTCGTGAGTTATTTGGAGAATACCACCGTTGGTTCGATTTAAAACGTACAGGTACTTTAGTTGATCGTGCTACAATGTACAACCCAACTGTTCAAGAAGGAAGTTTTGCTGGAAGTAATGGAGAATTGAAAATATTGCGACCAATTCCACAAACCGCAATAGATTTAAATCAGAATAACGATTTTCCTCAAAACCCAGCCTATAATTAAATTTTAATAATGTTTGTTTGAATTAGTCTGGAATTAGGAGCTTGATTTTTATCGGGCTCCTAATTCATTTAAAAGCCACTGCGTAAACCTATACTGTAATGTTAAAAAAAACACTCTTATTTAACGCTCTTGTTATGGCCTGCACAAGTATGCTTTTTGCACAAACAACCACTACAACAGATACTAGCTATACCATACATTCGGCTTTTAAAAAGGCCAAAAAAAAGTATCCTTCCATCACCATTGCCAAAGGTAAAACCTCAAAAGACGTTAAGGCATTTTTAAATGCTCCTTACACCATCTATGGCAACGATACTTTAAAGCTAGATGCATTTATAAACACAAAAGGCACTAAAAATCCGGCCGTAATACTGGTTCATGGTGGTGCTTGGAAATCTGGAACTAAAGAACTCTTAAACCCATTAGCCACAACAATAGCAGCTCATGGTTTTAGTTGTTTTTCAATCAATTACAGATTAGCACCAGAACACCAATATCCAAAAGCGGTTTTAGACGTTTTTAACGCCTTATCATTTATAAAGCAAAACGCTTCAAACTATCGTATAGATGTTAACAAAATAGCTGTTTTAGGGAGTTCGTCTGGCGCCCAAGTAGCCTCATTAGCAGCTACAACCGGCCAGTCTAAACTATATCTCGACCAGCCAATGGCCCTTCAGGCCTTAATAAATATAGATGGTATATTAGCGTTTAGTCATCCAAAGTCTGAAGAAGGCACTCTTGCGGCAAGCTGGTTAGGTGCTACCGAAGCAAACAACCCCGAATTATGGAAACAAGCTTCGGCCTTAACTCATGTCGACAAAAATTGTCCGCCAACTTTATTTATACCAAGCGACTTCAAACGCTTTCAGGCAGGTCGCGACGAGATGATTACCATTTTAAAAGAGCATAATATTTACTATCAAATTTCACCCGTTCACGATGCGCCTCATACCTTTTGGTTGTTTAATCCATGGTTTGATAACGTTTCAGATTCCATCATAAATTTCTTAAATTTCATTTTTTTAAAATCATAATGCTTTATGAAAACTTTTCACTTAATACCTATAGTATCGCTTGCCGTACTCACCGCTTGTAAAAACAATACTAAAACCGAAGACACTGCCGCTACACCTGTTGCAGAAACACCTGTAGAAAAGGTTGTTACAACACCAAAAACCTATGCCGAAATTTCCATTGCCCAAGGCGGCGAATGGGTAGACGGTTCTAGAGGCCATAAAGAATACGCTAACAATACAGGCTTTAAAAACGTTTCGGAAATTACAGTCCCTAAAGAACACACCGACCATTCGTGGTATATTCGTTACGAAGGGCCAGGCTGGGAAAGCAACAAAGTAGGTTACCGCCTGTATTTAGACTGGCGTAATGCTATCGATATTTTCGGTAAAATTACAGACACTCTAGAATTATCGCATGTAGGACAAGATGGTTTCGATTCTTATCACGAAATGAGCGATTGGGGTATGGATATTCTTAAAGCCGGAAAATCTATGGGTATCGGTTCTATTGGCCGCTACGTAAACAACGAAGTGTTACATTTTAACACTGTAGAAGAAACCACAGCCCGTGTAGAAAATACGCCAGAAGCATCAACAGTTTTTGTAAATTACAAAGGTTGGGAAACCGCTGGAAAGCGCATCGATTTAGCCTCGACACTAAGCATAAAACCAGACTCCAGAATTACCAAACATACCATACAAGCCTCTGAAGCTATAGAAGGTATTTGTACAGGTATTGTAGACCATAAGGTAGGCTTAATAAAAAGCGAAAACCAAGATGGAGGCTGGGCCTATATCGCTACTTACGGCGAACAAACCTTGGTGCCAGACCAATTAGGAATGGCGTTATTTTACAAAGTCGATACCGCCGCAGAAGTTAAAACGGGCACCGACGACCATTTAGTTATTTTTAAACCAAATACTGCCCCAATTTCATTTTACTTTTTAGGTGCTTGGGAAAAAGAAAAAAATGGCATTACCAATAAAGCCGATTTCTTAAGTTATCTAAACGATACGTTAACCCAATTAAACAACAATAATTCTTTATAATATTATGAAAAAACCACTAGTTTATCTTTTTACTTTAGGCCTTGCCTTTGCAAGCTGTAAAGACGCTAAAAAAGACACAACTGCAACCGAACAAACTCCAGAAACTCCAACAGAAACCTTAGTAGTACCTAAAGATTTAAAATGGTCTGAACGCATGGCATTATCTGAAATGCACCGCAGTCCAGAATCGTATATGATTGACGATAGAACTGTAGCCAAATGGGATTATGTACACGGATTGGTGTTAACTGGTTTTGAATCGCTTTACAAAAAAACAAACGATCAAAAATATTACGATTATGTAAAAGCCTATGCCGATAAGCTTATAGACAGCACAGGAGCGATAGCAACCTACGAGATGTCTAAATACAATATCGATATGATTGAAGCTGGTAAAATTCTTTTCAATTTATACGAAGTCTCTAAAGACGAAAAGTATTTAACAGCCATGCAAACTTTAAACAAACAATTAGAAGAACAACCACGTACTCCTAGCGGCGGATTTTGGCACAAAAAAATATACCCTAACCAAATGTGGCTAGATGGTTTATACATGGGCGCTCCCTTTTATGCTGCCTACACCACCACGTTTCAAGACGGTAAGCATTTAGATGATATTGCCAAGCAATTCGAACTCATTCAAAAACACGCTTACGATAAGGAGACAGGTTTACTATATCACGGTTGGGATGAAAGCAAAGCCATGGATTGGGCCAATAAAGAAACAGGAACATCGCCTAATTTCTGGTCGCGTTCTTTAGGTTGGTATGCGATGGCCCTTGTAGATGTTTTAGATTATTTCCCTAAAGATCATCCTAAACAAGCAGAACTTGTTAGCTATTTAAACAGTCTGGCCGAAGCCTTAACAAAATATCAAGACGACTCTGGGCTGTGGTACCAGGTTACTAATATGGGAGACAAAGAAGGCAATTATTTAGAAGCTTCGGGAACCGCAATGTTTGTTTACGCTTTAGCCAAAGGTGTTAACCAAGGTTATTTACCAGCGCAATATAAAGCTGTTGCCGAAAAAGGATTTAATGGCATGACCCGAGATTTAATTACTGTAGCTCCTAATGGCGAACTAACCTTAACACAAGTTTGCCAAGTTGCAGGACTGGGCGGCAACCCTTACCGCGATGGATCTTTTGAATACTATGTAAACGAAAGAAAAAAAGATAACGATCCTAAAGGTGTAGGGCCATTTATTTTAGGCGCTGTAGAATTAGATAAATAGGTAGTGTTATATATCACGTAAAATGGGGTTTTGGTAATTAATACCTACCCCATTTTATACCATAATACTATACTCTATTATTTTCATTTTAGTACCTCCTTTCGAGATAGAACATAAACGTCATCACATCTCGATGCTAGGGTATTTCCAACAGACTTTCTATGACATTTTTAAAACAAACCCTTATCTTTTTATTCGTTCTAACAGCAACAGGACTTCACACACATGCACAAGTTTTAGACCATTCTTGGAAAGATGTTGTGCTAAAAATGGACGATAGCTGGTATGGCACTACTGAAGCCCAAGACATTGCAGAACAAGTGTTATTATATCAAAAAGATAATGGAGGTTGGGAAAAAAACATTCAGATGCAAAACCCGCTATCTGATTCGGAAAAACAAAAACTACAGGCTTCAAAATCCGATTCAAACCGCTGTACTATCGACAATGGTGCAACATATCTGGAAATGGTTTATCTGTCTAAAGTCTATAAACACACTAAAAATGAAATCTATAAAACAGGCTTTTTAAAGGGTTTAAATTATCTGTTAGAAGCACAATATCCAAACGGCGGATGGCCACAATACTACCCATTACGCAAGGGCTATTACACCCATATTACATATAACGATGGCGGAATGATTAATGTCATGTCTATTTTACAAGACATTAATACTGGCTCTAAAACACTAGGTATACCAGTAGACGAAATCACTTTAGAAAAAACACAAACGGCATTCAATAAAGGCATTTCGTGCATTTTAAAAACGCAATACAAACAAAACGGTATTTTAACGGGTTGGTGTGCCCAGCACGACGAAACCACCTTTCTACCAGCAAAAGCCAGAGCTTACGAGCTACCATCGCTAGGCGGAGTAGATACTGCACAAATCGTTTTGTTATTAATGAACATTGAGCACCCTTCAGACGAGGTTAAACGCGCTGTAGAAGCAGCTGCAACCTGGTTAGAAAAAACAAAAATCACAGGACTAAAAGAAGAGCGCTACATGACTGCTGATGGCGAAAAAGAAAAACGTTACATTGAAGATCCAAATGCAGAACCGCTTTGGGCACGTTTCATGGATTTAGAAAATAACACCCCGTTCTTTTGCGATCGCGATGGTATAAAAAAAGCATCGATTATGGATATTAGCCGAGAACGTCGCGTAGGCTACGCCTGGTACAACACACAACCTAATAAAGTTTTAAAAGTATACCCTAAATGGAAAGCTTCATTAAAACCAACACCTAAAGACAGTTATAAAGTCACCGTAGCTCAAGACGGCAGTGGCGATTATACAAATATTCAAGATGCCATAAACAACAGCAAATCGTTCCCTTACGACCGCATTACTATTTTCATAAAAAAAGGAACCTATATCGAAAAGGTTCATGTATACGAATGGAACCCTAAAATCACGCTTATAGGCGAAGATAAAAACGAAACCATTATCAGTTTTAACGATTACTTTAAAAGCATAAATCTAGGCAGAAACAGCACGTTTCACACCTCAACCGTTTTAATTGAAGGTCATTACACACAACTTAAAAACTTAACTATACAAAATACAGCAGGACCTGTTGGGCAAGCCATTGCGCTTAGTATAAATGCCAATGCCTGTCTGATTGAAAATTGTACTATTTTAGGCAATCAAGACACAGTTTACCTAACTGGCGAAAACCACAAACAATGGTTTAAAAATTGCTTTATTACAGGTACAACCGATTTTATTTTCGGAAATGCAACAGCCTTATTTACCGATTGCGAAATTAATAGCAAAAGCAATTCTTACATTACAGCAGCCTCTACCGAAAAACACACAGCGTTCGGATTTGTCTTTAAAAATTGCACACTCACCGCTACAAAAGAAGCAAACCAAGTATATCTGGGAAGACCTTGGCGTTACTATGCTAAAACCGTATTTATTAATTGCAATTTAGGGAAACATATTAAAGCTGAAGGCTGGCACAACTGGAACAAAAAAGAAGCAGAAACTTCAAGCTTTTATGCCGAATACAATAATACTGGTGCTGGAGCAAACACCAAAAATCGAGTGCCTTGGTCACATCAGTTAAGTAAAAAAGAGGCGAAAACATATACCACAAAAAATATATTAGGAATTAACGCTGAAACAGAATGGCTACAATAACATCTTCAAAACTATTTAAAATTGCTTGTGTTGCGCTAATATGTATAAGCATAGGCGCCTTTAAAAACATACAAAGCAAGCCCATTACTATTTTTATGATTGGCGATTCGACCATGGCCAACAAGAAAAACCCTGAAACGAATCCGGAATTTGGATGGGGTCAAGTATTTGCCAACTATTTTAACGCAAATGCCACTGTAGAAAACCATGCTGTAAACGGCCGAAGCTCTAGAAGTTTTATAAGTGAAGGGCGTTGGGATAGCGTATACAACAGTATAAAACCAAGCGATTATGTGTTTATTCAGTTTGGGCATAACGATCAAAAAATTAAAGACTCCACACGTTACACCAATCCGTATACCCAGTACCGCTATAATTTAGAGCGTTATGTAAAAGACACGCGAGCCAAACAAGGCATTCCTGTTTTATTATCATCTATTGTAAGACGTAAGTTTAATGAATATGGAGTTTTAGAAGATACCCACGGAGCCTATCCGTTAGTTACCAGAATGGTCGCTAAAGATTTAAATGTACCGTTTATTGACTTACAATGGCTTACCGAAAAGATGGAAATAGCTTATGGCCCCGAAGCTTCAGCAAACCTTCATCTTCATTTTAAGACAGGAGAAAACCCTTATTATCCCGATGGAAAGGCAGACGACACCCATTTATCGTTTAAAGGTGCTACCGAGGTAAGTAAATTAGTCATTAGCGCAATACAACAGCAGATTCCAGAACTTGCTATTTACTTAAAAACCAATTAGATTATGCCATTAAAACGTTCTCTTTTTAGTATTTTATATTTAAGTATGATGACATCTGTTTTCAGTCAAAACGTAGAAACCATACCGCTTTGGAAATCGGATATACCAAATAGTATTTCAAACTCCAATTACCAAGAGCAACCAGTATTTGATGGAAAGACGCTTACAAGCACGTCGCAAGTAGTAACACCCACTTTAACTGTGTTTACGCCAAAAGCAAAAAAAGAAAATGGCACAGCCGTAGTTATTTACCCTGGTGGTGGATATCATCATTTATCTATGAATAAAGAAGGTGCAAAGGTTGGAGCTTGGTTAAGCGATTTAGGCATTACCGCATTTGTATTAAAATACCGCCTTCCTAATGATGCTATAATGACCAATAAAACCATTGGCCCATTGCAGGACGCACAAGAAGCAATACGCTATGTAAGACGCCATGCCAAAGACTATAAATTAGACCCAGCTAAAATTGGTGTTTTAGGGTTTTCGGCAGGCGGACATTTAGCTTCAACCGTATCTACTCACTACAATCAAGAAGTCTACAAACACGATTCGGTTTCTGCAAAGCCAGATTTCTCGATATTAATTTATCCAGTAATCTCTATGAAACTAGGCGTTACACACGAAGGATCGCGACGTAATTTATTGGGCGAAACACCTACCGAAGACCTCATAAAAAATTACTCCAATGCCCTACAAGTAAACGCTGCTACCCCACCTACGTTTTTAATTCATGCTACAGATGATGGTGCCGTACCTGTAGAAAACAGCTTGGAATATTATGCCGCATTGCGCCAAAACAAAGTGCCGGCAGCACTGCATATTTTTGAACAAGGCGGACATGGTTTTGGACTAAGCAAACCCGAAACGCAGTTGTATTGGCAAAGCTTATGTGAGCAATGGCTTAAATTGCATGACTTAATTTCAGAAAATTAAACCAATTTCTTTGCTCTTTGGCATAATTGAAGCGGCAAGCCCCAAGGATCGCGTAACATGACCAAATGAGTCCCTTCACCTGGTTGTTGTTGTTCTATAAAAGTGGCGCCAGCCTCCAACAAACGTGCTTTATCTGCCTGTGCATTGGGTGTTTCGAATGCAAAATGAAAGGTTAATTGATGCTCTTTACTAAAATCGGTAATGGGTTTAGAAGGCTGATAATACAGCTCTACCACAACCCTATTGGTGCTATCTGCCAGAAAGGTCATGAATGGCGGCGTATCATTTTCCAAAACTTTTTTCATTTTAAGATGTGTGCAATACCAATCGCTAATGGCTTTAGGATCGGTGACGTTGAGTGCGAAATGTTCGAAAGCTAACATAGATGTCAAATTTTTATATACCAAAGGTAAGCGAATTGTTAGGAGTACAAAAGATTTTAAATACAGAGAACTCGCCTAACCCAGCTACATGCGCAAACCCAACAAAAAAATAAACCTCAGCAATCCGTTTTAAGACTATCATTCAATATTTGAAGTTGTTTCTATACGCATCAGCAATAACTATAAGTCAGCATAAACTCAGTATAACATCTGCTTGAACCTTATTGAAAACGGCGTTAAAATCTGATTAAACAGTCCATAAAGCAATCCTAACAAGACCTTCACACCTTACTGAATAACAACATATTAACACTTGAAATTTCACAGATGTTTAGCGTATTTTAATAGATTCATATTAAAAAAAACGCTATTTTTAACAGACTATGGAAGCCTTCAACTTAAACATTCTCAATTTATTATGTGTGCTGTTAGCAGCATGGATTGGTGGCGCTGCAGCGCGTCGGGTAGGCTATCCGTCTATTTTAGGTGAATTGGTTATTGGTATTATTTTAGGCCCTGGTTTATTAGGTTTTTTAGAATACACCGAAACCATTAAAGTCCTAGCCGAAGTTGGTATTATGCTTTTAATGGTTTATATAGGCATAGAAATAGATTTTAAAGATTTAAAAAAAGCCTCTTGGCCTGGGCTTATGGCCTCTATTGGTGGTTTTGTCGTGCCGTTTATTTTAGGCTATTATACTACCATATTTTTTGGTGGCAATGCCATGGCAGGCTTGTTTGTGGGTATGGCCGTTGGGGTAACCTCGTTAGCTACCAAAAGTCGAATACTTGTAGACTTAAAATTACTAAATACCCGAGTGGCTTATGTACTTATGGCTGGAGCCTTAATTTCGGATACATTGGCGCTACTCATTTTTGCTGGTATTTTAAGTGTTGCCGCCATGGGCGAATTTAATGCGGCCGAACTTATTCCTGTGGCTTTAAAAGCCATAGCCTTTTTTGCAGTAACCATACTTATTGGTATTTATGTATTACCCAAACTAGGCAAGTATCTTTCAAAATTAAAAAATACGAGTAGCACCTTCTTTTTTACCATTATTATTATTGTAGCCTTAGCTTACGCCGAACTGGCCGAACTCGCAGGTATGCATAGTATTTTAGGGGCATTTATGGCAGGGTTATTCATCAAGGACAATTTATTTCCAAAAAATATTTCTAAAGAAGTCCATAAAGCATTTTACGATGTATCTATCGGTTTTTTAGCTCCCGTCTTTTTTGTTTCGGCAGGATTTATGGTTAATCTGGACGTTTTTCGCACCGATTTACCACTACTTTTAACCGTTATTGCCATGGCTATTATTGGAAAAATTCTAGGCACAGCCCTATTCTATCTACCCACAGGGCTAAGCTGGAGAGAGGGTATAACTGTTGGTGCAGGAATGAATGGCCGCGGTGCTGTGGAAATTATTATTGCCGGCATCGGTTTAGAAATGGGTATTATAGACCAAACCATTTTTTCGGTGTTGGTTTTTATGGCCATATTAACCACGATGACTGTTCCTTTTTTACTAAAATGGACAACCGATTGGTTAAAACGACGCGGGGAATTAGTTGTTATGAATAAACGTGAAGGGCTGTTGTTTCTTGGCGCCAACCCCATAAGCTTATTGATTGCCGAACAATTACAAAAAGACACGCCAATTACGTTTATTGATGCCAACCAAGACGTCGTACAACACACCTCTAATTTGGGCTTTGATTGTTTTTACGGTAATGCTTTAAAGGAAGACACCCTGGCCGAAACCGGAGCCGATACGATAGCCACGTTTGTTGCCGCCACTCCCAATACCGAAGTTAATATTTTAGCAGCACAATTGGCCAGCGAAACCTTTCAAGTACCTAATACCCACGTACTATTATCTCGAGCCAATTATATGGCCGGCATAGATATTTTAGAACTTTCGCACACGACCAGTTTGTTTGCTTCGGGTATAGATGTAGAATATTGGTTTAAAACCATTACAAACAAAACCTACACGCTAAAAACCGATACCATTACCCAAGCAACCAGCAGCAGATCTTGGATTAAAAACCAGACCACAACCACCGAAGTTTTACCGCTAATTATAGAACAAGTTTCGGGCGAAAAACACATCTTTCGTTTTGGTTATCAATTACAACCATCTGATAAAGTGCATTATATTATTTAGCACTATAAACCAAAACCTCCTGCTTACTATGCAGTTACAATATCATTTAATTTTAATGAAAATAATATTTTATGTGCTTATTTACCTACAATATTTAAAATAAACACCTAAACTATTAGAATTATTTATTAACTTCACAGTTCAATTTTTCATATAAAACACTATAAATTAACCTATTAATCATGAAAAAACGTTTTACACCGTATCTTATGCCAGCCTTATTGGTAGTAGGATTGGGGTTCTTTCAGTCCTGTAACCAGTCGAGTTCTTCTGAAAATACAGCCCAAAGTTCCAGCGATATCCAACAACCCGACGGGTTTAAAGGTAAAATTGCCTTAGACATTCGCGATTCACAATCCGATTGGTCCGCGTACACACCAAAATCGGCTCCAGAAGGAGCGCCAAACATTTTATTTGTCCTTTACGACGATACAGGCTTAGGAGCTTAGTCGCCTTATGGGGGGCGTATTAACATGCCAACTTTGGATAAGTTAGCCGCAAATGGTTTAACCTATACGCAGTGGCATACTACCGCTTTATGTTCGCCAACGCGTTCTACCATTTTAACAGGTAGAAATCACCACTTAAATGGTATGGCTTCCATTACTGAAACTGCTGATGGATATCCAGGTTCTAATGGTCGTGTTCCAAAAGATTGTGCACCATTTGCTCAAATTATGCGCGATAATGGTTATAGCACGTTTTGGATTGGTAAAAACCACAACGTGCCAGAACAAGACATCGCTCCTGGAGCAAGTCGTAGCGAATGGCCAACGCAAATTGGATTTGACCGTTTTTACGGATTCTTAGGAGGTGAAACCAATAACTGGTATCCAGATTTAGTAATGGACAACCAATTTATTGAAGCACCAGCAACACCTGAAGAAGGTTATCACTTGTCTAAAGATTTAGCAGATCAAGCCATCACCATGTTGCGTGATAAAAATGCGACCAACCCATCTAAGCCATTCTACATGTGGTTTAACCCAGGTGCCAACCATGCACCACACCATTCGCCTGCAGAATACACAGCGAAATACAAAGGAAAGTTTGACGACGGTTACGATGCTTACAGAACGTGGGTTGTTGCCCGTATGAAAGAAAAAGGTATTTTACCAGAAGATACAGGTATGGCCGACTTTAATCCGATACCAGAAAATATGGCCAACCCAGCAGATTATGTACGTCCGTGGGATGAACTTACTGCCGACGAGAAAAAATTATTCTCTAGAATGGCTGAAGTTTATGCAGGATTCTCGGAATATACCGATGCGCAAGTTGGACGTATTATCGATTATTTAGAAGAAACTGGACAGTTGGAAAACACCATCGTATTGTATGCTGCCGATAACGGTGCTTCGGGAGAAGGAAGTCCAAACGGATCTGTAAACGAAAACAAATTCTTTAACGGTTATCCAGATAGCATGGAAGAAAACTTAAAATATTTAGAGGTTTTAGGTGGTCCAGATACTTACAATCACTTCCCAACAGGATGGGCTGCTGGTTTCTCGGCTCCGTTTAAAATGTTTAAGCGTTATTCGCAATATGCAGGAGGAACTAACGATCCTTTAATCATTTCTTGGCCTAAGGGTATTAAAGCCAAAGGTGAAATCCGTCACCAATATCACCACTCGGTAGATATCGTTCCTACCTTACTGGAAGCTTGTGGTATCGAAATGCCAGAAGTTTACAACGGTGTTAAACAAACGCCTTTATCAGGGGTGTCTATGGCTTATACTTTTGATGCTGCACCAGATGCACCAACCGAAAAACACGTACAATATTACGCTATGTTAGGAACTAGAGGGATTTGGAAAGACGGTTGGAAAGCGGCTGCTGTTCATGCGCCTATTAGCGGAAAAGGTCATTTTGATGAAGATGTTTGGGAACTTTATAATGTTGCTGAAGATCGTTCGGAAACCAACAATTTAGCTGAAGAGCATCCTGAAAAACTTCAAGAGTTAATAGATGAATGGTTCAAACAAGCCGAAATAAATAAGGTGTTACCGCTAGATGATAGAAGTGCTGCCGAAATTTTAGGAACAGAAAGACCATCGCAAGAAAAGCCAAAAGATCGTTACGTGTATTATCCAAACACGGCTCCGGTACCAGAAGGGGTGGCGGTAAATGTTCGTGGTCGCGATTATAAAATTTTAGCCAATGTCGAGATTACCGATCCTAATGCACATGGTGTATTATTTGCACACGGTTCTCGTTTTGGTGGTCATGCGCTTTTCATTAAAGACAAAAAATTATATTATGTGTATAATTTCTTAGGTATAAAACCAGAGCAAGTTTACATCTCTAATAAAACTTTAAAACCAGGAAAATATACCTTAGGAATGGAATTCAATAGAGAAAAAGCTGGCGAATACGGTGAGTCTATTGGAAGTATGAAATTGTATATTGATGAAGAGGTTGTTGCAGAAGGTCCAATGCGTACCCAACCAGCGAAGTTTACCTTATCTGGAGACGGTTTGTGTGTCGGTTACGATAGTGGAGACAACGTAAGTAACTTATATAAATCACTGGGAGAATTTGAAGGTGGTACCATTCAAGGTGTCGGCGTTTCTGTAGAAGGAGAACCTTATGTTAATTTGGAAGCAGAAGCCAGAAGAGCAATGATGGTTCAGTAATTTAAATAAACCTTCAAGGTTTTGAAAGCTGGTTTCGATATTTCGGAACCAGCTTTTTTTGTATTATCAATTTAAAAGTATCGGTTTTAAAACCACAACACCCATATTTACAGTAAATTATACTGAAAATTCTCAAGGAAAAACCTTACCTTTAGTACGACCATAAACAACCTACGTTTATTTTTATTTAACGGAAAACCATCAATATTATGAGACCACTGCTATTAACCATTACGAGTCTTCTATTATTTGCAGGCTGCAAAGACAGTCCAAAAGAAACCCCTGTTGAAACCAACACCACCACCGAAGAAATAGACATGGCTGCTAATATTCCTAGCAACCCATTAAAAGAAGCCTATTTTGGCGAGCAACACTTGCACACAGCTGCATCTATGGATGCCTTTATTGCAGGCACCAGATTAACTCCTGACGATGCCTATCGTTTTGCTCAAGGTGCAGAAGTGATGGTTAACGGAAAACCTCACACCATTAACCGGCCATTGGATTGGGCTGCAGTAACCGACCACGCCGAGTTTCTGGGTGAAGCTTACTCGCTAATGAATCCAGATGCTCCAGGTTATGACAGTGAAGCGGCAAAAGCAATGCGGGAAGCTCCTGATTTAGCCACAGCCCTTACAGTTTATAAAAAATATGTATTAGATGCTTTGGCTGGAGGCAATGCGCATCCCGATTTCTGGCAAGGTTATGATGCCGTAAAATCGCAATGGAAGGTAAATATCGATGCTACTGAAAAACATTATAAACCCGGAAAATTTACAACCATTCATGCTTACGAGTGGAGTTCGGCACCCAATACCGCAAACCTTCACAGAAATGTATTCTTTAGAGACACCAATCTACCGGACATGCCATTTTCTGCTAACGAAGGGCCGTCACCTCAAGAATTATGGGATTGGATGAAAATTCAAGAAGCCAAAGGCATTAAGGTTTTCTGTAACCCGCATAACTCCAACGAAAGTAAAGGAATGCTATTTCCAGAAGTTGCCATGAACAACAAGCCGATTGATGAAACCTATGCAAAAACAAGACAACATTTTGAAAGAAACCTGGAAATGATGCAAACCAAAGGAAATTCTGAGGTTGTACCACAGTTTTGGCCAAACGATGAATTTGCCGATTTTGAAAATGCTGTTTCCCTTCAAAAATACTTTGGAAGAGTTTTCGAAAAGCACAACTTTGTACGTTACGGTTTAACCCGAGGTGTTAAATATTATGAAGAATTAGGCATCAACCCGTTTAAATATGGATTTGTAGGCGGAACCGATAGTCATAATGGCGTGATGTCTAATGTTGAAGAATTTAATTATGTTGGTCATCACGGCATGGCCGATGAAACTGCCGAAGGACGTTCTAAAAACGAACAAGATGGTGAGATGTACAACCGAGACATGAACCCCGGAGGTTTAACTGGCGTCTGGGCAACGTCTAACACCCGAGAAGCGATTTGGGACGGCATGCACAACCGTGAATCTTTCGCTACCTCAGGACCAAGAATAAAAGTTCGCTTTTTTGCTGGTAACGGATATAGCACTAATTATGATTCTTACGAAACTATGGTAAAAGACGGTTACGAAAAAGGTGTGCCTATGGGACAAAATTACGAAGGCTCTGAGTCTCCAGATTTTATGGTTTGGGCCATTAAAGATCCTATCGGACCAAATTTAGACCGTATTCAAATTATTAAAGGATGGGTGGAAAACGGCGAAATGAAAGATAAGATTTACAACGTCGCCGCCTCGGACGACCGATTAAAATCAGACGGAACCGTAACGCCTATAGATGCTCCTGTGGATTTAAAAACAGGTGAATTCAATAAAGAAAAGGGCGACCCCGAATTAATGGCTGTTTGGAAAGATCCAGAATTTAATCCCACTCAAAATGCGTATTATTATGTAAGAGTTATACAACTGCCAACGGGACGTTATAACTTATTTGATGAAATTAGAAACCCCAGAGTTAAATATCCAGACGACACAAAAAAAACAATTCAAGAACGCGCTTGGGCTTCCCCAATTTGGATTGAAAACAAGCTATAAAATCAATTTATGAAGAAAATACTTAAGGAACCCTTAGTGCATTTTTTGTTCTTAGGGTTCTTAATTTTTGGTTACTACTACCTAACCAATAAAGATTCTAACGCTGAAGAAAATAGTATCGTTATTGACAATACCGAATACGACTACTTGTTAAGTTTGTGGAAAAAACAATGGCAGCGCGATCCTAACGAACAGGAAATAAAAGCTTTTATAGACCAATATCTGCGTCAGGAAGTATTTTACAAAGAAGCTTTGGCCATGAATTTAGATCATAACGACCTTATTGTAAAACGCCGTTTGTCACAAAAAATGGAAGCCGTGTCGAACGATTTAAATGCCATAATTAAGTCGCCAACAGACGATGATTTAAATGCATTTTACAACAAAAACAAAGACCTGTTTATATTGCCACCAGCCTATAGCTTTAAACAAGTATTATTTTTAAATGATGAAGACAATCTTGAAAGCGAAATGGAAACAACCAAAACGCAGTTAAATAATGGGCAAGATATTCCTAAAGCGCGCCAAACAAAACTATCCATTCCAAATACATGGAACAAAAGTGAAGCCACATCTATTTATAAAACGTTTGGCGATTACTTTACCTCCGTTTTAGATTCCTTACCAATCAATACATGGGTAGGGCCTATTCCTTCAGGTTTTGGTCAACATTTGGTGTACATTTCAAAAAAGGAAGTGTCTGAAATTGCCAAATTCGAAACGATCAAACCTTATGTTGAAAAGGAATACCAATATCAAACCGAGCTCGACATGCAGAATAAGGTATTCGAAGATTTGCTGGATAAATATCCTGTAAAACTAACGGCAGACAAAATACCTTCAGACATTAAAAAAAGTTACCAAAATTAATGAGAGTCCTCTTTAAAATTATTACAGTACTATTTTTCGGGGTCACGTTTAATTCTGTATTCGCTCATGAAATTCGTCCAGCCTATTTACAAATAAATCAAATATCAGAAAACGAATACACCGTGCTTTGGAAAGTACCACGTACTGTGGATAAGGTTTTGGATATTCAACCAAAATTTGACAAGAATTTTACCTTAACCGAAAGCATTGCACCGAGAATTCTAGAGGCCTTTGTCCTCTATACTTACAAACTAACAGGAGCAACAAATTTAAGTAATACCTCAATAAGTATTAACAACCTCAATACTACAGGAATCGATGTGCTGGCAGACATCCGTATGTTAAACAAGGCTCATCATACCTTTCTCTTGCAACCTACAAAAAGCAGTGTCATTATTCCTAGCGCACCAAATAAGTGGACAGTGGCAAAAACCTATATTGTTTTGGGGATAGAGCATATTCTTCTGGGCTTTGACCATCTCTTGTTCGTTCTGGCCTTAATTATAATAACCGTAGGATTTAAAAAATTATTGAAGACCATTACCGCTTTTACGCTTGCACACAGTATTACCTTAAGTTGTTCTGCTTTAGGTTTAGCCAGTTTACCTGGCCCTCCTGTAGAAGCTGTTATCGCTTTAAGTATTGTTTTTCTAGCCTTAGAAATACTAAAACTTCAACAAGGGAAACCGACACTCACCAGCGAAAAACCTTGGTTGGTTGCTTTTAGTTTTGGCTTACTCCACGGCTTTGGATTTGCCGGAGCTTTAACCGACATCGGACTACCACAAACAGAAATCCCATTAGCTCTGGCTACATTTAATATAGGCGTAGAACTGGGACAGATCCTTTTTGTTTTAGTAGTAATCGCCATTTCATACCTTATAAAATCAATTATCCCTAAAAAAGGCTGGATTCCTCGAATTTTACCGTATAGTATTGGTTCTGTCGCCATGTTTTGGGTTATAGAACGTATATTGCTTTTTTAATGCAACCCTTCCCTAATTAAAGCATAGTACTTCGTTAAAACGTCATCACAGAATCCAACCCCCGCTTTAAACCTGTAAACGAACTTACTTTTTCTATGGCTAATAGACCACCTTTTACATAAGGTTCGGCACTGGCACCAGAATCGTGACGGATAGATAGTTTTTCATCTTTAAGTCCGAAAATGGATTCTATAGAGATAACGTGTCCAGGCAATCGCACCGAATGCACTTGTACTTCATTGAGTTTAGCTCCCCTACTGGATGCTTCACCAATAAGTTCGTCTTCACCTACAAACACATTTGGTTTTTGAACTTGTGACAAACGATACGCCAATTCTCTGGCAGTACCACTGGGCGCATCTATTTTATCTTCGTGAGCATAATCTATAATCTCGAAATTGGAGATGTATTTGGCCGCCATTTCAGAAAATTTCTGAAGCAAGACCACCGTAATGGCAAAATTACCTACTGCCAAAACAGACGTATGGTTTTTAATGGCTTCCTGTTCTATCGTTTTATAATCGGCTTCGGTTAAACCAGAAGTCCCCACCACCACATGCTTTCCTTTTTTAAGAGCAGCCAGAATATTGGTTTTAGCAATATTTGGTTTTGTATATTCTACCAGCACATCAAAATCGGTTTCAGACAAGGCTGTTTCAATATCTTCAAACACAGGAATCGGTTCGGAATCCAGTTGTAAAATGTCAGACAAATTTTTGCCCTTATAGGTTCTGGATAAAGCCGATACCAAAGTCATTTCCGGATGCTCACAAACCCCTTTACTCAAGGCAGAACCCGCCCAACCTGTTCCGCCAGCAATACAAACTTTTATCATAACACTTGTGTTTTGTTGTTTTTGTTCTTTTTCGATTTATTTAAGTGATACACATGAATCACACAGAATATGATTCCCGAAATGATTAACGGGCCCGATTCTAAGAAAAATCCGTACACCACATAAAAGGCACTCGATATTAAATGCCAAAGCCTAAAATGCTCCATTTTCTTTTTGGTTGCCGCAAAAAATCCCACGGCAATAGCCATATACCCAATAATTTCGACCACTATTTTCATGCGTTTAATTTATCGCGTACGCGTTGTTTATAATCTTGTTCGTTTAACCTCTTTTCTATATGTCCTAATTCTTCCAACAAATGAGGACTTTCGGCCAACAATTGTTCTAATACCTGGTTTTGCGCTTCCCAAAGGACTTCTATGGTTTTGATTTGTCGTTGGGCTTTGGGCGTTAGTTTCAATATCTGTTTTCGTTTATCTTCCCGATCTGAAACTGCTTCTACATAACCGCTTTTTTTCATTTTTTTGACAATTTTAACCACAGCCGGATGAGATAGTTGCAAGCGCTCAGACATTTCTGTAATGGTTAAGGCATCATGTTCCTGTAGCAACCTAAAAACTAAGTTCCAATTGGGTTCAATATCCACCCCTTCGGTTTTGTATAAATCTCTGGTGGCATAAAGCAACACATCGCTTAAACGCTTTAAACGACTTGTAAAACCTTCCACCTGAAGTGTTGTCAAAAAATCTTCCATTCTATTTAAGTAACTGGTTACGCAAATGTAATAACAATAAACGTAACCAGTTACATGTTTAGCGTATTTTAACATTCATAATACACCTCTGAACCCTAAGTAATATAAATTTCAGAGCGCTCACACCAATTAAAAAGTAATCTATAACTTACATCGAAAAAGTTAGTTTTTGTTTCACTGTTATTTATAACCTTTGTAAATTAGAGCTCTAAAATCATCAAAATCAACACTTAAAAAACCATTTTATGAAAACATTTTATAGCAGTATCATCATTTGCACCGCCTTAGCCTTTGCCTCTTGCAAAAGCGAAAAAAAAGAAGCCGAAGTTATACAAACCGAAACTGAAACCGTAAAAGATACCACCGTTGCCGTTAATAACGAGAATTTCGCTTACGCCATGGCCGATTTGGCGATGCAAAAAGAATTTGTACAAGGTGCCAATAATACTTGGAACCACCACCGTAAGCCCATGCCTTTAGACGAGCAACCAGCGCCACTTATGAATCGCGATACTAACTATTCCTTTGCCATTCTCGATGGCGGTGGCGATGTAGCCATTACGCTTCCAGAAAACGACGGACGCTACATGTCCCTACATGTTGTAAACCACGATCACGTAACGGTTGATGTGTTTTACGGACCAGGACGTTACGTAATTCCAGCTTCCAAAACCACCGATTTTTTCTGGGCGAACGTGCGCATGCAAGTCAACCCAAAAAGTGATGCCGACGTAAAAAAGGTTAACGAATATCAAGATCAACTTCAAGTAGAACACCTAAACGGTTATCAACCAAAATCATTCAAAGTCACGCCATGGAATATGGCTCAATTTAAAAGTGTTCTCGATCATTATATTGAGATTGCAGGTAAAGAAGGCGTTCGTGGCACAATGGGAACAATAGACAACCCTGTCTCTCTTGAAGCTAGAAACCGTGGCGTGTCAATTGCAACCGGATTATTACCCGATAAAGATGCGGTTTACCTAACCGAAAAATACGAGCTTGATGGTAGTAAAGTGCATAAAGTGACTTACCAAGTCCCAGAAATGAAAGATCCTAAACTAGGTTTCTACTCCATCACCATTTATGGCGACGATCAATATTTAAAAACCGATAAAGGTTCTACGATTAGTAATTCGGAAATCAAATTGAATACAGACGGAAAAACCTTCGATATTTATTACACTCCAGAAGATCAATACGACAGTCTAAAGCAGAATAATAAACTGCTAATGCCAACACAACCCTTTTGGATTTGCTTCAGAATTTACATGCCTTCGGAAGGTGTAGTGGCTGGGGAGTATACGTTGCCAGCTATAAAGTAATTTTAATTAAATGAGATTCTGAGATAAACTCAGAATGACGAGAAAACAACAAAAAGTCATGCTGAACTAGTTTAACTTCGTTGAATCTTCGATTTCAGCATCACATAACACAGAAAACCTTGCAATCAAGCTTTGTGTACATATTGACTAACACCTACAGAACCACTTTTTACATTGGTGTTACCAATAATTTAGAAAGAAGAATCCTAGAACATCAAAACGGAATCGGGTCACTTTTTACCAAGAAATATAATCTTAAAGACCTGATTTATTTTGAGCAATTTTCGGATATTAAACAAGCTATTGCCAGAGAAAAACAATCAAAAAACTGGAAAAAAGATTGGAAGATAAATTTGATAAAAGAAATGAATCCAAAGTTAGAAACTTTAAATTTTTGAATATGGTGAGATTCTGAATCGAGTTCAGAATGACGAAAAAATAACGAACGTCATGCTGAACTTGTTTT
Organism: Formosa sp. A9; assembly: GCF_051200825.1. Lineage (GTDB taxonomy): Bacteria > Bacteroidota > Bacteroidia > Flavobacteriales > Flavobacteriaceae > Formosa. The sequence goes on along the minus strand of NZ_CP195158.1, from coordinate 44,754 downwards.
CAGCATCACACAAGAAAACGTAATAAAACAAAAAATATGATGAGATTCTGAGTCAAGCTCAGAATGACGAATTCGCCAACAAAACGTCATGCTGAATTTAGTTCAGCATCGCACAAAAAGCGTAATCACACATAAATAAACAAACCATAAAATAAGACCAATGAAAAAACTATCAAGTATAACCATCCTTTGCTTCATATTATTGCTTGCATCCTGCAAAAGCGAAAAAAAAGAAGCTGAAGTAACACAAACACAAATAGAAGAAACCGAGCAATTAACCAAGCCAACAGAAACACCGGACGAAGAGGCTAAAACGGGTGTAGGCAAAAACGGTGAAGCCACAGCAATAAACCCAGCTTTTATTGATGAAGGTGGCGAAACAGTTAACATGGACAATGTCGTTCGTGCCGAAACTGCCAAATACCTAGCAGCCGAAACCATCATTAGCGGCCCCAATAAATTTAGACATGAACGCAATGGTATCGACTTAGATAATCAAACTGTAATCCGATCTAATTTTGACGCCATTTATTCCTATGCCGTTTACGATGTGTCTGGTGGCTTAAAGATTTCGGTTCCTGAATACGATTTGTATCAAATTGTACAAGTATTGGATGAAAACTCGGTAACGATTGGTGTGGTTTATCCTGGAGAAACAAAATCATTTTCAAAAGACGATTTAAGTTACGGCGATCACGTTTACCTTTTTATGCGAACCAGACCACGAACTTACGACGAAAAAGGTATGGAAGACATGCGTAAACGCCAAGATGCCGTTGTAGTTGAAGCCGGATCGGCTAACCCTTATACCTCAGAAGTGAAATATGACGTAACTTCGTTTAATACACTTCGCGGCGAATTACTTAAAAGAGCCATTACCGAAGGTGTGATAGAAGAAGGTTTTATAGATGACATTAAAAACATAAAGACACCACAATACCAAATGATTAACACCGCAGGTTGGGCTGGACTACCTGCTAAACACGCCTATTATTTTGTGGTGCTTCCTGGCGATGAAGGTGCTAAAAATGGCGAACATAGTTCCGTGACTTTTAACAAACCCGATTTACAATACGATCGCGCAGCTTACTGGTCTATTACTATTTACAACGAACAAGGTTGGGTGGTTACGAATCCGTTTAACACCAATTCCACCAAAGCCAAACCAAATGCCGATGGAAGCATTACCCTTAATTTTAACGGTGGCGATGATGCTATTAATAACATTAAAGTACCGAAAAACTGGAATGCATTATTTAGATGTTACTTACCTAGTTCGGTGCCTAGTATCGTAGAGTACCGTAAGGATTTTGTAAAAAATCATAAAGTGCTTACGGTTAAATAGATTTGAGATTCTGAATCGAGTTCAGAATAACGAAATGAATAACGAACGTCATGCTGAACTTGTTTCAGCATCACACAGAAAGCATAAATTAAAAAAAACATTAAATGATGAGATTCTGAAATAAATTCAGAATGACGAAATCATCAACAAACAAATAACTCATGAAAAACACCCTCATTAAAACCACTGTTGCAGCAGCGCTTATACTAACCGCCTGCCAGCAACCAGAGAAAAAGGTGAATACAGACACCACTACCTCAACCGAAAACCATTACGAAACCTTAGCCAATTTACGATTGCCAGGAGGATACCCTACTGAGGCTTCAGCAAAAACCTTAACCGAAGAATTGTATTTTCAGCGTGCTACACAGGTCTATTTATGGGCGCTACCTGCGGTAAATATGTACGCCATGAAAGAAGGTTTAGGTAAAACCTTTGGCGAAGGCTACAACGTGATTTCGGTATTCGAAAAACGCTTAAAACCAAACACGGTGATTACCACACCTAATTCGGATGTGATTTATGCCCTTGGCTTTGCCGATTTAAGTAAAACAGGGCCTTTAGTATTGGATGTCCCGCCTATGTTACAAGGATTGTTAGACGATTTTTGGCACAGACCCCTTGTAGGACCAGAAAAACCAGATGGCACCAACTTTTTAGGAGATATCGGATTTCCTGGACCAGACCGCGGTAAAGGAGGTAAATATGTGATTATTCCAGAGGGATACAAGGGCAAATTACCTAAAGACTACTATGTATATACCAGCAAAACCAATGGCGTTTTTATATTTCAACGTGGCTTTTTCAAATCGGTTGACGATTTAGAACCGGGCGTGAAAGGGGTTGAAGGCATTAAAATATATCCTTTAGAAGGGGAAGCGAAACCCATGGATTTTCAACATGCCTCAGACGTCGATTCTGATGCCCTTTTTGCTCATGATTTTTCGTATTACGAAATGCTTAACCGTTTTATCCAAAGTGATCGTGTAGATAATATCGACCCCTATATGCATGGAATGATGGCGGCTATCGGTATTAAAAAAGGTGCTGATTTTAATCCGACTGCACGCGAAAAAGAATTACTTGGACAAGCTGCCGAAACTGCTTGGAAAATGGCTAAAACCATTTCAGGTAATTTTGATGAAGAACCAGATGGACTTTGGTGGAAAGACCGCAAATGGGTAGCGCATGCCCATACCAATTTAGATGATTTTATGCACACCCTTATCGATGAAGAATTTAGAGATCGAAAAACAGGACACACCGATGTAAATGCCAAAGCACACATGTATATTAATCATTACTCGATTAGTACCGGAATGATGTCGTCTATCGTTGGGCTTGGTGCAAAATATGGTAATGCCTACAAAGACAGTGATGGTAACTACCTCATGGGTGAAAACACATACAAAATCACTTTCCCTCCAAATATGCCAGCCAAACTATTTACCTCGCTTACCATTTACGATGCAGAAACCGCATCGGGGGTTGCTGCCGAAGGACAAGATTATCCGTCTTTAAACACCATGAACGATTTAGAATACAATGAAGATGGTTCGGTAACCTTTTACGTTGGCCCAGAAAACACAGAAGGCTACAAAAATTTCATCAAAACCGTACCAGGTAAAGGTTGGTTTAGTCTATTTAGATTCTATGGGCCAGATCAAGCGTTCTTTGACAGAACGTATAAGGTTGGTGATTTTGAGAAAGTGAAATAATATTTTAAAAGCATAAGCTTTACATTCAAAATACATATAGCCCTCGCAGGGTTTGAAACCCTACGAGGGCTTAAAGTTAAAGTCCATTAAAATGCGTAACATACTACTTGCTTTATGTTTATGTCTTAGCTTTCATACTTACGCTCAAGACACCAAACCAGAATCTCTCTCTGTAGAAGACATGGCCAAAAAACGCCAAGACCCTGTAGCTGGCTTACGCAGTATTTATTTGCAAGAAGTCTTATTACCTATAGATGGCGGTATGGCACAATCCTTTTCTATACAGCCTGTTTGGCCATTTCGGCTAGGTGAAAATCTGAAACTGATAACGTACACTATTATTCCATTCCAATCTATTTCAGCAAATAATTCCACCAGTCATATTCCTATTTACCCGACGCCCACCCAAGAAAGCGGTAGAACTCACGCGGGCGGGTTAGGAAATATTTTATTCAACGGTTTTTTTACGAGTATGCAAAAAAAGGGAAACATCAGTTGGGGTGTGGGGCCTGCCATTCAATTTCCAACTCGAACCGAACCTGTTCTTGGAAGCAATCGTGTGAGTTTAGGACCTTCATTCCTGTTTAATCATGGAGGCGAAACGTTTTCTGGTGGATTTGTCATTCAGAATTACTGGTCCTTAGGCGGTGAAGGCGCTAATGCAGTGAATTCCTTTAACTTTCAATATTTCACCTACTACAATTTGCCTAAAGGTTGGTTTTTAGAAAGCAATGCTACGATCGTTAACAATTGGCTGGCCGAAAGTGGGGATCAGCTTTTACTTCCTCTTGGTGGTGGCGCTGGAAAAACCTTCAAAATAGGTCAATCCAAATTATTTTATTGTGCCGCAGCACAATTGTTTTATAACGCCGTAAGGCCTGATATTGTTGGCACTTGGGAAGCCGTGTTTCAGTTGCAGGTAATTTTGTGATGATAAATGAAATTCTGAATCGAGTTCAGAATGACGAAAAAATAACGAACGTCTTGCTGAACTTGTTTCAGCATCGCACAGAAAGTATAAAATAAAAAAGTATTAAATTATGAGATTCTGAAATCGAAGATTTAACGAAGTTAAACAAGTTCAGAATGACAAAACCATCTAAAATCATGAAAGAATACAACTACAAAAAACGCCTAGAAAAACCACGCAATAAAATTGTAAGTGGTATGATGTATTTATTGCCTTTGTTTATCCTATTTGTAGTGATAGAAAAACTGTGGTATAAAGTCAGTCATTTAGGAAAATTCGTTGCACACAATTTACATTTAGACGATTTTCTTGGTAAGTATTCCATCACCGTAACAACGGGTTTATTATTACTACTTATTTTTTATGTTTTTGGCTATTTAGCCACCTTACCTCGTTTTATCAGATTTTACAATTGGTTTGAAGGCATGTTATTGGATGTTATTCCGGGGTATAGCAAGTATAAAAACGACTTAGAAAATAAAATAAGTCCGAAACCAGACAACCGCATTCCTGTTTTGTTGAAAACGCCTGTAGGCAATAAACCTGGGCTTCTCATTGATGAAAAAGAAGCAAGCTCTGTGGTGTTCTTTCCTAGTACTACCAATGCTTTGGAAGGTGAAGTGCTAGTTGTAGACAATAAAATCATCGAAAAAATTGATTTAGATGCCAAATCGTTTCTGGGCATTATGAAAAAACAAGGCAAAGGTTTGCCTGTTTCTTAAATATAAACCCTCAAGGTTTTAAAAAACCTTGAGGGTTTGATTTTTCTATTCGTGTTTCATATCTCCCAAAAGCTTTGTACTTTTATATAGAAAAACACTAAATAACCTTCCATGAAAACCACCTTCTTAAGTCTAGTGTTAGCAACTGCTTTATTATCTGGTTGTCAACAACAAACAACAACTAATGATTCTACCCAATCCACACAAACTATAAATAGCATAACAGCCGCAGAAGCCAAAGCCATCGCCGAGGAAGCCTATGTTTACGGTTTTGGTATTGTAGAAAACTACAAAGCCATTTTCGGGATGTGCATTGCAGAAAAATCGCCAGCCTATTCTGGCTTCAATAAATTTTTACACGGACGCAAATTATACGACCCCGATTACACCACTGTGGTATCTCCAAACAACGACACCTTCTACTCCACCACTTGGGCCGATTTAAGTGATGAGCCTTTAGTTATTGAAGTTCCGAAATTAGGAGACACCTATTTTGTTATTCAATTGGTTGATATGTTTACCGACAATTTTGCTTACATCGGTACGCGAACCACAGGAAAAAATGGTGGTACTTATGTGCTTGTTGGACCTGATAATAACGGATCCATTCCAGCGGGAAAGTTTGACGATGTGATTGTGTCCAAAAGTCGCTATGTCGCTTTAGCCACACGAACCGCTACCGACGGCACCGAATCAGGCAACAAAAAAGCATTTGCTATCCAAGACGGATTGAAACTACATGCTTTAAGTGCCTTTTTAGGAACAGATGCACCAAAAGCCACAGATTTTAAACCAAATTTCCCAATTTACAACGCCGATTCGTTATATGCCAAACCTAAATTATTCACCTATCTGAATCAATTTTTAGAATGGCAATCGCCAACTAAAGACGAAACTGCGATGATGAAGCGTTTCAGTAAAATTAATATCGGGCCGTATCAAACCTTCGATTTAAAGAATTTTAGTCCTGATATTCAAACAGCCATTCAAGAAGGAATTGCAAACGGCCACCAACAAGTGGTTGATAAAGCCAATAGTTTAGGGAATCGTGAAGACGGCTGGGAATACATTCCACCGATGGGGAATTACGGTCAGGACTATTTATTTCGTTCGGCAGTGGCTTACAAATTCATTTACACTAACAGTCCGGAAGAAGCCATTTATCCAATTGCTGAAGCCGATGCCGACAATGACAATTTAAACGGTAGTCAACAACAATATATTTTACATTTTGATGCTGATGAACTACCGCCTGTAGATGCTTTTTGGTCGATGACCATGTACCATTCGGATACGCGTTTGATGGTGAAAAACCCAATAAACCGCTATTCTATTGGCGACCGTACACAAGGTTTAAGTTATGGAAAAGACGGCTCCTTAACACTGTACATTCAAAAAGAAAAACCTGAAGGTGATAAAGCGAAAAACTGGTTACCAGCTCCAGACGGTGAGTTTTACATCATTGCCAGAATGTATATTCCTCAAGAACCAGCGCTAAATGGCACTTATAAATTGCCAGCGATTGAGAAATTGAAATAATTAAAATGAAGAAAGTCCTTCAAGATCTTTGCGAAATCTAGTAAGCATCTCATAAAATATTAATCAATACACCAAATAGACTCATTATGAAAACAAAAACTATTGCACGCTCTTTGGTATTCTTTATAACCTGCTGCTTATTTTCTTGTCAGCAAAAAAGTGAAACAACAAATCAAAACGATTCAAAGCAAACCGAATCCAACAACAAACTCCCGTACGATGATCCAGAATTTCATGGTAAAATAGGTAAAACGTATGCCGATTCGGAAATGGATTGGCCCAAGATGCCAACCCCACCCAAAGACGCCCCAAATGTTATTGTTATTCTCTTAGACGATGTTGGTTTTGGAATGACCAGCACCTTTGGAGGTTCAATTCCCACACCAAATTTAGACTCGTTGGCAACCCAAGGTCTTCGTTACAACCGCTTTCATACTACAGCAGTTTGCGGACCAACACGAGCTGCATTGCTTACAGGAAGAAATCACCATCAATCTGGCAATGGCTTTTTAGCAGAATGGGCCACAGGATACCCTAGTTACAGCACCTTGATACCGCGTAGTACAGCCACCGTAGGAAAGGTTTTAAAAAACAATGGCATGAACACCGCTTGGTTTGGCAAAAACCATAATACTCCCGATTGGGAAACGAGTGCTGCAGGTCCTTTTGATCGTTGGCCAACCGCTTTAGGTTTCGATTATTTCTATGGGTTTAATGCGGGAGAAACCCACCAATATTATCCCGTTATTTTTGAAAATACCGTCCCTGTAGAACCGGAAAAAACACCAGAAGAAGGCTATCATTTTCAGACTGATATGACCAATCGAGCGATAGATTGGCTAAAACTTCAAAAATCGATGTCGCCTGAAAAACCCGTCTTTATGTACTACGCTCCAGGAGCTATGCACGCACCACATCATGTTACCAAGGAATGGCGCGATAAATTCAAGGGAAAATTTGATCACGGATGGGACAAAGAGCGTGAAATCACATACGAGCGTCAGAAAAAAATGGGCATCATTCCTGCTGATGCTAAACTTTCGCCACGAAATGAAAATGTTCCAGAATGGGATAGCCTTAACGAGGAACAAAAGAAATTCTACACGTTGCTATATGAAAATTATGCGGGTTATTTCGCCTTTACCGATCATGAAGTTGGCCGTTTACTAAAAGCCATTGGAGAACTTCCAGATGCAGACAACACCTTAATCATGTATATTGTTGGCGACAATGGCGCTAGTGCAGAAGGTGGAGTTGATGGTACTATTAACGAAATAAAAGCCCTTAATGGTATATCGAGTACCATAGAGGAAAACCTTGAAAAAGCAGACGAAATAGGTGGCCCTACAACCGAACCACACTTCCCGATAGGTTGGGCTTTTGCTGGAAACACGCCCTTCCCTTGGGTAAAACAAGTCGCTTCCCATTTTGGCGGTTCTCGAAACCCTATGGTAGTTACTTGGCCTAAGGTAATTAAAGACAAAGGCGGTATGCGTTCTCAGTTTTTACACGTTATCGATGTGGTCCCTACCATTATGGAAGCCACTGTTATCAGTTTTCCAGAATATGTAGATGGTGTAAAACAAAAACCTATTGCCGGAAAATCGTTCTATTCTACGTTTACAAATTCTAATGCTGAAGAAATTCGAAACACCCAATATTTTGAAGTATTAAGTAATCGGGCTATCTATCATGATGGCTGGGTGGCAGCACACCAACACACCAAGCCATGGCGTCAAGACGTAGCGCCTGGTTACGAAAATGAAGTATGGCAATTATACAATATTGAAGAAGATTTTTCTGAAGCTGTCGATATTGCCGAACAACACCCAGAAAAACTAGAAGAACTTAAAAAACTCTTCGATAAAGAGGCCGAAAAATATGAAGTATATCCGTTAGACGATCGTGGTGCAGGTCGCTTAACCGTTCCGAAACCCTCACCGCTAGGTAATCGCAAATCGTTCACCTTTTACGAAGGCGCTACCCGTTTGCCAGAAACGGCCGCACCAAACACAAAAAACACCTCTTGGACCATGGAAGCGCTGTTAGAAACCGACACCAAACATAAAAATGGGGTTATCAATGCCATTGGCGGTCTTGGTGGCGGATATGTACTTTATGTAAAAGACGGCTACCCGACTTTCCTTTACAATTTCTTTGAAGACAATACCACCATTACGTCAAACAAAAAATTGCCAAATGGAATGGCTTCCGTTAAAATAGATTTTAAGTATGATGGTGGTAAGCCAGGAAGCGGTGGTTTGTTCACGCTTTTTATCAATAATGAAAAAGTAGGTGAAGCGCGAGTAGAACAAACCGTAGCTGGACGATATGGTATTGACACCTTCGGAATTGGCGAAGACACAGGCTCTCCGGTAACCAAAAATTATAAGGCTCCTGCAAAGTTTGAAGGTCATATTGCTGAAGTTCAAATCGAATTAAAACCAGCTGTTCAATAAATAATACAATCCTGAAATATATTGAAATACCCCACAAAGGACTTAAAAACCCTTTGTGGGCTTAAAAAAACAAACCTATGAAAACACAAAAATACCTTCTTCTACTACTCACTTTAGTTGGTGCCTTTAGCTTCAACGCCTGTAAACAAGAAACCAAACAACCAGCTACAGAAGCTAAAACAGTAAGCAGCCATGATATTGTAGAATCTTACATCTATCTATTAAGTCGGGCTTTGGTGGTGCGCCAAGAACAAATGGATTTTGAAGGCACCGGATTGGAGTACAACACCATTAAATACAACGAAGCCGGAAAAGCCGATTTCGTTAACCCGAATCTCGACGTGGCCTATATGGAAGCTTGGATTGCCATTGATGAAAACTCGGCAACCTTAATCGAAATCCCAGAAATTAAAGACCGTTACTATACCATACAATTGTTAGACGGTTGGGGCGAAGTGATTGTAAACATTAACGAACGTAATTATCCGGATCATCCGTACGGCACTTTTGCTTTATGTTTAAAAGGAAGTGAAGTGGATTTACCAGAAAATGCTTACCGCATTGACATGGAAAACAAAAAAATTAAAATGTTAGCACGTGTAGAGTTACAAGACGATTTAAAAGCTGCTGTCGCTTTACAACAACAATTCAAAGTAAGCGCTACTGGAACACCAAAAATCGACCCAACGCTTGATTTTCCGAAGTTTACCAACAAGCAACCACCGGGACACAATCTGTTTAATTATACTGAAGCTTTTTTAGAAACGCCAGACACGAAAATGACGCATACCGATTCGATTCAGCAATTGGTAAAATCGGTTAGCGCTTATGTTTCAGAATCTGAAACCAACGCTACAAAAGTAGATTCCATTATAAAAACCGATGCTTTACCGCAATTTATCACTTTTGCGACAACCAAGGCTGGTGGTTTTAAAAATGGCTGGTTAGCTACCCTAAAGGCAGGAAATTACTTTGGTGATTATTGGACCCGTACTTCAGCAAATTTTGTTGGGATTTGGGCCAACACCTCGGAAGAAGTGATTTATTTCATTGCTTCTAAAGACGCCAATAGCGAAGCGCTTGGTAACGGCAAGAGCTATGAATTGCAATTTGCACCCGACAATTTACCTGTTAAAAACGTAAACGGCTTTTGGTCGGTTATTTTAGTGGATTTCCCTAATTATCGTGTGGTAGACAATGATTTGAATCGCTATAATTTCAACAATTACTCGCCATTTAAATACGAAGCCGATGGTAGTTTAAAACTATACATCGCCCCAGAGTATAACTCGAAATGGCCAAAAAGCAATTGGTTGCCATCACCTAAGGAAGGATTGTTTAACTTAACCTTACGCATGTATGTGCCAAAAGAAAATGTGTTGAAAGGCGAATGGTTTCCGGAAGGTTTGGAGAAATTATAAACTTAGACTTCACTTAACACAAAAACCCTTCAAGCACATAAAATACTTGAAGGGTTTTATTCTGGTTTACTGTTATTCAGCCTAATGGTTTTTAAATAAGCATCTCCCCAAAGTCCAAAAGATGCTTTTTGTTTTATATTATCAAATTGAAGGTATAGTGTTTTTTGTTGTAGAGATACCGACTGATACGTTAGCCGATAGGTTTGATAGCGTTCGTTGCTTTCTTCTGGAAGAAAATCAACGGCTTCAATCATTTTATAATCCTTCAAGTTAGGAAGGAAATTATAGATGTTACGATCTATTTTCATCTTTTAAAAGTGTTTCACCAAGCAAACATTAACGGCCGCTTGGTTTTCAAAATTTAAGTGTTTCGAGAGTTACCCAATACACCCCTTAAATTTCTGCTTTTAAACCATTCATTTATAAACGTTTAAATATACTTCAATTTCTTCATTTCCAAGCTTTTTTATCAATTTATCATCACATTACAATTAAGTTTTTGTTATTGACACTTGTTTAAGATTAATTCTTCGAGTTTTAACCTAAACATAACGCTATTAAAACCTTTAGGTAAGTCCAATCTGCTACATTACATATTTTTAAATCATTTTAATGGGAAAAGCAACCGACTTTTTAAAAGTATATAACGCCTATTGGCATATTCAATATGCATTTGCAGCCAATGCATTACAAAATACCCTCTTGGCAGAACAAGTGGTTGGCGATGTTTTTACCGAATTTTGGCACAATTTTGCACTGATTGCTCCAAATGACTACGACACCTACTTGAATAAAGCTTTAAAACTACATTGCTCTAAAAAATTGCGAACTCTAGATTTCAACCCTCATCAATTACAACAAGTGGAGTGTGCTCTACAATTCAGTAAAGATCGGCTACATTTAGACCAAGACAGTAAATCGGATTTATTAGAAACCTTAGACCAACTTTTAGAAACCCCTAATTACGAGCGTTGCTTGCTATTTTTTAAACTGCGATATCGAGATAATATGAGTTGTAAGGATATTGCCAAACAACAAAATGTATCGATAAGAAACGTAGAACAGTATCTTACACAAGCGCTAGACATTTTAAAATCGAAATCGCTTAACACACCTAATACGTAAAGAAAGTATTGTGCATTCCCAAAACCATCTATCACTAAAATTAAGGTATACATGAAAGAGAAAATATTTAAAATGCTGCTCAGAAAATACGAAAAAGACAAAGCCACAAACGAAGACCTAATGGTTATAGATACATATTTTTCGTTAATGCAACACCAAGGAATAAACCCCGAAACCATAAAATTACAATTAGCATTAAGAAACCGCCTGTACAGAACCATTAAAAAGAGAGCTATTAAACCAGTACATTATTGGGCGATAGTTGCTGGCATAGTCGTTTTTATTTTAGTTGTAGGATTTGCAATCTATATTGTTTTAAGATAGCCTTATTAAAAATCCCAAGCTTCCTCATCTTGTGTCGCAATGATAAAGATATTCAACAACACATCTGAAGCATCTAAATGACGTACTAAGATATCGAGATAAACCTGACTATTTTTAAACGAATATTTATTATTTACCAAACCTTCAATTTGTATAGATACGGCGTTACTAACATGCTTATGAATTTTGCGCTGTTGTTTTTTTAGTTTTTCGAACTTTTCATCGTTATTTAAATCGGTTTCTTGAAAAATCGTGTTTAATGATAGGCATTTCAAGTTCTCTTTTATTGGGTCTTTAACCACTTTTTGTAGCAAGCATCTAAAAAAGCCTGACCTTTATTTTTATAATCGTCTGTAAACACCGTAAAATGATCGCCTGGAAAATATTCTATAGCTATATCTGCCTGTAACATTTTCATTTCTTTTTCGAATAAATACAATGCTTCCTGTAAATGAAAATTATCTTGCTCTCCCATAGAAATACGTATTTTACCTGATACTGCATCCTTATATGCATCCCAATTTGTACGTAATTGATAAGACAAATCGTAACGTTTAAAAATAGGCAATACGCTTTTATTTATAGAACCATCTGTAGGGTTTACCAAACGCATAATATTGCCATTTCCGTCTCGCTTACTAAAAACCGCATCAAAAGAATGCAACTGCTCTCCTCTGTAAACAACATGCTCTAACCTGTATAAATCTTTAGCCGAAATAATCGGGAATCGGCCAGCCATTGTGATATCTGCCAAAAGATTGCCATTAGCATCGTAAAACATGTTATCGGTTTCATAAATATTTTTCCCTTGCCAATTTCTAAAATCAACTTGATCTGGTGCACTAGCCCAAGCTCCAGAAAACGTTTCAGGGTAATTAATTTGTAACCATAAAGACGTCCAACCGCCACTACTATGTCCAAAAACCATGTTTGCACCGTTGGTTCTATAACGTTTTTGCAATTCAGGAATAAACTCTTGCACCAATGCATCTCCCCAAGGCCCATTAATATCGCTATTGGCGTAAGTTGAATGTCCTTCAGAACAATTTCCATCTAAATACACTACAATAGCTGGATATCCTGCCAAAGAATTAAAATTATACTTTCCTTTTCCTGCATGTAATTTATAATTAGCTCCAAATCCAAACACCGAAAACACTACAGGGTAAGACTGGTTAGGATTATCGAAATAATGTTTTGGTAAACTTACTGCACCAGCAATAAAAACTTCTTTATCATGGAAAGTACTTAACAGGTTCGATTTTAATCTCAATTCCTTCAAATGTGATGTTTCTTTAAATGTAAGTTCTTCAACAATTTGATTACAGGACAAAACAAACTTTGTATTGAAATTTTTGTCTAATATCACCTGTTGTGGCTCCGAAAACAAATTACCTGCACTATTAGCAATATTTTGCCCACCTAAATTTCTATCGAAAACAGCTTGCACATAATAAGTTCCTCTCTCAATATCAGACAGTGCTACCGGATACGACATCGCTTGATCGTTATATATTACTGATTGATTGGGATTTAAATGATTAACCTCTATACGAAAAACAGGCGGTAATTCTAACGCAAGGAAAGCATCTTTAGGAGTTTTGTTTTCTTTAGACAAATATAAAAGTATCTGCCCAGAAAAGGAATCGGACATTGTTGTTGAAGGAAAACTAACCTCGAATGTTTGCGCTATAGTGCTGCAAACCCAAAACAATACTAAAAATACAATACTACCTATCTTCTTCATTATAATTTTGTTTAGAGTAACTCTTAAATGTACAAATTAATCTGAAAACCCATTTTATTTTACACCTCCATAAGCCGCAAAACAAAGATTTTTATGCAGGATATCTACATTCGAAAATCCAACAGATGTCATTAATTCTAATTGATATATAATAGACCTTGGGGAATCTTCTTTAGCAATGTAATCCAACACTTTATTTTTGTAATCCTGCCCACCTATAGCTTCTAAATAATCGCCATATTTATCCCAAATCAGGGTATTTAACTCAGCAGTATTTTGAAGTATTAAATCGGAAATCATTAAACAACCTCCAGGTTTTAAAAGGTTATACAGTTTTTTAAAGGTTAATTCCCAATCCGAATCATCACGTAAATGGTGCAATACTGCACCAGCTAAAATAATATCAAATTGCTGTTCGGGTAAATCCACTGTACGAATATCGCCCTGAATCACTTCTGCACGTTCTGTTAGCGACGATACGCGTTGCAAAGCACGATGTAACATGGGTTTACTTAAATCGACTAAGGTGCAGTTTAAATCTGGCAACTTACCTAACATTTTAAGTGTGTAATTTCCAGCTCCACAACCAATATCCAACAGATTAACGGCATGTGGTACTAAACGTTTTGCAGCTTCGGTAATTAATTCTAAAGATAATTGAGCATCTAAAGTAGATACTTGCCCTGTTTGTAAATTCGAAAACCGCTCTACATCGTTATCAAATCGCGATGTTATTTCTTGTACTGTAGATTTGTTTTGCATACGCTCATTTATTTTTTTAAAACTACAATACAAATTTTTCAATACGATTGATTGTGTGGTATTCTTTACGATGCCCAAAAAAAACACATACTACTAGAAACTCAGTTTTATTCCTTTTAAAACAAAATAAAAAACAGCGTATGCGAACATTTATTTTCTTGTTATCCACGTATTATTTAAATAATCTAAACAAAATTGAAAGCCTATAAATAATTTTCAACACTCATCACAAAAACCTAATTTACAGGATTTTAAATACATTTTTCTTCTTTTAATTTTCAGCAAAAACAAAAGAGCTTCCTTATATATATTGTAAAAGAGTAAGTAGTTTTAGAATGTGAACAGGTTAAAACCAAGTGTCGTTTTAAAGCTTAACCACCAACAACCGAGCTTATAAATAAACAAGGTTTAACCAACACACCAAAAACAATTATCAACCAAAAATTAATTATTTAACATGAGGAAAATTACCTTTTATTTGATGTTACTCTTTTGTGCATCGGCATTCTCTCAGGTCGAAATTTCAGAAAATTTTGACACCTCGGGATTACCAGAAAATTGGACCGCAGAAAATTCTAGTGTGCATTCACGGTTTAGATGCTCCGATACGGGCAGTAGCTTAGCGTCTTTAGCAGCTAAGGAAACTGCAAATACTATTACTATGCCAATATTCCCGTCTAATGGCACAGCACTTACCGTTAGTTTTAATTATAACATTTACGAAAATAAAGGAAGCACCTTCTTCCCTAACATCGTAGCCCCTCCAACAGCATGGGGAACTTTAGTATTAGAATATACTACAGATGCTGGAGAAACTTGGACTAACCTTACTACCGTGAACGATTCCAGCTTTACTTACGAAGACGCTACAACCTGTGCTACTTTTAGTACTTCTATCGATGCAGGGGTAATTGCCGATGAAAGCAATTTTCAAGCACGATTTGTATTTACAAACGCTAGTGAATCCTCTTTATTCTGTATTTTGGATGAAATATCTTTAAATCAAGAATCTACAACTGTACCTAATTGTACTACAATTACAGCTCCAGAAAACGAAGCTACAAATATAGAAGTTGCTCCTAGCACTACCATTTCATGGAATAAAGCCATTGGTTTTGCTTCTGGTTACAAACTTTCTGTAGGGACTACTGCAGATGGAACAGACGTATTAGACGCTGTAGAAACTACCGAAACAAGCTACGATGTAACTGGTTTAGATTACGAAACCATGTACTATGTAACCGTAACACCTTATAACGATTTTGGAGATGCTACCGACTGTACAGGAATAAGCTTTACAACTCGTAACGCCCCTATACAAGGAGCTACTTGCGACAACCCTTTTGAAGTAACTTTAGGAGACACGCCTTATGTTCATAGTTCCAATACCGCAAACTTCGAAAATTTATATTCAAGCAACCCATGTACCACTTTTAGTGGAAACGACGTTATTTACAAAATCGAACCAACCGAAGACGTTGCTATCGACTTAAGTTTAGTAAAAAACAATCCTGAGGACAAAGGTGCTGTATTAGCGGTATTAAACGATTGTCCTGGTGCTGCCACAGAATGTTTAGGATCTGACTATGACTATGGTGCCGATAACAGAGAGCTTACAGACATTTTACTATATGGCAACAATACGTATTATGTTGTTGTAAGTAGTAAAAGTGCCAGCTCTACGTTTGGTTACAATTTAGTAATTACCAAAAAAGATTGTATTGCCCCACACGTTAGTGTAACACCAGTTGCCGATTGCGATAACGCACAATTTAATGTAGATGTAGATGTAACCTACACTGGAGACGCTACAACCTTAACCTTAACAGACGATCAAGGTAACTCTAAAACGGACATTTCAGAAACAGGTATCGTAACTATGGGCCCTTATGCTAGCGGTACTACTGTAAACTTTACTTTAGCGAACGATGGTACAGAATGTAACACCCAAACGTCTACATTCTATTACTGCCCACCAGCTAACGATAACTGCGACTCAGCAACAGCTTTAGAAATTAATACCGACCAAACTTGTACCTTAATTACAAGCGCTACTAATGCGGGAGCAACACATTCTGAAGCTACAGGAACAGCTTGTGGAACTAGCGGAACTAACGATGTTTGGTTTAGCTTTGTAGCTGTTAGCGAAGGCCTTGTTTTGGAATATTCTAACATTACAGCAGCCATTGGAGAAGGCGGAACTATTCAGGCTACCGAAATTTTAGAAGGTACTTGCGATGGTGAGTTTACAAGTCTTTTATGTACCACTGGAGCCTATGTACCTGTAAGTGGGTTAACTATAGGAAACACCTATTACATTAGAAACTATACTAACCTTGGTGGTGAATACGCACAAAACTACGACATCTGTTTAAAAACACCTCCAGCTCCACCTGCTAACGACGACTGTGTTAATGCTATAGCATTAACAGCCTCTACAGACGATACTTGCGATAACAAAACCAACGGATCGACTATTGGAGCTACCCGTTCTGCAGAATCACAATGCGAAGACACTAGCTACGCAAAATATACAGATGTTTGGTATACATTTAATCCAGAAACAACAGGTTTATACGAATTTAATTTAACCAAAAACTCTGGTCCATCTACCAATTATTTCATCTATAGTGGTACTTGCGGGGAATTAACAGCAATAAGCACTAACTGTAATCAAACTAGTAATATCTTGCTGTCTTTAGATAGCGAAACTACTTATTATGTTGCAGTTCGCTCATCGACCACAGAGCCAGGATCAGATTTCGATTTATGTGTTTGGAATATTGAAGGCGCAGCAGCAAATAACAGTTGTATTAGCGCTATTGCAATGGAAGAATCTTTAAATGATGAAGGTAATAATGCCATTACTGGCACTTTAGAAAACGCTTATCCTTCTGCCGAAAACTGTAACACTTCTAGGTTTGCTCTATGGTACAGCTTTACTCCAAAGTATACAGGCAATTATTATTTAAACTTTTCAACAGATGCAGAAGATCCAGCAGACCAAACTGCAAACTTCTCTATCTTTAGCGGAACATGTGGAGATTTACAACAAAATATTGCAGGTTTAACTTCATGTTGGCAATCTGGTGAAAAAACAGCTGCTTTAGAAGCTGGTACCACTTACTATATTAGTATTCACGATACTGCTAAGACTACAGGTTTTACTTTCTTTGCTTATCCTGATGCTTCATTAAGCATAGAAAACGTAGAAAATACAGCAGAATTTAAATACTACCCGAACCCGATTGTAAACGACTTTACAATTGAAGCGAAATCTAACATTTCTAAAATAAGTGTATTTAACATGCTTGGACAAGAGGTAGCACAATTACAACCAAAAAGCTTAAAAGCTACCCTTTCTATGACCGATTTACAAAATGGAGTATACTTTGTAAAAGTGGATATTAATAACGCTACTAAAACTATTAAAGTTATCAAAAAGTAAATTAGCAAATATTAATTACAATGAGTTCCATTAATAGGGCAGCAATTTAGCTGCCCTATTTTTTTTGTTTTCATAATAAAATCGATTCATTTTAATTTTTTAACAAAAAAACCGCCGCACCAAAGTAAATTATTTGCTAAAATTATGTTAAAAGAAGATTAATACTATATTTGTAAAAGAGAAAACAATTAACCCCTAACTTGTTTTTTTAATTGACTAATGAAGCTAAGCACCCCTAATTCTAGTAGGTACCTGGTAGTTTTTGCCTGTACACTCCTTTTTGCACAGCAATTTTTGTTTTCACAAGAAGGCGATTTAGTACAAAAAGCAAAACAATTGGTACATTCCGATCCCGATGAAGCTATAAAAATAGCCGAACATTTACTAAAAAGTACCGATACGCCCCAAGACCAACTTGTACCTAACGTATTGTTAGCCAACAGCTATTTTGTAAAAGGACAATACCAACAAGCCATAATTCATGCTTTCGAAATAGATGATAATATTCTACAATCGGACACCAAAACACTTATCGAACTTAACATTCTTAAATCGAAACTTTTAAACGAATTAGCACTCTACAAACAAGCAGCGCACTACTTAAATATAGCAAGAGTAGCAGCGCAAAAACAAACAAATTTTAAAGATAAAACCGCACAATTAACTCAAGTAACACTGCAAGATGTTGCTTTATTACTTAGTAAAAGAGATACCAAAAGCGCCTTAAACCTTCTTAACCAGCCCCAATTAAAACAGTATATCGCTGCTAGCACAGACTCTGAAGTCCAAATGGATTACTACTTGGCTAAGTCGAAAGCATTCAACAATTTATCGGTTATAGATTCGGCCGATGTTTACATAAAAAAAGCGTTACAATTAACTCAAAACATCACCTATAATAATATTTATAAAGAAACCCTCATTTATTCCGAACTCGAAAATTTACTTCTAAAACAACGTAATTTTAAAGAAAGTGAAATGACACTGTTTATCGCTATGCGTTATGCTTCGGTAATAAATAACCCGTCTTTATTAATGCATATTTATAAAGATTTATCGGTAATTAACATCGCCTTAAACAAAAAAAGTCAATACAAAGTCTACAACGATGAGTTTCTGTTATTAAGAAATCAAATTGAATTGATGGAGCAGGAATCGATAAATACACTTTTCAACAAGACCCAACTACAAGACAACTTAAACATTACGGCTAAAGCCACAGAACTAAATTGGTTAAAACAAATTGTTCTTGCTGCATGTTTTGTACTGGTATTGGTGTGTTGCATCGTTATTTTAAAAAGCGAAAACCGAAAAAAACGCTTAAAAGAAATTATCAACTATCTAGAAATTAGTCGCACGAATTTCTTAAAATTAAAACCCGCGCCTGTTAGCAAGCCTAAAACAAAAAGCTTAGTCATTTCCGAAGAAACAGAACAAGCCTTACTAGCCAAACTTAATGCCTTCGAGAATTCTACAAAATTCTTAAACAAAGACATGTCACTCTCGGTATTAGCCGGAAAATTCGAAACCAATACCAGATACTTGTCAGAGGTTATAAACAAGCATTACAACGACAATTTTAACACCTTTATAAATAAACTCAGAATAGATTACATTATTAAGAAATTACAACACGACTCTAATTATGTAAATTATAAGATTAGCTATTTGGCAGAAGAATGTGGCTTCTCCTCGCACAGTAATTTTACTACAGTTTTTAAAACCATAGTCGGTATGTCTCCTGCAACGTTTATAAACTTGATTAAAAAAGAACAAAAAAGTATGGTTAAAAAAGTAGAAGACGACGATGATGAAACCTATACAAACCAAGATGTAGCATGATAACAAACCACACCAAATACCTTGTATTCGTTTTATTTAGCATCATAAATACAGTTACAGTACTGGCAGCCGATAATGGCAGCATTCAAGATATCGATGCCACTATAAACTCAAGTTTTAATAGTGTTTACGAAAATCCAGACGATGCAATAACGCTGGGGAATTCTATTTACGACAATAATAACTATACGCAAAAAACACGTGTAAAAGCCCTTATGTTGGTGTCGTTGGCTTACACCTCTAAGAGAGATTACCAACAAGCTTTAGAATATATAGAAAAAGCAAATTCTTTGTCTAAAACAATTAACGAGCCTACGTTACAAATAGAGATTATGTTTAGAATGGGCACCATATACCAACAGCTTAAAATTTATGACAAGTCTTTAGAGTATATCGAAAAAACAGAACACCTTACAAGTCTTTACCCAAAACACGATCCCGTACGTAAATTTTTAGCCAACAGTTACGCTGTAAAAGGTTTTATTTACAAAGAGAATTTAAACTGCGATATTGCTTTAGACTATTTCAACAAAAGCATTGCAGAATTCTTATCTATTAGTAACAATAGCTACTACACCAATTTAAGTATTGTGTTTTACAATATGGGTAATTGCAATACATTACAAGCCAATTACAACGAAGCTAAAATTAACTTTAATAAGGCCATAACTTATGGCAAAGATGCCGATGCCGCTAGTTTAATAGCCTTTGCTCAAAAAGGCTTAGCAGAAGTATATATGTTAGAAGGCGATTACAATATGGCCACAACACTGCTTCACGATGGTTTGAAACGCTCTAGTAAGGTTGGCGATTTAATATTAAATTTAGGGCTTTACAAAGGGCTTTACGAAACGTATTTGGCCTTAAACCAATGGGACGATTACCAAAAATATTTTGACTTATTTTTAAAGACACAACAAAAAATTAAAGAATCCGAACGCAATTCCATTAGCGATTCTTTAGACCAAATACACCTTAACCAAACCGAACAAATTGAAACCTTAGAATCGCAATTGGTGTATTACATTCAATGGATAATTTCTGGTGTTACACTATTTCTTTTAATAGTATTTTTCTTGTTAAAACGCAACAAAAAAACCATCAACACCTTACAAAAACGCGTGAAAAACTTACAAGATATTAAATTCAACGCTTCAACCACTTCATAAAACATTTTAATCTTAAGTAACTAAACAACAATTAATTATAAGTTTTTTTATCTTTTAAATTTTCAGCAAAACGCAAAGTATAGTACTTTTAATATTAAAGCAAGTGTGGTTAATTTGGAATACAATCCTAATTATCCCAAAAAATGTCGAACCTGAGAAAACTGCTGTATAATTTTACAGCAAAACACAATCTCTTTTATCATTCAAAAACAAAGCAATTCCAGCGCAATATTAGCAGCTGGCATTTTGTTTTAGCGCTTGCGTTTTCGTTAGCCTTTTTTAACCATTCGCAAGCTCAAGTTTCGGAAAACTTCGAGAATGGCATTCCGTCTACTTGGACTCAAATCCGTACCTCGAATGCCAACACACAATGGAGCGCTACAACCAATGGCTATAATGCCACTAATGCCGTTTCTGTAAATCCTGCATTAGACAATATTGGGCAAGACAATACGGCGCAATATTTTCTGGTAACACCCCAGTTTACAGTTCCAGAAAATGGCGAAATACATTTTTACACCAAACAAGGTAACGAAGCCGATTTAGGAGCTACTTACGAAGTGCGCCTGTCTACAGCAACGCAACCCGACATTAACGGTTTTAATACCACCTTACAAACCTACACCGAAAGTAATTTAAACCTTAACGAACAAACCGAATACGAGAAAAAGGTTATTAAACTCCCAGAGCTACCTGCAGGTTTTCAAGTGTATCTGGCATTTGTAGCTAAAAATACACAAACAGGAGCCACGCCTTCGGGAGACGAATGGTTTATAGATGATTTTGCAGTTGTAGAAAGCTGCCCTACGGTTGATGACACCACCATAAGCATTAGCGACATTACAGTTAGTGAAGCTTTGGTAGAATGGACACACCCTTCTGCAAACCAATTCGAAATCCAAATTTTACCACAAGGGGGCACTCCTGCCGAGTCAGGTATACAAATTACAGGAACCTCTTACCAACTAGAAAACTTAGACAGCAATACCGAATTCGATATCTACCTTTCTGCCATTTGCGACAATAGCTCGAAAAGTACATGGACAGGCCCTGTAAGTTTTAAAACCTTACGTTACGGTATGAGTTGCGATTACCCGATAGAACTTACAGACCTTAGTACACCTTATGTTTTAGAAGACAACTTATCTAATTGGGTAAATAATGCTGTTACTTACACTACAGCAGGTTCTAATTGTATTACTGGTTCTGGTAATACCAATTATTTAAACGGAGACAAAGTTTTTATTGCATACACTCCGGAAGAAGATGGTTTAATCAACTTAACACAAACAACACTTACTGGTGGGAACAGCACCAACCAATGTTATAATGGACGAAGCTCCCTTTTAATTTACGATGGCTGCGAAAATGTTGGGGTTAGTTGTCTTGCTGGTGTTATCACAACAGAAGGTTTTACTCCTGCCACTATTAAAAACTTTTTAGTAGAAGCAGGAAATACTTACATGATTCTAGTATCATCAGAACTTATTTCTACTGCAGGTATTTGTTTCAATTTAGAAATTAAAAGCGCACCGTGTGCACCTCCAAACGAGATTACGTATCATAGCCTTACCAAAGACAGTATTACATTGTCTTGGGATAACGAAGGTGGATTTGCGAATTCTTGGGAGTATGCCATTGTTCCTTCTGGATCTGGGGCCCCTACCAGCGGTATTTCAACTACAAGCAACAACACCAACAATGTAATAAACACAGGTTTACAACCTGGTACAGCTTACGATTTTTATATTCGCTCTGTATGCGATCAAAATGGGGGCGATTGGCGCGAACCGTTTGCTTTTACAACCCAATGCGAAACAATAGATGGCAGATATACCACCAATTTTGCTACAGCTACCAACGATACTCCTGAAGCTTGTTGGACTGTTTTAGACGCCAACAACGATGGCACTACTTGGAATTATATAGGAGGCTACCCTACTATACTCACAGAAACGGCTCAAAATCAAAATCACGATTATTTTGTATCGCCTCGTTTACATTTCGATGGTACAGCCAAACAATTACTATACAGTTTTAGAGCTACTCGTGGTATTTCTAGTTACACCGTTAAATTATCGACTACAGGAATTGGTGTCGAAAATTTCACCACCACTTTAGTGCCAGAAACACAAATTAGCAATACTTCGTTCCAATCGGTACTAATCGAAATTCCAGAAGACATTGTAGGAGATGTAAACATTGCTTTTGTAGTACAACCTAATACACAGGAAACTGCTTTTAGATTTGCTATAGACGATGTTACTGTAGAAAATGTACCTACTTGTCCTGTACCTACTAACCTATTCAGCCTAAATGTCACCGAAACTTCGGCTTGGTTATTCTGGACCAAAGGAGGCAGCGAAACCCAATGGGAACTTGTGGTGCAAGAACAAGGTACGGGCGAGCCAACAGGTAGCGGTATCTTAGTATCTCAAAATGCACCATACATGCTTACTGACTTAGAGCCTGGCACACGTTACGAATTTTATGTTCGTGCTTATTGCGCAGACAACGACCAAAGTTTCTGGGTAGGTCCTTCTAACTTTCAAACCACTTGTGTATCGTACGACACACCTTTTGTAGAAAGTTTTGATGATACCGACGAAAACACTCAAAAATATTGTTGGCAACCTACTGGCGGTTGGGCTATGACAAACACGCATACCGAGCTTAGCGGTAGCGACAAATCCAGTTACTTAATTACGCCTGCCATAACTATTGAAGGCGCTAAGCAACTATCGTTTAAATACCGTGCCGAAAAATTAGAATGGTTAGGTTCTGTAACTCCAGCTCGTCATGGTTTAGAAGTGCTTATGTCTACAACAAATAGTAACCCATCAAGCTTTAATCAAGTTATTGTACCTGGCGAAACGTTCAGCCATTCAGGTTACATCGAAAAATCTGTAATTATTGAAGGAAA
The DNA here is from genome assembly GCF_051200825.1 of Formosa sp. A9. GTDB lineage: Bacteria > Bacteroidota > Bacteroidia > Flavobacteriales > Flavobacteriaceae > Formosa. The sequence continues at coordinate 21,240 of NZ_CP195158.1, read as the reverse complement.
CGGTACTATTTTCGTTGCATTTAAAGTTCCAGAAGACTTCTCCGGATCTGCCACAGTATTAAATATAGACGATGTAAGCATTACCGATGCACCACCTTGTCCAATCCCTAGCAATTTAAACTTAGAAAGTTTAGGGCATACCACAGCAAGCTTTTCTTGGACTACTGGATATCAAGAAGAAGCATGGAACGTCGTGGTACAAGAAGCAGGAGGACAAACTCCAGCAAACGGCGAAGGTATTGCTGTAACCAGTACAACCTATACCGCAGAAAACCTAACACCAGATACGGCTTACGAATTTTATGTACAATCGGTTTGTACTAACAATGGCACCAGCGAATGGTTCGGGCCGCTCGAATTTAAAACAAGTTGTTCTCCTATAACTACACCGTTTTTTGAAAGCTTCGATTCCGATTCTCAAACCGAAAGCTGCTGGACAGTTATCGATCAAAATGGCGATTTAGATACTTGGGATACCGACAATGCCTTTTTAATGTACGAAGGCGACCAATCTGCTGCTGTATTTACAGGTAAACAGGGCCAAACAGACGACTGGTTAATATCGCCTACCATTACAATTACAGAAAATCAACGTTTACGTTACTACTACCGTGTTTACGACGATTATTACAAAGAAGACCTCGAAATACTATTGTCTACTAACGGACCAGAAGTGAGTCAGTTTACCACTGTGTTATACGACTCTAACGACGACCCGATAGACATTAACAATACCGAATACAAAGTAAAAGTCATTAATTTCCCAGAAGGTATAACAGGAGACATCAACATTGCTTTCCACATTCCTTATGCTCCAACAGGAGGGCCGTCTAAAGGCCAAATGCTTTTAATAGACAATGTATTTATTGAAGATGCAGACGATTGTACCGAACCCACTAACATAACTACTGTAAACATTACCGATACAACAATTGAAGCTACTTGGGAAAACAATGGAAGCGAAGGCCCTTGGGAAATCGCTGTACTACCCGAAGGCGAGCCTGCTCCTACTGGCGATGTTGCCGAAGAATACTTATACCAAGCAACAACAAATCCCTTTACTATAACAGGACTTACAGCATCTACAATTTACAATGTGTATGTGCGTTCGGTTTGTAGCGATACTTTCAGTGCATGGTCAGATCCTTTAGAGGTTATAACCAAATGTCCGTTCGACAACTTATGTCAATACACCTTTGTATTATCATCAGATTATGGTTTATCATCAGAATTGCAAATATCACAAAACAATCAAATAACCCAAACACTATATTTTGGAAGAAATCAAGAGCAGGAAGAGTTTATTGTTAACCTGTGTAATGGTACAGAATTTTCTGCCTACTTCTGGACTATCGGAAGCAATGCTGAACAATATCAAAACTTTAAAGTCGATATTTTAGACCACGATGGCAATCTGGTGTACTCAAGTCCAGAATCTGGAATGACCCCTAAACGTACCATTTATTCGGGGATGACAATTTGTGGCGAGGTTGCTTGTCCGCAACCTACCGATTTAACAGCTAGTGCCACTACCGAATTATCGTGGACACCAGCTGGCGACGAAACCCAATGGGAAGTTGCTATCCAACCGCTTAATAACGGTACAGTACCACAATCTGGAATACTTGTAAGCTCACCATCTTACATACCAACAGAAGCCGATTATAGAAATACAAATGCTGCAACTTACGAGTATTTTGTAAGAGCTGTTTGTAACGAAAACGAAAGTAGTTATTGGGCAGGACCGTATGTATTTGTTCGTAACGACGATGCTTCTACAGCTATAAATCTACCTATAAACGATAGCGATAGTTGTATAGAAATGGCATCCGAAATCACCTTCATTAACGCCTCTGTATCTCCAGAAGCTATGAGCTGTGAAGGCGAAAACCAACGCGACGTTTGGTTCAATTTTACAGCAAAATCGTCTGCGCATATTTTCGAAATTAAAGGCTTCCAAGGTAATTTCTACTACACAAGTGGAGAAATGCCTTTCCCTTCAATAACCATGACGTTATACAAAGACCTTGGAAATTCGTTAGAAGAAATCGTGTGTACCTACGACAATGTATTGGTTGCCATGCATGCTTCAAAATTAATTTCTGGCGAAAACTACAAAATGCGCTTAACCTTAAATAGCGATAACGAGCATTTTAGAACCTTTAATTTATGTGCTACCACACCTAGCGATTTATGCGATTTTAATTTTGCCGTAAACGGTGGGTTTGAAGAACCTGTAGCGACAGAATTTAATGCGGTTCGTAATATTACCAGCTTAGAAGTCGTACCTGGATGGAGACAAAACCTTAGCGAAAACAATTATCTTTTTATGTGGTTAGGTATTAACGCTCCAGGTTTTCACCCATACGAAGGCGGACAATGCGTACAGTTAACTTACGACGAAAATGCAAATCCTAGCGCAGGAAATATTACAGGCCTATATCGCGATTTCGACACTTCTGAAATCACCTTACTAGAATACAGTTTCAGACATTATACTAGATTTGAAGGTGGAAGAATTGAACTATGGGCAGGCCCTAAAGAAGGACCATATGCCTTAGTGACCGAAAATCTAGGCGGTTGGTCTTGGGAACTTATCTCTGGAGCATATCAAGTTCCTGAAGGACAAGACACCACCCGCTTTATTTTTAGAGCTGCCGAATCTACAGAAACCATAGGCAACCTACTAGACGATGTCCGTGTATATGCCAACAACCAGATCGTATCAGCACCTAGCCAGGTTGACTGTACCGATCCCGTGGCACAGGTAAGCGCCAATGGTACCGGTACATGGATCGCCAGCGAGGACAACCCGGGGGAGGTCCTCTTCGAAGATGCCAACAGCAACACCACCACTATCAGTGGGTTTACCTATCCAGGTACCTATACCTTTACCTGGCAGACCAGCCACTGTGCCTACCAGATAGAGATGACCTATAACGGTATTGCTGATAGCCCAGAGGTGCAGTCCCCAATAGACTACTGCCTGGGCCAGAGCGCCACGCCACTTTCGGCTAACGCTACTGATGGCTACTCCTTGGTATGGTACCAACAGGCCGTAGGTGGTACCGGAAGTAGCACCGCGCCTACTCCGGATACTTCCGTTGAAGGCACATTTTACTTCTATGTGGCCTATGCCGATGCCATGGGGTGCGAAGGCCCACGTGCCGAGATTGCGGTCAACGTAAACAATGTAACACCGGAACTTCAGTTCAGCTATAACGAGACTTGTGCCTCTGCAGAAAACCCAATGCCAATCCTAATCGATGGATTTGCCACCGGCGGAACATTCTCTTCTTCTACGCTAAGCGTAGACCCTGAGACCGGTGAAGTGGATCTATCCACCGCAACCATGGGCACCCATGAGGTTACCTATACCTATAGCGGAGATAGCACGACCTGTACAAGCTCTGGAAGCTATACCGCCAGTATTACTATTACCGAGGCCATTGCCGCAATAACCGAGTTTGCCTACCCGCAGGATACCTACTGTATACTGGAACCTGGATCGGTATCGCCTATACTGAGCGAAAACTTTACGACCGGGGGGAGCTTCAGCTCAGAGACACTCGCTATAGATGCGGCTACGGGTGCCATTACCATGGACGGTGCCACACCTGGTACACACACCGTAACCTACACCTTCGAAGGCGTTGAGGACAGCTGTTACGAAAACGGTTCGTTCTCCGTTACCATAGAGGTCCTACAGAGCTCAACACCGATTACGGAATTTAGCTATGCCAACAACCTCTACTGTGCCGCCAGTGCCAATGCCCTGCCAATACCAGGCAACGGGTTCACCAGCGGGGGGACCTTTACAGCGGATAGCGGGCTCGACATCGACCCTCTTACAGGAGAGATCAATATCGCCAACAGTGCCATGGGCAACTATACCGTTAGCTATACCATAGCCGAGGACCTAGGCCAGTGCCGCGCTGAAAGCTCCAGCAGTTTCGACCTTACCGTTCTTGATGGTATCGATAGTGCCATCACCGGCGACTGTAACGGCGAAGAATACTGGTTAACGGCAAACACTCTGGACGAGCAGGGCATCAGCTATGCCTGGACAGATACCAGCGGGAACCTGATCGGATCCGATAAGACCTTTAACGTCACACAGTACGCAACGGCCTATAACCTAACGCCGCCGTTCCAGATCGCGCTTACCGTGACCCTTGGGGACTGTGAGGCCACAACGGCATTTACCGTGGAACGTACCGCCTGTAAGGGCGTACCGAGAGGGATATCCCCTGATGGAAACGGCAAGAACGACAGCCTTGACCTTACAGGTTATGGCGTAAACACCATATACATCTACAACCGTAACGGTAGGTTGGTATACGAGTTCAAAGGAAACTACACCAACCAATGGCACGGACAGACAAACGATGGTAACGAGCTCCCTGATGCTACCTATTTCTATAGCGTACTGAAAGAGGACGGCAGTTCGGAATCGGGATGGATATATATTAACAGAGCACACTAAGCACCAAGCACCATACGCCCCTTTCCCTTACCTAAACTTGGAAAGGGGGCTTAAAACATATTTTAAAGCAATGAAGAACAAAACAAAACAATTATATACTGCACTGGCCTTTGCACTTTTGGCCTCCCTGGGGGCCAAGGCCCAACAGGATCCCCAATACACCCAGTATATGTACAACATGAACGTCGTAAACCCTGCGTATGCCGGCTCTAAGGATGGCCTTTCCCTAGGGCTACTATACCGCTCGCAGTGGGTCAACGTACAGGACGCCCCTAGAACGACCACATTCTCCGGGCACAGCCCCGTTGGTAAGAACGTCGGGCTCGGGATATCCCTGGTGTCCGACAAAATAGGGCCAGTAGAGGAAACCAATGCCTTTGCCGACTTCTCATACACCCTGGATCTGGGTGGTGGGCACAACCTTGCCCTTGGGCTTAAGGCCGGGGCTACATTCCAGAGCATCGGGCTGTTCTCCGATATCGGGAACGGGCACGTTACGGATCCCAACGACGAGGCCTTTAGCCAGAACACCTCGAATACCCATTTAAACTTTGGTACAGGTATCTTTTACTATACCGATAGATACTATGTCTCCTTCTCCATTCCCAACATGGTAAAGAGCACCTATCTCGATATTACGGACAATGGCCAGGAGTATAAGTACGGAACCGATGTCATGCACTATTTCCTATCGGCAGGATACGTCTTCAACCTATCCGAAAATACCAAGTTCAAGCCGTCGTTCCTATTAAAGTCCGCATTCGATGCGCCAATGTCCCTGGACCTATCGGCAAACTTCCTCTTCTTCGACAAGTTTGAGGCCGGGGCTACTTACAGGCTCGACGACTCCGTGGGCGCCATGGCAAACTTTGCCGTAACCCCACAGCTGCGCATAGGCTATGCCTACGACTATGTAACTTCCGAGCTTAACCCCTACACTTCTGGGTCCCACGAGGTCATGATCCTTTACGATTTCAGCTTCGCCAAAAAAGTATCGGTCTCGCCGCGTTTCTTCTAACTTTTTAATGTCCTTATCAAAATGAAAAATATATATTGTCTTTTAGGTGCCGTACTTACCACCACCTTTTCCGTGGCCCAGAACGGACAGACCCAAAAAGCTGACCAGCTTTTTGAATCCTACCAATTTGCTGATGCCGCTTCCGCATACCAAAAACTCGTGGACAACAAACAGGCAGATGCCTATGTCTATAAAAAACTGGCCGACGCCTACTACCAGATGGACCTGATGGATGACGCCGCAAAATACTATGCCCTGGCCACCACAACAGATCAGGATCCTGAAACCTATTTCAGGTATGCCCAGGCCTTGAAGGCACAGGGGAACTATAATGGAGCGCAAACGCAGATGGAGGCCTTTGCCGCCATGCAGCCCGAAGATAGCAGGGCCGTTGCACATGTACAGAACCCGGGGTATGTCTCCGAACTGTCCAACAGCCAAAAACTTTTTGATGTTTACGATACGGCCATTAACAGCAGCGACAACAGCGATTTTAGTCCGGTATTAACAGACAACAACGAGCTTTATTTTACCAGTAACAGGGGGGCCGCCAAAAAAGCGGACCAGTGGGCCGATGCCCCGTATATGGATATTTACAAGGCCATTAGAAACAGTGATGGCTCCCTTACCGATCCCGTGCCGGTAAAAAGCCTGAACACCCCCTACCACGATGGGCCGGTTACCCTGAGCCAGGATGGGAACACCATTATTTTCTCCAGGGACGGGCACAGCGAAAAATCCTTTAAAAAAATCAGTAAAAACAGTGTGAAACTGGCGCAACAGGGCTTGTATAAGGCCACGCTGGTAGACGGGAAATGGACCGATATAAAGCCACTGCCCTTTAACAGTAAGGACTACACCGTAACCCACCCGAGCTTGAGCGCCGACGGGAAAACCCTGTTCTTTGCCTCGGATATGCCAGGGGGCATGGGCGATGTGGACATCTGGATGGTATCGGTTGACGGGGATACCTATGGCACCCCGGAAAACCTGGGGCCAGAGGTAAACACCCCTGCCAAGGAGGTCTTTCCTTTTATCGGAGACAACCACATCCTGTACTTCGCCTCTAACGGAAAACAGGGCCTTGGGGGACTCGACATCTTTAAAATCGACCTGTCAAAAAAGGGCAGCGCCATAAATTTGGGACTGGGAATTAACTCTAAAAGTGATGACTTCGGACTGTTCTTGAATTCTGGATTACAGGTAGGCTACTTCGCGTCCAACAGATCCGGGGTAGATAATATTTATGGCGCAACTCCTGTTTGTAATTTTAACGCCATTGCCAAGGTTTTCGACGCTAAGACCCAACAGCCCATTGCAGGGGCACAATTGGTCCTAAACGGGGCTACCCTGAGCTCTGATGCCCTGGGAAACGCCGAGTTTGAAAACCCGTGCGGCAACTACACCCTGACCGTGTCCAAAATGGGATACGAAACCGCAAGTTTTAATGTGCAGGCCGATAATACTGCAACGCTTACCATCGAGGCGCCCTTACAGTCCGAAGAGGTCATGATTACCGAAACCGAGGTAAAACTCGCGCCGATTTACTTCGAGTTCGATAAGAGCGACATCACCCCACAAGGGGCTGCAGAACTCGATAAACTCGTTAGGGCCATGAACAAATATCCGGAACTGGACATCATGGTACGCTCACACACCGATACCAAAGGAAATAAAGCCTACAACCTCAAACTCTCGGAAAAAAGGGCCAATGCTACCCTGCAATACATCGTAAGCAAGGGCATCGACACCAACAGGCTAAGCGCCAAAGGCATGGGAAGCTCCCAGCCGAAAATTGACTGCCAAAACTGCTCAAAAGAACAGGACGCTCTTAACAGAAGGTCCGAATTCTTAATCGTCAAATAATATTTGTCTTAATGTGTTAAAATCACTATAAACCATGATCATAAATTTCAAAAGAAAGATTGGTCATGGTTTTACAAAAAATTGAAAATTTTCCCCTATGAACTTTTACAAATATTTACTTTTTATAGCCACACTCACTTTTGCCACGACCAATCTCACAGCACAAGAACAATTGAACGACTGCGTAGGCGCCATTACGGTATGTGGTAATGGCAATTTCGAAACCAATGTAGAAGGCTCTGGAGACGTATTCGAAATAAACAATTGTGGTGGTTTTGAACACCATTCGCTTTGGATGAAAATTGAAATTGTTCAAGACGGAGAATTAGGATTTGATTTAATTCCGAATGATACTGATATTAGTGTAGATTACGACTTTTGGGTGTTCGGTCCCGATAGACCTTGCGACAACTTAGGCACTCCTATTCGTTGTGCAACCACTAACCCCGAATCAGCAGGGCTTTCCAATAACCATACTGGTATTAATGGCAGTACAACATTAACACAATCTGGACCTGGAGCCAGTGGAAACGGCTACGTACATTGGCTACAAGTAAAAGCTGGAGAACACTATTATATTGCCATAGACCGACCACATGGCGATGGTGGATTTAAGATAGAGTGGACGGGTACTGCAACACAAGGTACAGGTGCTTTCCCTCCGACTCCTGAAGCTAACCAAATAGAAGACATAAAAACATGTAGTAGTAATAATGGTATTGGACTCTTTGATTTCAACAGCATCAAAACATTAATTACAGACGATTTAACTAACAACGACGTTACCTTTTATCCTTCATTAGCAGACGCAATGGATGAAACTAATGCGCTTCCTAGCTTCTATGCGAACAAAACTTCACCTGAAAAGATTTATGCCAAAGTAACTTCAAAAAAAACATCGTGTTACGATCTTACCGAATTTAATTTAATAGTTACCGATATCCCCGAACTGTTTAATTTCACAGTCTCAAACACTAATATTTGTACTTCCGAATCAGTAACTTTCACTATAGAAGGCACTCCAAATACTACTGTTCTTTATGATATTAACAACAACGGCGAACCCTATGAAACCATAGATATCGACGACACTGGAAAAGCAGAACTCACTTTAACTCCAACAGAAGATTTAACTATTAAATTAGTAGAAATAGCTGTTATGAGTAATGGAGAAAAAGCCTGTAAAACAGAACTTGCCGAAGAAATTACTGTTACCGTTACTCCAGCCACCACACCAACCTTCGATCCTGTTGATGCTATTTGCGTAGGAGAATCGCTAGCAGCACTCCCAACAACATCCAATAATGGTATTACAGGTAGTTGGAGCCCAGCTATAGACAATACCCAAACCACAACGTATACCTTTACCCCTGATGCAGGACAATGTGCAGCACCTTACACCATGACCATTGAAGTAAAAGTGGGCATTACCCCAACTTTTGATGCTGTAAACCCTATTTGTGAAGGCGCTACTTTAACAGCACTACCTACAACATCCAACAACGGTGTTACTGGTACTTGGAGTCCAGCCTTGGACAATACTCAAACCACAACATATACCTTTACGCCTGATGCGGGGCAATGTGCAGCAACGGTAACATTAAATATTCAGGTTACACCAAACCTCAATCCTGTTTTTGATGCTATTGCACCAATTTGTGCAGGTGATTCTCTAACAGATTTACCAACAACATCCAACAATGGTGTTACTGGTACATGGAGCCCTGCTCTAGACAATACACAAACCACAACATATACCTTTACGCCTGATGCAGGACAATGTGCTACTAGTTTTACTTTAGAAATCATTGTAAACCCTATCGTTATCCCTGAATTTACACCTATAAATTCTGTGTGCGAAGGACAAACCTTAACCGCACTTCCAACAACATCTAACAATGGCATTATCGGTACTTGGAGTCCTGCTCTAGACAATACCCAAACCACTACTTACACTTTTACACCAGATGAAGGACAATGTGCAGATGTGGTTACTCTGGATATTGTTATTATACCAATTGCTAGTTCGGAATTAGATTTTCTTAAAGTGTGTACCGACACTAACGACGGGTATTATCCTTTTGACCTTATTGCCGAAATACCAAACATTTTAGGTACTTCGCAACCAGAAGCCGATTATAATGTCACTTTTTATACCGATGCAGCAGCATCACAACCCATAACTTCTAATCCGTATACGAATACAACACCATACAATCAAACAATTTACGTTAGTATCTCTCATAAAGTATCGGGCTGCGATGCTATTTTTCCGATAGACCTTGTTGTAGAAGACAAACCTATAGCCAACACGCCATTACCTTTAGAAATATGCGATACAGACAATACTAACGATGGTTTTACAACTATGGATTTAACCATATTGGATTCTGAAATCCTAAACGAACAAAACTCCAATTCTCTAAATGTTACGTATTACCTTTCGGAAACAGATGCCGAAAACGGTACTAATGCCATTTCTAATCCATCAAATTTTACAAATACTACAGCCTTTAATCAAACATTATATATACGTGTAGACAATACAAACAACACACTCGATTGTTATGCTACAACAACGGCAGAGCTTGTAGTCTACCCAATTTTACAACCTGTTATTTCGTCGGCAGACGGTATAAATACCTTATGTGTAGATTTTAATACCCAAGAGGTTAAAAACGAAATTACCTTAGTAAGCGATTTACAAGACCCCAATTATATATACACCTGGTATTTAAACGGTAACGAAATTGCTAACGAAAATGATGGTTCACTCGTTATTAACACCGATGCTCCTGGCGATTATACCGTAGCTATAACCGAACGTACCCCAACCAATATTTGCAACGGAGGTACAAGTGACGCGTTTACAGTATTAAAATCTGGGCAAGCTTCATTAGTGAGTGTATCGCAACCTGCAATGTTTTCGTCGCATCCTACAGTAAAAATTGTAGTAGAAGGTTATGGCGATTACTGGTTTCAGATGGATGATGGCCCAATTGTAGATAATGGCGGTGTATTTACAAATGTTTCTGGTGGTGTACATACGGTTTATGTATACGACCGTACTTCGGAATTTGCCCCTTGCGAGGTATTGGTTATTGAAGATGTTCGCGTGGTAGATTTCCCTAAGTTTTTTACACCAAACAATGATGGCTATAACGATACTTGGAATGTTTCTGCCATTGACAATCAAACCCAAGCCAACATTACAATTTTCGACCGCTACGGCAAACTACTCGCCTACGTGAAACCTTCGAGCGTAGGATGGGACGGTACTTTTAAAGGCCAAAACCTACCTTCGGACGATTATTGGTTTATTTTGAATTATGAAGTTGATGGAGTGGCGAAAGTATTAAAATCGCATTTTACCTTAAAACGTTAACCCCAACCAATCCCCAAATCCTTATACAAAATCTGTGTTATTTTTATAGCACAGATTTTTTTTATCAATCTAATATCAAAACAATTCTCAGCATTCTAACGCCATCATTTTTATCTGCTTTAGAAAGAAAAGCAACACTTAACGCTATTTTAAATAAGCATATTCCTACTAAAAACCAATCGTTATAAATTCCTTTCATATTTTTAAAAATCAATAATAACGCATTGCAAATCAACATTATATATATGTTTTTTGCTTTTTAATTTTCAGCAAATAGCAAAGCCCTCTCCTTTATATATAATAGTACAGTAGTTATTTTAGAGCTAAAATCAATACTAATCGATACCATTGAACATGAAGCACCCATTACTCTTAATTATTGCGAATTGCAATAATTTTCTTAAACGAAAAGTACAGTCTTCGTTTAAGAACAAAGCTTTATTCTGTTTTTCACTAACAGTTGTTTGCGCTTTACTTTATATGCCATCCGCACAGGCCCAAATAGCGGAATCTTTCGATTCTGGCATTCCGTCTACTTGGACCCAAATCCGAACATCGAATGCCAATACGCAATGGAGCCCGACAACCGATGGTTATAATGCCACTAATGCGGTTTCTGTAAATCCTGCTTCAGACAATATTGGACAAAACAATACGGCACAATACTTTTTAGTAACGCCGCAGTTTACAGTTCCAGAAAGTGGCGAAATTCATTTTTACACCAAACAAGGCAGCGAAACCGATTTAGGCGCTACTTACGAAGTGCGTTTATCTACCGCAACGCAACCAGATATTAATGGTTTTAATACTACTTTACAAACCTACACGGAAAGTAATTTAAATCTAGACGAACAAACCCAATACGAAAAGAAAGTAATTAAACTTCCAGACTTACCAGCAGGATTTCAAGTATATCTGGCTTTTGTTGCTATAAACACACAAACTACTGCAACACCATCTGGCGACGAATGGTTTATAGACGATTTTGCTGTTGTAGAAACTTGCCCTACCGTAGACCCTACTTCTGTAACCATTGAAGACATTTCTGTTGATGGCGCACAAGTAAGTTGGTCGCACCCTAGTGCTACTAATTTTGAAATACAAATTATTCCTGAAGGCAGCACCCCTGCTGAATCTGGTATAGAAGTAACTGGCAACAGCTATACACTAGACAACATAGACGACGATACCGAATTTGATGTTTACATTGCAGCCATTTGCGATAATACCTCTAAAAGTTCTTGGGCAGGTCCGTTTACTTTTAAAACCTTAACCTATGGTTTAAGTTGCGAATACCCTCTAGAAGTTCCGGATATTTCTAGCACACCTTATGTTCTTGAAGACAATTTAGCCAACTGGGTTAACGAAAACCTTTCTTACAGTACCACTGGAACAAATTGTATAGAGGGCGGTAATGCGAATACCAACTACTTACGTGGCAATAAAATTTTCCTATCTTACACTCCTACAGCCGATGCATTATTAAGTCTTACACAAACTACTTTTAATGGAGGAGACAGTTCTAATAACTGTTACAATTCCAGAAGTTCGGTATTAATATACGACAGCTGCCCTAATGTAGGTGTAAACTGTTTAGCAGGTGTAGCAACTGTAGATGGTTTCGATCCTAAATCCATTAACAATTTCGAGGTTAAAGCTGGAAATACGTATATTATTGTTGTGTCTTCAGAACTATCGCCTGGAGCTGGTATTTGTTTTGAACTCGAATTATTTGCTCCAACATGTGCACCACCAAGTACAGCAACCTACCATAGTTTAACCCAAACCAGCGCTACATTTTCATGGGATAATATTGGTGGTTATGCCAATGCATGGGAATATGCTGTAGTGCCTACGGGCTCTGGAGAACCTTCAGGTTCGGGTACCAGAACAACTACCAACTTAAATAATGTTATAAACACAGGTTTAACAGCCGGCACAACTTACGATTTATATATTAGATCGCTATGTAGTGGTGCCCCTGGCTTTTGGAGTAAACCTATAACATTTACAACACAATGCGACGTATTTAATACGCCATATGCGACAGATTTTAATACCGCAACTAACGAAACTCCCGAAGTTTGTTGGACAACTATAGATGCTAATAACGATGGAAATACTTGGGCTTTTATAGGTGGCTACCCAACGGTTAGAACGGGAACATTACAAAACAAAAATCACGATTTATACATATCGCCTCAAATTAATTTTGATGGTTCTCCAAAACGCTTACGCTTTAGACATCGTGCCACTCAAGGAAAATCAACATACACCGTAAAATTATCGACTACAGGCATTGGTGTCGAAAACTTTACAACAGTAGTCATTCCTGAAACAACAATTAGCAACACAGGGTTTCAAGATGTTATGATTGATTTACCCGATGTTACAGGACAAGTAAACCTTGCTTGGATTGTAGAACCAAACGACACCGAAACAGCGTTAAGATTCTCTATAGATGATGTTGTAATAGAAGACAAACCAACTTGTCCAGACCCTTTAAATCCGTTTGTTTTAAACGTCACCGAAACTTCGGCTTGGTTATTCTGGAATAAAGGCGGCGAAGAAACCCAATGGGAAATTGCCGTACAACCACTTAACAGTGGCGAACCTACCGAATCTGGAGTTCTAGTAACTCAAAATTCACCGTATATGCTTACCGATCTAGATCCTGGCACGCGTTACGAATTTTATGTACGCGCCTATTGTGCCGAAGACGACCAAAGTAGATGGGTAGGCCCAACAACTTTTACAACGTTATGTACCTCTTACGAGGCACCATTCTTTGAAAGTTTTAATGATGACGATCCAAATACCCAAAAATTTTGTTGGGATACTAGCAATGGCTCCTGGAGCATTTCGGAAACTAAAGCCGAAATTGGCGGAGGTACCAATTCGTATTTAATTTCACCTCCTATAAATATAGATGGTGTTAAAGAGTTAACATACAAATACCGCGCAGAAACACTATTTATTATGGGTAATCTAATTCCGCCACGTCACGGTCTAGAAGTATTACTCTCTACAACTAATGGTAACCCTTCAAGTTTTACAACTGTGGTAGTCCCTTTCGAAACGTTTACACATTCCGGCTACATTGAAAAATCGGCTATAATTGAAGGTAACGGAACCATTTATATTGCTTTTAGAGTGCCACCAGAATTTACTGGTAGCTACTCCAATTTAAACCTAGACGATGTTAGTATTCACGATGCGCCTTCGTGCCCAATCCCTTCAAATTTAACTGTAAATACGGTTACCGCCTCAACGGCAAATATTACTTGGGATGCAGGTTATCAAGAAACCGATTGGAATATTATTTTACAACCTGCCGGTACAGGTCTGCCTTCACAATCAGATCAAACCGTATCGGAGAGTCTTTATAATGCTACAAATTTAGAAGCAGATACCGCTTACGAGTTTTATGTGCAATCTAATTGTGGCACAGATACCAGCGAATGGTTTGGTCCAGTAACATTTAGTACCCTGTGTACACCTTACACGGCGCCATTTAACGAAACATTTAATTCGGATTCTATGTCTGAAAGCTGTTGGACTATTATAGACGACAATTACGATTTAGATACCTGGGAGCTTAACAGCGCCTCTTACCCTTACGAAGGCGACCAAGCAGCAGCAATGTTTACAGGTCATAATGGCCGAAACGAAGACTGGTTAATATCGCCAACCATTACTATTACAGAAAACCAACGTTTACGCTACTACTACCGTGTTAACGATAGTTTCTTCTCTGAAGATTTAGAAGTACTTCTATCAACCAACGGAACAGGCTTAGACCAATTTACAACGGTACTTTACGATTCTAATACCGATACCGAAGTCATTAACAATACCGAGTACAAAGTAAAAATCATCAATTTCCCAGAAGGTATTTCAGGAGACATTAATATTGCCTTTCACGTACCTTTTATTGCCAGTACAGCGCTTTACCGAGGGCAAACCTTGGTTATAGACAATGTAAATATTGAAGCCATACCAGACTGTCCGGAAATTACAAATATTGCTACATCTAACCTTAGCGATACCTCGGTAGATATTACTTGGGATACCAACGGTACCGAAGGCCCTTGGGAAATTTCGGTACAACCAGCAGGATCTCCTGCTCCAGTAGGCAGCACAAATTCTGAATATTTATTTGAAGCAGATGCAATACCATTTTCTATTACAGGGTTAACCCCGTCTACCGCTTACGACATTTATGTAAGAGCTGCTTGCGACGCTGGCGAAAGTGAATGGACAGGTCCAAAAAAAGTTATCACGCTTTGTAGTTTCGAGAATTTATGTCAATACACCATAATTCTTACTAGCGATTCCGATACATCGGCAGAGTTACAGCTCACACAAAACAACCAACCGGTTAGTCAGACTTTTCCTTTTGATAATGAAGAAGCTCAAGAATTTGCTGTTCTATTGTGTAATGGTGTAGAATTCTCTTTATACTTCGACACCGTAGGAACCTATGCTCCGCAATACGATGATTATTCGTTCGAAATACGCGATCCTAGCGGAAACATAATTTATACCAGTCCTAAAGGATTAATACCACGTACAACTGTTTACTCTGGTTACTCTAGATGTGGCGAAGTGTCTTGTCCAGAACCAACCAATTTAACTGTTAGCGAAACGTCTGTATTTTCTTGGACTCCTGGAGCAGACGAAACCCAATGGGAAGTTGCATTACAACCATCGGGCAGTGGTACTATACCAAGTTCTGGTACGGTGGTAAGCACCAATTCTTATACTCCAAGTCTATCAGATTATACAGATCCATATGCAGTGACATACGAATATTTTGTAAGAGCAGTTTGTAGCGAAGACGATACTAGCTATTGGGCTGGCCCATACACTTTTGTTCGCAACGACGATATTACAAATGCCGTAACGTTACCTATTAATTCTACCGAAACCTGTAGCATATCTAGCACTAATGTCTCTTTTATAAATGCTACTGCATCTTCAGAAGCCATGAGTTGTGAAGGTGTAAATGGAGGCGACTTATGGTTTGGTTTTACAGCGGAATCTTCTATTCATATTTTCGAATTAATAGATTTTACAGGAAACTTTAGAGGCGAAGCCAATAGCCAACCTCCTTATCCAGACGTTATCATGACTTTATATAAAGACAATGGTAACGGAAATCTTGAAGAGTTAACCTGTACCTACGATAACGTATTGGTTGCTATGTATGCATCTAAACTAGACATAGGCAGTAACTATAAATTACGACTAACATTAAGCGGTACAACACCTAATATCCATAAATTTAGTTTATGTGTAAAAACACCTGAAGATGTTTGTAGCTTTAACATGGCTATTAATGGTGGTTTCGAAGAACCTGTACTATTAGGTCTAAGTGGCGTTAATACCATTATTTCCATCAGAAGTATTCCTGGATGGCGTCAAAATTTAGAAGTTTCTAACTCTGTTTTTGTGTGGGAATCCTTAAATGCACCTGGTTTTTCTCCTTATGAAGGCGGACAATTAGCTCAAGTGCGAATGGATGAAGGTCCAATAGACCCTAACGATCCTAATATAAAAGGCTTATATCGCGATTTCGAAACTTCTGAAATTACCTTACTAGAATACAGTTTTGCGCATTATGGCCGTTGGGAAGGCAATCAATTAGAACTCTTAGCAGGTCCTCCAGAAGGTCCATTTGTATCGGTAACAACACACTTAGCCGACCAACAATGGCGCATAGTTTCTGGAGCATATCAAGTTCCTGAAGGACAAACTACTACACGTTTCATATTCAGGCCTAATGGAGCAGATAATAATGGCAACCTACTAGACGATGTCCGTGTATATGCCAACAACCAGATCGTATCGGCGCCTAGCCAGGTAGACTGTACCGATCCCGTGGCACAGGTAACAGCCAATGGTACCGGTACATGGATCGCCAGCGAGGACAACCCTGGGGAGGTCCTCTTCGAAGATGCCAACAGCAACACCACCACTATCAGTGGGTTTACCTATCCAGGTACCTATACCTTTACCTGGCAGACCAGCCACTGTGCCTACCAGATAGAGATGACCTATAACGGTATTGCTGATAGCCCAGAGGTGCAGTCCCCAATAGACTACTGCCTGGGCCAGAGCGCCACGCCACTTTCGGCTAACGCTACTGATGGCTACTCCTTGGTATGGTACCAACAGGCCGTAGGTGGTACCGGAAGTAGCACCGCGCCTACTCCGGATACTTCCGTTGAAGGCACATTTTACTTCTATGTGGCCTATGCCGATGCCATGGGGTGCGAAGGCCCACGTGCCGAGATTGCGGTCAACGTAAACAATGTAACACCGGAACTTCAGTTCAGCTATAACGAGACTTGTGCCTCTGCAGAAAACCCAATGCCAATCCTAATCGATGGATTTGCCACCGGCGGAACATTCTCTTCTTCTACGCTAAGCGTAGACCCTGAGACCGGTGAAGTGGATCTATCCACCGCAACCATGGGCACCCATGAGGTTACCTATACCTATAGCGGAGATAGCACGACCTGTACAAGCTCTGGAAGCTATACCGCCAGTATTACTATTACCGAGGCCATTGCCGCAATAACCGAGTTTGCCTACCCGCAGGATACCTACTGTATACTGGAACCTGGATCGGTATCGCCTATACTGAGCGAAAACTTTACGACCGGGGGGAGCTTCAGCTCAGAGACACTCGCTATAGATGCGGCTACGGGTGCCATTACCATGGACGGTGCCACACCTGGTACACACACCGTAACCTACACCTTCGAAGGCGTTGAGGACAGCTGTTACGAAAACGGTTCGTTCTCCGTTACCATAGAGGTCCTACAGAGCTCAACACCGATTACGGAATTTAGCTATGCCAACAACCTCTACTGTGCCGCCAGTGCCAATGCCCTGCCAATACCAGGCAACGGGTTCACCAGCGGGGGGACCTTTACAGCGGATAGCGGGCTCGACATCGACCCTCTTACAGGAGAGATCAATATCGCCAACAGTGCCATGGGCAACTATACCGTTAGCTATACCATAGCCGAGGACCTAGGCCAGTGCCGCGCTGAAAGCTCCAGCAGTTTCGACCTTACCGTTCTTGATGGTATCGATAGTGCCATCACCGGCGACTGTAACGGCGAAGAATACTGGTTAACGGCAAACACTCTGGACGAGCAGGGCATCAGCTATGCCTGGACAGATACCAGCGGGAACCTGATCGGATCCGATAAGACCTTTAACGTCACACAGTACGCAACGGCCTATAACCTAACGCCGCCGTTCCAGATCGCGCTTACCGTGACCCTTGGGGACTGTGAGGCCACAACGGCATTTACCGTGGAACGTACCGCCTGTAAGGGCGTACCGAGAGGGATATCCCCTGATGGAAACGGCAAGAACGACAGCCTTGACCTTACAGGTTATGGCGTAAACACCATATACATCTACAACCGTAACGGTAGGTTGGTATACGAGTTCAAAGGAAACTACACCAACCAATGGCACGGACAGACAAACGATGGTAACGAGCTCCCTGATGCTACCTATTTCTATAGCGTACTGAAAGAGGACGGCAGTTCGGAATCGGGATGGATATATATTAACAGAGCACACTAAGCACCAAGCACCATACGCCCCTTTCCCTTACCTAAACTTGGAAAGGGGGCTTAAAACATATTTTAAAGCAATGAAGAACAAAACAAAACAATTATATACTGCACTGGCCTTTGCACTTTTGGCCTCCCTGGGGGCCAAGGCCCAACAGGATCCCCAATACACCCAGTATATGTACAACATGAACGTCGTAAACCCTGCGTATGCCGGCTCTAAGGATGGCCTTTCCCTAGGGCTACTATACCGCTCGCAGTGGGTCAACGTACAGGACGCCCCTAGAACGACCACATTCTCCGGGCACAGCCCCGTTGGTAAGAACGTCGGGCTCGGGATATCCCTGGTGTCCGACAAAATAGGGCCAGTAGAGGAAACCAATGCCTTTGCCGACTTCTCATACACCCTGGATCTGGGTGGTGGGCACAACCTTGCCCTTGGGCTTAAGGCCGGGGCTACATTCCAGAGCATCGGGCTGTTCTCCGATATCGGGAACGGGCACGTTACGGATCCCAACGACGAGGCCTTTAGCCAGAACACCTCGAATACCCATTTAAACTTTGGTACAGGTATCTTTTACTATACCGATAGATACTATGTCTCCTTCTCCATTCCCAACATGGTAAAGAGCACCTATCTCGATATTACGGACAATGGCCAGGAGTATAAGTACGGAACCGATGTCATGCACTATTTCCTATCGGCAGGATACGTCTTCAACCTATCCGAAAATACCAAGTTCAAGCCGTCGTTCCTATTAAAGTCCGCATTCGATGCGCCAATGTCCCTGGACCTATCGGCAAACTTCCTCTTCTTCGACAAGTTTGAGGCCGGGGCTACTTA
Source organism: Formosa sp. A9 (assembly GCF_051200825.1). GTDB lineage: Bacteria > Bacteroidota > Bacteroidia > Flavobacteriales > Flavobacteriaceae > Formosa. The sequence goes on along the minus strand of NZ_CP195158.1, from coordinate 2,040 downwards.
CAGGCTCGACGACTCCGTGGGCGCCATGGCAAACTTTGCCGTAACCCCACAGCTGCGCATAGGCTATGCCTACGACTATGTAACTTCCGAGCTTAACCCCTACACTTCTGGGTCCCACGAGGTCATGATCCTTTACGATTTCAGCTTCGCCAAAAAAGTATCGGTCTCGCCGCGTTTCTTCTAACTTTTTAATGTCCTTATCAAAATGAAAAATATATATTGTCTTTTAGGTGCCGTACTTACCACCACCTTTTCCGTGGCCCAGAACGGACAGACCCAAAAAGCTGACCAGCTTTTTGAATCCTACCAATTTGCTGATGCCGCTTCCGCATACCAAAAACTCGTGGACAACAAACAGGCAGATGCCTATGTCTATAAAAAACTGGCCGACGCCTACTACCAGATGGACCTGATGGATGACGCCGCAAAATACTATGCCCTGGCCACCACAACAGATCAGGATCCTGAAACCTATTTCAGGTATGCCCAGGCCTTGAAGGCACAGGGGAACTATAATGGAGCGCAAACGCAGATGGAGGCCTTTGCCGCCATGCAGCCCGAAGATAGCAGGGCCGTTGCACATGTACAGAACCCGGGGTATGTCTCCGAACTGTCCAACAGCCAAAAACTTTTTGATGTTTACGATACGGCCATTAACAGCAGCGACAACAGCGATTTTAGTCCGGTATTAACAGACAACAACGAGCTTTATTTTACCAGTAACAGGGGGGCCGCCAAAAAAGCGGACCAGTGGGCCGATGCCCCGTATATGGATATTTACAAGGCCATTAGAAACAGTGATGGCTCCCTTACCGATCCCGTGCCGGTAAAAAGCCTGAACACCCCCTACCACGATGGGCCGGTTACCCTGAGCCAGGATGGGAACACCATTATTTTCTCCAGGGACGGGCACAGCGAAAAATCCTTTAAAAAAATTAGTAAAAACAGTGTGAAACTGGCGCAACAGGGCTTGTACAAGGCCACGCTGGTAGACGGGAAATGGACCGATATAAAGCCACTGCCCTTTAACAGTAAGGACTACACCGTAACCCACCCGAGCTTGAGCGCCGACGGGAAAACCCTGTTCTTTGCCTCGGATATGCCAGGGGGCATGGGCGATGTGGACATCTGGATGGTATCGGTTGACGGGGATACCTATGGCACCCCGGAAAACCTGGGGCCAGAGGTAAACACCCCTGCCAAGGAGGTCTTTCCTTTTATCGGAGACAACCACATCCTGTACTTCGCCTCTAACGGAAAACAGGGCCTTGGGGGACTCGACATCTTTAAAATCGACCTGTCAAAAAAGGGCAGCGCCATAAATTTGGGACTGGGAATTAACTCTAAAAGTGATGACTTCGGACTGTTCTTGAATTCTGGATTACAGGTAGGCTACTTCGCGTCCAACAGATCCGGGGTAGATAATATTTATGGCGCAACTCCTGTTTGTAATTTTAACGCCATTGCCAAGGTTTTCGACGCTAAGACCCAACAGCCCATTGCAGGGGCACAATTGGTCCTAAACGGGGCTACCCTGAGCTCTGATGCCCTGGGAAACGCCGAGTTTGAAAACCCGTGCGGCAACTACACCCTGACCGTGTCCAAAATGGGATACGAAACCGCAAGTTTTAATGTGCAGGCCGATAATACTGCAACGCTTACCATCGAGGCGCCCTTACAGTCCGAAGAGGTCATGATTACCGAAACCGAGGTAAAACTCGCGCCGATTTACTTCGAGTTCGATAAGAGCGACATCACCCCACAAGGGGCTGCAGAACTCGATAAACTCGTTAGGGCCATGAACAAATATCCGGAACTGGACATCATGGTACGCTCACACACCGATACCAAAGGAAATAAAGCCTACAACCTCAAACTCTCGGAAAAAAGGGCCAATGCTACCCTGCAATACATCGTAAGCAAGGGCATCGACACCAACAGGCTAAGCGCCAAAGGCATGGGTAGCTCCCAACCGAAAATTGATTGCAAAAACTGCTCTAAAGAACAGGACGCCCTTAACAGAAGGTCCGAATTCTTAAT